>NZ_JAXGGF010000001.1:0-1410254 GCF_034105325.1 Xanthomonas sp. LF02-5 | reverse complement strand
GTTGGTGCCGGCGTAGGTGTAGGCGGTGCCGTTGAGGGTCCCGCCGGTGGTCGCCACCGCCGCGGCCGTGCTGCTGCCGCTGCCCAGCGCCACCGCGCCGGCCTGCGCCGCCGTCGCATCCTCGCCCAGCGCCACGGCGCTGCCGCCTGCGGAAGTGGCCCCGTAGCCCATGGCGATGCTTTTCTCGCTGCTGGCAGCGGCGGCATTGCCGATGGCGATGCCGCTGGAGGCTGTGGATTTAGCCGTGTAGCCCATGGCGATGCTGGCGCCGCCATTGGCATTGGCGGCGTAGCCCATGGCGATGCTTTTATCGCTGCTGGTAGCGGCATCGTAGCCCATGGCGATGCTTCTATCGCCGCTGGCATCGGCCTCGTAGCCCATGGCGATGCTTTTATTGCCGCTGGCAGCGGCGGCATTGCCGATGGCGATGCCGCTGCTGCCTGAGGAACTAGCCTTGAAGCCCATGGCGATGCTGGAGCCGCCTTGGGCCTTGGCTTGGTTGCCCAGCGCCACGGCGTTGGCCACGGCCGAATCGTTCGCATCGCCCGCCACCGCGCCATTGCCCAGTGCCACCGCGCTGTCGCCGTACGCACTCGCCGCCGGCCCCATCGCGCTGCTGTCGGTACCGCTGGCAGTGCTGTCGGCCCCGGTCGAGTGGGTGTGGGCGTATTTCACGCCCGCGCCTTCCTGAATGCTGTTGACGGCGGTGCCGACCTTGCCCAGTTCGGTATTGGTGGCATACAGCTGCGAGCCGTTGACCGCATCGGTGCTGGTCCCGGACACGCGGCCGGCGGCCACGTTGGTCACCGTCCGCTCGTGGCCGGCGCTGCCCACGCTCACCGTGCTGTCCGGCGCAGCGCCGGCGTAGGTGTAGGCGGTGCCGTTGAGGGTCCCGCCGGTGGTCGCCACCGCCTCGGCCGTGCTGCTGCCGCTGCCCAGCGCCACGGCGCCGGCCTGCGCCGCCGTCGCATCCTTGCCCAGCGCCACGGCGTTGTCGCCGCTGGCATCGGCGTCATTGCCGATGGCGATGCCGCTGTCACCTGCGGAAGTGGCCCCGTAGCCCATGGCGATGCTTTTCTCGCTGCTGGCAGCGGCGGCATTGCCGATGGCGATGCTCTTCTCGCCGCTGGCATCGGCGGCATTGCCGATGGCGACGCCGCTGTCGTGTAGGGCTTTAGCATTGAAGCCCATGGCGATGCTCGCGCCACCGCTGGATTTGGCGGAGGAGCCCATGGCGACGGCGTTGCCGCCCGCGGTTTCGGCGGAGGAGCCTATGGCGATGCTGTTGCCGCTGTTGGAGCCCGAGGCTTTGGCTTCATAGCCCAGCGCTATGTCCTTATCGTCCTTAACCCAGAGACTCTGGCTGCCCGCCACCGCGCCCTTGCCCATTGCTATCGAACTATCGCCGTTCGATTGCGCCGACACCCCAATCGCGAGGCTTTCATTTCCCACGGCCTCGCTGACCGGACCGCCGGAATTGACATTGAAATACCTAACAGCTGCGTTGTAGCCCCCAAGAGCGTTTGCAGCCGAGGACCAGGCATTCGCAGCATCACCAACCGCAATGGAAGTGTTTCCCAAAGCATGAGCACCGGTCACGACAATGGAATCGGCATGGGCAACACCGGAGTTCAGCATAGAGTAGGCGGCGAAATACGGCAGATTCGAGCCACCGGCGTGAATCAAGCCATGGCGTGCATGACTGTATTTCTGCTGGCCATATGCCTTATACGCATCAACCTGACAATAAGGATAATTGCTCCAAGACTGACAACCCAACACCCGGAACATCCCACCGGCCTCCACCTGGGCGGCCATCGCCTCACCACTGACGCCGAACGTCGCCAACAGGATCGCAACGAGCAAGCAGGCAGCGACAGATTCTTTAGACTTGGCACCTTGGCCTTTCGACCTACTCTTCGCCAGTTCCGACGCAATCACCCATGCACCGATAGTGCGATTCCACACAACCCTGAATACCCTATTCATTTCGGACCACCTGTAATTTATAGAGCAGAGAAAGTTAGAATTTTGTTGGCGCAGCAACGACGGGGAAGCCTCATCCCGTGCATGAGCGAATGCCCCAAACCGCGCATTCGGCATTGCGCCCGCCAGAAAAAATTTAGAACGTCTTCGACAAGGACACGATGGGAAAACCCCCATTCCACACATGGGCGAATGCCCAAAACCGCACGTTCGGCATGACGATCGACAGAAGAAAACTGGAACTTCTTCGACAAGGGCACGACGGGGAAACCCCCAGTCATGCACGAGCCAATACCCAAAATCCGGTCTCTGGCATCGAAAGATTCAGCCGACAGCACAGACGCCATGCGGCTTCAATCTCAGTTTCGCCACCGATGAATGGCGAAGCTGACGTATGATTCGGCGAATAACATCGCGCATGACGGCAGCGGCAACAGGACCCAACAATGGACAGGATCAGAGTCGGTATCGCCGACGACCACCCGATCGTGCTGCTCGGCGTGACCAGCGTGCTGAAGAACACGCCGGGCATCGACCTGCTCTTCAGTTGCGACGGCATCGGCCAGTTGCTGCGTGAGCTCGTCAAACAGCCGGTGGATGTGCTGCTGTGCGACTATGAATTCGAAAGCGACCCGCAAGCCGACGGGCTGCATCTGCTGCAGCGCCTGCGCCGGCTGGCGCCACAGATGCGATTGCTGGTGCTCAGCGCGCACACCGCACCCTCGATCGTCTCGGCGGCGCTGCAACTGGGCGCCTCCGGTTTCATCGGCAAGAGCCGCGCGGATTTCGGCAACCTGGCCGCGGCGGTGCAGGAAGTCGCCAGCGGCCGCCTCTATGTCCCCGGTTCGCTGTCGGCAGCGCTGCTGACAACGCATTACCGCAAGAACGGGGCCATCGGAATGGACGCGCTCTCCGCAAAGGAAGCCACCGTGGCGCGAATGACCGCCGATGGGCTATCGCTGAGCGAGATCGCCGATCGGCTCAAGCGCAGCCCCAAGACCATCAGCAACCAGAAGATCGCGGCGATGAAGAAGCTGGGCGCCAAGAACGACGTCGAACTGGCCGCGCTGCTGCGCGAGTTGGACAGTCAGGGCGTCTAGCGCGCGTCATGAACGTTGAAGAACAGATGCGGCTTTGTCGAGCGAGAGGATGGGAAGGACGACCAAGTGAAGCTCCGCCGAGGTTCTGGGCGGACCGCCATCATCGTGGGTTGCGCGTCGGAATCGATTGAGCCAGCCATCGTTTCGCTGCACCAACGGCACGGCAACGGGACGGAATCCTTTGCGGGATCAGAACAGCGTGGTCATGTCCAGTTCGATGCTTTTTCATGGCCCTTTGCGTCGGACGGTAACCGGCGTTGCCCTGGCCGATGAGAGCGGGCGCGGCTCTTGCCCCTGACGTATGCGAACGTCTTGTGCCAGCGATCGTGCCTGGGCACACTCCGCGTCAGCCGGCTCGACCTGCACCGTCAGCGACTGGCGGCGCATGCCCGGGGCCATCTAGAGCGGCTGACAAAACGGCTGCGCAGCCGCCAAGGCGAACCGGCTCGTGCCGGCTATCCAGCGCTACGCGTCGAGCATCATGCACTGATCGCGTTTGCGCTTCCGCATGTGCGGTTCCAACAGGCTCAGGGAGTGTCAGGCAGAACGCAGCGCGGCCCCTCATCATCGGAGACATCGCCCGGACACGACCGCGTCGGCGACGCCACCTGCGATGACTGGACTGGCTCAACGTGAGCGCCACGCGCCAATCGGCGTCACTTCGGCCGCGTCGTCCGCCGCTTCAACGCAGCGATTGCTCCACATGCAGAAGCAACTGCCGGCAACGCGCCGACAGCACAGCCCAATCCGCGCTCGGGCAGAGCTCCTGCACTATTTGCAGTTCCGCCAACAGATCGTCCGCCCCCAACGCCATCAAAGCGCCCTGCAGACGGTGTAGGCGCCGACGCAACAATTCCAGATCCTGCAAGACCAGCGCCTCCTCGATCGATTGCCGCTCCGCGTCCCACTCGGACCGGAGCGCCTGCCACAGCAAGGCATCCAGTTCGTCCGAAGGGGGTTCCCGGCCGTCCTCGGAAACCTCGTAGGAATTGCGGACGAGCATCGTGCTCCTCAGGACACGGCGCAAGTCGTTCAACGACACAGGCTTTTGCAGCAGATCGGAAAACTGCTCGGTATCGGCGCTGATCTCCGCCGCGGCCGACGCGGAGGTGGCTACGACCCGCGCTCCCGGATCGAAATCGCGCAACTTCCGCAGCAGACCGACGCCATCCAGTTGCGGCATGCCCAGATCGGTGATGACCAGATCGGCGCGGCGCTCGAGCCACAGCGTCAGCGCCTCCATTCCATCGACGGCCACCCGCACGCGGCGGCATCCCAACGCCGCAAGTTGGTGCTTGATCAGCGTACGGTTCACCGCATCGTCTTCGGCCACCAGGATGTCCAGCTCCTGTTCGACCACCTCCTCGGCGAGCCCCCCCGCATAGCGTTCGGCGGGGCGGGGGGTGACACCGGTCAGTGCGCTCATGGCGTCGAGCAATCCTTCGCGGCTCAGTGAACTGACCTCGACCCGCTTCTCGTGGCGATGCGGCACCAACGGCCCCTTTGCGGTCACGAATACGGTGCCCAGCGCTGGCACCGCGCTCAGGTCGGCAGCGTTCAAGACGCCGCCATCGGCCTGCGCCAGCACCCGGATGTGCAAGCGCGCCGGTTGCGCGTCCTCGTCGTACAGGGCTGCGCCCCAGCGGCGCAACCGCTCGGCGAGCATGTCCCGCCATGCCGGCTGCGCGCACACCAGATCCACCGTGATTCCCTCCAGCGCGTGCGAGTCGGCAGGAAGCGCGCGCGCTTTGCGTTTGAACGGCAGGTCGACCCGGAACACGCTACCCGCACCGGGTTCGCTGCTGACGCTGATGCGCCCGCCCATCAAGCGCGAAAGATTGCGGCACAGGAACAAACCCAATCCGGTACCGCCGAAACGGCGACTGATGCTGTCGTCGGCCTGCGCCAGCGGGTTGAAGATCGCCGACTGCATCGAGGCGGGAATCCCGATGCCCGTATCGGCGACCTCGAAACGCGCCCACACCGTGTCGTCCTGTAGCTTGAGACAGCGCGAAGAGATCATGACCGAGCCACGCTCGGTGAACTTGGCCGCATTGCCCAGCAGATTTTGCAGGATCTGCGCCAAGCGCTGGTCGTCGCCCTGCATCACGGCATCCAGCTCCGGATCCGTCACGCAGTAGAAAGCGACGCCGCTCTGCAGGATCGACGCGCCGAAACTGCGCGCGCAACGCTCCAGCACATCGTTAGGCGACATCGGCACTGGATTGATCTTCAGCGCGTTGGCTTCGAGCTTGGTCGAATCGAGCAGATCGTTGACCAGAGTGAGCAAGGCGTCGAACGAGCGGCGGATCATGTCCACCCATTCGCACTGCTCCAATCCCAGTGGGCTGCGCGCCAGCAGTTCCAGGTGGCCCATCGCGCCATGCAACGGCGTGCGGATCTCATGGCTGACGATCGCCAGGAACATCGACTTGGCCCGGTTCGCTTCGTCGGCGGTCTGCTTGGCTTCTATCAACAGCATTTCGTTGGCTTTGCGCTCGTTGATGTCGACCAGCCCCAGCAACACCACCGAGCGGCCGTCGAAGCGGGTCTGCGACGACGCCACGCCGATGTAGCTGCTCTGACCCTCGGCGATGTCCCACTGCACCTCGATGAACGAATGCTGCGCGCCGGGCACCGATTGCGCGCTGCGCTCGCACATGACGTGTCGGTAGAAGTCCTCGCTGCGGTCGCCAAGCATGCGTTTGGCAACGCCGTTCTCCAGCATCACCGACTCGGTCCCCGGCGCGTAAATGCCGATGCCGATCGGCAAGGTGTCGATGATCGCCTTGCTGAAGTGTTCGGCCTCGATCAGCTTTTCGGCGCTGCTGAGCAGCGGCCTGGTCACCCTGAGATCGAAATAGATGACGGTTACCCACATCAGGACGAGCGCCAGCAGGCACACAAGCGCACCGGTGAAGAATTCGTACTGAAGATTCGCCAGCACGTCGCTCCAGGTATATGCGTAGACCGCGATCCAGTCCGGACCACCGATGCGCTGGGCCACCAGGAAAATGTCGTTCCGGTACAGGGTGATCGGCTCGCCGGAAACTCCGCGGAACTGCGCCGCTTGTGCAAGAACCCGAGCCAGCAACGCCGCCTGGTCCGGATCTTGCGGAGGATCGCGGAGGTTCAGCTGACCCTCCTTGTTCAGCAGGAAGAACCCCGGGCGCCGGACTTCCCTGCGCAGGAAGAACTGCATGAACTGCCTATCCGGCAGCGACAACGCGACAGTGAAGACCCGCTTGCCATCGTGGAACATCGGCACGATGAGTTGCGACACGGAAGTTTGCCCGTCGCTGGCATCGGCTGGGCGCCACAACAATCTGTATTTGCGCAGGACTTGCGTCGGCGTCGACGCCACAAGGCGCTCCACCGCGGCGATGCGCTGGCGAATGAAGGCATCGGCGCCCTGGCGGCGCGCACTGTCCAACGCTGCCGTGCCCAGCACGGGAGACGCGGCCAGAAAACTGCCGTCGGGCGCATACAGGAACCCCTCCAGAGTCACGCCGGCCTTTCTGGCGTCGATGGAAGGTGCCGCAGAGATATCGCGGACCACCCGCATCGCCGTTGCCAGCCGCTCGGTATCGCCCGCACCGGTCAACACGCTCGCCAGCGTAAAAGGGGTCGCGGTCAGGTCGTCCGTGGTCTGGGCGAAGCCGTGTCCGTCGGCCAACTTGCGCGCATAGCGCTGCACGGGGACGGCATCGTTCTGCCGTAGATTCCATACGCCTTCGTAGACATCGGCGAACTGGATCAGCCGCGCCGACAACTGGTCCACCTGAGTCTGCACTTCCTCGCTGTCCTTGACGAACTGCGCGACTTGCTTTTCGCGATACTGATTGATGATACCGCTGCAAAACAGCCAGGCAGCGGTGACGATCGACAGCGAAAGCGCGGTCGCCGACCCGTAGAGGATGCGCCGGTAGTGTCGCCCAGTTCTGGCAAGTAGTTTTTGCGGCATCTCGGCTCTCGGAACGCCCTGCGACGCCGCGGGCAGGCGAATGGCCGCAGGATAGCTCAGCGCCATCTCGCTCGCCAACGCAGCAAAAATCCGGCCTTTCGGCGCTGTCCGGCTCGCGTCCACGCCTTGCCGCATGCTGCATCGCGCGCACTTGCGTCTTTGGGCGCGCGCCCATCCGCGTTTGAGGCACGCGCCATTACCGCCGCCGCGATCTGCAGACAAGCTGAGATTCTCGGCAAGAGTCGGGTTCCCGCGTTGCCGCCCACACGCCACCGATGAGGCTCTCATGAACAAAAGCGCACATGTTCCGTTCTTCAACATCCGCAACGCCTTGATCGCATACGACAGCGAACTGCGGAGTTCCTACGTCGGCAAGCTGCTGCAACGGCTGGGCGTGGCAAAGGTCCATAGCGCAAGCAACAACGACCAACTGCTCGAACGGATGCGCACCACGCCGATCGACCTGGTGGTGACGTCGGCGCGCTTGCAGGGCGCATCGGCCCTGCAATTGATCGATGCCCTGGCCGACAGCCATTTCAGCGGCCATGTCATCGTCGGTGGAGTGACGGACATGCGCTTCCAGAGCGCAATCCATGAATATGCGCAGCAACGCGACGGCGGGCTGATGCAATTGGTCTTCGCCGGAGAGGCGCTGCGGCTGTTCGACTTCACCGACATGCTGTACCGCGCAAACCCGCCGACGACCATCGATAACGATGGCCAGCTCATCGAGAATACCGCTCAGCGCATCACCGCCGACGATGTCCACGCCGCCTACCGCACTGGAGAGATTTCCGCCTTCCTGCAGCCGAGTTACTGCCTCACCACCGGCGCCATGGCGGGCGCAGAAGCGCTGGTGCGATGGCAGCACCCGACATTGGGCGTGCTTGGCCCGAACCATTTCCTCTCTCTCCTGGAGGAATGCGACCTTGGGGAGGAGTTGATCGGCCAGTTGATCGACACGGTGGCCAGCGTCAGCAGCTCGCTGTCCTTGCCATCAACGCTGAAACTGTCGATCAACGTATCCGCCACCCGTCTCGTCTCGGCGAGCTGGGCGGACTGCATCGTCCAACGCTTGATTCGTTCGGGAGGCGTCCCCCACCATTTCGCCATCGAGGTGACCGAGGACGGAATGGATCACTGCGACCGCCACATCGCCGGCGCCGTGGCCCACTGGCGACTCAATGGAATCGATTGCGCCATCGACGATTTCGGCACCGGGGGATCTTCGATCCACCGTCTGTGCATGGCGCCTTTCAACATCCTGAAGATCGACCATCAGATGGTCCGGCGCTCGCGGCTGACCACGCATGTGTTCGAAACGCTGGAGGGCATCGTTCGGCTGGCGCACGGCATGGGAATGCGCGTGGTCGCCGAGGGCATCGAAACCGAAGAGGACGCGGCGCGCATGCGCAGCATCAGATGCGACATCGGTCAAGGCTACCATTTCAGCCGGCCATTACCCGTGGAGGAATTCATGGCCCTGGCATCCTCGCACACCGTGTTCGGACAACGCATCCAACCTGCCGCTGCGGCCGCTATCTGACGCTTGCCATCTCGAGCAGCGCATCGCCCAAGCAAAAAACTTCATCCCTGCCGAAAACTCCGCATGTCACGCAAAAACCTCCTCCTGCTCACCCTCGCCCTGGCCAGCCTCGCGTCGATCGTCGTGACCGCCGGATAAAACAGCGCCTGCCCCGCGCGCGGCTGCGGGCGGGGCAGGCACAGAGCAAGCCTTACTTGCGGCGCTCGATCACGAAGTTGCCGACGTTGACGCCCAGATCGACGCCCTCGCCGGTGCCGGCCAGGGCCAGCGAGATATCGCCCTTGGTGACGACCTGCGCGGTGCTGGACTTGACCACGCCGGCATGCGCTTCGGCGGCGGCATAGGTGCCGAACAGATCGTTGAGGCTATAGGCGCCGGTGAAGGTGCCGCGGCCACCGACGATCTTCGACTTTCCGACCGTCAGGCCACCGCCCTTGCTGCTGATCTTGACCGGGATCACCGCGCCGTCGTTGCAGGTGATGGTGCCGGTGCCCTTGGCGGTCTTGTAGAACACCGACCAGCCGGACAGGTTGAAGGACAGCTTGCAATCGATGTTGCCGGCGGCCTGGGCCTGCGGCGCGAGCGCGGCCGCACCCAGCAGTGCGAGCAGAGAGAGCGACTTGATCATGTGGGCATTCCGGGTGGGTGGACAAGGCGCGAGGGTAGCAATGGGTTTGTCGCGGCCGCGACAAGGTTGCGGGAGCGTCGCGCGTGCGTTCAGCAGGCATTTCCACTCGCGGCGGGCGCGGTCGGCCCCGTACAGGCAGGAGGCGAGGCCCGCGCCAAACATCTCCAGCACTCGTCTGCGCCGGCTTGGCCTGACTGCCTCGATGCATTGTGGGCGTCAACGCGCATGCAGCGGCGACGTGCGAAGCACTTGCTGATGGCGTAATGCGTCGGGACTGAAGTCCCTCCCACAGTGCACCCGTCACGCTTGCCGCAACATGCTGCGGGAGGGGCTATTGCCGCGCTTTCGAAATCCGCCGCGACAGGGGTTACCGGGAAAGCCCGTCGCGGCTGAAGCGGCTCCTACGACAGGCGTCTTCGGAAATAGCACGATGAGCTTTCCGGCATCACGGGAGCCGCAGGCTAGTCGTCCAGACTGAAGGCATCCGCATCGAGCATGGCCGGGAAGCGCGCGCGGTGCGCGGCCAGCGCGGCGGCGGAGATCGTGGTGGTGGCGACCTGTTCGCGCTCGCGGATCTCCAGTTGCGGCTGGCCGAGGAAATCGATCACCGCGCTGTCGCCGGCATAGTGCAGGTCGTTGCCGTCCACGCCGACGCGGTTGACCGCGGCCACGAAGCACAGGTTCTCGATCGCGCGCGCGCGCAGCAGCGTACGCCAGGCGTAGGCGCGCGCCGACGGCCAGTTGGCGACGAACAGCTGCAGATCGAAATCCAGCTGACCCGGGCGCTCGACGTCGTAGCGGTTGCGGCAGAACACCGGGAAGCGCAGGTCGTAGCAGACCTGCGGATTGATCCGCCAGCCCTTCCACTCCACGCACAGGCGTTCGTGCCCGGCGGCGTAGCGCAGGTGTTCGTTGCCATAGCGGAACAGATGACGCTTGTCGTAATGCTGCAACGCGCCGTCCGGCGTGGCCCACAGCAGGCGGTTGAATACCTTGGCCTCGCCATCGGCGCCGGGCACGCGCAACTGTACGCTGCCGGTCACCGCCGCGCCCAGCCGTGCCGCCTGCTCGCGGATCCACGCCACGGTCGGCCCGTCCATGTCCTCGGCCTGCGCCAGCGCATCGTTGGAGAAGCCGCTGGTGAAGGTCTCCGGCAGGATCACCAGGTCGGTGACGCCGGCCAGCGGCGCCAGCAGTTCGGCGTAATGCGCGCGGTTGCCAGCCGGATCGTGCCAGCGGGTATCGCCCTGGACCAGCGAGATCCTCAGATCGTTCATAGCAGGGAATCGGGAAAGGGGAATAGGGAATGGGTAAAGGCTAAGCGCATCGGCGAGATTTCACCATTCCCCATTCCCGAATCCCGGCGCTTACGCGCGCTACAGCGCGCGCAAGCGCTCGATCGCCGCATCCAGCGTCGCCTCGTTCTTGGCGAAGCACAGCCTGGCAAGGCGCTGGGCGGGCGGCGGGTCCTGGTAAAACGGCGACAGCGGGATCGCCGCCACGCCCTTCTCGATGGTCAGCCACTTCACGAACTCGGTATCGGGCAGGTCGCTGACCGCCGAATAGTCCACCAGCTGGAAGTAGCCGCCCGGCACCGGCAGCGGCTTCAGCCGGGTGCCCAGCAATTGTTCGCGGAAGCGGTCGCGCTTGGCCTGGTAGAACGCGCCGAGCTGTTCGTCGTGCTCGGGCTCCTCGCGGATCATCGCGGCGAAGGCGTGCTGGGCCGGGCCGAAGCTGGCGAAGGTGTTGTACTGGTGGACCTTGCGGAACTCGGCGCTGAGCGCCGGCGGCGCGATCGCGTAGCCGATCTTCCAGCCGGTGCAGTGATAGGTCTTGCCGAAGCTGGAGACGACGAAGGCGCGCTCGCGCAGTTCCGGCCAGCGCAGCACCGACTCGTGGCGGCGGCCGTCGAACACGATGTGCTCGTAGACCTCGTCGGAGATCAGGAAGATGTCGCTGCCGCGCAGCAGCTCGGCCACCGCCTGCAGGTCGTCGGCACCGAACATCGCCCCGGACGGGTTGTGCGGGCTGTTGAGCATCAGCAGGCGGGTGCGCGGGGTGATCGCCGCGCGCACCCGCTCCCAGTCCACCGCGAACGTGTGCGGGTCCAGCGGCACGTGCACCGCACGCGCGCCGGCCAGGTCGATCGCCGGCTCGTAGCTGTCGTAGGCCGGGTCCAGCACGATCACCTCCTCGCCCGGGCGCACCACGGCGTGGATGGCGTTGAACAGCGCTTCGGTGGCGCCGCTGGTGACGGTGACCTCGGTGTCGGCATCGACCTGGGCGCCATAGCAACGCAGCGCCTTCTCGGCGATCGCCTGGCGCAGCGCCGGCACGCCGGTCATCGGCGGGTACTGGTTGTGGCCGTCGCGCATCGCCCGGTCCAGCGCCTCGATCAGCCGCGGCGGCACCGGGAAATCGGGAAAGCCCTGGCCCAGGTTGACCGCGCCGTGCTCGGCGGCCAGTTGCGACATCACGGTGAAGATGGTGGTGCCCACCTTGGGCAGCTTGGTCTGCGGATGCATGCGGGGGATCTGCGGGCAGCGGGAAAACGCCGAGTGTACGCAAAGCCGCTTGCCGGCGATGCGCCCTACACGCCGCCGCTCCACTGACGCAGCGCATGCGCATCGCCGCGTGTGGCCGCCGCCGGCATCCGCCGGACGCCCGCATGCCGATACAATGCGCGCCTTCCCTTGCCGCCCGCCGCCGCGCCATCCGCCGCGGCCTTCGCCGATGACCGATCCGCTGTACACCGCCCCACCGCTACTGGCCGCGCACGGGCTCACGTTCGCCCGGGACGACGCCGCGGTGTTCGGTCCGCTGGACTTCCACCTGGATGCCGGCGAGGCGCTGCTGGTGCAGGGCGACAACGGCGCCGGCAAGACCACCCTGCTGCGGGTGCTGGTCGGCCTGCTGCGCGCCGAGGCCGGGCGCATCGAGATCGACGGCCACCCGGTGCGGCGCGGCGACCGCGCCCGCTTCATGGCCTACCTGGGCCACCTGGGCGCGCTGAAGGCCGATCTGAGCACCCTGGAGAACCTGCACTACCTGTGCGGCCTGCAGGGGCGCCGGGCCAAGCAGATGCCCGGCAGCGCGCTGGCCATCGTCGGCCTGGCCGGCTACGAGGACACCCTGGTAAGGCAGCTGTCGGCCGGGCAGAAGAAGCGCCTGGCGCTGGCGCGGATGTGGCTGTCGCCGGCGCCGCTGTGGCTGCTCGACGAGCCCTACGCCAACCTCGACCTGGACGGCATCACCCTGGTCAACCGCATGATCGCCGCGCACCTGCGCAGCGGCGGCGCGGCCCTGGTCACCACCCATGGCGCCTATGCCGCCCCCCCCGTGCGCACCCGCATGCTGACCTTGAGCGGAGTCGCCGCATGAGCCTGGCCACGCCCGTTCCTTCGCTGTGGCAGGCCACCCGGGCGCTGCTGCTGCGCGACCTGCGCCTGCTGTGGCGGCGCCGCGGCGACGCGCTGCAGCCGGCGCTGTTCGCCCTGCTGATCGTGGCCCTGTTCGCGCTGGCGCTGGGCAACCAGCCGCGCCTGCTCGGCGAGGTGGCCGGCGCCGCGCTATGGCTGGCGGTGCTGCTGGCCGGCCTGCTGGCGCTGGACAGTCTGTTCCGCAGCGATGCCGAGGACGGCTCGCTGGAGCAATGGCTGCTGGCGCCGGTGCCGCTGGCCTGGCTGGTGCTGGTGCGGGTGCTGCTGCACTGGGTCACCACCGCCTTGCCGCTGATCGTGGCCGCCCCGCTGCTCGGCGAATTGCTGCACCTGCCACATGACCGCATGCCGGTGCTGCTGGCATCGTTGGCGCTGGGGACCCCGCTGCTGAGCCTGCTCGGCGCGGTGGTCGCGGCGCTGACGGTGGGCATGAAGCGCGCCGGCATCCTGGTCGCGCTGCTGGCCCTGCCGCTGTACGTGCCGGTGCTGGTGTTCGGCGCCGGCAGCGTGGCGGCGGCGGCGCAGGGCCTGGATCCGGCCGGCGGCCTGCTGTTGCTGGCCGCGGGCCTGGTCGCGGGCCTGGTGCTGGCGCCGTTGGCGGCGGCCGCGGCGATCCGCATCTCGCTGAGCTGAGCCGTTGGCGCAGCGCGGGCGCGGCGGCGGCCGTACCATGCAAGCGCAGTGTTCCCTCGCCGTTCCGTCGTTGTCGCATCGAATGTTGTCGCATCGAAGCCCGCCTTCCGCCAGCTAGAATCGTCCGCATGGCCTCTCTCGTCCGCTGGTTCCACCAACTCGGTTCGCCGCCGACCTTCGATCGCTTCGCTGCGCGCTGGACGCCGTGGTGCTACCTGGCGGCGCTGCTGCTGGCCGGCGTGGGCATCTGGCAGGCCCTGTTCGTGGTCCCGGCCGACCGCCTGCAGAGCGATGCCTTCCGCATCCTCTACATCCATGTACCCAGCGCCTGGATGAGCCTGTTCGTGTTCGGCCTGATGGCCGTGTACGCGGCCATCGCCCAGGTCTGGCGGATCAAGCTGTGCGAGATCCTGGCGATGGCCTGCGCGCCGATCGGCGCCGCCTTCACCCTGATCACCCTGCTGACCGGCAGCATCTGGGGCAAGCCGATGTGGGGTGCCTGGTGGGACTGGGACCCGCGCCTGACCACCGAGCTGATCCTGCTGTTCCTGTACATCGGCGTGATGGGCCTGTACCTGGCGATCGAGGACCGGCGCACCGCCGCACGCGCGGCCGGGCTGCTGGCCATCGTCGGCGTGGTGCTGCTGCCGGTGATCCGCTATTCGGTGGTGTGGTGGAACTCGCTGCACCAGGGCCAGACCATCCGCCTGTTCGGCCAGTCCAGCATGGATCCGAGCATGCTGCCGCCGCTGTGGCTGATGGTGGCCGCGACCAAGTTCTGGTTCGCCGGCTCGCTGCTGGCGCGCGCGCGCGCCGACAACCTGCGCCGCGAGGCCGGCAAGGACTGGGTGACGCAACTGGCGGAGGCACGCGGATGAACTACCTGCCGTATGTGGTCGGTGCCTATGCGGTGTTCGCCGGGGTGCTGCTGGCCGATTTCGTGCTGGCGCGGCTGCAGGTGCGCAACGCCCTGCGGGCGGCACGGCTGCGCGCACAACGCAAGCGCCAGGCCAAGGCCGAACCGGCGCCGCCGCTGGAGCTGAGCCGATGAACCCACAGCGCAAGCGCCGCCTGCTGTGGCTGATGCTGCTGGTGCTGGCCGCCGGCCTGACCACCACGCTGGTGGCGATGGCCCTGCAGCGCAATGCCGCCTACCTGTACACCCCGGCCGAAGTGCTGGCCGGCAAGACCGGCGCGCACGCGCGCTTCCGCCTCGGCGGCATGGTCGAGAAGGGCTCGTTCCAGCGCGCACCCGGTTCGCTGCAATCGCACTTCCGGGTCACCGACGGCGATGCGCAACTGACCGTGCGCTACGACCGGATCCTGCCCGACCTGTTCCGCGAGGGCCAGGCGGTGGTGGCCACCGGTAGCATGCACGACGGCGTGTTCGTCGCCGAGGACGTGCTGGCCAAGCACGACGAGACCTACATGCCGAAGGAGCTGGCGGACAAGATGGGCAGCGCGCATCGCAAGCATGATGTGGGGGTGGCGCAGTGACGGCTCGGACAGCGCGGGACCCGAACAGCCGGGACTCGGGACCCGGGACCCGGGACCCGGAAAAGCGTTTGCACCGCGTCTGTGACGTTGTAGCGCATCCACGCATCGGAACTGACACTGTCCGTTTTTGCTTCGCACGCATCCCGCACCGCTCCCCGACCAACCGACAGACCTCGCATCTGCGCTCTTCCGGGACCCGGGACCCGGGTCCCGGGTCCCGACCGCGCCATGCTGCCTGAGGTCGGTCAGCTCCTGCTGATCCTCGCCCTGCTCACCGCGGTGTTGCAGGCGGCGCTGCCGCTGGCCGGCGCGCAGCGCGGCGATGCGCGCTGGATGGGCGTGGCGCGGCCGGCCGCGTTCGCGCAACTGGCGCTGGTCGCCGGCGCCTTCGCGATCCTCACCCATGCGTTCGTGACCCAGGACTTCTCGGTGGCCTACGTCGCCGAGAACTCCAATTCGCTGCTGCCGCTGGTGTACCGCTACTCCGCGGTGTGGGGCGCGCACGAGGGCTCGCTGCTGCTGTGGACGCTGATCCTGGCGCTGTGGACCGGCGCTGTCGCGCTGTACTCGCGGCGTCTGCCGGCGCACGTCGTCGCGCGGGTGATCGGCACCCTGGCGCTGGTCAGCATCGGCTTCCTGGCGTTCCTGCTGTTCACCTCCAACCCGTTCGCGCGGCTGCTGCCGGCACCGCTGGAAGGGCGCGATCTCAATCCGTTGCTGCAGGATCCCGGCCTGGTGATCCATCCGCCGCTGCTGTACGCCGGCTATGTCGGCTTCGCGGTGCCGTTCGCCTTCGCCATCGCCGCGCTGCTGGACGGCCAGGTGGATGCGCGCTGGCTGCGCTGGACGCGGCCGTGGACCAACGTGGCCTGGGGCTTTTTGACCATCGGCATCGCCCTCGGCAGCTGGTGGGCGTACTACGAACTGGGCTGGGGCGGCTGGTGGTTCTGGGACCCGGTGGAGAACGCCAGCTTCATGCCGTGGCTGGCCGGCGCGGCGCTGCTGCATTCGCAGGCGGTCACCGAGAAACGCGGCAGCTTCGGCGCCTGGACCCTGTTGCTGGCGATCGCCGCATTCTCGCTGTCGCTGCTCGGCACCTTCCTGGTGCGCTCGGGCGTGCTGACCAGCGTGCACTCGTTTGCCGCCGACCCCGCCCGCGGCCTGTTCATCCTGGTGTTCCTGAGCCTGCTGTGCGGCGGCGCGCTGCTGCTGTACGCGCTGCGCGGCGGCCGCGTGGCGGCGGCAGCCGACGAGGCGCGGCAACGCTTCGCCCCGGCCTCGCGCGAGACCTTGCTGCTGGCCAACAACCTGCTGCTGACCTGCGCCTGCGCCATGGTGCTGCTGGGCACGCTGTATCCGCTGCTGGCCGATGCGCTGGACCTGGGCAAGCTGTCGGTGGGGCCGCCCTACTTCGGCACCTTGTTCATCGTGCTGATGGCGCCGCTGGTGGCGTTGCTGCCGTTCGGCCCGCTGACCCGCTGGCAGCGCGAACAGGCGTCGCGGCCGCTGGCGCTGCTGGCGCCGTGGGCCGGCCTGGCACTGCTGGCCGGGGCGATCGGCTTCTTCCTGGCGCCGCAGGGTGCGTGGAAGACCGCCGCCGGCGTCGCCGCCGCGACCTGGGTGCTGCTTGGCACCGCGCGCTTCGTATGGAGCCGGCGCCAGCTCAAGGGCAGCCGTTTCACCGCCGAGATGCTGGGCATGACCCTGGCGCACACCGGCATCGCCGTTTTTCTGGCCGGCGCGTTGCTGGTCGAGGCCCTGGAGCAGCAGCGCGAAGTGGCGCTGGCGCCCGGACAGCACCTGGAACTGGGCCGCTACCGCTTCGAGCTGCAGGGGCTGGACCAGCGCAAGGGCCCCAACTACGTGGCCGAACGCGCGCAGGTGCAGGTGCTGCACGACGATCGCCCGCTGGCGCTGCTGCACCCGGAAAAGCGTCTTTACGCCAGCGGCGGCCAGAACATGACCGAAGCCGGCATCCACCCCGGCCTGTTCGGCGACGTCTACGTCGCCCTCGGCGAGCCGCTGGGCGGCAACGCCTGGGCGATGCGCGTGCACGTCAAACCTTTCGTGCGCTGGATCTGGCTTGGCGCGGCGCTGATGGCGCTGGGTGGTTTCGTCACCGCCGCCGACCGGCGCTTCCGTCGTACCCCGGAGACCCCCTGATGTCCGCTCCCGCTCCACGTCGCCTGCCGCTGCCCGCCATCCTGCTGGGTGCGCTTTTCTTCCTCGGCCTGCTGGCGTTGATGGTGTATGCGGTGCAGCGTTCCGGCAGCGCCGATCGCGACGCGCTGCCCTCGGCGCTGATCGGCAAGCCGGCGCCGGCGTTCGCACTGCCGCTGCTGCACGACGCCTCGATCCGCGTGCGCAGCAGCGAGTTGCTGGGCGCGCCGTACGTGCTCAACGTGTGGGGCAGCTGGTGCCCGGCCTGCCGCGAGGAACACCCGGTGCTCACCCGCTTCGCGCTCAGCAAGCGTGTGCGGGTGATCGGCTACGACTGGAAGGACACCCGCGAGGACGCGCTGCGCTGGCTGGAGCAGTTGGGCAATCCGTTCCTGGCGGTGCTGTTCGATCCCGAAGGGCGCACCGCGATCGACTGGGGCGTGGCCGCGGCGCCGGAGACCTTCCTGGTCGACGCGCGCGGCGTGGTGCGCTGGAAGCATGCCGGCCCGCTGACCGATGCGATCATCCGCGACGAACTGCTGCCGGCACTGGAGCAGGCCGAGCGCGACGCCCCGCCGACGCGCGCCCAGGGCAAGGCCACGCCATGAGCCAGCACCGCCGGCCTGCGCTGCGGCTGGGCCTGCTGGCGCTGCTGGCGCTGCTGGCGTGGTCCACGCTGGCCGGCGCCGAACCGGTGTCCGATCCGACGCCGCTGGCCTATCGCTCCGCCGCCGAGGAGGCGCGCTTCCATGCGCTGACCGCGGAACTGCGCTGCGTGCAATGCCAGAACCAGTCGCTGGCCGACTCGCACGCGCAGATCGCCATGGACCTGCGCCGCGAAGTGCTGGAGCTGATGCACCAGGGCAAGTCGGATGCGCAGATCAAGCAGTTCCTGGTCGACCGCTACGGCGAGTTCGTGCTGTACCGGCCACAGCTGGAAGCGCGTACCTGGCTGCTGTGGTTCGGCCCCTTGCTGCTGCTGGCCGGCGGCGCCGTGGTGCTGATCCGGATGGTGCGGCGACGCGCGCCGGCAGCGACCGCGCTACCGCTGCAGGACGAACAGGAATGGTGAGGCGATGCTGAGTTGGGGCATGTCGGCCGCGGCGGTGGCGCTGGCGGCGCTGGTGTTCGCGGTGGTGTTGTGGCCGCTGCGCAGCCGCGGCCGCAACGGCGCGGTGCTGGCGGTGGCGATCCTGGCGCTGGGCGTGGCGACGGCGGCGCTGTATGCGTTGGTCGGCACCCCGCGCGCGTTGCAGGCGCAGAACCGCGAGGCACCACGCACGCTCGAGGATGGCGTGAAGCAACTGCAGGCGGCGCTGGCGAAGGATCCCAACCGGGCCGACGGCTGGGCCTTGCTCGGCCGCAGCCAGATGTCGCTGGGCCACCACGCCGAGGCCGCGGCCGCATTCGCGCGTGCGGTGCGCCTGGCGCCGGAGCAGGCGCCGCTGCTGATCGAAGCAGCCGAGGCGCGTGCGATGGCCAACCCGCAACGGCAGTTCGACGACCAGGCGTTGGCCTGGCTGCAGCACGCCCTGCAATTGGCGCCGGGCAGCGAACGCGGCGCCTGGTTCCTGGGCATCGCCCAGCGCCAGCGCGGCCAGGACGCCGCCGCCGCGGCCACCTGGGAAGCGCTGTTGCCGCGCGTGGACGCGGCCACCGCCGCGGCGCTGCGGCCACAGATCGACGCGGCGCGCAGCGCGGCCGGCCTGCCGGCGCTGCCCGCTGACGGCACCGCCGCCACGGCGCAGGATGCGCAGGCGCCGGCGAGCACCGGCCTGACCGTGGCCGTGTCGCTGGACCCGGCGTTCGCCGCCCGCGTGCGCCTGCGCGGCGACGCCAGCGTATTCGTGATCGCACGCGTACCGGGCGGCCCGCCGATGCCGGTGGCGGTGCAGAAGCATCCACTGCAGGCGCTGCCGTTGCGGGTGACGCTGAGCGACGCGGACAGCCCGATGCCGACGCAGAAGCTCTCGCAACTCAAGCAGGTGCAGGTGATCGCGCGGCTGTCGGCCAGCGGTAACGCCATGCGCCAGGACGGCGATCTGGAATCGGCGCCGGTGACGGTCACCCTGCCGGCGACCGCGCCGGTGGAGCTGGTGATCGGCAAGCCGTAGCGCAAGCAGTCGTGTGGGAGCGACCGTGCCTGATCGGGACCGTCCGGTCGCGACCAGGCCAAGACGCCAGCAAGAATGCGAAACGTCGTTGCAGCAGCGGCTTCAGCCGCGACACGCTCTACCGGGAGGCCTGTCGCGACTGAAGCCGCTCCCACGAGGCAACAGCGTGTCGGACTGGATCGCGGTGGAAGCGAATGATCAGACGCGCAGTAGATCCGGCCCGGCGTCACTCACGGACGCCATCGCGGCCCGACACGCTCCATCCCGCACCACGCATACGCCGGATGCGCAATCGCGCGGCTAGAATCGGCGCATGACCGAATTCATCCCGCCCGGCAGCCGCTTCCTCGCCCTGCCCTCGCCGTTCCCGATGAAACGTGGCGGCCAGTTGCATGGCGCGCGGGTCGCCTACGAAACCTGGGGCACGCTGTCGGCCGCGCGCGACAACGCGGTCCTGATCGTCACCGGACTCTCGCCCGACGCGCATGCCGCGGCCAATGCCGACGATCCCACGCCAGGCTGGTGGGACGGCATGCTCGGCCCGGGCAAGCCGATCGACACCCAGCGTTGGTTCGTGATCTGCGTGAACTCGCTGGGCAGTTGCAAGGGCTCGACCGGCCCCGCCTCAGCGCACCCGGACGACGGCCAGCCGTATCGCCTGCGCTTCCCGGAGCTGTCGATCGAGGACGGTGCCGACGCCGCCGCGCAAGTGGTGCGGGCACTGAACATCGCGCAGTTGGCCTGCGTGATCGGCAACTCGATGGGCGGCATGACCGCGCTGGCGCTGCTGCACCGGCATCCGGGCCTGGCGCGCAGCCACATCAATATTTCCGGCAGCGCGCAGGCACTGCCGTTCTCGATCGCGATCCGCTCGCTGCAGCGCGAGGCGATCCGCCTGGACCCGAACTGGAACGGCGGCGACTACGACGAGGCCACCTATCCCGAGTCGGGCATGCGCATGGCACGCAAGCTCGGCGTGATCACCTACCGCTCGGCGCTGGAATGGGACGGCCGCTTCGGCCGCGTGCGGCTGGACTCGGACCAGACCGACGACGATCCGTTCGGCCTGGAATTCCAGGTCGAGAGCTACCTGGAAGGCCACGCCCGCCGCTTCGTACGCCGCTTCGACCCGAACTGCTATCTGTACCTGAGCCGCTCGATGGACTGGTTCGACCTGGCAGAACCTGCCGGCGGCGACGTGCTGGCCGGCATCGCCACGATCCGCATCGAGCGCGCGCTGGCGATCGGCGCCAACACCGACATCCTGTTCCCGGTGCAGCAGCAGCAACAGATCGCCGACGGCCTGCGCGCCGGCGGCGCACAGGCGCAGTTCCTGGGGCTGGATTCGCCGCAGGGCCACGATGCCTTCCTGGTGGATTTCGCGCGGTTCGGGCCGGCGGTGCGGGCGTTTCTGGATGCGCTTTAAGTAGTGCGGCCTGCTGGCCGCACCATCGCATCATGCCGTTTCTTGGCACCTGGCGACGCCAGAATCGGCATCGGTTGAGGTGGGACTATCCCGAGACCCATCCCGCCCTGCACGTTGAGTTCCTTCCAAACACATCCCAGCTTGCAGCTCGCTCACGGGTAGGCGTTGCCAGCGGTGTAAGCATGGGCCAAACGCATTGCCGGTGGCAGGCCGGCTACCGTCGGCTAAAGAGCAAGAGCACGGCGAACCCTTCGCCGTGCTCTTGTCGATTCTTGCAAACACGAAGCCTGCAACGACAGTCAATTGAAACGCGCAATCCCCTTCAGTGGCATGCCCTGCAACAAGGTATCGCCATTGAACTCGAAGTAGTGGCCATAGGCGGTGATCACCTCATGCCGATTACTCTTGAGTTCGCGGGTGTCGAATTTGCACGGCGTGCCTGCCGACCCGTACTTGTCGCATATCTCCTTGTAGCGGGCCACGCTTTGCAAAGGGCCTGAAGCAAGCAGATTACCGTTGGCGTCCCAGATCCAGTACTGGCCGTAGGCGTTGACCGACTCGACCAGCCCACCCCATTCCGGGAACACCACCAGCGAACGTGTGTCGAATACGCACGGATCGTTCTGGTTCTTCTGGTAGCACGGCCCATTGGCCGCCGCATATCGCGGCACCTCGTGCAGCTGTCCACCCTGCGGGCCGAACGGCTGGCCGTTAGCGTCGAAGTTCCAGTAACGGCCATAGGCGGTAATGGATTCCAAATAGCCCACACCCGGGTAGTTCACTTCGGTGCGGGTGTCGAATGTGCACGGCTTCTTGTACTTCGCGAACTGCGCCGTGCACGGCCCATTGCCCCTTGCATAGACTGGGGAACTGCTGAGCGGCACCGGAAGCGTCACCGGCAAGCCCTGAGCATCGAACTTCCATACATGACCATAAGCGGTGACCGTCTCGGTACCGTCCGGCGCGACGTCCATGCTGTCGAATGCGCACGGCGTTTGCCCCGATTTGCCAGACACGTTGTAGCGGCAAGCACCCGCGAATGTTGATAGCCCCGTCGTGGCACGAGCTTTACTGACCGCCGCCTCAGCGTTCAAGAGACCGGCGCCGCAGCCACCAGAAGGACATACAACCGGTCCAGCCGACTGTTGCAAAATGCTTGTAACCTGGGCGGGAGTTAAAGAGGGATTGACCGAGAGCATTAGGCCAATGACGCCACTCACATGCGGCGCAGCCATCGATGTTCCGCTCAGAAAGCGATAGCACTGCACCCAGTGCGTGCCAGTACCGTCGGCCCAGGTGGACAACACTCCCACTTTGCTTGTACTGACGCCAGTTTCTCCTCGACTGGTCACTATGGGACAGTCCCCCTCACCCGCACCATAAAGGCCGTCTTCGGGCGTAGCATCCCCGCCCGGCGCCGTCAGCGTCAACGATGCGCCACCATTGCTGTAAGGAGCTTCAACATTCGGCTGCTGCGGCGTACCGAGAGAAGCACCCACCGAGATCACTCCCGGGCAGGAAGCCGGACTAACGTTAGCAACATCCACACGGTAGTTTGGAAGCTCCGAGTTATCGTAAATGATCTGCGGCGTGTTGTGGTTTCCCGCCGCTGCGACGACCGACGCGCCTGCCGCCACCGCGCTGACGATGGCATCACGCGTGTGTTTGTAAGCCCCGCTGCTACAGGAAACATTGGCCCGGGCAAGGCTGAGATTGATAACCCGTGCACCGGACTGCACCGCGATCCGAATGCCATCGGCAATGTTTTCATCATCAAGCGAGGTCCTTACAGAGAGGACTTCGCACTGCGGACACACACCGGCTATGCCCACACCATTACTGGTTTTGGCTGAGACGATGCCGGCCACATGGGTCGCATGCGTTAACGCAGCGACTGTCCAGAAATCCTTTCCATCGCCATCGCTGACCTTGCTCGAGTCCAGATAGAAATCGTGACCAGCACCATCCTTGGCCCAATTGACGTCCGGGTGTCCCGAGTAACCCGAATCGATGATCGCCACACGAATCTTCTCGCCACCGACCGGTGCAAGCGCCCAGGCCTGCGGCGCCCGAATCGCATTGAGGGACCATTGCTGCGCGGAAAGCGGATCATTAGTCAACGCCTGCGCGTTAACCACGCCACTCAACAACAGCCCCGCCACCATGCCAAGACGAAGAAGCGCAGACAGCCGTTTATTCGCGAACATTGTTCCAGACATAAGTGAAACTCCTTTTCTCTGATGGGCAACCCCCTGTCGCCCGGTCATCCGGAAAGAAACTGACTACCGCTTCGTGGTGTTCGTTCCGCATCACCGACCGTCGCGAAATTCTAGAGCGTTGACGTCTCACAGGCCGACACTGACGGCGCGTTGTATACCATCAGAGAATCTCGTCCCAGTTGCCTTCGTTCTGCGACGTGCGTGCTTGGAGGTCGCCGCCATTCGTGGCACACGTGCGCCACGCGTGACCAGTCACGCTGCGCGTGTCTCACACCGTCTCATCGCCCGACGCTTCGACGCTGCGCACGAGCTGCCCGTCCTGCAACCGATAACGCACATGCACCACGCCCTCGGGCAGCACATCGTGACTGATCAGCAGCAGGCTGCGCTGGCCCAGCGCCTGCGCCAGGTCGCGCAGCAGCGCCTGCGCGGTGTCCACGTCCAGGCCTTCGGTGGGTTCGTCCAGCACCAGCAGCGGTGCCTCGCGCAACAGGGCGCGGGCCAGGGCCAGGCGCCGCGCCTGGCCGGCGGACATGGTGGCGCCGTTTTCGCCGAGCCAGGCGTCGAGGCCACCGACTTCGTGCAGCCAGGCGTCGAGCCGCACGTCGGTCAGCACCCGCTGCAGCCGCGCATCGTCGGCCGCGGGATCGCCCAGGCGCAGATTGTCGCGCACGCTGCCGGCGAACACCGGCGCGCCCTGCGGCAGCCAGGCGACGCGGCGATGCCACTGCGCCTCGGCCACCTCGCGCAAATCCGTGCCGGCGTAGCGCACGCTGCCCTGTTGCGGATCCCACAGCCGCAGCAGCAGCGCCGACAGGGTGGTCTTGCCGCTGCCGCTGTCGCCGGAGATGGCAATGCGCTCGCCCGGGGCGATGCGCAGGGAGACGCCGTCGAGTACGCGCCGCGCCTCGCCCGGCCAGGCGAACACGACGTCGTCGAACTGCACCTCGCCAGTGGCCGGCAGCGGCTGCGGATGCGCCGGGTCGAGCACCGGTGGCGCCTGCCCGGCGATCGCCTGCAGGCGCCGCGCGGCGACGCGGCCGGACTGCAGCGCCTGCCAGGCCAGGCCGGCCCCGGCCCAGACCTCGAGCAGGGCCACGGTCAGGAACACCAGGCCGGCAGCCTGTTCGGCGCTGATCGCGTCGGCACGCGCCGCACCCAGCGCCACCCACAGCATCGCCAACAGGCCCGCCGCAGCGCACAGCGCGTGCAAGGCGTTGCCGCCGATCAGCCGCTGCCGCTGACGCCGGTCCTCGGCGCGCACCGCCTGCGCGCTGGCGTCCACGCGCGCGATCCAGGCGGCTTGCGCGTCGAGCGCGGCCAGGTCGGCGGCGCCCTCCAGCCCTTCGTAGGCCAGGGTGCGCAAGGCTTCGCGCTGCTGCGCGCGTGCGCGTTCGCGGGCCTCGCCGCCGCGCGCCACCACCCACGGCACGCCGAGCCCGATCGCCAACGCCAGCGCGGTCAGCACCAGCGCCGCCGGCCCGTGGATCGCCGCTGCCGCGGCAATGCCGATCGTGCCGACGCCGAGCAGTGCGGCCAGCGGCGCCAGCGCGCGCACCACCAGGCCGTCGACCTCGCCGATGTCCGACATCAGCCGTGCCAGCAGTTCGCCGGTGCGGCTGGCGCCGAGCCGTGCCGGTGCCAGCGGCAGTGCGCGGCGGAAGAACCACACCCGCAGGTCGCGGGCGATGCGCAGGGTCGCGTCGTGTCCGACCAGCTTTTCGCCGTAGCGCGAGGCGATGCGCGCGAAGGTCAGTGCGCGAATGCCGGCCGACGGTGAGAAGAAGTTGAAGCCGCTGCCCATGCCGACCGCGCCGGCCAGCGCCGCGGCGGTGAGGAAGCCGCCGGACAGGCCGAGCAGCCCGACCCCGGCCAGCATCGTGCACAGCACCAGCAGCGCGGTCAGCAGCAGCCGGCCGAGATGGCGGCCGAACACGCCGCGCAAGGTGTCGCGAGTGCCGCTCATGGCTGCGCTCCCTGGGTCGCGGCGGAGGTGGTGCGTGCCGGCAACCGCAGCACGGTATCGGCCCAGCGCATCGCCGCCTCGCTGTGGGTGGCGACGATCACGCTGCGGCCTCGGGCGAAGTCCGCCAGCGTGTGCAGCAGGTCCGCCTCGGTGTCCGCGTCCAGAAACGCGGTCGGTTCGTCCAGCAACAGCAGTTCCGGATCGCGCAGCAACAGTCGCGCCAGGCCGATGCGCCGCGCCTCGCCGCCGGACAGGCCGAAGCCACGCTCGCCGATCGGCGTGTCCAGCCCCTGCGGCAGACGCGCGGCGAAGCGCAGCACCTGCGCCGCCTCGGCGGCGGCATGCAGTTGCGCAGCGCTGGCCTGCGGATCGGCCAGGCGCAGGTTGTCGGCGATGCTGCCGTGGAACAGATACGGCCGCTGCCCGGCGTAGCCGATGCGCAGCCCCTTGCGCACCTGCAAGGTACCGGCACGCGGCGGCAGCCACCCGGCCAGTGCTTCCAGCAGCGTGCTCTTGCCGCTGCCACTGGGGCCGACCAGGGCCAGGCGCTGGCCGGCATGCAGATCGACATCGAGGCCCTGCACCGCGTCGCAGCGCGCACCCAGCGGCCGCAGATGCAGCGCGCGCGCCTGCAGCAGCGGTACCTCGCGCGACGCGCTTGTGGAAGGCGCGGCGACGGGCATTGCCTCGGCAGCGGCGTCGTTCGGCACGGCGGCCCCCTCGGCGTGCGCTGCCGGCGCATCCGTGGCCTGCGGCAGGCTTTCCAGCAGGCGCTCCACCTCGGCCGCCGCGGCCAGCGCATTGGCGCGGTCGTGGTAATGCGCGGCCAGGCGTCGCAGCGGCGCATAGAACTCCGGCGCCAGCAGCAGGCAGAACACGCCGGTGCCCAGGGTCGGCACGCTACCGTGCAGGGCGATCATGCCGAGGTAGCTCAGGCCCAGGTACAGCGCGACGATCGCCACGCTGACCGAGGCGAAGAACTCCAGCACGGTGGACGACAGAAACGCGATGCGCAGCACTTTCAGCGTGCGCTCGCGCACGCCCTCGGCGGCAGCAGCGATCCCGCGCAGTTCGTCGTCGCCGCGCCCGTACAGGCGCAACAGGCCCAGGCCCTTGAGGCGGTCGGCGAAGTGCCCGCCCATCCGCGCCAGTTCGCGCAACTGACGGCGGCCGGCGGCCTCGGCGCCCCAGCCCACCAGCATCATGAAGATCGGCACCAACGGCGCGGTGAACAACAGGATCAGCCCGACCACCCAGTCGCTCCACGCCACCGCCAGCACGATCAATAGCGGCACCACGCTCACTTCCCAGCGCGCGGGCCGGTAGCCAGCGTAGTAACCGTCCAGCGCATCGCCATGCGCCAGCAGCAGCTCGCCCAGTTCGCCGTTGCGCTGCCCGCGCAGCCACAGCGGCCCGCGCTGCAGCAGTTGCCGGTACACGCGCCGGCGCAGCTCGAGTTTGGCCGCATCGGCGACATCGCCGGCGGCACGCTGCGCAGCGGCGCCGAGCCCCGCGCGCAGGACCAGCATCAACGCCAGCAGGCCGAAGACCGGCAGTGCCTGCGCCAGGTCGCGCCGCTCGACCAGCAGCGCCTGCACCAGCCAGGCGATGGCGCCGGCCTGCACGATCAGCAGCGCGCCGGACGCGCTGATCGCCGCCGCAGCCAGGCGCTGGCGGCCGCGCGCGGCCGCAGCCAGGGCCTCCAGCCAGCGCATGCGCTGCTGCCGCTGCTGCGGCGTATCGGCGGGCAGTGCAGTGGACGGCTCGGCGGAATCGGTCAAAACGGGCTCGGCGCGGCGAACGAAGTCGCCAGTTTAGCGGGAAGGCGCTTCCGGACCGGAACCGCCGTGGCCGCCACGATGCCGGGCACCCCGGTGCCGCACATTGATCTGAATCAAGGTCGAACGCGCCGCAGCGGCGGAAGATCGCCTCCAATCTCCCGCCACTCGGCCACCCAGATGCACATCTTCCACGAGGTAGCACAGCCATGATCGACACCACTGTCGTAGAGCTGTCGCGGCTGCAGTTCGCCATGACCGCGATGTACCACTTCCTGTTCGTCCCGCTCACCCTGGGCCTGTCCTTCATGATCGCGATCATGGAGAGCGTGTACGTCATGACCCGCAAGGACGTGTGGCGGCGCATGACCCTGTTCTGGGGCGTGCTGTTCGGCATCAACTTCGCGATGGGCGTGGCCACCGGCATCGTCATGGAGTTCCAGTTCGGCATGAACTGGTCCTACTACAGCCACTACGTCGGCGACATCTTCGGCGCGCCGCTGGCGATCGAAGGGCTGATGGCGTTCTTCCTGGAGGCGACCTTCATCGGCCTGTTCTTCTTCGGCTGGAGCAAGCTCACCCCGGTCAAGCACCTGATGGTGACCTGGCTGATGGCGCTGGGCACCAACCTGTCGGCGGTGTGGATCCTGATCGCCAACGGCTGGATGCAGAACCCGACCGGCGCGGTGTTCAACCCGGACACCATGCGCATGGAAGTGGTGGACTTCATGGCGGTGGTGTTCAACCCGGTGGCGCAGGCCAAGTTCGTGCATACGGTCAGCGCCGGTTACGTGACCGGCGCGGTGTTCGTGATGTCGATCAGCGCGCTGTACCTGCTGCGCGGCAAGCACCGCGACATCGCCCGGCGCTCGTTCGCGGTGGCCGCCGCGTTCGGCCTGGCGTCCTCGCTGTCGGTGGTGGTGCTGGGCGACGAGAGCGGCTACGCCGCCAACGAACACCAGAAGATGAAGCTGGCCGCGATCGAGGCGATGTGGGAAACGGAGCAGGCGCCGGCCGACTTCACCGCCTTCGGCATCCCCAATCAGGCCACCGGCAAGAACGACTACGCGATCAAGGTGCCGTACCTGATGGGCCTGATCGCCACGCGCTCGTTGAACACGCCGGTGCCGGGCATCCTGGAACTGGTCAAGCGCGCCGAGCACCGCGTGCGCGGCGGCCAGATCGCCTACGGCGCGCTGCAGCGGCTCAAGGCCAACCGCAACGACGCCGAAGCGCGGGCGGTGTTCGATCGCCACTGGCAGGACCTGGGCCATGGCCTGCTGCTCAAGCGCTACCGCGAAGACATCCTCAACGCCACCCCGGAGGAGATCGCCAAGGCCGCGCTGGACACGGTGCCGCGCGTACTGCCGCTGTTCTGGACGTTCCGGGTGATGGCCGGCCTGGGCTTCTACCTGATCGCCTTCTTCGCCGCCGCGCTGTGGTTCTCGTGCAAGCACAATTTCGAGGACAAGCGCTGGTTCCTGAAGCTGGCGCTGTGGACACTGCCGATGCCGTGGATCGCGATCGAGTGCGGCTGGTTCGTGGCCGAGTACGGCCGCCAGCCGTGGGCGGTGGAAGGCGTGCTGCCGACCTTCTATGCCGCCTCCGGCCTGGCCCTGCACGACATCCTGATCACCCTCGCCGGCTTCGTGGCGATCTACACCACGCTGCTGATCATCGAGATCAAGCTGATGCTCAAGGCGATCCGCAAGGGGCCGGACGACCTGCCCGCCCTGCTGCAACCCGCCCCGCGTCCCGTCACCCCGATCGCCGCACCTGCGGCCGCCGGCCACCTCTGATTCCGGCAGGAGACACACCATGGACTTCATTGCATTGGACTACACCACGCTGCGCGTGATCTGGTGGCTGCTGCTGGGCATCCTGCTGATCGGCTTCGCGGTGATGGACGGTTTCGACCTGGGCGTCGGCGCGTTGCTGCCGTTCGTGGCCAAGACCGACGCCGAGCGCCGGCTGGTGGTCAACACCATCGGCCCGGTCTGGGAAGGCAACCAGGTCTGGTTGATCCTGGGCGGCGGCGCGATCTTCGCCGCCTTCCCGCCGCTGTACGCGGTGAGCTTTTCAGGCTTCTACCTGGCGATGTTCGTGATCCTGTTCGCGCTGATCCTGCGCCCGGTCGGGTTCAAGTTCCGCGGCAAGCTGCCCAGCCAGCGCTGGCGCAACGGCTGGGACTGGGCGCTGTTCGTCGGCGGCTTCATCCCGGCGCTGATCATGGGCGTGGCGGTGGGCAACGTGCTGCTGGGCGTGCCGTTCCACTTCGACGACACCCTGCGGGTGTTCTACACCGGCAGCTTCTTCGGCCTGCTGATGCCGTTCGCCCTGCTCGCCGGCCTGCTCAGCGTGAGCATGCTGGTGGCGCACGGCGCGGCGATGCTGGTGCTGAAGACCGACGGCCCGGTGGCCGAACGCGCGGCGCGCTACGGCAGCGTCGCCGCCCTGGTGGCCTGCGCGCTGTTCGCCGGCGCCGGAGTATGGGTGGCCACCGGCCTGCCCGGCTACGCGGTCACCTCGCAGGTGGTCACCGACGGCGCCACCAACCCGCTGCTGAAGACCGCCGTGCTCGGCGAGGTCGGCGGCTGGATGCACAACTACCAGCGCATGCCGCTGACCGCCCTGGCCCCGGCCGCCGGCCTGCTCGGCCTGCTGCTCAGCGCGGCGCTGTTGCGCAAGCGCCGCGGCGGCCTGGCGTTCATCGCCTCCGGTGCGGCCATCGCCGGCATCATCCTGACCGTGGGCTTTGCGATCTTCCCGTTCCTGCTGCCGTCCTCCAGCCAGCCGGGCTCCAGCCTGACCGTGTGGGACGCCTCCAGCAGCCACCTGACCCTGTGGATCATGCTGCTGGCCACCGTGGTGTTCCTGCCGATCATCCTCGGCTACACCACCTGGGTGTACCGCGTGCTGAAGGGCAAGGTCACCGCCGCCTCCCTGGACGACAACCCCAACGCGTACTGACGCGCCCGCAAGGAGAAACGATCATGTGGTACTTCGCCTGGATTCTCGGTGTCGGCCTGGCCTCCACCGCCGCCATCCTCAACGGCATGTGGTTCGAGGCCCGCGAGCGCAACGCCGCGGACGCGGCCGACGCGACGGAGTAAAATTTTTTTGCAAAGGCGCTTGCCGAATGCGGAAGACCTCCGTATCATGTGCGGCTCCTTCGGGGTGTAGCTCAGTCTGGTAGAGCGCTACGTTCGGGACGTAGAGGTCGCAGGTTCGAATCCTGTCTCCCCGACCAGTTTCAAGGTCACAAGAAGCCTGGAAAACCACAGTTTTCCGGGTTTTTTTGTGCCTGCAATCCGGGATAGGCCGCGCGGTGCGGTGACACCCCTCCTGCCCCTGCCCCGGCCAGCACGCGTCCTCTCGGGGCTGCGGCGGCTTGACTCCATGGCCTGGCTTTTCGCCACAATGGTGGCGGGGAACCGGCGCATTCATCCCCACCTCCTTCCTTGGCGACCAAGCGTGCCGGAAGCGAGGTGGCGGGCATGTCCGTTTCGACGTTCACGACTCAGACAAACGGACACGACACCATGAAACTGCAAGCGGCACTCTGCCTCTCGTTGATCGTTTTGTATTGCGCACCCGCAGCAGCGGTGACCGAAACCGACAAGCAGGTGGACCGACTCGGCGTGCAGGGCGTACAGGGCGGCGCGACTGCCTACTTCAGCGTCAAGGATGCGCTCTCCACCACCTGCAAGTTCGACATCGTCTACCTCAACCTCGGCGACGAGTTCGGCAAGGCCGCCTATGCGAGCCTGCTCGCCGCGCAGACCTCGGGCAAGAAGCTCTCGCGCTTCGAGTATTGGCAATCCGCTCCAGGCGAAACATGCACGCTCTCGCTGGTCGAATCTCACAGCTGATCGGCACTGACTACGGCCGCGCTCAGCGCAACCGCGCCTTCAACAGCGGCCGCAGCAGGTAGTTCAGCACGCTGCGCTTGCCGGTCAGGATGTCGACCTCGGCCACCATGCCCGGGATGATCGGCAGCGCTTCGCCACCGCGGCGCAACTGGCTGCCGTCGGTGCGGATCAGCACCTGGTAGAACGACTCCTTCCCATGCGGGGTCTGCTCCTCGATGGTGTCGGCGCTGATCTGCTCGACCGTGCCGTTGAGCTCGCCGTAGATCGTGTAGTCGTAGGCGGTGATCTTGACCCGCGCCCCCATACCCGGCACCAGGAACGCCACGTCGCGCGGTTTGATCCGCGCCTCCACCAGCAGCCGCTCCTCCACCGGAATGATCTCCATGATCGGCTCGCCCGGCGGGATCACGCCGCCGCGTGTATTGATCAGCACGGTGTTGACCCGTCCACGCACCGGCGACAGGATCTCGGTGCGGCGCAACTGGTCGTGGCGCTGGCGCACGATCGGCTCCAGTGCACCGAGATCCGCCTTGCGCTTGGCCAGTTCGGTATACGCCTCCTGGAAGTAGCTGTTGCGCAGCTCGCCGAGCCGGCCCTGCAAGGTGGCGATGTCCTGGCTGAGCTTGAGCGCCTCGACCTGGCTGACCGCGCCCCTGGCCACCAGCGGCCGCACGATGTTCAACTGATCCTGGGCCAGGCGGATCTGCCGCTGGATCGCCTGGCTGCCTTCGGCCAGCTTGCTGCGGCGCGACTCGAACAGGTCGCGCTCGGAACGCTGCAAAGCCTGATTGGAGGCGACCTGCTCGGGGAACGCGATGCGGTCCTTGCCCAGCACTTCGGTGTCCAGGCGCGCGATCGCCGCATGCAGCACCTGCTCCTGGTTGACCGACTCCTGATAGTTGGTCAGGAAGTGGGTGCGTTCCAGGCGCACCAGTGGCTGTCCCGGTTTGACCAGTTCGCCTTCCTGCACCAGCAGCCGGTCCAGGATCCCGCCCTCCAGGCTCTGGATCTTCTGCATGCGGCTGTACGGCACCACGCGGCCATCGCCACGGGTGACCTCGTCCAGCTCGGCCCAGGCCGCCCAGGCCAGGAAGATCGCCACTGTCGCCAACACGGTCCACAACAACGGCCGGTACAGCGGATGGGTGGAGGCCAGCAGCGGATCGGCCAACCGCCGCCGCAGTGCGATCGCGGTGCGCTCAGCCATGGCCGCCCGCCAGTGCCGGCGCCGGCGCCTGTACCCGGTTGCCCTGCAGCACCTGCTCCACCGGTCCATCCACCACCACGCGTCCTTGCCGCAGCACCACGGCACGCCGGGTCAGTTCGAGCATGCTGCGCTTGTGCGTGCTCAGCACCAGCGTGCGCGTGCCCAGCCAGCGCTGCAGGTAGGCGATGACCAACTGCTCGCTGTGCTGGTCGAACGCCGCGGTGGGTTCGTCGAGCAGCACCACGCCGGGATCCTGCAGCAGCAGCCGCGCCAGGCCCAGCGCCTGTCGCTGTCCGCCGGAAAGACTGGTGTTGCCCTGGATCGGCAGGTCCAGGCCGAAGGGATGCGCGCGCACGAATGCCCCCAGCCCCACCCCGTCCAACGCCGCGTACAGCTCGTCGTCGCCCAGCGCCGCGCCGTGCAGGTTGAGGTTGTCGCGCAGGCTGCCGTGGAACAGGGCCACGTCCTGCGGCAGGTAGCCGATGTTGCGCATGCGGTCGGCCGGGTCGATCTGCGCGATCGCCACGTCGTCGAGCAATAGCCGCCCCGATTGCGCATCGAGCAGACCGGCTAGCAGCCGCAACAGGGTGGACTTGCCGGCGCCGTTGCCGCCAAGCAACGCCACGCGCTCGCCGGCGCCGATCCGCAGCGACTGGACGTCCAGCGCCGGTGGCTGCTCGCCGTGACGCAGCGTCACCGCGTCCAGGCGATAGTCGCCCTTCAGCCGCAGCTTGTGCACGAAACGCTTGCCGGGCGGACGTTCCTGCGCTGCGCCCAGCAACTGGTCCAAGCCCTCCATCGCCACCCGGGTATGCTGCCAGCGTCCCAGCACCGCGGCCGCCTGCCCGAGCGGCGCGATCGCGCGCGCGGCCAGCAGCGAGCAGGCCACCAGCGCACCGACGGTCATCTCGCCCTGCTGGATCCGATAGACGCCGAACACCACCACACCGACGTAGGCCAGCTGCTGCACCACCGAGGCGGCATAGCTGAGCGCGGTAGTCAGCGAATGGGTCTTCATCGCCGAGGCCGCCAGTTGCGCGGTCAGCCCCTCCCACAGGCCCTGGCAGCGACCCTCGGCACGCGCGGCCTTGATCGATTCCAGATGCTCGAACGCCTCCAGCAGCAGGCCGTTCTTCATCGCGCCCTCGCGCAGGTTCTGCCGCGACAGCGCGCCGAGCAGGCGCTGCGCCAGCAGCCCGGGCAGCACCATCAACACGCAGGCGACCAGCGGCACCCACACCACGTGGCCGCCGATCAAGGCGATGATGGCCAGGAAGATCGCCACGAACGGCAAATCGCTGATCAGCGCTGCGCTGGACGTGGTGTAGAACTCGCGCACCGACTCGAACTCGCGGACCTGCGTACTGAAGGCCCCCATCGACCCCGGTTTGGCCGCCATGCGCATGGCCAGCACGCGCGAGAACAGCAGCGTGGACAACTGCAGGTCCAGGCGCTTGCCCAGCACCGCCAGCAACTGCCCGCGCAGGGTGCGCAACACGCCTTCCAGCACGATCGCCAGGACCACGCCGCTGGCGAGGATCCACAAGGTATCGAAGGCCGCGTTGGGCACCACGCGGTCGTAGACCTGCATTGCGAACAGCGCGGTGGCGATCGCCAGCAGGTTGGCGACCATCGCCGCCGTCGCCACTTCGGCGTAAGAGCGCCACAACTTCTTCAGCGGGCCGTAGAACCAGTGCTCCGCGTCGCTGCCGGCATAGCCGCCGATGCGTCCATCGTCGCGAAAGCAAGGTTTGGCGAATACCGCCGAGCCGCTGTACAGCCGCTCCAGTTCGGACAGCGGCATGGTCTGCTCGCCGCCACTGGCATGCGGCAGCAGCACCCGAGCATTCTCCGACTTGATCGCCTCCAGCAGCAGGGTGCGACCATCGTGCAGCAACAGCAGCGCGGGCAGCAGATAGGCGTCCATCCCCGCGAGCGGATAGTCCAGCACGTCGGCATTGAGATCGGCACGGCGCAGTGCCCGGGGGACCAACCGCAAGGGCAGTCGCCCCTGATCCAGCGCAATGCCATCCACCAGTTCGGCATCGGTCAACGGCCGCCCCAGGCGCTGGCACAGCAACAACAGGCCAGGCCGCAGGCCATCCACGTCCGCTGCCTGCGGGGCGCCGATCGACACCGCCGAATTTTCCTCAACCTGCATGGGCGCTCTCCCGGAACATGGCCTGCAACGCCCCGACCTGCGCCGCGGCACGGTAGCGCAGGCGCTTACGTTCGATCCGCAACGCGATCAACTGGCGTTCGGCCTCCAGCCGCTCGCGCTGTACGTTGAGCAGTTCGATCACCTCGCGCCGGCCCACGCTCAACTGCTCGCGGTAGAGCTCGGCCACCTCCACCGCCTGCTGCGCCTGTTGCAGCAGTGCCTGCTCGCGCCCGCGCAGCGCATCGCCGGCATCGGCCAGCGTCTGCACGGTGCGCAGGATCTCGCGGCGCACGGCATCCACGTTCCACTGCGCCGCTTCCAGGCGCTGCCGGGCGGCCTGCGGGCGCAGGAACGTCGACATGCCCTGAAAGACGTCCATGCTCAGACGCAGCGAAATGGTCGAATCGTTCTGCAGGCGCCCGCCGACGTCGCGGCGCAGCGCGGCGGCTTCCAGATTCAGTTGCGGCTTCAACGCCGCGCGGGCCTCGCGCACTTCCGCTTCGGCGGCACGCACCTGTTCGTTGGCCTTGCGCAGCAAGGGCGAAGCGTCCACCGTCCGCGGCAGCTGCGCCGGCGCCAGTTGCGGCAGGTCCGGCAGATCCGGTTCGAGCAGACCCTCGGCCTCCGTGCCAACCAGCAGCAGGAACTGATTGCGTACCTCCTGCAGCGTGCCCTGCTCGGACGCCAACTGGTCCTGCCCGCGCGCCAGTTCCAGCCGCGTGCGCTCCAGTTCGCTGCGATCGGCGTAGCCACCGCTGCGCGCTTCGCTGAGGTCGGCGATGGCCTGCAGGCGTTGCAGATGCGCCTGCACCGCCTGCAGCCGCTGCTGCGCCAGCAGTACGTCCAGGTACACGTCCACGATCGCCAGCGCGGCATCGTCGGCGGCGACCTCCACCCCGGCGTCCTGCCCGCGCTGCTGCGCCCGTGCCGCCGCGACCCTGCTCGACACACGGCCCCAGTCGTACAGCATCTGCGAGAGGTTGACGTCGTAGACCACCTCGCCGGGATCCATGGCCTTGGGCCCGGCGCCCACCGACAACGCCGGGTAGTAGCCGCTGCGTGCGATGCGCACGTCGGTGGCGGCACGTGCCGCCTCGGCCATCGCCGCGCGCAGTTGCGGCTCGCTGCTCAGGCCTTGTTGCACCGCCTGGGCCAGCGACATGGCGAAGGCACCTGGCGGTACCGCCAGCAACAGCCAGACGCAGGCGCTGGCCGCCCGGCCAGGCCGGCGCACGCGCCGGCCGTGCGTGCAGGTCTCCCCCATCAGGCCGTCACCACCGCAAGCGTGTTGTCCTCCACCAGCAACGTGGCGCTGCCGAAGCTGTAGACGTGGTAGGTGATGCCATCGATCGCCTGTGTTGTGCCGCTGTCGACGGCACCGACGACGTTGAGCACATCCGCGCTGTCGCCGGTGATCTGCAAGGTATCGTTGCCGTCGGTGATCGCCAGCACCTCCGACGCGGTCAGGGTCAGGGTACTTCCGGAGTCGCCCTTGCCCAGGTCGATACGCTCGATGTTGGACAGCGTGCCCACGCCTGCCGCGTTGTAGTCAAGGTCGATGCCGTTGGCGAACAGCACCGTATCGAAGCCGGCGCCACCGTCGATGCTGGTGAAGTTGGTCGCGGTGATCTGGATGGTGTCGTCGCCATTGCCGGCCAACACCTGATCGCCGCTGCCGATGTTGAAGATCAGGTCGCTGCCGTCGCCGGCGAGGATGCGCTCGCTGCTGCCGTCGGCGCCGGACAGGATGTCGATGCCGCCGGTGCCGTTCACGCTGATGGTGCCGATGCTCAGGGCCGCGCCGCTACCGGACAGGCTGATGCCATAGCGCGCACTGTCGTTGCCCAGCGTGTCGGTGGCGACCACTTCGAAGGCGACCTGCGCGCCAAGGTTGAGCACGCCGGACGCGGTGAGCCCGAGTTGGCTCAGGACGCTGGGACTGAGCAGGTTCAAGGCGAAGTCACCATTGGCGTCGGCCTGGATGGGCGTGAGTTCGACATTGAGCGCCGGAGTGATGACGCGGATCGCCAGGCTGGCATTGGGGTCGGCGTTGCCGCTGAATCCGAAGGTCGCCGGCAGCAATGCGAAGTCCACCCCGAAGTCGCCCAGCGTCAGCGGCTGCGCGATGTTGGCGCCAACCCCCAGCGAGGCGACCGAACTGGTGTTGCCCGCCGGATCGGCGCCCACCACGGACACCTGCGCGTTCAACAACTGCGACCAGCTCAGGCCGATATCCAGGCCGGTGAGCAGATCCAGCGAGGCCAGGCCGCTGTTGTCGGCCGTCAGCGTGGCCGTGGCCTGCACGCCGCCCACATTGACGTTGACCGTCAGTGCAGTGCCCGGTTCGCTGGAAATCGTCAGCAGATTAGCGACCAGCGACAGCACCGGAGTGGCCGGCGGGATCGTATCGATGGTGAAGCCGACCGAGGACGAGGCCGGGCCCCCGTTGAGATCGGCGGTGACCGTCGCGGCGCCCTGCGGCAACGCGGCGCCGCCGCTCGGCGGCAGCACCGAGACCACCACGTTGCCGGCAGCGAGGTCGCCGCTGGTGAGCGTATGCGGGACATCCACCACGTAACCGTTCTGGCCGGCGAAATGCACGGTGACCACCTGGCCGACCAGCATGTTCGGCCGCAGTTGCACCACCACCTGGATGCCGTCGCCGATTTCCGCAGCGTTGATCCAGGTATCGCCGGCCTCGGGCACGCTGAGCAGCGGCGGCGACAGATCCGGGGCAGTGAGCAGTGCGGGCGGGCTGACGTTGCCGGCGGCATCGACCGCCACCACCGACAGTGCCTGCCCGATCACCAGCGCCGGCACCAGCGGCAGGCTGAAGGCGCCATTGCCATCGGCCTGGATCAACAGTGGATTGGCGGTATCGCCGTTCACCACCACACGCAGTTGCGCGTTGGCTTCGGCGGTGCCGGTGAGCAGGCTGCCGTCCAGGCTGATCGTGACCAGCGGTGCCGCCGGTGCCAGCGCATCCACCGTGGTGGTCGCCGGAGGACTGACATTGCCGGCGGCATCGGTGGCCACGGCGTTGACGACGGTGCCGTCCGGCAGTGGCGCCGCCGGGGTGACGCTCCAGTTGCCGGCGCCATCCGCGGTGGTCTGCCCGATCAGCGTGCCGTTGCCGTCGGTGACGGTGACCGTCGCACCCGCTTCGGCCGTACCGACGATCGCCGTGCCGTTGCTCGGCTGCAGCACCGGCGCCGCCGGTGCCAGCGCGTCGATTGTGGTGGACGCCGGCGGACTGGTATTGCCGGCCGCATCGGTCGCCACGGCATTTACCACCGTGCCGTTTGGCAAGGCCGTGCCCGGAGTGACGCTCCAGTTGCCGGCGCCATCGGCGGTGGTCTGCCCGATCAGCGTGCCGTTACCGTCGGTGACAGTGACCGTCGCACCCGCTTCGGCAGTCCCGACGATCGCCGTGCCATTGCTCGGCTGCAGCACCGGCGCGGCCGGTGCCAGCGCATCGACCGTGGTGGACGCCGGCGGGCTGGCATTGCCGGCCGCGTCAGTCGCCACGGCATTGACGACGGTGCCATCCGGCAACGCGGCTCCCGGCGTCACACTCCAGTTGCCCGCGCCATCGGCAGTGGTCTGCCCGATCAGCGTGCCGTTGCCGTCGGTCACCGTGACCGTCGCACCCGCCTCCGCCGTACCGACAATCGCCGTGCCATTGCTCGGCTGCAGCACCGGCGCGGCCGGTGCCAGCGCATCGACCGTGGTGGACGCCGGCGGGCTGGCATTGCCGGCCGCATCGGTCGCCACGGCATTGACGACGGTGCCATCCGGGAGCGCGGCGCCCGGAGTCACGCTCCAGTTGCCGGCGCCATCGGCCGTCGTCTGCCCGATGAGGTTGCCATTGCCGTCGGTCAACGTCACCGTCGCGCCAGCTTCGGCGGTACCGACAATCGCCGTGCCGTTGCTCGGCTGCAGCACCGGCGCAGCCGGCGCCAGCGCATCGACTGTGGTGGACGCCGGCGGGCTGGCATTGCCGGCCGCGTCGGTGGCGACGGCGTTGACGACGGTGCCATCCGGCAGCGCGGCGCCCGGGGTCACGCTCCAGTTGCCCGCGCCATCGACCGTCGTCTGGCCGATCAGCGTGCCGTTACCGTCGGTGACAGTGACCGTCGCACCCGCTTCGGCAGTACCGACGATCGCCGTGCCATTGCTCGGCTGCAGTATCGGCGCGGCCGGTGCCAGCGCATCGACCGTGGTGGAAGCAGGCAGGCTGGCATTGCCAGCCGCATCCGTGGCGACGGCGTTGATCACGGTACCGTCAGGCAGCGCGGCGCCCGGCGTCACGCTCCAGTTGCCGGCGCCATCGGCCGTCGTCTGGCCGATCAGCGTGCCATTGCCATCGGTCACCGTCACCGTCGCGCCCGCTTCCGCCGTACCGACGATCGCCATGCCGTTGCTCGGCTGCAGCACCGGCGCCGCCGGCGCCAGCGCATCGACCGTGGTGGACGCCGGCGGGCTGGCATTGCCGGCCGCATCCGTGGCGACGGCGTTGATCACGGTACCGTCAGGCAACGCGGCACCTGGGCTCACGCTCCAGTTGCCGGCGCCATCGGCCGTCGTCTGCCCGATCAGGTTGCCATTGCCATCGGTGACGGTGACCGTCGCACCCGCCTCCGCGGTCCCGACGATCGCCGTACCGTTGCTCGGCTGCAGCACCGGCGCCGCCGGCGCCAGCGCATCGACCGTGGTGGACGCCGACGGGCTGGCATTGCCGGCCGCGTCGGTGGCCACAGCATTCACCACCGTGCCATCCGGCAACGCGGCGCCCGGGGTCACGCTCCAGTTACCCGCGCCATCGGCCGTCGTCTGCCCGATCAAGTTGCCATTGCCATCTGTGACGGTGACCGTCGCACCCGCCTCGGCAGTACCGACGATCGCCGTGCCATTGCTCGGCTGCAGCACCGGCGCCGCCGGCGCCAGCGCATCCACCGTGGTCGTCGCCGGCGGACTGACATTGCCGGTCGCATCGGTGGCCACGGCGTTGACTACGGTGCCATCGGGCAACGCGGCGCCCGGGGTCACGCTCCAGTTGCCCGCGCCATCGGCAGTGGTCTGTCCGATCAGCGTGCCGTTGCCGTCGGTCACCGTCACCGTCGCCCCCGCCTCGGCGGTACCGACGATCACCGTGCCGTTGCTCGGCTGAAGCACCGGCGCCGCCGGTGCCAACGCATCCACGGTGAGCGATGCGGGCGGGCTGACGTTGCCGGCCGCGTCCGTGGCGACGACGTTGACCACGGTGCCGTCCGGCAGGGCCGTGCCCGGTGTGACGCTCCAGTTGCCGGCGCCATCGGCGGTGGTCTGGCCGATCATCGTGCCGTTGCCGTCGGTGACGGTGACCGTCGCGCCGGCCTCCGCCGTGCCGACGATCGCGCTGCCATCGCTCGGCTGCAGCACTGGCGCGGCCGGCGCCAGCGCATCGACGGTGGTCGTCGCCGGCGGGCTGGCGTTGCCTGCGGCATCGGTGGCGACAGCGGTGATGACCGTGCCGTCGGGCAGCGGACTGGCGGGGACGAGGCTCCAGTTGCCGGACGCATCGACCGCGGCCTGCCCGATCACCGCACCGTTGCCGTCGGTCACCGTCACTGTCGCACCGGCCTCCGCCGTGCCGTTGATCTCCATGCCGTTGCTCGGCTGCAGCACCGGTGCCGCGGGTGCCACCGCGTCCACCGTGGTGGTCGCCGGCGGACTGACCGTGCCGGCGGCATTGCTGGCGACCGCCGTGATCACCGTGCCGTCCGCCAGCGGTGTGGCCGGGGTGAAGCTCCAGTTGCCGGACGCATCGACGATGGCCTGGCCGATCGATGCGCCGTTGCCGTCGGTCAGGGTGATGGTCGCACCCGCTTCCGAGGTGCCGGCGATGACGCTGCCGTTGCTGGCGTCGATGACCGGTGCCGCCAGCAGATCCGGCGCCTGCACGCTGGCCGGCGGACTGATGTTGCCGCCCGGATCGGTCACCACCACGGTCAGCGTCTCGCCATCGGTCAGCGGCGGCTGCAAGGGCACGGTGAAGGTGCCATCGCTGCCGACCACGGCCGTGACGTCCGGCACGCCGTCGCCATTGGTATCCACGCCCACTGTGGCGCCCGCCTCCGCGGTGCCGGTGAGGCTGCCGCCATCGGCCGAGACCTGCAGATTGCCGGCCGCCGCTGGCGGCGTGGTGTCGGGCGCGTTGACGCTGGCGCCGGGGCCGGTGTTGCCGGCCGTGTCGGTCACCACCACCGTCAGCGGTTCGCCATTGGTGAGTGGCGGCTGCAGCGGTACGGTGAAGGTGCCGTCGCTGCCGACCACGGCGGTCACGTCCGGCACGCCATCGCCATTGGTATCCACGCCCACCGTCGCGCCTGCCTCCGCGGTGCCGGTGAGGCTGCTGCCATCGGGCGCCACTTGCAGGTTGCCGGCCGCACCGGGCGGGGTGACGTCCGGCGCCTGCACCATCGCTGGCGGGCTGGAGGCCCCACCAGGGCTGGTGACCACCACGCTTACCATCTGGCCATCGACCACCGGCGCCGGCAGCGTCACGGTGAAGCTGCCGTCGGTGCCGACCAAGACCACCGTGTCCACCTGTCCGTCACCATCGATATCGATGCCGACCCAGTGGCCGGGCGGCGCATTGCCGGTGATCTGGGTGCCGTCCGGAGAGATCTGCAGATTGCTCGCCACGGCCGGTGCCGACGGCTGCGGCTGCGGCTGCGGTTGCACGATCTCATTGCGATCGTCCTCGCTGCCCATGCTGGCCAGCGCGCCCGCGCCGAGTGCGACGCCACCCGCCATCAGCCAGGGCGCCGCCAGCCCACCGGCCATGCCGCCCGCGCCAGCCGCGGTCAAGGATTCGAATCCGGCCTCGCCCGTCACCGGCGCATAGCTGGCCAGCAACGCACCTTCCTCGCTGCTGGTCGCGAACTGCACTGCCACCGGACGCTCATCCCGGGTCAGGAACAACTGGCTCGGTTCGGCCGAGGCGTCGAAGAAATGGGCGATGCGGACCATCTCGCCGTTCTTCAGCCTGACGACCAGGTCGCCGCCCTCACGCGTATAGGCGGCGACGCTGTCCGGCGCCACATCCAGCACCACCTGGCTGGCCCGGCTGAGGTTCACCACGCCATCGGCGGGCAGCGGCACGGCCTGGGCGCGCGCGGGGTCCGCATCGTGCGGGACAACCTTGACCTGGATACTCATGACGAACACTCCTTTCGCGAGGATGGGCGGAAGCGGGCGAGCGTGAGCCGATGGCCTGGGGCGGTCGACGCGACTGAGCGCCGTGCCGGCCGATACGCAGGCAACACCTCACCTACGCGGCCCTATCGGTCCACGACAAGCATTGGAACAGTGATCAAGCAACGCAGCGCACGCACTGCCGCGCGCCACGTCGGGGTGGACGCAGCTAGCGTCGGGGTCGTTGCAAGGGGGAAACCCGGGGATGAGGCCGGCGGCGGCGATGCGCCAGGTGACGGGGCGAACGAGACAAACGGGCGGTGTCCAATGACATCACGGGCACTCCTTGTGAAAGCAAAACAGTTCGAACGGCAGGACGGCAACACCATGTGCAGTGACTCTGCGCCGACATGCCTCGCCTGCATTGCGAGGTGCCCACCTTCAGGTCCGGATCGATCGTGCCGCATATCCGCCAAAGAACTGGCGTTACGCGCCCCCCCCTTCCGTTTGCACGCACCGATCTTTGCCAACGACGACACACATAGGCAATAAACCGGCACAAATACGTGACACAACTGTGTTTAGCACCACACTCCAGCGACGCTTTTTTCACAAAGCCCGCTGCGGGTTTTTCAAGGTTATTGCGCAAAGCAATAAAAAAATGACGCCACCGGCATGGCCCGGTTCTGCGCGGTTGCGTGCGCCCCTCCATCGGCTGCGTTCGCCGAACCGCGCCGGTAAACGATTGCATCGACAGGCGCAGGCGACACCGTGCGGCCGGCGCGCCTGAGCAGCGCCGGGCCCTGTCATGGCGATCGGCCCACCGAACCTGGACGGTCGGCAGCGCGACGCATGGCGTCGCGCGCCGCCGGTGCGGCACTCTCCGGCTCAGTACACCGGCAAACTGATGAAACTGGCCTGCTGCGGCGTGTGCCAGATCCGCTGCGTCGCCTTCTGGTAATCGCCGGGCTTGGCGAAGTAGATGTTGGGCACGTAGGTCTGCGGGTTGCGGTCGTACAGTGGGAACAGGCTCGACTGCACCTGCACCATCACCCGGTGACCGCGCTCGAAGGTGTGATTGGCGGTGGGCAGGCCGAAGCGGTAGGCCAGCGGCTGGTTCGGAGTGAGGGGCGCCGGATGCTCGAAGCTTTCGCGGTAGCGGCCGCGGAAGATCGCCAGCGACACCGGCAATTCGTAGCCACCCAGTTTCGGATCGGACGCCATCTGATCCGGGTACACGTCGATCAGCTTCACCACCCAGTCGCTGTCGCTGCCGCTGGTGGAGGCCTGCAGGTTCACCTGCGGCGCGCCGGCGATGCGCAGCGGCGCCTGCAGCGGTTCGCTGACGAAGGTCAGCACGTCCGGGCGGCCGTCGACGAAGCGCTGGTCGTGCACCAGCCAGGTGGTCCACATGTCGCGGTCGCCGAACACCACCGGGCGCGGCACGAACGGCACCGGCTTGGCCGGGTCGGACACATATTCGGTGTACTCGCCCTGCCCGGCCTTGGGCGCCTCGAACGAGACGCGGCCGCCGGCCTCCAGGTACAGCGGCTTGCTCTGCGCCGGGCAGCCCTGCGCGCAGCTCAGCGGCCAGCGCTGCAGGCGATCCCAGTGGTTGGCGCCGGTGTCGTAGATCAGCACCGGCGGCGTGTCGGCCTTGGGCGCGCCGTCGACCAGGTACTGATCGAAGAACGGCTTGAGCACGTCGCGGCGGAACTGCAGCGCGGTATCGCCGTCGAACTGCAGTGCGCCCAGCGAGGCGCCCTCGTAGTTGACCTGGCTGTGCCGCCACGGCCCCATCACCAGGTAGTTCTTGTCGTTGCCGGTATCGCGCGGCTCCATCGCCTCGTAGCTGTGGATCGCGCCCCACATGTCTTCCTGGTCCCACAGCCCCTGCAGCCACATCGTCGGCACCTTCAGCGGGGTGCGCGCCATCACCTTGTCCAGCGCCTGCTCCTGCCAGAACGCATCGTAGGCCGGGTGCTCGGTGAGCTTGCGCCACCACGGCAACTGCTCCAGCCCGGCGGCCTTGGCGTAGTCGCCGGCCGAACCGGCGCGCAGGAAATTGCTGTAGTCGTCGTAGCCTTGGCGCGGAATGCCCTCGCCCTTGCCGCGCCGGGTCATCTGGCCGGTGAAGTAGTCCAGGTTGACCTGGCGGAAGGCGCCGTAGTTGAGCCAGTCGTCGCCCATCCAGCCGTCGATCATCGGGCTCTCCGGCGCGGCCACCTTCAGCGCCGGATGCGGATCGGCCAGCGCCATCACCACGGTGAAGCCCTCGTAGGACGAGCCGATCATGCCGACCTTGCCGTTGGATTCGGGCACGTGCTTGACCAGCCAGTCGATGGTGTCCCAGGCGTCGGTGGCGTGGTCGACCTTGGTCGGGTTGAGCGGCCCGCGCAGCGGCCGGGTCACCACGTAGTCGCCCTCCGAGCCGTATTTGCCACGGATATCCTGGAACACGCGGATGTAGCCGCCATCGACGAACACCTCGTCGCCCTGCGGCAGCAGATCGCGCATGTGCGGCGAGGCCAGCCGGCTGGCACGGCCGCTGGCGTCGTAGGGCGTGCGGGTCAGCAGCATCGGCGCGCCGTGCGCGCCCTTGGGCAGCACGATCACCGTGTGCAGCTTGACCCCGTCGCGCATCGGGATCATCACCTCGCGCTTGATGTAGTCGTTGGCCGCGGTCGGCGCGACGAAGGGCTTGCCGGTGATGTCCGGGGTCATCGGCGCGGTCTGGGCGAACGCGGTGCCGGCGGTGGCGAGAGCGACAGCAGCGGCGAGCAGGCAGGGAGCGAGGCGGCGCATGGGCATTGGATCCCGAAAGGAGGCGAATCCGCGACGCTAGGCGACGGCGCCTCACTCGGCAAGTGACAAAGGCTGGGTCGCCGACCCTCGCCGTTGGCGCCGCGGGCACGCGAGCGCGCAGGCACGCCATGCCAATCAGCCCAGGTGGCTGCCCTGCCCCAGCTCCACCGACACGACGCAGATCACTCCCTTGCCAGGCAGCTCAGGCGCCGACCGACCAGGATCGCACCGCCTCAGTGCCGCACCTGGCCTTCGCCGCGCACCACGAAGCGCTCCACGGTCAGCGCTTCCAGGCCCATCGGGCCGTAGGCGTGCAGGCGCGTGGTGGAGATGCCGATCTCCGCGCCCAGGCCCAGTTCGCCGCCGTCGGAGAAGCGCGAGGAGGCGTTGACCATCACCACTGCCGCGCGCAGCGCCTGCACGAAGGCCTCGGCGTTGGCCGCATCGGCGGTGGCGATGACTTCGGTGTGGTCCGAGCCGTAGCGGCGGATGTGTGCGATCGCCGCGTCCAGGTCGGGCACCACCGCCACCGCCAGGATCAGGTCCAGATATTCGGCGGCGTAGTCGTCGTCGCTGGCGGGGTCGATGTCCGGCAGCAGCGCGCGGGTGGCGGCATCGCCGCGCAGGGCGACGCCGCGTTCGCGCAGCGCCTGCGCGGCCAGCGGCAGGAAGCGCGCGGCCACGTCGGCGTGCACCAGCAGCGTCTCCAGGGAGTTGCAGGCGGCCGGCCGCGTGGTCTTGCCGTCGATGAGCAGCTTCGCCGCCAGCGCCAGGTCCGCCGAGGCGTCCACGAACAGATGGCACACGCCCTTGTAGTGCTTGATCACCGGCACCCGCGCATGTTCGGCGACGAAGCGGATCAGGCCTTCGCCGCCGCGCGGGATCGCCAGGTCGACGATGTCGTGGAGCTGCAGCAGTTCCAGCATGGTCTCGCGGCGCAGATCCTCCACCAGGGTCAGCGCGGCCTCGCCGATGCCGGCGTCGCGCAGCGCCCGGCGCAGCGCCGCGGCGATGGCGGTGTTGGAGTGGATCGCCTCGGAGCCGCCGCGCAGGATCACCCCGTTGCCGGCCTTGATGCACAGCGCCGCAGCGTCGGCGGTGACGTTGGGGCGCGCTTCGTAGATCATCGCCACCACGCCCAGCGGCACGCGGATCTTCTGCACGCGGATGCCGTTGGGGCGCACGTCGTCGCGGGTGACCTGCCCCACCGGGTCGGGCAGGCCCGCCACCTCGCGCAGCGCCGCGGCGATGCCGTCCAGGCGTTTGCGGTCCAGCGCCAGCCGATCGAGCATCGCGCTGCCGACCTCCTTGGCCCGCGCCGCCTCCAGATCGCGCGCATTGGCGGCGAGGATCGCTTCGGCATCCGCCTCCAGCGCCGCCGCCATCGCCTCCAGCAGCGCCTGTTTGGCCGGCGACGACAACTGCGCCAGCGCTTGCGCGGCATCGCGGCAGTGCAGGGCCTGGGTGCGGATGGAGGTCATTGGGCGGCTCCGGTGGATTCGGGATTCGGGATTAGGGATTCGGGATTCGGGATTCGGACAGGCTACGCGCGGCGCGAGGGCATCAGAAGCGGCGAGGGCGAGGCGCGATGCAGATGACTGAACTGCGCCGCATTCGTGGCCGGCGCGGGGCGGGCGCGTTTACGCCGATTCCCCATTCCCGACTCCCGATTCCCACACCACCACCAGGTCGTCGCGATGGATCACGTTCTCGCCGTAGTTGTAGCCCAGGATCGCCTCGATGTCGCGCGAGTGGCGGCCGGCGATACGGCGGATGTCCACCGCCGCGTACTGGCTGACGCCGCGCGCCAGGCAGCGCTCGCCCGCCGCGTCGCGCAGACGCACCTCCACCATGTCGCCGCGGCGGAACTCGCCCACTGCGCCGGCCACGCCGCCCGGCAGCAGCGAGGCGCCCTTGTCGAGCAGCGCGGCGGCGGCGCCGGCATCGACCAGGATCGCCCCCGGTTCCACCGGCACGTGGCGCAGCCAGTACTTGCGCGCGGCGATGCGGGTGCGCGCGGCATGGATGCGGGTGCCGCGCAGGCTGTCCTGGGCCAGTCCGCGCACCACCTCGGCGCTGCGGCCGTTGAACAGATAGGTCTCGATGCCGGCGGCGCCGGCCTTGGCCGCGGCCTCCAGCTTGGTGCGCATGCCGCCGGTGCCCACGCCGCTGCCGCTGCCGCCGGCCATGGCCAGCACCGCCGCGCTCAGTTCCTGCACCTCGTGCAGCGGTTGTGCCTGCGGGTCGCGGCGCGGGTCGGCGGTGTACAGGCCGTCGATGTCGGTGGCGATGAACAGCGCATCGGCGTCGACCAGGGCGGCGACGATCGCGGCGAGATTGTCGTTGTCGCCGAGCTTGAGCTCGTCCACCGACACGGTGTCGTTCTCGTTGACCACCGGCAGCGCGCCCAGCCGCAACAGTTCGCCCAGCGTGGCGCGCGCGTTGAGGTAGCGGCGACGGTTGCGCAGGTCGTCGTGGGTCAGCAGCACCTGCGCCACCGGCCGTTCGAAGAAGCGCTGCCACAGCGCGATCAGCTGCGCCTGGCCGAGCGCGGCCAGCGCCTGCCGTGCCGCCAGCGCCGCACCGGCCTCGGCGGCCTTGGGCACGATGGCACGGCCCGCGGCGACCGCGCCGGAGGACACGATCACCAGTTCGCGCCCGGCCGCCAGGTTGGCCGAGACGAACTGCGCCAGGCCCAGCGCGAAGCGTGGCGTCAGCCCGCCGCCGTCGGCGGCCAGCAGGCTGCTGCCGACCTTGAGCACTGCGCGCCGCCACGGCGGCAGGCGTTGTTCGACGAAGGGCGATGGCGTCTGCGAGGTCATGGGATCAGCGCGTGTTCCATTCGTACACGGTGAGGTCGGAGCTGCCGTGGATCGCCAGCGGATCGGCGGCGACGATCGCCTGCGCCTGCGCCAGGTCGTCCACGCCCTGCAGCAGGTAGGCGCCGCCGCTGCGGTCGCTGAAGCCGCCGGTCAGCGCCAGCAGGCCGCGCGCGCGCAGGTCGTCGAGGAAGGCCAGATGCGGCGCGACCACGCGCTCGTCGAAGCTCGGTTTGCGCATCGCCAGGACCAGGTAGTGCTTCATCGTACGGTGTTCCTTCTGCAATCGGTTTGCATGTTCGGCGTCGCAGCGAATGCTTTTTGTGGGAGGGGCTTCAGCCCCGACGCGTTAGCACCAAGGCGTCGCGGCTGAAGTCCTCCCACAGGCAATCAAGCCTCCAGCGCGTGCCAGCGCGCCTGCAGCTCGTCCAGGCGCAGATCGGCGGCAGCACCCGGCGACACGCGTGCAGCCAGGCTGCCTTCCGGCGTACGTCCCTGCCCTGCGCTGTCGGCGGACGCGGCGGCGGCCTGGTAGGCCTCGCGGAACGGCACGCCGGCCACTGCGGCTTCCACCGCCACGTCGGTGGCGTACATGCCCGAATCGATCGCCGCGCGCAGCCTGTCCTCGCGCCACTCCAGGTTGGCCAGCAGCGCCGGCAGCAGCTCCAGCGCGGCCAGGCCGCGGCCGAAGCCGTGGAAGATCGCGCCCTTGCTGCTCTGCAGGTCGCGGTGATAACCGGACGGCAGCGACAACAACTGTTCGATCTCGGTGCGCGCCGCGGCCACGCTGGCGTGGGTGGCGCGCATCAGCTCGATCACGTCCGGGTTGCGCTTGTTCGGCATGATCGAGCTGCCGGTGGTGTACTGCGCCGGCAGCGCGACGAACCCGAATTCGCCGCTGGTGAACAGCGACAGGTCCCAGGCCAGGCGGCGCAGGTCCAGGGTGGCGCTGCCCAGCGCTTCCAGCGCGGCCATCTCGAACTTGCCGCGCGAGAGCTGCGCATAGATCGGGCTGACCTGCAGGCGCGCGAAGCCCAGCGCGGCGGTGGTGTGCGCACGGTCCAGCGGCAGGTTGACGCCGTAGCCGGCGGCGGTGCCGAGCGGATTGCAGTCGACCAGGCGCAGGGTATCGCGGGCGCGGACGGCATCGTCGAGGAAGGCCTCGGCCCAGCCCGCCCACCACATGCCCGCCGAGGACACCACGGCACGCTGGATGTGGGTGTAGCCGGGCACTGGCAGATCGCGCTCGGCCTGCGCGCGGTCCAGCGCCACCTTGGCGATCTCCGCGCTCAATTGCGCCAGCCGCGCCAACTTGTCCTTCAGCCACAGCCGGGTGGCGACCAGGATCTGGTCGTTGCGGCTGCGCCCGGTGTGGATCTTGCGCCCGGCATCGCCCAGGCGCTCGGTCAGCCGCGCCTCGATCGCCGAGTGGCCGTCCTCGAAGCGCGCATCCAGCACGAACGCGCCGCTGCGGAAATCCTCGGCCAGCACCGCCAGCTCGCGCTGCAACCCGGCCAGTTCGTCGGCGGACAGGATGCCGATGCGCTGCAGGCCCTCGGCGTGCGCGCCGCTGGCGGCGATGTCGTGCAGGAAGAACTCGCGGTCCAGGAGCACGTCGTCGCCGGCCAGGAAGGCCTGGATCTGCGTGTCGACGGCGACGCCGGGTTTCTGCCAGAGAAGATTAGTCATTGGGGGTCCTTTTTTGCGGGACCCGGGACCCGGGGCCCGGGACCCGGAAAAGCAAAAGCATCGGCTCTTGCTTCTCCGGGTCCCGAGTCCCGGGCCCCGGGTCCCGACGATTTCAAACGGGAATCGACGTCAACTCGTCCACGCCCAGCGCCAGGTTGAGGTTCTGCATCGCCTGCGTCGCGGCGCCCTTGAGCAGGTTGTCCAGCGTCGCCACCAGCACCAGCCGCTTGTTGCCCGGGGCCAGGGTGAAGCCCCCGAGCTGCACGCCGTGGCGGCCGGCGATGCGGCTGACCCACGGCGCTTCGTCGACTACCTCGATCAGCGGCTCATCGGCATAGCGGGCGCGATACAGCTGCTGCACCGCCTCCAACTTCAGCGGCTGCTGCAGCCACAGGTTCACGGTCATGGTGATGCCGCGGAAATGCGGCGCCACGTGCGGCATGAATTCCACCGGCACGCCGAGTTGCGCGGACACCTCGCGCTCGTGCATGTGGTCGGTCAGCGCGTACGGCATCAGGTTGTCGTGCAACAGCGCCGGGTTGTTCTTGTCCGACGGCGTGGTGCCGGCACCGGAATAGCCGGACACGCCGAAGCACTGCGGCGGCCCGGCAAGCTGCTCGCGCAGCGGCGCGATCGCCAGCTGCATCGCGGTGGCGTAGCAGCCCGGGTTGCTGATGCGGCGCTGCCCGGCATAGCCGACGCGGGTCAGTTCCGGCAGGCCGTAGTACCAGGCCGGGTCGAAGCGGTAATCCGCGGACAGATCGACCACGACCGGGTCGGGCGCACCGGCGGCGACCGCCGCATCCAGCGCCGCCACGTAGGGCGCGGCCTTGCCGTTGGGCAGCGCCAGCACCACCACGTCGGCACGCTTGGCCGCCACTGCTTCCGGGTCGAGATTCTCGTAGCGCAGTTCGCCCTGGTAAGCGTCGTGGTGGGCGTCGACGCGCTGCCCGTCCAGCTCGCGCGACGACAGGAAGGCCAGCCGCAACTGCGGATGCGCGGCGATCAGGCGGATCAGTTCGGCGCCGGTGTGGCCGCGGGCGCCGACGATGCCGATGGAATGAATGGGAGTGTTCATGCGTGCGAATCCAGGCGGAACTGCAGGTGGCGTTTCACCCCTTCCCATTCCGTGTCGATGATGGAGAAGATGACGGTGTCGCGCGGGGTGCCGTCGGCGTGGCGCTTGTGGTTGCGCAGCACGCCGTCCTGCTTGGCGCCCAGCCGCGCGATCGCGGTGCGCGAGGCGTGGTTGAACCAACTGGTCTCGAACACCACGCTGAGGCAGCCGAGCGTATCGAAGGCATGCCCGAGCAGCAGCAGCTTGGCCTCGGTGTTCAGGCCGCTGCGCTGCACCCGCGGCGCATACCAGGTGTAGCCGATCGACAGCGTCGGCACCTGCGGATCCAGGCCGTAGAAGCGCGTGCTGCCGACGATCTCGCCCTGCGCATCGCGCACCACGAACGGCAGCACCCGGCCCAGCGCCTGCACCTCCAGCGCGGCGGCGACGTAGGCGTCCACGCGTTCCGGCGCTGGCACGTTGGTGTACCACAGCGCGTCCAGGCCGCTGCCGTGCAGCGCGGCGCGCAGGCCGTCAGCATGCGCCGCCTGCAGCGGCTCCAGGCTAACGTGGCGGCCGCGCAGCGTCGGCACCTGGCGCCAGGATTCGGGAAGCTCGGGATCGATGCTGGACATGGCCTGGGTTCTCTGGACGATTCCGCTCAACCCTGCAGGGTCGGCGTGCGCGTGGCGCAGTGCGCCACGCAGTGCTGGATCTGCTCGAAGGTGTCCAGGCCGTACCAGAACACCTTCCACTTCTCCTGCTTGAAGCAGCCGTCGGATTCGGCGTAGTAGAAGATGTTGACCTGGTTGTTGTGGCGCGAGCGCCAGAACAGCTGCGGCGTCTCCTCGCGCATCACGTTCCACACCGCCCGGCCCAGGCCCTCGCCCTGCGCGTCGTCGAGCACGGCGAACTTGTCCAGGTAGGTGTAGCCGCCCTCGTCGGTCAGGATCACCGCGGTGCGGTAGTTCTCGCTGACATAGGCGCGCAGCAGCCGGGTGGTGTCGAAGTAGTCCGGCACCAGGGTGCGGCCGAAGCTGGATTCGATCAGGGTCTTCAGCCGCGGCAGGTCCAGCTCGCCCCATGTCGTGGCGCGCAGCACCTTCTCGCCGCGCCGCACCAGGGTGCCCGAGCCCTTGTGGGTGAACAGCTCCTTGGCCAGGTCGGCCGGGCGCGTGATCGACACCGACGACTCCAGCGGCAGGCGATCCAGCAGGTCCTTGATCTGCTCGATCTTCACCTTCATGCCGCCATGGATCCACGGCTGCGCGATCAGGTGGTCGTACTCGGTGGACAGGTTGATCGAATCGATCACCCGGCCCTGTTCGTCGAGCAGGCCGCCGGTGCCGGTGAGGAAGATGATCTTGTACGGCTGCAGTTCCTGCACCAGTTCGTTGGCGGCGAAGTCGGCGTTGATATTGAGGATCTGCCCGCTGGGGGTCTCGCCCAGGCTGGTGATGACCGGGATCGAGCCGGCCTGCAGGCTGGCCTCGATCGGCGCCAGGTTCACCGCGGTGACCTCGCCGACCAACCCATAGGTGTCGCGGTCCAGGTACTGCGCCTCGAACACGCCGCCGGTGATCGAGGTGGCGCGCGCGCCGTTCTGCTGCAGCGCCTCGACCAGCTTGAGATTGGAGGCCTGGAACACCCGGCGCACGATCGCCAGCGCTTCCGGCGAGGTCACCCGCAGGCCGTTGACGGTCTGCTTGTCGATGCCGGCGGCGGACAGCTCCGTGTCCAGCTGCGGGCCGGCACCGTGCAGCACGATCGGGGTGAGGCCGACTTCCTGCAGGAACGACAGCGAGGAAGTCAGCGCCTCCAGGTCGTCGCGCAGCACCGCGCCGCCGACCTTGACCACGGCGAAGCGCTTGGCGTCCAGCTGCGAGAAGCGCTTGAGGTACTGGCTGATCTCCTTCGCGCTGGCCATGCTCGAGAGCAGGCGCACGATGGTCTGGCGGGTTTGGCGGTTGGCGTGCATGGCGTGGGGAGATGTCCGAAGGAATCCAGGGTGGAGCCGATCGCAGGATCGGTCCGGGCGACGTGGAAAGACGCGCGGCTCAGCGCGCGCCGTTGATGATGCGGTGCACCGAGTCGGCGTAGCGCTGCAGTTGCTCCAGCGTCACGAACTCGTCGGCGGTGTGCGCCTGGGCGATGTCGCCCGGGCCGTAGACCAGCGCGGTGTAGCCGCCGGCAGAGAACAGCGAGGCCTCGGTCCAGAAGTCCACCGCGTTGCCGATCGGCAGTTCCAGCGCATCGGCGACGTCGCGCGCGGCCAGGCGCTTGTCCTCGGCGCGCGCAATGTCGCCGGAGGGCAGGCTCGGCCCGCGAAAGGTCTCCTCGAAGTGCGCTGCGGCCGGCTCGGCGAAGCCGGCGAAGGTCGCCAGCAACGCGTCCACGTCCATCGACGGCAGCGGCCGGAAACCGAAGCGCAGCTCCGCGGCCGGCGCGATCATGTTGGCCTTGATCCCGCCCTCGACGCGGCCGATGTTGAAGCGCAACCCGGTCAGCCCGCCGAAGCGCGCGTGCGCCAGCGACTCCACGTGGTCCAGCGCACGGCCGCCCCAGCGCATCGCCTGGTGCAGCGCGCTGGCCGCGGCGTCCTGCTTGCCCGAGGCGTGGCCGGCGCGGCCGGCGAAGCGCATCAGCACCGAACTGATGCCGCGATGCGCCAGCACCGCCTCGCTCATGGTCGGCTCGGCCACCAGCACCGCTTCATAGGGAATACCGCGGGCCAGGAACGCGGCGATGCAGCGCGGGTCGTTGGCTTCCTCGTCGCTGGAGAACAGGAACGCGGCATCGCCGTCGCCGGCATTGGCCGCGGCCAGCAGCGCCGCCGCCGCGCCCTTGATGTCGCACACGCCCAGGCCGACCACGCGATCGTCCAGGCGCCGCATGACATGCGGATCGGCGCTCCAGTGCGGCGAATCCGGCACCGTGTCCAGGTGCACGTTGAACAGGTACTTCGGCGCGCCGCGCACCGCATACAGGCTGACCGCGCCGGCGCCGTGGTCGATCACCTCCACCGCGAAGCCGGGCAGCTGCGCGCGGAGGTAGTCGAAGATGCCATCGGTGCCGATCGCCCGCGGCGGATTGCGGGTGTCGAAGGACACCAGCGCCTGCAGGTGATCGAGCGTGGAGGTGAGCAGATCGGTCATGGGTCAGGCCGCAGTGGTGCTGGTCGGATGAACCCTTCTCCCACCGGGAGAAGGTGCCCCCGGAGGGGGCGGATGAGGGGCGCCTCGCGACACGTCGAGAAGCGCCCAGACCGAACGCGTCGCCACGCGCCCGGATGGCGAACGATGGGAGCAAATGCTGCAGCAGTTCCCATGGCTGGCGCGTGGCGACGCGTTCGTCATGTCGGTCCCGAAGGCTTCCTGCGGCGCCCCCAACCCCTCTCCCGCAGGGAGAGGGGCTCTAAGCGTCAGCGATTGACCTGCGCGTACAGCGTCGAGCTCATGCCGAACAGCTTGATGAAGCCCTCGGCTTCGGCCACGCCCCAGTCCGCCGACTGCGCGTAGGTCGCGCCCTTGGCGTTGAGCAGGTGCGGCGACTTCACCGCCACCGCGTCGACGCGGCCGCCGCGGGTCTCCAGCGTCACTTCGCCATTGACCATCGCCTGCGACGACTTCAGGAAGGCTTCCAGGTCGGTCTTCAGCGGATCGTGATAGAAGCCTTCGTACACCAGCTCCACCCACTTGCGCGCCACGTCCGGCTTGAAACGGTTCTGCTGCTTGGTCAGCACCGCGTCCTCCAGCGCGCGGTGCGCGGCCAGCAGCGACACCAGGCCCGGCGCCTCGAACACGATGCGGCCCTTCAGGCCGATCACGGTGTCGCCGGTGTACACGCCGCGGCCCACGCCGTAGGGCGCGAACAGCTTGTTGAGCTTGGCCAGGATCTGTTCGCCCGGCAGCGCCTTGCCGTCGAGCTCGACCGCCTCGCCCTGCACGAACTTCAGCTTCACCGTCAGCGGCTCGGTCGGCCACGCGCTGCGCGGCGCGCACCAGCCGCGGGCGCCCTCGCCCGGCGCTTCCCAGCGGTCGATCTCGCCGCCGGACATGGTCAGGCCGAGCAGGTTCTCGTTGATGGTGTAGGCCTGCTGCTTGGCACGCACGCCGAAGCCGCGCTCTTCCAGGTACTTCTGCTCGTAGGCGCGGGTCTGGGTATGTTCCTTCTGGATCTCGCGGATCGGCGCGACGATCTCGTAGTCGCCCAGCGCCTTGACCGCCAGGTCGAAGCGCACCTGGTCGTTGCCCATGCCGGTGCAACCGTGGGCGATGGTCTTGGTGCCCAGTTCCTCGGCGCGCTTGAGCGCGGCATCGACGATCAGATAGCGGTCCGACACCAGCAGCGGATACTGGCCCTGGTAGCCCTCGCCCGCCCACACGAACGGCTTGACGAAGCCGGCCCAGATCGCCGGGCCGCCGTCGACGGTGACGTGGCTGGCCGCGCCCAGTTCCGCGGCGCGCTTCTCGATGAACTCGCGCTCCTCGGCATCCACGCCGCCGGTGTCGGCGAACACGGTGTGCACCGCATAACCCTTGGCCTGCAGGTAGGGGATGCAGAAGCTGGTGTCGAGGCCGCCGGAGAAGGCGAGGACGATGTCCTTGGTGCCGGGATTGGGGATTGGGGAGTCGGGATTGGTGGAAGCGGTGCTCATGGTTGTTTCCTTATCACGCGTAAAAGTGGGGGCTAACGCTGTTGCTGTACCGATTCTCTATTCCCGATTCCCGATTCCCGCTTGCGACGCAAGCGCCGCCATGATCGCCTTCTGCACATGCAGGCGGTTCTCTGCCTCGTCGATGGCGATGCAGTTGGGCGAGTCCATCACCGCGTCGGTGGCCTTGACGTTGCGGCGCAGCGGCAGGCAATGCGAGAACACGCCGTTGTTGGTCAGCGCCATCTTGCGTTCGTCGACGATGAAGTGCTGGTACTGGTCGCGGATCGGCTTCTCCGGGCCCCAGTTGCCGAAGAACGGCAGCGCGCCCCAGCTCTTGGCGTAGACCACGTCGGCGCCGGCGTAGGCGCTGTCGATGTCGTGGCTGACGCTCAGCGAACCGCCGCTCTCGGCCACGTTCTGCGCGGCCCAACCCATGTAGCGCTCGTCGAGCACGTAGTCGGGAGTCGGGCACAGCAGGGTCACGTCCATGCCCAGGCGAGTGGCGATGGTCAGTGCGGAATTGGCCACCGCGGTGTTCAGCGGCTTGGGATGGTAGGTCCAGGTCAGCACGTACTTCTTGCCGCGCAGGTCGCTGGTGCCGAAGTGCTCCTGCAGCGCCAGCGCATGCGCCAACTCCTGGCACGGATGGGTGATGGTCTCCATGTTGATCACCGGCACCGGCGAATATTTGGCGAAGCTCTTCAGCACCAGGTCCTCGCGGTCCTTGGCCCAGTCGACGAACTTCGGGAACGCACGCACGCCGATCAGGTCCACATAGCGGCCCAGCACCCGCGCCACCTCGGCGATGTGCTCTTCGGTGTCGCCGTCCATCACTGTGCCCAGGTCGAACTCGATCGGCCACGCGTCCTTGCCCGGCTGCAGCACCACCGCGTGGCCGCCCAACTGGAACGCGCCCAGCTCGAAGCTGGTGCGGGTACGCATGGACGGGTTGAAGAACACCAGCGCGATCGACTTGCCCTTCAGCTCGCTGCCGAGGCGGTTGCGCTTGAACAGCGCCGCCTGGGTCAGCACCGCGTCCAGTTCGGCGCGGCTCCAGTCCTGGGTGTTCAAGAAGTGCTTCAGAGACATCGATCGATCCTTTGCAGCGGTGGGGACGCGGGGACGCGCGAGGCGTTCTACAGGGAGGTTCTTTACGGGTGAAACTTTTCCGGCCGATGAAAACGAAAAAACCCAGCCTCGGGCTGGGTTTTCAGAACGAACGGCACGACGCTCCGGTTACCCAGCGAGAATGTGGGATTCCGGTCGACGCGCGCGCGACGTCATGCCCGAGGCCATGCGTGCGGCGCTGAGATCGTGCTGGGGCAGGTTCGCTTTCATCGGCGCGCATCCTCGCACGCGCACGCCACAGGCGCAAGCGCGTGCGGCGCTCAGCGCGGGGGCACCACCACCGCGTCGGGCACGTACGGCGCCACCGAGACGCGGATGCGCAGCCGGTTGCCCGGATCTTCCGGCAGCCGCGAGCGGTACTTGGTGCCCTTGTAGACATAGTCCACGTCGTAGGCGATGGGCCGGCGGAACTCGCGGCCGACCTCGACCATCCGGCAGTTGCGTCCGCCCTGCGGCGCCGTGGCCGGCGCAGCGGCCGGGGCCGGCTCCTCGTGGCGGCGGCTGAAGATGTCCTTCACCGAATCCATCAACCGGTTCAAGCGGCTGTCGTCCTCGGCCGGCTTGGGCGCCGGCGCCGCCGGGGCCGGCGCGGGAGCCGGGTCGCATTGCTGCTCGGTGCGGGTGGCGCGCAGGGTCTGGTAGACCGGCTCCACGTTCAGCACCTGGGCGTAGTCCAGCTTGACGTTCTCGATCACCACCACCCGATTGCGCGCCTCGGAGTCCTGCGCCCAGGCCGGCGCGGCGGCGCAGGCAAGGAGGCCGACCAGCGGCAACAACGGGTTCGGGCGCATCGGCAGCAGCTTCGCAAGGGCAGACCAATGAGTGTAGGCATGGCGGCTTGCGTCGGGCTGAACGCGAGCCGACAGGCGCGCCGCGCGCCCGCCTGGCGACGGCTGCCGGTAGAATCGGACGGTTTCCCCACCGCCGATGCCGATGAGCCTGCGCCTGCACAACAACCTGACCCGCCGGGTCGATGCCTTCGAACCGCTCGATCCGGTGGCCGGCCCGACGCTCTACGTCTGCGGCCCCACCGTCTACAACTACGCGCACATCGGCAACGCCCGCGGCCCGGTGGTGTTCGACGTGCTGGCGGCGCTGCTGCGGCGCCGCTACGGCAAACTGCGCTACGCCCGCAACATCACCGACGTGGACGACAAGATCAACGCCGCCGCGCAGGCGCAGGGCGTGCCGATCTCGGCCATCACCGACCGCTTCGCGGCCATCTACCGCCAGGACATGGCCGCGCTGGGCGTGACCCCGCCGGACATCGAGCCGGCGGCCACCGCGCACATCCCGCACATCGTGGCGATGATCGAGCGGCTGATCGCCGGCGGCCACGCCTATGCCGCCGAGGGCCACGTGCTGTTCGCGGTGGCCAGCTTCGCCGATTACGGCAAGCTGTCGCGGCGCGACCCGGAGGAGATGCTGGCCGGCGCCCGCGTCGAGGTCGCCCCGTACAAGCGCGATCCGGGCGACTTCGTGCTGTGGAAGCCGTCCAGCGACGACCTGCCCGGCTGGGACTCGCCATGGGGCCGCGGCCGCCCCGGCTGGCACATCGAGTGCTCGGCGATGGCTGCCGCGCATCTAGGCGAGACCATCGACATTCATGCCGGCGGCGTGGACCTGCAGTTCCCGCACCACGAGAACGAGATCGCGCAGAGCGAATGCGCCCACGGCGGCGCCACCTTCGCCCGCGTGTGGCTGCACAACGGCATGCTGACCTTCAGCGGCGCCAAGATGAGCAAGTCGCTGGGCAACATCGAGACCGTGCACGACCTGATCGAGCGCCACCCGCCCGAGGCGCTGCGCTGCGCGCTGCTCAGTGCCCACTATCGGCAGCCGCTGGACTGGTCCGACGCCCTGATCCAGGCCCAGGTGGCCCGGCTCGACGGCCTGTACGGAACGCTGCGCGATCTGCAGGCCATCGACGCCGAAGCCGTCATTCCGGCCGAGATCGAAGAAGCCCTCGACGACGACCTCAATACGCCGCTGGCGCTGTCGGTGCTGTCGAGCCTGGCGACCCAGGCGCGACAGGCACTGCGCGAGGCGGCGCCGGCCGGCGGCCTCGACCCCGCCGATGCCACGCAACGTGCGGACACGCTGCGCCAGGCCAAGGGCCGCCTGCTCGGCGCCGGCCTGGCCCTGGGCCTGCTGCAGCAGGATCCGCAGGTCTGGTTCCAGGGTGCCGGCAGCGACGACGACGCCCGCATCCAGGCGCTGATCGACGCCCGCAGCGACGCCAAGCAGGCCCGCGACTTCGCCCGCGCCGATGCCATCCGCCAGGAACTGGCCGACGCCGGCATTGTCCTGGAGGACACGCCGCAGGGCGTACGCTGGAAGCGTGGGTAACCGAGCCCTCGTAGAAAAAGGGCGCACGGCTGTTCCCTTCTCCCTCTGGGAGAAGGTGCCCCGAAGGGGCGGATGAGGGTACGGGCGAAGCCTAGAGAGATGAGGCCGAGCGAATGGCCTCGACAGTTCACGATGCTTCGCCCGCACCCTCACCCCAACCCCTCTCCCGGAGGGAGAGGGGCTTTACATCGCTTGATTCTGGATTGCTGATGACCGACACCGACTTTCCGCTCGAACCCACGCCCGCCGATGCCCAGGCCGCCATCGCCGAGGAGTTCGGCTTTTTCGGCGACTGGTCCGAGCGCTATCAGTACCTGATCGACCTGGGCCGCAAGCTGCCCGCCTTTCCCGAGCACTGGAAGACCGAGGAGCATCGCCTGCACGGCTGCCAGTCGATGGTGTGGATCGTGCCCGAGGGCAATGCCGAACGCCTGGTGTTCCATGCGATCAGCGACTCGGCGATCGTCTCCGGGCTGATCTATCTGGCGCTGCGGGTCTATTCCGGGCGCAGCGCCGCGGACATCCTCGCCACCGCGCCGGACTTCGTCGCCGCCATCGGCCTGGGCAAGCACCTGTCGCCGACCCGCAGTAACGGCCTGGCCGCGCTGCTGGCCTTCATCCAGGACACCGCACGCGCCCAGCAGGCATGAGCGCGCCGCTGCCCACCCCGCAGACCCTGCGCACGCTGCTGGCGCATCCCGGCTTCGCCTTGGTGCTGGCCTACCGCATCCTGGCGATGCTGTCCTATCAGGTCGTCGCGGTCACGGTCGGCTGGCATATCTACGAGATCACCCGCGATCCATTCTCGCTGGGGCTGATCGGACTGGCCGAGATCCTGCCGTTCTTCTGCATCGCCCCGTTCGCCGGCTACCTGGTCGATCATCTGCCGCGCCGCTACCTGGGCATGCTCGCGAGCGTCGGCCTGGTCGCCACCGCCGCGATCCTGCTGGCGGTGAGCCGCGGCTGGCTGGCGGCGCAGGGCGTGTGGCCGATCTACGCGGCGATCGCCCTGACCGGCGCCGCGCGCGCCTTCCTGTCGCCGGTGTACAACGCGCTGTTCGCCCGCGTCCTGCCGCGCGAGGCCTATGCGCGCGGCGCCAGCGTCGGCAGCGTCGCGTTCCAGGCCGGCATGGTGATCGGCCCGGCGCTGGGCGGTCTGCTGGTCGGCTGGGGCGGCAAGAGCCTGGCCTACGGCACCGCCATCGGCGCCTCCAGCGCGGCGCTGTTGGCGCTGTGGCTGCTGCGCGTGTCCGAGCCGGTCCACGAAGGCCCACGCGCACCGATCTTCCGCAGCATCGCCGAAGGCGCGCAGTTCGTGTTCTCCAACCAGATCATGCTCGGCGCGATGGCCCTGGACATGTTCTCGGTGCTGCTGGGCGGCGCGGTGTCGATGCTGCCGGCCTTCATCCACGACATCCTGCACTACGGCCCCGAGGGCCTGGGCATCCTGCGCGGCGCCCCGGCGCTGGGCTCGATCCTGGTCGGCGTGTGGCTGGCACGGCACCCGCTGCAGCGCAATGCCGGGCGCGTGCTGCTGCTGGCGGTGGCCGGCTTCGGCCTGTGCACGATCGCCTTCGGGTTGTCGCGGCACTTCTGGCTGTCGGCGGCGATCCTGCTCGCCTATGGCATGTGCGACGGCGTCTCGGTGATCGTGCGTTCGACCATCCTGCAACTGGCGACACCGGACGCGATGCGCGGCCGCGTGTCCTCGATCAACGGCATCTTCATCGGCTCGTCGAACGAACTGGGTGCGTTCTACGACGGTGTCATGGCGCGGCTGATCGGGTTGGTGCCCGCCGTGGTACTTGGCGGCTGCGTGACCTTGGGCGTGGTCGGCGTCACCAGCTGGAAAGCGCCCAAGCTGCGCAATCTGGATCTGCGCGACCTGCAGTAGGGGTGACTGATGGCGAGTGTGGGTCGGACGCGAGACAGCCCGGCCCGGTCGTGCATCACGCACCCTGGCGCCGGCGCGTGCGCACCGCGCCAGTCATCCTTCCATTCGCCACAACGACCGCGCTCAGCGCGCGGCCGCCACCGCGCGCGCCTGCGCCTCGTCGTCGGCCCAGGCATGCGCGCAATCCGGCACCCCGGCCGGCTGCACCAGGCCGCCCTGCCCCGCCAGGAACCGGCAGGTGGCGGCGAACACCGCCGGCACCGCCCGCGAGCGGATCGGCGAGGCCAGCACGTGATTGTCCGCCCCAGGAAAGTCCACTGCCTGACGCAAGGCCGGTGGCGTTCCCAGCTGCTTGAACATCGCCTGCAGCGCCGCCACCGACACCGTGCGGTCCTGGTGCTGCGGGTCGCGATAGTAGTAGCCCAGGAACACCGGCACATGGATCCGCGCATAGGTCGCCGGCCGCATGCCGCCGCGGGTCAGCGCCGCCAGCGCGCGGTAGCCGTCCAGGTGCGTGGCGTCGGCCCAGTAGGCACTGTCGACCGGATAGCGCAGGATCGGATCGCCACCGTTGTGCGTCCACGCCAGCAACTGCGCGCCCCACGGCCACAACATCGGCTGCAGCTGATCGCCGTACTCGCGCACCAGCGGCGACCACAGCACCAGCGCCTGCACCTGGCGCGGATTCGCCGCCACCGCCTGCGTCGCCAGCGCACCGCCCATCGAATTGCCGATCACCACCACCCGGTCGCCCAGCACCCGGGTCACCGCCAGCGCCTCGGTCGCACCCGCGAGCAGGCGGCCGGCATCGACGCCGCGCAGCGCATCGGCCGCGACCAGGCCGTGCCCGGGCAGGCGCGGCAGATACAGATTGCAGCCGAAGCTGCGCGCCAGCCGCACGTGGGTGGGCGCGCCCTCGCCCTGGCTGGCGGTGAAGCCATGCAGATAGACCATGGCGCACGCGCGTCGCCCGGGATGCGCCGGATCGGCCCAGACGATCCGCGCCTGGTTGTCCGGGCGCAGCCCCGGCGTGGCACGTTCGCGCGCATCGATCCAGGCCTGCAGCGCCAGCGGATCCTGCGGCACCGCCGGCGCCGCCACCTGCGGCAAGGCCACGCTGACCCGCGGCCCCAGCGCAACGACCGCCAGCAATGACAGGGCGATCAGGATCGGCCAGCGCCAACGACGGCGGCGTTTGCGCGCACCCGATCCGGCCACGTCGGCATGGCCGTTCAAGCGCGACGCTCCGTTATCGAACCGAGCGAGGATACATAATGGAAATAATTTTCAAGCAGTGACATTGATTGTCGGCGGCGACATGGCGATATACCACAGCCGCCATTATGCGACACCGTCATGACAGGCGCATTTAAAGCTTTTCCAAAGCCACGCACGGCACTGAAATTCCGATCACAAGCAACTGATTTTATTGGATCACCTTCCCACCAACCAGCACCGGTAGAACGCATTTTGCAGAAAAGATGGAAAGTCCGCAAACACAGAAAGGAAGACGAAAGAAGCCTCCGAAATTATCTCTTCCGAATCAAGTTTCACCCCACTTCTGGAAAATGGACGCGCATCGAAACGCGCGGCCCCCATATGAAACATGGATGGAATCAGCCGAATGGAACATTCGCTTTTCCGTGACGAGGCAGTGGACGCCCGAAGCCAGGCATGGCTGGAGACGGCGGCACTGGCAACGCCACTTTCGACTCGGGCGCGGAGTTGCATCGCACTAGGCACCGACGCCGCCGACCCGGCAGACAACCACCGATTGAAGTTCTCCACATGAAAATCTTTGGGTTACCAAGCATAGGCATGGCGTTGGCATTCGCCATTGCCGTGCCAGGATCGCTGCAGGCGAATCCAGCCTCTTCCCGCGCAGATGGAGAACAGGCGATCGCGTATGTGCTGAAGAACGACCTCGCACTGTCGAGGCTCTTCGGTAGTTGCCCCGCATTGAAATTTGCCCGAACCGGCGTCGAAGGGAACAATGCTTTTCTGATCGAAGGCAACTGCGACATCAAGAACAACCCAGAAGAAGATGCGGACTGCCCCGCCTATCACATCCATGCGCTGGGGACGATGGACACGCCGTCGCATTGGACGGTACGTCGCCTGGACCTGACCTTGGCGTGCTCCAGCGAAGAAGCGCCGAAGACGCAGCGGATGTAACCACCGCGTAGGCGCTTGCGGCGTCGCTGCAGGCGCAGTGGCGAAAATCCGACCTCAGAGATGATCACCACCATCACCACCAATTCGGGCCTGAATCCGTCCGATCAGTGGTCATCGTTGAGCAGCGACCAGCGCAACGCGTTCATCACCGCCGACGGGCACCGCGAAGGCTGGCACGGCAACTAACTCCCCCCGTGGCGAGGACGGGAGCGCTCCCGTCCTCGCCACGCATCATCCGTCACGGAGATTTCTCATGGCATCCCGGTTCTTCCCGCTGTTCGGCCTGCTCGCGCTGTGCATGGCCCACCCGCAGGCGCATGCCGCCGGCAGCGATGCGGCGACCTGCACGCACGCGCTGCATCAGGCCCTTGCAGGCACCAGCAGCGCCGCCACCCTGCCCCCTCCGTGCGCGCGTCTGGGACCCGTCGCGCTTGGCATGCGCAGACAACAGGTGCTGGCCGCACTGGGCCAGCCGGACATCACCCGCAGCGATGCAGCACATCCGGAGACGCTCAGTGTGGTGTATCTGTACCCGCGCGGGCTCAATGCGCTGCTGGCGCAGCAACCGCGGCCGGCGACCGCTCTCCGCTACAGCCAGTTGGCAGTGCGCTTTCGCAACGACCGGGTCACCAACCTGATCGCCTTCGCCACTCCAGATGCGCCGTTGCCGTTCGAGTTGCTCGGCCAGCCGGCCGGTACGCCCGTCGATCGGGTCTTGCAGGCCATCGGCGGGCAGCCGCAATGGAACGCCAACCGCGACTACGTGCAGTTCGCCGCGATGCCGCTGGGCCTGGAGGTCGATCCGGAGACGTCGGCGATCGTCGGGCTGGACCTTGCAGCCACCAAGCAGGACCTGGACAGTTTCGCCCTGCCCGGCGTGCAACTGCGCAAGGACGCGCAAAGCGGCCTGATCAACGGCGTGCGCTGAAGGGCGCCGTCGTCCATGCCGGCATGGGCCCGCCTGCCAGCGGAAGTCTGCCCACGCGGCCGCGAACGGCCGCGGCGGCTGGACAGGCGCTCGGCTGCGCATCGCGCATCGATGGGCGGTCGTGCAGCAGGACTGGCACCACCGCTACTCGCGGCAGCAGACGGCAGACGCTCGCCCTGACTGGGGGGCCGAAAACGCAAAGCCCCGCGCGAGCGGGGCCTTGCCTTGACACGTCGGGGCGGCGCGGACTCAGTCGCCCTGCTGCTTCTGCAGATGTTCCCAACGCTCCTGCGCGTCGATGGTGCGCTCGGCGGTCAGACGCGCTTCCAGGCGCTCCAGGCCGATTTCCTCACCCGTGTCCACGCAGTAGCCGTAGTCGCCGGCATCCAGACGCTTGAGGGTGCTGTCGATCTTGCCGATCAGCTTGCGGTAGCGGTCGCGGGTCCGCAGTTCCAGCGAGTTCTCGGTCTCGCGGGTCGCGCGCTCGGCTTCGTCGCCGATGTCGCGGACTTCGTCGCGCAGGTTCTCGATGGTCTGCTTGGATTCCTCGACCAGGTCGGCGCGCCAGGTGAGCAGGCGCTGGCGGAAGTACTCCTGCTGCAGCGCGCTCATGTACTCCTCGTCCGCCGCCGGCTTGTAGCCCTTGGGCAGGATCGGGCGGCCGGTGGCCTCGTCGGTCTTGTACTCGACCACCTTGTACTTGGCCGGCTTGGCCGGGGTGTTGGACTTGGCGGTCACGGCCACGGCGACCTTGCCGGTGGGCTTGGCGACCGGCGCCTTCGGGGTGGATTCGGACTTGGTGGGGGTTTTCGCGGAGGATTTCGAAACGGACACGGGATTCTTTTGTGGCGGGGTCGACGGCGCGGCGGACTTGGCGGCAACGGGCTTGGAGGCCGGTGCTGCGGCAGGCGTGGCGGGCTTGACCGGGACAGGCTTGGCCGCAGCCGGCTTGGGCGCCGACTTCGGTACGGAGGTGGTCACCGCGGGTGCAACGGGGGCGGTGGCCGGTTTGGATTTGGCGGGAGCGGCCGCGGTCTTGACGACCTTGGCGCCAGGCTTAGCCGCGGGCGTCTTCGCTGCCGGCTTGGCGGCGGGCGCTGGCTTGGCGGCGGCCTTCGCCGGTGCGACCGGCTTGGCAGGCGCCTTCTTGGCCGGGGCCTTCTTGGCGGGAGCGGACTTGGCCGGCGACGCAGCGACCGGCTTGGCCGCCGGCTTCTTGGCCACGGCCTTGCTGGCCGATTTGGCCGGCGCGGCCTTGGCTGCCGACTTCGCAGGCGCGGCTTTCTTCAGCGGTTTGCTGGCGGCGGACACCGTCGCTTTCTTGGCGACGGGCTTGGCAGGCTTCTTGGCGGCCTGGACGGCCTTCTTTGCAGGTTTTTTAGCAGCCACGAACGCTCTTCCTTGGTCTTCCCGGGGCCCGGGAAAGCGGGCCTTTATAGCCTACCCTACCCCCCGCGGCAACAACGCGGCGTATACGCCGAGCGACCCGCCTAGTCCAGCACAGTGGCATATCATGGTGATGTGATCGCCCGCGCTCTCATCGCCCTGCTGCGCCTGTACCAGCGCTTCATCAGCCCGCTGCTGGGACCGCGCTGTCGTTTCGTGCCCAGTTGCTCGGCGTATGCGGTGACCGCCATCGCCCGTTTCGGCGCATTGCGCGGCGGCTGGATGGCCGCCCGCCGCGTCGGCCGCTGCCACCCCTTCCATCCTGGCGGGTTCGACCCGGTGCCCGACCCCACGGCGCCGCCACCCTGCCGCTGCCAAGGAAAACACTGATGTCCGCTTCCACATTGATCGTCAACGCGCGCCTGGTCAACGAAGGCCGCGAAACCCAGGGCGACCTGCGCATCGCCGACGGCCGCATCGCCGCGATCGCCCCGCAGCTGGCCGCGCGCGAGGGCGAGACCGTGGTCGATGCCGCCGGCCGCTGGCTGCTGCCCGGCATGATCGACGACCAAGTGCACTTCCGCGAACCCGGCCTGACCCACAAGGGCGACATCGCCACCGAATCGGCGGCGGCGGTGGCCGGCGGCCTGACCAGCTTCATGGACATGCCCAACACCAATCCGCCGACGCTCGACGCCGCCGCGCTGCAGGCCAAGTACGACGCCGCGCACGGCCGCGCCTGGGGCAACTACGGCTTCTACCTAGGCGCCAGCAACGACAACCTGGCCGCGATCCAGACCCTGGACCCGAAGACCGCGCCCGGCATCAAGGTGTTCATGGGCGCCTCCACCGGCAACATGCTGGTCGACAACCCGCAGACCCTGGACGCGATCTTCCGCGACGCGCCGACGCCGATCATCACCCACTGCGAAGACACCCCGACCATCGACGCGACCCTGGCCGCGTTCAAGGAAAAGTATGGCGAGGCGCTGACCCCGGACATGCACCCGGACATCCGCTCGCGCGAGGCCTGCCTGAAGTCCTCGCAGCTGGCGGTGTCGCTGGCGAAGAAGCACGGCACCCGCCTGCACGTGCTGCACATCTCCACCGCCGACGAGCTGGCGCTGTTCACCCCCGGCCCGATCCAGGGCAAGCGCATCACCGCCGAGACCTGCATCCATTTCCTGCGCTTCGACCGCGCCGACTACGCCACGCTCGGCAACCTGATCAAGTGCAACCCGGCGATCAAGGACGCCAGCGACCGCGAGGCGCTGATCCGCGCGATCGCCGAGGACGTGATCGACGTGCTCGCCACCGACCACGCCCCGCACACCTGGGAAGAGAAGAGCAAGCCGTACGCGCAGGCGCCGTCGGGCCTGCCGCTGGTGCAGTACGCGCTTGTCGCGGCGCTGGAGTTGGTCCACGAGGGCCGGCTCAGCGTGGCCCAGGTGGTGCACAAGTTCGCGCACGCGCCGGCGCTGCTGTTCGACGTGCACGAACGCGGCTTCCTGCGCGAGGGCTACCACGCCGACCTGGTGCTGATCGACGACACCGCGTTCACCGTGCGCCGCGAGGACGTGCTGTCCAAGTGCGGCTGGTCGCCGTTCGAAGGGCGCAGCTTCCGCTCCAGGATCGCCGCGACCTGGGTCAACGGCGTGCTGGCCTGGGACGGCACCCGCCTGGTCGGCACCCCCAACGGGCAGCGCCTGGCGTTCGACCGCTGATGCGCGGCGCCATTGTGTCCGGCGCCGCATTGGCGCTGGTCCTGCTGACTGCACCGCTCGCCCCTGCGCTGCACGCACAGACGCCGGCCGCGGCCGGCGCCGAAGCGCGCAGCGTGTTCCCGCGCAGCGCCTCGCAGGGCGCGCTGGTGATCGGCAAGGTCGCGCCCGGCAGCCGCGTGCAGTACGCCGGACGCACCCTGCGAGTCAGCGACTACGGCAGCGTGGTGTTCGGCATCGGCCGCGACGAGCGCGGCCCGCTGCGCATCGCCGTGCAGCGCCCGGATGGCGGGACTGAGACGGTCGAGATCGCGGTGACGCCGCGCGACTGGCCGCTGGAACAGGTCAACGGGGTGCCGCCGAAGACGGTGAACCCGCCGCCGGCGATCGCCGAGCGGATCAAGCGCGAACAGGCCCAGGTCACCGCCGCGCGCGACCGCGACGACCCGCGCACCGATTTCGCCGCACCCTTCATCTGGCCGGTGCAGGGCCGCATCAGCGGCCGCTTCGGCAATGCCCGGGTCTACAACGGCCAGCCCGGCGCCGGGCATTCGGGCATGGACATCGCCGTGCCCACCGGCACCCCGGTCAAGGCCCCGGCCGCCGGCGTCATCACCTTCGCCGCTCCCGACCTGTACCTGACCGGCGGCACCGTGCTGCTGGATCACGGCTACGGCGTCAGTTCCAACTTCCTGCACCTGTCGCGGATCGACGTCAAAGTCGGCGACCGCATCGCCCAGGGTCAGGTGATCGGCGCGGTGGGTGCCACGGGCCGTGCGACCGGGCCGCATCTGCATTGGGGGATGAATTGGTTCGATGTGCGCATCGACCCATTGCTGGTGCTGGAGCGGACGAAACAGCCGTAGTGCGTTGGTGCGTCAGGTGCGCTGGCGCGCGGCGGCGCGTTCCTCATCCGGGTCGCGGACACATTCGCCTGGCGCGGTTCGATGTGCGCATCGATCCACTGTTGGTGCTGGAGCGGACAAAGCAACAGTAAAGCGCTGGTGGGTCAGGTGCGTTGGCGCGCGTGGCCGGGAGGCCGCACCCTCATCCCGCCCCCTCTCCCAATGGGAGAGGGGCAAGCGCTCTCCCTTCTCCCCTCGGGAGAAGGTGCCCCGAAGGGGCGGATGAGGGTACGGGCGCAGCCTCGCGCACTGCGCTGGCGCGCAGCCTTTCAGCTACGCCGACGTGGGCACCTCAAGCAGGCGCCCCAGCACCACATGCGAGGGGCTGTTGGCCAGATCCAGCGGCATGACCAGCTTGGGATTGGGATGCGGCAACGGCGCGCCCGGCGCTTCTTCGCCGGCTTCGCGCAGCAGGCTGCCGTTGTCTTCCACCTGATCGGTGACCGGCGCCAGCGGCGGCAGGCCCAGGCCGGCGCGGACCGCGTTGGCGCGGCTGAGCAGGTCGTCGTCGGCGACCGTGGTCAGCGCCGAGGCGGCCAGGCTGGCTGGTGCGCCCTCCACCGCCGCCAGGCGCTGCGCGATATCGCCCAGCGCCTGCTGCCGGTGCGGATGCAGCAGTTGCCACACTTCCTCCCACAACGCCTTCCAGTCCAGGTGCGGGAACGGCATATGGGTCGGCCCGCTGAGCACGATCTGCGGCGCCAGCCGGCCCGGCGGCGTCGCATCGCATTCGGCCAGCGCGCGGTATACCACTTCGCTGCACACCATGTGCGAGGGGTTGTCGCGGACCAGATGGTCCAGCGCCTCGCGCACCACGATCCGCGCCAGCCAGTGCTGCGGCCACTTGCCGCGGATGGCGACCAGCAGGCCGAGCGTGGCCAGGCTGTCCAGCGGGTACGGGACGCCCAGCAGCGACTGCGCCTTGGCCAGCACGCTGGCGCGATCGGCGTCGTCCAGCGCCACGCAGGCGTAGCTGAGCGGCCGGTAGGCGTCGATGATCAGGTAGTTGGTGGTGTCGGTCAGCCGCTGCGACAGCGGATAGCGGCGCACGCCGCTGGCCGCCGCCTCGATCAGATCGCCCTGATCGGCGACGATGGCGGCATGGCTGTAGATACTGTCGCCGCACCAGGCGATCAGTTCGGACACCGGGCCGCAGCCCAGTTGCAACAGGATGTCGCCGACCTGCAACTGATCGGGAGCGAACGCGGGCAAATCGGTCTGCGCAGTCATGGTTGAGGCTCCTGGTGGGTGACGTGGTGGCTGGGGGTGGACACGCTGACGCGGTTGCGGCCGGCGGCCTTGCTGGCGTAGAGCGCGGCATCGGCCCGCTGCAACAGCGCCGCCGCGCTCTCGCCGCGCTGCCATTGCGCCACGCCGACGCTCAGCGTGCATGACAGCGCCTGGCCTTCGCGCGGCAGCGGCTGCGCGGCGACGTGCTGGCGGATGTCCTCGGCCACGCGCCGCGCGGCCTCCAGGGTGGCGCCGGGCATCAGCAGCAGCATCTCGTCGCCGCCCTGGCGGCCGAGCGTGTCGGTGCTGCGCAGGCGCGCCCGCGCGCAGGCGGCGATCCAGCGCAGGCAGGCGTCGCCGCCGGCGTGGCCGTGGATGTCGTTGATGCGCTTGAAATGGTCGATGTCGATGTAAGCCAATGCCAGCGGCCGGTCGCCGCGCGCGGCGTCCTGCAGCGCCTCGGCCAGACGCTGCTGCAGGGCGGCGCGGGTGAGGATGCCGGTGAGTTCGTCCACGGTCGCCATGCGGCTGGCGCGGTCGCGGTCGCGACGCAGCTCCAGGATCTGCTCGGCCAACCCGAAGGTCACCAGCAGGCAGGAGATCGCCAACGCCAGGCTGATGCCATGCGCCAGCACCGGCGCGGCCACGTCCAGGCGCAACCACCCGGTCAGTTCCAGGCAGCGCAGCACGCACAGCATCCACAGCGGCGTCCACGAAGCCAGCAACGGCCAGGCGTAGCGTTGCCCGCGCAAGGCCAGCAGCAGGCAACACGGCAGCAGCAGCGCCGCACCGACGATCAGCCCGAGATTGCCGAGCAGGCTCAGCACCGCCGCGTCCGACAGCAAGCAGGCCACGGCGATGCCGAGCAGGAACAGCGCGCACAGCCGCAGCACCCGGTCCAGCCGCGGCAGTTGCCGGCGCATCTCCAGTTGCCGGCGCTGGAAGGTGATGATGAAGAAGCCGCCGAGCGCGGCGACGATGCGCATCGGCGTCGGCGAGGACGCGAACACGCTGGCCAGGCCCGGCACCGCGCGCGCCTCACCGCCGAGGCCGAGCAGGTACAGCAGCACACACATCACGTTGGCGGTGAAGTAGCCGTAGATCGGCTCGCGCAGACGCGCCCACAAGGCGATCGCCAGGATCGCCAGCACCGCGGTCGAGCCGAGGATGAAGGCGCGCCAGCCGACGTAGTGCAGATCCTCGCGCTGCACCTGCGCCAGCGGCGCGATGCCCACCGGCATCGGCATCGCCGCCGGCGCATGCACCCGCAGCCAGATCGAGGCACCGGCCGGCAACCCCTGCGGCAAGGCGATCACCAGGGCCCGGGTGGAGTAGCGCAGGTCGGCGTCGGCGCCGTAGATCGCGTGCCGGGTCGGCCCGGTGCGCCCTGGCACCCAGGCCTCGACCCGGGTGAGATACGGCGACTGCAGCACCAGTTGCGGCTGGCCGTCGCGACCGATCGCATGGTCGGCACGGATCCGCCACCAGGTGGGCTGCTTGCTGCGCTCGTACAGGATCGCACCATGGCCGGCATCGGCGAACGCGGTATCGTGGCGCCCCGCCACCACCTCCGGCGGCGGAGGGTCGGCGGCCAGCCGTTGCAACAACAGTTCCTGCCCCAGCGCCGACCCGACCAGCCCCAGGCACAGCAACAGGCAGCACCAACGGCACAGGCGCTTCAATCGATGACTTCCAAGTGGGATCGGCGTCGAGGGTAGCGCAAGCCGCGACGGCGCTCGTATCCAAATTCACGACCCCGTCACGCCAGAAAGTGGGGTGGCACACGGCGCGCAGATCCATGCCGCAGTGCGGCGACCGTCCGCCGGCGCCGGGTCTGGAGCGCCTGCAGCCGTCGCGTTTTGGCCTGGGAATCGCCCTCCACGCCCCCACCAACCGGCGCGCCGCACGTGCGGCGGATCCGCGATCGTGATGGAAGCGGCACAACCGAGCTCTGGCTGCGACATCGGCCGGCATCGGCGCGCGAACGCCCCTACCATCGCCGGTCCGCTGACGACGCCGGATCAGGCGACCGGATGACACCGGTATCATTTCAGGCGTGGCCGCGGGCCCTTATCCTTGAGCGGAGGCTTCCCATGACCGTATCGCGCTGGTTGCTGCTTTCCTCCACCCTCGCCCTGGCGGGCGGGTTTGTCGCAGACGCCCCGGCCCTGACCGGCACCGCGTCGCGCCCGCAACTGACCAGCAGCGAGGCGGCCAACCAGACCGTCGCCCGCCACCTGGCCCAGGCCGGACCGATCGGCGCGCTGGTTACCGACAACTGGGATCCGAGCGCCGGCGTCGCGCTGCTGCAGGCCGACTACGCGGTGGCCGCCGACGGCAGCACCCGCTACCGCACCGTGCAGGCCGCGGTGGACGCCGCGGTCGCCGCCGGCGGCAGCATGCGCCGCTACATCAGCGTGGCGCCGGGCACCTATACCGAAGTGGTCTGCGTGCCCGCCGCGGCGCCGCCGCTCACGCTGTTCGGCCTCGGCGGCAGCCCGGCCAGCACCACGATCCGTTTCGGCAACGCCAACCCCACGCCGAAACCCACCGGCAGCGCCACCCATCCCTGCGCCAGCAACGCCGCCAGCAGCACCGTCGGCACCTCCGACAGCGGCACCGTCACCGTGCGCGCGGCGCAGTTCCAGGCGCGCAACCTGGCGATCGTCAACAGTTACGTCGAAGGCACCTACAGCGGCAGCAACCAGTCGGCGGTGGCGCTGGCGCTGCGTGGCGACAAGGCGGTGCTGGAGAACGTGGTGCTGACCGGCAACCAGGACACCCTGCTGATCAGCGCCGGCAGCGCGAACACGGTGATCCGCGCCTACGTCAAGGGCGGCACCATCGAGGGCGACACCGACTTCATCTTCGGCTCGGGCGTGGCGGTGTTCGCCGGCAGCACCATCCGCTACACCGCCGCGCGCCGCGGCGCCAACGACGGTGGCGTGATCTTCGCGCCCAGTACCCGCCCGGGCAGCAGCTACGGCTTCCTGGCGATCGGCAGCACCTTCGATGCGGTCGGCAACCCGGGCAGCGGCACGGTGTGGCTGGGCCGGGCCTGGGACGAGAGCGTGGGCAGCCTGTCCAACTACGTCGACGGCACCTCGCCCAACGGCAAGGTGGTGATCCGCGACTCGACGCTGGGCGGGCACATCCGCAAGAGCGCGCCGTGGAACGCCTCGACCATCGGCCGGCCGTACTGCAGCAGCAACTGCAGCAATTCGGCCAATCGCTTCTACGAGTACGCCAACAGCGGCGCCGGCAGCGCGCCCTGAGACATGCCGGCGCGGAGGGCGGGCGGGCTCTAGCCCAGCCCGGCCCACCAGGCGCGCCACAGCGTCGCCATCTGTCCCGGCGGCCTGGGTATGGCGGCCGCCTGCTGCACCATCCGCGCACGCGCCAACGCCGACAGGATGCGCCGCGGACGCGGCCCGCGCACGCGGCGCGGCCACGGCTTCAGCAATGCCTGCGCCCAGCGCTGGCGCTGCTGCGCCTCATCGCCGCCGCGCAGCGCCAGCGGCGCGGTGGCGGCGCCGCCCTCGACCAGGCGCTGCGCCAGCACCTGCAGCGCGACCGGCACCGCGGCGCCCTCGGCCGAGGCCTCGAACAACGCGCGCTCGACCGCGACCACCGCCTGCGCGAACGGCTCCAGCCGCTCCAGCGCATGCGCGGTGTCGGCCGCGGCCGCGCGCGACTGCGGCAGGCTCGGCAAGGCCTCGGCCAGTTGTGTCCACGGCGCAGCCACTGGCTCCAGCACCCGGCCCAGCGGATGCCGCGAACGCTGCCCGGCCCAACTGCGCAGTTCCTCGCCCCACCACGCCAGCTTGGCGTCGGCCGGCAGCGGGTCGCCGGCGATGTTGAGGATGTCGTCGAACTCCTGCAGCAGCGCGAACCAGGCCACGGTGCGGGCGCGCTGCGGCGCCGGCACGAACGCCTCGGCCACGGCCCATTCCGGCCAGCGGCGGCGCCATTTGTCGAGGAAGGCATCCAGGGCGGACGAACTGCTCATGCGATCGGTGAATCCGGAGTCAGGCGCGCGCGCCGACGGCATCGCGCAATGGGAGAGTGAGCGCGGCTGCCGCGCAGAACGCGCAGTGTACGTGCGCGACCGGTGGATGCCGAGCGGCGTCGGCGTGCAGGCCGCGACACGGCGGTCGTGCATCACCGCGAACGCGGCGACAGCACCGGTTTCAGGACGCGGCCGTGCTGACCGGCCAGGCCGCGGCGTCGTACAACTCGGCCGGCGCGGCGACCATCGCGTCGGCGCGCCAGGCCAGCGGATCGTCCTCTTCCAGCCGGTATCCCCACAGCACCGCCACCGAGGCCATGCCGGCGGCACGTGCGGCGAGGATGTCGCGTTCGTCGTCGCCGACGTAGACCACTTCCTGCGGCGCCACGCCCAGGCGCTGCGCGGCGACCTGCAGCGGCAGCGGATGCGGCTTGCGCTCGGGCAGCGTGTCGCCGCCGATCAGCACCGCGCAGCGCTGCTGCCACTGCAACTGCGGCAGGATCAACCGCGCCAGCGCCTCGGGCTTGTTGGTGACGATGCCCCACACGCTGCCGGCCTCTTCCAGGCGTTGCAGCAGTTCCGGGATGCCGTCGAACGGCTGCGAATGGCGGCCGATCAGCGCCTCGTAGTGGCGCAGGAAGGCCGGAATCAGCGCATCGCGCTGCGCGGCGGGCAGATCCGGGAAGGCGACGCCGAGCATCGCCCGCGAGCCCTTGGACACCACCGGCCGCAACTGCGCCAGGGTCAACGCTGCACGGCCATGCTCAGCCAGCACCGCATTGGCCGCGGCCAGCAGATCCGGCGCACTGTCCAGCAACGTGCCATCCAGATCGAACAGCACCACCCGCGGGTAACCCCGCCGCGGCAGCGGCGCTTCCCTATTCCCCATTCCCGATTCCCGGCTTTACAGCACACGCCAGGTAATTCACCTCGGTCCGCGAGGACAGCCGCGCGCGATTGCGCCACGGCTCGTAGGCCAGGCCGCTGACGTCGCGCAGCTGCAGTTCAGCCTGGCGCAACCAGGCGGCCAGTTCCGCCGGCTTGATGAAATCCTGGTAGCGATGGGTGCCGGTGGGCAGCAGCCGCGCCACGTACTCGGCACCGACGATGGCCAGCGCGAACGCGGCCGGGGTGCGGTTGAGAGTGGACAGGAACAGCTGTCCGCCCGGCTTGAGCAGGGTCGCGCAGGCGCGCACGATCGCCGCCGGATCGGGCACGTGCTCGAGCATCTCCATGCAGGTGATGGCGTCGAAGCTGCCCGGTTGTGCGGCCGCCAGGTCCTCGACCGACTGCACGCGGTAGTCGACCTCGACCCCGGATTCGAACTGGTGCAGCCGCGCGACCTTGATCAGCTCCGGTGCCAGATCGATCGCGGTGACCTGCGCGCCCTCCTTGGCCAGCGCCTCGCTGAGCAGGCCGCCGCCGCACCCTACGTCCAGCACCATCGCGCCGCGCAGCGGCAGGCGCTCGGCGACGTAGCGCAGACGCACCGGGTTGAGCGCATGCAGCGGCTTCTGCGGGCCGTCCGCATCCCACCAGCGGGTAGCCAGGGCGCCGAACTTGTCCAGTTCGGCCTGATCGAAATTGGCGGAGGCGTTGGCGGTGGAAGCGGTCATGGCGAACTCTCGTTGGGGCCGCGCGCGCGAGGCGGCACGGCGAACATAGCGGATCAGGCGTGGACGCTGCGGATACGTTCGCGCCACTCGCGCGCATTGGCGACCAGCGCGTCGACGTCCATGTCCACCAGCACGCGCTGGCTGAGCTTGGGCTGGCCGGCGATCCACACATCGCTGACCTGCTGGCGGCCGGTGGCGTACACCAGTTGCGACAGCACGTTGTGCAGCGGCTGGGTCTCCAGCGCCGACAGGTCCACGCAGATCAGATCGGCCTGCTTGCCCGGCTCGATCGAGCCGATCGTCTCGCCGAAGCCCAGCGCGCGCGCGCCGCCCAGGGTGGCCGCGCGCAGCGTGCTGGCCGCGTCCAGCGCGGTGGCGTCGTTGGCCACCGCCTTGGCCAGGATCGCCGCGGTGCGGTTCTCGCTGAACATGTCCAGGTCGTTGTTGCTGGCGCAGCCGTCGGTGCCGATCGCCAGGTTCACCCCCGCCCGCTGCAGCGCGCAGGCCGGGCAGAACCCGGACGCGAGCTTGAGGTTGGATTCGGGGCAATGCACCACACTGACCCCGCGCTCGGCGCACAGGTGGATCTCGGCGTCGGTGAGCTGGGTCATGTGCACCGCGATCAGGCGGTCGTTGACCAGGCCCAGACGGTCCAGCCGCGCCAGCGGGCGCTGCCCGTACTGCTTGAGCGAGTCGGCGATTTCCTGCGCGGTCTCGTGGGTGTGCAGGTGCACCGGCACCTCGAGCTGGTCGGACAGCATCCGCACCCGCTCGAAGTTGGCGTCGTTGACCGTGTACGGCGCATGCGGGGCGAAGGCGATGCCGACCAGCGGATCGTCGCGCCACTGGTCGTGCACCTCGCAGGCGCGGGCGAAGTACTCGTCGGAGGTCTTGGCCCAGGCGGTCGGGAAATCGATGATCACCGTGCCGACCCGCGCGCGGAAGCCGTGCTGCTTGTACACCGCGGCCTGCACGTCGGCGAAGAAGTAGTTCTCGTTGGCGCAGGTGGTGCCGCCGCGCAGCATCTCGGCGATGGCCAGCGCGGTGCCGTCGGCGACGAACTCCGGGCCGATCACCGCGGTCTCCACCGGCCAGATGTGCTGCTGCAGCCACACCATCAGCGGCAGGTCGTCGGCGATGCCGCGCAGCAGGGTCATCGGATTGTGCGTGTGCGCGTTGACCAGCCCCGGCAGCATCGCCGCGTCCGGGCGCGAGACGGTGCGCGCGGGGGCGAAGCGCGTGCGTGCCTCGGCCGTGGGCAGCACCGCCACGATCTCGCTGCCGCGCACCGCCACCGCGTGGTCTTCCAGCACCACCGCATGCGGTTCGATCGGGACCACGTAGCCGGCTTCGATCAGCAGGTCGCAGGATTCGGGTATGGAGGTCATCGCAGGGACTCTAGACTCTAGAAAAGGGAGGGTCACGGTGCCGGTGCCGCCTGGGACTGGCGGATGCGTCGCTGGTACACGCGCATCACCCCCCACTGCAGCAGAAAGACCGCCAGGAAGCCGAAGCGGCCCAGCCACGGTGCCACCATGCCCACGGGGATGCATAACGCGAACACCACCGGCGAGACCGCCGCGCGCAGCTTCATCGCCTGCGCCTGCAGCGGGCCCAGCCGCTGCGCCAGGCCTTCCTTGCGCACCGCATAGGCATGCAGCCAGTACCCGGCCAGGCCGATCGCCGCCAGATGCGCGCAGTACACCGAGAACGCCTCGTGGTTGCCGAAATAGTCCGAGTACAGCGCGGTGGAGAACGGCAGCAGTCCGATCAGCAGCAACTGCAGCACGTTGAGCCAGATCAGCCGGTCGTCGAACTGGCGGATGTGCCGGCATAGCTGCAGGTGCGACTTCCAGAACAGCGCGGTGACCAGGAAGCTGACCGCGAAACCGATGAACAGCGGCAGCATCCGGTGCAGGGCGGCGAGGATGCCGCCGGCCGCCGCGACCTCGGCGTGTCCAGGCACCTTGATTTCCACCGCCAGCAGGGTGATGGCGATCGCGAACACCGCATCGCTGAAGAACACGACGCGGTCGTGCGGGTACTTGCTGTCGGCGCTGTCGGCGTGGCTGGTCGTCACGGGCGTTTCCTGGGAGCGAGGTGGTCCATCACCGCCGCACGGCGATCCAGCGCATGGCGCTGCCTGGCCGCCGCACGCCAGCGCGTGCGCATGCCCGCGGCCGGCGGCGGCCGCGGGCATGCCGACTTACTTGACGCGCGAAACGTATTCGCCCGAACGCGTATCGACGCGGATCACTTCTTCCTGGCCGACGAACAGCGGCACGCGCACCACCGCACCGGTCTCCAGGGTCGCCGGCTTGCCGCCGCCGCCGGAGGTATCGCCGCGCACGCCCGGGTCGGTCTCGACGATCTTCAGTTCGACGAAGTTCGGCGGGGTGACCTGGATCGGCGTGCCGTTCCACAGCGTCACCACGCAATCCTCCTCGCCCTTGATCCACTTGGCGGCGTCGCCGACGCCGGCCTTGTCGGCCTGCACCTGCTCGAAGGTTTCCTGCTGCATGAAGTGCCAGTACTCGCCGTCGCTGTACAGGTACTGCATGTCGGTGTCGACCACGTCGGCCGCTTCCACGCTGTCGGTCGCCTTCATGGTCATTTCGACCACGCGCCCGGACTTGATGAAGCGGTACTTGACGCGGGTGAACGCCTGGCCCTTGCCGGGCTTGACGTATTCGGTATCGGTGATGATCGCAGGCTCGCTGTTGACCAGGATCTTCATCCCGTTCTTGACGTCGTTCATGCCGTAGCTGGCCATCTGAAACTCCTCGGGTAAGGCAAACCCGCCGCGTTCGGCGGCCGGCCGGATAGAATGGAAGCTCCGCCGCAACGGCGGGCGCTCGTGTGATGACCGCCTATGATAACCGCAGCCCCCCGCCCGATGCAGCCGTCCCCGCCCCTGCCCGCCGCCGCGCCGCCGCGCTGGCAGCAGGCCTGGCGCGACGCCGTGCGCGATCCGCGCGAGCTGCTGGCCCTGCTGGACCTGGATCCGCAGGCGCTGGGCGTCTCCGAACAGGCTGCGACGCAGTTCGCGCTGCGCGTGCCGCGCAGCTTCGTCGCGCGCATGCGCGCCGGCGATCCGCACGATCCGCTGCTGCGCCAGGTGCTGCCGATCGACGACGAGCAGCGCCTGGTCGCCGGCTTCGCCCTGGATGCGGTCGGCGACACCGCGGCCAAGAAGGCCGACGGGGTGATCCACAAGTACCGCGGCCGCGCCCTGCTGGTGGCCACCGGCAGTTGCGCGGTGCACTGCCGCTACTGCTTCCGCCGGCACTTTCCCTATGCCGACGAGACCGCCGCGCGCGATGGCTGGCGCACAGCGGTGGCGGCCATCGCCGCCGACCCCAGCATCGAGGAAGTGATCCTGTCCGGCGGCGATCCGCTGTCGCTGGCCACGCCGAAGCTGGCCGAACTCACCGAGGCGCTGGCGACGCTGCCGCAACTCAAGCGCCTGCGCATCCACAGCCGCCTGCCGGTGGTGCTGCCCGAGCGCGTCGATGCGCCGTTGCTGGCCTGGCTGCGCACGCTGCCGTGGCCGCTGGCGTTCGTGATCCACGCCAACCACGCCAACGAATTCGATGCCGGCGTGGATGCCGCGCTGGCGCGCCTGCGCGAGGCCGGCGCGCACCTGCTCAACCAGGCGGTGCTGCTGCGCGGGGTCAACGACAGCGTGGAGGCGCTGGCCGCGCTGAGCGAGCGCAGCTTCGCCGCCGGCGTGCTGCCCTACTACCTGCACCAGCTGGACCGGGTGCAGGGCGTGGCCCATTTCGAAGTGGACGATGCCACCGCGCTGGCGCTGCACCAGGGGCTGGCCGCGCGCCTGTCCGGCTATCTCGTGCCGAAGCTGGTGCGCGAGATCGCCGGCGATACCGGCAAGCGCCCGTTGATGCCCTGACCCGCCTAGCCGGGACCGCAGCAGGCACAGCGCACGCCGGCCACGACGCCGCAGCGGCGATCACGCGCTGGCGGGCGGTGCGTCCTCGTTGGCGAGCAGCTGACGGAATTCGTTCGCGCTGAGCGGACGGCTGAGCCAGAAGCCCTGCCCCAGTTCGCAGCCGCGCTCGCGCAGCAGCTCGAACTGGGTCTCCTGCTCGATGCCTTCGGCGACTACGGTGATGTCCAGCGAATGCGCCATGGCGATGATCGCCGTGGTCAGCGCTAGGTCGTCCGGGTCGCGCTGCAGGTCGGCGACGAAACTCTTGTCGATCTTGACCCCATCCACCGGCACCTGGCGCAGGTGGCTCAGGCCGGAGAAGCCGGTGCCGAAGTCGTCCAGCCAGACCTTGACCCCGGTGCGATGCAGCCGCGCCAGCATGCTCGCCGCCTGCAGCTCGTCACCGATCACCGCGGTCTCGGTCAGTTCCAGATGCAATTGCGCCGCCGGCAGCCCGGACTCGCGCAGGCATTCGGCCACCACTTCGGGCAGATCGCCGCTGCGCAACTGCCGCGGCGAGACGTTGACCGAGACGAACAGGTCGGCGCTGCCGTCGGCGCGCCGCCACTGGGTGGCCTCGCTGCAGGCCGCGCGCAGCACCTTGGGGCCGATGCTTTCGATCAGCCCGCTCTGCTCGGCCACGTCAATGAACACCGTCGGCGAGATCGTGCCCATCGCCGGATGCTGCCAGCGCAGCAGCACCTCGACGCCGACCATGCGCCGGTCCTGGGTGCGGAAGATCGGCTGGTAGGCCAGCTTGAGTTCGTCGCGCTCCCAGGCGCCGCGCAGTTCGTGCTCCATGTGCACGCGCCGCTCCACCGCATAGTCCATCGCGCGGCTGTAGAAGCGGTGGCAGTTCTTGCCGGCCAGCTTGGCCTGGTACATGGCGATGTCGCCGTTCTTCAGCAGCGCCGAGGCGTCCTCGGCATCGCCCGGGTAGACAGTGATGCCGATCGAGGTGCCCATGAACACCTCGCGGCCCTGGATCCGCAGCGGCTCGCGCAGCTCCTGCACCAGCCGCTGCGCCAGCGCGGTGGCGACCTTGGCCGCCTGTGCATCCTCCACCAGGATCACGAACTCGTCGCCGCCGAAACGCGCCAGCAGCGCATCGTCGCCGCCCAGTTGCTCCACCGCCAGCTGGATGCGCCGCGCGAACTGCAGCAGGGCTTCGTCGCCGGCCTCGTGACCCAGGGTGTCGTTGATCCGCTTGAAATCGTCGATGTCGGCGAACAGGAGCGCCAGCCTGCGCTGCGAGGCGCGCGCCGACAGCATGCGATGGTCCAGCGCCTCGCGGAACGCGAGCCGGTTGGTCAGCCCGGTCAACGCATCGGTGTAGGCCATGTGGCGCACGTCGCGGTCGTGCCGGGCGATCGCCTCGCTCATCCGCCCGAACGCGCGCAGCAGTTCGCTGACCTCGTCGTGGCGGCCGCTGTCGCGGCGCTCCACCGCATAGTTGCCGGCCTCGATCTGGCGTGCGGTCGCCGCCATCCAGCGCAACGGCGCCACCAACGTGCGCTGCACGTAGACCGCCACCATCGCCGCGGTCAGGCCCAGGGCGGCCAGCAACAGCAGCAACCAGCCGAGATGGCGCTTGCCCAGGGCGCCCAGGCGCTGGTCCAGGTTCTGCCCGGCCTTGCGCTCGTACTCCTGCGCGCGTGTCCAGGACATGCCTACCCGCACCCCGCCCACGCGCTGGTCGCCGATCATGATCGGCATCGACACGTCGAGGAACTCCGGCGACTCCTGCGCCAGCAGGCCTTTGGCGCGGATCGCGGCGTCGGCCATCGGCCCGCGCATGCGCTGCCCGTAGCCCACCAGGTCCTTGCTGCCGTCGTGGATCAGCCGCCCGTCGGCGTCGTAGACCAGCACGTAGGCCACCGCCACATAGCCCAGCGCCCCACGCACCTGCGTGCCGATCGCATCCAGGTCGGAGTAGTACACAGGGTTGGCCAGCGAATCGGCCAGTTGCCGCGCCAGCGATTCGCCGCGGGTGCGCATGCTGCTGTCGAACAGGCTATGGATGGCGTTGCCGCTGAGCGTGCGCACCTCGCGCTGCATCGCCGCCTGGCGCTCCAGCAGCAGGGCCAGGATCGCCATCACCAGCAGCGCAGCCACGCCCATGGCCAGCAGGAACCTGGCCTGCAACCCGAAACGCATGGTCTTCATTCCACTTCCAGCCTCACCCGCGCCACGCCGGCGCGCAGGGCATCCAGGCGTTTCTGCGACGCCGGATCGATCGGGTAGAAGCCGGAGGTCCCGAAGAACTGGCGCAGCGCCGCGCGCCCCTGCGGATCGTCGGCGGCGTGCAGCAGCACCTCGCGCAGGCGCGTCTCCACGTCCGTGGGCAGATCGCTGCGCACCATCTCCACCGCGCGCGGATACGGTTCGCTGCGGTAGATCACCCGAAAGTCGCGGCGGAACGCGGGGGGAATGCGGCGATCGTCGTCCCAGTCGAGATTGCTGAACGCCCCGGCATCCACCAGGTGCTTGTGCACGAAGGCGGCGATGTTGAGTTCCGAGCGCGCGAACACGTAACCGACCGTTTCCGCCGAGGGCTGGTCCTTGGTCGAGAGCAGGATCTCCGGATGCAGGCCGCGCTCGAACAGCGTCATCATCGGCACCAGGTAGGCGCTGGTGGACAGCGTGCTCTGCAGCGCCAGCGTGCGCCCCCGCAGATCCGACAGGTCGTGCACCGGCGCGTCATTGCGCACGAAGAATACGGTGTGGTACTGACGCACGCCGTTGCGCTCGGTCAGCAGCAGCGGCTTGGCGCCACCGCGCTGTTCCAGCGCCATCGCGGTGGCAGCGGTCTCGGTGACCCAGTCGACCCGGCCGCGACGCAGGTAACTGCTCATCTGCTGGCTGTCGCGGGCCATCAGGATCTGCCCGGAGGTGATGCCGACCTCGCGCATGCGCGGCACCACGTAGTCCAGCAGCGGCTTGAGTTGCTCGTAATGGGCCTTGGGATTGTCGCTGATGCGCCCCAGCACCAGGACCGAGGGCCGCGCGTGCACGGACGCGGGCCAGCAGATCGCCAGCGCCAGCCACACCACGACCACCCGCCAACGCGAACTGGACAAACCACGATCCCCAAGTAGACCTTGCAAAGCCTAGCCGAAAGCGCATGCCGGTGACAGCGTCACAGAATGGCGCCTGCCGCGCATGCAGTCCGCCCTGGGCGCACGCGTCGGCGCGCGCGCCGCGATGGATGCCTTCGCGCCTTGCCTGGCCTCAGTTTCCGGCCTGCCCGGCGAGTCGCGCCATGCGCTGCGCATCGGACAGCACGCCGCGCAGCAGGCGCACTTCCTGCTCGGTCAGCTCGGTGCGCAGGAACAGCCGGCGCAACTTGCGCATCGCCGAATCCGGGGCGCGGCCCTTGTGGAAGTCGATATCGTCCAGGGTCTCGGCCAACTGCCCGAACAGCCCTTCCACCTGTGCGTGGCTGGCCGGTGCCTCGCGAAACCCCGGTGCCGGCGCCGGCGCGGGGGCGGCGCCGCGCAGCTGCGCCAGGCGCAGTTCGTAGGCCAGCACCTGCACCGCCGCGGCCAGATTGAGCGAGCTGAACGCCGGATCGGAAGGAATGTGCACGGCCGCATGGCACAACTGCAGTTCCTCGTTGGTCAGGCCGGTGCGCTCGCGGCCGAACACCAGCGCCACCTCCGCCGGTTCGGCGCTGGTCGCGGTCAGGCGCTGCGCGGCATCGGCCGGCAGCAACTCCTCCAGCGACACGCGGCGGCTGCGCGCGGTGCAGCCCAGCACCAACCGGCAATCGGCCACTGCGTCGGCCAGCGCCGGCAGCACCGGCGCCTGCTGCAACAGATCCTCGGCCCCGGCAGAACGCCGGTAGGCCTCGGTCTCCAGCTCGCATTCCGGCGCCACCAGCACCAGCCGCGACAGCCCCATGGTCTTCATCGCGCGCGCCGCCGCGCCGATGTTGCCGGGGTGCTGGGTCCCGACCAGGACGAAGCGGATACGGAGGGAATCGGTCATGGCGGCACGGCAGGCGAAGCGAACGGGGGCGTAGATGGTAAACTGTGCGGCCGGCCTTGGCGCCGGACTGCTCTTTTCCTCCTCCAGACCCACCTCCGCCTTCTCGGGAGCGCTTGCCATGCAAAAACCCGCCGTCACCGTCATGGTCAAGGCCGCCCGCCTCGCCGGCAACGTGCTGTTGCGCCACATCAACCGCCTGGAAGCACTGAACGTGGTGCAGAAGGACCGCATGGACTACGCCAGCGAAGTCGATGCCGATGCGGAAAAGGTGATCGTCAAGGAGCTGCGCCGCGCCTACCCCGACTACGGCGTGATGGGCGAGGAAAGCGGCGTGCAGGGCGGCGGCCGCTACATGTGGGTGATCGACCCGCTCGACGGCACCAGCAACTACCTGCGCGGCTTCCCGCACTACTGCGTGTCGATCGCCCTGGTCGAGAACGGCGAGCCGGTCGACGCGGTGATCTTCGACCCGCTCCGCAACGAACTGTTCACCGCCAGCCGCGGCAACGGCGCCGTGCTCAACGACCGCCGCATCCGTGTCAGCGAGCGCAAGGAACTCAACGGCGCCATGGTCCACACCGGCTTCGCGCCGCGCGAGCGCAAGCGCACCAGCCCCCAGCTCAAGTGCGTGGATGCACTGCTGGTGCAGGCCGAGGACATCCGTCGCACCGGTTCGGCGGCACTGGATCTGGCCTATGTGGCCTGCGGCCGCAGCGACGCCTACTTCGAAGCCGGCGTGAAGGCCTGGGACATCGCCGCCGGCGTGCTGCTGGTGCGCGAGGCCGGTGGCCGCGTCACCGATTTCAAGGGCGGCACCCTCGGCCGCATCGACGACCGCGGCCCGCAGCAGTTCCAGGTGGTCGCCGGCAACCTCAAGGTCGGCGACGCGCTGCAGAAGCTGATCGTCAATACCGGCTTCGCCGGGGAGTTCGACGCGAAGTTCTGAGCGAGGCGACCGGCGCCACGCCGGCGCAGCGACACCGCAACAACAGAAAAGCCGCGCACTCGCGCGGCTTTTTTTATGTCCGTCATCCGCCGATCGGACCGGCGCACGACCTCCGCACAGGTCCTTTCGCAGCATCCGCCTGGCCTCGCGCAGACGAGCCGCCATCCAGGAAATCCCGTCGAACGCAGAACGCACGGGCCGTTTTGCCCTCACGCCGCACTCACGCATTGGACGCAGCGCGCTTCACCCCTGCTTGATCGGCGCTTGCGTAGAAAACGGCACACGACGCGCTACGTGCAGGCAAAACGGCATGTGCGATGCGCCCGACACAATCGGCGAACGCAGCCCTAAAGATCCACGAAACGCGGCCGATACCGATGCGGGTCTTTGCCCGAACTTCCCCGCTGATCCGTGCCTGCATTGCCGTCCCTGCGGCAATGGAGCCGATAGCGCCGCTCTCTCGCATCTTCCGGAGATCTCGCGTGTCCTTCCATCATCTCACCGTCACCAAGCGCCTGGCAATCGGCTTCTGCGGCGTGATCGCCATGTTGTTGCTGGTCGGCATCACCAGCCTGATCGGCTTCCGCAAGTTCACCAGCGCGGCAGCGCTGGACGCGCACACCTACAAGGTCATCACCCTCGGCGACCGCATGCTGGTGAGCCTGCTCAACATCGAGAGCGGCGCGCGCGGCTTCGCCCTGACCCGCGATCCGTCCTACCTGGCGCCACTCGAACTCGGCGAACGCGAGTTCAGCGCACAGTGGCAGGAGTCCAAGCAGCTGACCGCGGACAACGCGGCGCAGCAGGCGCGCCTGCAGACCCTGATGCAGGACTACACGCAGTTCATGGCGACCAAGCGCAAGGCGGTGGAGCACATGCGCACCACCGCGGCCGACAGCGACGACGCCCAGCTGGACGCGTTCCGGAGCGTCGGCAAGCAGCAGATGGACGGGTTGCGCGACACGATCGGTCAGTACGAGGACGCCGAGCGCGCCCTGCTGCAGGTGCGCAAGGCCGAGAGCGAGGCGCGCGCGCAGTCGGGCGAATGGACCAGCCTCGGCGGCATGCTGATCGGTATCGTCGCCGCCATCCTGCTCGGCCTGCTGGTCCGCAACAGCCTGATGCGCCAACTCGGCGGCGAGCCCGCCTACGCAGCCGACGTGGTGCGCCGCATCGCCAGCGGCGACCTGTCGCAGGACGTGCGCCTGCGCACCCAGGCGCCGTCGCTGCTCAACGACATGCGGCAGATGCAGGAGGAACTGCGCACGGTGATCCAGGCGCAGACCGAGATGGCCAAGCAGCATGACGCCGGCCGGATCAGCTTCCGCATGGACGAGACACGCTTCCCGGGCGACTACGGGCGCATGGTCCGCGACACCAATGCCCTGGTGCACAGCCATATCTCGGTCAAGCAGCAGCTGATCGCGCTGATGGGCGAGTATGCCGAAGGCGATCTGAGCCGCGACCTGGAGCAGTTCCCGGGCGAGAAGGCGATCCTGACCGAGACCATGGCCAAGGTGAAGCGCAATCTCGGCGCGATCAACGACGAGATCGACCTGCTGGTGCGCGCCGCCGCGCAGGGCGACTTCTCCCGCCGCGGCAATGAGCAGCGTTTCGGTCACGCCTTCCGCGGCATGGTCGCCAACCTCAACACGATGATGACGGGCACCGAGACCAATCTGGCGGCGCTGTCGCAGCTGTTGCGCGCGATCGCCGCCGGCGACCTGACCCAGACCATGCAGGGCGAGTTCCACGGCGTGTTCGCGCGGATGCGCGACGACGCCAACGCCACCGTCGCGCAACTGACCGACATGGTCGGCCGCATCCAGCAGGCCGCGGCCAGCATCGACACCGCCGCGGGCGAGATCGCCAGCGGCAACGACGACCTGTCGCGCCGCACCGAGCAGCAGGCCGCCAGCCTGGAGGAAACCGCCGCATCGATGGAGGAACTGACCGCCACGGTGAAGCAGAACGCCGAGCATGCGCGCCAGGCCAACCAGCTGGCCGCCGGCGCGGCCTCCGTGGCCTCGCAGGGCGGCACGGTGGTCGGACAGGTCGTCACCACCATGGACGGCATCGAGGCGGCCTCGAAGAAGATCGCCGACATCATCGGCGTGATCGACGGCATCGCCTTCCAGACCAATATCCTGGCACTCAATGCCGCGGTGGAAGCGGCACGCGCCGGCGAGCAGGGCCGCGGTTTCGCCGTGGTCGCCAGCGAGGTCCGCACCCTCGCCCAGCGCTCGGCCAGCGCGGCCAAGGAGATCAAGACGCTGATCGACGACTCGGTCGAGCGCGTGAACGCAGGTTCGGCGCTGGTCGCCCAGGCCGGCACGACGATGCAGGACATCGTGGCCTCGGTGCAGCGCGTGACCGACATCATGGGCGAGATCGCCGCCGCCTCGCAGGAGCAGTCGGCCGGCATCGAGCAGGTCAACCACACCGTCACCCAGATGGACGAGACCACCCAACAGAACGCCGCCCTGGTCGAGGAAGCCACTGCCGCGGCACGCGCGATGGAGCAGCAGGCCGGCGACCTGGTGGAGATCGTCGGCCAGTTCCAGGTGCGCAGCGAGACCTATCCGATGGTGGCGCAACTGGTGGCCCGCGCCACCGCCAACGCGACGTAGCGCGGACGCCCTGCGCGGCAGGCACGCCACGGAGGGGATGGGACCGTCATTGACGGTCCCATCCCACGCACGGCAACCCGGCCGACGTCGCGCTGCACCCACCCGACGCCCCCAGCGTCCGCACAAAGAAAAAGCCGCGCATCCGCGCGGCTTTTTTGTTCGCAGGAGGGAGTGCTTCAGGCCCAGGACGTCACGCTTTCACGAATCTCCAAACCCGGACCCCCACTCCCGGCCCCATCAGGGCCTGCGCGCCAGCGCCTCGACGTCCTTCGACTTCGGCAGCAGGTCCTGCTTGGTGACCTGGAACGGCCCGATCGACAGCAGCGGCACCGCCACGATCACCGAGGACACCACCACCACCACCGCACCGATCATGTGGGTCAGCGCCAGGCCTTCCATCGACTCGCCGCCGTACAGGTACAGCGCAAGCGCCGACAGGAAGAACATCACCGCGGTGATCACCGTACGCGACAAGGTCTGGTTGATCGAGCGGTTCAGCACCTCGATCGGCTCCACGCGCAGGCTGCGGAAGTTCTCGCGCACGCGGTCGAACACCACGATGATGTCGTTGATCGCAAAGCCCATCACCGACAGCAGGCCGGCCAGCACGGTCAGGTCGAACTCACGGCCGGTGACCGACACGTAGGCCACCGTCACCAACAGGTCGAACAGCGCGGTCAGGCTGGCCACCACCGCGAACTTCCACTCGAAGCGGAAGGCGATGTAGATCAGGAAGCCGACCAGCATGAACACCGTGGCGTAGACGCCGTTCAAGGCCAGGTCCTTGCCGACCTGCGGGCCGACGAACTCGCCCGGCTTGACCGTGGCCGGGTTCTGCGGCGTGCTCACCGCCTTGCGCACCTGCTCGGCGAGGTTCTTGGTGATGTCCTCGTTGTTGTGCTCGCCCTGCGGCTGCAGGCGGATCACCACCTCGTTGCCGCTGCCGACGTTCTGCACCTGCGCATTCTCGAAGCCGGCCTTGGCCAGCTGTTCGCGCACCTGGTCCACGTCGACCGGCTTCTGGAAACTGGTCTGCACCAGCGCGCCGCCGGTGAACTCCAGCGCGTAGTTGAAGCCCTTGGCGAAGATCACCGCGAACGAGGCCAGCGCCAGCACCAGCATCAGCACCAGGGTCGGGTGCCGCCAGCGCATGAAGTCGATCTTGGTGTCGTTGGGGATCAGGTGAAGCGGGAAAATTTTCATTGGAGACCGCTCTGCGTTTTTTTGGACCCCGCGCCTGTCGGCGCGGGGACGTGCGGAAGGTGGCGTGCGTGGCTCAGATGGCCACGGACTTGATCTTCTTGCGACGGCCGTAGATCAGCACCGCCAGCGCGCGCGACACGGTGATCGCGGTGAACATCGAGGCGAAGATGCCGATGATCATGGTCAGCGCGAAGCCCTTCAGCGGGCCGGTACCGAACGCGTACAGCGCCACGCCGACGATCAGGCCGGTGAGGTTGGCGTCGAGGATGGTGCCGCCGGCCTTCTCGTAACCGGCCGCGATCGCCGACTTGGGCGGTACGCCCAGCCGCAGTTCTTCGCGGATACGCTCGTTGATCAGCACGTTGGCGTCCACCGACAGGCCCACCGACAGCGCCAGACCGGCGAAGCCCGGCAGGGTCATGGTGGCGCCGAACAGCGACATCACCGAGACCACGATCAGCAGGTTCATCAGCAGCGCGACCGAGGTGATCAGGCCGAACATGCGGTAGTACACGCTGAAGAACACCAGGGTGAACAGGAACGCGTAGACCACCGCGGTGATGCCGCGCTCGACGTTCTCCGCGCCCAGGCTCGGGCCGATCACGTATTCCTCGACGAAGTCCATCGGCGCGGCCAGCGAACCGGCACGCAGCAGCTTGGCCAGGTTCTCGGCCTCGGTCTTCTCCAGGCCGGTGGTCTGGAAGTTCTTGCCGAACACGCCGGCGATCCGGGTCGGCGCCAGCGCCTCCTCGTTGACGCGCACGCTGCGCACTTCCTTGCCGTCGACCATGGTCACGGTGGGGATGCGCTCGATGTAGACCACCGACATCAGCTTGCCGGTATTGGCGCTGGTGTAGTCGAACATGCGCTGGCCGGCGGCGTTGTTGAGCGTGACCGCCACGGCCGGCATGCCGTTCTGGTCGGTGCTGACGGTGGCGTTGACCATCTGGTCGCCGGACACCAGCACGCGCTTGCTCAGCAGCACCGGGGCGCCGCTGTCGCGCAGGCGGTAGACCTTGGCGTCGGGCGGGATGTTGCCGCTGCGCACCGCGTCCTCGGCGTTGCCGTCGACCACGCCGCGGAATTCCAGCGTGGCGGTGGCGCCGATCATGCGCTTGGCCTCGGCGGTGTCCTGCACGCCCGGCAGCTCGACCACGATGCGGTCGTCGCCCTGGCGCTGGATGATCGGCTCGGCCACGCCCAGCTGGTTGACGCGGTTGCGCAGGGTGGTCAGGTTCTGCTCGATGGCGCCGGCGGCGATCTGCTTCAGCTCGGCCTCGGGTACGGTCACGGCGATGGTCTGCCCGGACACCGCGTAGCTCAGGGTCGGCTGCGCCTTGGCGATGGCCGCGCGCGCGGCGCTGGCATCGACGCCCTCGCCCAGGCTGACCTGGATGCTGTTGTCGGGACGGCGCTCGACCGAGCGGTAGGCCAGACGGCTGTCGCGCAAGGTGGTGCGGATGTCCTCGGCGAAGGCGTCCAGGCGCTTCTCCAGCGCCGCCTTCTGGTCGACCTGCAGGGCGAAGTGCACGCCGCCGACCAGGTCAAGACCCAGCACCATCGGCTTGCCGCCCAGGCGCGACAGCCAGTCCGGCACGGTCGAGGCCAGGTTCAGCGCCACCGTGTAGTTCTCGCCCACCTGCTGGCGCAGCACGTCGTTGGCACGGGTCTGCGCCTGCAGGTTCGGCAGGCGCACCATCAGGCTGTCGCCTTCCTTGTCGACCAGCTTCGGGGTGATCCCGGCCGTCTTCAGGTCGGCGAGGACCCGCTCGCGCAGGGCGTCGTCGATCTTGCCGCCGCGGCTGGCGGTGATCTGGACCGACGGATCCTTCTGGTACACGTTGGGCAGCGCGTACAACGCGCTCAACGCCAGCACGATCAGGATGAGGACATACTTCCAGCGCGGAAACTCGAGCATTGCGGGACCCCGCACGACGCCACGCCGGCGTCGCGCCTAGCAGTAGGAGAAATGGATCAGGCGGACTTCAGCGTGCCCTTCGGCAGGACATTGCCGACGGCGCCCTTCTGCACGCGGATGCGCACGTTGTCGGCCACTTCGATGGTGATGAAGTTGTCGCCGATGTCGGTGACCACGCCGGCCACGCCGCCGGAGGTGATGACCTCGTCGCCGCGGCCGAGCTTGTCCAGCATCGACTTGTGTTCCTTCTGGCGCTTCATCTGCGGCCGGATCATCACGAAATACATCACCGCGATCAGGATGATGGGCAGCAGGAACATCTGCAGGCCACCACCGGCCGGGGCGGCGCCGCCAGCGGTCTGCGCCTGGGCGACGGGAATCAGGAAATCGAGCGGATTCATCGGGTACGTCCTATGGTTTGGGCAGCCCGACGCCCTGGGGCACGGACCGCTGGTTTGCCTTGCGGCAGCAAGCAGCCGCCGATTATGCCACGATCTTCCTTCACCCTCCGGAACCGCTGCCCTGCCCTTGCGGCACAGGACGGCGCCATGCGCAGCGGGAAGGGGCCGGCACCGACGGGCGATGGCGATCTGGCGTACGGGGTCCTTGCGGTTGGATCCGGGAGAGGAACAGGGTTCGGCGGTGGCCGGACCCTCGGCTCAACCCCTCCCAAACGGCACGAGGCTTCGCCCGGACCCTCACCCCCGACCCCTCCCTAACAACACGAGGCTGCGCCCGAACCCTCACCCCAACCCCTCTCCCGGGGGGAGAGGGGCTTATCCGTGCTCCGTCGGGAGTGGCGTCGCTTCGACCCCGCGCGCCGCATAGAAGGACCGCCGGAACTGGGCAAAGGTTCCCGCGGCGATCGCCGCGCGCATGTCGGCCATCAGCTTCTGGTAGTACCAGAGGTTGTGCAGGGTGCCCAGCATGGGCGCCAGCATCTCGTTGCAGCGGTCCAGGTGGCGCAGGTAGGCGCGGGTGTAGCCGCTGCTGCAGGCATGGCAGCCGCAGCCCGGCTCGATCGGATCGAGGTCGCGCTCGTACTTGGCGTTGCGGATGCGCACCGTGCCGAACGAGGTGAAATAGTGGCCGTTGCGCGCGTTGCGGGTCGGCATCACGCAGTCGAACATGTCCACGCCGCGGGCCACCCCCTCGACCAGGTCCTCCGGGCGTCCCACGCCCATCAGGTAGCGCGGGCGGTCGCCCGGCAGGCGCGGATGCAGGTGCTCGAGCATGGCATTGCGCTCGTGCTCCGGCTCGCCCACCGCCAGGCCGCCGATCGCGTAGCCGTCGAAGCCGATCGCCTGCAGGCCCTCGATCGAGCGGCTGCGCAGGTCCGCATGCACGCCGCCCTGGACGATGCCGAACAGCGCGGCGTCGTTGCCCAGCGCGTCGTGCGCGTCGCGCGAGCGCTGCGCCCAGCGCAGGCTCAGTTCCATCGAGCGCCGCGCCACGTCCTCGGTGGCCGGGTACGGGGTGCACTCGTCGAAGATCATCACGATGTCCGAATCGAGCACCCGCTGGATCTTCATGCTCTCCTCCGGCCCCAGGAACACCTTGGCGCCGTCGGTCGGCGAGGCGAAGGTGACGCCCTGCTCGCTGATCTTGCGCCGGTGCGCCAGCGAGAACACCTGGAAGCCGCCGGAATCGGTCAGGATCGGCCCGTCCCAGCGGGCGAAGCCGTGCAGGCCGCCGTGATCGCCAATCACGTCCAGGCCCGGGCGCAGGTACAGGTGGAAGGTGTTGCCGAGGATGATCTGCGCGCCCAGCGCCTTGATCTGCTCGGGCAGCACGCCCTTGACCGAGCCGTAGGTGCCCACCGGCATGAACGCGGGGGTCTCGACCGTCCCGCGCGGGAAGGTCAGGCGGCCGCGGCGCGCGGCGCCGTCGGTGGTGTGGAGCTGGAACTGCAATCGGGACATGGTCTGGCGAATCTCGGTAAGCCGGGCATTGTCGCATTGCCGGGCCGTTGGCGCCGAACCGCCTGGCGGTGCGCCGCCCAGGGAACACCACGGTCGGCTGGTCGGATGCGCGTCGGGCACGCACAGCGCGGGCCCCGCCCAGGACCATGCCGCGGCGCGTACCCGGCGCCGCCCCGCCCTGGCGGCACGACACCGATGTCGCGCCATCGCCGGCCATCCTGGATGGCGAGCCGCGTCAGTCCGCCGCGACGAAGCCGCCGGTCTGGCGCGCCCACAGCCGCGCGTACAGCCCGCCGCGGGCAACGAGTTCTGCATGGCTGCCGGTCTCGACGATGGCGCCGCGGTCCATCACCACCAGGCGGTCCATCCGCGCGATGGTGGAGAGCCGGTGGGCGATCGCGATCACCGTCTTGCCGGCCATCAGTTCGTCCAGGCTGTCCTGGATCGCCGCCTCCACTTCCGAATCCAGCGCCGAGGTGGCCTCGTCCAGGATCAGGATCGGCGCGTCCTTGAGCAGCACGCGGGCGATGGCGATGCGCTGGCGCTGGCCGCCGGACAGCTTGACCCCGCGCTCGCCGACCTGCGCGTCGTAGCCGCGCTGGCCCTCGCCGTCCTGCAACTGCTCGATGAACTCGTCGGCGCGCGCCTTGGCCACCGCCGCGCGCAGCTGCGCCTCGCTGGCGTCGGGGCGGCCGTACAGCAGGTTGTCGCGGATCGAGCGGTGCAGCAGCGAGGTGTCCTGGGTGACCAGGCCGATCTGCTGGCGCAGGCTCTCCTGGGTGACGCCGGCGATGTCCTGGCCGTCGATCAGGATGCGGCCCTGCTCCAGGTCGTACAGCCGCAGCAGCACGTTGACCAGGGTCGACTTGCCGGCGCCGGACGGCCCGACCAGGCCGATCTTCTCGCCCGCGCGCACCTGCAGGTCGAGCCCGGCGATGACCCCGCCGCGCTTGCCGTAATGGAAGTGGATGTGCTCGAAGCGGACCTCGCCGCGCTCCACGCGCAGCGGCACCGCGTCGGCGCGATCCTGCACCTGCGCCGGCTGCGCGATGGTCTCCATGCCGTCCTGCACCGCACCGATGTCCTCGAAGATGCCGTTGACCGTCCACATGATCCAGCCGGACATGTTGTGGATGCGGATCACCAGGCCGGTGGCCAGGGTGATCGCGCCCACGCTGATCTGTCCGCGGCTCCACAGCCACAGCGCCAGCCCGCAGGTCACCGCGATCAGGAAGCCGTTGATGATGGCGATGGCGCTGTCCATCGCCGTGGTCATGCGGGTCTGCCCGCGGTGCTTGACCGCCAGCTCGTCGATCGCCTCGCGCACGTAGGCCTGCTCGCGCCCGGCATGCGAGAACAGCTTGAGCGTGGCGATGTTGGTGTAGCCGTCGACGATGCGGCCCATCGCCTTGGAGCGCGCGTCCGAGGCGATCCAGGCGCGCTGCTTCATCCGCGGCACGAAGTAAACCATCAGCGCCACGTAGGCCAGCACCCACACCAGCAGCGGCGCCATCAGCCAGGGATCGGCCTGGGCGAACAAGTACAGCGCGCTGCCGGTGTAGACCACGATGTACCAGAGCGCATCGACCATCTGCACCGCCGACTCGCGCAGCGAGGTGCCGGTCTGCATGACCCGGTTGGCGATGCGCCCGGCGAAGTCGTTCTGGAAGAAGCCCAGGCTCTGCCGCACCACGTAGTTGTGCATCAGCCAGCGCGCGCGGTTGCTCAGGCCGGGCACGATGGCCTGGTTCACCAGCAGGTTGTGCAGGGCCACGAACAGCGGCCGCGCCAGCAGCACGACGAACGCCATCCACAGCAGCTCGCCGGCATGGCGCTGGAAGAAGTCCGGCCCCGGCTGCTCGGCGACCATGTCGACGATGCGGCCGAGGAAGTCGAACATCGCCACTTCCACCAGCGCCAACGCGAGACCGGCCAGCAGCGTGGCCAGCAAGAGCGGCCACAGCGGACGCAGGTAATGCAGATAGAAGCGCACCACCCCGCGCGGCGGCATCTGCGTCTCGATCTTCGGGAAGACCTCGATCAGGGACTCGAACCAGCGGAACATCGCCACGTCACGCCTAAAAAGGGGCGTCAGGGTAGCGTATTCGGCGTCACACTTCGTGACGCTGGGAATGGGGAATGGAGAATGGGGAATCGTAAAAGCGGCTGCCCGTGCGCATCGCTTTCCCTTGCGGGAGCGGCTTCAGTCGCGACGCGGTAGCGCCGGGATTGGGGGTTTGGGATTGGGGATTCGCGACAGTGGCTCCTCCATCGTTCCCCCTCGCAGGAGCGGCTTCAGCCGCGACGGGCTTCACCGAGGAAGCCCGGTCGCGGCTGAAGCCGCTCCTACCATTCCCCATTCCCCATTCCCGATTCCCAGCAGTCACTCCGCCGGCGTCAGCACCAGGTCCTGGAAATCGAAGCTGAAATCGGTCAGCGGCGAGATCGCCTGCATGCGCGCCTCGCGTACCTTGCCGTCGGGCGTGAGCGCGAAATTGATGAAGGCATCGGCATTGAGCGAGCGGTCGCGCCAGCGCACGATGAAGGTGTCGTGCTGCCAGTGCTCCAGGGTGCCGACCAGCTGCGCGGTCTTGCTGAACTGCAGTTCCAGGCGCTTGCCCTGCTGGCGTACCACCACATCGCCGTACCACGGGTCGCGGTAGGTGCCGGCGTAGCCGGACAGCGGCAGCGACGGGGTGGACTTGGCGTCGCGCGCCGCGACGTGCTTGGCCCAGTCCTCGTCGGCATTGGCGTCGACCTTGGCCACGGCCTTGGCGTAGGCGGCGGTCCAGTCGGTCGCCGGCGCGCCCAGGTAGGCGTCCAGTACCCGCAAGGTGATCGCGTTGAAGGCGGCGCCGACCTCTTGGTTGGTCAGCACGATCACGCCCAGCTTGCGCTCGGGCACCAGGGTCAACCGCGAGACCATGCCCGGCCAGCCGCCGGTGTGCCAGACCAGCTTGGCGCCGCGGTAGTCGCTCAGGCTCCAGCCCTCGCCGTAACCGGCGAAATTGGGCCTGGCCGGCAGCAGTTCCGGCACGCTCGGCTCGGAGATCGCGATCGGCGTGATCATCTGCCACATCTCCTGCTGGCGCTGCGCACTGAACAGCTGCCGCGCCTGGCCATCGGCCGCCGGAAGGCGCCCGCCGTCGAGCTGCACCTGCATCCACTTGGCCATGTCGTGCACATTGGCGTAGATGCCGCCGGCGCCGGAATTGTTGGACCAGGTCAGCGGCGCCACCGTGCGCAGCTCGCGGAAGTCGAACTTGGCGTGGCCGACCGCGGCCTCGTCGCCGGGCTGCAGGTGGTCGCTGTTGATGCGCGCGCCGGTCATGCCCACCGGTACGAAGATGCGCTGGCGCACGAACTCGGCGTAGCTCTGCCCGGACACCTGCTCGATCAGCTTCTGCGCCACCGCGTACAGGATGTTGTCGTAGGCGTAGCGGTCGCGGAAACCGCCCTTCAGCGGCACATGCGCCAGGCGCCGCACCACCTCTTCGTTGCTGTAACTGGTGGCCGGCCAGAACAGCAGGTCGCCCGCGCCCAGGCTCAGGCCGCTGCGATGGCTGAGCAGGTCGCGCACGCGCATTTCGCGGGTGACGTAGGCGTCGGACATCTGGAACCACGGCAGGTGGTCCACCACCCGGTCCTCGAGCTTGAGCTTGCCTTCGTCGGCCAGGATCGACAGCGCGGCGGAGGTGAAGGCCTTGGTATTGGAGGCGATGGCGAACAGGGTCTGCGCGTCCACCGGTTCCGGCTTGCCGAGTTCGCGCACGCCGTAGCCGCGCTCCAGCACCACCTGCCCGTCCTTGACGATGGCGATGGCGATGCCGGGCACGTCGAACTGCTTGCGCACGCGCTCCACCTGCGCGTCCAGATCCTGCAGCCCGGGCGGCAATGCGGCCGGGGCCGGTGCGGGGGCCGCGGCGGGGACAGGCGCCTGCGCCTGCACGGTGGCGCTCATCGCCAGCAACAGGCCGCAGCCCATCGAGATGCTCTTCAACTGCGTCGCTCCTGAAGAAGGGAAACCAAGGCCGCACACTGGCGCGCGCGTCCCGGCGAGTGTAGAGCCTGCCGGGCCGTTTGCGGCGGACCAAGGCGCGCCGCTGCGACGCCGCGTAGTGCCAGATGCGGTCCAGACGCGGGTGGCCGCTACTGCCAACATCCAACTCGCACGCAGCGGCCAGCGGAGTTGGCGGCCATTCCCGCCCTGCACGCACGCATGGCGCGCGCCATCGCGCAGGCGACGAACACGCGGCACAGGCACGCGCCGCGCACCACCCAGCGACGCCACCAGGCCACTGACGCACACGACCACACCCCGCAACGCCACGCTGCGGCACAATCGCTCCCCGCCTGCCGCCGGACACGCCCGCATGAACGACCTCTTCGACTCCGCCCCGGCCGCGCCGGACGGCATCCGCGTCGGCATCGGCGGCTGGACCTACGCGCCGTGGCGCGGCGGCATGTTCTATCCGCAGGGCCTGGTGCAGCGCCGCGAGCTGGAATACGCCAGCCGCCACGTCACCAGCATCGAGATCAACGGCACCTACTACGGCGCGCAGAAGCCGGAGACCTATGCGCGCTGGCGCGACGAGACGCCGCCGGGCTTCCTGTTCTCGGCCAAGGCGCCCAAGCGCATCACCGCATTGCGGCGGCTGGCCGGCGCCAGCACGCAGATCGAGGATTTCGTCGGCGGCATCGCCAGCCTCGGCGACCGCCTCGGCCCGCTGCTGTGGCAGTTCGAGCACGGCCACCGCCTGGACCTGGACGACCTGGCCGCGTTCCTGGACCTGTTGCCGCGCAAGACCGACGGGCGCCTTCTGCGCCACGTGCTGGAAGTGCGCGATCCGGCCTGCGTCGGACCGGAACTGCTGCACCTGACCCGCCGGCACGGCGTGGCCACGGTGTTCACCGATTCGCCCGAGTTCCCCTCCTTCGCCGACCTGGGCGCCGACTTCGTCTATGCGCGGCTGATGCGCAGTCGCGCCGACCTCGCCCATGGCTACCCGCCGAAGGAATTGCAGACTTGGGCCGCGCACGCGCAAGCCTGGCGCCGCGGCGAGGATCCGCAGGCGCTGCCGCACGCCGATACGGCCGTGGCCAAGACCACGCCGCGCGAGGTCTTCGTCTACTTCATCAGCGCCGCCAAGGAGCGTAATCCCGCCGCGGCGATGGCCCTGCTGAAGATGCTGGGGTCCGCCGCACAGGCGTGACGCGCTCGACCACGCGTACGCGACGCCCTGCACGGCGCAAGCGCGACCGTCGCCGCCGCGGTCGCAAGACGGCTGAACCGGACCCCGAGCGCGCGCACCCGGCGACACCTGGCGGTCGCCGCGCTGGGGTACAACACCGCCCGTCCGGCGCCGTCGCCGGGCCGCGGCCGCGGGCCGCGCCTGCACACGCGGAGTCCCTCGATGCGGATCAAGCACACGCTCGAACGTCTTCCCGGCGGCATGATGCTGGCGCCGCTGCTGCTCGGCGCGCTCTGCCACACCGTGTGGCCGCAGGCCGGCGCCTGGTTCGGCTCCTTCACCGAAGGCCTGATCGGCGGGCTGGTGCCGATCCTGGCGGTGTGGTGCTTCTGCCTGGGCGCCTCGATCCGGCTGCGCAGCGGCGGCCGCGTGTTGCGCGCCTCCGGCGTGCTGGTGCTGACCAAGATCGCGGTGGCGTGGCTGACCGCGGTGATCGCCGCGCGACTGCTGCCGCCGGGCGGCATCGTCTCCGGCATCTGGAGCGGCATGTCGGTGCTGGCACTGGTCGCGGCGATGGACATGACCAATGCCGGCCTGTTCGCCGCGCTCATGCAGCAGTACGGCCGCCGCGGCGAGGCCGGCGCGATGGCGCTGATGTCGCTGGAATCCGGGCCGCTGGTGACCATGCTGATCCTCGGCACCGCCGGCGTCGCCAACTTCGAGCCGCGGCTGCTGCTCGGCGCGGTGCTGCCGCTGCTGGCCGGTTTCGCGCTCGGCAATCTGGACCCGGCGCTGCGCGCCCTGTTCGCGCGTGCGGTGCCGGCGCTGATCCCGTTCTTCGCCTTCGCCCTGGGCAATACCCTGGACCTGCGCATGGTCGCCCATGCTGGCGTGGCCGGGGTCGCGCTGGGCCTGCTGGTGATGGTGGCGACCGGGATCCCGCTGCTGCTGGCCGATCGCTGGCTGGCCGGCGGCAACGGCAGCGCCGGCCTCGCCGCCTCCAGCACCGCCGGCGCGGCGGTGGCCACGCCCGCGCTGGTGGCGGCGGTGGCGCCGCAGTTCCGGGCCACCGCGCCGGCCGCGACCGCACTGGTGGCGACCTCGGTGGTGGTGACGGCGCTGCTGGTGCCGCCGCTCACCGCCGCCTATGCGCGCAGGATGGCGCGGAACGCGTCGCCGCCGGTGCCAGACGCCTGACCCGTGTGGCGATCCGCGACCGTGGCGGCGCGCTTTGCGCGACAATACGCGGATGCCGATGCACCCCACCACCAAAGCCCAGCTGCAAATCCATTTCTGCGTCCTGCTGTGGGGAATCACCGCGATTCTCGGCAAGCTGATCACCCTGCCCGCGCTGCCGCTGGTGTGGTGGCGGATGCTGATGGTGGTGGCCGCGCTGGCGCTGCTGCCGCGGGTGTGGCGCGGACTGGCGGCGCTGACGCCGAAACTGGCGCTGGGCTATGCCATCGTCGGCGCCCTGGTCGGCCTGCACTGGCTCACGTTCTACGGCGCGATCAAGCTGGCCAACGCCTCGGTCGCGGCGACCTGCATCGCGCTGGCGCCGGTGTTCACCGCGGTGATCGAACCCTGGGTGGCGAAAAGGCCGTTCCGCCCCAGCGAACTGGCCTTCGGCCTGGCGGTGCTGCCTGGCGTGGCCTTGGTGGTCGGCGGGGTACCGCACGGGATGCGCGCCGGTGTCGCCGTCGGCGCGGCGTCGGCGCTGCTGGTAGCGGCCTTCGGCTCGCTCAACAAGCGCCTGGTCGACCATGCCGATCCGCTGACCGTGACCGCGCTGGAACTGGGCGCCGGCACCCTGACCCTGACCGCGCTGGCGCCGTTGCTGCCGTTCGTGCTGCCGGCGTTGAGCGGGCCCTTGCTGGTGCTGCCCAGCCTGCACGACACCGCGCTGCTGCTGGCGCTGGCGCTGCTGTGCACGCTGCTGCCGTTCGCCCTGGCCCTGGTCGCATTGCGCCGGCTCAGCGCCTACGCGGTGCAACTGGTCACCAACCTGGAACCGGTCTACGCGATCGTGTTCGCGATCGTGCTGCTGGACGAGCAGCGCCAGCTCACCGGGCTGTTCTACCTCGGCGTGGCAGTGATCCTGGGCGCGGTGTTCCTGCATCCGCTGCTGACCCGCACGCGTCCGGTGCAGCACCCGGAGCTGCTGGCCACCTGCGAAGCGAAGAACGTGGTGGAGTGAGCGCGGGGGCGCTCACTTCGGGATTGGGGATTGCGGAGTCGGGATTGGCCCGGTCCTGCGCATTTGCGGCATGACCGCAGGCCCAACGCGAAAGGCGCAGCATGCTCGGGAACTAGCCCCTCTCCCCCCGGGAGAGGGGTTGGGGTGAGGGTACGGCGCGAAAGCATCTGCGTCGTCTGCGTTCGCGAGGCGACGCGCCTACCCCTGTGGGGGAATTTTTCCCGTAGAACAAGGAGGAACCTGAGGATCGTCCCGGAATGACGTGGCGTACTTACGCCGCCAGCGACACGCAGTCGCGGCCGGCACGCTTGGCCTGGTACAGGCCCTGGTCGGCACGCTTGAGCAGGTCCTCGGCGCTTTCGCGTCCCTGCAGCGTGGCCACGCCGATGCTGGCGGTGAGCGGCACGCCGAGCTGCAGCAGACTGGTGTCCTGGCGCAGGCGCTCGCAGGCGCGCATGGCCTGCGCCGCGTCCATCGCCGGCAGCAACAGCGCGAACTCGCCGCCGCCGTAGCGCGCCACGACGCTCTCGGGCGGCAGGCGCGCGCGCAGCATGTCGGCCAGCGCCAGCAGCGCCTCATCGCCCTTGTCGTGACCATGCAGGTCGTTGACGCTCTTGAAGTAGTCCAGATCCAGGATCGCCACGCTGAGCGGCGCCGAACCCGGCTGCGCTGCCTCGGCATGGATCATCAACGCGGTGGCGAAGGCGCGGCGGTTGAGCAGGCCGGTCAGCGGATCGGTGCGCGCCTGTTCCAGCAGTTCGGCGTTGAGCGATTCCAGCGATTCCTGGTACTGCAGCAGCTGTTGCTCGTACCAGGCGCGTTCGCGCAACTGCAGCGCCAGCGCATGGCTGCTGCGGCGCAGTTCGATCAGCTGCATCACCTGCCGCGACAGCGCCTGCAGCGCCGCCAGTTGTTCCGGCTGCAGGGTGCGCGGACGGTTGTCGAGCACGCACACCGTGCCGACCGGCAGGCCCTCGCGGGTCAGCAGCGGCGCGCCGGCGTAGAAGCGCACCCCGCCCTCGGTGACCAGCGGATTGTGCTGGAAGCGCGCATCGGCGGTGGCGTCGGCGACCACCATGACCTGCTCCGGGGTCAGGATGGTGTGCCCGCAGAACGACTCGTCGCGCGCATTGCTCAACAGGCAGACATTGCGCTGCGCCTTCAGCCACTGGCGCTCGTCGTCCACCAGCGAGATCAGCGCCGAGGGCGTGTCGCACAGCTTGGCGGCGATGCCGACCAGATCGTCGTAGGACGCTTCCGGTTCGGTGTCCAGGATCTGCAATGCGTGCAACGCCTGCAGGCGTGCGGCTTCGTTGTCGGGCTTGCGGGGCTTGATCACGGAATACCCGGCGGCGGCGATGGTTCGCATTGCGCAGTATGGCCAAATCCGCGACGGACGCCAGCCCTGGCGGGCGCGCCGCCTGTACGGTTGGGCCGCGCGGCGTCAGCCGAACGCCGACACTGCGACGTGGTTACCACTCCTGGCGCTGCGGCAGCAGGCCGCGCAGTTCCTGCTCGGTGAGATTGCGCCACTGGCCCGGCTTCAGCGCGCCGAGCTTGATGTTGTCGATGCGCACGCGGCGCAACTGGGTGACGCGGTAGTCGAACGCCGCGGCCATCAAGCGGATCTGCCGGTTGAGTCCCTGCTCCAGCACGATGCGGAAGCCGAACTTGGCGATCCGCGCGGTGCGGCACGGCAGGGTCATCTGGTCGTGCACGCGCACCCCGCGCGCCATGCCGCGCAGGAATTCGTCGGTGACCGGCTTGTTCACCGCCACCAGGTATTCCTTCTGATGGCGGTTCTCCGCGCGCAGGATCTCGTTGACGATGTCGCCGTTGCTGGTCATCAGGATCAGCCCCTCGGACTCCTTGTCCAGGCGCCCGATCGGGAAGATGCGCTGCTCGTGGCCGACGAAGTCGACGATGTTGCCCTTGACCGCGCTCTCGGTGGTGCAGGTCACCCCGACCGGCTTGTTCAGCGCGATGTAGACGTGGCGGCGCCCGCTCTTGGCCTTGGCCCGCGCGCGCAGCGGCTGCCCGTCGACCTTGACCTCGTCGCCCTCGCCCACCACCGAACCGACCCCACCCGGCTGGCCGTTGACGGTGACCCGGCGCGCGGCGATCAGCCGATCGGCCTCCCGGCGCGAGCAAAAACCGGTCTCGGCGATGTGCTTGTTGAGGCGGACGGACATGGGCTGGGAGCTGGGAATGGGGAATGGGGAATGGCAACAGCGGGCTGCTGCCGGCTGGGCCATGGCTAGCGTCGGGAACGACAGCAGGGAGCGGCAGCGGGGACGCCCCCCATTCCCGATTCCCTACTCCCTATTCCCGGCCTCTCAGCGCTTCGGCGGCCCCTTGCGCGGCGGCCGGTCGGCGGCGAAGCGGCCGGCCGGGCGCGGTCCGGCGGCGTTGGGCTTGCCGCCGGGCTTGCCGGTACGGGCGAACTTCGGCTTGAACGGCGCGCCGCCGGCATCGTCGCCCTCGAGCTTGCGCATCTGCAGTTGCTGGCCGGACACCCAGACCTTCTTCAGGTGCGTCAGCAATTCGCGCGGCATGTCCGCCGGCAGGTCCAGCACCGAATGGTCGTCGTGGATGTCGATGCGGCCGATGTACTTGCTCTCCAGCCCGGCTTCGTTGGCGATCGCGCCGACGATGTTGGCCGGCTTGACCCCATGCTGGTGGCCGACCTCGATGCGGTAGGTCTCCATGCCCACTTCCGGCGCGCCGCGCGGCGCTTTCGGCGCCTTGTCGCGGCGCGGCGCCTCGAAGCTGCCGACGTCGCGGTGGTAGTCGAAATCCTCGCCACGCGCGGCCGGGGCCGGACGCGCCGGGCGCTCGCCGTCGTCGCGACGCGGCGCACGCGGCTCGCGCTCGAACTTCGGCTCGAACCGGGGACGGTCCGGGCGCTCGCCCCGCTCGGGCCGCTCGCGGCGCTCGAAACGCTCGCCCTGCGGCGGACGCGGACGGTCCGGGGCCAGCAGCAGCGGCGTCTCGCCCTGCAGCAGGCGCGCCAGCGCCGCGGCCACTTCCACCATCGGCACGTTCTTCTCGGCCTCGAACTTCTGCAGCAGGTCGCGGTACATGTCGATGCCGCCGGCGGCGATGGTCTCGCTGATCTTCTCCATGAAGCGGCTCACGCGCTGGTCGTTGACCGCGTCGACGCTGGGCAGCTGCATTTCCTCGATCGGCTGGCGGGTGGCGCGCTCGATCGCGCGCAGCATGCCGCGCTCGCGCGGGCTGACGAACAGGATCGCTTCGCCGCTGCGCCCGGCCCGGCCGGTGCGGCCGATACGGTGCACGTAGCTTTCGGTGTCGTAGGGGATGTCGTAGTTCAGCACGTGGCTGATCCGCTCCACGTCCAGGCCGCGCGCGGCCACGTCGGTGGCGACCAGAACGTCGAGCTTGCCGTCCTTGAGCTGCTGGATCACCCGCTCGCGCTGCGCCTGCTGGATGTCGCCGTTGATCGCCGCCGCGGCCAGGCCGCGCGCCTGCAGCTTCTGCGCCAGCTCGTCGGTGCCGGCCTTGGTACGGGCGAAGATGATCATCGCGTCGAACGGTTCGACCTCCAGGATCCGGGTCAGCGCGTCGAGCTTGTGCAGCCCGCTCACCGCCCAGTAGCGCTGGCGGATGTTGGCCGAGGTGGTGGTCTTGGAGGCGATGATCACCTCGGCCGGGTCGTTCAGATAGGTCTGCGCGATGCGCTTGATCGCCGGCGGCATGGTCGCCGAGAACAGCGCCACCTGGCGCGATTCCGGCAGCTTCTTCAGCACCGCCTCGACGTCGTCGATGAAGCCCATGCGCAGCATCTCATCGGCCTCGTCGAGCACCAGCGTCTTCAGCTCGGACAGGTCCAGGGTGCCGCGGTCCAGGTGATCGATCACCCGCCCCGGGGTGCCCACCACCACGTGCACGCCGCGCTTGAGCGCCGACAGCTGCTGCACGTAGGGCTGGCCGCCGTACACCGGCAGCACCTGGAAGCCGGGGATCGCCGCGGCGTAGCGGTGGAACGCCTCGGCCACCTGGATCGCCAGTTCGCGCGTGGGCGCCAGCACCAGCGCCTGCGGCTTGCGCTGGGCGAAATCCAGCCGCGACAGGATCGGCAGCGCGAACGCGGCGGTCTTGCCGGTGCCGGTCTGCGCCTGGCCGAGCAGGTCGCGGCCGGTCAGCAGCGCCGGGATGGTGGCGGCCTGGATCGGCGACGGCGACTCGTAGCCGACGTCGGCGACCGCCTTCATCACAGCAGGGGAGAGGCCGAGATCTGCGAACAGCAGCGGCGCGGGGGTATCTTGGGACATGGGAGACTCCGGGGGCGCCGCAGAGAACCGGCAGGCGCAAAGAAGCCCCTATTGTGCGCCCTGCCGGGCCGCATGTCGAAAGCAGGTGAACGACACCGTTCAGGCGTGACCCTCTGCGCACTGCCGGACGCCGGCCACCGCGGCCGCCTCCAGCAGGCACGGCGCCGCGGGCTGCGGCAGCGGCGACAGCCCCCAGCCGCCGACATGGCGGGCGTTTTGCCCGCGAATGACCGACAATGGGCGCCGATTTCCGAGCAAGCCCCTAATGCAGACCATCGATCTCCAGCTAGAAAGCGACTACGTGGAACTCAAGCACCTGTTGAAACTGACCGGCCTGTGCGACAGCGGCGGCGCGGCCAAGGCCGTGATCAGCGAAGGCCAGGTGCGCGTGGATGGCGAGGTCGAACTGCGCAAGGCCTGCAAGGTGCGCGCGGGCCAGGTGGTACAGCTGGGCGACGTGCAGGTGCAGGTGCTCGGCAAGGCATGACCGCCATCGGCGCCCCTGGCCTGCCACTCGCCGGCCGGTGGCGCCGGACAGCGCGGATCGCCGCACGATGCTGATCACGCTGGGCATCCGCAACATCGCGCCATCTGCGGAAGATCCGCACCACGACGTGTACATCGCGCAGCTCGACCCCGACGCAGCGCAGCCGTTCCGCCTGGGCCAGTCCATCCGCGGCGGCCACGCGGAGCGCGGCGGCTCCATCTCCCTGGCGCTGGACGAACTGGAGGGCTGGACCGGCGACTGGCGCCAGCACCTGCGCCACGCCGGCTGCGCCTGGGCCATCGCCCCGATCGAAGCGGCGCAGCGCAGCGGCGACCTGCAGAGCGCCCTCGACGCGCTGGTCGCCGGTGCGGAACAGCGGCACGCCGACGCCAGCTAGCCGCCGCTGATATCGGGATTCGGGATTCGGGATTCGGGATTCGGAATTGAAAGCAAGCCGCGCCGAGCACCGATAGACACGCACGCATGCATCGGCACGACCGCCGCCTCAGCGCGCCATGGCCGCCACGCGCTGGGTCAGGTGCGCCGCGATGGCACGCTTGAACGGCGCGACCCGGTCGGCCACGCGCAGCGCGGCGCTGCGCAGCGCGCGCGCCGGCAGGCGGTCGTCGGTGTACAGCGCGGCAATCGCGTTGGTCGCTTCGTACAGCGGCCGCGTGGCCAGGCGGTGCCCGCGCTGGTAACCGGCCAGCAAGGCCGGCGCGGCGATGTCGCCGCCGCGCGCGACCGCGTCGTGCAGCGCACGCGCCAGCCGCGCCTGGCTCTGCAGGCCGAAGTTGAACCCATGCGCGGTCACCGGATGCATGCCCACCGCGGCGTCGCCGATCAAGGCATAGCGCTCGGCGACGAAGCGCTGCGCATAGACGGCCACCAACGGATACGCCTGCGGCCGCACCAGTGGCGTCATCGCGCCCAGGCGATGCTCGAAGCAGCTACTGATCTCCGCCCCCAACGCCGCCTCGTCCATCTGCAGCAGCGCCTGCGCGCGTTCCGGCGGCAGGGTCAGCACTGCCGAGGCCTCGTTGCCGTGCAGCGGCAGCAGCGCCATGGTGCGGCCGTAACCGAACCACTCCCAGGCGGTCTGATGGTGCGGGCGCTCGTGGCGCACCCGACACACCAGCATGGTTCGGCCGAAATCGCGCAACTGCGCGCCGATCCCGCTCATGCGCCGCGTGCTGGAAAAACGGCTGTCGGCCGCCACCACCAGCCGCGCCGCCACGCTGCGCCCGTCGGAGAGCTGCAACTGCGCCTGGCGCGCGTCGCGGCGCAATGCCTGCACCGAGACACCATCGAGCAAGGTCAGACCGGGCTGGTCCTGCACCGCGGCGAACGCGGCGCGGCGGATCAGATGATTGGGCACCAGCCAGCCGAGATCGCCACGGCCGCCCTCGCCCGCCGCGAAGGTCAGTGCGAACGGCGAGGAACCGTTCATCACCCGCGCATCGCGCAGCGGCGCGATCGCCTGCGGGTCGATCCGCGGCCACAGGTCCAACTGATCCAGCAATGCTCGCGAGGCATGGGTCAGGGCGATCTCGCGGCCGTCGAAGGCGGCCTCCGCCAGCGCCGCGCGCGGCTGCGGCTCGATCAGCGCCAGCGACAGGCCGCTGCCGGCCAGCGAGCGGGCGAAGCACAGGCCGGCAGGGCCGGCCCCGACGATGGCGATATCCACTTGCATGCGGCGACTCCGTGATCGGACCCGGCCAGGATACGACCGCCGCGCACCGCGTCCTTGATCTGGATCAGCGCTGCGACGATCGGTCGCAGCCCGCGGGGCTCAGAACAGCGCCCACACCAGCTGCAGGATCGCCCACAGCGACACCACCCACACCAGGCTGCGCACGTACGGCACGCCCGCCGCGTACAGCGGCACGTACGCCACACGCGCCCACAGGTAAATCTGCGCCGACAGCGCGGTGTGCGCATCGCCCTTGCCCAGCGCCGCCACCGCCACCGCCGCGGCGGCGAAGAAGGGGAAGGTTTCCAGGAAGTTGCGCAGCGCGCGGTCCAGGCGCCCGGCCACGCCGGCCGGCGGCGGTTGCGGCGCATCGCGCGCGCCGGCGTTCCACTTCAGCCCGCGCTGCGCGGTGACGAAGGCGGAGGCGAGCAGCAGTTGCGCGATCCCCAGCAGGATCGCCCAGGCCAGCATGCGGATTTCGATGGGCATCGGAGCCTCGGAGGAAAGGAAGACGGCGCGCAGCATGCCGCTCAATCGGGCATGGCCACGTGATAACCGACCAGGCGCCAGGTCTTGTCCTCGTCCAGCCGCAACGACACCAGCTCGCGCACCGGCTGCGGCGCATTGGCGAAGCGGCTGGGGAAGCTGATGTTGACGTAGGTGCCCGGCGGCACCTGCGAGCCGGCGGCGTACTGCACCCGCGCCACGCTGGCGACGCCGCGGCCGAGCAGCGCGCCCAGCCGCGCACGTGCGGCGTCGATCTCGCGCACGAACACCGCACGCGTCACCGCCTTCTTCGCCACAACAGAGGCGCCTTCCCACAGCTCGCCGGTGCGTCCGGCATCGACCAGTTGCGCGGCGCGCAGGCCGGCCTGCGCCATCTGCGCATCCTGCTTGGCCAGCGGCCCGGGTGCGGGTGCGGCAGCGGCGGCATGGCGCGGCGCCGGTTTCGGTGCCGCCGCAGGCGCGGCAGCAGGTGCGGCAGGTGCCGCTGGCGGGGCAGTCGTCGGCGCGGGCGCGGACGATGCCGGGGGCGCGGTCTGCGCGGAAGCTGCGCCAGCGACGAGGGCCAGCAGGACGAGCGTGAGGCGGAACGGGACGGAGATGGACAAGGACATCGCTCGGCAGCGGCGGTGGCAAGGGCCGCAGTCTACGCGGCCTGCGCGGGCCAGCGCAGCGGCCCTATGGCGTCTCCTCGCTCGCCACTACCGTATTCTCGCTCGCCACTCCCGCGGCCGCGGCTGGGGCGGCATAGCGCTGCCTGTGCCAGGCACGCCAGCTCGCCCACAGCGCCCACGCGGTCGCCGCCAGCAGGGCGAGCAGACTCAGCAGCGAGGCGGTCCGCGCCAGCCACGGCGCATGCAGGCCGTTGGCGAGGTGCAGCAGCACTTCGGCGATCGCGAAGCCGCCCAACGCCAGCAACGCCGGGGGCAGGTACAGCCGCAGCATCAAGCGGGTTCCGGCGGCCATGCGCGCGCTCCGGGATGGGATGCGGCGACGCTAGCCCCGCGTCCATGCCCGCCACGTGAATGGGCGGCACACGCCGCAGCGGCCGTTCAGGCGCCGGGCGAGGCCAGCGGCAGCGTCGCCACGTCGATCTCCGACAGCGGGCTTTCCGCCGGACAGGCCTGGTCCGGGAACCCGAAGCGCTGCTTCAGCGCCTGGCCGCAGGCGGTCAGGCTCTCAAGGTCCACGTCTTTTTTGGTCTTGCACTCCTGGTCGAAGGCGACCAGGAACGCATCCTTGCGCCGCACGAAATCGTCGCCGCACTTGCGCAACTGCTTGATCCGCTCCAGGTCGTCCTGCACCGCGTTGGTACCGTCGAGCCCGTACTGCTTGAGCTCGTCGCTGCTGAGCAGGCGCAGGCTACGGTTGGGCACGGTCATCATCAGGTCGGCCACCGCCACCGCCACGCCGTTGCGCTCCAGGTAGTCCTTGACGTTGCCATAGACCTCCTGCAACTCGCGGTTGAGTTCGGCGCGCGAGGTCGCGGTGGAGCTGATCCGCATCATCCGGTGGATGCCGACCTTGCCGGAGATCAGCCGGTTGTCGCCGGCGGCCAGCACGAATACGCAGGCGCTGTGGCAGACCGAGCCTTCGCGCACCCACACGGTCCAGCCAGACTCGCCGATCGCATCGCCGGCGCGGATCGCCGCCTCGACCTGGCCGCCGCTGGAATCCAGGTCGAGCACGCGCTTGCCGATGCCGGTCTGCCTGGCCACTTCGGCCAGGCGCCGCACCATCTCGGCGAAGCCGGCGTTGATCTTGCCGACATAGCGCACCCGCATCAGCCCGCGCTCGCGGCACGGCGCCAGCGCCGCTTCCACCGCTGGCCGATCCAGTCCAGCCAGCGGCTGGCCGTCGCCGGCCTCGGCGGCGTAGTCGGTGTCGCAACTGATGAAGGCCTCGCCGTTTTCCAGGGTGGCCTCGTCCCAGGCTTGCGGATCGCGCTTGGGGACGGCCGCGCGTGGTGGCGGTGCCGGCGGCGCGCCGATCGAGACCATGTGCTCGCCGTCGGCCGAAGGGCTGTCGGCGACGGTGCGCGGTGCCGACGCCGGCTGCTGCCCGCAGGCCAACAGGCCCAGGCAACACAGCGACAACCAGCAGAGTCTGAATGGAGCGGCCAAACGGGGATCCATTGGGAACATGAAAAAGACAGGCGCCAGGCGCCTGTGGACCTAGTCTAGTGCCGCCGCGCGGAACCTCCCCAACTGCGCCTAAATCGCGGGCACCGCGGCCACGCGACAGCCGCGGCATTGCTGTCCGAAAACGGCCAGTGCGCCGCGCCGGGGCCGACTAGACTGGCGCCATGCCTGCCCTCGCCGCCACCGACCACGCCCTCTACGACCGCGCCCGCCAGTCCCGCGACGCGCGCTTCGACGGCGTGTTCTTCACCGCCGTGCGCAGCACCGGCATCTACTGCCGGCCGGTGTGCCCGGCGCCGCCGCCCAAGCGCAGCAACGTGCGCTACTACCCCAGCGCCGCCGCGGCCGCGGCAGCCGGCTACCGGCCGTGCCTGCGCTGCCGCCCCGAACTCTCGCCGGAGGCGCAGCAGCACCTGGGCGAAGAAGTCGTGCGGCGCGCACTGGCGCTGATCGCCGAGGGCGCGCTGCAGGCCGCCAGCGTCGCCGCGCTGGCGGCCGAACTGGGCATCAGCGCGCGCCAGCTGCAGCGCCTGTTCGTGGCCCAGCTCGGCGCCACCCCGGCGGCAGTGCATGCGACCCGGCGCCTGTTGCTGGCCAAGCAACTGCTCACCGAAACCGCCTTGCCGATCACCCAGGTGGCGCTGGCGGCCGGCTTCAACAGCCTGCGCCGCTTCAACGCCGCGTTCCTCGACGGCTGCGGCATGCCACCCTCGGCGATCCGCAAGCAGCGCACCGACAGCCCCGGTGGCGATCTGGTGCTGCGCCTGGGCTACCGGCCGCCACTGGACTTCCCGGCGATGCTGGCGTTCCTGCGCAAGCGCGCGATCCCCGGCATCGAGCGCATCGGCGAGGCCAGCTACGAGCGCGTGCTCGGCCCCTGCGAGGCCTCCACCCGCATCCGTGTCGAGGCCGATCCGCAGCGCCACGAACTGCGCCTGCACATCGCCGCGGCCGATCCGCGCGCCATTCCCGACATCGTGCGCCGGGTGCGCCGCGTGTTCGACCTGGATGCCGACCTGCGCGCGGTGCACGCCACGCTCGGCGAGGATCCGCTGCTGGCGCGCGCCATCGCGCGGCGCCCCGGGCTGCGCGTGCCGGGCGGCTGGGACGGCTTCGAAGTGGCGGTGCGCGCGGTGCTCGGCCAGCAGGTCAGCGTGGCCGGCGCGGCGACCCTGGCCGCGCGCCTGGTGGATCGGCACGGCGCCGTGCGGCCCGGCCAGCCGCCGGGGCTGGACCGCGCCTTCCCGACCCCGCAGGCGCTGCGCGACGCACCGCTGGAAGCCATCGGCCTGCCGCGCTCGCGGGCGGCGACGATCCGTGCGCTGGCGCAGGCGGTGCTGGACGGCCGTCTGTCGTTCCGTGCCGGCCAGCGCCTGGACGACTTCGTCGCCCACGCCATCACCTTGCCCGGCATCGGCGCCTGGACCGCGCAGTACATCGCCCTGCGCGCGCTCGGCCAGCCCGACGCCTTCCCCGCCGGCGACCTGGTCCTGCAGCGCATGCTCGGCGCGGACGGCGCACGCCTGAGCGAACGCGCCACCGAGGCACGCGGGCAGGCCTGGCGTCCCTGGCGCGCCTACGCGGTGCTGCACCTGTGGCACCTGGCCAACGACCCTCCCGAGGAGACCCGCGCATGACCGCGCCCCCGCTGTCCTACGACCGTTTCGACACCCCGATCGGCCTACTCACCGTCGCTGTCGGCAGCGATGGCGTGCGTCACATCCTGTTCCCCGAGAACCGCTACGACGCCCGCGGCCGTGCCGACTGGGTGCACGATCCGGCCCCGGTGCGTGCCGCGCGCGAGCAGTTGCTGGCCTACTTCGCCGGCGAGCGCGAGCACTTCGACCTGCCGCTGGCGCCGCACGGCACCGACTTCCAGAAGCGGGTGTGGCTGGCATTGGCCGAGATCCCGTTCGGCGCGACCTGGAGCTACGCGCAACTGGCGCAGCATGTGGGCCAGCCGCGTGCGGTGCGCGCGGTCGGCGCCGCCAATGGCCGCAACCCGTTGCCGATCGTGCTGCCCTGCCACCGGGTGATCGGCGCCAACGGCGCGCTCACCGGCTTCGGTGGCGGCCTGCCGACCAAGGCCGCGCTGCTGGCGCTGGAGCGACGCGAGGGCGGCGACGCGGCCGCCGGCACCATGGCCCCGCTGTTCGGCTGAGCGTCGCAGCCTGCGGCGGCGACGCCGCGAGCGCTGCGGCATCGCGCGCCCCGGATAACGATGCACGCGCGCGGCAGGCGCTGTCTTCGCCACGTCACCGTCCGCGCCTTATGATGCCGCGATGATGTCCTCCGTCCTGCGCTCCACGCTCGTCTGCGCCACCCTGCTGCTCGGTGCCTGCGCCTCCGCCCCCTCCACGTCGCCGCACGCGACCGCCGCGGCCGCCGCACCCAGCGCCGCCGCACCGGCGAGGCTGCCCACGCCGGTGCTGCTGATCTCGATCGACGGCCTGCGCGCGGACATGCTCGATCGCGGCATCACCCCCAACCTGAGCCGCATGGTCCACGACGGCGTGCGCGCGCAGTGGATGACGCCCTCCTATCCGTCGCTGACCTTCCCCAACCACTACACCATCGCCACCGGCCTGCGCCCGGACCATCACGGCATCGTCCACAACAGCATGCAGGACCCGCTGCTGGGCACGTTCCAGCTCAGCGATCGCGCCGCGGTCAGCGATGGCCGCTGGTGGGGCGGCGAGCCGATCTGGGTCGGCGTCGAGAAGGCCGGCCTGCACGCGGCGACGTGGGCCTGGCCGGGCAGCGAGGCGGCCATCCAGGGCGTGCGCCCCAGCCGCCGCCAGGCCTTCGACGCGGACATGCCGCCGAACGCGCGGGTCGACCAGGTGCTGGGCTGGCTCGACGATCCCAGCGCGCCACGTCCGCAGCTGCTGACGCTGTACTTCGAACAGGTGGACGAAGCCGGCCACGAGCATGGCCCGGAGTCGCGGGAATACGCGCAGGCCGTCGCCAGGATCGATGCGGCGATCGGACATCTGCTCGACGGCCTGGCGCAGCGCGGCGAACTGGACCGGATCAACCTGGTGCTGGTCTCCGACCACGGCATGGCCGCGGTGCCGCCCAAGCAGGTGCTGGCGGTCGAGGAGATGGTCCCGCCGCAACAGGTCACGGTGATCAGCTACGGGCAGTCGGTGGGCATCGCCCCGCGCCCGGGCCAGGAGGCCGCGGCCGAGGCGCGCCTGCTCGGCGCGCATCCGCAGTACGACTGCTGGCGCAAGGGCGAACTGCCGGCGCGCTGGCACTACGGCAGCAATCCGCGCATCCCGCCGATCGTGTGCCAGATGCACGAGGGCTGGGATGCGCTGCCGCGTGCGCGCATCGCCGAGAAGCCGCGCAGCCTGCGCGGCTCCCACGGCTACGACCCGGCACTGCCGTCGATGCGCGCGGTGTTCGTCGCCCGCGGCCCGGCGTTCCGCCAGGGCGTCACCCTGGCGCCGATCGACAACGTCGACGTCTACCCGCTGCTGACCCGCCTGCTCGGCATTCCCGCCGCCCCCAACGACGGCGATCCGCAGGCGCTGCTGCCGGCGCTGCGCTAAGGCGGGCCACCACTCCCCGAGCATGCCGCGCCACGATTGCGCGTGCCTGTGGCAAGCGTCCACGCCCGCGCGATGACGCGACCACGGGCGCGCGCAAGCGCGGCCCTTCGGGTTGGGTCTGGCAGGCGCGCGGCATACTCGGGAATGGGTGACACGCCCTGAGCGCCACGACAACGGTCGCGGCGCGGCGACGCCCGCCCATGGCAACGCGTGCGACAATGGCGGCATGCATTCGCCCGACTCCGCGCAACCGCCGCGCCTGCGCCATCGTCTGCGCCCGCTGATCTCGCAGGAGAGCTGGAAGCAGCGCGCCGTGCTGTGGGGCGGCGCAGTAGCGGTGGCCCTGGTCTCCATCGTCTTCGCCAAGGCCAGCGACGCCGCCTTCCACGTGTTCCAGCGCATCACCGCGCATTCGCCATGGTGGGCGCTGCTGCTGACCCCGAGCGTGTTCGCCCTGCTGGCCTGGCTGACCAACGGCGCGCTGCGCCCCACCCGCGGCAGCGGCATCCCGCAGGTGATCGCCGCGCTGGAACGTCCCGACGACGGCTTCCGCCAGGCCAACCTGTCGCTGCGCGTGTCCGCGGGCAAGCTGATGCTGACCACCATGGCCCTGTTCGGCGGCGCCTCGATCGGCCGCGAAGGCCCCACCGTGCACGTCGGCGCCAGCCTGATGTACGTGTTCGGGCGCTGGTTCGGCTTTCGCGATGCGCGCCAGGCCAGCCATTTCCTGCTGGCCGGCGGCGCCGCCGGCATCGCCGCGGCGTTCAACACACCGCTGGCCGGCGTGGTGTTCGCCATCGAGGAACTGAGCGGACGCTTCGAGCACCACTTCTCCGGCACCTTGCTGACCGCGGTGATCGTCGGCGGCGTGATTTCGCTGGGCCTGCTCGGCGACTACACCTACTTCGGCCGGGTCGCCACCGCCGGCCTGCCGCTGGGCAAGGCGTGGCTGGCGATCCTGCTGTGCGGCGTGGTCGCCGGCCTGCTCGGCGGCGCCTTCGCGCGCATGGTGCTGCTCACCGTCGCCGGCAAGCCGCGCTGGCTGGGCGAGCTGCGCCGGCGCCAGCCGGTGCTGCTGGCCGCACTGTGTGGTCTGGCGCTGGTGCTGCTGGGCCTGATCTTCGGCGCCGGCGCGTTCGGCACCGGCTACGAGCAGGCGCGCAGCCTGGTGCAGGGGCACGCCAGCGTCGGCCATGAATTCGGCCTGATGAAGCTGCTGGCGAACCTGGTGTCCTACGTGGCCGGCATCCCCGGCGGCCTGTTCTCGCCGGCCCTGGCGGTCGGCGCAGGACTCGGCCACAACCTGGCCGTGCTGATGCCGGGCGTGGACCCGCGCATCTTCGTGCTGCTGGGCATGTGCGCCTATCTCACCGGGGTGACCCAGGCGCCGCTGACCTCGGCGGTGATCTCGCTGGAACTCACCGACAGCAGCGACATGCTGCTGCCGATCCTGGCCACGGTGCTGATCGCCCGCGGCGCTTCGGCGCTGGTGTGCCGCACGCCGATCTACCGCGGCCTGGCCGAACTGTTGCTGGTGGCGCCGCCGCCGGCACCCACGCCGCCCGCCGAAGAGGAAACGCCGACCTCGCTGGTGGCCGACCTGGCCGGCAGCGACCACGACGACCGCGACGACGGCCCCAGCGCGCCGCGTCCGCACTGAGCGGCGGCTCGCCCCGAGCGGCCGCGTGTCCTGAGCGACGAACGAACGACCGGGGAGTGCGCTTCCCGCTCCACCCTCCTCGCTGCAGGGCCATCTCTCTCCGCCTCACGGCGACCTCCAGGCATGGACGCCAGGCATAAAAAAACGCGGCGCAAGCGCCGCGTTCTTCGTCGCAACCGGTGGCTGGCTCAGCCGGCCTTGGCGACCGTCTTCTTGGCCACGGCCTTCTTCACCGCCGGCGCCTTGACCACCGACTTCTTCGCGGCCGGCGATGCAGCGCCCACGGCCACCTTGCTCACGCTGTGCGAGCGCGAATTGCCGTAGCTGGCGTTGTAGCGCTTGCCCTTGGCGGTCTTGCGGTCACCCTTACCCATGCTCATCGACTCCTGAATGTGTTTGCGAAAACCCCCGCGAGATGCACGGGGTTTGGCGAGGCCAACGCGGTCAGCGCCCTCGCGCAAGGGCGGCAAGCCTACCACGTGCGCTCAATGGGCGCAGCTTGCGTCGTGCACGTGGCCGTGGTTCAAGCGCAGGTTGAGCAGGTGCGCCAGGCCGACCAGGGTGCCGCCGAAGGTCATGATCGCCGCGTGCGGCGCCACCGCATGATGCAGCGCCGGCACCAGCAGCCCGGCCCATAGCGCCAGCAGGCCGAGGATGAGCAATCCCAGCGCCTGCCACACGCGGTGCCGGCGATACCCGAGCACCAGACTGAACAGGCCCAGGCAGGTCACGAACAGGACCAGGGTGCGCTCCACGCCCTCGCCCAGCCACATCGCCAGACCCAGCGAGGGCAGCACCGCCAACGCCAGCGGCAACACCGCGCAATGCACCGCGCACAACAGCGAACCGGTGGCGCCGAGGCGGTCGAGCGCGGCACGCAGATCGAACGATGAGGACATGACGGTCGGCACGGGTTGAAAGTGTTACGGAATAATATAACATTCGGCCGCCGGCGACCAGCGCGTCCCGCGCCCCTTCCCCGACCGTCCACCGCCGCTGTGCGGTGCCGGCAGCGCGCACGTCGCCCCCGACTGTCCCTCCTGATGGAATGCCCATGCCCTCTCCCCGTCCCGTCCTGCTCCGCCGTTCCGCCCTGTCCCTGGCCCTGCTTGGCCTGCTGAGCCCGTCGCTGGCCCTGGCCGCCGACCCGACCACCGCGACGACCGCGACCGACGCCACGCCGCCGGCCAGCGACAGCCGCCACGGCGCAGGCCACAGGCAGGACCGGCACGTGAAGGACATGGACCAGGTGGTGGTCACCGCCAGCCCGCTGCGCGATGCCGCCGGTGCACTGAGCCAGCCGGTGGACGTGCTGGCCGGCGAGCGCCTGGACGAGAACCGCGGCGCCAGCATCGGCGAGACCGTGGCCAGCCTGCCGGGCGTGCAGAGCTCCAACTTCGGCCCCGGCGTGGGCCGGCCGATCATCCGCGGCCTCGACGGCCCGCGCGTGGCGGTGCTCAACGACGGCCTGTCCTCGCAGGACGTGTCCACGGTCAGCCAGGATCATTCGCCTGCCGTTGAGCCGTTCCTGGCCGACCAGATCGAAGTGCTGAAGGGCCCGTCCACCCTGCTGTACGGCTCCGGCGCCATCGGCGGCGTGGTCAACGTGGTCGACGGGCGCATCGCCGAGACCCCGGTCGACGGCGTGCACGGTCGTGCCGAAGCGCGCTGGGAAGGCGGCGACAAGAGCGGCAACACCGACATGTTCCGCGTCGATGCCGGCAACGGCAGCGGCCTGTCGATCCATGCCGACGGCGTGTACCGCAACCTGAAGGACTACGACACGCCGCAGGGTCCGCAGCTCAACTCGTTCGTCAAGTCCAAGGTCGGCTCGATCGGCAGTTCGCTGGCCGGCGACTGGGGCTTCGTCGGCGTGTCGATCTCGCGCTTCCGCGACAACTACGGCAACCCCGGCGAGCCCGGCGATCCGGCCGCCGGAGAGCGCGGCGTGTCGCTGCAGCTGCACCAGGACCGTTTCGAGCTCAAGGGTGCGCTGAACGACCCGTGGGGCGACGGCAGCGCACTGCGCTACAGCTTCGGCCACACCGCCTACACCCACACCGAGTTCGAAGGCGCGGAAGTGGGCACCAAGTTCGACAAGCGCGCCAACGAAGGCCGCGTGGAGGCCTCCTTCGGCCTGGGCGGCGGCTGGCAGACCGCGGTCGGCGTACAGGGCAGCGACTCGACCTTCCAGGCCACCGGCGAAGAAGCCTTCGTGCCGAAGACCGACACCCGCGCCGTCGGCGTGTTCGCGCTGGCGCGCAACACCTGGGACCGCGTGCAGGCCGAGGTCGGCGCGCGCGTGGACAGGACCAAGTACGAGACCGACACCGGCGTGGACCGCGATTTCACTCCGAAGAGCCTGTCGCTGAGCGGCGGCTTCCGCTTCAACGAACAGTGGCGCCTGACCGCCAACCTCGACCACGCCGAGCGCGCCCCGGCCGAAGAAGAACTGTTCGCCAACGGTCCGCACATCGCCACCCTCGCCTACGAGATCGGCAACCCCGACCTGAAGACCGAGAAGGCCAACCAGGCCGAACTGGGCCTGATCTTCAAGAACGACTGGGTCGACGCCAAGGTGGCCGGCTACTACAACCGCTACGACGACTTCATCTACATCGTCGACACCGGCGGCCAGTGGTTCCACGAGGAGGACAACGATTTCCTGCCGATCCGCCAGTGGACCCAGGCCGATGCGGTGTTCCATGGTTTCGAGGGCGAGGCCACCTTCCACCTGGCCGACAACGACAGCGGCGCCTGGGACCTGCGCGTGTTCGGCGACACCGTGCGCGCACGCCTGAAGGACGGCGGCAACCTGCCGCGCATCGCGCCGGCGCGCTACGGCGCGCAGCTGCGCTGGGACGCGAGCAACTGGCGCGCCGCGCTGGGCGCCACCCGCTACCAGAAGCAGGACAAGGTGGCGGTCAACGAGACGCCCACCGCCGGCTACACCCTGGTCGATGCACATCTGGCCTATCACGTCGATGCCGGCAGCACCGCCTGGGAAGTGTTCCTGGACGGCAACAACCTGACCAACCAGGATGCGCGCGTGCATACCTCGTTCCTCAAGGACGACGTCATGCTGCCCGGCCGCAGCGCTTCCTTCGGCGTGCGCCTGTTCTTCTGATCGGGCAGGTTCGCTGCAGCATGACGAGGCCGCCTTCGGGCGGCCTCTTTTTTTGCTAATGCGGGGCACTGCGCGAGAACACGTTGATCACCACCACGCCGGCGACGATCAGCGCCATGCCGACGATCGCCGGCGGGTCCAGCGCCTGGCCGAACCGCCACCACGCCAGCAGCGAGATCAACACGATGCCGATGCCCGACCAGAGCGCATAGGCCACACCCACCGGCACGCTGCGCAGGGTCAGCGACAGCAGATAGAAGGCGATGCCATAGCCACACAGCGCCAGCAGCGTCGGCCACAGCCGGGTGAAGCCTTCGCTGGCCTTCAGCGCCGAGGTCGCGACCACCTCGGCGAGGATGGCCACCAGCAGGAACAGCCAGTTCCTCATTGCAGGACACTCCTGGACGCGCAGCGCGCCACGATAGCAAGCGGCGCGTGGCGACGATGGCGACGGCCCTTGTCCCGGATACATGCTGCGCAGGAGCGCGTCCCTCCTGCGACGCCACGCATGCCCACACGCATGACCAATCGAAGCGACGCCGCCCTGCGCAGCGCACGCCATAGGTTGCGGTGCAAGGCGACCTGCCTGGGCAACCTGTCACGCAAACGCGGCCGGTACCGCGCTGCACAACGCTCCGATCGCCCGACGGCGTTACAAAGGGCGCCGCGCGTCGCCCCCTGCTTCGCGCCGTACCGGCCGATGCGACGCGGCCGCGCGCTGCACGCGCGTGCCGCATCCCGGCCGATCGTTCCGAATGAAGAAAGGAGAGATTCTTCATGCATCTTGCGCCGCTTCGCCATCTGCTGCCCCTGTCCATCGCCGCCGTCCTGCTCGCGCCCCCCGCGCTGGCGCAGACCGCCGACGCACCCACCGCGCCGGCCACGCAACCCGACGCCACCACCCTGGATACCGTGGTCGTCAGCGGCACTGCGCGCTTCAAGGGCCTGCGCAAGCGCGACGCCAGCTTCTCGATCACCACCGCCACACCCGAGCAGATCCAGCAGGCGGTGCCGCAGAGCAGCGCCGACCTGCTGAAGATCGTGCCGGGCGTGTGGGCCGAGCCGAGCGGCGGCGGCACCGGCGCCAACATCTTCGTGCGCGGCATGCCCTCCGAAGGCGATGCGCCGTTCGTCACCTTCCAGCTCGATGGCGCGCCGCTGTTCCCGCCGCCAACCCTGTCGTTCCTGGAAAACTCCACGCTGTTCCGCACCGACGACACCATCGAACGCATGGAAGTGCTGCGCGGCGGTTCCAGCCCGATCTTCTCCAACGGCCAGGCCGGCATCACCGTCAACTTCATCCAGAAGAAAGGCCAGGACGAGCCGGAAGGCAGCGTACGCCTCACCGGCGGCAGCGATGCACTGCGCCGCATCGATCTGTTCGACAGCGGGCCGATGGGCAACGGCTGGTACTACAGCGTCGGCGGCTTCTTCCGCGAGACCGACGGCGTGCGCGACCCGCAGTTCCCCGCCGACAAGGGCGGCCAGTTCAGCGCCACCCTGAGCAAGCGCTGGGACAGCGGCGAACTGTCGTTCTATGCGCGCCATACCGACGACAACAACGCCTTCTACACCGCGATCCCGTTGCTGTCGCGCAACAACGGCAACGACCTGTCCAGCTTCCCCGGCCTCAATGCTCAGCGCGGCACGCTGCTGAGCGACGACTTCCGCAACGTCACCCTGCCGGTCGGCCCCAACGGCCAGACCATCCGGCGCGACCTCGGCGACGGCCGCGGCGTCAACATCGACGTGTTCGGCGGCGAACTGAACTGGGAGGTGGGCGACTGGACCGTCGCCGACCGTTTCAACGTGATGGGCGGCACCGCACCGACCTATGCGCTGTTCACCGGCGACGCGCCGCAGCGGCTGGGCGACTTCATCGCCGGCTACGGCAGCACCGGCAGCGCGCGCTATACCAACGGCGGCGGCGCGGTCGACCCGAACCAGCAGGTGCTGGAAGCCGGCTGGTGGTCGGTGGACAAGCGCCTGAACTCCTTCACCAACGATCTGCGCCTGAGCCGCGCGCTGTTCGCCGGCAATACGCTGACCGTGGGCAGCTATTACGCCAGGTACACCTCCCACGACACCTGGTACCTCGGCAATACCATGCTGCTGACCGCGCAGAACCATGCGCGGCGCATCGACGTGACCCTGGACGACGGCCGCCAGCCGACGCGCGACGGCTTCACCAGCACCGCCTTCCTGGCGCTGCGCGCGCATTACGAGGGCGAGAACGCCGCGGTGTTCGTCGCCGACGAATGGGAACTGGACGAGCGCCTGCGCCTGGACCTGGGCGTGCGCTACGAACGCCAGCACGTCACCGGCACCGTGCACGACACCGCCACGGTGGACCTGGACGGCAACCCGGCCACGCTCTACGACAACGCCACCTCGATCTCGCTGCCGAGCGCGCGGCGCATCGACCAGGACGACAACGCGCTGTCGTGGACGGCCGGACTGAACGTCAAGCTCGATGCGCACAACAGCGTGTTCGCTCGGGTCAATTCCGGGGTCAAGTTTCCCGGCTTCGACAATCTGCGCGACGGCCAGACCAAGGTGCAGGACATCCGGCAATACGAACTGGGATTGAAGTCCGGCGCGGCCAACTACGATCTGTACCTCACCGCGTTCTACAACACCTTCAAGAATTCGCCGTTCCAGGCCTTCCTGGCCAACGGCAGCAACTTCACCACGGTCGGCGATTCGCGTGCCTACGGCCTGGAGGTGGAAGGCGCGATCCGCCCGTTCGGCGGCTTCGAACTGGCCGGCACAGGGGTGTGGCTGGACGCCAAGTATCGCAACTACCGCGAATACACCGGCAACCAGGTCATGCGCCAGCCCAAGCGCCAGTTCCGGCTGACGCCGAGCTACTACTGGATGCTGCCGTTCGGCGACCTGCGCGTGTTCGCGACCTATTCCTACATCGGCGAACGCTACGCCGACCTGGCCAACAGCCAGCGCCTGCCGTCCTACGACATGCTCGACGTCGGCGCCAGCCTGCACAGCGGCGAGCACTGGGAGTTCACCGTCAGCGGCAGCAACGTGACCGACACGCTGGGCCTGACCGAAGGCAATGTACGCGTGCCCGGCGCGGCGACCGGCGGCGTGTTCATGGGCCGCCCGATCGCCGGCCGCCAGTATCAGGCGTCGGTGGCGTATCGCTGGTAGCGCCTGCCGCATCGCAGACGCACGCGGCGCCATCGCTGCACTGGCGTCGCGTGGCGCCGACCATGACAGGCGCAATCGCGCGCCTGTCGTGGCGGCGACGGCATCTGCGGGAGCGCATGCACGCGCATGCCGAGCCAGTACGGCCGCCCGTCCGTATCACTGCCTCGACACCCTCCCTTCGCGCCCTCTTCGCAGTCCCTTCGCGGTCCCGCCGCGATGCTCGCGCTCGGGTGCCGATGCGTGCCCGCACGTCGGCGTCGCGATGGCAGCGCCGCTACCCAGGTCGACTCGCTCCCTGCTGCGCCCCGGCGCGCGCGGTAGCGGTCCCCAGGCAGGAGAGACCGATGCAGCATGAGCCCCACCGTATCGATGACGCGTCCGGCGCTGCCGACAGCGCGCGCGACACCCCATTGAGCGAGGACGAAGCCGCACTGGCGCGCCGGCTCGGCATCAACGGCCTCTCGCGCCGCGAATTCCTCGCCCTGCTCTCGGCCGCCGGCCTCAGCAGCGCGGGCGGACAGATCCTCTTCAGCGAGGCCGCATTTGCCGCAACGGCCGCCAAGGCCGCGCCACCGCAGAACGCCTTGCCCGTGGTCCTGGAGGTCAACGGTCAGCGCCATGCCCTGCAGCTGGATCCACGCACCACGCTGCTGGACGCGCTGCGCGAACATCTGGCACTGACCGGCACCAAGAAGGGCTGCGACCACGGCCAGTGCGGTGCCTGCACGGTGATCGTCGACGGCGAGCGCCGCCTCTCCTGCCTGACCCTGGCCGCACAGGCCGAAGACACGCAGATCACCACCATCGAGGGCCTGGCCGACGGCGAGCGACTGCACCCGATGCAGGCCGCGTTCGTGCAGCACGATGGGTTCCAGTGCGGCTACTGCACGCCTGGGCAGATCTGCTCGGCGGTGGCGCTGTTGAACGAGATCAGGCGCGGCGATGCCAGCCACGTCAGCGCCGACGTCAGCCGGCCGGTCACCGAACTCAGCGACGCCGAGGTGCGCGAGCGGATGAGCGGCAACATCTGCCGCTGCGGCGCCTACCCGAAGATCGTCGCCGCCATCCAGGACGTGCACAGCGGTGGTGCGCCGCGGCCGCTGACCTGGCGCTATGTCGACCAGTCCGAACTGACCGCCCTGAAGATGGCGAAGGAGGTGGCCGATGACGCCGTTTAAGTACCAGCGCGCGACCTCGCCGGAGGACGCGGTGCGCCGTGTCGCCGCCAACCCGAACGCACGCTTCCTCGGCGGCGGCACCAACCTGCTCGACCTGATGAAGGAAGGGGTGACCGGTGCCGACGAGATCGTCGACCTGACCCGGCTCAAGGGCCTGGCCGAGATCGCCGAAACCGCCGACGGCGGCCTGCGCCTGGGCGCGCTCGCCAACAACACGCAGACCGCCAACCATCCGCTGGTGCGTCAACGCTATCCGTTGCTGAGCCAGGCGATCCTGGCCGGGGCCACGATGCAGTTGCGCAACATGGCCAGCAACGGCGGCAACCTGCTGCAGCGCACGCGCTGCGGCTACTTCTACGACACCGCCCTGCCCTGCAACAAGCGCGAACCCGGCAGCGGTTGCGGCGCGCGCGAGGGGCTCAACCGCACCCACGCGATCTTCGGCCACAGCGCGCATTGCGTGGCGGTGCATCCGTCGGACATGTGCGTGGCGCTGGCCGCGCTGGACGCGACGGTGCAGGTGCGTACGCCGGCCGGCACCCAGCGCGAGATCCCGTTCCCCGAATTCCACCTGCTGCCCGAGGCGCGCGCCGATGTCGACAACCAGCTTGCGCATGGCGAACTGATCGAGTCCATCACCCTGCCGGCGCAGAGCTTCGCCGCGCACAGCCACTATCTGAAGGTGCGCGACCGGGCCAGCTACGCGTTCGCACTGATCTCGGTGGCCGCGGCGCTGGCGCTGGAACCGGACGGGCGTATCCGCGACGCGCGCATCGCCATGGGCGGGGTGGCGCACAAACCCTGGCGCGCGCGTGCCGCCGAACGTGCGCTGGTCGGGCAGCGGGTCGGTGAAGACGCCTTCGCTGCCGCCGCGCAGGCCGAGATGGCCGCGGCGCGGCCACTGGCGCACAACGCCTACAAGATCCCGATGGGCACGCACGCGATGATCCGCGCCCTGCACCGCGCCAGCGGCAGCGACGCCGCGTGAGCGGCCAACCGGAGAACCGGCAATGAACTACATCGGCAAGGAAATGCGCCGCGTCGACGGCTACGCCAAGGTCACCGGCAAGGCGCGCTATGCGGCAGAGTTCCAGATCCCGCATCTGGTCCACGGCTACATCCTCACCAGCACCATCGCCAAGGGCCGCATCGTGCGCCTCGACACCCGCGCCGCCGAAGCCGCGCCGGGCGTGATCAAGGTGCTGACCCATCTCAATGCGATCAAGCCGGTCTCCGACGCGGTCAAGAAGAAAGGCGAGGATCTGTCGTTCCGTGCCCTGGTCGACGACCGCATCCATTTCAATGCGCAGCCGATCGCCGTGGTGGTGGCCGCCACCTTCGAGCAGGCGCGGCATGCGTCGCGGCTGATCCAGGTGGAGTACGCCACCGAAGCCGCGCACACCGATTTCGACGCGCTGCTCGACCAGGCGCACGATCCGACCCCGGAAGACTCGCCGAAGCCGCGCGGCAACCCAGCCGCCGCGTTCGCCGCCGCGCCGGTGAAGCTGGAGGCCGCGTACACGATGCCGGTCGAGCACCACAATCCGATGGAGCCGCACGGCGGCATCGGCTACTGGATCGGCGACACCCTGACCGTGGTCAACAAGAGCCAGAACGTCTACCAGGACCGCGAACAGCTGGCCGGCTACTTCGGCATTCCGGTGGACAAGGTCAATGTGGTCTCGCTGTTCGTCGGCGGCGCGTTCGGCTCCTGCCTGCGTCCCAACTACTACACCTTCCTGCTCGGCGCGGTGTCCAAGGCGGTCGGCCTGCCGGTGAAGATCGTCTACACCCGGCGGCAGATGTTCAGCGGCCATGGCTACCGCCCCTACTACCGCGTGGAACTGGGGCTGGGCGCCGACGCCGCCGGCACGCTGCAGGCGATCCGCTACCGGCACGTGCTCAACACCTCGCGCATCGAGGCGTTCAACGAGGCCTTCTTCCGCAACGCGCGCTCGCTGTACGCCTGCCCCAACGTGGAGGATCGCTTCGAGGTGGTGGAGACCGACCTGCCGACGCCGCAGGCGATGCGCGCGCCCGGCACCATCAGCCAGATGTTCGGCATCGAGTGCGCGATGGACGAACTGGCCTACGCGCTGAAGATGGATCCGCTGGAACTGCGCCTGGCCAACTACGCCGAGACCGATCCGGAGAGCGGCAAGCCGTTCTCGAGCAAGGCGCTGCGCGAATGCTACGCGCTCGCCGCCGAGACCTTCGGCTGGAGCAAGCGCACGCCCGAGCCGCGCTCCATGCGCGACGGCCGCCTGCTGGTCGGCTGGGGCATGGCTACCGGCACCTGGGCGTCGATGCAGATGCCGGCGCTGGCTCGGGTGGTGCTGAAGGCCGACGGCAGCGCCCGCGTCGGCAGCGCCACCTCCGACATCGGCCCCGGCACCTACACGGTGATGACCCTGATCGCCGCCGAGTACCTGGGCATCGACGCCAAGCGCGTGCAGTTCGAACTCGGCGATACGCGTCTGCCCAAGGCGCCCGCGCAGGGCGGCTCGTGGACCACCGCCAGCGTCGGCAGCGCGATCCACGGCGCGGCGCGCGAGATCCGCGGCAAGCTGCTGGAACTGGCCAGGCAGGATGGGCAGGCCGCATTCAGCGGGCTGGATATGGATGCGGTGGAACTGGTCGATGGCCAATTGCGCCCGACCGGCAAGCCCGACGCCGGCCTGGACGTCGCCAAGCTGATGCGCCAGCACGGCCTGCAGGAGCTGGAGGTGGTGCACGAATCCAAGCCCTCGGCAGAGCGCAAGCAGTACGCCACCGCCGCGCACGGCGCGCAGTTCATCGAGGTCAAGGTCGATCCGGACACCGGCATGGTGAAGGTGACGCGGGTCATCGAAGCCACCGCCTGCGGCAAGATCATGAATCCGCTGACCTCGCACAGCCAGGAAATCGGCGGCGTGGTGATGGGCATCGGCATGGCGCTCAGCGAAGGCACCGAGATCGACCACCGCTACGGGCGCATGCTCAACGCCTCGCTGGCCGACTATCACGTGCCGGTCAACGCCGACGTGCACGAGATCCAGACCATGTTCGTCGAAGAGGACGACACCATCGTCAACCCGCTCGGGGTCAAGGGCATGGGCGAACTGGGCATGGTCGGTATTCCCGCTGCCATCGCCAACGCGGTATTCCACGCCACCGGCAAGCGCATCCGCGACCTTCCGATCACCCCGGACAAGTTGATCGGCTGAGCACGAGCGCCGCTTGCCGCGCCGTTCGCCCTATCCCTCGTGGGAGCCGCTTCAGCCGCGACAGACGTCACCCATAGCGCCTGTCGCGGCTGAAGCGGCTCCTACGACATCGCTTCCGTAGTCATCAGAGGTGGCATTCCGTTGCAAAGAGCAAAGTAGGACGCATCCAACGTCGACCGTTGTCTGACGGAAGCCTTCGCTGCATCTATCGCATCCCGCAGCAAGTCCTGCAGGAACCATCGCTACGTCGCGCCCTGTGGCGACCGCTATGGATCCAGCCACCCTTTCGCCACCGCCGCCTGTACATCCTCCGGCGTGTCCAGGTCCAGCGCCAACGCCGGCGCGACGATGCAACCGAGGCTGTCCGGTGCCAGCGTCGCGAACAGCGTGCGCAAGCCCTGGTCGCCGCCCAATGGCAGCGCGCGCCAGCGGTGCTGCGCCACCACCGCGGGCATGCCACGCACGCCGGCGTAGGCGCTCACCGCGCAACCGGACGCCGCCCGTGAGGCCGCCGCCAGCAGATCCTGCAGATGCGCCGCGGCCAACGCCGGCTGGTCGCAACCGAGCACCAGGCTGTGGGTGATCGCGGCATCGTCGCCTACCGCCGCACGCAGGCAGTCCAGGCTGCCGCCCATGCCGGTGGACCAGTCCGGATTGCGCACGCATTCCACCGGCAATCCCTCCAGCAACGGGCGCAGCGCCTCGGCCTGCGCACCCAGCACCACCACGCAACGCGCCGGCGCCGTGGACAGCGCCAGGCGCACGACCTTGCGCAGCAGCGGCTCGCCGTCGCTGGTCAGCGTCTGCTTGGGACGGCCGAGGCGGCGGCTGCCACCCGCGGCCAGGATCAGCGCCGCGTGCGCCTGCGCCATCACCTGGCACCCTCAGCCAGCAATCGCGGCGCTGCCGTGAGCGTATCGCGGTGCGATCGCCGCGGCCTGTCGCTCGCCTGCGCGACCGCACTCAGCCGCGGCGGCGCCGCCCGGCTGGCCTGCAACTGCGCGGCGATGCTCAGCGCGATCGCTTCTGCGCCATTGCCTCCCAGGCGCAGCCCGATCGGCGAATGCAGGCGCGGCGACAACTGCGCGCGTTGCGTCGGGCTCAGCAAACGGAACAGGTCCTCGCGCCGCCGCACCGGTCCCAGCAGGCCGAGGAACGGGATCGCGCTGCCGGCCAGCGCGTCCAGCGCTTCACGATCCAGTTCGAAATTGTGGTGCATCACCAGTGCCGCGTCGCTGCCGTCACAGTCGGCCATTGCGCGGGTCGGCGTACATGCCAGGGCGCGGTCGGCCAGCGCCGCCAACGCAGACCAGCGCGGCCGCTGCTCGACCAGGGTGGTCATCCAGCCCAATTGACGTAGCAGCGGCAGCAACACGGTGGTTTCCGGGCCGGCACCGAAGACGCTGACCCTCGGCGGCGGCGGCACCTGCACTTCGCCGGCGCGCGGCGGCGGCGCAGACAGCGTGTGCCAAGGCAGGCACCACCGCAACGCCTGCGCGGCCACGCTGGCGGCGATGCGACCGTCGGCCTCCAGCACCAGGGTCAATCCACCGCGCCCCTGCAGCCAGGCCTGGGCCAGCCCGTCGAAGCCCGGCAAGGCGAGCAGCGGCAGCAAGGCCAGGTGCAGGCGGCCCCGGCAACCGGCTGCCGAACCCGACAGCAGGTCCTCGTCCTCGCGCGTATCGATCTCCATCCACACCGGCATGCCGGCGACGGCGGCCTCCGTGGCGCAGCGCGCGATCTCCGGCTCCAGGCACCCGCCGCTGAGCCAACCTTGCTGCGCACCATCGGGGCCGAACAAGGCCATCGCCCCGGCGTGCGCGTAGGTAGAGCCTTCGCGGGCCATCGCCACGGCCAGGACCGCGGGCGTGCCGCGGCGGCAGGCGTCGATTGCAGCATGGAGACAGTGTCGGGCAGCGGACATGCGGCGGCACAGGCAACGTGGGAAACCCGAGCCTAAGCGGCAGCCTGTGGTCGCGAGGTGACCCTGGCCGCCGCATGTGGGCGTCGCGTTCGCGGCGACGGCAGCGCAAGGAGGCGGCAACCGGCCTATGCATGCGATCGGGGATGCGCGGCACCATCTAGAAGTCCGGCGCTGCGCCGCGGATGTCGTTGGCGCGAGTTGTGCCGCCGCAAGCCATACCTTGCGGCGGCAGCATCCGGCTACAGCAGATGGAAGCGTTCGAACCGCTGCAATGCTGCGTCGATCGTCGCCTGCAACGCCGGTCGCCGCGGTTCCAGCCAGGTCCATTGCTGGATCAGCAGGCGGCCGGCGCGACGGTCCATCTTCAGGTCGAGCGCGGTGACGATACGGTCGCCGACCAGCACCGGCAGTGCGAAGTAGCCCAGCACCCGTTGCGGCGCCGGCACATAGGCCTCGAAGCGATGGGTATAGCCGAAGAACTGCTGCAACCGTTTGCGCTGGATCACCAGCGGATCGAACGGCGACAGCAACCGCGCCCGCGTCGGATCCGGTGGCGGCGGTGTACTGTCCAGCAGCTCCGGCTCGGCCCACAGGGCCACACCTTCCTGGCCCTGCAGATGCACCGGGATCAGGCGCTTGCGCGCCACTTCCGCGGCGATCAACGCTCGCACCGCCGGTTTGGCGGCGGTCTCGCCATAACAGACCGAGTCCACGCCGACGATGCCCTGCGCGCGCAGCGCACGCTGCAGCAGGTAACGCGCGTACTGCGCGTCGCCAACCGCACGCGGTCGCTGCCGCCAGCCGAAATGCCGCGTGGCCAATTCGTAGGTCTTGAGCATGCCGCTGCGCTGGCTGACCACCAGGTCGCCGCTGAAGAAGCCGTACTGCAACGCAGCCCGCGAGGGCTTGCGGCTGCCCCACGGGTGGGTCTTCTCGACCAGCACCTCGTCGTCGATGTCGCGGATCGACAACGGCCCCTCGCTCCGGATGCGGCGCAACAGCCGCGCATAGTCCTGCGCATCCACCGTGCCCCTGACGTCGGCCTGTGCACGTCGGCGCGCCATCTGCGCCACGTACATGCGGTAGTCGGCGACCGGCACGTAGGCCAGCGCATGCGTCCAGTACTCGAACAGCGACTTGTCCTGCGACTGCGCCTGTTCCAGATCCCGTTCGCGGTACTCGGGAATGCGCGTGTACAGCACGTGGTGGTGGCTGCGCGCGATCACGTGGATGGTGTCGATCTGCACATAGCCCAGGTGCGCGGTCGCCTGCCGCACCGCTTCGGCACCGCTGCCGAACGGCGCCGGCGTGGTCAGGCGCTGCGCATGCAGCCACAGCGCACGTGCCCGGTCGGGCGCGATCGGGACGGAAGCGACGGGAGTGCGCATCGGAACGACCTTCCTGGCAATGCGGTAGCGCCGATCAGAATAGCAACCCGGGACGCGCAACGCGGTTCTCAGGCACTCGCTGTGGGGCTCCGCTTCGCCGTCGCTCCGATTTCCAGCGCGGCAACGCCGCACCGGAACGCGTTTAGCACGCTACCGCCACACGTCACGGCGGACAGGACGTGCCCGCGTTGCGGTGATAGCAGGCATTGCCGACAGCTATTCAGCCAGGCTCAGATCAATCGGATGCCATGTCCCGCAGGCCTGCAACGTATCGCAATGTCGGCACGGAGCTCAGCCCGCGCACTTCGCGCACAGCCCGTGCACTTCCAGGGTCTGTGCCTGCGGCTGGAAGCCCAGGGCCTTGGCGCGCTGCTCCAGCTGGCTGACCACGTCGCGGTCCTCCAGCTCCACCGCGCTGTGGCAGCGGTCGCAGATCAGGAACGGCACCGAATGCTGGGCACTGCTCGGATGGTGGCAGGCGACGAAGGCGTTGACCGACTCGAGCTTGTGCACGAAGCCGTTGGCCATCAGGAAATCCAGCGCGCGGTACACAGTGGGCGGCGCGTCGGCGCCCACGCCCTTGCCTTCGCGCACCCATTCCAGCAGGTCGTAGGCCTTGACCGGGCGCCCGGCCTCGGCGATCAGCCGCAGCACGTTGGCGCGGATCGGGGTCAGGCGCAGACCGCGCTCGCGGCTCACCCGCTCCACCACCTTGACGAAGTCGGCAGCGTCGTGGACGTGGTGGTGCGGCTCGGTGCAGGCGGTCTTCTTGCTGGACATGGCGGTCTCCCGGGAATCAGCTTCCCGCTGGGATCTTGATGAGCGCGGCGTCGATGCGTTTCAAGGCCTCCTCGCGACCGGCCAGGTACACGGTCTGCGAGATGTCCGGGCTGACCTGGGTGCCGGTGATGGCCACGCGCAGCGGCTGCGCCACCTTGCCCATGCCGATCTCCAGGGCGGCGGCGGTGTCGTGCAGCGCGGCGGCGACGCCGTCCAGGTTCCACTGCGGCAGCGCCGCCAGCAGCTCGCGGGCCTTGCCCAGCGCCAGTTCGGCGCCCGGCTTGAAGTGCTTGGCCACCGCCGCGTCGTCGTAGCGGGTCAGCGGGCGATACCAGACCTCGGCCTTCTCGGCCATTTCCTTCAGCGTCTGCACGCGCTCGCGTAGCGCCACCACCACCTCGGCCGCGGCCGGGCCGGCGGCCGGGTCGATGCCGAGCTTGCGCAACTGGAACTCCAGCTGCGGCGCGATCGTCGCCGGGTCGTCGCTCTTGAGGTAGTGCTGGTTGACCCAGCCGAGCTTGGCCATGTCCAGGCGCGCGGCCTTGGAATTGACGTCCTTGACGTCGAACAGGTCGATCAGCTCCTGGCGCCCGAACAGTTCCTGGTCGCCATGCGACCAGCCCAGCCGCGCCAGGTAGTTGATCAGCGCGTGCGGCAGGTAGCCGGCGTCCTTGTACTGCATCACGTCGGCCGCGCCGGTGCGCTTGGACAGCTTGGCGCCCTGCTCGTCCAGGATCATCGGCATGTGCGCGAACTTCGGCACCGGCGCGCCCAGCGCCTGGTAGATGTTGATCTGCCGCGGGGTGTTGTTGATGTGGTCGTCGCCGCGGATCACCTCGGTGATGCCCATGTCCCAGTCGTCCACCACCACCGCGAAGTTGTAGGTGGGGTAGCCGTCGGGGCGGAAGATCACCATGTCGTCCAGCTCGCTGTTGGCGATCTCGATGCGGCCCTTGATCAGGTCGTCGAACGCCACCACGCCCTCGGTCGGGTTCTTGAAGCGGATCACCCGGTTGGGATCGTCGCGGTGCGGCAGGTTCAGCTCGCGCGCGGCGCCGTTGTAGCGCGGCTTTTCCTGCCGCGCCATCGCCGCTTCGCGCATGGCGTCCAGTTCCTCGCGGGTCTCGTAGGCGTAGTAGGCCTGGCCCTGCGCCAGCAACTGCTCGGCGACCTCGCGGTAGCGGTCCAGGCGCCGGGTCTGGTAGATCGGGCCTTCGTCATAGTCCAGGCCCAGCCACTCCATCGCCTCCAGGATCGCGTCGATCGCCGCCTGGGTGCTGCGCTCGCGGTCGGTGTCCTCGATCCGCAGCACGAATTCGCCGCCGCGGTGGCGCGCCTCCAGCCAGCAGTACAGCGCGGTGCGCGCGCCGCCGATGTGCAGATAACCGGTGGGACTGGGGGCAAAACGGGTGCGGCAGGCCATGGAACGCTCGAAACGACGGTAATCGGGCGATTTTACCTTGCCGGGGCGGCGCCTGCTGGCGCCGCGGGATTGGGGATTGGTGATTCGGGATTGGTAAAGCAGCGTCTCGCCCCGGGAACAGGGCATGGCACGCCGAGGCGCGGCACGTTGCGGGAAACGCTCCTATGCGAAGCGGCTCAGCTCCGCGCGCAGCACGGCCGGCGCCAGTTGCCCGCGCCAGTCGCGGTCGTTGGCCACTTGCGCATTGGCGCGGCTGGCCTCGAACGCGGCGAAATCCAGTTCGGCGATCGCCCAGACCTGCTCGCCGCGGGTCTGCGCAACGATGCCGTCGGCCGGGAAGCCGGCGTCCATCGGCGCGTACAGCGTGGCCTCGCCGGTGTTCACGTCCAGCGCCGGGCTCCACTCGGCGACGCCGGCGGTCACCGACTGGGCGACGAAGATGCGGTTCTCCAGCGCCCGCGCCAGGCAGCCCACGCGCACGCGGGTGGCGCCGGCCTCGGTGTCGGTGCAACTGGGCACCACCAGCAGGCGCGCGCCGGCCTCGTACTGGGCACGCACCGGCAGCGGGAACTCGCTGTCGTAGCAGACCGCCACGCCGGCGCGCACGCCCTCGGCCTCGAACACCTTCAGCGCCTCGCCGCCGTCGATCAGGCCGGTGGCTTTTTCGAAGCCGGTCAGTTGCAGCTTGTCCTGCCAGCCGTGGCCGCCGTCCGGGGTGAACCAGTAGGCGCGGTTGCGGTAGCGTCCCTGGCCCATGTCGAGCAGGAAGCTGCCGGCGACCACGTGCAGGCGATGGCGCTGCGCCAGGTCGGCGAACAGGGCCAGGTAAGGCGCATGCAGTGCCTGGATCGCCGCCAGCGAGGCCGGCAGCCGCGCCGACACCTCGGCGCCGAAGGTGGCGGCCAGTTCCAGCGACAGATACTCGGGCAGCACCGCCAGCTGCGCGCCGGCCTGCGCGGCCTCGCCCAGCAGCGCGGCCTGCTTGTCGGCGAAGGCGGCGAAATCGGCGGGCGCGCCGATCGGATACTTGGCGACGGCGACTTTCATGCGGCAGGCTCCAGCGCGCGGGTCCAGAAACCCAGGGTATGCGGCGTTTCGCCGCGGTCGACCTCGTTCCACGGCAGATGCATGCGCAAGGCAGCCTGCGGCTGATAGCCGCGCTTGCGCCAGAACACGTCGTTGCCGCGGTACTCCGGCGGCCGCCGCGGGTCGTCGGGCGCCCGCTCCACCGAACAGAACGCGGTCAGGCGGAAGCGACCGAGCGCGCGCGCATGCGCCTCGCGCTCGTCGAAGAAGGCATGGCCGGCGCCGCGCCCGCGGTACTGCGGCAACAGCACCGACTCGCCGAAATAGAACACCTCGGCCGGGTCGATGCCGCTGCCGGCGAAGGCCGCGGCGAACGCCTCGGTGTCGTCGACCAGCGGCAGCCCGGTGGAGGCCCCGACCACCTGCTCGCCGTCGCGCGCCAGCACGAACACGCTGTCGGGCGACGCCGAATAGGCGGCCAGGTACTCGCGTTCGTAGCCCAGGTCGCCGTCGTAGAGGTAGGGCCAGTCGCGGAACACCACGATGCGCAGTTGCGCGACCGCGTCCAGGAACGGCACGATCCCGGCGCCGCGCAGGCGCTGAATGGAGAGCGGAGAGTGCATCCGTGCACTCTACCGCAAGCGTTTCCCTGGCGCTGCCTGCCTGGCGATGCCCTTGCATGTGCCTCCTTGCCGCGTCCTTGCGCGGGCGTCCTGCCCGTCCTGTGGCGCACGCGCTTCCTTGCCCTGCTCGCGGCGCCTTGGCGTGTGCGCCCTTGCCGCCTCCCTGCGTGGGCGCCCTGCCCGTCCTGTGACGCAAGCGCCTCCTTGCGCTAGCTGCCTGGGCGATGCGCTTGCGTGCGCCCTTGCAGCGTCCCTGCGTGGGCGTCCCTGCCCGTCCTGTGACCCGTGGCGGCATCCGTCCCGCCACCGTCGGTGTTTCTGCCGTCAATGGCCGATGACCATCCGACCGATCCGCCCGCCGTGGCAGCGATCGATGCGGGTGCCCTGCCTCAGCGCCACCAGCGGCACAGCAGCGCGGCCTGTGCCGGCAGCACCAGCAAGCGCGCGCGGCCTTCCGCTTCCCAGGTCACGAACCCCGGCGCAGGCGTGTCCCCGCGCCGCTCCACGTCCATCGCCCAGGCAGGATCCCGGCGCACCGCGCGCCAGGGGCAGTAGCGCCACGGCGCGGCATCGCCCGGCAAGGCCGCACGCGCCTGCAGCGCGCCGGCCAGGAACGCCACCGCGTCGCCGGCCAGGGCGGCGCGGCTGCGTTCGCTCAGGCGCAGCCACAGGGCCCCGCCGCGGTCGGCGGCGGTGACCAGCGCGGCCTGCGCGCTGCGCGCGAGCGCCCCCGGCAGGTTGCCGGGATGCAGGCCATGGGTCTCCAGGGCGGGCGGCAGCAGCGCCTGCAGACGCCGATGCAGATGACGATGACGATGCGCGACCATGTCCGGTTCTCCCCCGACGGCTCAGCGCAGCGACGCGCCGAGTTCGTACCAGTCGATCCGGCGGGTGATCCACATGATCGCGCCGAGGATGCCGAACAGCAGCAGCGAGCCCATCAGCAAGGCGTTGTCTTCCGAGGCCAGCAGGCCGTACAGCGCGCCGTACAGCACGGTGAGCATGCTGGCGAAGCCGGCCGCGCGCAGGCGGCTGCGCAAGACCCCGGACAGGTAGAAGAACTGCAGCCCGATGCAGGCCACCGCCGAGACCAGATACGCCTGCCAGAACGGGATGTGCTCGGACAGGCTGAGCAGCAGCAGGAAGAAGATCGCCAGCGCCAGGCCCACCAGCAGGTACTGCAGCGGATGGATCGGCAGGCGCTTGATCAGCTCGAACAGGCCGAAGGCGACGAAGGTCAGCACCACGAACAGCAGGCCGTACTTGCTGGCACGCTCGGCCTGGGTATACACGTCCACCGGGTCGACCAGGTCCACGCGCAAGGCGTCGAGATCCTGTCCGCCGGAGGCCAGCTGCGCCTGCGCGCCGGTCGCCAGCGACGACAGCGCCCAGCTCGCCTGGAACCCCTGCGCGGTGATGCGGCGCTCGTTGGGCAGGAAGCGGCCGCCGAACAGCGGATGCGGCCACGGCGAGTTCAGCGCGATCTGGTTGTCGTCGCCGACCGGCACGATCGACAGCGCCTGGGTGCCGTCGAGCACGAATTCCATCTGCACGTCGTGCAGGTCGGTCAGCCGGCCCTGCTGCGTATCGCGCAATGCCGGCAACACCGCGTGCACGCCCTTGGAGATGTTGGACAGCCCTTCCGAGCCCGGCTGCAGCGGCAGCGCGCGGCCGTCGGCGCGCAGATTCGGCGTGCCGACCAGGCCGCGCACGTCCTGCAGGCCGATCGCCAGATACGGCGTGCCGTACTGGCGGCGATCGACAGCGGCATAGTCGAGATCATCGAACTCGGCCTTGAGCCGCGCATGCCAGCTGTACACCTGCACCTTGAACAGGCCGATGTGGCGCTGCGCGGGCTTCAGTTCGCCTTCGACCTGCAGCCGCCGCGGCGCCTGCAGCACGTAGCCGGTCTCGGTCTCGCGTTTGGTCACCCGCTTGCCGTCGGCGTCGAGGACCGCGACGTCGCGTTCCTGGGTCCACGGGATCACCCGCAACGGGCCGAGCAGGCGCTGTTCGCCGGCCTTGCTCTGCGACACCCGTTCCACCGCCTCGTCGCGGTAATGCTGGCGGTCCTGCACGGTGCCGCGAATCATCAGCAGCGGGATCAGCAACAACAGGATCAATCCGCCGATGGTGGCGAATCGCAACAGCAGCTTCAGGGATTTCATGGCGACCTCTCGGTTGGGAGGGGCCAGCATGCGGCCGCTGCGTGGGTGGGGTTTGAGGCGAATTTGAAGTGGGTGTGAAGTGCGGGGAATGGGGAATGGGGAATGGGGATTGGAAAGCCGGCGTACTTGCGACGCGGTGTGCGCCCCCACTGTGGAAGGGACTTCAGTCCCGACGAGGGAACGCCGGCAGGCCGCCTCGGCGCGCCCGCGCACGAATCGATCCGGCTCAGGCCAGCGGCAACGCCAGGCAGGCCACCGCGCCGCCGCCGTCGCGGTTGCGCAGGCTGGCGTCGCCGCCGTGCAGGCGCGCCACCTCGCGCACGAACGGCAGACCAAGGCCGGAGCTGCGCTGGCCGGTGGCCGGGCGCGCCAGCGAGTAGAAGCGCTCGAACACCCGCTCCAGCGCGTAGTCGGGAACGCCCGGGCCGGCGTCCTCCACCGTCAGCAGCACGCGCGCATCGGCGCCGCGTTCGGCGCGCAGCACGATGCTCGCGCCCTCCGGCGAAAAGGCGATGGCGTTGTCGAGCAGGTTGTGCAGCGCCTGCCGCAGCAGGTAGGGATCGCCCGACACAACCAGGGCCGGGTCCAGCACCTGGACCTGCAGTTGCAGACCGCGCGCCTGCAGTTGCGGCGCCAGCGCTTCGGCCAGGTCCGCGCACAGCGGCGCCAGCGCCACCGGTTCGCGCCGCTGCAACCAGCCGTGCTGTTCCACCTCGGCCAGCGCCAGCAGCTTGTCGATGGTCTCGGTGAGGCGCTGCTGCTGCTCGGCGATGTTGCGCACGAAGCGCTGCCGCTCCGGTTCCGGCAGCGGCTCCTGCAGCAGTTCCGCCGCGCCCCGGATCGCGGCCAGCGGGCTCTTCATCTCGTGGGTCAGCGACTGCACGTACTGCTCGACGTACTGCTTGCCCTCCAGCTTGCGGCGCATGGTCTCCAGCGCACGGCCGAGATCGCCGATCTCGTCGCGGCGCGGCGGCGGCGGCGGCACCGGCGCACCGGCACTGACCGCCTGCGCATAGCGGTTGAGCCGGCCGATGCCGCGCAGCAGGCCCCAGGTCATCAGGATCCCGATCAGCGCCGAGATGCCGATCAGCCAGGCGCCGCGCAGCAGGATGCTGCGCTGGCTGGCGACGATGAACGGCTCGATGCTGCGGTTGGGCTGGGACAGGGTCAGCACGCCGATCAGCCGCTGCGGCTCGGCCGGATCGTAGACCGGCGCGGCCACGTGCATCACCGTGTGATTGGGGTCGCCGTCGGCCTCGGGACTGGAGCGGGCGCCGTACTCGCCGCGCAGGGTACGGTACACGTCGTTCCAGCGCGAATTGTCGCGGCCGATGTCCTGCCCGCGCGAATCGAACACCACGATGCCCGCCGCATCGGTGAGGGTGACGCGGTAGTCGACGCTGTGCTTGGGGAAACGCCAGACCATCGCACGCGGATCGCGCCGCTGCGCCGCGGCCAGGTCGCGGGCGAAACGGCCGCTGGCGATGCGCCCGTCCTTGAGATCCTGCGCGGCCATCTGCGCCAGCACGTTGGCCGCGTCCACCAGGGTCGATTCCATCGCCTGGCGCACGCCCGGCTTGACCTCGTTGACGAACACCCGCATCACGAAGAAGGCGGCCACGCCGACGATCAGGAAGAAGCCCAGGAACAGCTTCAGCCCCAGCCGCACCTCAGGCCTCCAGCGCGTAGCCGAGGCCGCGGTGGGTGCGGATCGGATCGTCGGTGGCGCCGGCCGCGCGCAGCTTGGCGCGCAGGGTCTTGATATGGGTGTCGACGGTGCGGTCGGCGCTGTCGGCGCTGCTGTCCCAGCCGCGGTCCATCAGTTGCGCGCGACTGAGGATGGCGCCGGGCCGCTGCAGCAGCGCTGCCAGCAACGCGTACTCGTAGCGGGTCAGGTCCAGCACCGCAGCGCGCCAGCGGATGCGGCGGCCGTCGCGGTCGATGGCGAAATCGCCGTGCTGCTGCCAGCCAGCCTCGGCATCGCCGACGACCGCCGCGGGGCGCCGCAGCCGCGCCCGCACCCGCGCCACCAGCTCGCGCGGCGAGAACGGCTTGGCCATGTAGTCGTCGGCGCCCAGTTCCAGGCCGAGCACGCGATCGATCTCCTCGTTGCGCGCGGTCAGGAACAGCACCGGCACCTGGCTGAAACCGCGCAGCGTGCGGCACACCTCGAACCCGCTCAGGTCCGGCAGGCCGACGTCCAGCACCACCACGTCGATGCCGCCCTCGCGCAGCTGCGCCAGGGCCTCGCGCCCGAGCTGGCAATGCCGCACCGCGTAGCCCTCGCTGCGCAGCGCGTACAGTACGGTGTCGGCGATGGCGGATTCGTCCTCGACCACGAGGACACTGGCGGCGGCAGGCGTGGACATGGCGCGCAGCATAGCCGTCGCGCGGGCGCCGCGGCAGTCCGTCCGGCCATTCCGCGGCACCGCTCGTGGATCGGCACGGAACCCGACGCGCACCTGCGGCGCGTCAGCTGTCGCTGCCGCCGCGCGCGTTGGCCGCGCCCGGCGCCGACGCCAGTTCCACCCGGTTGCGGCCGCCGTGCTTGGCCCGGTACAGCGCGGCATCGGCGCGCGCCAGCAGCGCCTGGCTGCTCTCGCCGGCGCCGGCCTCGGCGACGCCGATGCTGACGGTCAGGCGCAGGCCCGGCACGACCGCGTCGAACGACTGCCGCTCCAGCACCTCGCGCAGCAGCCCGGCCAGCTCCCGTGCCTCGGCGCAGGTGGCACCGGGCAGCAACGCCAGGAACTCCTCGCCGCCGGTCCGGCCGAAGCTGTCGTTCCTGCGCAGGCTCTGCCGCAGGGTCGTGGCGACCAGCCGCAGCACCTGGTCGCCCGCGGCGTGGCCGTGCTCGTCGTTGATCCGCTTGAAGTGGTCCACGTCCAGCGCCAGCACCGACAGCGGCATGCGTCCGCCGCGCGGCAACGCCGCCAGCGCGGTGTCCAGTTCGCCCAGGACCTGGCGCCGCGAGGCGACGCCGGTAAGGCTGTCGATCCGCACTTCGCGGCGGGCGCCGCGCAGGCGCCCTAGGGTCAGGAACAACACCCCGACGAGCACCGCCAGCAACAGCAGCGCCGCGCCCAGCAACGCGCGTCGCAGGGTCGCCTCGCGCTCCATCGCCTGCAGCCGGTTACGCTGGGTTTCCGCCTTCTGCGCCAGTTGCAGCGCCGCCAGATCGCGCTCGCGGCTTTCCGATTCGGCGATGAGGAACTGCGATTGCTCGCGCTGCATGCGCGTATCCAGTTCCTGCTGCACGCGCATCTGCGCCTCGCGCGCATCCAGTGCCTGGCGCCAGGCGGCCAGCGCGCGCAAGGCGGTGGCCTTGAGGTCCAGCACGTCGCTGAGGCTGCGCAGGTCGCCGTTGGCGCGATAGCCCTGCTCGGCTTGTTCGGCCAGCGCCAGCGCGGCCCGCGCATCGCCGCTGCGCTCGGCGATCAGCGCATCGACGTAATCGCGGCGCGCGCGCATCAGCCGCGTGGCGCCCATCGCGACCAGTTGCGCTTCGGCCTGCTGCCGCTGTGCCCGCGCCTGCGGCAGGTTGCCCAGCAACGCGTTGACCCGGGCCGCGCGCAGCAACAGCGACGCCTGCGACCCCTCCAGCGGATGCCGGCCATGCAGCTCGGCCGCGCGCAGGTAGGCGGCCAGCGCCGCCGGCAGATCGCCGCGTTGCTCGGCGATGGCGCCTTCGCGCTCCACCGCCAGCGCCTGCATGTAGCCGCCATCGCCCTGCCTGGCCCGCTGCAGGACCTCGGCGACGACCTGGTGTGACAGGTCCGGCAGGCCCATGTCCAGGTAGGCGTCGGCGATGCCGATCAGGGTCAGCAGTGCGACCCAGCCGCCATCGCGCTGTTCGTCGAGCCGGCGGAGTTCCTGCAAGGTACGCAGCGACTGCGCGTAGTGGCCGGCGTCGCGCTCGGCGAAGGCGCGCATGCGCAGGGCCGCCGCGCGCAGGCGCGGGAACCGCTGCGCACCGGTCAGCGCCAGGATCGTGGTGGCGGGCCGCAGATAGGCCGGGCGCTGGCCGTCGTTGTAGAGCGCATAGGTCTCGCACAGCAGGTACTCCAGGCGGACCTGCACATGGGCGCGCGCGATCGCGCCGCGCTCGCCGCGCCGCGCCTGCTCCACCGCCGCGGCCGGGCCCTGCGGAAAATGCTGGCAGTCGAAGGCGTCCAGGCGCGCCCGCCGCACCGGGTCGCCGGCGGGCAGCAGCGCCTGCAGGCGCGCATGCGCGACGCGGTAGGCCTGCTCGTCGGCGGCCATGTCCTTGCCGTGCGCACCGACATCCTCGATCAGCGCATCGAACGCCGCAGCTTGCGCTGCGCCCGAGGGCGCGGCTTCGGCACGGGAGGCACCGCAGGCGGCGAACGGCAGCGCCAACGCCAGGACACCGAGCAACAGGGGAGAAGACATGAGCATGCGAACCGTGGACCCGCCGGCCGCCCACGCGGTATCGGCACTGCGCACCCGAACGCTCCGACGACGCCTGCGCCCGGATGCACAGGCCCATCGTCCACACCTTCCGGCCTCATGCCCGGCAGGCGCCGTGCGGCCGCCAGCGGTCGCCCGGCTAGTGTACCGCGGCCGCGGACCCGCCCCGCCCGGCACCTCGGCAGGCGTGGCCGGCCGGCGTGGCGCCCCGTACACTGCGCGGATGAATTACCGCCACGCCTTCCACGCCGGCAACCATGCCGATGTCCTCAAGCACATCGTGCTGCTGGCGCTGCTCGATGCGTTCAAGCGCAAGGACAGCCCGTTCTTTGTGCTCGATACCCACGCCGGGCGCGGCCGCTATCTGTTCGCGGCCAACGAGGCGCGCAAGACCGGCGAGGCCGCCGCCGGCGTGCTGCGGTTGATGGGCCAGCCGACCCTGCCCGACGTGGTGGAGCGCTACCTGCGCGCGGTGCAGGCCGACAATCCGGTCGGTGCCCTGGTCGCCTACCCTGGCTCGCCGCTGCTGGTGGCGCAGGCGCTGCGCGCGCAGGACCGGCTGGCCGCCTGCGAGCTGCAGACCGAGGAAGCCGCCGAACTCAAGGCGTTGTTCGCCCACGACCGCCGCGTGCAGGTGCATGCCGGCGATGGCTATGCGGCGATCAAGGCGTTCCTGCCGCCGAAGTCCGGGGCCAACCGGATCGGCCGCGGGCTGGTGCTGATCGATCCGCCCTACGAAGCGCAGGACGCCGAGTACCGGCTGATCGTGGCCGCGCTGCGCGAAACGCTGAGCCGCTGGCCACAGGCGGTGTGCGCGGTGTGGTATCCGATCAAGCAGCGGCGTAGCCTGCAGCCGTTCTTCCGCAAGGCCGCGGCGTTGCCGGTGGCCTCGGCGCTGGTCGCCGAACTGCAGGTGCGCCCGGACGATTCGCCGCTACGGCTCAACGGCAGCGGCATGCTGCTGCTCAATCCGCCCTGGCAGTTCGAGCAGACGCTGGCGCAGGCGCTGCCGCCGCTGAAGGCGCACCTGGGCGAAGCCGGTGCCAGCACGCGCCTGGAATGGCTCAAGCGCGAAGCGTAAGGTACGCGGGGCGGCGCACGCGCGCGCTCAGAAGCAATCCCAGTTGTAGGCGATGCGGCTGAAATCGCCGCGCCGCAGGTCGTCCGGATCGATGAAGAAATTGGCGACGCCGCTGTCGCCCCACATCATCTCCTCGTCGCTGTCCAACTGCAGCAGCAGGACCTGCTTGTCCTGCAGGGTTCGCGGGTCTTGCTGGGTGAACTCCGGGTAGCCGCCGAGCTTGTTGCCGCCACGGCTCAGGGCATCGAACAGCGCGTCGTCCACCGCATCCTGCGACACCGCGTGGCGCTTGGCGTAGGCGGCGGCCACCTCCTCCAGTGGTTTGCCCAGCACCTGCTCGAAGCGCACATCGCTGCTGCCGATGGTTTCCTCGCCGGCGTCGAACCGCATCGCCCGCGGCCGCGCCGGATCGAACGGCAACGTGTCGGCCGCCGGCAACGGCACCTCGGCCTGCCGCGCCGACGCCTTCGGCTGCGGCCAGTACACCACGCGGAAATTGCGTTGTTCGCTCAGCGCGGCCAGGTCGCTGCGCGCGCCACCGAAGTTGGCGCCATAGAAATCGTCGCCGCCGATGAAGAACTGCAGCATGCCCTGGCGCGGGTAGCCGGGCAGCGGCGGCATCCGCGCCAGATCGATCTGCGCCAGCAGCGCCAGCGGCTGGCCGTCGGCCGCGTGCGGATACGGCTTATCACCGGTCCAGTAGGGGCGCCCGCCGACCTTGCTGGCCAGGCGATCGTCCTGCGTCATCGGCTGCAGTTGCACCTGCAGCACCGGCCGGCGCGTGGCCTGCAGGCGCGCCTGGTACGGGGCCAATGCCTGCGTCGCCAGCTGCTCCGCATCGGCGACTGGAGCGGCGGTGGTGGCGGTCGGCGTGTCGTGGTGCTGCGCGCGCAGCAGCCACCTGCCACCGCCCACCAGCAGCCCCACCAGCAGCGTGGCCAGGCCCAGCCCGATCGCCGCGGAGACGGCCACGGCATGCGATGTCTTCATCGTCGCGCATTCCCTTGAACGAAGCGCCACTCTAGCAAGACCACCCGATCGGCACATCGGCAGGACGCTGCGTTCACGGGCGTAAGGTTTTGGCAATGCGAGAATCCAGGCTTCGTCGAGGATCATACGGCCATGGCTACCCGCAACCGCATGCCTCCGTGGCATGAAACCTTCACCCTGCCCAGCGGGCGCGAACTGCTGATCCGTCCGATCCGGCCGGAGGACAGCGCGCCGCTGCAAGGTGCCTTCGGCCTGCTCGGGCCGACCGAGATCCGCGAGCGCTTCCTGCATTCGACGCAGGAACTGACCGAGGACATGGCGCAACGCCTCACCCATCCCAATCCGAAGTCGGAACTGATCCTGGTCGCCGCCGAGCCGCTGCCGCCTGGCGAAGCCGTGGTCGGTGCGGTGGCGCGCGCCGCGATCAACCCGGGCACCCGCGAGGCGCAGTACGCGATCCTGGTCAGCAGTTTCGTTTCCGGCCAGGGCCTGGGCCGGCAATTGATGCGCAAGCTGGTCAAGTGGGCACGCCGCAAGTATCTGGACCGACTCTACGGCGATGTGCTCGAACGCAACGTGCCGATGCTGCAGTTGGCCGAGTCGCTGGGCTTCCAGCGCATGCCGCATCCGGACAATCCGGACCTGGTGCGGGTGGTGCTGGAACTGGGCAGCTGAAAACTCGGGACCCGGGACCCGGGACCCGGAAAAGCCAGAGCTCCGCAGGCAGCTTCAGCTCCTGCTCTTACGTGTCCCCGGTCCCGGGCCCCGGGTCCCGACCTTGCTAAACTAGTTGGTCCATGCCGCCCCTTCCCTTCCCCGTTCCGCCGCTGCCCAAGTCCGGCCAGTTCCGCGCGCACTGGCGCGCCCCCGCGTCCTCCACCGCTCTGGCCTGGCACATCGCCTGCGCCGCGTCCGCGCACCGCGGGCCGTTGCTGGTGGTCGCACGCGACAACCAGAGCGCGCATCAGCTCGAAGCCGACCTGCATAGCCTGCTCGGGGAGGATCCGAGCCTGCCGGTGGTGCCGTTCCCGGATTGGGAAACCCTGCCCTACGACCAGTTCAGTCCGCACCCGGACATCGTCAGCCAGCGCCTGGCCGCGCTGCACCGGCTGCCGACGCTGACCCAGGGCATCGTGGTGGTGCCGGTGCAGACGCTGATGCAGCGGGTGGCGCCGCTGCGCTACATCGTCGGCGGCAGTTTCGACCTGCGCGTGGGCCAGCGCCTGGACCTGGACGCGGAGAAGCGGCGGCTGGAAAGCGCCGGCTACCGCAACGTGCCGCAGGTGATGGACCCGGGCGATTTCGCCGTGCGCGGCGGCCTGCTCGACGTGTATCCGATGGGCACCGACGCGCCGCTGCGGATCGAACTGCTGGACGAGGACATCGATTCGATCCGCGCCTTCGACCCGGAATCGCAGCGCTCGCTGGACCATGTGCAGGCGGTGCGCATGCTGCCCGGTCGCGAAGTGCCGATGGACGACGTCAGCGTGGAGCGGGTATTGACCGCGCTGCGCGAACGCTTCGACGTGGACACCCGGCGCAGTGCGCTGTACCAGGACCTGAAGGCCGGGCTGGCGCCGTCGGGCATCGAGTACTACCTGCCGCTGTTCTTCCAGGACACCCGCAGCAGCGGCGCACGCGAGGCCACCGCCACTCTGTTCGATTATCTGGGCGAGCACGTGCTGCCGCTGATCGCCCCGGGCGTGGGCGCCGCGGCCGATGCGTTCTGGGCGCAGACCCAGGCCCGCTACGAGCAGCGCCGCCACGACGTGGAGCGCCCGCTGCTGGCGCCGGAGGAGCTGTACCAGGCGCCGGACGCGCTGCGCGAGCGCCTCAACGGGCTGCCGCGCATCGACGTGTGGGCCGCCGACCACCCGCGCATCGACGAGGCACAGGCGCTGGGCGACCAGCCGCTGCCGCCGCTGCCGGTGGCGGCCAAGGACGCCGCGCCGGGCGCGGCGCTGAAGAGCTTCCTCGATCACTACCCGGGCCGGGTGCTGATCGCGGCCGATTCGCCCGGCCGCCGCGAGGCGCTGCTGGAAGTGTTGGCGGCCGCGGAGTTGAAGCCGGAGGTGCTGCCGAACTTTGCGGCGTTTGTTTCTTCTCCCACCGGGAGAAGGTGGCGCGAAGCGCCGGATGAGGGTGCGGCGTCTGCGCGGCCGGGAACCAAGAAGGCGGGTGCTTCGGCAAGTTCCACGGTTGCGCAGACGAACTCCACTAGCGGTCTGACCCTCACCCCAACCCCTCTCCCGGAGGGAGAGGGGCTTTCTGCTGCACGTTTCGCTATCGCGGTTGCGCCGCTCGACGACGGCTTCGCGCTGGAGGAGCCGCGGATCGCGGTGCTGACCGAGCGCCAGTTGTTCCCCGAGCGTGCCAGCCAGCCGCGGCGCAGCCGACGTGTGGGGCGCGAGCCGGAAGCGATCATCCGCGACCTGGGCGAGCTCTCCGAGGGCGCGCCGATCGTGCACGAGGACCACGGCGTCGGCCGCTACCGCGGGCTGATCGTGCTCGATGCCGGCGGCATGCCCGGCGAGTTTCTGGAAATCGAATACGCCAAGGGCGACCGGCTATACGTGCCGGTCGCGCAGTTGCACCTGATCAGCCGCTACTCCGGCGCCTCGGCCGAGACCGCGCCGCTGCATTCGCTGGGCGGCGAACAATGGACCAAGGCCAAGCGCAAGGCCGCCGAGAAGGTGCGCGACGTGGCCGCGGAGCTGCTGGAGATCCAGGCGCGCCGGCAGGCCCGCGCCGGGCTGGCGCTGCAGGTGGACCGGGCGATGTACGAGCCGTTCGCCGCCGGCTTCCCGTTCGAGGAAACCCCCGACCAGTTGGCCGCGATCGACGCCACCTTGCGCGACCTGGCCAGCAGCCAGCCGATGGACCGCGTGGTCTGCGGCGACGTCGGCTTCGGCAAGACCGAGGTCGCGGTGCGCGCGGCCTTCGCCGCGGCCAGCGCCGGCAAGCAGGTGGCGGTGCTGGTGCCGACCACGCTGCTGGCCGAACAGCACTACCGCAACTTCCGCGACCGCTTCGCCGACTACCCGCTCAAGGTCGAGGTGCTGTCGCGCTTCAAGAGCAGCAAGGAGATCAAGGCCGAGCTGGAGAAGGTCGCCGCCGGCAGCATCGACGTGATCGTCGGCACCCATCGCCTGCTGCAGCCGGACGTGAAGTTCAAGGACCTGGGCATGGTCATCGTCGACGAGGAGCAACGCTTCGGCGTGCGCCAGAAGGAAGCGCTGAAGGCGCTGCGCGCCAACGTGCACCTGCTGACCCTGACCGCCACGCCGATCCCGCGTACCTTGAACATGGCCATGGCCGGCCTGCGCGACCTGTCGATCATCGCCACGCCGCCGCCGAACCGGCTGGCGGTGCAGACCTTCGTCACCCAGTGGGACAACGCGCTGTTGCGCGAAGCCTTCCAGCGCGAACTGGCGCGCGGCGGCCAGCTGTACTTCCTGCACAACGACGTGGAGAGCATCGGCCGCATGCAGCGCGAGCTGAGCGAACTGGTGCCGGAGGCGCGCATCGGCATCGCCCACGGGCAGATGCCCGAGCGCGAGCTGGAAAAGGTGATGCTGGATTTCCAGAAGCAGCGCTTCAACGTGCTGCTGTCGACCACGATCATCGAATCGGGCATCGACATCCCCAACGCCAACACCATCGTCATCAACCGCGCCGACCGCTTCGGCCTGGCGCAGTTGCACCAGTTGCGCGGCCGCGTCGGCCGTTCGCACCATCGCGCCTACGCCTACCTGCTGGTACCGGACCGGCGCAGCATCACCCCCGATGCGCAGAAGCGGCTGGACGCGATCGCCTCGATGGACGAGCTGGGCGCCGGCTTCACCCTGGCCACCCACGATCTGGAGATCCGCGGCGCCGGCGAACTGCTGGGCGAGGACCAGAGCGGGCAGATGGCCGAGGTCGGCTTCAGCCTGTACACCGAACTGCTGGAACGCGCGGTGCGCAGCATCCGCCAGGGCAAGCTGCCGGACCTGGATGCCGGCGAGGAAGCGCGCGGCGCCGAGGTGGAACTGCATGTGCCCGCGCTGATCCCCGACGACTACCTGCCCGACGTGCATACCCGTCTGACGTTGTACAAGCGCATTTCCAGCGCCCGCGACAGCGACGGCCTGCGCGAACTGCAGGTGGAGATGATCGACCGCTTCGGCCTGCTGCCGGATCCGGTGAAGCACCTGTTCGCGATCGCCGAACTGAAGCTGCAGGCCAATGCGCTGGGCATCCGCAAGCTGGAACTGGGCGAACACGGCGGGCGCCTGGTGTTCGAGGCCAAGCCCAACGTGGATCCGATGACCATCATCCAGATGATCCAGAAGCAGCCCAAGCTGTATGCGATGGATGGCCCGGACAAGCTGAAGCTCAAGCTGCCGCTGCCGGAAGCGGCCGACCGCTTCAATGCCGCGCGCGGCCTGCTGACCGCGCTGTCGCCACGCTGAGCGACGCGGGCGCGTCCGCCCGCGCCGGCTCCCGCACGCGGCCGGCTGTCGCGACCCCGCACCCTCTGCCCCGCCCCCGCCCCGGACCGCCACAACGTTCGGTGGCGTATGGGCGCTCGCACCGCTGTGTTCCCTGGCCTGCAGCGGTCTTCACGTGAAGACCGCCGCCACGTCGCACGTATGGCGCGGCTTTTTGACGCCTTCCCGTTGCCGCGACTGGCACGGCGCGTGCAGAGACGTAGGGACCGACCGCATCGGCGCGGTTATGGGATCCGCGTCCTGGCACCGGCCTGAACCACTCAGGCTCGCGTGCGGCCTGCGAGACAAATGCTTCACGCAGGCTAAATATTTCTAAATATTTCCCGTCCGCGCCGATATCGCTGGTACCCAGGCCTGCACACGCCCTTCACGGCGTGGCGCCGGCTTTCCACTCGCCACTGCCGGAGACCCGCCATGCGCTCGACGCCCCCCGACGAACAGGATCCGCCGCTGCAGTTGATCGTGGACGGCGACATGACCATCCGCCATGCGGCCGAATTGAAGCCGCTGCTGCTGCCCGCGCTGGAGCATCCCGGCGGCCTGCGCCTGCAGGTGCAGGCGGTGAACGACATCGACGCCACCGGCGTGCAACTGCTGCTGGCCACCCAGGCCGCGCTGCGCGCGCTGGGACGGCCATTCCAGCTCGAGGGCTGCACCAAGGCGGTCGGCGACGCGCTGGACCTGCTCGGCCTGGGCGACGCGTTCGAGCGCGTCGGCGACGACACTCTTCACTAATCGGCAGCACGACATGAACATGGATCAATTGCTGCAGACCTTCATCGCCGAGAGCCGCGACCTGCTCGAGGACATGGAACGCAACCTGCTGGAAGCCGAGCGCGGCGAAGCCGGTCCCGACGCGGTCAACGCGATCTTCCGCGCCGCCCATACCATCAAGGGCTCCGGCGGCCTGTTCGATCTGGCGCAACTGGTCGGCTTCACCCATGTGGTGGAGAGCGTGCTGGACCTGGTGCGCGAGCAGGCCGTCGCGCTGGATTCGGAGCTGATCCAACTGATGCTGGCCTGCTGCGACCATATCCGCACCCTGGTGGAAGCGGCCGCCGGCGCCGAGGCGGACGAAGCCACGCTGGCCACCGACGGTGCGCCGCTGCTGGAACGCCTGCAGACCTACCTGCACCCTGCTGCCGCGCCGGCCGCGAAGGCCAGCGCCGCCGCAACGCCCGCGGCGCCGGCGCAGACCGGCTACTGGCGGATCTCGCTGCAGTTGTTCACCGATGCGCTGCGCTTCGGCAACTCGCCGCTGCACCTGATCCGCTGCCTGCGCAGCCTCGGCAGCCTGGAAGCGGTGCGCACCCGTCACGAGCGCGTACCGGCATTGCCGGAACTGGATCCGGAGGCCTGCTACCTGGGCTTCGACATCCTGCTGCGCAGCGACGCGCAGCAGGCCGCGATCGAGGACATCTTCGAATTCGTGCGCGACGACTGCGACCTGCAGGTGCTGGCGGTGGACCCGCACGGCGACGCCGCCAACCTGGACCTGCCGCTGCTGGTGGCCGAGGCCGGCAGCCAGGCCAGCGCCGACGACTTCGCCGGGTTCGAGAGTGCCGCCGCACCGGCGGCCGCGCCGGCTGCAGCCGCGCCGGCCGTGCCGAGTGCGCCGGCCGCGGCAGCGGCCCCCGCCGCCAATGCCGGCCCCGCCAAGGCCGCCGGCGCGCGCGGCGAAGGCGGCTCGATCCGCGTCGACGCCGACAAGCTCGACCGCATGATCGACCTGGTCGGCGAGCTGATCATCGCGGTCGCCAGCACCGGCGCCAACGCGCAGCGCACCGGCGATGCGCAGCTGCTGGAATCCACCTCGATCCTCGCCGGGTTGGTCGAGGAGGTGCGCGAAAGCGCGCTGCAACTGCGCATGGTGAAGATCGGCGGCACCTTCAGCCGCTTCCACCGCGTGGTCCACGACGTGGCCCGCGAACTGGGCAAGGACATCGCGCTGGTAGTCAATGGCGAGGACACCGAGCTGGACAAGTCGGTGGTGGAGAAGATCGCCGATCCGCTGACCCACCTGGTGCGCAACGCCATGGATCACGGCATCGAACCGGCCGAGGTGCGCCAGGCGCGCGGCAAGCCGGTGCGCGGCACGGTGCGCCTCAACGCCTTCCACGATTCCGGCAGCATCGTCATCCAGATCAGCGACGACGGCGGCGGCCTCAACCGCGACCGGATCCTGGCCAAGGCGCTGGAGCGCGGCCTGATCGAACCCGGCCGCCAGCTCTCCGACCGCGAGGTGTTCGCGCTGATCTTCGAGCCGGGCTTCTCCACCGCCGAAAAGGTCACCAACCTGTCCGGCCGCGGCGTCGGCATGGACGTGGTCAAGCGCAACATCGCCGCGCTGCGCGGCAGCGTCGACATCAGCAGCCAGCAGGACGTCGGCACCACCATCTCGGTGCGGCTGCCGCTGACCCTGGCGATCATCAACGGCTTCCAGGTCGGGGTCGGCAAGTCGGTGTTCGTGGTGCCGCTGGACGTGGTCGAGGAATGCGTGGAGTTCGCGCCGAACTACCAGAGCGAGTACATCGACCTGCGCGGCAACGTGCTGCCCTACGTGCGCCTGCGCTCGCTGTTCGCCATCGCCGGCGCGCCGCCGGCGCGCGAGAGCATCGTGGTGATCCGCCAGGGCGCGCAGCGGTTCGGCCTGGTGGTCGACACCCTGCTGGGCGAGTGGCAGACCGTGATCAAGCCGCTCTCCAAGGTCTTCGCCCAGGTCAAGGGCATCAGCGGCTCCAGCATCCTCGGCAGCGGCGGGGTCGCCCTGATCCTGGACGTGCCGTCGCTCATCGGCCAGTTGCAACCCGGCACCGAATCGCTGGCGGCCTGAACCGTCGCATCGCCTGCCGTCATTCCTACGTCACGCCATCAACCAGGAATCGCCGTCATGTCCCAGAACCGGACGCCCCTTACCACCCTGCCGACGGCCGCGGTCGTCGCCGTCGCCCTGCCCGCCGCCGCGGCCGTCGCGGCGCTGGCGCTGCCGCTGGCCGGCGGCCTCGCCTGGGCTGCGGTCGCCGTGGCCACGCTGGTCGCTGGCCTGGTGCTGGGCGGCAGCGTGCGCGCGGCGCAGCAAACGTCCGCTGCCGCGCAGCGCGAACTGGATCTGGCCCGCACCGGTCTGCAGGCGCTGGCGCAGGGCGAACTGGACCGCGTGGACGCGACCGCCGGCGGCAGCGAGATCGGCCAGGCCCTGCTCGCCGCGCAGCGACCGCTGCGGCAGTTGCAGGCCGACGTCGCGCACATGACCCGCGCGCACGCCGCCGGCGACTGCGACGTGATGCTGGATGCCGCGCAGTCCAGCGGCGCCTATCGGGCCGTGGCCGGCGACATCAACCAACTGGTCGGCGCCCACATCGGCGTCTGCAAGCAGGCGATCGATTGCGTGGGCGAGTTCGGCCGCGGCAACTTCACCGCGCCGCTGGCCGCGTTCCCGGACAAGAAGGCCTACATCAACGACACCATCGAGCAGGTGCGGCGCAACATGCTCGGCCTGATCGCCGAAATGCGCCGCGTCTCCGAGCAGCACGAGGCCGGCGAGATCGACGCCAGCATCGACAGCGCGCACTTCCAGGGCGACTTCCGCAGCATGGCCGACGGCATCAACCGCATGGTCGGCAGCCACATCGCGGTCAAGAAGCAGGCGATGGGCGTGGTCGCCGAGTTCGGCCGCGGCAACTTCGACGCGGGCATGCCGCAGCTACCCGGCAAGAAGGCCTTCATCAACGACACCATCGAGCAGGTGCGCGGCAACTTCAAGCGCCTGATCGGCGAGATCGCGCGCATGTCCGACGAGCACGACAAGGGCGACATCGACGTGCAGATCGACTGCACCCATCTGGACGGGGAATTCTGCGCGATCGGCAAGGCCATCAACCGCATGGTCGCGGCGCATATCGCGGTCAAGAAGCAGGCGCTGGGCGTGGTCGCCGAGTTCGGCCGCGGCAACTTCGACGCGCCGATGCCGCAGCTGCCGGGCAAGAAGGCCTTCATCAACGAGATCATCGAACAGACCCGCGGCAATCTGCGCAGTGTCGGCGACGTGATCAAGGTGATGGGCGCGATGGCCGAGGGCGACCTCAGCCGCCAGGTGCAGGGTCACTACGAAGGCGCCTTCGCCGACATGCAGCGCTACGTCAACGCCACCATCGACAAGCTCACCAGCATCGTCAACGAGGTCAACGGCAACGCCGTGACCCTGGCCAGCGCCGCCGAGGAACTGTCCTCCACCGCGCAGTCGCTGAGCCAGGCGGCCAGCGAGCAGGCCGCCGGCGTGGAGGAGACCAGCGCCTCGCTGGAGCAGATGACCGGCTCCATCGCGCAGAACGCGGAGAACGCCAAGATCACCGACGGCATGGCCGCCAAGGCCTCGCGCGAGGCCGCCGAAAGCGGCGAGGCGGTCCGCGCCACCGTCTCGGCGATGAAGGAGATCGCACGCAAGATCGGCATCATCGACGACATCGCCTACCAGACCAACCTGTTGGCGCTGAACGCGGCGATCGAGGCCGCGCGCGCCGGCGAGCACGGCAAGGGCTTCGCGGTGGTCGCCGCCGAGGTACGCAAGCTGGCCGAGCGCAGCCAGGTCGCCGCGCACGAGATCGGCGACGTCGCCAGCACCAGCGTGAACCTGGCCGAGACCGCCGGGCGCCTGCTCGGCGAGATGGAACCGTCGATCCGCCGCACCTCCGACCTGGTGCAGGAGATCACCGCCGCCTCCGAAGAGCAGAGCTCCGGCGTCGGCCAGATCAACACCGCCGTGGTGCAGCTCAGCCAGACAACACAGCAATCCGCTGCCAACGCTGAAGAATTGGCCGCCACGGCCGAAGAAGTAAGCAGCCAGGCCGAACAGTTGCAAACGCTCATGAGCTTCTTCACCACCGGCGCCACACCCACCCCGGCACCGGCCCCGCAGCCGCGGCGGCTGCCGACGCCGATGCAACGCGGGCCACGCGCGCGCAGCTTCGGCGGGCCTGCCGCCACGGCGCAGGCCGCACGCCTGGAAGAAGCCGCGTTCGTCTCGTTCTGATCCATCTCCGCACCGGCCCGGCAGGCCGGTGCCTCTCTATCCCGCACAGGTACCACGGCATGTCCAACTCCCTTTCGCTGTCATCCAAGCTGTGGAGCGGCTCGGCCATCGCCATCGTGCTGCCATTGGCCGCCGCCGTGTGCGGGTTCGCCCTCGGCCTGCCCGCCGGGCAGACCCTGGCGCTGGGCATCGGCGCCACCGTGCTCGCCGCCGCGGTACTGGCCTTTACCGTCCACGCCATCACCCGCTCGCTGCGGATCGCCACCACCACCCTGGCGCGCTTCGCCACCGGCAACTTCGAGGTGGTGATGCCGACGGTGCGCAACGACCAGGCCTGCGAGGTGCTGCTGGCACTGCGCCAGGTGCAGACCGGCATGCGTCAGATCAACGACGAGATCGTGCGCATGTCGCGCGAGCACGATGCCGGCGACATCGACGTGGTGATCGAGAGCCATCGCTTCGAGGGCGAGTTCAAGGTCATCGCCGAAGGCGTCAACCGCATGGTCGGCGATCACATCGCCACCAAGAAGAAAGCGTTGGCCTGCGTGGCCGAGTTCGGTCGCGGCAATTTCGATGCGCCGCTGGAGACGCTGCCGGGCAAGAAGGTCTTCATCAACGAGATCATCGAGCAGGTGCGGCGCAACATGCAGGGACTGATCGCGCAGATGAAGCACATGTCCGCGCAGCACGACGCCGGCGACATCGACGTGGTGATCGAGAGCCACCGCTTTGAAGGCGATTTCCGCAGCATGGCCGACGGCATCAACCGCATGGTCGGCGACCACATCGCCACCAAGAAGAAGGCGATGGCCTGCATCGCCGAATTCGGCCGCGGCAACTTCGACGCGCCGCTGGAAGCCCTCCCGGGCAAGAAGGCGTTCATCAACGACACGATCGAGCAGGTGCGTTCCAACCTGCGCGCGCTGATCCGCGACACCAGCCTGCTGGTCGACGCCGCCGCGGCCGGCCGTCTGGACGTGCGTGCCGACGGCAGCCTGCACCATGGCGACTTCCGCCGCATCGTCGACGGCGTCAACCTGACCCTGGACACGGTGATCGGCCCGCTGAACGAAGCCCGCGCCGTGCTCAAGGCGATCGAGGCCGGCGACCTGACCCGGCTGGCGGACGTGCAGTGCCAGGGCCAGCTGAAGGAACTGTGCGACAGCATCAATGCCACCGTCGCGCGCCTGGCGCAGGTGGTCGGTGAGGTCAACATCAACGCCGACGCCCTGGCCAGCGCCTCCGAGCAGGTCAGCGCCACGGCGCAGTCGCTGAGCCAGGCGGCCAGCGAACAGGCCGCCGGCGTCGAAGAGACCAGCGCCTCGCTGGAGCAGATGACCGCCTCCATCGCGCAGAACACCGAGAACGCCAAGGTCACCGACGGCATGGCGGCCAAAGCCGCGCGCGAAGCCAACGAAGGCGGCGATGCGGTGCGCTCGACGGTGGCGGCGATGAAGCAGATCGCGCAAAAGATCGGCATCATCGACGACATCGCCTACCAGACCAACCTGCTGGCGCTGAACGCGGCGATCGAGGCCGCGCGCGCCGGCGAGCACGGCAAGGGCTTTGCGGTGGTCGCCGCGGAAGTGCGCAAGCTGGCCGAGCGCAGCCAGGTGGCCGCGCAGGAAATCGGCCAGGTCGCCGAGTCCAGCGTGGAGCTGGCCGAGAACGCCGGCAAGCTGCTGGAGCAGATGGTGCCGTCGATCCGCCGCACCTCCGACCTGGTGCAGGAGATCACCGCCGCCTCCGAGGAACAGACCTCCGGCGTCGGCCAGATCAACGCCGCGGTCGGCCAGCTCAACCAGACCACCCAGCAGGCCGCGGCCAACTCCGAGGAGCTGGCCGCCACGGCCGAGGAAATGAGCGGGCAGGCCGAGCAGTTGCAGCAGTTGATGAGTTTCTTCCGTACCAACCAGGTCGTGGCGCCGCGGCGTCCGAAGGCAGTCACCGCCGGTCCGTCCCGCAGGGCGGCGCCGGCGCGCAAGCGTGGGTTCGGCGAGGTCGGCCTGGCACTGGTGTCGGGGCCGGACGAAGCCCATTTCGATACGTTCTGACATCCACTTTCACGACATCACATCCAGGGGGATCACGATGTTCCAGCACATGAAGATCGGCACGCGCATCGGCATCGGCTTCGGCCTAGTGTTGCTGCTGCTGTTGGGGACCGGCATTTTCGCCACGATGCAGATGGCCAGGATCAACGGCTCGTCCACGGAGCTCGCAACCAACTGGATGCCCAGCGTGCGCAACGTCGAGGAGATGAGCGCGAACTTCAACAAGCTGCGTCTGCTCGAGTTGCAGCGGGTCGTCGCCACCAGTCCAGCCGAGATGCAGGATTACGACACGCGCATGCTCAAGACACTGGAGGCGTTCGAGAACAACAGGAAGACCTATGTCCCGCTGATCTCCTCGCCCGAGGAGCAGGCGCTGTACGCGGATTTCGCCAAGAACTTCGATCGCTACACCGAATTGCACAAGCAATTGCTGGCGCTCACCGCGCAGGGCAAGACCCAGGAGGCGACGGCCGTGCTGAACGGTGAGCAGCGGCAGATCTTCCGCAGCACCGCCGACGCGATCGACAAGCTGGTGGACCTGAACGTCAAGGGCGGCCAGGACGCCAGCGACCGCGGCGACGAACTCTATGCGTCCGCGCGCTCACTGATCATCGCGACCATCGTGGCGGCGGTGCTGCTGGGCGCGGTCGTGGCGTTCTTCATCGTGCGCATCCTCACCCGCCTGCTGGGCGGCGAGCCGGCCTATGTGGCCGAGATCGCCAACAAGGTGGCGCAGGGCGACCTCAACCTGGAGGTGGCGGTACGCGCCAACGACAGCGGCAGCGCGCTGTATGCGATGCGAACCATGGTCGAGCGGCTGAAGCTGGTGATCGACGGCCAGCGCCGTGTGGTCGCGGCCGCCAACCGCGGCGACTTCTCCGAGCGGATCGCGCTGGATGGCCTGGCCGGGTTCCAGCGTGAGATGGGCCAGGGCCTGAACGATCTGGCGACCACGACCGGCGGCAGCATCCAGGACGTGGTGCGGGTGATGGGCGGCCTGGCCGAGGGCGACCTGACCCAGAGCATCGACAAGCACTACGACGGCGCCTACGCCGAAATGAAGAACTACATCAACGACACCATCGCGCGCCTGTCGCAGGTGGTCAGCGAGGTCAACGGCAATGCCGAATCGCTGGCCAGCGCGTCGGAAGAGGTCAGCGCCACCGCGCAGTCGCTGAGCCAGGCGGCCAGCGAGCAGGCCGCCGGCGTCGAAGAGACCAGCGCCTCGCTGGAGCAGATGACCGCGTCGATCTCGCAGAACACCGAAAACGCCAAGATCACCGACGGCATGGCCAGCAAGGCTTCCAGCCAGGCGCTGGACGGCGGCGAATCGGTGCGGGCGACCGTGCAGGCGATGAAGCAGATCGCGCAGAAGATCGGCATCATCGACGACATCGCCTACCAGACCAACCTGCTGGCGCTGAACGCGGCGATCGAGGCCGCGCGTGCCGGCGAGCACGGCAAGGGCTTTGCGGTGGTCGCCGCGGAAGTGCGCAAGCTGGCCGAACGCAGCCAGATCGCGGCGCAGGAGATCGGCGACGTCGCCAGCTCCAGCGTGGAACTGGCCGAGAACGCCGGCAAGCTGCTGGACGAGATGGTGCCGTCGATCAAGCGCACCTCCGACCTGGTGCAGGAGATCACCGCCGCCTCCGAGGAGCAGACCTCCGGCGTCGGTCAGATCAATGCCGCGGTCGGCCAACTCAACCAGACCACCCAGCAGGCCGCGTCCAACTCCGAGGAGCTGGCCGCCACGGCCGAGGAGATGAGCGCGCAGGCCGAACAGCTGCAGCAGTTGATGAGCTTCTTCAAGGTGCAGGGCGCCCCGCCGGCCAGGACCGCGGCGCGACGTCCCGGCGCCGGGCGCGGCCGCAACGGGCAGGCCGGTCCCAAGCCGATCGCGCGCGTCGCCAACGGCCAGCTGGTCCTGGCGGATTCGCTCGACGAAGCCCACTTCGAAACCTTCTGAGACATGGCCATGAACGCTCCCGCTTCGCTCTCACCCTCCGACGCCGGCGACCTGGCCACGGACCAGTTCCTGACCTTCCTGCTCGGCAAGGAAATGTTCGGCGTCGGCATCCTCGGCATCAAGGAGATCATCGAGTACCGCACGCCGACCGACGTGCCGATGATGCCGCCCGCGTTGCGCGGGGTGATCAACCTGCGTGGCGCCGTGGTGCCGGTGGTGGACCTGCAGCAACGCTTCGGCCGCGCGCCCAGCGAGATCAGCAAGCGCACCTGCATCGTCATCATCGAGGTGGCCAGCGGCGAGGAACGCCAGGTGCTGGGCCTGCTTGTGGATGCGGTCAGCGAGGTGCTGGAGATCGCCACCGCCGACATCGCGCCGCCGCCGGCCTTCGGGACCGGCATCCGCCGCGATTTCATCCACGGCATGGGCAAGGTCGGCGAGCGCTTCGTGATCCTGCTCGCCGCCGATGCGGTGCTGGCGCCCCAGGAGTTCGCCAGCATGACCGCGCTCGACGCCCACCTGGAAGAAGGCATCGCCGCCTGAGCGGCCGTTGCCACTTAGCGCCCCGCCCTTTCCTCGAGACGGATTTCGCATGCCCACGTCCCCCGACACCGCCGCCCTGCACCACTTCGGCACGGTCCTGGTGGTCGACGACAGCCAGGTCCAGCGCGAACATGCGCTGGCCCTGTGCCAGCGCATGGGGGCGGTGGCGGTGGAAGGCGCGGCCGACGGCCATGCCGCGCTGGCACGGGTAACCCAGGGGCCGCCGCTGGGGCTGTTGATCGTGGATCTGGAAATGCCCGGCATGGACGGCGTGCAATTGCTCGACGCACTGGCCCGCTGCAGCGTGCGCGTGCCGATCGTGGTCGCCTCGCAACGCGGCGCGGCCCTGATCGACTCGGTGCTGCAGGTCGGGCGCAGCAACGGCCTGCAGGTGCTGGCGGGGCTGGAGAAGCCGCTGCGCGCCGCCCAGCTCGCGGCCGCGGTGCGCGCCCACGCGCCGAGCGCACCGGCACCACGTGACGACGCCGAGGCGCCCGGCGAGGCGACCATGGCGGCGATGCTGCGCGAGGCACTGCAACGCGGCGAGATCGAGGTGGCCTATCAGCCCAAGGTGGACATGCGCAGCGGCCGGGTCGGCGGCGTGGAAGCGCTGGCGCGCTGGCGCCATCCCAGCGCCGGGCCGATCGCGCCGGACCGCTTCATCGCCGTGGCCGAGCGCGAAGGCCTGATCCATGCGCTCACCGCCTGCGTCGCCGACCAGGCGATGGCACGGCTGGCGGCGTGGAAACAGGACGGGTTCCAGCTGACCCTGGCGTTGAACCTGTCGCCGAGCATGCTGCAGGACCCGAACCTGCTCGACGAACTGCTCGGGCTGCTGCGCCAGCATGGGCTGGCGCCGTCGGACCTGGTGCTGGAAATCACCGAAAGCTCGCTGGTCTGCGGCAGCGCACTGGGCATGCTGGCACGGCTGCGGCTGCAGGGCTTCGGCCTGTCGCTGGACGACTACGGCACCGGCTTCTCCTCGCTGCAGCAGCTCACCCGCATCCCCTTCACCGAACTGAAGATCGACCGCATCTTCGTCCACGACGCGCACCGCAGCCGCAACCTGCGCACGGTCCTCGAATCGGCGCTGGGCATGGCCCAGCGGCTGGGCCTGAGCACCGTCGCCGAGGGCATCGAAACGGTGGAGGACTGGACCCTGCTGCAGGAGCTGGGCTGCGACTTCGGCCAGGGCTACCTGCTGGCGCGCCCGCTGGGCGGCGGCGCGCTGCACGCCTGGCTGCTGGAGCACCAGCGCCTGCTGCAGGAACACGGTCCCAGCGGCAACGCCAGCATCCCCGCTCCCGCCCCTCCCCACTGACCGACCGGCCATGACCATGACCAGCCACGACACCATCACCGAGCAGGAATTCGGCCGGTTCCAGCGTTTCATCTTTGACGCCGCCGGCATCACCATCTCGCCGGCCAAGAAAGCCATGCTGTGCGGACGCTTGGGCAAGCGCCTGAAGGCGCATTCGCTGCAGACCTACACCCAGTACCTCAAGCTGCTGGAAAGCCGCGAGGGCAGCGGCGAGGTGCAGACCGCGATCGACCTGCTGACCACCAACGAAACCTATTTCTTCCGCGAACCCAAGCACTTCGACCTGCTGCGCAGCATCGCGGCCGCGCACACCGGCGGTACGCCGTTCCGTTGCTGGAGCGCGGCCAGTTCCAGCGGCGAGGAGGCCTACAGCATGGCCATGGTGCTGGACGATACCCTGCAGGGCCGCCCCTACGAGGTGATCGGCACCGACATCAGCACGCGCGTGCTGGCCAAGGCGCGGACCGGCCATTATCCGCTGCTGCGCATCGAGCACATGCCGCCGGCCATGCTCAAGCGCTACTGCCTCAAGGGCCGCGGCGAGTACGAGGGCAGCATGCTGATCGACCGCAAGATCCGCGACCATGTGCGCTTCCTGCACGCCAACCTCAACGCGACGCTGCCCAACCTGGGCCAGTTCGACGTGGTGTTCCTGCGCAACGTGATGATCTACTTCAACGGCCAGACCAAGCGCGAAGTGGTGGCGCGGGTGCTCGGCACGCTCAAGCGCGGCGGCATCTTCTGCATCGGCCACTCCGAAAGCCTCAACGACGTCAACGGCGACGTGGTGCAGATCGCGCCGTCGGTGTACCGCAAGCCATGAACCACGACGTCCCAGGAGGGAACCCCGCATGACCACGATCAAGGCCATGGTGATCGACGATTCGGCGGTGGTGCGCCAGGTGCTGGTCGCTGTGCTCAACGACGCGCCCGGCATCGAGGTCATCGCCGCCGCGGCCGACCCGCTGCTGGCGATGGACAAGATGCGCCAGCAGTGGCCAGACGTGATCGTGCTGGACGTGGAGATGCCGAAGATGGACGGCATCACCTTCCTGCGCAAGATCATGAGCGAACGCCCCACCCCGGTGGTGATCTGCTCCACGCTCACCGAGAAGGGCGCGCGGGTGACCATGGACGCGCTGGCCGCCGGCGCGGTGGCGGTGGTGACCAAGCCCAAGCTCGGCCTCAAGCAATTCCTCACCGACTCGGCCGAGGAAATGATCGCCACGGTGAAGAGCGCGGCGCGCGCCAACGTCAAGCGCCTGTCGTCGCGGCCGGCCGTGGCGCCGGCGGAGCCAGAGATCAAGCACACCGCCGACGTGATCCTGCCCGCACAGGGCGGCCGCGCGCTGTCGCAGACCACCGAACGGGTGGTGGCGATCGGCACCTCCACCGGCGGCACCCAGGCGCTGGAGGAAGTGCTGACCGCGCTGCCGCGGGTCAGCCCCGGCATCGTCATCGTCCAGCACATGCCGGAAAAGTTCACCGCCGCCTTCGCCGCACGCCTGGACACGCTGTGCCAGATCTCGGTGAAGGAAGCGGCCAACAACGACCGCGTGGTGCCGGGACGCGCGCTGATCGCGCCGGGCGGCAAGCACATGCTGCTGCGGCGCAGCGGCGCGCAGTACTTCGTCGAAGTGCTGGACGGGCCGCCGGTGAACCGGCACCGGCCATCGGTGGACGTGCTGTTCCGCTCCGCCGCGCGCGCCGCCGGCGGCAACGCGCTGGGCATCATCATGACCGGCATGGGCGACGACGGCGCGGTCGGCCTGCTGGAGATGCGCCAGGCCGGCGCACGCACCGTGGCCCAGGACGAACAGAGCAGCGTGGTGTTCGGCATGCCCAAGGAAGCGATCAAGCGCGGCGGCGCGGAGAAGATCCTGCCGCTCAACGCGATGGCGCGCGAGATCGGCCAGCAGCTGAGCTAGCCCAGCCGGCCGCCGCACCACCCTGCCGCAGGAGCCGCTTCAGCCGCGACGAAGCATTCCCATGAATGTCGGTCGCGGCTGAAGCCGCTCCTGCAAACGCGGGCAGCCAAGCCCTGTCCCTGCCACACACCTTGCAGCGCGCAGCGGCGCAAGCAGGTTCGCGGCAAGCGGCGACGCACATGCGCCCGCAAGCCCCCCTCACCCCGAATTGATGTGCTCCTTGCAGTACAGCCGCCGATACGCACTGGGGGTCATGCCCAGGCGCTGGCGGAACACGCGGCGGAAGTAGCCGCTGTCGCTGAAGCCGGCGCGCTGCGCCACGTCGTCCACCGCGCAGGTGTTGACCAGCAGCAGCTTCTCGGCGAAGGCGATGCGCTGGCGGTGGATCGCCTCGGTCAGCGTGGTGCCGAAGCTGCGCCGGTAGATGCGGCCCAGATAATCCGGATTGCAGTGCAGTTGCGCGGCCAGCGACGAGGCGGTGAGCGCGGTGTGGAACTGCGTGCCGATCAGTTGCTTGGCACGGTACGCCAGCGCCACCCCGGCGCGTTCGGAATCGTGCGGATCCGGCCAGGCGCCGGCCACGCATTGCAGCATCGACAGCACGATCGGCTCCAGCATCGGCAGCGTGCGCCGTTCCTCCTGCTCGGCCAGGAACCAGCGAAACAGGCCGACGAAGCGATCCGGATCGCGGATCGCAGTGCGCTGCGGCATCGACAGCGCCACCGCGTTGTCCGCCTGCGCCGCGCCCGGTTCCAGTTCGAAATGCACCCAATAGAACCGCAGGTCGTCCGGGAACTGGCCCAGGCCGGCGTGCGCGCGGCCGGGCCACAGCAACAGTGTCTCGCCGGGGCCGACGTGGAAGTCGTTGTCCTGTTCGCGAATCGAGAGGATGCCGCGCTCGACGAAGATCAGCTCGTAGGACTGGATCACCCGCGCCGGATGCGCACCCACGCCGCGGGAAATGAACAGGCCTCCGTTCTGGACCCGGATCGGATAGGCGACGGCGAATTCGAGCATGTCGGAAACGTCTCCCCTTGCCTGCGCGACGCTGCACTGCAGCATTCGAATGAACGATGCCGCGCAAGGACGCCGCGGCCGCCGTGGTCGGAATCGTACCGGTTTTATACCGCACAGACTCTTGTCGCGGGTGCGCCGCCATGCCACTTTGCGCTGGCGCCGGACCGGGCGCGCCAGGAGCCGTTACGTTGACCGCGACCGCCATCGGCCACGCCACCGCAGACGCCGCACCGGCCGCGACCACGCCGCGTCTGTCGCGCCTGGAGAAGTTCGGCTACGGCCTCGGCGATGCCGGCGGCACGGTGGTCACCTGCCTGATCGCCAACTTCCTCACCTTCTTCTACACCGACGTGTTCGGCCTGACCCCGGCGCTGGTCGGCACCCTGTTCACCGTGCTGCGCGTGGCCGACGCGGTGTCCGATCCGGTGATGGGCCTGATCGCCGATCGCACCCGCAGCCGCTGGGGCCGGTTCCGCGCCTGGCAACTGTGGGTCGCCGTGCCGATCGGCATCGCCTGCGTGCTGACCTTCAGCGCGCCGCAGCTGAGCGCCGGCGCCAAGATCGCCTACGCCTTCGCCAGCTACTTCCTGCTGTCGCTGTGCTACACCGCGATCAACGTGCCCTACTGCGCGCTGATCAACAGCATGACCGGCGACCACCGCGACGTGGTCTCGGCGCAATCCTGGCGCTTCGTGCTGTGCGGCATCGCCGGCTTCCTGGTGTCGGTCGGGCTGCCGTGGCTGGTGCGGGAACTGGGCAATGGCGACGCCGCGCGCGGCTACCAGCTCGGCGTGGGCGTGCTGGCGGTGCTGGCGGTGGCGATGTTCCTGTGCTGCTTCTTCGCCGTGCGCGAACGCGTGCCGGTCAGCCTGCTCGGCGGCGCCGGCATCGGCGCACATCTGCGTGGCCTGCTGCAGAACGACCAGTTGCGGCTGGTGCTGCTGATGTCGTTCCTGCTGATCAACGTCTACAACATCCGCGGCGGCGCCTATCTGTACTTCATCACCTACGTGCTCGGCGGCAGCAGCGGCTACGCCTCGCTGTTCTTCGCGATGGTGGCGCTGGCCACGGTACTCGGCGCGATCGTGGTCAACGCGCTGTGCCGCCGCTTCGATCCGCTGGCGCTGTACCTGCACACCAACCTGGCGCTGGCCGCGTTCGGCGTGGCGCAGTGGTGGCTGCCGACCGGACCGGCGCAGCAGACGCTGTGGCTGGGGGTGATCTTCGTGCACTGCCTGGTGCTGGGCTTCGCGCTGCCGCTGCACTTCTCGCTGATGGCCTTCGCCGACGACTACGGCGCCTGGAAGAACCGGGTGCGTTCCTCGGGCATCAACTTCGCCTTCAACCTGTTCTGCATCAAGCTGGCCTGGGCCTCGAGCGCGGTGGTGATCAGCGCGCTGTTCGTCTACGCCGGCTACCGCGCCGGCGCCGCGCAGCAGAGTCCCGCCTCGCTGCAGGCCATCACCCTGCTGGAAACGCTGATCCCCGCCGGCCTGCACCTGCTGCTGGCTGCGGTGATCCTGCGCTGCCGGCTGCGCCGGCCGCTGCTGGCGAATATCGCCGCCGATCTGGCCGCACGCCCGGTGCACTGACCTTCCCCACTCTCCAGGATCTCCGCTCCATGCCGCATTCGCCCGTGCCGTCCCCGGAACTGCCGCTCGCCCACCTGCGCATCGCCGATCCGTTCTGGCAGCGCTACCAGCGCCTGGTGCAGGAGGTGGTGCTGCCCTACCAGTGGGACGCGCTCAACGACAACGTCGCCGATGCCGAACCCAGCCATGCCATCGAGAACTTCCGCATCGCCGCCGGCCGCAGCGACGGCGCGTTCTACGGCATGGTGTTCCAGGACAGCGACGTGGCCAAATGGCTGGAAGCGGTGGCCTACCTGCTCGCACAGCATCCCGATCCGGCGCTGGAGCGCGATGCCGACGCCACCATCGAGCTGATCGGGGCCGCGCAGCAGGCCGACGGCTACCTCAACACCTACTTCACGGTGAAGGCGCCGCAGGAACGCTGGACCAACCTGGCCGAGTGCCACGAGCTGTACTGCGCCGGGCACATGATCGAGGCCGGCGTGGCCTACTTCCAGGCCACCGGCAAACGCACCCTGCTCGACATCGTGTGCCGGCTCGCCGACCACATCGACGCCACCTTCGGCCCCGGCCCCACGCAGTTGCACGGCTACCCCGGGCATCCGGAGATCGAACTGGCACTGATGCGCCTGTACGAGGCCACGGGCGAGGCGCGCTACCTGGCACTGGCGCGCTACTTCGTCGAACAACGCGGCACCGCGCCGCACTACTACGACGAGGAGTACGCCAAGCGCGGCCAGACTTTCTTCTGGGGCGGGCACGGCCCGGCCTGGATGATCCAGGACAAGGCCTACAGCCAGGCGCATCTGCCGGTGGCGCTGCAGGACACCGCGGTCGGCCATGCGGTGCGCTTCGTGTACCTGTACGCCGGCGTGGCGCACCTGGCCCGGCACAGCGGCGACGCCACCCTGCGCGCGGCCTGCGAGCGCCTGTGGGACAACGCCACCCAGCGACAGATGTACCTGACCGGCGCGATCGGTGCGCAGAGCTACGGCGAAGCCTTCAGCGTCGACTACGACCTGCCCAACGACACCGCCTACAACGAGAGCTGCGCCTCGATCGGGCTGATGATGTTCGCCAACCGCATGCTGCAGCTGGCGCCGGATGGCCGCTACGCCGACGTGATGGAGCGGGCGCTGTACAACACCGTGCTGGGCGGCATGGCTCTGGACGGGCGTCACTTCTTCTACGTCAACCCGCTGGAAGTGCACCCGCCCACCGTGCACGGCAACCACACCTTCGATCATGTGAAGCCCGTGCGCCAGCGCTGGTTCGGCTGCGCCTGCTGCCCGCCCAACATCGCCCGCGTGCTGACCTCGCTTGGCCACTACCTCTACACCCGCCGCGACGACACGCTGTACGTGAACCTCTATGTCGGCAGCGACGCGCGGTTCGAGGTCGGCGGGCAGACCCTGACCCTGCGCCAGCGCGGCGAATATCCGTGGCAGGACACGATCGCCTTCGAGGTGGAGTGCAGCGCCCCGGTGGAGGCGGCACTGGCGCTGCGCCTGCCGGACTGGTGCAAGGCGCCGCAGTTGCTGCTCAACGGCGAGCCGGTGGCGATCGACGCGCACCGCCAGCACGGCTACTGCGTGCTGCACCGGCGCTGGCAGTCCGGCGACACCTTGCAGCTGCGCCTGCCGATGCCGCCGATGCGGGTCAGCGGGCACCCGCGCGTGCGCCACCTGGCCGGCAAAGTCGCGGTGCAACGCGGGCCGCTGGTGTACTGCCTGGAGCAGGCCGACAACGGCGCCGACCTGCATCAGCTGCGCCTGCCGGCCAACGCCACGCTGCAGGCCGTACCCGGCACCGGCGCGCTCGCCGGCCAGGTGCTGCTGCAAGCCACCGGCGAACGCCTGCATGGCGACGTCGACGCCGCGGCCGCACCGCTGTACTGCTACGATGCGCCGCCGCCGACGCGGCAGCCGCAGCCCCTGACCTTCGTGCCCTACTTCGCCTGGGCCAATCGCGGCGAGGGCGAAATGCGGGTGTGGGTGGACGCCAGCGACGGCTGAAGGCAACGCTACGGAACGTCTGCTGCAGGAGCGGCTTCAGCCGCGACCGGCGTTACCGGGAACGCCGGTCGCGGCTGATCCCGCAGAAGGGGACAAGCGCCGTTCCTGCCGGACAAGCTGCATTCGGATGAATCCTTGCGGAAACAGGTCACCACAGCGATGCCTGCCATGCGGCGCCTCACCGGCCGCATCGCACGCGCCGCACGGCCAGCGCACGCTCTAAGCTAGGGCCATGGATGCCCTGGCCCTCGCCGCCCCGCCGTTCGCCCGCCTCGCTCTCGGCGCGCATCGCATCGTTGTGCCGGACGCCTGGCTGCTGCCGTTCGAGGTCGATGCCTTCGACAGCGACGATTTCCAGCGCCACCGCGTGCAGCAGCCGCCGTCGATCGCGCGCAGCGTGCGCAAGCGCCAGGCCGAGTACCTGGCCGGACGGCGCGCGGCGCGCGCCGCGCTGCGGGCGGCCGGCAGCACGGCCACCGACCTTCCGATCGGCCCCGACCGCGCGCCGCTCTGGCCAGAGGGTTTCCTCGGCAGCCTCTCGCATACCGACGGCGTGGCGGTCGCCATCGCCATGCCGACGTTCGCCGGAGCCAACGGCATCGGCCTGGATATCGAACGTGTGGTGGCGGCGGACCAGCTCGAGGCGATCCGCAGCGTGGCCCTGGACGCCAGCGACTGTGACGCATTGGCTGCGCTCGCCCGCGTCCGCGGCTGGCCGTATGCGCTGACCCTGGGCTTCTCGGCGAAAGAGAGTTTCTACAAGGCCACCGCGGCGACCGTCGGCCGCTTCTTCGATTTCGACGCCTTGCGCATCGAAGGCTGCGAGCCGGCCAGCGGCAGCGTGGAGACGCGGATCGCCACGCCGCTGGCGCCGGCCTTGCCGGCCGGACAAGCGCACCGTCTGCGCTGGGTGGACGTGCAGCCCGGGCTGCTGCTCACCAGTTGCGTCTGGTAAGGGTAGTCCGGGGTTACGCCGTTGCCGCGCAGCTGCGGCAACGCGCGCTGCATGCAACACGCGGCGCGGCGTCGACACCGCGCTTCCGCTTGGCAGGCCGCGGGAACGCGGCGCCTGCCGAGGCATCACACACTCACAACGCGGCCAGGATCTGCTCGCGCCGGCGCGTGTACTCCGCCGCATCGATCAGCCCCTGCGCCTTCAGCTGCTCCAGCGCGCGCAGGCGCTGCTCGACCGAGTCGACGGGAGGCAACGGCGGCGCCGCCGCGGCCGGCCGGCGCCGCTGGGCGCGGATCGCCAGCCACACCACCATGCCGACCAGCAGCGGCAAGGCGAGCAAGACCAGCAGGATGAGCCAATGCCAGATACTGAATCCACCCATCGCGTTCTCCTGCCGGCCGCGTGCCGATCCTGGTGCTTACTTCGCCTTGCCCTGATTGGCCACCGCTTCGGCGGCCTTCTTGGCCGCTTCCGGGTCGCCCAGGTAGCGGTAGGACTGCACCTGCAGGCTGTCGTCCAGTTCGAACAGCAGCGGGATGCCGGTGGGAATGTTGAGTTCGAGAATTTCTTCGCGCGAGACGTCGTTCAAGTACTTGTACAGCGCGCGCAGCGAGTTGCCATGGGCGGTGACCAGCACGGTCTGCCCGGCCTTGAGCTGCGGCGCGATGGCGTCGTGCCAGTACGGCAGCACGCGCTCGAGCGTGGTCGCCAGCGATTCGGTGGCGGGCAGCGCATTGCGGTCCAGGGTGGCATAGCGGCGGTCGTGCAGCGGATGGCCCGGATCCTCGGCGTCCATCGGCGGCGGCGGGATGTCGTAGGAGCGGCGCCAGATCTTGACCTGGTCCTCGCCGTGCTTGGCCGCGGTCTCGGCCTTGTCCAGGCCCTGCAGGCCGCCGTAGTGGCGCTCGTTGAGACGCCAGCTCTTGTGCACCGGCAGCCAGTCCTGGTCGAGTTCCTTCAGCGCGCCCTGCAAGGTGTGGATGGCGCGCTTGAGCACCGAGGTATGCGCGACGTCGAACTGCAGCCCCTCCTCGCGCATCAGCCGGCCGGCGGCCACGGCTTCCTGGCGGCCCTGCTCGGTCAGGTCGACGTCGACCCAGCCGGTGAAGCGGTTATCCAGGTTCCACTGGCTCTGGCCATGGCGCAACAGTACGAGTTTGCGGGTCACTGCGACGGTCTCCGTTGGGGGATGCGTGGGTGGTGCGGCCCTGGATTGTAGCTGGTGGCGGGGATTCGGGATTCGGGATTCGGGATTCGGGATTCGCAAGTGCCTGGTCTCCAGCAAGTGAAGCGGCCAAGCGCCACCTGATCGCCAGAGCCGCGCGGGAAGCGCCTTCAACGAATCCCCAATCCCGAATCCCCAATCCCGCCCCCTCCACACCCCAGCCACGAAGGCGGCGCGATCATCGGCGCATGGACACTTCTTCGCACTCCGTATTCGGCGACTGGGACGGCAGCATCGTGCAGGCGCGCGCGCTGCAGGCGACGCTGGCGCGCCAGGTCAGCCTGCAGGACGAGGTGCCCGACCCGCCGCGCTGGCTGGCCGGCTTCGACGTCGGTTTCGAGGACGACGGCCAGGTCACCCGCGCTGCCGCGGTACTGCTCGACGCGCAGACCCTGCAGCCGCACCAGGCCGAGATCGCGCGCGTGCCCACCTCGATGGCCTACGTGCCCGGCCTGCTCAGCTTCCGCGAACTGCCGGCCTTGCTGGCTGCGCTGGGTCTGCTGCGGCAGCGCCCGGACCTGGTGTTCGTCGACGGCCAGGGCATCGCCCATCCGCGCCGGCTCGGCATCGCCGCGCACTTCGGTGTGGTCACCGGGCTACCCAGCATCGGCGTGGCCAAGACCTTGCTGGCCGGCCGCTTCGAGGAGCCCGGCGCGCAGGCTGGCGACCACAGCCCCATCGTGCATCGCGGCGAGGTGGTGGGCTGGGCGCTGCGCAGCAAGCTGCGCTGCAATCCGCTGATCGTCTCGCCCGGCCATCGTGTGGCGGTGGACAGCGCGCTGCAGTGGACCCAGCGCTACCTGCGCGGCTATCGTCTGCCGGAGCCGACCCGGCTGGCCGATCGGCTGGCCTCGCGCCGCGGCGAGGTGGCCATCGCCCAGCCGGGCTTGCTGTAGCCTCGGCATCCGCTGGCGCGACTGCGAAAGCGCACTCGCCGCATCCGCACTGTCGTGTCGCGTCCGAAACGGACGCGTTGGATTGAAACCACATGGCGTTGTCCCCACCGGCGTCGTCGATCGGTCGCCCCCGCCCGGGGGCGTGGATCCACGCAGTCGCCTGTCGCCTGCGTCGTGTCGCGATGCGCACCTGCGAACGCGCATCACCTGCGCAAGAGAGGCGCACACCAAGCGCCGCGGCACGCGGAACATTGCGTCTTGCGCCGCCGGCGTCCGTGCCACGCGTGCGCATGCGAAGCTTGCGCTCCGTTCCTGCCACCACGAGCGCCGGCATGCCCACCCTGATCGCCCCCCGCGTCCACGATATCGGCGGCTTCGAAGTGCGCCGCGCCGTCCCCAGCGTGCAGGCGCGCAGCGTCGGCCCCTTCGTCTTCATCGATCACATGGGCCCGGCGGTGTTCGAGCCGGGCCACGGCGTGGACGTGCGCCCGCATCCGCACATCGGCCTGGCCACGGTCACCTTCCTGTGGTCCGGCGAGATCGGCCACCGCGATTCGCTCGGCTCCGACCAGGTGATCCGCGCCGGCGACGTCAACTGGATGACCGCCGGCCGCGGCATCTCCCACTCCGAACGCACGCCGACCACGCTGCGTGAGCATGCACATCCGCTGCACGGCATGCAGACCTGGGTGGCGCTGCCGAAATCGGCGGAAGAAACCGCACCGGCGTTCTACCACCATGCCGCGGCCAGCCTGCCGCAGCAGCGCCGCGACGGCGCGTGGCTGCGGGTGATCGCCGGCCGCGCCTACGGCGAGGAATCGCCGGTCACGGTGTTCGCCGACACCCTCAACGTGGCCCTGGACCTGGAGGCGGACGCCGAAATCGACCTGGACGCGCGGCACGTCGAGCGCTCGCTGTACATCCTGGAAGGCGAGGCGCAACTGGACGGCGTGGACATTCCGGCGCGGCACCTGGTCCTGCCCGAGCCCGGCGCGCGCGGGCGGTTGCGCGCAAAGACCCCGCTGAAGGCCATGCTGATGGGCGGGGAACCGCTGGATGGCCCGCGCCACCTCTGGTGGAACTTCGTCTCCAGTTCGGTGGAACGCATCGAGCAGGCCAAGCAGGACTGGCGCGAGGGCCGCTTCGGGACGATCCCCGGCGACGACCAGGAATTCATTCCGTTGCCCGAACCCGGCCGCTGAGCCGGCGGCAGGCCTGCATCGGGCCACCGCCCCGCACACGCGAAGCGCCACCGCCCCCCCCCCCCCGCGATCCACGCCCGCAACCGCCTGATCGGCGCAGCCGGGCGGGTGCCGGCATGCCGTACCACGCGTACGGATGTTCCGGAATCCACATCCCAATTGTCAGCACGGCCACGCTGGGCTATGGTGCAGACGCGGTCGCGCACGCGTGACCGCACACGGGACACGCACTGCGTCGGGGGATGCACTGCCGGGATCCCGCACAGGATGGGCGCTCCCGCAGACGACGCCGCAGGCGTGCGTATGGATCGAACGCGTCGCATCGCGGCGTATGGGGAACATCGCGAATGAAGACACTCTTGCGCAAGGCGCTGCTGACCGCTGCAGCGGCGTTGCCCGCCGCTGCCGCCACCGCGCAGCAGGCACAGAACTGCCCACCGCTGCCGCCGCAGAGCAAACTGCAATGGAGCGAACGCAGCGACAAGGGCTTCATCGTCTGCCGCGCCAGCGATGCCGACGGACGTCAGGTGCTGGGCATGATGCTCACCGCGCGCGACCCGAACATTCCGCTGCAGCGCACGCTGCGCGAGGAAAAGGGTGCCATCGCCGGCGAAGCGGTGTATTGGTACCGGCCGGATGTGGGCGGTGTCGAGTTGCCGAACCAGGCCACACGCCGCATCACGGTTGCGGAACTGAAGAAGGACCAGTACGCACAGGTGTGGATCGATGCCGCCGACGCCCAGGAACTGCAGACACTGCAATCGCTGGTGCAGGGCCTGGACATGCGCCAGTCGAGCCTGGCGCTGGAGCGCTGAGGCGGCGCACTGCGCCATGCACTGCGGTCTCTCTTAGCAGCGGCTTCAGCCGCGAAAGGCATTCCCAATAACGCCGTCGCGGCTGAAGCCGCTGCTACGAGGAAACAAACCCTCGCACCACATGCGGCGCGAAACGCGCGCTCAGAAGCGCCCTTCCTGGAAATCCACGAAGGCCTGCATCAGTTCCTGGCGCGTGTTCATCACGAACGGCCCGTGCCGCGCGACCGGCTCGCGCAACGGTCGGCCGGCGACCAGGATCAGCCGCGCGCCCTGCGTGCCGGCCTGCACCTGCAGCAGGTCGCCGCCGCCTAGCACCGCCAGCGTCTGCGCCGGCAGCACGCGCGCCGCCTCGCCCTCGCCCAGTGCCGCCTCGCCCTCGAACATGTAGGCGAAGGCGTTGTGCCCGGACGGCAGCTCGAACGCCCAGCGCGTGCCGGCGTCCAGCGCGATGTCCAGATACAGCGGGTCGGTGGCCGGCTGCGCGATCGGGCCGTGCACCTCGCCGACCTGGCCGGCGATCACCTTGACCGTCACCCCCGGCGCCGGCTGCGCCACCGGGATGCGCTCGGGCGCGAATTCCTGGTAGCGCGGCGCGGTCATCTTGTCGCGCGCCGGCAGGTTCACCCACAGCTGGAAGCCGCGCATGCGCCCGTGTTCCTGCTCCGGCATCTCCGAATGCACCAGGCCGCGGCCGGCGGTCATCCATTGCACGCTGCCCGGGGTCAGCAGACCCTCGTTGCCGTGGTTGTCCTTGTGCCGCATGCGCCCGTCGAGCATGTAGGTGACGGTCTCGAAGCCACGGTGCGGATGGCTGGGGAAGCCCCCGATGTAGTCCTCGGCCCGGTCGGTGCCGAACTCGTCGAGCAGCAGGAACGGATCCAGTTCGGGCAGCGCACCGCCGCCGATGACGCGGGTCAGCTTGACCCCATCGCCGTCGGCGGTGGCGTGGCCACGAATGGCACGCAGGATGCGCGCGGGGGCGACGGTGGTGGAAGCGGTCATGGCGAACGATCTCCTGATGAGCTCCCTACTGTGGGTGCCGCCGCCACCGCGGCCAACCGCGACCGGCGCAACCCATCGTTCCATCGTCTGCGGCGACTGGTTCGCTTCTCCCACCGGGAGAAGGTGCCCCGTAGGGGCGGATGAGGGTACGGGCGCAGCCTCGTGCGCAGGGTGGCTTCGCGAGGGCTGCGCCCCCGTACCCTCACCCCAACCCCTCTCCCGCAGGGAGAGGGGCTCATGCCTTTCCCTTCTCCCACCGGGAGAAGGTGCCCCGTAGGGGCGGATGAGGGTACGGGCGCAGCCTCGTGCGCAGTCTGGCTTCGCGAGGGCTGCGCCCCGGACCCTCACCCCACCCCTCTCCCTCAGGGAGAGGGGCTCGCGCCCTTCCCTTCTCCCACCGGGAGAAGGTATCCCGCAGGGGCGGAAGAGGGTACGGGCGCAGCCTCGTGCGCAGGCTGGCTTCGCGAGGGCTGCGCCCCCGTACCCTCACCCCAACCCCTCTCCCGACGGGAGAGGGGCGCGCGCCTTTCCCTTCTCCCCCCGGGAGAAGGTGCCCCGCAGGGGCGGATGAGGGTACGGGCGCAGCCTCGCGCACAGGCTGGCTTCGCGATGGCTTCGCCCTCGTACCCTCACCCCAACCCCTCTCCCGCGGGGAGAGGGGCTCGCGCGCTGCGCCGTCCGTCCCCGCCACACCGTTCGTCACAAGGACTGTCTACGACCAAAGTACTAGCCCCTCGGCCCTCCCCGCCATTGACCCCCCAGGCCATCGGGGCGACCCTTGCGGCAATCTCCGGGGGAGCGTTCTGCATGAAAGGGTTTTCCAAGCTGGCCTGGGCCGCACTCGCCATTCTGGCGGCGTTCTGCCTCGGCACCATCGCCCTGCGCCGCGGCGAGCACATCAATGCGCTGTGGATCGTGGTGGCCGCGGTGTCGATCTACCTGATCGCCTACCGCTTCTACAGCCTGTTCATCGCCGACAAGGTGATGCAGCTCGACCCCACCCGGGCCACGCCGGCGGTGCTCAACAACGACGGCCTGGACTACGTGCCGACCAACAAGCACGTGCTGTTCGGCCACCACTTCGCCGCCATCGCCGGCGCCGGGCCGCTGGTCGGGCCGGTGCTGGCCGCGCAGATGGGCTACCTGCCCGGCCTGCTGTGGCTGGTGGTCGGCGTGGTGGTCGCCGGTGCGGTGCAGGACTTCATGGTGCTGTTCCTGTCCAGCCGCCGCAACGGCCGCTCGCTCGGCGACCTGGTACGCGAGGAAATGGGTCAGGTGCCCGGCACCATCGCCCTGTTCGGCGCCTTCCTGATCATGATCATCATCCTGGCGGTGCTGGCGATGGTGGTGGTCAAGGCGCTGGCGGAAAGCCCCTGGGGCATGTTCACGGTGATCGCGACCATGCCCATCGCAATCCTGATGGGCGTGTACATGCGCTACATCCGCCCTGGCAAGATCGGCGAGATCTCGATGGTGGGGCTGATCCTGCTGCTGGCGGCGATCTGGTTCGGCGGCAAGGTCGCCGCCGATCCCACCTGGGGCCCGGCCTTCACCTTCACCGGCACACAGATCACCTGGATGCTGATCGGCTACGGCTTCGTCGCCTCGGTGCTGCCGGTGTGGCTGCTGCTGGCACCGCGCGACTACCTGTCCACCTTCCTCAAGATCGGCACCATCATCGCCCTGGCGATCGGCATCCTGGTGGTGATGCCGGAGCTGAAGATGCCGGCGCTCACGCAGTTCGCCGCCAGCGGCGACGGCCCGGTGTGGAAGGGCGGCCTGTTCCCGTTCCTGTTCATCACCATCGCCTGCGGCGCGGTCTCCGGCTTCCACGCGCTGATCTCCTCGGGCACCACGCCCAAGCTGCTCGCCAACGAGTCGCACATGCGCTACATCGGCTACGGCGGCATGCTGATGGAATCGTTCGTGGCGGTGATGGCGCTGGTGGCGGCCTCGATCATCGACCCAGGCGTTTACTTCGCGATGAACAGCCCGGCCGCGGTGATCGGCGCCGACGTCGCCGCCGCCGCGCACCACATCAGCACCACCTGGGGCTTCGCCATCACCCCGGAGCAACTGACCGCCACCGCGGCGGCGATCGGCGAACCCACCATCCTGCATCGCGCCGGCGGTGCGCCGACGCTGGCGGTGGGCATCGCGCAGATCCTGCACCAGGCCATCCCCAACAGCAGCGACGCGATGATGGCCTTCTGGTACCACTTCGCGATCCTGTTCGAGGCGCTGTTCATTCTCACCGCGGTGGACGCCGGGACCCGCGCCGGACGCTTCATGCTGCAGGACCTGCTCGGCAACTTCGTGCCGGCGTTGAAGAAGACCGAGTCGTGGACCGCCAACATCATCGGCACCGCCGGCTGCGTGGCCCTGTGGGGCTACCTGCTGTATACCGGCGTGGTCGATCCGTTCGGCGGCATCCAGACGCTGTGGCCGCTGTTCGGCATCTCCAACCAGATGCTGGCCGGCATCGCGCTGATGCTGGGCACGGTGGTGCTGTTCAAGATGAAGCGCGACCGCTACGCCTGGGTGACCGCGGTGCCGGCGGTGTGGCTGCTGATCTGCACCACCTACGCCGGCCTGATCAAGATCTTCGACCGCAACCCGTCGCAGGGCTTCATGGCGCAGGCGCACAAGTTCCAGGACGCCATCGCCAGCGGCACCATCACCGCACCAGCCAAGTCGGTGGCGCAGATGCAGCAGATCGTCACCAACGCCTACGTCAACACCGGGCTGACCGTGCTGTTCCTGTGCGTGGTGTTCGCGGTGCTGGTCTACGCGATCAAGACCATTCTTGCCGCGCGCCGCAACCCGCAGCGCAGCGACCGCGAGACCGCGTATGTGGCCTTGCAGCCGCACCAGATGGCGGACCTGTAATGGCTGGCGCCCTGGTTCCGGTCGGGCAGTATCAGGCGCACCGCCGGCTATGGCGGCGCCTGGTGCAGACCGCGCGGCTGTGCTGCGGCATTCCCGACTACGACAACTACGTGCGGCACATGCTGGAAAAGCATCCGGACCGCGAGCCGATGGACTACAAGACCTTCTTCCGCGAGCGCCAGGAGGCGCGGTACGGCGGCAAGAGCGGGTTTCGCTGTTGTTGAAAGGCGGGGATTGGGGAGTCGGGATTGGGGATTGGTGGCTGTAATCGTGATGAAAGTGCGGCGATGCTTGCAATGGGCATCGCCGCTTGGCTGTTGTAGGAACGGCTTCAGCCGTGACGCATTACCGACAAGGCATCGCGGCTAAAGCCGCTCTTACGGAGAAGCACGCGGATGCCATGCACTCGCGGCGCCGCTCCTATTCCCGAATCCCGATTCCCCAATCCCAGCTCTTCAAGCCGCCGCGGCGCGCACCAGTTCCTCATAGGTCTGCGGCAACTCGCGCATATGTTCCATCACTGCGGCCACGCCGAGCTGGCGCAGGGTCGCGGCGTGCCCGGCGGGAATGTGCGCGGCGCCAGTAAAGCCGATCACGGTCATGCCCGCGGCCAGCGCGGCGCTGGCGCCGGTGGCGCTGTCCTCAATCACCAGGCAGCGTTCCGGCGCCACCTCCAGCGTGCGCGCCGCCAGCAGATACACGTCCGGCGCGGGCTTGGGCCGCGCCACCATGTCGGCGCTGAAGATGCGTTCGCCGACACGCTCATGCAGGCCGGCGCGCGCCACCGAGGCGACCACGCTCTCGCGCATGCTGTTGGAGGCGACCGCCAGCGGCAGCGGCAACGCCAGCAAGGCCTCGCGCACGCCGTCGATCGGCTGCACCTCGGCGGCAATCAACGCCTCCGAGCGTGTGCGGATCTCCTGGCACAGGCCCGGCGGCAGCGCCAGCGCGTACTGCCGTTGCACGCGCTGCACGATTTCCTGTGCGGTGAGGCCGAAGCTGCCCGCGAGAAAGCGTTCCAGTTCGGCCCGCGGCACATAGGCGCCCAGCGCGTCGAGCATCACCCGGTCGGCCAGCACTTCGCTGTCGACGAGCACGCCGTCGCAATCGCTGATCAACAGGTCGAAGGGGGTCGCCGTCATCGCGCGCTCCTTGGGGAAAACCGCCATTATGCCGCCGTGCGCATGTCCCTCGCCTGTGTGGCGTCGACAGCGGCGGCACACAGGCCGACCACGGACGCGCATGACGGGCGCAGGCGCACGCGCGTCTGCGCATTGGCGGCGCCTGCATGCCCTGCCCGTTCGCGAGGGCAACGCTGCCGTGGCGACATTCCGAATGGCAAGCGTTTGTTTCCGGTTAAACCACCTGGCACCGAATGGAACGCCGCCCGAGATCCGCAGACAACGTCACAAAACTGCCGCGAAACCCCGGCAAACCACTGCTAGGATCGACAGCGGCGCCAGGACGTGCGCCGTCATCCCAGGACCGCGAACAGGAAAGGAGCCTTGCATGCGTACGCCCGTCCCCGCCCTGATCGCACTCGCGACCTCGCTGTTCTTCTCGGTCAGTTGCGCCGCACAGTCCGGCGCCAAGGAGCATTCCGCCATGTCAGCCTCGCTGCAGGATCATTCGGTCGCCTTCCGCGACCCCGCACTCGCCGACATCGCCGCTGCCATCGCGCGCGGCGACGTCGCCCGCATCGCCGCCCTGGCGCCGAGCACGGACCTGTCCGCGCACGGCGACCAGAACCTCACCCTGCTCGAATGGGCCATCTGGAACGAACAGCCGCGCGCGCTGGCGGCGCTGCTCGACGCCGGTGCCGACCCGTCGCTGCCCGGCATGGATCAGGAAACCGTGGTGCACATGGCCGCCATGGCCAAGGATCCGCAATACCTGGAGATCCTGCTGCAGCACGGCGCCCCGGTCGACCCGGTGAGCGCGCGTGCGAACTGGACGCCGCTGTTCCGCGCCGTGCAGAGCAAGCGCGACGCGCAGATCGAACTTCTGCTCAAGGCCGGCGCCGACCCGAAGCGGGTCGACGCCACAGGCAACTCGTTGCTGCACCTGGCCGCGCAGAGCAGCGCCGGCAACCCGTGGGTGCCCAAGCTGCTGCAGGCCGGGGTCGATCCGAGCCTGCGCAACGCCCAGGGCAAGACCTTCCAGGCGTACTTCTTCAACACGCCCGAGCGCCTGCTCAACGCCAACGCGCAGCAGGTCCGCAACGACGTGCGCGCCTGGCTGAGCGCCCACGCCATCCCGTTGGAAGCGAGCCGCTGACGCGGTCGGTCGCCACATTCGCACGGAGCCGCGCATGAACCAGAACGAGCTTTCCCCGTCCGATCCGTCCACCTCCTTCTCCGACGCCGTCCGCGGCCAGCAGCCGCAGGCCGTGGACCGGCAACTGCCGCCGCTGCTTCAGGACCTCTACCACACCGCGGCCGAACGCCGCGCCGGCGGCGCCGAGACCTTCGCCGCGCTGCCCGACGGCTGGTCGCGCATGGACGACGCCGCGCTGCAGCGCGCCGGCATCGATCCCAGCCTGCAGCACGACGCCAAGAGCGGCTTCGATGCCGCGTTCTACCGCAACCCGCAGGGCAACGTGGTGCTGGGCTTCTGCGGCACCGACGAACTGAAGGACTGGAAACACAACCTCGGCCAGGGCCTGGGCTTTTCCGACTCACAGTACGCCTCGGCGATCCAGCTCGGCAGCCAGGCCAAGCAGGCCTTCGGCGACAACCTGCTGATCTCCGGGCACTCGCTGGGCGGCGGCCTGGCCGCGGCCTCGTCGATGGTCAACGACGTGCCGGCGGTGACCTTCAACGCCGCCGGGGTCAACAACAAGACGCTCGAGCGCGAAGGGCTGGATGCCGACGCGGCCAAGGCCTATGCCGCCGACGGGCTGATCCGCGGCTATCACGTCAAGAACGAACTGCTGACCTACCTGCAGGAAGACAACCTGCTGACCCGCGGCCTGATGCCCGACGCCGCCGGCCACCAGATCCAGCTGCCGGAACCGGACCCGCTGTCGTTCGGCCAGCGCCTGATCCCCGGGATGATGCTCAAGCATCGCCTGGACCTGCACGGCATCGACTCGGTGATGAAGGCCGAGGACCTGGCGCAGAACCAGAGCCAGGGTCAGGTCCAGAGCCAGGGGCAATCCGGTTCGCTGTCGACCGGCAGCCGCCTGTTCAACGACGCGGTGGTGCAGTTGGACGGCCAGCGCGACCGGCTCGGCCTGCACGACGACGCAGCCTTCCTCAACACCGCCGCCAGCGTCGCCGCGCGCGCCGGCCAGGACGGCCTGCAGCGCATCGACCAGGTGCTGCCCAGCCGCGATGGCGACCGTCTGTTCGCGGTCCAGGGGCAACCGGAGAACCCGGCGCACCTGCGCAGCCAGGTCCAGACCGCGGCCGCGGCCCACGAGCCGTCGCAGGCCAACGTCGGCCAGTTGCAGCAGCAGAACCTGCAGGCGCCTCCACAGCAGCAGGAAGAACGGCAGCGCAGCGTGGCGATGCAGTAGTTGCCGCCTGCGACTGCATCACGGCAGGCGTCCACGCCGACGCCTGGCGTCGTGTCCACCACCCAGACCAGCAGTTTCGCAGGCACGCCGCCGGACGCAGCGCCCTAGATCCACGCCCGCGATGTACGGCAGCAGTCCCAGCGCCGGCCCCCACATCGCGCTGCCGCACGCGAACAGGCTGCGGCGGTCACGCCGCCGCGACTCAGCCAGCGCCGGCCATCGCGCGCAGGGTGATCCCGACCAGATAGGCCAGGTACGTGCCGGTGGCGTAGCCCATCGTGCCCAGCAACACGCCGACCGGGGCCAGCGCCGGGTGGAACGCGGCCGCCACCACCGGCGCCGAGGCCGGGCCGCCGACGTTGCTCTGCGAGCCGATCGCGAAGTAGAAGAACGGCACCCGCAGCAGCTTGCCCAGCGCCAGCAGCAGCAGGACGTGCACGATGAGCCAGATCAGGCCGAGCGCGAAGATCCAGGGCCGGTCGAACAGCGCCAGCAGATCCATCTGCATGCCGATGCAGGCGATCAGGAAATACAGCAGCAGCGTGCCGATGCGCGAGGCGCCGGCGCCCTCGAGCGTGCGCGCGCGGGTGAAGCTGAGCAGCAGGCCGAAGGTGGTCGCCAGCACCACCACCCACACGAACGGCGAGCCGAGGCTGAACTGCTTGGCCCAACTCACGTTCGCGTCGAACCACGCCGCGGTCGGGGTGGCGATCGCATGCGCCAGGCCGACCGCGCCGAAGGCCACGCCGACGATCAGCATCAGGTCGGTGAGGCTGGCCACGCGCTCGTGCTGGGCCTGGAAGTGGGCGATGCGCTGCTTGAGGTCGTCGATGCCGCGGGTGTCGGCGCCCGTGCGCGCATCGATCGCCGGCGCACGTTGCGCAAAGAAGATCAGCAGCGCCATCCACACGTAGCCGACGCCGACGTCGACCACCGCGAACTGGCCGAAGGTGGTGGCGTCGACCTGGAACACCTCGCGCATCGCCAGCATGTTGGCGCCGCCGCCGATCCAACTGCCGGCCAACGCGGCCATGCCGGCCCAGGTGTCGCCGGCCACGGTCACCGGATGCAGCCACTTCATCACCTGGAACGCGACCACCGCGCCGAGCATGATGCTGAAGGACGCCCCCAGGTACATCGCCACCAGCTTCGGCCCCAGCCGCAGGATGCCCTTGAGATCGATGGTGAGAGTGAGCAGCACCAGCGCCGCCGGCAGCAGCACGTCGCGCGCGACCGGGTTGTAGAGCGAATTGTGCTGGCCGTCGATCAGCCCGACGGTGTTGTAGATACCGGGAATCAGGTAGCACAACAGCAGCGCCGGCACGATGCCGTAGAAGCGCTTCCAGACTCCCGACGGTCGCGCCGCGGTCCAGAACACCGCGCCCAGGGTGGCGGCGATCAGGCCGAAGATGACGATGTCGTTGGTGATCAGGGGCGTCGAGGGCATCGGGCTTTAGGGCGGGGATTCGGGAGTGGGGATTCGGGATTCGTGCGCCGCGGTTGGAGGTTTGGAGGTGTCAACAACGATCGAAAGAGAGCAACAGGCCGCGGGTGAATTCGCAGGAGCGATGCGCTGCAAGCGCCTGTTGTTTTTGTGGGAGGGGCTTCAGCCCCGACGCTTTAGCGGTAAGGCGTCGGGGCTGAAGCCCCTCCCACAAGGGCCATCGGATTACTGAAATCGTGGAAAAAAATTCCGAATCCCGAATCCCGGGACCTGTGCCGTATTCCAGAAGGGGCCCGGGAAACCCAGGCCCCAGGTCCCCTCACTGCCCGATATGCTGCTTCAGCCAGCCGTTGACCGTGTCGTGCCAGAGGATGCTGTTCTGCGGCTTCAGCACCCAATGGTTCTCGTCCGGGAAGTACAGGAACTTGGACTCGATGCCCTTGCGCTGCAGCGCGCCGAACGCGGCCAGGCCCTGCTCCATCGGGATGCGGAAATCCTGCTGGCCATGGATCACCAGCATCGGCACCTTCCACTTGTCCACGTGCAGGATCGGGTTGAACTTTTCGTAGCCGGCCGGGTTCTGCCACGGCGTGCCGCCGTTCTCCCACTCGCTGAACCACAGCTCCTCGGTGGCGTAGCCCATCATGCGGTTGTCGAACACGCCGTCGTGGTCGACCAGGCACTTCCACGGCTTGTTCCAGTTGCCGGCCATCCAGTAGACCATGTAGCCGCCGTAGCTGGCGCCGAGCGCACAGGCCTTGTCGCCATTGAGGAAGCCGTACTGCTTCTGCGCCGCGTCCCAGCCCTTCTGCAGGTCTTCCAGCGGGCGGTCGCCCCAGTGCTGGCTGATCGCATCGGTGAAGGCCTGGCCGTAGCCGGTGGAACCGTGGAAGTCGATCATCACCACCGCGTAGCCCTGCCCCGCATAGGTCTGCGGGTTCCAGCGATAGCTCCAGCCGTTGCCGAAGCTGCCCTGCGGGCCGCCGTGGATCAGGAACGCCACCGGATAGGTCTTGCCTTCCTGGTAGTTGTACGGCTTGACCACATAGCCGTGCACGGTGTCGTTGTTCCAGCCCTTGAACGAGAACTGCTCGTAGTCGCCGAACTTCACGTCCGGCAGCAGTTCGCCGGCGCTGGGGGTGATGGCGCGCGGCTGCTGGCCATCGGCGTCGGCGACCACGATCTGGTCGCCGCTCTTGAGGCTGTTGCGGGTGAAGGCCAGGGTGGTGCCGGCCAGGACCGGTGAGCCGACGCTGCCGTCGGCGGCCACGGTGCGGACCTTGCCATCGGCCACGTCGACCGCGAACAGCGGGTGCTGGCCCATGTCGTCGGCGGTGGTATAGATGGTCTTGCCGTCGGCCGAGAGCACGAGCTCGCCAGCCGAGCGATCCCACTGCGGGGCGATCTCGCGGGTCTTGCCGCTGGCCACGTCCATGGCCATCAGGCCGAAGCGGTCGGCCTCGAAGCCGGGGCGCTTCATCGCACGGTAGAACAGGGTCTTGCCGTCGGCGGAGAACACCGGGCCGGCGTCCCAGGCCGGGTTGGACGCGGTCAGGTTGACCGGCGCGGCCTTGCCGGCGGCGTCCAGCCGGTACAGGTCGAAGTTGGTCGACCACGGTTCTTCGCGGCCGGCCACGCGCACGCTGGCGACCAGCGACTGCCCGTCCGGCGCCCAGGTGTAGTCCTCGCTGCCGCCGAACGGCTTGGAGGGGATGTCGCCGGCCAGGGTCACGCTGACCGCCGAGGCGCCGGCGACCGGCTTGGCCTTGGCGCCGGCCGGCAGCGGCGCGACGAACAGGCTGTTGCGGCGGCCATCGTTCCACGTATCCCAGTGGCGCACGAACAACTGGTCGAACACCACGCCGGTGGCCTTGGCCTGCTTCTTGGCGTCCAGGCGCTTCTGCGTGCAGGCCAGGTCCGAACCGCAGTCCTGGAACACGCCGGCGCTGAAGGCCACGCGGTCGCCCTGCGGGGCGATGCGGTAGCTGTCCACGTCCAGCGCGAAATCGGTGAGCTGGCGCGGCGCGCCGCCGGCCAGCGGCAGCGCGTACAGCTGCTGGCGGCCGGACTTGGCGCTGAGGAAGTACACGGTCTTGCCGTCGGCCGACAGTTCCGGCGAGTTGACGTTCCAGCCTTCCGGGGTCAGCCGCTTCGGCGGCGCCGCATCGCGGGTGCGCAGGTCGCGCAGCCACAGGCTGGTGCTGGACTTCTCCAGCGCCTTGTCCATCTGCCGCTTGGCGAAGATCACCGTGCCGCCATCGGGCGTCAGCAGCGGCGAGGACACCCGGTCCAGCGCGACCATGTCGCGAACTTCGAAACCGCGGGTGGCGGCCAGCGCGGGCAGCGCGGTCAGCAGGGCCAGGGGCAGCAAGGCGTAGCGCAGGGTCATCGGGCGTCTCCGGAACACGGCAAAACGTCGATGGTAGGGGCCGCGGTGGGCGTGGCGCAAAGGACTGAAGTCATGGAAGAGCTGGGAATGGGGAATCGGGATTGGGGATTGGGAAGCGCGGTGCGCTGGCTCGGCTGTGATTACGAAGACCCGCACTGACCCGGTTTCGGATAGCAAGCGGACCGTGGCCATACCGCGGCCGGATGAGCGTGATGGATCGGGAGTGGCCGCGAGGCACTGATACGGCGAAGTGCAGCAGGCCGGTGCCGAAGCTGGCCTTGGTGGTGAGGCGGACCGCGGGAGGCGCACGCGGCCGGGCCAAGATTCGGTCTTTGCAACACACGCGGCGCGGAGCAGCCAGCGAGAAGCTGGTGGGATCGGCACATGCGGCGCGCAGGCCCGGCCGGAAAAAAACGAAGCCCGGCGCGGGGCCGGGCTTCGGATGTTGCGTTGCAGGAGGCGATTGCGCCGGTTACGTGCGCGGCGCAGCCGCGGCTTCGCCCTTGCGGCCGGTGCGGTACAGCAGCCAGCCGACGAAGGCCAGCAGCGCCAGGCCGTACCACTGGTTGAGGTGATAGGCCTCGGGAAGCGCCAGCACGTCCTTGTTGTTGGTGATGACGATCGGAAGCGCAATGCCGATGCCCATCAACGCCTCGCCGGTGATGAGACCCGCTGAAAACAACACGCCTGGACGATGCACGCGATCTCGCCCTTCCTCGTCATCGTCGCGAATCTTGTGGAAACGCTCGACCAAGTGGGCGATCAGGCCACCAAGGAAAATCGGCACCATCAGCTCCAGCGGCAGGTAGATGCCGATCGCCGCGGCGAGCACCGGCACGCGAAAGCGCTTGCCCGTCTTCTTCAACCATTCGTCAAACGCGATGATCGCCGCACCGACACCGGCGCCGATCGCAATCATCGTCCACGGCAGTGTCCCACCGAACAGACCCTTGGCTACCGAGGCCATCAACATCGCCTGGGGGGCTGGAAGCGTCTTGCTGCCGATCCCGTACGCCTCTGCGAGCAAGTTCAGCACCGGCGCCATGATCAGCGCACAGGAGAATGCGCCGATGGCCAGCATCAACTGCTGCTTCCATGGCGTGGCGCCGACCAGGTAGCCGGTCTTCAGATCCTGCAGGTTGTCGCCGCCGACCGCCGCGGCGCAGCACACCACTGCGCCGATCATGATCGCGGCGACCGCGCCGATCGGCGAATCGCGCCCGAGCAACAGCACCAGCACCGCCGAGGCGAACAGGATGGTGGAGATGGTGATGCCGGAGACCGGGTTGTTCGACGAGCCGATCAGGCCGGCCAGGTAGCCGGACACCGAGACGAATAGGAAACCGGCGACGATCATGATGAGGGTCATCGGCACGCTGACGTGCCACTGGCCGACGATGGCCTGGTACAGGCCCAGCAGCGGCAGCGTGCATAGCAGCAGCGCGACCAGCATCCACTTCATCGGCAGGTCGCGGTCGGTCTCGGCCACCGCGGCGCCGCCGGTGCTCTTGCGCGCCGCGGCGAAGCCGCTCTTGACGCCCGACAGCAGCGACTTGCGTAGCGAGAACAGCGTCCACACGCCGCCGATCAGCATCGCCCCCACACCGAGGTAGCGGACTTTTTCGCCCCAGATCCCAAACGCAGCCTCGGCCGCCGGCGCATTGGCCAGGCTCTGCGCCAGCGCCGGGTCGGAGCCCATGAAGAACTGCTGGTAGAGCGGGATGGCGATATGCCAGGACAGGATAGAGCCGGACAGCACCACGATGCCGACGTTGAGCCCGACGATGTAGCCCACGCCCAACAGCGCCGGCGACAGACCGGTTCCGATGTAGCCGACCATCTTGCTGCTGCCGACGTACGCAGCCTGCGCCCAGGTATCCGGAATCACCTTCAGGCCGCTGGCCGCGCCGAGCTTGACCAGCCCGCCGATCGCCGCCGACAGACCCAGGATCTTAAGCCCCGGCCCGGGATTCTCACCGGCCTTGAGCACTTCCGCGGCGGCCTTGCCCTCCGGGAACGGCAGCGGATCCTCGACGATCATCGAGCGCCGCAGCGGCACCGAGAACAGTACCCCGAGCAGGCCGCCCATGCCGGCGATGCCGAGCACCCACCAGTACTTGAAGTCCGGCCAGTAGCCCATGATCACCAGCGCCGGGATGGTGAAGATCACCCCGGCCGCGATCGAGGAACCGGCCGAGGCGCCGGTCTGCACGATGTTGTTCTCGAGGATGGAACCGCCGCCGAGCAGGCGCAGCACCCCCATCGACACCACCGCCGCCGGAATCGCGGTGGCGATGGTCAGGCCGGCGAACAGACCGAGGTAGGCATTGGCGGCGGACAGCACCACGGCCAGCACGATCGCCAGCACCACGGCACGGAACGTGAGCTGGCGCGGCGCGGCAGCGTTGTTCATGGTTACCCCTGAAACGACAAAAACGCTTTGCACGCTAGCGTCTGGGGCCGGGCAAGTCCAGCATCGCGATGCCCAGCTTGTGGCACATGCCTGGGGGCGGGGATTGGGGATTTGGGATTTGCAGAGGCTGAGGCAGCTAATAGCCCCTCTCCCGTCGGGAGAGGGGTTGGGGTGAGGGTGCGGGGGCGCGCAGCACACCCCAACCACCCAGGCGCAGCCCGACCCTCATCCGCCCCTTCGGGGCACCTTCTCCCGAGGGGAGAAGGAACGGCTTTAGCCCCTCTCCCACCGGGAGAGGGGTTGGGGTGAGGGTACGGCGCACGCAGCGCACCCCAGCCATGCAGGCGCAGCCCGACCCTCATCCGCCCCTTCGGGGCACCTTCTCCCGAGGGGAGAAGGAACGGCGTTAGCCCCTCTCCCACCGGGAGAGGGGTTGGGGTGAGGGTACGGCGGCACGCAGCACATCCCAGCCATGCAGGCGCTGCCCAACCCTCATCCGCCCCTGCGGGGCACCTTCTCCCGAGGGGAGAAGGAACGGCGTTAGCCCCTCTCCCACCGGGAGAGGGGTTGGGGTGAGGGTACGGCGCACGCAGCGCGCCCCAGCCATGCAGGTGCAGCCCGACCCTCATCCGCCCCTGCGGGGCACCTTCTCCCGAGGGGAGAAGGAACCACGCTAGCCCCTCTCCCACCGGGAGAGGGGTTGGGGTGAGGGTACGCCCGCCGCCGAACCATCCATGCCGCGCCGCCATTCGCGCGGGCGTCCGCGCGCCTATACTCCGCCGCTGCCTTCCTGCGCCGAGAGTCGCCGTGTCCGTGTCCTCCCTGCCGCTGCGCGACGCGCGCGACGATTTCCTCGGCCATCCCAAGGGCGTCTACGTCTGTTTCTTCACCGAGATGTGGGAGCGCTTCTCCTTCTACGGCATGAAGGCGCTGCTGTTGCTGTACCTCACCAAGTACCACCTGTTCGGCGACGACGCGGGACTCGACCTGCTCGGCGCCTACGGCGGCCTGGTGTACTGCGTGCCGGTGCTTGGCGGACTGCTCGCCGACCGCTGGCTCGGCATGCGCAAGGCGGTGGTGTTCGGCGGCCTGCTGCTGGTGCTCGGCCACATCGGCATGGCGTTCGAGGGTCACGCCGCCACCCGGGTCAACGGCGAGGTGGTCCGCGACACCGCATCCCTGGGCGTGACCTACCTGTCGCTGGCACTGATCATCATGGGCGTGGGCTTCCTCAAGCCCAACATCTCCACCATCGTCGGCAAGCTGTACCCGGCCGACGATCCGCGCCGCGATGCCGGCTTCTCGCTGTTCTACGCCGGCATCAACCTCGGCGCGCTGTTCGCCTCGCTGGTCTGCGGCTTCCTCGGCGAGGCCTACGGCTGGCGCTACGGCTTCGGCGCGGCCGGCATCGGCATGCTGCTCGGCCTGGGCATGTTCCTGTGGGGCCAGAAATACCTGCACGGCCACGCCGAACCGGCGCAGCCGGCGCTGCTGCGCGAGCGCATGCTGGGCGTGCCGCGCGAATGGGCGATCTACCTGTGCGCCGTGCTGGGCGTGCTGCCGGTGGCCGCGCTGATGTGGGCCGCGGCCAACGGCGCCTTCAGCCTGGGCGGGGAAATTTCCCTGGCCCTGCTGCTGATGCTGCTGGTGCTCGGCGCGGTGCTGCTGTGGTTCGCCTGGTTCACCGGCACCCAGTGCACCCCGGTGCAGCGCCAGCAGATGATCGCGCTGATGGTGCTGATCGCGATGGCGCTGGTGTACTTCACCCTGTACGAGCAGACCTACGGCTCGTGGGTCACCTTCACCGACCGGCTGATGACCAAGAACATCGTGCCGTCGCTGGTGATCCGCGGCGGCACGCCCCTGCCCTGGTCGATCGCCTCGTTGCTGCTGGCGCCGCTGGGCTTCGTGCTGGCGGCCTCGCTGTCCGACCGCCGCCCCGGCTCGTCGGCGCCGCGGCGGCTGTTCGTCGCGGTCAGCGCGTTGATGCTGCTGTTCCTGATCCGCGACTGCCTGGTGCTGCCGCAGACCGCCGGCTCCCTGACCTATCTGGGCGCGCTGTTCCTGGTGTTGCTGGCGCCGCTGTTCGCCGCTCTGTGGGCGTGGTTGGCGCGGCGCGGACGCGAGCCGTCCAAGCCGGCCAAGTCGGCGATGGGACTATTGTTGGCCGGCCTGTCCTTCGTGCCGCTGGCGCTGGCCGCGCAACAGGTCGGCGCGACCGGCCAGATGGCGAGCGTGTGGTGGCTGGTGCTGGCCTACTTCGTGCTGGAGGCCGGCGAAATGTGCCTGTCGCCGGTCGGCCTGTCGGCGGTGACCCAGCTCGCGGTACCGCGCGTGGTCAGCCTGATGATGGGCACCTGGTTCCTGGCCACGGCGTTCTCCGAGGCGCTGGCGGCGCTGTTCGGCAAGCTGGCCGCGATCGAGGTACCGGATGGCCAGACCCTCAACATCGCCGACGCCGCGGCCAAGTACGCGCACCTGTTCTGGCTGCTGCTGTGGATCGGCGTGGGCTGTGCGGTGCTGGCCTTCCTCGCCGCGCCGCTGCTGCGGCGGATGATGCACGGGGTGCGCTGAGCGGATTGCCACTGAGGTCGCATCATTGCGACCGCGATTTCGCCGCAACGGGCGTCAGGCCCAGTTGCCGACCAATCAAGGCAAGTGCGGTCCGGACCTGCCCCGGACCGCACTGACGTCGTGCGCCTGCGATGCGTGCCGTGCAGGCATGCATCGCTAAGCGGACCCCTTACGGCTTCGCTGCCGCCGGCGCCGCCTGCGCACCGCCCAGCGACTTGCTCAGGAACGCCAGCAGCCGGGTGTAGAACTCGCGACGATGCTCTTCGGTGTAGAAGCCATGGCCCTCGGTCGGGACGTACAGCGTCTCCACCGGTACGCCCGCCTTCTTCAGGGCGGCTTCCATCTTCTTGGAGTGCTGGATGGGCGCAGTCTGATCCTCGCCACCGGCCGCCAGGAATACAGGCACCTTGATCTTGTCGGCCAGATTCACCGGTGAAATCGCCGCCAATTCGTTGCCCGTTCCCATCCAGTCACGCAGAAAGTTCTGGCTGGAATCGCGTAGTTGAGCATCGCCTCTGACATACATCATCGGCAGGTCGTAGACACCGACATAGCCGGCCGCGCAGCGATACAGCGTCGGTTCCTTGGCAACGCCCATCAACGACGCATAGGCGCCATAGCTGGCGCCATACATGCAGATGCGCTGCGGGTCGGCAATCCCCTGGTCGATCGCCCAGCGCGTCGCATCGGTAACGTCGTCCTGCATCTTGCCGCCCCACTGGCCGGCACCGGCCTGCTGGAACGCACGCCCGTAGTTGCCGGAACCTCGATAATTGACCTGCAGCACCGCGTAACCGGCGCTGGCCAGGATCTGCGCCTCCTCGTCAAACATGCCCGTATCGAACTCACCGAACGGGCCGCCATGCGGCATCACCACCATCGGCACCTTGCCGGACTTGGCCGCTGCCGGCAGCGTCACAAACCCATGCAACGGCAGACTGTCTCGCGCCTGCAGCGCGATCGGTCGCACCTCGGCCAACTTGGGCGACTGCAGAGCAGCACGGCGCGCGAACACGAAGTCGGCCTTCTTGGCAACGGTATCGAACAGGTAGAACTCGCCCGGATTGCGACCGGACTGCACGTTGACCAGGTTGAGCCGGCCGTCGCGCGTGCTGGAAGTGACATAGACCGCCTGCCCGGGGAAGGCCGCTTCCAGCGAGCGCTGGGTCTTGGCTTCCGGGGAATTCGAGTCGAAGAACAGACTACGCGGTTTGTCGCCCAATACCTCGATCCCCACCGGGACACGGGTGCCGTGGCGATACATGATCGCGAAAGGATCGGCTAGGACATCGCGCGCCACTGTCTTTCGCTCGCCAGTGTCCACATTCCAGGACTCGATCGCGTCGCTACCTTTGGCCTGCTCGACTTGAAGGAAGGCGACACGCCCATCCTCGGAAAAGCCGATCGGCGTCTCTACGTGATGACTGACGCTTTCGTCATTGATCAGCTTCCAGTCGCTGCCCTGCGCATCGCGGTAGAACAGTTTACTGGCGTTGTCCGCGTCGGCGCCCCAGGCAAAACGCACTTTGCCTTGGCCATCGGAAAAAAATTTCGCCCTACGGACGCTCGGCGAACCGACCAATGCGCGCCTGCGACCGCTGTACACATCCATGACCTCAGTACGGCTGTAAGGGTCCTTGCTTACACTGAAGGGGCGTACACGAATGATGACATTACGATCATCGCCGGGCAGCGGCCCAACCATGTCGGCAATGACATCTTCCACCTTCTTGGTCTGGATCAGCGTCCCCGGCCCGTTGCCGGTGACGCGCTGGCCCACCAACAGCTCCGCCGCCCCGCCGTCGGCGTTGATCGCGAACAGTTCTCCGGTCCCCCACGGCTGATCCCGCTGCCCGATCTTCTGGACCATGTTGAACAGCACGCGCGTGTCGTTGACCCACACGAAATCGGAGACGTGGGTGTTCTTCTCCATCGAGAAGCTGCCGACGATCTTGTTGTCGGAACGGCGCATGATCGCCAGCGCGGTCCGATCCTCCAGCGGCACCGTCGCCGCGTAGTACTCGCCGGTCGGCGACAACTTCAGCGTTTCGACCTGCTCCTTGACCAGATACGGCGCCAGATCCACCTGCGCCCATGCATTCCCCGCTCCCAGCAGACACAACAACGCGACTGCGTGCAGTCCCCTCTTCATTCCCTGTTCCCCTGTTCCTGTTGGCGTGACGTACATGTGAAGTCTAATCCAGGCGTTTGTCCGATGGCGCACCGGAAGCTGGGCGCCAACCTCCGGCGACGTCGGGGCTGGAAACTGAAAAAGCGCGCTGCCCGGAGGCCGCACGCCCGTCATCTGCCGCGGAAACGGCGGCGCGCACCGATCAGGCACATCGCCGCCGCCCTGGCGTCACCTACTGTCTCGGCGCGCCGGTCGACCCGCGCACCATCAAGCTGAAGTCCAGCGTCTGCTGCAGCGGCACGTCCACCCGTTCGATGATGGCAAGCAGCAGGTTGACCGCGCGGACACCGATCTCCCGCATCGGCTGCCTGATGGTCGTCAATGGCGGCGTGAGGTAGCTGGACGAGGCCAGATCATCGAAGCCGACGATGGACAGGTCGTCCGGCACGCGGATTCCCAGGTCCCGGCAGGCCGCCAGGGCACCCAGTGCCATTTGATCGCTGAAGCAGAAGATCGCGGTCGGCGCGGGTGTACGACCCAACAGCGCCATCGCCGCCGCATGGCCGGATTCCACGGAGAAGTCGCCCGGCACGACGGTCAGGTTGCGCAGGCGGCCGCGCGCCTTGGCGCAGGCGCGAACTCCTTCCAGTCGCTGCTGATGCAGGGGATTGTCGGGCGGACCGCCCACCACGGCGATCCGCACGTGCCCCAGTCCATACAGGTGTTCCATCACGGCGCGCGCGGCGGCCGCGTTGTCGATGTGGACGCTGGGAATCCCCAGCGCCGGGTCGAACTCGCAGCCGTTGACCACCGGCGCGGCGTCGCCCTGCTGCTTGACGATCTCACGCGCCGTCGGCGGCAAGCGGTGCCCCAGCACGATCAGGCCGTCCGCCTCGTTGCGTGGGAGCATCTGCGCGTAGCGCTCCTCGCGGTCGGGTTGGTGCTGGGTATCGCCCAGCAGCACGGCGTAGCCGACCGCCTGCGCGGCGTCTTCCGCGCCCTGCAGGATCTGGGCGAAGAAGGGATTGGCGATGTCCGGGACGGTGACCAGGAGCTTGCCGCTGCGCTGGGTCTTGAGCGTCCTGGCCACCGCGTTGGGGACATAGCCCAGCGCGGCGGCGGCCTGCTCGATGCGCGCGCGCGTGGCGGGCAGGACTTTTTCCGGACGGGAAAGCGCCCGCGACACCGTGCCCGCGGTGACGCCGACGTGCTTTGCGATGTCGTAGATGGTTGTCGCCATGAACTGAGCTCTTGTGTCTGCTGTGCAGTGCACAACGGGTCTTGCGGGAGGCCCATGCTAGGATGATTCAATCGATTGCATGAGGGCGAATCACGTTGAAGACGCTCAAGGGTCCAGCGCTGTTCCTGGCACAGTTCATCGCCGACACACCTCCCTTCAATCGCTTGGACACGCTGGCCGAATGGGCCGCGGGCCTGGACTATTCTGGCCTACAAATACCGACCAGCGCGCCCCACCTGTTCGATCTGGCCCAGGCCGCGCACAGCCAGGCGTACTGCGACGACCTCGCCGGCATGCTGGCCGGGCATGGCCTGCAGATCACCGAGCTGTCCACCCACCTGCAGGGACAGCTGGTCGCCGTCCACCCCGCCTACGACGGCCTGTTCGACGGCTTCGCACCGCCGGACAAGCGCGGCAACCCCGCCGCCCGCCAGGCCTGGGCGGTGGAGCAGCTGCAGTTGGCCGCCAAGGCCAGCCAGCGCCTGGGACTGACGGCGCATGCCACGTTTTCCGGCGCGCTGGCCTGGCCCTACTTCTATCCCTGGCCGCAACGCCCGCCCGGACTGGTGGAAGAAGCCTTCGCCGAGCTCGGCCGGCGCTGGCGTCCGATCCTGGATGCCTTCGACGCCTGCGGCGTGGACCTGTGCTTCGAGATCCACCCGGGCGAGGACCTGCACGACGGCGCCACCTTCGAGCGCTTCCTCGACGTGGTCGACCAGCACCCCCGCGCCAAGATCCTGTACGACCCCAGCCACCTGCTGCTGCAGCAGATGGACTACCTGGGTTTCATCGATCGCTACCACGCGCGCATCGGCATCTTCCACGTCAAGGACGCGGAGTATCGCGCCAGCGCGCGCAGCGGCGTCTATGGCGGCTACCAGGACTGGATCGATCGTCCGGGGCGGTTCCGCTCGCTCGGGGACGGCCAGGTCGACTTCAAGGCCATCTTCTCCAAGTTCGCGCAATACGATTTCCCGGGCTGGGCGGTGCTGGAGTGGGAGTGCTGCCTGAAGCATCCGGAAGAGGGGGCGCGGGAGGGGGCCGCGTTCATTCGCGACCACATCATCCGCGTGACCGAACGCGCTTTCGACGATTTCGCCGATAGCGGCGCCGATCCGGCATCGCTGCGCCGCATGCTGGGAACCTGAGTCATTACCGCCCTGGGAGGGGACGCCATGACGCACACCATGTCGCGCTTGGGCGCGATGATGTTTCTGCAGTTCTTCATCTGGGGCGCCTGGTTCGTGACCCTGGGAACCTATCTGGTGCAGGGGCCGCTGCACGCCAGCGCGAGCCAGGTGGCGACGGCGTTCCTCAGCCAGTCCATCGGCGCCATCGTCGCGCCGTTCCTGGTCGGCCTGATCGCCGATCGCTACTTCGCGGCGCAGCGCATCCTGGGAGTGCTGCATCTCGCCGGTGCGGTACTCATGTGGCTGGCATCCACGGCGACGAGCTTCGGCGTGTTCTTCGCCTGCGTCATGGGCTACATGCTGCTGTTCATGCCGACGCTGGCACTGGCCAACAGCGTGGCGATGCGGCACATGCAAGCGCCGGAAAAGCAGTTCCCGCCGGTGCGCGTGGCCGGCAGCGTCGGCTGGATCGTGGCCGGCGTGCTGATCGGCTGGCTGGGCTGGGAACAGGCGCATCGGCTCGAGCTGACGTTCCGGATGGCGGCGCTGGCCTCGCTGGCCCTGGGCCTGTACGCCTTCACCCTGCCGCACACGCCGCCGCTGGCGCGACAGCGCGATGCCGGGCTGGGACAGATCCTGGGGCTGGACGCGCTGCGGCTGCTGAAGTCGCGCTCCTATCTGGTGTTCTTCCTGGCCTCCATCGCCATCTGCATCCCGCTGGCGTTCTACTACAACTTCACCAACCCCTACCTCAACGATCTGGGCGTGCGCGGCGCGGCCGGCCTGCAGTCGCTGGGCCAGGTGTCCGAAGTCCTGCTGATGCTGGCCATGCCGTTCCTGTTCGTGCGGCTGGGAGTCAAGACGATGCTGGCGGTGGGCATGGCGGCGTGGGTGCTGCGCTATGCGATGTTCGCCTTCGGCGATGCGGGCGGCGGCTTCTCGCTGCTGGTGATCGGCATCGTGCTGCACGGCATCTGCTACGACTTCTTCTTCGTCACCGGCCAGATCTACACCGATGCGCATGCCGGCCCCGCCGCGCGCAGCAGCGCGCAGGGCTTCATCACCCTGGCCACGTACGGCGTGGGCATGCTGATCGGGACGTTCCTGTCCGGCGCGGTGGTGGAGCACTACACCACCGCCACAGGTCCGGACTGGCAGCGGATCTGGCTGTTCCCGGCCGGCGTCGCGCTGCTCGTGCTGGTCGCCTTCCTGCTGCTGTTCCGCGACCGGCCCGCCGTCGCGGCCGCCCCCTCCGCGCCTTGAGGATCCCCCCGATGCCCAAGCTTGGAATCGCCATCGTCGGCACCGGCATGATCGGCGCCGTGCACCGTCGCGCGGCACTACTGGCGGGCGCCTCGGTCCGCGGCGTCGCCGCCTCGTCCCCGCAGCGCGCACGCGAGGTGGCGCAATCGTGGGATGTCCCGCATGCGTATCGCGACATCGAGGAGGTGGTCGCCGATCCGCAGGTGCAGGTCGTGCACGTCTGCACGCCCAACCATCTGCACCGCGCCATGGCGCAGGCGGCGCTGGACGCCGGCAAGCACGTGATCTGCGAGAAGCCGCTGGCCACCACGCTGGAGGATGCGCGGGCGCTGGCGACCCTGGCCCGCGCGACCGGGCTGGTCGCCACGGTGCCCTTCGTCTACCGCTACCACCCGGTGGTCCGCGAGGCGCGCGCCCGCATCGCCCAGGGCGAACTGGGGCCGCTGCGCCTGATCCACGGCAGCTATCTACAGGACTGGCTGCTGGATCCGGCCAGCAACAACTGGCGTGTGGACCCGGCGCTGGGCGGCGCGTCGCGCGTGTTCGCCGACATCGGCTCGCACTGGTGCGACCTGGTGGAATGGGTGAGCGGCGAGCGCTTCGCCGAGGTCAGCGCGGCGTTCGCGACGGTGATCGCCGAGCGCGGCACCAACACCGGGCAGAGCTTCACCACGCCGGCGGCGGGCGGCGCGATGCAGGCGGTCTCCAGCGAGGACGTGGCCATGGCGATGCTCCGAACCGGCGCGGGCACGCTGGCTTCGTTGACGGTCAGCCAGGTCTCGGCGGGGCGCCGCAATCGGCTCTGGTTCGAGATCGATGGCGCCCAAGCCAGCGTGGCGTTCGACCAGGAGGACGCCGAACGCCTGTGGATCGGCCGGCCCGACCAGCGCGAGGAAATCTTCGTGCGCGGACCGGGTGCCGGCAGCGCCGAACAGCGCCGGCTGGCGACGCTGCCGGCCGGGCACGCGCAGGGCTACGGCGATTGCTTCGAGGCGTTCGTCGCCGACACCTACCGCGCCATCGACGGCGAGCGGCCGGACGGCCTGCCCACCTTCGACGACGGGCTGCGCTCGGCGCTGATCGTCGATCGCGTCATCGCATCGGCCAGGACACGCGGCTGGACATCCATCGACTGACTCCCGGGAGGACTTCTTGATGAACACAGCGACACGCAGAACCGCAACCCTCGCACTGCTGCTCTTCGCGGCCCTGCCCGCCTTCGCACGCGACGCCGCCGGCCAGGAGGCCCCCATCGCAGTGCAGATGTACTCGCTGCGCAACGCCGGCACGCTCGACCAACAGTTGAAGATCGTCCATGACGCCGGCGTGGGCGCGGTGGAAACGGTCGGCACGCAGAACATGAGCGCGGTGGAACTCAAGCAGTTGCTGGACAAGTATTCGATCAAGGCGATCTCCTCGCACGTGCAGCTGGCCGACCTGCGCAAGGACCTGGACGGCGCGGTGGCCTTCAACCGCTCGATCGGCAACACGACGCTGGTGGTGCCTTACCTGGACCAGAAGGAGCGGCCCACCGATGCCGCAGGCTGGACCGCACTGGGCAAGGAACTGGGCCAACTCGCGACGCGGGCACGCGCCAAGGGCATGCGCCTGGCCTATCACAACCACGATTTCGAGCTGGTCGATTTCGATGGCAAGACCGGCCTGGAACTGCTGTTCGCCGCGGCCGGCCCCGATCTCAAGACCGAGCTGGACCTGGCGTGGGTCGCGCGCGCGGGCTACGACCCGGCGACGATGCTGGGCAAGTTCAAGGGCCGCATGTTCGCGGTCCACGCCAAGGACAACGCACCGAAAGGCCAGGCCCAAGACGAAGGCGGCTTCGCCGCGGTCGGCAAGGGCGTGCTGAACTGGAACGCGATCCTGCCTGCCGCGGCGGCGAGCGGCGTGCAGTGGTACATCATCGAGCACGACCAGCCGCGCGACCCGGCCAGCGTCGTCCGGACCAGTGCGGAGTACCTGCGCGAACATCTGCCCGCGAGCACACAGCGCTAGCACGCAAAGGAGTTCCGCTTGAAAACGATCACGACGATGGCCGTGGTGCTGCTGGGGGCGACGCTTGCGCCCAAGGCCTGGTCCAAGGACGACCCGGCGGCCGGCGCGCAGCTCTACGCGAACCATTGCACGGCCTGCCATGGCGCGAATCGCGCGGGCGTCCCGCCCACCTTCCCCGCGCTGACCGACGTGGGCAAGCGCCTGCAGCCCGCGCAGATCAAGGAGAAGATCCGCAACGGCGGCGGGCTGATGCCGCCGTTTTCGCAGCTGTCGCAACAGGAGGTCGACGACCTCGCCAGCTTTCTGGCGCAGTAGGGCGCGCCCTCCATTCCCGGGTATGCCGCGTTGAGCACGGCATACCCGGGATCGCCGACACACCCCAGGCGATCGGCGCCGACGGCGCCGGCGCTACAGCTCGCGCACCCAGATGTTGCGGTAGCTGACCTTGGAATCGTGCTCCTGCAGGAAGATCGGCGCGCATCCATGCGGCGCGTACGACGGCGCGCCGATGTATTCGGTCTTGCCCGCCAGCACCGTGTCGTTCTGCACCAGGACGCCGTTGTGCAGGACGGTGATGCGCGCGGGTGACGTGAGCCCGCCGCCCTGCGAGAAACGCGGCGCCTTCCAGATGATGTCGTACACCTGCCACTGGCCCGGCGCACGCGAGGCATTCACCAGCGGAATGGCCTGCTTGTAGATCGCACCGGCCTGGCCGTTGGCATAGGTCGGATTGTTGTAGCTGTCGAGCACCTGCAACTCATACAGTCCCTGCAGGAAGATGCCGCTGTTCCCGCGCTGCTGGCCGTCGAATCCACGCGTCGCGGTGGGCGTACGCCATTCCACGTGCAACTGGATGTCGCAGAAGCCTTGCTTGGTGCGGATGCCCTTGCTGCCCGGCACCACGGTCATTGCGCCGTCGGCGACGCTCCAGGGCACGCGTCCGCCCTGCTCCGACTCCCAGGCCGACAGATCCTTGCCATCGAACAGCACGATCGCGTCGGAGGGGGCGCCGCCCGGGGGCGTGGCCACGGTCGCGGGTACGGGCTTCCACACTTCGGTCTTGGCAGGATCGCGTGCGGGGTCGCCGTCGGCCTGCGCGACCGCAGGCGCCACGGCCAGCAGGCAGGCCGCCATCAGCAGGGATCTGGTCATCGTGTTTCCAGGAAAAGGAGGAAGGGCGAAGCGTGGCGCTCCATCAGCCGGTGGCCCAGGCAGGCGTGCCGGGAACGTAGGTGATGTCTTCATAGCGGCCCGGCACGGCGACGTAGCGCAGCACTTCGGTCGCGCCGACCTCGGAGGTGAAGAAGCCGAAGATGGTCAGCTGCTTGATCATGGTGAAGGGATGCGGCATCGCGTCCGCCGCGTCGGCGGTGCCGGTGTCGGTCACGTCGACGGCCTTTGCCCTGGCCTCCGCATCCAGGGCGCGCAGCAGTTCGGCGCGCGCCTGCGGGGTGAGCGACACGAATCGGCCGCCGGCACGTTTGTCGATCTCGGCCAGGCCGGCGCGGAACGTCGCCTGCTGCCGCGGGGTGTAGCAGTCGGTGACGAATTTCGCCATGAATGCACCGGCACCGGCGTCCTTCGCCCCCGGCGTCTTGGTCCGCGGCAGGATGGTCTCGGCGATCTCGTCCAGCGTGCCGATCTCGGCGGCGGAGAACAGCACCTTCGTCCCCGCGGCCAACGCCTGTGCCGGGGCGAGCGCGGGCAGGCCGACCATCGCCGCGCCCGTGGCGGCGAAGATCATCTTCAGCAGTTCGCGACGTTCCATCACAGGTTCCCCGCTTTCAGTTCGCGCACGGCATGATCGGCGGCACGTGCGGTCAGCGCCATGTAGGTCAGCGAAGGATTCACGCAGCCGCTGGAGGTCATGCAGGCGCCATCGGTCACGTAGACGTTCGGTGCGTCCCACACCTGGTTGTACTGGTTCAGCACGGAGTTCTTGCGATCCCGGCCCATGCGTGCGGTGCCCATCTCATGGATGCCCTTGCCCGGCGCGTAGTCGCCATCGTGCATCTTCACGTCCTTGACGCCGGCCGCCTCCAGCATCTCGGCGGCATCGGCGGCCATGTCCTTGCGCATGGCCTTTTCGTTCTCGCGCATGGCAACGTCCATCGCCAGCACCGGCAGCCCCCATTTGTCCTTGCGCTGCGGGTCCAGGCGAATCGTGTTGTCGTGGTGCGGCAGCATTTCGCCGAATCCGGTCATGCCGATGCTCCAGTCGCCCGGCACGGTCAGCGCCTCCTTCAGGTCGGCACCGATGTTCAGCTCGGCGATCTCGCGCGACCAGCCGGTGCGGCTCGCACCGCCCTGGTAGCCGAAGCCGCGCAGGTAGCCGCGCTTGTCCATGGCGACATTGCGGAACCGGGGGATGTAGAAGCCGCAGGGACGGCGGCCGAAGTAGTACTTGTCCTCGTAGCCCTCGACCCGGCCGGAGGCGCCGGCGCCGAAATGATGGTCCATCACGTTGTGCCCGAGCTCGCCGGACGACGACCCCAGGCCGCCGTCCCAGACATCGGTGGCCGAGTTCATCAGCAGCCAGGTCGAATTGAACGAGGACGCGTTGAGGAAGATGACATTGGCCGTGTACTGGTAGGTCTGTCCGCTCTCGGCGTCGATGATCTCCACGCCGCGCGCACGCTTGCGGTCCTTGTCGTAGAGCACCTCCTTGACGATCGAGAACGGACGCAAGGTCAGGTTGCCCGTCTTCATGGCCGCCGGCAGCGTGGCCGCCTGGGTCGAGAAATAGGCGCCGAAGGGACAGCCCAGGATGCACTTGTTGCGATACTGGCAGTTGACGCGGCCCTGCTCGACCTTGGGCTGGGTGATGTTGGCGGTACGCGAGTGGATCAGGTGCCGGGTGCCGCCAAAGGCCTTCTTGATCCGCGCCGCGACGTCCTTCTCGACGATGTTCAACGGGATCGGCGGCAGGAACTCGCCGTCCGGCAACACGTCCAGTCCCTCGCGCGTGCCGGCGATGCCGGCGAACTTCTCCACGTGGTCGTACCAGGGTGCGAGGTCGGCGTAACGGATCGGCCAATCGGTGGCGATGCCGTCCTTCAGGTTCGCCTCGAAATCCAGGTCCGACAGGCGATAGCTCTGCCGTCCCCACATCAGCGAGCGGCCGCCCACGTGATAGCCGCGGAACCAGTCGAATCGCTTGATCTCGGTGTAGGGCGATTCCTTTTCGTTGGCCCACATTCCCTGCAGGTTCTCGACCAGGGCGTAGTCGCGCATCAGCACCGGATAATCGGCCTTCATCTCCTGGGTCGGGCGGTTGCGATGCGGGAAATCCCACGCCTCCTTCATCGCGTTGACGTAGTCCTTGACGTGCTCGATATTGCGTCCGCGTTCCAGCATCAGGACCTTGAGTCCCTTCTCGGTCAGCTCCTTCGCCGCCCAACCGCCACTGATGCCCGAGCCAACGACGATGGCGTCGTAATGATTGTCTGCCATGGGTTCTACTTCACCTCGGTGGATAGCGTTTCAGACATCGCAGAGGCGGATCGCCTCGCGCAGCGAGCCGACGGGATCCGGCGCGGTAGGAATGAACTCCTGCGCCAGATAGCCATCGAAACCGGTATCGCGGATCGCGCGACAGATGGCGGGATAGTGGAGCTCCTGATCGTCCCCGATCTCGTGCCGGCCCGGGACGCCGGCGGTGTGGTAATGCTTGAAGCACGCGTGATGCTTGCCGATGGTGGCGATGATGTCGCCCTCCATGATCTGCATGTGGTAGATGTCGTACAGCAGGCCGAAATGGTCCGAGCCGATCAGCTGGCACAGCTCCACGCCCCAGGCGGAGTGGTCGCACAGATAGTCGTGATGATCGACCTTGGAGTTCAGCAGCTCCATCACCAGCACGACCCCGCGCTTCTCGGCATGGCCGAGGATGCGCTTGAGTCCGACTTCGGCGTGGGCCATGCCCTCCTGGGGATCCATGCCATTCCGGTTGCCGGAAAAACAGATGAGGTTGCGATAGCCGGCATCGGCCACCAGGTCGATGTGCCGCGTGTAGCGCGCGACCAGCGCATCATGGAACTGGCTGCCGGCGAAGCCCTTGTCCAGGCCGAGTTCCGCGCCATTGCACATCGCGCTGTACACGCCATGCGCCTTCAGCGTGGGCCAATCCGCCGGGCCCACCAGATCGATGGCGGCGAACCCCAGGCCCTTCACTACCTGGCAAAGCTGTGCGGTCGACAGCTGCGGAAACGTCCAGCGGGCGACAGACTGCTTCAGGTTGCCCTTGAGCGGCGTGGCGGCAGCGAGTGCCGGCAACATGCCCACTGCCCCAAGGCCAAGGCTCCCGGCGACCGCCATGCGCAGCGCCTCGCGCCGCGTGAACCCAAAGGCCGGCGCCGGTCCGATCGAATGGATAGACATCCACCTTCCGGCCTCCCAACCGGTTCAAACGCTGACGATTCGCCGCGATTCAATCGATTGAACCATAGAGCAGTGAATCGCGCTTTTGCAAGACGCACTGCACGAAAACACATGCTGCAGGGCACAACGCCTGTGGTGTCAGTCGTCATGACGGCGATGGAATCTCGGGTGACGTACGGAGTTGTGCAGCGAGACGTAGAGCGACAAACAAACGGGTATTTGGTGAACCTGCTCGAGCAGGCGACGCATGGCGAGATACCGACGGACCCGTGGTTCCTCCCTGGGACTAAGGCGCTAAATCGCATGCAAGGCGGCGGGGATGGGAGGTCGGACCTGGAGCTTCAGGACACCTCCGCCGCGTTGCCATGCGCATTCATGTGGTGAGGATCGTGGTGTCGCGGCGAGCGACGCCAATGTGCTTTTCGCAGAAGCGGCTTTAGCCGCGATGGCTTTCATCGGAAAGCCTGTCGCCGCTAAAGCAGCCCCTACGACACCTTCCTCGTTGCAGCCGGGTCGGCCGGCGTTGAGCGATAGCATGGACTCGGCACGAAAGCCGCGCCAAGGCGTTGCTGAGGCGACTGGGCACGACGCGACGCTGGCAACCGACCCCGTTTTGAAGGCAAGAACAGCAGGGCACTCGCCGCTTGCACGCACGCTCCGCCCCCAATCGCCAGCGGTGAAAAGCACGGTACGTGTGACCACTCCAGTCGACCGATACCGTCTGGCTTCATATCGCCTGCCTTGGAGGACCGGACAGACTCGCGCTAGAAAGGAAAACACCTCGCCAAAACAGAAAAAACCCCGCCAAGCACAATGGCTTGCCGGGGTCTGTTTGCATCGCAGGAACGACGAAAGATCAGAACGGAATATCGTCGTCCGCGAAGTCGTCCATCGGCGCGGACTGCTGCGGGGCCGGCTGCTGCCGGCGCGGCGCGTAATCCTGCCCGCCGCCACCACCGCCACCACCGCCCATGCCGGAGCGTTCCTGGCGCGGCGGCGCCGAGCGCTGCGGACGGTCGCCGCCGCCCATGCCGCCGCCACCGCCCTCGCCGCGGCCGCCGAGCATCTGCATCTCGTCGGCGACGATGTCGGTGGAGTACTTCTCCACGCCGTCCTGGCCGGTGTACTTGTCGTAGCGGATCGAGCCTTCGACGTAGACCGAGCTGCCCTTGCGCAGGTACTCGCCGGCGATCTCACCGAGCTTTCCGAAAAACACCACGCGATGCCACTCGGTGCGTTCCTGCTGGTTGCCGTCGCGGTCCTTGCGCACGCTGGTGGTGGCCAGGCTGATGCGGGTGATGGCCATGCCGGCCTGGGTGTACTTGATGTCGGGATCGTTGCCGAGGTTGCCGACGAGGATGACTTTGTTGATGCCGCGGGCCATGAGCTGCTTCCGTCTGGGGTCTCCGCGGCCAGGGGGCACGCAGAGCGGTAAAGAAGATTTCGGGGAGCAATCCTAACATCGCCGGGCCGGACCGGCCTGCGCCAGGCGCCCGCGGGCGCCCCGGAAAACGCCGCATTGGGCTGTCGGAATCCTGCCGGCACGCCTCCCGCCGGGCGCTGCAAACCCAGGCACGGCAAGCTCTCCGCCCCCTGCCCCGGCCCACAACGGGACGGATGTGGCCGCGCAGCCTATACTTTGCGCACGTTTCCAGTCCTGTCCGCATGAGCATCGCCGAATCCCCCAGCTCCGCCCTGGGCCTGCCCCAGATCCAGATGCTCGCCGCGCCGGACATGGCCGAGGTGGACGCCCTGATCCGCCGCCGCCTGTCCTCGGACGTCGTGCTGATCAACCAGATCGCCGACCACATCGTCTCCGCCGGCGGCAAGCGCCTGCGGCCGATGCTGGTGGTGCTGGCCGGCCGCGCCTGCGGCGCCGGCGGGCCGATGCAGCACCAGTTGGCGGCGATCATCGAATTCATCCACACCTCGACCCTGCTGCACGACGACGTGGTGGACGAGTCGGACCTGCGCCGCGGCCGCAGCACCGCCAATGCGCTGTGGGGCAACGCGCCCAGCGTGCTGGTCGGCGACTTCCTGTATTCGCGCAGTTTCCAGCTGATGGTGGAGCTGGACAGCATGGCGGTGATGCGCCTGCTGGCCGACACCACCAACCGCATCGCCGAGGGCGAGGTGCTGCAACTGCTGCACGTGCACAACCCCGACACCGACGAAGCCGCCTACCTGCGCGTGATCGAGCGCAAGACCGCGGTGCTGTTCGCCGCCGGCACCCGGCTTGGCGCGCTGGCCTCCGGTGCCAGCGAGGCGGTACAGGAGAGCCTGTACGACTACGGCATGCAGCTGGGCTATGCGTTCCAGATCGCCGACGACGTGCTCGACTACACCGCCGACGCCGCCGACCTGGGCAAGAACCTGGGCGACGACCTGGCCGAGGGCAAGGCCACGCTGCCGCTGATCCACGCCATGGCGCATGCCGACGACGTCACCCGCGCGCGCCTGCGCCAGATCGTCGAACAGGGCGACGCCAGCGCGATGCCCGAGGTGCTGGCCGCGATCGAAGCCAGCGGCGGCATCGACTACAGCCGCCGCCGCGCGGCCGACTACGCCGCCGCCGCCGAACGCGCCCTGGACGGCCTGCCCGAGAACGAGGCCGTGGCCGCCCTGCGCGGCCTGGCTCGCTACGCGGTCGAGCGCAGACACTGAGCGCTGCCCGGGCATGATCGCCTTTGACGCCGAGGACCGCGCCGTACTGCTGGCGGTGAAAGGCGTCGGTCCCACCGTGGTCGCGCGCCTGGAACAATTGGGCGTGCATTCGCTGCAGGCGCTAGCCGCCTGCGATGCACGGCAACTCACCGAACAGGCCGCGTCGCTGCTCGGCTCCACCTGCTGGCGCAACAGCCCGCAAGCGCGCGCGGCCATGAGCGGCGCCATCGCCGCGGCGCAGGCGCACTTGCTCAAGCACTCCGCCAAGACACCTTAAGGGCCTATTGGGCCCATTTAGCCGCCATCGGCGCGCAGCCGCGCGCCGGAGGGGTTTGGTGATTCGGGATTGGGAATTCGCAACGGCGGCTTGGTTGACGCCTGAAGCGCTACGGGCTCGCCACACCAACCGATCAGTTGGGCGGCACCGACGGTCCGCTTTTACCAATCCCCAATCCCGCCAAGCGCGCAGCGCGAGGCACCTCCCTACTCCCGCCCGAAGCGCTCCTCGAAGAAATCCTCGAGCATCCGGTAGGCACGCTTGGCCGCACGCGGGTTGTACTGGCAGCCCGGCGGGCTGTTGGCGTCGGCTTCGGCGAAGCAATGCACGGCACCGCTGAAGTTGACGAACTGCCAGTCGGCGCCAGCGCCGTTCATTTCCTGCTCGAAGGCGGCGATATCGTCGCGGCTCACGCTCTTGTCGTCGGCACCATTGAGCACCAGCACCGGTGCCTTGGCACTGCCTGCGGCTGCCGGTGCCGCCGTGGCCAGGCCACCGTGCAGGCTGACCACGCCGGCGAGCGGCGCACCGGCGCGGACCAGTTCCAGCACCGTGGTGCCGCCGAAGCAGAAGCCGACCGCACCGATCCGGGCGGGATCCAGCGGCGCCTTGCCGGCCTGCGCCTTCAGCGCCGCCACCGCCGCCAACGCCCGCGCGCGCAGCGTGGCCGGATCCTTCTTCAGCGCGCCGGCGAACTGCCCGGCCTCGGCATCGTTGGCCGGCCGCTTGCCCTTGCCGTAGACGTCGGCCACCAGCACCACGTAGTCGTCGCCGGCCAGGCGCTTGGCCTTCTCCACCGCGGAGTCGTTGACGCCGCGCCAGTTCGGCACCATCACCAGGCCGGGGCGCCTGTCGTGGTCGGCATCGTCGTAGACAAGCACGCCGCTGAAGGTGTCCTTGCCGACCTGCCACTCCACCGGCTTGGCCTGCATCACCGCCCAGGCCGGCAGCGGCAGCGCCAAGGCCAGCCCGAGCAGACCGGTCCACCGCAGCATCGATCGTATGCGCATCGCCCTTCTCCCGTGGAAACCAGGCGGCAGTCTAGAACGTGCCATGCACGTCGAGGTGAGGGCGACGGCGGCCGGCGATGGCGATGGGACAAGGCACACAGCGTCGTCGCATGACGGCCCGGCGAATGCTTCCGGGCATGCTCTTTCCGCAGCACCCACGACGGGCAGCGACATCAGCGCACCGCGTGCGCCGACGCCGCGCCGAGGCTCAGGCGATGCCCAGCCCCGGAATGGCGCTGATCGCATCCGGGTCGAACCCGGCCAGCGCGGCGAAATGGCGGCCGCGCGCCACGTAGTCGCGGTAGGCGCCGAAGCTGGGCGCACCGGGCGACAGCAGCACCACGCCGCCCTGCTCGCCCAGCGCCGCGCGCGCCAGCGCCACCGCCTCCGCCAGGTCGGCCGCGGCATGCAGGCCGAAGCCGGCGGCGGCGGCCAGCGGCGCCAGCAGCGCGTGGATGCGCGGGCCGTTGGCGCCCAGGGTGACGATCTCCAGCGGTGCGCCGCCATCGCGCATGTGCGCGGCGAAGTCCTGCCAGTCCAGACCGCGGTCGTGGCCGCCCACCAGCAGCGCGATGCGCCGCCCGCGGAAGCACTCCAGCGCCGCGAGGCTGGCATGCGGGGTGGTGCTGATCGAGTCGTTCACATAGGTCACGCCGTCGCGCGTGCCCAGGGTCTGCAGCCGATTCGGCAGCGGCCGGAAGCGATCGGCCGCCGGCGCCAACGCCGCCGCATCGAGGCCCAGCGCCTCCACCGCGGCCAGCACCGCGCACAGGTTGCCGCGGTTGTGCCGGCCCGGCAGCGGCGCCTGCGCGCTGTCGTACACCGCGCTGTCGCCGCGGTAGACCACCTCGCCGCGCATGTGCCAGCCGTCCTCGCGGTTGAACCAGCGCACCTCGCTGTCGGGCAGCTGCAGGGCGGCCAGTTGCGGATCGGCGGCGTTGAGCAGGGCGATGCGCGGCCGCGCATGGGTGACCAGCTCGAGCTTGTCGGCGATGTAGCGCGCCTGGCTGCCGTGCCAGTCCAGATGCTCGGGAAACAGGTTCAGCACCAGCGCCAGCTGCGGACGTGCGCCGCTGCGGGCCACGTCGCCGGTCTGGTAGCTGGACAGTTCGATCGCCCAGTACTGCGGCGCTGGCATCGGCGCCAGCACCTCCAGCAGCGGCACGCCGATATTGCCGACCAGGCCGGTGCGATGGCCGCCGGCGCGCAGCAGGTGCGCCAGCAGCGCGGTGGTGGTGCTCTTGCCCTTGGTGCCGGTGACGCAGACGCTGCCGGGCACCACGCCGTCCGTGCCAGCGTGTTCGGCGAACCACAGCGCGGTGCCGCCGATGAAGCGCGTGCCGCGCGCCGCGGCGGCCTGTGCCTCGGGCCGGTAAGGACTGATCCCGGGCGACTTGATCACCACATCGAACGCGGCCAGGCGCTCGGCGGTGGCCTCGGTCTCGACATGCAACGCAGGATCGTGCAGCGCGGCGATCTCCGCGGCCTCCTCAGCCGAACAGAACACCGTCAGCGGCAGCGCGCGTGGCGATTCCGCGTTCCCGATTCCCGCTTCCCAGCCACGCACGGCCGCATACGCTGCACGGCCCTCGCGCCCCCAACCCCACAGCGCGACGCGCTGCGACTCAAGCTGCGAAATTCGCACGCACGCGTTCCCACAGGTCGGCCGGGATGCGGTGCTGCGCGTCCAGTTCCAGCAGCGGCTCCACGCGCAGGTCGGCGGGGTCGAGCTGCGGCTGGATCTCGCGGATGAAACGCGCCACCAGCGCGTCCTCCTTCCATTCCGCGCGCGCCGCCAGCGCCGCCATCGCCGCGCGCGACTCGCGGCCTTCGCCGACGCACTCGAACGGCTTGTGGTCCTGGAACTCCAGCAACGCGTCGAAGCCGCCGGCCTGGCCGGCGTCGTCGAGCAGGTTGCGGCCGAAGATGCGCACCAGCCGCGTCTTGGGCATGAACGGCGCCAGCGCCAGGAACACGAAATGGCACTTCGGGCAGACCCCGCACCAGCGGTGCGCCGGGCGCTCGCCGAGGATGTGGAAATTGCGGTTGCAGCTTGAGAAATGCGCGTCGTAATGGTCGGTCTTGGCGAACTGTCGCGCCACCGCCAGTTCCGACAGCGGCCGCAGCAGCGAGTAATAGCGCAGGTCCGCGGCCACGTAGCGCTGCACCTGCTCACCGAACGCCTGCTCGAAGGCCCAGCCCTTGGACCATTGGTGGTTGACCTCGCCGGTGCCGGCGATCTGGCTGCCGTAGCTGGCCGAGTGCTCGTTGGAGAACACCACCTGGCCGGCGTCGCGCAGCACCGCGGCGAACACCAGGATCGCCGAGTTCACCGCCGTCACCGGGATATGCCCGTTCCACGCGCCCTGACGGTTCAGCTCGAACAGTTCCGGCGCCAGCGTGCGGCCGATGTTCAAGGTCGGCAGCCCGGTGCGCTCGGCGCAGGCGCGGATCAACTGCGAGCCGCCGATCCAGGTCACCGTCTGCGCCACGCCGGCCGCGCGCAACGCCTCGATGCTGACCAGCGAATCCTTGCCGCCGCCGATCGCCACCAGCGCCTGGTCGCGCAGCCCCAGCGCCGTGGCGTCGGCCGCCTCGGCGTCCGCGGCCGGGAAGCGGATGCGCCCGCGCAGGTCCAGGCCGTTGCGATAGGCGAACTCGCCCAGGCCATGCAGGTACACGCTGTCCAGCAGCGCGGCGGTCTCCGCATCGATGGCGTAGTCGTCGATGACGATGCGCGGCGGCACCGCCGCCTTGTAGTAGCTGACGCCGGCGATCAGGTGCAGCAGGCGCAGGGCGCGCTGTGCCGCCTGCGCACGCGCCGGGTCGAGCGTGAACGGCGCGCCGGGCACGGTGATGGTCTCCACCAGCTCCGGGCCGTCGTCGAACGCATAGACCAGGCGCGCCACGCCGCTGTCGGCGTCGAAGCCGCAGCGCACGAAGCGGAAGGTGGCGATCTGCTGTTTGTCGAAAGCGGTCATGGACGTCCTGCAAGCACACGGGTGTGCCGCAAGTAGCGGCGGCACAGAAGAAATTCGAGCATCGAAAACGGCAAGGCGGCCCACAGCAGCGGCAGGCAGCCGAATACGAACGCCATCAGCAGCAGTTGCCAGTGCTGTCCGGCCGGCACCGACGCGGCGGAGGCCAGCACGGCCACCAGCACATACAGCGCCAGCGCCGGCAGGTAGGCCAACGCGGCCAGGAGCGAGGTGCGCAGGGCCAGCGCGCCGGTGCTCGCCGCGGGCCCGCGGCGCTGCCAGCGCACCGCCAGCCATGCGCCGATGGCAGCGGCGGCCAACGCCGGCAACGCCCACTTCAGGCTGTCGGTCCACGGCAGCGACGTACCCGACTGATCCACCGCGGTGGCAGCCACCATCGCAAGCGCGCCGGCCGCGGCGCTGCCCGCGACGAATTCAGTCTGCGTGCCCATCGATCGCCTCCTCGCGGGGCAATTCGCGCTGGTTGTAGGTGCTGGCCATGCTGTAGCCGTAGGCGCCGGTATCGGCGATCAGCATCACGTCGTCCGGCGCGGTGCCCGCCGGCAGGCGCCGGCGCTTGCCGAACACGTCGCTGGATTCGCAGATCGGCCCGACCACGTCGAACACGGTTTCGGCCGGCTGTTCCAGGCGGCTCAGGTTCGCCACGTCGTGCCAGGCGTCGTACAGCGCCGGGCGGATCAGCGTGTTCATGCCGGCATCCAGACCGACCCGACGGATGCCGTCCTTCTCGATCACCTGGGTGGCGCGGGCCAGCAGCACGCCGCACTCGGCGACCAGGTAGCGGCCCGGTTCGATCGCCAGGCGGAACGCCGGATGCACGGCCTTGGCCTCGGCCAGGCCCTGGGCGAAGGTCTCCAGGTCGAACGGTTCGTCGTCGGCGCTGTACGGGATCGGCAGGCCGCCGCCGATGTCGATGACCTCGACGCTGCCGATGCGCCGGGCGAAGCCGGCCAGTTCGTCGCACATGCGCCGCCAGTGCTGTGCGGTCTCCACGCCGCTGCCCAGGTGCGCGTGCAGGCCGACGATGCGGATGTCCAGCGCGCGCGCGGCCTCGACGAACTCGTCGACGCGGGTCGCCGACAGGCCGAACTTGGAGGCCTTGCCGCCAGTGTTGACCTTCTCGTGGTGGCCGTCGCCATGGCCCAGGTCGATGCGCAGCCACAGGCTGCGGCCGCGGAACAGCTCCGGCCAGCGCTGCAGCGCCTCGACGTTGTCCACGGTCACGGTCACGCCCAGCGCGAACGCGGCTTCGTACTCGGCGCGGGGCGCGAAGCTGGGGGTGAACAGCACGCGGCGCGGCGACAGCTCCGGCACGATCTCGAACACCCGGCGCAGCTCGCCGTGCGAAACGCACTCCAGGCCAAAACCCTCCTCGACCAGGGTCTGCAGGATCGCCGGATGCGCGTTGGCCTTGATCGCGTAGTAGCGCTGGTCCACCGCAGCGATCGCCTTGAGCGCGCGCGCGCGTTCGCGCAGGGTCGGCAGGTGGTAGATGTAGCGCGGCGTGCCGGCCTCGGCCAGGCGCAGCAGATGCGCGCGCTCGCCCTGCCACCACGGCACCGGCCGCGGCCGCACCGTGCCGGCGATCTCGCGCCAGCGCGGGCCGAACACCTCGGTCTCTTCCACCGGCATCGCGCCGCTGTCGATCAGTTCGGCGTGCAGGATCGGCAGCAACCCGTCGGCGTCGGTCTCGTCGATGACGAAGGTCAGGTTCAGGTCGTTGGACGACTGCGAGATCATGTGCACGCGCTCCTTGCCGAACGTGGCCCACACGTCCGAGAGCTTGTGCAGCAGCGAGCGCATGCCGCGCCCGACCAGGGTGATCGCCGCGCACGGCACGATGATCTTGACCCGGCAGATCTCCGCCAGGTCGGCCGACAGCGCGGCCAGCACGTCGGTATTGACCAAATTCTCGCTCGGGTCCAGCGACACGGTGACGTTGGTCTCGGCCGAGCCGATCAGGTCCACCGACAGCCCGTGCTTCTTGAACAGCGCGAACACGTCGGCCAGGAAGCCGACCTGCTGCCACATGCCGATGCCTTCCATCGACACCAGCACGATGCCGTTGCGGCGGCTGATCGCCTTGACCCCGGGCACGGTGCGGGCGTTGCCGTCGATGCTGGTGCCGGGCAGCTCCGGGCGCTCGGTGTCCAGGATCGCCATCGGCACGCCGCCGTCGCGGCACGGCTTGATCGAGCGCGGGTGCAGCACCTTGGCGCCGGTGGTGGCGATTTCCTGCGCCTCGTAGTAGTCCAGGCGGGTCAGCAGGCGCGCATCCGGCACTTCGCGCGGATTGGCGCTGAACATGCCGGGCACGTCGGTCCAGATCTCGACCCGGCTGGCGCCGAGCAGCGCGCCGAAATACGCCGCCGAGGTATCCGAGCCGCCGCGGCCGAGGATGGCGGTGCCGCCGTCCTCATGCCGGGCGATGAAGCCCTGGGTGATCAGCATGCGCGAGGGCTGGGCGACGAAGCGCGCGCGCCACTGCGGATCGGACTGCCACTGGCACGATACCGACAGGCGCCGCGACCAGGCGCTCTGGTTCGGCTGCGGCGGCAGCGCGTCCAGCCATTGCCGCGCGTCCATCCAGCCCATGTCCAGGCCGTTGGCACGCAGGTAGGCCGCGCCCAGGGTCGAGGACAGCAACTCGCCCTGCCCCAGCACCTCGGCCTGCCAGTCCAGCGTGCGCTCGGCGGCGCGCGGATCGGCGAGCAGGCCGCGCAGCGCCGCCAGGCGTTCGCCCAGCACCGCCTCGGCATCCAGCTCCAGTTCGGCCAGGAACTCGCGGTGGCGCTGCTCCAGCGCGGCCACGCGCTGCGCGCTGTCGGCGCTGCCGTCGGCGATCGCGGTCAGTTCGTTGGTGACCCCGGACAAGGCCGACACCACCACCAGCACCCGCGCGCCGGTCTCCTCCGCGCGTTTTTTCGCCAGCGTCCCAATCGTGTCCCAGCGATGACGACGCGACACCGAAGTGCCGCCGAACTTGAGGACGATCCAGCGATCGACAGGAGAGGAAGCTGACATGGAGTGGGGGTGTCTGGAATGTGGGGAAAACGCCTGCATGCGCGGGCGGAACCCCCGATTCTACTGCCAACCGAGCGCCGATGAGCGAGCGCCGCTACCTGCACCTGGACGTCTTTTCCGCCAGCCCGGGGCCTGGCGTGGCGCTCGATGCCGCCGACCTGGACGCACCGCGCATGCAGCGGCTGGCGGCGTGGCTGAACCTCTCGGAGACGGTGTTGCTCCTGCCGCCGGAGGCGGGCGCGGACTACCGCATCCGCATCTTCACCCCCAAGGGAGAACTGCCGTTCGCAGGCCACCACAGCGTCGGCGCGGCCTGCGCGGCGGGCGCTACGTGCCAGCCAGGGACGCGAACTCGGGCGCGACGGCCGCGTCGAACTCCAGGTCGATGGCGAAGAGCTGTGGAGCGGCGGTCTGGTGCAAGCGGTGATCGCTGGCAAGATCGCTTGGTAAGCTCCGGCCTCCCCCACCGCAGTCCGGAGTTCCCCCTCATGGCCGCACGCCGCTTCTTCCAGGTCGATGTCTTCTCCGCCCGCGCCGGCAACGGCAATCCGTTGGCCGTCGTGCTCGATGCCGATGGATTGGACGCCGCCACGATGCAGGCCATCGCGCGCTGGACGCGCCTGCCGGAAACCACCTTCGTGTTCGCGCCGACGCGGCCGGATGCCAGCTACGGCCTGCGCATGTTCAGCCCGCAGAAGGAAGTGCCGTTCGCCGGCCATCCCAGCGTCGGCACCGCGCACGTCGCGCTGGAAGCGGGCATCGCCAGCCCGCGCGACGGCGTCCTGACCCAGGACGGCATCGCCGGCCTGCTGCCGCTGCGGGTCGACGTGGATGCCGGAGTGCGCAGCATCGCCATCCGCACCCCGCGCGCGCAGGTGGCCGAGATCGCCGATGCCGCGGATCCACGCCTGCAGGCGGCGCTGCGCGGCTGGACGCTGGGCGCGCTGCCGCCGGTGCGCATGGACGGCGGCCGCTGCTGGTGGCTGGTCGAAGTGGCCGACGAAGCCGCGCTGCGCGCGCTGGCGCCGGACTGGGATGCGATCGCCGCCCTGGCCGAAAGCACCGCCAGCATGGGCGTGTTCGCCTACGCGCGCGCCAGCGGCCAGGCCTATGCAGTGGCCGTGCGCGCCTTCGTCGGCAACGGCCGGCGCTTCGAGGATGCGGCCTCCGGCGCGGCCAATGCGGTGCTGGCGGCATGGCTGGATCACAGCAAGGCCCTGCCCGGCCACGGCGGCCGCTACGTCGCCAGCCAGGGCCGCGAAGTCGGCCACGATGCGCTGCTGACGCTGTGCGTCGACGAGGCCGGCGAGGTGTGGTCCGGCGGACAGGTACAGACGGTGATCGAAGGCCGCATCGACTGGCCCTGATCGCCGGCCGCCGCCCCGCACCGCGGGCGCGAACGCACGCGCAACAACAAAGGGCGCCTCGCAAGGAGGCGCCCTTTGTTTTAGTCGGGCAATACGTCAGTCGGGCAGGACGTCGACGCGGACGCGGATGCGATCGCCCGGAGGCGAGGCGGTGCGGGTGTGGTAGTAGCGGCCGCCATATTCGTAGGTCACGTCGTAGCCGTCGACGCGGTCGTAGCGTTCGGTCCGATACGACACCGGGTCGCATTCGCGGACCACGCCGCCACCATAGCCGCCACCATAGCCGCCGCCGTAGCCGCGGGTATTGCTGTCGTAGATCGAGCGGCCGGCCAGGCTGCCGAGCATGGTGCCGACGGCGGTGCCGACGAAACGGCCATTGCCGCCGCCGACGCGGCTGCCCAGCACGGCGCCGGCGATGCCGCCGACCACCGACGAGGCGGTGCGGCCGCCATCGGTACCGCGGTAGCCGTAGTCGCTGGCGTAGCTGCCCGAGGCCGGACGGTCGTAACAGCGCTCGGTGGTCTCGCGCGGACCGTTGACCTGCACCATGATCGGATCGGCGCGCACCACGCGCGCATATTCGTAGGTGCCGGACGCGTAGCCACGGTCGCGGTAGTCGTCGTAGCGGGTGTAACCGTAATCTTGCGCGGCGGCGGAGCCGATGACGCCGACAGCGAGCGCAGCGGTCAACAGACGGGTCGAGAGCTTGTTCATGGCGATGGTTCCAAGCGCGTGGATCGCGCGACTGCATGCTCGATCCGATGCGGTGAAACCAGACTGAATAGGGACGGCTGTGGCGTGCACATTTAGTGGCGCGACAGCTAGCGATCGATCACGCCACGCGGGACGGTGCAGAGGCGCAACGCGTCTGGCCTGCCATCGGTAGCGCCGCAGGTGCGCCGCACGCGCGCGGCCCGGCATGCCGCCGGGCCGCGCCTGGGATTCCTCAGCCCAGTTCCGCTTCCAGGCTGATCGGCACCGCGCTCAGCGCCTTGGACACCGGGCAATTCTGCTTGGCGTCGTCGGCCACTTCGCGGAAGCGCGCGGCGTCGATGTTGGGCACCACGGCCTTGACCTTCAACCGGATCTGCGAGAGCTGGGGACCGCCTTCCATCGACAGGTCGACATCGGCGCGGGTGTCCAGCGCGGTCGGCGGGAAGCCGGCTTCGGTCAGCTTGGCCGACAGCGCCATGGTGAAACAGCCGGCGTGCGCGGCGGCGATCAGTTCTTCCGGATTGGTGCCCTTCTCGTCGCCGAAGCGGCTGTTGAACGCATAGCGGGTGTTCTCCAGCAGGCCGCTCTGCGGCGTGTTCAACCGGCCCTGGCCGGTCTTGAGATCGCCTTCCCAATGCGCGGTGGCGTGACGCGAAATGCCCATGCGAGGCTCCTGTCGGTGAGTGGAGCGCGGACCATAGGGGAGGCGGCGTTACGGGCTTGTGCTTCCGCGCGAAGGCGGCGGCGGCGGCGCGCGGCAGCGAAAATGCCGTGGCGCATCGCCGCGGATGTGCCGGCATCGGCGCCGTCCTCGGCAAAAAAGGCGTCGGTCGCGGCGAATATTCGCGTTTTTTGCTTCCGGCCTATTGGCGCGGCGTAGCACATGCCCTACATTTCGCCATGCCGACGGGGTCGGCGCGACCCAAACCACCAAATACGGAATCAGGACATCATGGCAAAGACCGCAAAAAAGGCTGCCCCGAAGAAGGCAGTGAAGAAGGTAGCGACCAAGGCTGCCGCCAAGCCGGCCGCTCCCAAGCCGATCAAGGACGTGCTGAGCAAGTCCGCGCTCGTCGCCCACATCGCCGAAACCAGCGGCGTGATCGCCAAGGACGTGCGCGCCGTGATGGCATCGCTGGAGCACGCCGTGGCCGGTTCGGTCAGCAAGAAGGGCGCCGGCTCGTTCACCCTGCCGGGCCTGCTGAAGATCACCGCCGTCAGCGTGCCGGCCAAGCCGAAGCGCAAGGGCATCAACCCGTTCACCAAGGAAGAGCAGTGGTTCGCCGCCAAGCCGGCCACCACCAAGCTCAAGGTGCGCCCGCTGAAGAAGCTCAAGGACGCCGCGCTCTGAGCAGCGTCGCCTGATCCAGGCAAGCACACCGACGAGACGGCCCCGGCCGTCTCGTTTTTTTTGTGTCTGCTGCGCACCTGGGTTGACGGCCCGCTAAGGCGACGGCCGCTATACCGGTGATTCCCTTCGACAGGATCACCTGCATGAAACTACAGGGCTTTCTCGACCAACTGCTGCAATCGGCGCAGGGCGCCGCCGGCCAGGCCATGGGCAAGACCGGCACCGGTGCTCCTGCCGCACCGGCGCACGCCGGCGCCGGCGGCCTGGGCGGTCTGCTCAACGCCGACTTCGGCAAGGGAGCCCTCAGCGGCGGCGCACTCGGCCTGCTGCTTGGCAAGCACCGCACCACCCGCAAGCTGGCGACCTACGGCGGCCTGGCCGCGCTGGGGCTGATGGCCTATCGCGCCTACGGCGACTACCGCCGCCAGCAACTCGGCGCCGCCGCACCCGAACCGCAGACGCTGGACCGGCTGCCGCCGCTGGAAGTCGAGCAGCACAGCCAGGCGGTGCTGCGCGCGCTGGTCGGCGCGGCCAAGGCCGATGGCCATCTAGACGAGCACGAGCGCCGCCTGATCGAAGGCGAGTTCGCCCGCCTCCACGGCAACGATGCCGACGTGCAGCAGTGGCTGCATGCGGAACTGGAAAAGCCGCTGGATCCGGCCGAGGTGGCGCGCGCGTCGACCAGTCCCGAGATGGCCGCGGAAATGTACCTGGCCAGCTTGCTCGCCGCCGACGAACAGGGCTTCATGGAGCGCAGCTACCTGGACGAGCTGGCGCGGCAGCTCGGCATCGACGACGCCCTGAAGCAGCGCCTGCAGCAACAGGCGGCTGCCCTGCACGCGGACTGAGCGCATGGCCGCGACGCCCACGCTTTCGCCAGCGCAGCGCCTGCGCCGCGACGTGCTGCGTGCGGCGTTGCTGGCTGCGCTGGCGCTCGCCGCCGCCTGGGCCTGGCGGCATCCGTGGGCGCAGCGCCTGCGCGTCGGCTGGGAGTTGGCGCGCGCGCCGGCGCCGACGGCCCTGCACATGCCGGTCGAAGGCGTGGATCCGCGGCGCGTGGCCGCCACCTTCGGCGCGCCGCGCGGACGCGACCGCCAGCACGCCGGCGTGGACATCTTCGCCAAGCGCGGCACCCCGGTGGTGGCTGCGACGCGCGGCATCGTCGTGGCCATCGCCGACCGAGGCCTCGGCGGCCGCCAGGTCTGGGTGCTCGGGCCGGCCCGGCAGCGGCACTACTACGCGCACCTGGAAACGTGGGCGCCCGGGCTGCAGGTCGGCGACCTGGTGCAGCCCGGCGACCCGCTCGGCGCGGTGGGCGACAGCGGCAACGCGCGCGGCACGCCGCCGCACCTGCACTACGGCGTCTACGCCGAAGGCGGCGCCTACGACCCGCTGCCGCTGCTGCGCGCGGCACGCTGAACGGACGCACTGGAACAGAGCGTCGCGAGCGACAGGCTCGTGGTGCCGCTCGCGCGCGCCTATCTTGGAGGCACACCCCGCGTGCGCCACTGCCATGACTGCCTCCAAACGCTACCGCGTCACCGTCACCCCGATCCAGGACGACGGCCTGCCCTGCCAGGGCCGCTGCACCATCGAACTGGAGGCGCGCTGTCGGCAGGACTGGATGCGCCTGCTCGAGGCGGCACAGCGCCAGCCCGGACTGCGCGGCGACGAGCGCGCCGCACTGATCGTCGGTACGCAGTTGCTGCGCGGCCTGGGCGAGCGCAGCGAGGGAGAGGCGCGTGAACTGCTGGCGCCGCTGCAGCCGGCGCTGGACGCGCTGCTGACACGGCTGGCGCTGCCGGCCGCCTGAGCGACGACTCCCGCGCCGCCGGTTCCGCTAATCGCGCATTCACCGGCCACCGTTATGGTGAATTCCTCTCGTTCGCCCAGGGCTTCCCGATGATCTTCCGCAAGTTCACCCTGCGCGCGGCGGCGCTGCTGGCGCTCGCCACCGCCACCCAGGCCCAGGCCGAGCCGACCATCCAGGGCCACCAGGTCAGCGTCGGTGCCGCCGACGTGCAGCATTACCTGGACAGCAGCTTCCCGCAGACGCACAAGGCGTTGGGCGGGCTGCTCAAGATGACCGTCCGCGACCCGAAGCTGAGCCTGCCGCCGGGCGATCGCCTGAAGATGCAGTTCGACCTGAGCATGGCCACCGGCGGCGGCACGCCGACGCCACTGGGCCAGGTCCTGCTGACCAGCGCCCTGCGCTACGACCAGCAGAGCCAGAGCTTCCACCTGCAGTCCCCGACCATCGATGATTTCCGCCCGGCTGCCAATGGCGGCAAGCTCGACGCCAATACGCGTGAGCTGCTCAATGCCTGGCTGGAGGACTACGCGCGCAAGGAGCCGATCTACAAGCTCGATCCGCGCCTGACCGCGATGCTGGGCGACGTGCAGATCCAGTCGGCCGGCGTGGAGAACGGTTCGCTGGTGGTGCGTTTCAACCAGGACATCGGCAAGCTGGTGCCGGCGGGCATGCTTCCCGCGCAGTAACCCACGCGACGTCCGGGATGCGGCGGCAGCCGCCACCAGCAGCGCACACAGAAACGGCGGCCTCGGCCGCCGTTTCTGTTCCCAGGTGCTCCCACATCCGCCACCATCGCGGCGGCGCAGGCGAATCGCCAGGCCTCAGCACAGCGCCTTGGCCACCGCCTGCGCGAACGCCGGGATGTCGTCCGGCTTGCGACTGGTGATCAGATTGCCGTCCACCACCACCTCCTGATCCTCCCAGCGCCCGCCGGCATTGGACAGGTCGGTCTTCAGCGACGGCCACGAGGTCACCTGGCGGTCGCGCACCAGCCCGCTCTCGGCCAGCAGCCACGGGCCATGGCAGATTGCCGCCACCGGCTTGCCGGCGCTGGCGAAGGACTGGATGAAGGCGATCGCGGTCGGCTCGGTGCGCAGGCTGTCCGGGTTGATGACGCCGCCCGGCAACACCAGCGCGTCGTAGTCGCCGGCCTGGGCCTGCTGCAGGCGCTTGTCCACCGGCACGCTGTCGCCCCAGTCCTTCTTGTTCCAGCCGCGAATGCTGCTGGCGTCGCCCGGCGCGATCACGTCGACCTGGGCGCCCCAGGATTCGAGCAGGCGCTTGGGTTCCTGCAGTTCCGACTGTTCGAAACCGTCGGTGGCCAGGACAGCCACCTGCTTGCCGGCAAGGGAAGGCATTGCGCTCACGGGACACTCCTCGAGTAGGGGGAGTCCCACCGTAGAAACGCGCCGGTGGCAGTGCCGTGAACCGCGCGTCGGCGCGGCGTGCACGGCTGGACGCGACCTCAGCGCTTGGGCTGCAGCATGGTGCCGGTGCAGTTCTTGGCGCCGCAGCGGCATTCCCAAATCTTCTTCAGCCGTGGCGTGTGCCGCTCGGCCAGGGTGATGCCGTAGTTGTAGGTGAGTTCTTCGCCGGGCTTGATGTCGCGCAACGCCTCGATCACCACCTTGTCCTTGCGGCGGTCATTGCCCTCGGCCTCGACGATCACCGCTTCGCAGTTCGGCGCACAGCTGTGGTTGATCCAGCGCGCGTCGTTGCCCTCGTAGTTGGCGTCGATCACGTAGTCGTCGCTGAGGGTGAACAGGAAGGTGTGCCCGGTCTCGACGTCGCCGGCCTCGTCGCGGTCGACTTCGGCGTGGCTGCGGCGACGGCCCTTGTATTCGATGACCCGCTCGCCTTTCTTGAGCGGCAGCACGGCGAACACGCCGTTGCCATGGATGCGGGACTTGCGGGCGGCGATCTTGCGGGGCATGCGGCGATCCGGACAGGAAAGCCTAGATTCTGGCGCACATCGCCCGCGATCCCAAGCCCGCGCCTCCCGGTCCGGCGACCGCGGCCGCCGCGATCCCCGAATCGCCGCGATCGAAAGAAAACATGAATGGCCCGGTTGGACGCTGCGGCGCAAAAGAGTACAATTTCGGTCCGCATTGAAAAACCACCGCGTCGCCATGCTCCGCGTCACCAAGCTCACCGATTACGCCACCGTCGTGCTGACCGTGCTCGCCGCGCGTCCGAACGAAGTGCTGAGCGCGACCGAACTGGCCGAACAGGCCGGGCTGGAGCCGCCCACGGTCAGCAAGCTGCTCAAGCCGTTGGCCCAGGCCGGCCTGGTCGAGGGCCTGCGCGGCGTGCGCGGCGGCTACCGGCTGGCACGCCCGGCCGACGCCATCACCCTGATCCAGATCGTCGAGGCGATGGAAGGCCCGCTGGCGATCACCGAATGCAGCCACCACGGCAGCCAGTGCAGCATCGCCCAGACCTGTGGCGTGCGTTCCAACTGGCGGCTGATCAACGACGTGGTCGCCGACGCGCTGCGCGGCGTGACCCTGGCGCAGATGCTCCATCCCCTCCCCCCCTCCGGCGATCCGAAACGGCGTTCCATTGCCGTGCGGTTCGCGACCACCTGACCTGTAGGCAGCCCCATGGCCACCGAAAACGCTGAAATCCTGGAACGGCTGGGACGTCGCTACGACGCCGGCTTCGTCACCGACATCGAATCCGATTCGTTCCTGCCCGGCCTGAACGAGGACGTCGTGCGCGCCCTGTCCGTGAAGAAGGACGAGCCGGAATGGATGACCGACTGGCGCCTGGCCGCCTACCGGCACTGGCTGAAGATGCCGATGCCGCACTGGGCCAAGCTGGACATCGCGCCGATCGACTTCCAGGCGCTGAGCTACTACTCCGCGCCCAAGGGCCCGAAGTACGCCTCGCTGGACGAGGTGCCCAAGGAGCTGCTGGACACCTACGACAAGCTGGGCGTGCCGCTGCACGAGCGCGCCAAGCTGGCCGGCGTGGCGGTGGACGCGGTGTTCGACTCCGTTTCGGTCGGCACCACCTTCCGCAAGGAACTGGCCGAGAAGGGCGTGATCTTCTGCTCGATGTCCGAAGCGATCAAGGAACACCCGGAGCTGGTCAGGCAGTACCTGGGCAGCGTGGTGCCGGTCGGCGACAACTTCTTCGCCGCGCTCAACTCGGCGGTGTTCTCCGACGGCAGCTTCGTGTTCATCCCCAAGGGCGTGCGCTGCCCGATGGAGCTGAGCACCTATTTCCGCATCAACGCCGGCCACACCGGCCAGTTCGAGCGCACCCTGATCGTGTGCGAGGACAAGGCCTACGTGTCCTACCTGGAAGGCTGCACCGCGCCGATGCGCGACGAGAACCAGCTGCACGCGGCGGTGGTCGAGCTGGTGGCGCTGGAAGACGCGGAGATCAAGTACTCCACCGTGCAGAACTGGTACCCGGGCGACGAGGAAGGCCGCGGCGGCATCTACAACTTCGTGACCAAGCGCGGCGAGTGCCGCGGCGCGCGCAGCAAGATCACCTGGACCCAGGTCGAGACCGGCTCGGCGATCACCTGGAAGTACCCGTCCTGCGTGCTGCTGGGCGACGACTCGGTGGGCGAGTTCCACTCGGTGGCGCTGACCCATCACCGTCAGCAGGCCGACACCGGCACCAAGATGATCCACGTCGGCAAGCGCACCAAGAGCAAGATCGTCAGCAAGGGCATCAGCGCCGGCCGCGGGCAGAACACCTACCGCGGGCTGGTCAAGGTGGAGCGTAGCGCCGAGGGCGCGCGCAACTACACCCAGTGTGACTCGCTGTTGATCGGCAAGCAGTGCGGCGCGCATACCTTCCCGTACATCGAGGTCAAGCATCCGACCGCGACCGTCGAGCACGAGGCCACCACCTCCAAGATCAGCGACGACCAGCTGTTCTACTGTCGCGCCCGCGGCATCGACCAGGAAAACGCGGTGTCGATGATCGTCGACGGCTTCTGCAAGCAGGTGTTCCGCGAACTGCCGATGGAGTTCGCAGTGGAAGCCAAGAAGCTGCTGGAAGTGTCGCTGGAAGGCTCGGTCGGCTGACGCCTTTCCTTCTCCCTCTGGGAGAAGGTGGCGCGAAGCGCCGGATGAGGGTACGTGCGCAGCCTCGCACACCCAAACCCGCGAGATGCTTCGCACCGCCCCCTCACCCCAACCCCTCTCCCGGTGGGAGAGGGGCTACATCAAAGAATTCTGACGGACCATCCCATGCTCACCATAGAAAACCTCCACGCCTCCGTCGCCGGCAAGGACATCCTCAAGGGCCTGTCGCTGCAGGTGAAGCCCGGCGAAGTGCACGCCATCATGGGCCCCAACGGCGCCGGCAAGTCCACCCTGGGCAACGTGCTGGCCGGCCGCGACGGCTACGAAGTGACCGCCGGCAGCGTGCGCTTCGACGATGCCGACCTGCTCGAACTGGAACCGGAGGAGCGCGCCGCTGCCGGCCTGTTCCTGGCCTTCCAGTACCCGGTGGAAATCCCCGGCGTGAACAACACCTACTTCCTGCGCGCCGCGCTCAACGCGCAGCGCAAGGCGCGTGGCGAGGCCGAGCTGGATTCGATGCAGTTCCTCAAGCTGGTCCGGCAGAAGCTGGCGGTGCTGCACCTGAAGGACGAACTGCTGCACCGCGGCGTCAACGAGGGCTTCTCCGGCGGCGAGAAGAAGCGCAACGAGATCTTCCAGCTGGCGGTGCTGGAGCCGAAGCTGGCGATTCTCGACGAGACCGACAGCGGCCTGGACATCGACGCGCTCAAGACCGTGGCCGAAGGCGTCAACGCGCTGCGCTCGCCGGAGCGCGCGTTCGTGGTGATCACCCACTACCAGCGCCTGCTCGACTACATCAAGCCGGACGTGGTGCATGTGCTGGCCGACGGCCGCATCGTGCAGACCGGCGGCCCCGAGCTGGCGCTGGAGCTGGAAGCGCACGGCTATGCCTGGCTGAAGGAGCGCGTGGCGCCCGAGGCGGCAGTGCAATGAGCGCCCTGCTCGACTCGCTGGCCGCCGCGTTCCACGGCGATGCCGCACGCCGCGCGCCGCTGGAGCAGGCGCTGCGCGACGGCCTGCCCGGCACGCGCAGCGAAGCCTGGAAATACACCTCGCTGCGCGCACTGGAACGGCGCAGCTTCGCGCCTGCACCGCAGACCGCGCCGGCGGTGGACGCGGCCTTGCTCGACGGTATCCCGGCGCCGCGCCTGGTGTTCGTCAACGGCCGCGCCAGCGATGCGCTGTCGGATCTGAGCGGCCTGCCGACCGGGGTGGAGCTGCAGCGGCTGTCGACCATCCTGCGCAGCGGCGACGCTGCCATGCGCTTCCTCGGCCGCCGCTTCGAACGCAGCGACGAGGTGTTCGCCCAGCTCAACGCCGCCCTCGCCGACGAAGGCTGCGTGCTGCGGGTGGACGCCGGCGTGCGCGTGGAGCAGCCGCTGCACCTGGTGTTCGTCTCCACCGCCGCCGAGGCCGACCTGGCCTGGCACCACCGCCACCTGATCGAACTGCGCCAGGACGCGACGCTGGCGCTGGTCGAGCATCATCTGCATGCCGGCGATGCCGCGCACCTGAGCAACAGCCTGGCGCACGTGCATCTGGCCGCCGGCGCGCAACTGAGCCACGCCCGCGTCCAGGACGAGGCGGCCGGCGTCACCGCGCTGCTGCGTACCGATGCGGTGCTGGCGCGCGACGCGCAGTACCGGCGTGTGGACCTCGAACTGGGCGGCGCGCTGGCCCGGCACGAACTCAACGTGCGCCTGGAGGGCGACAACGCCCGACTGGTCGCCAACGGCGTGCTGCTCGGCAACGGCCGGCGCCAGCTCGACACCCGCCTGGGCATCGAGCACATCGCCCGCGACACCGCCTGCGAGCTGCTGTGGCGCGGTGTCGCCACCGGGCGCAGCCGCGTCGCCTTCCATGGCGGCATCCGCATCCGCCACGGCGCCGACGGCACCGACGCGGCGCTGTCGAACAAGAACCTGCTGCTCTCCGCCGACGCCGAGATCGATACCCAGCCGGTGCTGGTGATCGATGCCGACGAGGTCAAGGCCGCGCACGGCGCCACCGTTGGCCAGCTCGATGCCAATGCGCTGTTCTACCTGCGCTCGCGCGGCCTGCCGCAGGAACGCGCGCAGCAACTGCTGACCGCCGCGTTCTGCCGCGAACCGCTGCGCGCATTGGAGCCGGCGCTGAGCGAAGGCCTGCTGGCGCGGCTGGAGCGGGCGCTGAGCGACGCGGGCGTGGCATGAACGGGCCCGCCGCGCACAGCGCCGCGCCGCAGGCGCCGGACTGGGATGCGGTCCGCCGCGACTTCCCGCTGCTGATGCGGGAAGTGCACGGCAAGCCGCTGGTGTACTTCGACAACGCCAACACCGGGCAGAAGCCGCTGCAGGTGATCGCGGCGACCGACGCGTTCTATCGCCGCCACAACGCCAACGTCAGCCGCGCGGTGCACGCGCTCGGCAGCGAGGCCACCGAGGCCTACGAAGGCGCACGGACCCGGCTGGCGCGCTTCCTCAACGTGCGCGCCGACGAACTGGTGCTGTGCAGCGGCGCCACCTTCGCGCTGAACCTGGTGGCGTACTCGTGGGCACTGCCGCGGCTGCGCGCCGGCGACACCATCCTGGTGTCGCGCATGGAACACCACGCCAACATCGTGCCCTGGCAACTGGTCGCGCAGCGCACCGGCGCCACGGTCAAGGTCGCCGAGATCACCGCCGACGGCGCGCTGGACCTGGACGCACTGCGCGCGGCGATGACCGCCGACGTCAAGCTGCTAGCCCTGGCGCACGTCTCCAACGTGCTGGGCACGGTCAACCCGGTGCGCGAGATCTGCCGCGAGGCGCGCAAGCGCGGCATCGTCAGCGTCATCGACGGCTCGCAGGCCGCGCCGCACCGGCCGCTGGACGTGGCCGCGATCGGCTGCGACTTCTACGCCATCACCGGCCACAAGATGTGCGGCCCGACCGGCACCGGCGCGTTGTGGGCGCGGCGCGAGCACCTGCAGGCGATGCCGCCGTTCCTGGGCGGCGGCGAGATGATCAAGGAAGTCAGCTTCGACGGCACCGTGTTCAACGACCCGCCGCACAAGTTCGAGGCCGGCACCCCCAACATCGCCGGTTTCGTCGGCCTCGGCGCGGCGGTGGACTATCTGCAGGGGATCGGACTGCAGCACGTGGAAGCGCGCGAGAGCGAACTGCTCGCGCACCTCACCGAGGAACTGCAGCGGATCGACGGCCTGCGCCTGTTCGGCACCGCGCCGGGCAAGGCCGCGGTGGTCTCGTTCCTGATCGAGGGCGCCCACGCCCACGACCTGGCCACCCTGCTCGACCTGGAAGGCGTGGCCGTGCGCTCCGGCCAGCACTGCGCGCACCCGCTGCTGCAGTTCTACGGCGTCGCCGCCACCTGCCGCGCCTCGCTGGCGTTCTACAACACGCATGCCGAGATCGAGCGTTTCGTGGTGGCGCTGCGGAAGGTGCGGGCGCTGTTGGGGTGATTGAAGCTGAGAATCGGGAGCAGGGAATCGGGAATCGGCAAAGCACTCCACGCACGGACTGTGCCTAGCGGGCAAGAGGTGTCCTCGCCTCCTTGAGAGCGCGCATTCCGATTCCCGATTCACCATTCCCCATTCCCGGCGGCACGCCCTAGAATCGGCCCATGCACACCCTCACCTTCCGCACCGCCACCGTCGACGATCTCGACGCCATCGCCGCGCTGGTCACCTCGGCCTATCGTGGCGACAGCAGCCGCGTCGGCTGGACCACCGAAGCCGACCTGCTCGACGGCAACCGCATCGACCGCGAGGTGCTGCGCACCGACATCCTGCGTCCGCGCAGCGTGGTGTTGCTGGCCGAGCGCGATGGCGAATTGATCGCCTGCGCGCATGTCGCCGACGAGGACGGCGCCGGCTATTTCGGCATGTTCTCGGTGCAGCCGCAGGCGCAGGGCAGCGGCCTGGGCAAGACCGTGCTGGCCGAGGCCGAGCGCATCGCCTGGCAGGAATGGCGATTGCCGCTGATGCGGATGACGGTGATCGACCTGCGCGAGGAACTCATCGCCTTCTACGAGCGCCGCGGCTATCGTCGCACCGGCATCAAGAAGCCGTTTCCGTACGGCGACGCGCGCTTCGGCCTGCCAAAGCGCGAAGACCTGCGTTTCGAGGTGCTGGAAAAGCCGCTGGGCGGTGCCGCATGAGCGAGACCTGGACCTTCGTCTGCGCCGACGGCGAACTGCTGCCGGGCGAAATGAAGACGGTGTGGGACGAGGTGACCGACACGCCGATCGTGGTGTTCAACTTCGACGGCCAGTTCTATGCGCTGGAAGACCGCTGCAGCCACGAGGACTACGAGCTGTCCCCCGGCACCTTCGACCCTGCTGCCGGCAGCATCGAGTGCGTGCTGCACGGCGCCCGCTTCGACGTGCGCGACGGTCGCGCCCTGTGCGCGCCGGCCTACGGCCCGGTGCCGAAGTTTCCGGTGAAGTCCGAACACGGCGGGCTGTGGACCCGCGACGACCGCGGTTGAGGCCACGCGTTTTCGTCGCGAACCGGCGCTGACCGCCTTCGCCATCTCTGCAGCGCCGCTCACGGCGATCGCCACATCAAGCTCCCCTACCTGCAGCAAGCGCAACGCTTGCTGGCACGTTGTGCGTGCGCGCAGTCAAGGCGGCAACCGGGATGGAAAGGCCATCTCGATCGATCCGATTCAAGATCCCGATCCCTCGGCCGCTAAGGGGAGACGATGTAGACGAATATGCAACTTCGTCACGATTACGTGAAATATCCATTGCATTTCGTATCGGCTATTACGCGACCACCCCTGGTACTCCCATCCCCCTTGCTAGGACCAGAGCATGACCGCTCTTCTGCACCGCTTTAACGTCTCCAGACGCCTCTCCATCGCGTTCGGCCTGCTCATCCTGCTGTCCTGCGGGCTGGTGGTCGGCGGCCTGGTCACCCTGTCGCAGGCGCGCAGCCAGTTGGACACCGTCGCCCGCCGCACCGTGTCCAGCATCGTCTATAGCAACGAAATGCTCGATGCCAGCTCGGACATCGGCATCCAGTTGCGCAACATCGTGCTGCCGACCACGCAGGAAGAGAACATCGCCTTCGCCAAGATCATGGTGACGGAACTGCGCCGTTATCGCGAATACTGCACCAAGCTGTTCGCCATCCCCGCCACCAGCGCGCGCGATCGCGCCTTGCGCGAGCAGATGAACCGGACCTACGCGCAGGCGAGCGAGGTCAACCAGCAAGTGCTGGAACTGGGCCTGACCTACAAGTCCGACGAGGCGATGAAGGTGCTGCTGCAGCAGGCCGCGCCGGCGACTCAACGTTGGCGCGAGGCGATCGGCGCCTACGCCGGATGGCAGCGCCACAACGGCGAACAGGCCTATGCCGACGCGACCGCGGTGATGGCGCGCGGCCGCTTCCTGCTGATCGCCGGCGGCCTGGCCGTGGTGTTGGTCAGCAGCCTGCTGGCCTGGCTGATCACCCGCAGCCTGACCGTGCCGCTGGCCCGCGCCACCCGCGCCGCCGAAGCCATCGCCGACGGCCGCCTGGACAACGACGTGGCCACCGACGCGCGCGACGAGCCCGGCCGCCTTTTGGTCGCGATGGGCCGCATGCAGACCCAGTTGCAGCGCTTCTCCCGCGAAACCGCCTTGATGATTGAGCTGCATGCCGACAAGGACATCAGCCACCGCATGCCGCAGGACTTCCCCGGCGTGTACGGCGAACTGAGCAAGGGCATCAACACCATGATGTTCGAGCACCTGGACGCCATCGTCGAGGCGGTCGAGATCCTCAACGAATACGCCAACGGCGATCTGCGCCGCGATGCGCGCCGGCTGCCCGGCAGCCGTGCGGTGCTGCACGAGTCGATGGATGCGGCCAAGGCCAGCCTGCTGGCGATCAATACCGAGATCAAGCGCCTGGCCGCCGCAGCGGCGGCCGGCGACTTCAGCGCCCGCGGCGATGCCGCGCGCTTCCAGCACGACTTCCGCCTGATGGTGCAGGACCTCAACGCGATGATGGAGGTCAGCGACGTCAATCTGGGCAAGCTGTCGGCGTTGCTGCAGTCCATCGCTGCGGGCGACCTCACCACCCGCATGCATGGCGACTTCCACGGCGTGTTCGCACGGATGCGCGAGGACGCCAACGCCACCACCGACCAGTTGACCGGCATCGTCGCGCGCATCCAGACCGCGGCCAGCAGCATCAGCGCCGCCGCCAGCGAGATCGCCAGCGGAAACGACGACCTGTCGCGCCGCACCGAGCAGCAGGCCGCCAGCCTGGAGGAAACCGCGGCCTCGATGGAAGAGTTGACCTCGACCGTGCGCCAGAACGCCGAACACGCCCGCCAGGCCAACCAGTTGGCGGTCGGTGCCGCCTCGGTGGCCTCGCAGGGCGGCATGGTGGTGGGCCAGGTGGTCGAAACCATGAGCGGCATCGAGGCCTCGTCGAAGAAGATCGCCGACATCATCTCGGTGATCGACGGCATCGCCTTCCAGACCAACATCCTGGCACTCAACGCCGCGGTCGAAGCCGCCCGCGCCGGCGACCAGGGCCGCGGCTTCGCGGTCGTCGCCACCGAAGTCAGGACCCTGGCGCAGCGCTCGGCCAACGCCGCCAAGGAGATCAAGACGCTGATCGACGAGTCGGTCGGCCGCGTTGCCGAGGGATCTGCCCTGGTCGACCAGGCCGGCAAGACCATGCAGGAGATCGTGGGCTCGGTGCAGCGGGTGACCGACATCATGGGCGAGATCTCGGCGGCGTCGCAAGAACAGTCGGCGGGCATCGAGCAGGTCAACCAGACCGTCACCCAGATGGACGAGGCCACCCAGCAGAATGCGGCACTGGTGGAGGAAGCCACGGCGGCGGCGCGCTCGATGGAAGACCAGGCCGGCCAACTCACCCAGGCGGTGGCGCTGTTCAAGATCGACACCCGCAGTACCGCGATGCGCAGCGCAACAGCGCCACGCACGCGTGCGGCCGAGATGCTCGACCCCGCGGCCTGAGTCGCCTCGGCACGGCGGGTGATGCGCCTTCCCGGCGCGTCACCCGCCGCGCGCTGGCGCCCACACCTGGCGGCGCCGGAGCCGGCTGCGGCACACTGTGCGCCCCCCCTTGCGAGCGCGCCCATGAAGATCGTCGAAGTCCGTCACCCGCTGGTACAGCACAAGATCGGCCTGTTGCGCGACGCGGCGCTGAGCACCAAGGGCTTCCGCGAACTGGTCACCGAGCTGGGCACCCTGCTCGGCTACGAGGCCACCGCCGACCTGGAGACCGAGACCCACACCATGGAGGGTTGGGCCGGCCCGACCCAGGTGCAGCGCATCGCCGGCGCCAAGATCACCCTGGTGCCGATCCTGCGCGCGGGACTGGGCATGCTGCCGGGCGTGCTGGCGCTGATTCCCGCCGCGCGGGTCAGCGTGGTCGGCCTGCAGCGCGACGAGGAGACGCTGCAGCCGGTGCCCTATTTCGAACGTCTCACCGGACGACTGGAGGAGCGCGACGCGCTGATCCTGGATCCGATGCTGGCCACCGGCGGCACCCTCATCGCCACCGTGGACATGCTCAAGCGCGCCGGCGCGCGGCGGATCAAGGGCATCTTCCTGGTCGCCGCGCCGGAAGGCCTGCAGGCCCTGGAAGCGGCGCACCCGGACGTGGAGGTGTACACCGCCGCCATCGACGACCATCTCAACGAGAAGGGCTACATCCTGCCAGGCCTGGGCGACGCCGGCGACCGCATCTTCGGCACCCGTCTGGGCTAGGGCGTGTCATCAATCCCCGAGCATGCCGCGCCGCGGTTGCGCATGCCTGTGGCAAGGAAGAACGAGGAAGTGGATGTGCGTCCACGCCCGAGCGATAACGCGGCCATGGGCGCGCGCAATCGCGGCCCTTCGGGTTGGGCCTGGCAGGCGCGCTGCCGGCGCCGCGCGGCTTGACCTGACGGCCAACGCCGGCAGCGCGCCTGCCAGACCCAACGCGGCATACTCGGGAATCGGTGACACGCCCTGAGCGGCGCCATCCGCGCCGTCCAGCATCAGCGCTGCAGCACCTGCAGCGCGGCGCTCACGTACACCAGCGGCGCATTCCAGTTGATCGCCACTTCGTTGGTGGCGTAGCTGCATTCCTTGTCCAGGTACGACAGCGCCGGCAGCGACGACGTGTAGGCGTGCTTGCACGCGTCGGCGTCCTGCTGCCCCGGCTGCGGACCGCCCACCAGCCATCCCGGCACCGGCGTGGCGACGCCGTCGGCGATGGAGATGCGATGGTGGATGTGCATCGGCGAGCGCGCGCCGATGCCGGTGACGAAGGACATGCCCAGCGGGTTGCGGCCGAGCACGTAGTCCAGCTGCGACTGCGCGGCCTGCAGGTATTCGGGCTTGTGCTGCAACTGGTAGGCCTGCAGCAGCATCATCGCCTGGTTCATCGCGGTGGCGTTGCTGCCCCAGTGGAAATCGGCGTCGCGCATGGTCACGCGCCAGGCCGAGCCCTGCCACACCTGCACCAGGTGATCGGCCAGGCCCTCGATCTCGTCGGCGATGCGCGCCTGGTCGGCACGCGGGGTCAGCCGCGCGCGGTGCTGCGCCAGCGACATCCACGCCAGCCCGCCGACCTGGCGCCAGTCGGGCACGCTGGCCGGCACCTTGCGCGCCATCGCCGCCTCGTAGAAGGCGTCGTCGGCGGTGGCCAGATACAACTCGGTCGCGGCCCAGGCGAACTCGTCGTCGAACTCGGTGTCGTCGTAGGCGCCGGTGTGCACGTCATCCGGCTGACGGTAGGCCACGTCCGGATGCGCCTGCGCCCACGCCCAGGCGCGCCGCGAGGCCTCCAGCATGCGCGTGGAGATGCCGCCGAACTGCGCATCGTACGGCGCGTAGATGCGGCTGGCCTGGGCCATCACCGCGGCGAAGTCGAGCGTGGCGGCGGTGCTCTTCTGCACCACGTAGCGCGGTGCGCGCGCCTGGTCCGGCATCTGCATGCCGGCGAAGTCCAGGTTGGTGAGCTTGTGGTACACGCCGCCGTCGTGCGGGTCCTGCATCGCCAGCAGCCACTGCAGGTTCCAGTCGACCTCGCGCAGGATGTCCGGCACGTCGCCGCCGCTGTCGGGAATGCCTTCCGGGTGCGTGCTGAAGTAGGTGGGGAACTGTTCGTAGGCGGCCAGCAGGGTATAGACGGTGATGCCGGAGCTGACCACGTACTTGTTGTAGTCGCCGGCGTCGTACCAGCCCTTGGGCGCGGCGATCACGGTACCGGCCGGGCGCTCCGGCGAGGCCGCCGAGGCATGCACCAGCACGTGGTCGTCGGGATGGCCGGCAGCGCGCGCGTGGCGGCCGGCGTAGGTGCCGTCCAGCGCGGTGCTGGCACGGTTGTAGTAGTAGGCCTTGAGCGCGGCGCGCGACAGCGCGTTGTAGGCGTCTTCGCCGATGGCGAAGCTGTCCGAGGGCGGCAGGCCGTCGACCTGCAGGCGGTAGCGGCCCGGCGTGCGCAACGCGGAGAAATCGGCGATGCGCACGGTCTGCTGCGCCGGCGGCCACGCCGCGGCGGCGCCGAGGGTGCCGCGCAGCACCACCTCGTCGCTGTCGGCGCGCACAATTGAGAACGCGTCGCCATGCCCATCCGGCACCACCGCCAGCTTGCTCGCGGCAGGCAGGAAACCGACCTGGTTCAGGCGGATCGGCGACGGCACGGTGGTGTCGGCATGCGAGGTGCAGCCGCCCAGCAACAGGCAGGCGAGGAACAGGCAGGACAGGGCATGGGGCAGCTTCATGCGCCGATACTGGCCGGCCATGATGACGGCTGCAAGCACCACGTTGCGGACGCGCTGGCAGCGGTTCAAGACGCGGCGTTGGACGGCCGCATGCTGCGTTTCTGACAGCGCCGTCAGTGAGGCGTCAGCGTGGGGTCGCCATGCGGCGCCTACGGTGATGGCCTGTCCCCGCTGCCGGCGCCGCTCCGTGACCGCCCTGCCCCCACCGCCCGTTTCCCGCCGCCTGGTGCCGCTCGTGCCGCTGCTGAGTGTGCTGCTGCTCGGCGGCTGCATGGCCGGCCCGGACTACGTGCGCCCGGCGCCGCCGGCCGCCGCGCAGCAGCCGTTCGAAGAGGCCGACGGCCGCTGGACGCCCGCCGCACCGGCCGCCGCCGACCCGGCGGTGGCGTGGTGGACCCGCTATGGCGATCCGCAGCTGGATGTCCTGGTCGAACAGGCCGACCGCGCCAACCAGACCCTGCGCCAGGCCGAGGCGCGCTATCGGCAGGCGCAGGCGCTGGTCGGCAGCGCGCGGGCGGCCGAGGCGCCGACGCTGGGCGTGCAGGCCGCGGCCACGCGCGAGCGCAGCGTCACCCCCAAGCCGGGGCTGCGCGACGCCGATACGCTGGGGTTCAGCGCCAGTTGGGAGCCTGACTTCTGGGGCAAGGTCCGGCGCAGCGTCGAACAGGCCGGCGACAACGCCCAGGCCAGCGCCGCCGATCTGGCGCAGGCGCGGCTGTCGCTGCAGGCCGCGGTGGTCGCCGATTACCTGCAGTTGCGCTTCGACGACCAGACCCTGGCGCTGTACCAGCGCACCCTCGCCGGCTACCGCGACGCGCTGCGGCTGACCCAGGCGCGGGTGCGCGCCGGCGTTGCCAGCGACGCCGATGTGGCCGCGGCCGAGGCCACCCTGCACAGCACCGAAGCCGCATCGACCGATCTGGCGCTGTCGCGCCGGCAACTGGACCACGCGCTGGCGGTGCTGCTCGGCCGAACCCCTTCCGAGTTCTCGCTGGCGGCCAGCGACGCACCGCTGCCGGCGCTGCCGCCAACGCCGGAGGCCCTGCCCTCGGTGCTGCTGCAGCGGCGCCCGGACATCGCCGGCGCCGAACGGCGCATGGCCGCGGCCAACGCCGGCATCGGCATGGCCGTGGCGGCCTGGTTCCCGAACCTGTCGCTGAGCGCCAGCGGTGGCTACGACGGTGCCGGGCTGGCCTCGCTGCTGAGCGTGCCGAACCGGGTCTGGGCGGTGGGCGCAGCGCTGGCCGGCACGCTGTTCGACGGCGGCGCCCGCCGCGCGCAGCGCGCGCAGGCGCAAGCCACCTTCGACGCGACCGCGGCGACCTATCGGCAGACCGTATTGAGCGCGTTCCAGGGCGTGGAGGACCAGCTCGCCGCCACGCGCGAACTGGCGCGCGAGGAGCAGCAACAGCGGCGCGCCGCCGACGCCGCGCAGCAGGCCGAGCGCGTGCTGATGGACCAATACCGGGCCGGCACCGCGCTGTACAGCGCCGTCATCACCGCGCAGGCCAACGCGCTGGACGCGCAACGCAGCTTGCTGCAGGTGCAATCGCGCCAGTTCGGCGCCCAGGTCGCGCTGCTGGTCGCGCTGGGCGGCGACTGGGACAGCGCCCGTCTCCCCGCCGTGCGCGGCGCCTCGCCGGGCGCCACGCCGGCTCCTGTCCTCCCGGAGTAACCCATGTCCACCGCCGCGCCCACCCGCCCCGCCGATCCGCCACCGCGCCATGCCATGCCACGGCGGCGCTGGCCATTCGTCGCCGCCGCAGTGCTGGTCGCGCTGCTGCTGGCGGTGTGGTTGCGCCCGCGCCACGCACCGACCAAGGCCACGCCGCCGGTGCCGGTGACCAGCGCGCCGGTGCTGCGCAAGGACGTGCCGATCCGCCAGACCGGGATCGGCACGGTGCTGCCGATCGCCTCGGTGACCGTGCACTCGCGCATCGACGGGCAACTGATCGCCGTGGGCTTCAGCGAAGGCCAGGACGTCAAGGCCGGGCAGGTGCTGGCGCGACTGGATCCGCGCATCGACCAGGCGCAACTGGCCGCGGCCACCGCGCAACTGGCCAAGGACAAGGCGCAGTTGGGCAATGCGCAGGCCGACCTGCAGCGCTACCAGCAACTGCTGCAGGACAACGCCACCACCCGCCAGACCCTGGACACGCAGAAGGCCCTGGTCACGCAACTGCGCGCCACCCTGCAGAGCGATGCGGCGGCGATCGACAACGCGCGGGTGCAACTGGACTTCACCACCATCCGCGCGCCGATCGACGGCCGCGCCGGCGCGCGCCTGGTGGATCCGGGCAACATCGTCCACGCCAGCGATGCCGGCGGCCTGGTGGTGCTGAACCAGATCGACCCGATCGCCGTGCAGTTCACTCTGCCCGAAAGCGCCTTCCAGCAGATCAACCGCGCACTGCAGGCCGCGCCGGCCAGCGTGGGCGTGGACGCGGTCGAGCACGGCAGCGGACAGGTGCTGGCGCACGGGACGCTGGCCCTGCTCAACAACCAGATCGACACCAGCACCGGCACCATCGCGATGAAGGCGCACTTCCCCAATTCCGGGCACACGCTGTGGCCGGGACAGACGGTGGATGCGCGCATCACCCTGGGCATGCGCAGCGGCGCGCTGGTGGTGCGGAGCGCGGCCGTGCAGCGCAGCCAGGACGGCGAGTTCGTGTACGTGGTCGGCAGCGACGGCAGCGTGCGCGACCAGCCGGTGCAGGTGCTGGACGAGGCCGATGGCGAGACCGTGATCGGCCAGGGCCTGCAGGCCGGCCAGCGCGTGGTGGTGGATGGGCAGTACCGGCTGCATCCGGGGGCGAAGGTGGTGGAGGCCAAGCCGGCCAGGCACGCCAAACCGGCCGCGGCGGGAGCGCACGCGTGAGCGTCTCGGCGGCCTTCATCAAACGCCCGATCGGCACCTCGCTGCTGGCCATGGCGCTGCTGTTGCTGGGCCTGGTGGCCTGGCCGCTGCTGCCGGTGGCGCCGTTGCCGCAGGTCGATTTCCCCACCATCCAGGTCTCGGCCAGCCTGCCCGGCGCCAGCCCGCAGACCATGGCCTCGAACGTGGCGCAGCCACTGGAGCGGCAGCTGTCGCTGATCCCGGGCCTGAGCCAGATGACCTCGACCAGCGCGCTCGGCTCGACCCAGGTGACGCTGCAGTTCGACCTGGACCGCAACATCGACGCTGCCGCGCTCGATGTGCAGACCGCGATCAACGCCGCGTCCGGGCAGTTGCCGAGCGCGCTGCCGAGCGCACCGAGCTTCCGCAAGATCAATCCGGCCGAATCGGCGTCGCTGATCCTGGCGGTGCAATCGCGGGTGTTGCCGCTGACCCAGGTCAACGACTACGCCGACAACGTGCTGGCGCAGCAGATCTCGCGCATCTCCTGGGTCGGCCTGGTCAACCTGTACGGTGCGCAGAAGCCGGCGGTGCGCGTGCAGGTGGATCCGGCCAAGCTGGCGGCGCTTGGCCTGAGCCTGGAGGACATCCGCTCGGTGATCGCCACCACCACGGTGAACGCGGCCACCGGCTCGATCGATGGCGCGCGCCAGGCCTTCACTGTCTCCACCAACGATCAACTGCTGCAGAGCCAGGCCTGGAACGACGCGGTGCTGGCCTGGCGCAACGGCGCGCCGATCCGCGTGCGCGACGTCGGCACCGCGGTGGGCGGGCCGGAGAACGCCAAGATCGCCGCGTGGGGCTTCGCCGGCGCCGCGGCGCCGGCCGGCAGCGGCATCGTCGACGGCCGCGCGATCATGATCGCCATCACCAAGCAGCCCGGCGCCAACGTCATCGACACGGTGGACCAGGTCAAGGCTGCGCTGCCCAGGCTGATGGCGTCGATCCCGCCCAGCGTCAGCGTCAAGATCCTCGCCGACCGCACGCAGAACATCCGCGCCTCGGTCAGGGACGTGGAGTTCACCCTGCTGCTGTCGATCGTGCTGGTGGTGGCGGTGATCTTCGTGTTCCTGCGCAGCGCGGTGGTCACCCTGATCCCGAGCCTGACCGTGCCGCTGGCGATCCTCGGCACCGCCGCGCTGATGTACGTGCTCGGCTACAGCCTGGACAACCTGTCGCTGATGGGCCTGACCATCGCGGTCGGCTTCGTGGTGGACGACGCCATCGTGATGCTGGAGAACATCTACCGGCACATCGAGGACGGCATGGCGCCGTTGCAGGCGGCGCTGCAGGGTGCGGCCGAGATCGGCTTCACCCTGGTCTCGATCTCGGTGTCGCTGGTGGCGGTATTCATCCCGCTGCTGCTGATGGGCGGCATCGTCGGCCGGCTGTTCCGCGAGTTCGCGGTGACGGTGAGCCTGACCATCCTGGTGTCGCTGCTGGTGTCGCTGACCCTGACCCCGATGCTGTGCGCGCGCCTGCTCAAGCCGCACGCCGAGCAGGCGCAGGGACGCCTGGCGCGCGCGTTCGAGCGCGGCTTCGACGCGATGCTGGCGGCCTATCGGCGCGGCCTGGAGACGGTGCTGCGGCATCCGCGGCTGACCCTGGCCAGCTTCCTGCTGACCGTGGCCACCAGCGTGGCGCTGTTCGTGGTGATGCCCAAGGGCTTCTTCCCGCAGCAGGACACCGGCTTCATCTCCGGCACCGCCGATTCGGCGCAGGATTCGTCCTCGGCGGCGATGCGCACGCGCATGCTGCAACTGGCCGACATCATCGGCCGCGATCCGGACGTGCTGTCCTTCGGCATGCAGACCGGCGCCAGCACCTTCAACTCCGGCACCTTCTCGATCGCGCTCAAGCCCAAGGACGCGGGCCGCACCGCCAGCGCCGACCAGGTGATCGCGCGGCTGCGCAAGCGCCTGGCGCATGTGCAGGGCGTCACCCTGTTCATGCAGGCCGGACAGGACATCAACGTCGGTGGCCGCCTGGCCCGCACCCAGTACCAGTACACCCTTACCGACGCCAACCTCGACGAACTCAACACCTGGGCGCCGCAGCTGCTGAAGGCGTTCCGGGCGCTGCCGCAACTGACCGACGTCGCCTCGGACCAGCAGAACGCCGCGCCGATCGCCAGCCTGACCATCGACCGCCAGCGCGCGGCCAGCTTCGGCATCACCCCGCAGCAGATCGACGCGACCATCAACGACGCCATCGGCCAGCGCCAGGTCGCGCAGTACTTCACCCAGCTCAACAGCTACCACGTGGTGCTGGAAGTGACGCCGGCGCTGCAGGGCGATCCGTCGCTGTTCCAGCGGCTGTACCTGACCTCGCCGCTGACCGGCAAGCAGGTGCCGCTGTCCACCTTCGCCACGCTCGACACCAGCAAGACCGGCTACCTGTCGGTGAGCCACCAGGGCCAGTTCCCGGCGGTGACCATCTCCTTCAACCTGGCGCCGGGCGCGGCGCTGGGCGATGCGGTGGACGCGATCCAGCAGACCCAGGCGCAACTGCGGGTGCCGGCCACGCTCAGCGGCAGCTTCCAGGGCACGGCGCAGGCGTTCAGCGCCTCGCTGCGCACCCAGCCGTACCTGATCATGGCGGCGCTGATCGCGGTCTATATCGTGCTCGGCCTGCTCTACGAGAGCTACATCCACCCGCTGACCATCCTCTCCACCCTGCCCTCGGCCGGCGTCGGCGCGCTGCTGATCCTGATGGCCGGCGGCTACGACTTGAGCGTGATCGCGATGATCGGCATCATCCTGCTGATCGGCATCGTCAAGAAGAACGGGATCATGATGGTGGACTTCGCCCTGCATGCCGAACGCGAACGCGGGCTGTCCTCGCGCGATGCGATCTTCGAGGCCTGCCTGATGCGCTTCCGGCCGATCATGATGACCACCCTGTGTGCGCTGCTCGGCGGCCTGCCGCTGATGCTCGGCCACGGCGCCGGCTCGGAACTGCGCCGACCGCTGGGCTATGCGATGGTCGGCGGACTGCTGCTGTCGCAACTGCTGACCCTGTTCAGTACGCCGATCGTGTACCTGTACCTGGACCGCCTGCACGGCTGGTACATGCAGCGGCGCCATGCACGTCGCGCACGCACTGCCGCGCCGGAGGCGCTGCAGCCATGAAGGTGCTGATCGTCGAGGACGAGCGCAAGACCGCCGACTACCTGCAGCAGGGACTGAGCGAACAGGGCTGCACGGTCGACGTGGCCTACGACGGCATCGACGGCCAGCACCTGGCCCTGCACTACGACTTCGACGTGATCGTGCTCGACGCGATGCTGCCGGGCCTGGACGGCTTCGCCATCCTGCGCTCGCTGCGTTCGGTGAAGAGCACGCCGGTGATCATGCTCACCGCGCGCGACAGCGTCGAGGACCGGGTCAAGGGCCTGCGCGAGGGCGCCGACGACTACCTGATCAAGCCGTTCTCCTTCATCGAACTGCTGGCGCGGCTACAGGTGCTGGCGCGGCGCGGGCGCGCCCAGGAAAGCACGCTGCTGCGCGTGGGCGAGCTGCAGATCGACATGATCAGCCGCAAGGCCATGCGCGGCCGGCAGCGGCTGGACCTGACCGCCAAGGAATTCGCGCTGCTGGCGACGCTGGCCCGGCACCAGGGCGAGATCCTGTCCAAGACCGCGATCGCCGAGATGGTCTGGGACATGAACTTCGACAGCAACACCAACGTGGTGGAAGTGGCGATCAAGCGCCTGCGCGCCAAGATCGACGTGCCGTTCGACGCCCCGCTGCTGCACACCGTGCGCGGCATGGGCTACGTGCTGGAAGAACGCGAGGACGCGAGCGGGTGAGCGCGCCGGCGCGGCCCTCGATCGCGCTGCGCCTGGCCGGCCTGTTCGCGGCCACCGCGCTGCTCGGCTTCGCCCTGATCGGGCTGGTGCTGCACCAGGTGCTGGAGCACGAACTGCGCCGCCACCAGCGCGAGGAACTGCGCTCGCGCATGGACGCGGTGCAGTACATGCTGGTCAACAGCCGCTCGCAGGAACTGGCCGCACATGCGCGCACGCGCCTGGCCAGCGTCTCCAGCGCGCCGGACCTGCGCTTCTGGCTGTGGAGCGAGGATCCGGCGTTCCGCTACGGGCGCGGCGCCGAGGCGATGGCGGCGGCCACGCGCGGCCGCAGCGGCCTGGTGCGCATCGGCGATCCGCAGGCGCTGGGCATTGCCGACGCGCAGCCGCTATCGTGGCAGGCCATCGGCCAGGCGCTGCCGGCCACGCCGGTGCGCCCGCCGGTGCAACTGATCGCGGCGATGGACAGCACACCGTTCGCGCTCACCCGGCGCCGCTTCGACATCGCCCTGGCGCTGGTCACGCTGGCCGGCACTGCGCTGGTCGGCGCGCTGGGCTACTGGACCGCCAAGCTCGGCCTGCGCCCGGTGCAACAGCTGTCGGCCGATGCGCAGCGCATCGGCCCGCACGACCGGCGGCGCCTGGACTTGCCGCGGCTGCCGCGCGAACTGGAAGACCTGGGCGCCTCGTTGAACGCGGCCTTCGACCGGCTCGATGCCGCCTATGCGCAGCAGGAAAGCTTCAATGCCGACGTCGCCCACGAACTGCGCACGCCGCTGGCCAGCCTGATCGGCCAGACCCAGGTGGCGCTGACCCGCCACCGCGACGCGCAACAGTTGCGCCAGGTACTGCAGTCGAACCTGGAGGAACTGGAACGGCTGCGCGCGATCGTCGCCGACATGCTGTTCCTGGCCCGCGCCGAGCAGGGCCAGCGAGCGCGCCAGTGCGAGGACGCCTCGCTGGCCGAGGAAGTCGGCAAGACCGTCGAGTTCTTCGAGGTGCTGCTGGACGAGGCCGGCCTGCAGGTGGAGGTGCGCGGCGACGTGGTGGTGCCGGTCGAGAAGTCGCTGCTGCGGCGCGCGCTGTCCAACCTGCTGCACAACGCGATCCAGCATTCGACGCATTCGGCCGGCGCCGCGCCGATCGTGGTGGAGATCGCACAGCGCGGCGGCGAGGCACTGATCGCCTTCTCCAATCCCAGCGTGGCGCTGGCGCCGGAACATCTGCAGCGCCTGTTCGATCGCTTCTACCGCGGCGACGCCGCCCGCGCCAACAGCCGCGAGAGCCACGGCCTGGGATTGGCGATCGTCAAGGCGGTGGCGAGCATGCACGGCGGGCGCGTGTTCGCGCAGCACCGCGACGGCATCACCACGATCGGGTTTTCGGTAGCGCTGGACGGCGCCGCTACCGGCGTGCCGGCGCAGGCCGCGCTGCGCTGGTAAACCGCAACGCCGCGCTCAGGCGGCCAGTGCGCGCGCCTGCAGCGCCGGCACTTCGTGCGCGGTGACGAAACGGCCCTTGGCATCGCGCTGCAACTGCGCCAGCGCGCAGTCCGCATCGTGGGTGAAGAACAGGCGCACGTCGCGCGCCAGCGCGTCTTCCAGGAATGCGCGCTTCTCGTCGATCAGCAGCTCGGCGTTGCGGTCGTAGCCCATGGTGATCGGCACGTGCACCCAGGAGCGGCCCGGGATCAGGTCGGCGCAGAACGCCACCCCGCCGTGCGCCTGGCCATCCTCGCCGTGGCCGGGGCCGACGATCTCGGCCAGCATCAGCCCCGGCGTGTGGCCGTCGCTGAAACGGAACCGTACCGCCTCGCCGAGCGCGCGCGAATACTCGCCGTCGACCAGCTCCAGCCGGCCGCTGGCCTCGAGCAGGCCGGGCAGTTCCGGGATGAAGCTGGCGCGATCGCGCGGATGCGGGTGCAGCGCGCGTTGCCAGTGCGCCGCGCCGACCAGGAACTGCGCGTTGGGAAACAGCAGTTCCGGCGCGGCGCCCTCGCGGTAGGCGGCCAGCAGGCCGCCGGCATGATCGAAGTGCAGGTGGCTCAGCACCACCACGTCGATGTCGGTGTGTGCGAAGCCGGCGTCCTGCAGCGACTCCAGCAGCACGTGGCGCGCCTCCTGCACGCCGTAGCGCTCGCGCAGCGCCGGCGGGAAGAACGCGCCGATCCCGGTCTCGAACAGCACGGTCTTGCCGGCCAGCGGACTGGCCAGCAGCGCGCGGCAGGCCAGCGCGATGCGGTTGCCGTCGTCGGGCGCGGCCCACTGCTGCCACATCGCCTTGGGCGCGTTGCCGAACATCGCGCCGCCGTCGAGTTTCTGCGAGTTGCCTTGGATGGACCAGAGTTTCATGGCGGGGATTCGGGATTGGGGATTGGGGATTCGCAAAAGCGGGCGACGTGCGGCTCAGCGCGCCGGCGCTGTCAGTTGCAGCACTTCGGCGCTGCCGACTTCGTTGCGCGGGTCGCTGCCGCCGCTGAGCACGTTGCGGCGCTTGTCCCATTCCACGGTCTGCAGGTTGCCCCAGACGTGGCTGGAACCGTGGCCGTCCTCGGCGCTGTCGCCGGGCAGCTTCAGCGTATGCCCCATCGCTTCCAGGCCCTTGGCCGTGGCCGCGTCGAAGGTGCCGGTCTCGGCCTCGATCACGTCCGGCAGCCACTGGTGGTGGTAGCGCGGCAGCGCGGCGACCTGCTGCGCCGTGAGACCGTCGTCGTAGCCGAGGATGCCGAGCAGCACCATGGTGATGATGCGGCTGCCGCCCGGGGTGCCGAGCACGATCGCCTTGTCCGCGTTCTCCATGAAGGTCGGCGACATCGAGCTGAGCGGGCGCTTGCCCGGCTTGGGCGCGTTGGCCGCGTAGCCCATCACCCCGAAGGCGTTGGGCGTGCCCGGACGCAGCGCGAAATCGTCCATCTCGTTGTTGAGCAGCACGCCGGTGCCCTTGGGGATCAGCCCGGAGCCGTACAGCAGGTTGACCGTCTGGGTGGCGCCGACGCGGTTGCCCTCGCCGTCGATGATCGAGAAATGCGTGGTCTCGTCGTCTTCCAGCGGGGTCGGCTGGCCGGACAGCAGGTCGCTGGGCGTAGCCTTCTCCGGGTTGATGGTCGAGCGCAGGCCCACCGCATAGTCCTTGCTGAGCAGGATGCGCTGCGGCACGTGGGTGAAATCCGGGTCGCCCAGGAAGAAGGTGCGGTCGCGGTAGGCGCGGCGCATCGCTTCCACGGTCAGGTGCACGCGGTGCACCGGGTCCATGGTCTTGAGGTCGTAGCCCTCCAGGATCTGCAGCATGCTGGCCAGGGCGATGCCGCCGGAGGACGGCGGCGGCGCGGTGGTGATGGTCCAGCCCTTGTAGTCGAAGCGGATCGGGGTGCGTTCCTTGACCGTGTAGCCGGCCAGCTCCTCCGCGGTCCAGCGCCCGCCGGCCTGCTTCACGCCGGCCAGCAGCTTCTTGGCGGTGGCGCCGCGGTAGAAACCGTCGAAGCCCTTTTCGGCCAGCAGTTGCAGCGTGTTGGCCAGTTCCGGCTGCTTGAACACGTCGCCCACCGCGATCGGCCGGCCGTTGCGCAGGTAGACCTCGCGGGTGCCGGGATAGCGCTCCATCACCTTGCGCCGCGACTGATAGCCCTCGGCCATGCGTGCGTAGACCGGGAAGCCGTCGCGGGCGATGCGGATCGCCGGCGCCAGCGACTGCCGCAGCGGCAGCCGGCCGTGCTTGGTCGCCAGTTCCACCAGTGCCGCCGGCAGCCCGGGAATGCCGGCCGACCACGGGCCGTTGATGGAGCGGTCGCGGTCCAGCTCGCCCTTGGCGTCCAGGAACGCGGCCGGCGTCGCCGATTCCGGCGCGGTTTCGCGCGCGTCCAGCATCACGTCCTTGCCGGTCTTGGCGTCGTGCAGCAGGAAGAACCCGCCGCCGCCGAGACCGGAGCTGATCGGTTCGACCACCGACAACGTCGAGGACACCGCCACCGCGGCGTCGAAGGCATTGCCGCCCTCGCGCAGGATCTGCAGGCCGGCCTCGGTGGCCAGGCGGTGGCCGCTGGCGATGGCGGCGCCGGGCGGGTGCGCGGCCGGCGCGGTGGCGGTCGCTTCGGCGACCGGTGCCTCGGCCCACGCCGACGGCGTCAGGACCAGGGCGAGCAGCAGGACACGGCGGACGAGGCTTCTCATGCGGCGGGGGGCTCCTGTGGGTACAACTCGGGGTGGTCGCGCTGCAGGCGCTGCAGCTTGGCCAGCAACTGGGCGTGGGTCTCCGGGATGGCCGGGTCGGGGTCGATGCACTCCACCGGGCACACCACCACGCACTGCGGCTCGTCGAAATGGCCGACGCATTCGGTACAGCGGGCCGGGTCGATCACGTAGATCGTCTCGCCCATGGCGATGGCCTGATTCGGGCAGGCCGGCTCGCAGACGTCGCAGTTGACGCAGAGCTCGTTGATCTTGAGGGACATGTGGCGCACTTCGGCACTGACCCGGGCAGTTTACCGGATCGGGGCGGGACGGCCCTGCGAAGGCGGCGCCGGGGCGCGGAACGCTGTAATGCAGCGCGCGGAGCGGCTTGGGCAACTGCCGCGATGTGGCGCGGCACGCAGCGGAACTTCGCGACGCGACCGCCCGTTGCGGGCGGCGCGACATGGCAGGACCGGCGCGCATCGGCGCGCCGGCCCGCGCAGGGCTTACTTGGCTTCGACGAAGATGTAGTCGGCGCCGGTCGGCTTGACCACGGCTTCGACGCGGGCGTTGTCGGCCGGGGCGCCGATGTAGACCACGCGCACACCCTTCATGCTGTTCGCCTCGACCTTGGCGAACGCGGCGGCGATCAGGTCGGCCATCTTGGCCGAGGCCGAGGAACCGAACGCCAGCATGTTGCCCGGCTGGATGCCGCGGCCGATGGCGGTGGTGGCGCTTTCGACCTGGCGCTCGTACTTGGCCTGGAACTCCGGATCCGATTCCGGCGGCAGGTAGTACAGGAACGGGCTGTTGGTGACGTTGCCCATGTTCTGGATCGCCACTTCCTGCAGGTACTTCTTCCAGCCGGCATCGTCGTCCTTGGCCGGGGCGGTCAGCGCGGGCTGCGCGTCGGCGGCCGGCTTGGCGGCCTCTTCCTTCTTGCAGGCGGTGAAGCCCAGGGCCAGCGAAGCGATCAGCAACGCGCGTGCGGTGGTGTTCATGGAACGGCTCCCTCTGTGTCGTCAGTGAATGGTGGTCGGCTCAGCGCTGCGCGGCGGCCTGGCGGGCCTGGACCAGCGCCTGCACCACCGACGGCGGCACGAAGCCGGAGACGTCCCCGCCCAGGCGCGCGATCTCGCGCACCAACGAGGACGAAATGAAGCTGTGTTGCTCGGCCGGGGTGAGGAACAGCGTCTCCACCTCCGGGATCAGATGCCGGTTCATGCTCGCCATCTGGAACTCGTATTCGAAGTCCGACACCGCGCGCAGGCCGCGCAGCAGCACGCCGCCGCCGACCGAGCGCACGAAATGCGCCAGCAGGGTGTCGAAGCCCAGCACTTCCACGTTGCGGTGCCCGGCCAGCGCTTCGCGGGCCAGCGACACGCGCAGGTCCAGCGGCAGGGTCGGCCCCTTGGACGGGCTCTGCGCCACGCCCACGATCACCTGCTCGAACAGCGGTGCGGCACGGTTGACCAGATCGATATGGCCGTTGGTGATCGGATCGAAGGTGCCGGGATAGACGGCGATGCGGCTATGGGCCACGGTCATGCGTCGGGTACCGCGTGAAGGTCGCCGGGAAGTGTAGCAGCGGTGCGCCGGTACAGGGCAGCACGCACCTCGCGGCTGCCGCCCTCGCGGTACAGCGCCCAGGACGCTGGCACTGCGGGCGCCTGCCCGGCCGGCGACTCCAGGTACAGCCAGGCATCGGCCGCCAGCCGCGCCGGCAGGCGCTGCAGCACCGCGTCCCACAGCCCGGCGGCGAACGGCGGGTCGACGAAGGCGATGTCCGCCAGGGCCTCGGCCGGCGCCTCGGCCAGCCAGCGCAGCGCATCGCCCTGCACCACCTGCACCTGGTCCTGCGCCTGCAGCCGCGCGACCGTGGCGCGCAACTGCGCCGCCTGGCCCGGATCGCGTTCGACCAGCACCGCGCCGGCCGCGCCGCGCGACACCGCCTCCAGCCCCAGCGCGCCGCTGCCGGCGAACAGGTCCAGCACCCGCGCTCCGGGCAGCACCGGCTGCAGCCAGTTGAACAGGGTCTCGCGGACCCGGTCGGAGGTCGGGCGCAGCCCGGCCAGGTCCGGCACCGGCAGCCGCGTGTTGCGCCAGCGCCCACCGATGATCCGCACCTGGCCGCCGCCGGGACGGCTCATCGGCGGCCTCGCAGGGGCCGGGACAGGCGGGACGGGGAACGCAGGAACGGCATGGGCGGTGGGCAATTGGTGGCGCGGAAACGGGGTCCGGATCATAGACCAGCGCGGTGTCGCGCGTATGCGCGGCGAGGCGCTTGAAGCCGGCCGCGGCCGCCACCATGTCGGCCGGCAGAGTCGCGCCCTCCTCCGCGCGGCCGCCCATCCTTCATGGAGCACCTACCGATGAGCGTGGAAACCCAAAAAGAAACCCTGGGCTTTCAGACCGAGGTCAAGCAGCTGCTGCAGCTGATGATCCATTCGCTGTATTCCAACAAGGAGATCTTCCTGCGCGAACTGATCTCCAATGCCTCCGACGCCGCCGACAAACTGCGCTTCGAGGCCCTGGTCAAGCCGGAACTACTGGATGGCGATGCGCAACTGCGTATCCGCATCGGCTTCGACAAGGAGGCCGGCACCGTCACCATCGACGACAACGGCATCGGCATGAGCCGCGAGGAGATCGTCGCGCACCTGGGCACCATCGCCAAGTCCGGCACCTCCGAATTCCTCAAGCACCTGTCCGGCGACCAGAAGAAGGACTCGCACCTGATCGGCCAGTTCGGCGTCGGCTTCTACAGCGCCTTCATCGTTGCCGACCAAGTCGACGTGTACAGCCGCCGCGCCGGTCTGCCGGCCAGCGAAGGCGTGCACTGGTCCTCGCGCGGCGAAGGCGAGTTCGAGGTCGCCACCATCGAGAAGGCCGAGCGCGGCACCCGCATCGTGCTGCACCTGAAGGCCGACGAGAAGGACTTCGCCGACGGCTGGAAGCTGCGCGGTATCGTGCGCAAGTATTCCGACCACATCGCGCTGCCCATCGAGTTTCACAAGGAACACTACGGCGAGGACAAGGACAAGCCGGAAACCCCGGAATGGGAGACGGTCAACCGCGCCAGCGCGCTGTGGACGCGTCCGCGCACCGAGATCAAGGACGAGGAATACCAGGAGCTGTACAAGCACATCGCCCACGACCACGAGAACCCGGTGGCGTGGAGCCACAACAAGGTCGAGGGCAAGCTGGAGTACACCTCGCTGCTGTACGTGCCCGGCCGTGCCCCGTTCGACCTGTACCAGCGCGACGCCTCGCGCGGGCTCAAGCTGTACGTGCAGCGCGTCTTCATCATGGACCAGGCCGAGCAGTTCCTGCCGCTGTACCTGCGCTTCATCAAGGGCATCGTCGATTCCAGCGACCTGCCGCTGAACGTCTCGCGCGAGATCCTGCAGTCCGGCCCGGTGATCGACTCGATGAAGTCGGCGCTGACCAAGCGCGCCCTGGACATGCTGGAGAAGCTGGCCAAGGACGACGCCGAGCGCTACCAGGGCGTGTGGAAGAACTTCGGCCAGGTGCTGAAGGAAGGCCCGGCCGAGGACTTCGGCAACCGCGAGAAGATCGCCGGCCTGCTGCGCTTCGCCTCCACCCACGGCAGCGACGGCGCGCAGAACGTCTCGCTGGCCGACTACGTGGCGCGGATGCAGGAAGGCCAGGACAAGCTGTACTACCTGACCGGCGAGAGCTACGCGCAGATCAAGGACAGCCCGCACCTGGAAGTGTTCCGCAAGAAGGGCATCGAAGTGCTGCTGCTCACCGACCGCATCGACGAGTGGCTGATGAGCTACCTCACCGAGTTCGACGGCAAGTCCTTCGTCGACGTGGCGCGCGGCGACCTGGACCTGGGCAAGCTCGACAGTGAAGAAGAGAAGCAGGCCAAGGAAGAAGCCGCCAAGGCCAAGCAGGGCCTGGTCGAGCGCATCCAGAACGTGCTCAAGGACGACGTCTCCGAAGTCCGCGTCTCGCACCGCCTGACCGACTCCCCGGCGATCCTGGCCATCGGCCAGGGCGACCTGGGCCTGCAGATGCGGCAGATCCTGGAAGCCAGCGGCCAGAAGCTACCCGAGAGCAAGCCGGTGTTCGAGTTCAACCCCGCGCACCCGCTGATCGAGAAGCTGGATGCGGAAGCCGATGGCGAGCGCTTCGGCGATCTGGCGAAGGTGCTGTTCGATCAGGCGGCGCTGGCTGCGGGCGACAGCCTCAAGGACCCGGCGGCGTATGTGCGGCGGCTCAACAAGTTGTTGTTGGAGTTGTCGGTGTAGGCAATGACGTGTTGTCAATAAAAGACGAAGCCGGCATTTTTTGTCGGCTTCGCTCTTTTCAAACTTCATAGGAATATATTGGTGGGCGCCGCGCAGTCCACGCTCGGACCAGAAAGAAGCAGCCGCGACGCCTATTCGTAACTGATAGCGATTAAAAAAACCGCTCTTAGCGGATTCGCGGCGCGCCGCCCTAGATATCACGAACGATTTGAGCATCGCGCACATTTGGCGCGCATAGAGAGATCCCCATGCTTACACCAGCCATAATTGGCACTTACAGAACAATATGCATCACCTAACGCAGCACAATAACCGAACATCACTTCAACGAAACATCTTCATAACTAATATACGCCCGCCTATTTCGTGCACGCCCCTCTTCGGTTTTGTTGTCACCAACAGGCCTAGCACTGCCAAAACCATAAGGCTCTGAAAGTCGGAATTTTGATACGCCGTTATTTAGCAACCATTCGTGCAAAGCCCGCGCCCGCCTCAACGACAGATCAACACAATCATATTCGCGACATTCCACTGAATCAGTAAACCCCAAGACCCGCAAATTAATATTATCCGGCATCATCTTCAGAAGTAAAAGATCATCTTCAAGCGCTTTCTGATCACTCAACTCCGATAATGCACTCAAGAGTGACTCATTAATCGATGGCTCGCCAGGCTTAAAGTTAACACCCTTAAAATCACCCGGGTCGGAAAAACCAATTTCCCCACCATATTTTTCAGATTTTTCAACCGACAAAAACGACGCGCAAGATGATGCCATAAAAAAGGCACAAACTAAAAAAAATACTTTTAACTCATTCAAACCCAACAAATTCATCGACAACTCCCCTCATTTGAACCCTTACAGGCCGAAAATACAGAATAGTTTGCCCTTGCCTCAATTGCCTTATTATCGATTCCATCACCTGGATTCCAGTATCCCCAAAGGTTATTCGAGTTCTTAAGAAATCCGGATGCCCTTTGATAATAAGCTTCAGCACGATAGCCGTCCCTCTCTCTATCCAGACGAACAGCCCTAGAGTCTGGGTATCCATACTGGACAATACGCACCCCATGATCGCCCTCATGCAACGCCCTCATTGCCAAGCTGTTTACGATATCCGAAACATCCGGATCTTTTCCAGCAATGGCCTTCAGATCAAACGTAACACTTCCCCTCCCATCTCTGTCAGTGTTTATATTGGCAGCAGCACCGTGAAGATCTCCAAATGAAACCTCTATTTTCGAATCTCCTTTTTGACCAAAGAATTTAGCAGAAGCTGCAAGAGCATCTTTCTGGCCTTCAGACAAATTGCTGCTTTGAGAAGCTTTTCTAGCATTCTCCATTGCATTGTCAAAGTTATAGCACTCCGAATGGCCGCCTACACATACATAGCGCCCGTCCGGATCAAAGAACTTATAGGGATTATTTTCCCCATACCAATAACGATTGAAGTTCTGCCCTGGCTTTGTAGTCGCTGCAACCGGATCAACTGACAAAAACCGCCCAATAATCGGGTCGTAATAGCGCTGTTGCATGTAAGCCAACCCGGTCGCCGCATCCATAACATGACCAGTATAGCCTGGCCCATCCACCAGGGGCTGATTCGCTATATTCCCGTACGGCTCGTACTCCCTTCGCTCTATAATATTGCGATCTTTGTCCGTCACCAACACAACAGACCCCAGCCCATCAGTATGAATGTAACGGACCGTCTGCGCCGAGACGCCAAAGGCGATGAGCAATGAAAGGGCGGCTGCAGCCATCAGGTGCATTGCCGCACGAATCCCCTGGAAATTTGACATCACTCGTCCTTGCGAGTTGGAACCATAGATGCGCGATGTAGAGTCGACGTTTCTCGTAAACGTCGGATCGACAACGCTTCCCTAGCAAATTTACGGCGCAATGTACCCAACGAAATCTACGTTCTGCATCGACTCGTTTGCCGACGCTGACCCACTCAGACTAGCAAGCAACAACAACGGGGCCCATGTAGTTCTCATAGTTTTTTTCTCTTCCGTTAATTGCTGCTTTTTCTAGATAGCTGCCTGGCTTGTGCCCTAGCAATTTTAATCGACCACATAGATGAACTTTCCAGTGCACGACGCATCGTTGTCATCCATGATCAAGGTCACGCGCTTCCCGCTGACAAACGCCGACATCAACGTCGCGTAAATCGCCTTGTTATTCTCCTGATCCTTTGCCCAATAAACTGGTTTTCCGGCCGGGCACGTGGCATTTCCCTCGCTCAAGAGAAAAGGGATCTGGGTAGGCATGTAGGTCGCTTCGATCTGCGTCACCTTGCCCGTGATGATCTGCAAGGCACTCGCCAAATCGCTGTAAGACATCCAGAACAGCGCACATCCCAACATCAAGATCAAACGCATAAAATTCTCCCATCAAGAAATTAAAGATTAGATTGCGGATGCCGTTCTTCCGGCACCGCAACCTTCAACCGTTCAATAGCAATTGATACAGCAACGGCACGATATCCACCGCAGGCCGCTGGTCATGCGTCACGTTCGAAGCCGCAGTGCAGTTGCCGTCCGCGGTGCATGCCGTCACGCGATACGAATAGGTCCCTGCCGGCCTGGCCAACGAAGTCCAATTGCTCTGGTTGCCGTCGTACACCGTAGTCCAGGTCACGCCGTCCACGCTCTCTTCCACCACGTAGCGGGTCGCGCCGGAGACCACGTTCCAGTTGACGTAGTCCTTGACCGAGAGCGTCTGTCCCAGCGGCCAGTCGGCCTCGGCGACCAGGCTGCCGCTCAGCAGGATGTAATCCGTAGACTTGGACTGGCGCTGGTTCTTCTGGAAGCGTAACGCCCCTGACTGGTCGTAGAGCGAGCCGATGTTGCCGGCGCTCTGCAGCGCCAACGTGCGGCGGCCGTTGCCGTCGTAGCGATAGGTCTCCTTGCCGGTCGCCTGGCGCAGGCGGTTGCCGTAGTCGAACACGAAGGCCTGGCCGTTCTTGTTACTGAGATTACCCTGCGGGTCGTAGCTCATGCCGATCACCGTGCTGCCGCCGCAACCGCTGGTCTTGACGTTGGTGAGCTGCCAGTTTGCGTCGTAGCAGTAGTACTGGTCCCGACCGGGTGCCACAACATGGATCAGGTTGTCGAGGACGTCGTAGCTGTAGCTTGCGGGTGTGGAACCGAACATCGCCGACTTGGTGGAAATCAGGCGATCCAACCCGTCATAGGTCATATCGCGATTGCCGCGTCCACCACGACCAGTGGCGCCGTCACTGATCGCGGCAACGTTGCCATTGGCATCGTAGTCGTAGCCGTCGCTGAGGAACGCCGTGCCGCCGTAGGCATCCTGGCTGGTATCCGGCAACTGACGCGCGTTCTGCGTCATGGTGTGGACGATGCCGTTGCCGTAGGTGAACTGCTTGATCGCGCCATTCGGGTAGTAGCTCACGCCGGTGGCATAGCTGCCGGCCTCGGTCGGTTGGCCCAGGGCATTGGGCGCGTAGTCCACCGTCTGCCCCGACGGATAGCGATGCGCGGCGAGGTGGCCATTGGCATCGTAGGCGTAGCCCAGCGCCCAGGTCTCGCCATCGGCTTGGCCCTGGCTTTCGGCGATCAGCAGGCGACGCTTGTTGTAGGCGTAGCTGTTGTAGGTGGCGACGCCGTTGTTGGTGGTGGTGATCTGCTTGGCCGCCCCATCCGGCCAGTAGCTCCACGCCTGGTTGCCGTTGCCGTCCGGGAAGCTCAACGTCTTGATGCGGTTACGCACGTCGTAGCTGCGGTCGACTCGGCGGCCAGAGGCAAAGGCGGTATCCGCATCGCACGATGACGTGCTGGGCAGGGACAAGCCCGCCGCGCTCCAAACCAGGTTGCCTGCAGCATCGTAGCCATTGGCGGTGGCGCCGGTTTCGGGTTCCACCGTCTTGCACAGCTGCTGGTAGCCGTCGTAGACGTAACTGCGCGTTACCGACACGGTGCTATTGGCATCACGGCGGCGGATGGACAGGGGCTTGCCGAAGATGTCGCGACTGATGTCGGTGTAGGCACCTTCTGGATGTTGAATCCAGACCGGCGTCGTGTAATCGGGCTGATCAAAAATGTGGTAGCCCGTCAAGGTCTTGTTGCCGCGTGGATCAGTCACACGGGTTTGGTTGCCTGCCAAATACTCTGTCGAGGTGGTCAACGCCCCACCCTGTTCGCTGTCCTGGGAAACCGAGGTCTTGCGCCCGAGCGCGTCGTATCTGGTCCAAGTCCCGGTACTCAATGCGTCGCTGGTCCCAGGGTACGAGGCAAACGTCGCGCGGCCGTCTTGATCGTAGGTGAACCTCAGGAAGCGTTGGGTAGCGGCTTCGTTGCCGGCATCGAACTCGCGCGTCAACATCGGCTGCCACAATGCGTCGAAGTACGTCACCTTGCGCGCATTGCCGGTGGCGACGGTCTGCCGCCAATGCCGCGCGGCCAGTCCGTACTCGCTGGTGCCGACCTGCTCGAACGCTTGCGTGGTGGAAGCCCAGGCCACAGTGTCGTTGGCCGGATAGGCGATGCTCGCCAGTCGGCCCATCGCGTCGTAGCCATAGTTGGTGCTGTAGCCGTTCTCGTCGGTGGTCGCGGTGATCCAGCCGCTGTCGTTGACCGTTGCAGCGTCGGTGGTGCCATCCGGATAACGGATCGATTGCGGAACGCCGCGCTTCCAACTGGACACGGTGGTCGTGTTGTTGTTGCCGTCCTTGACGGTAGCCAACGTGCCATCGCCGTTGTAGCCAAGTGTCAAGCGCAGCTTGCCGAACGACCAGCGCTGCGAGGGCATCGCATTGGTGTCGTAGCTGGTCTGGGACTCCACCAGACCGGTGTCGGTGTTGGTACTCCTGGCGCGCTGCCCGATGATCCATTTACCCAGGTCGTCGTAATACTCGGTCGCATCCGTACGCGAATACCAGGGGCTGGCGCGGGTCACGCTAAGCGTCCGCGCAAAGGCATCGAAGCTGTTCGCTGTCCAGGTATAGGAAGTACCGTCCTGCACTACAGTCTTGCTACGCAGGGGGCGCAGCACATTGGTCAGCGGATTGGGGATCCTGAGCAGAGACTGGCCCATTTCGGCCGGGAACGGCTGAGCATCAACCTCGCCATCGGCGAAATAGGTATTACTCGTCTTTGAAACGACATTCCCGCTGGCATCCAGTACGGTGGTACTCAACAGGCGGCCATCGTTGAGACCGTACATGAAGCCGAATTCATAGGAAATCGCGGTGCCGTCAGGGTTGACGATTTTGACGATCTTGCTCGGAACGCATGTCGGACAGGGATCGGTCGCTTGACCCGACGTGTAGAAATTGTTGGAACGCGGGGTATCCCCCCAATAGTTCCAAACCTGCTGTGGCAGACCAGGGCCGGTGATGGTCTTCGACCCAAGTGCATAGTTATCGAGGTAGCCAGGCACGTATGGGGTTGGCGCTGGCTTCCCAACGTAGTCGCAGGGGTGGATCGGGGTGTGGGTGCGATACTGCCTCGTGTACGTGAAAGCAAACAGTCCCACAGCACCCGAAGGATGAGTGATCTGCAGGGATACGGCACCGTTCATCGCGTCCGGCTCTGATATGCATTTCTTGGGACCGCCGTCAGCCGGCGACTCACGCGTGGGCAGCATATTGCCGCTGGCGATGCTGTAGGTCCACTGCGATCCATCGGGCTGGGTCACGGTCTTCAGGCGATAGGCGCCCTGCTGCGTCGGGTAGGCTGTACTGAACTCGTAGCCATAAGTCCAGGTCTGGCCACTGGCCTGAATGCTGCTGATCAAATCGCCGTTGTAATTGAGCGCGATCGACCGACCATCGCTAGCTTGGATCGAAGACAACTTGTCGCCCGAGTAACTGTACGTCACCCAGTTGCCGAAGCGATCCTCGATGCGACTGGCCATCAGTGCAATACGCGTCCGAGCGACTTCGCCCCCGAGCTGGGGAACAGAGTAAGGTTTGATCGAAATCGCAATGGCATAGTCGAAGTAGTACTTAACCCCCGCTGGAGAGATGGCGAGAAACCCCTCCCCTGCGTAGTTACTGACGTTGGTCAGGCAGCCCAGACGCCAGCCATCCTTGGTGATCCAGGGACGGTTTGCGCCATCGGTGGGGCGCGGCGTCTTGGTTTGATTGTCGACGAGAAGTTCCTGCTCGCCAGCACCGGGCACATGCAGGTAATAGCCATGCCAAACGTCATCGGCAGTACCGGCATAGGTGATACCGTTGACCGTCATCGCCGCATCTGGCCGACTCGGTATTGAGCAGCGCGCGGTAGGCGAACTGCTGGTCGTGACCCACCCTCTCTCGGCCGAGAACTCGCCGTATACCCGCGGCGTGTCGATTTCCCAGTCACCAAACCCTTTCGCCACATACTCCTGGCGCCGGTTCATGACTTTGAACTCGCGCCCGACCGCGACGGGCAGCGCGTTGTTGCCGGGCACACTCACATCCGTAGCGCGGAAGCTGACACTACGGTCGTACAAACTAATGTTCTCGCCGAAGATGTCGCCTTTCAGTGGCCCGACTACTTGCGATGCCTTGATCTTCTTTTCGTATTCCTCGTAGGGCGCAACGTCGTCAGACGCGTACGCACGAGCACCCAGGCATAGCAACACCATGCCGATCACCAGCCTTGCTCTGACCATCGCTTGCCTCTTCCCTTCCAGCCCGTTGCCGGCCGAATTTCATGAACGAACGCGATGCTCTACAACCGCAAGCATCGCGATGACGAGATTGCGAAAAAGCACGAGCACTCCTCGCGCAATAGCGCGATAGGGTCGGCCGAAGGAAATCCGCTGCAAGGCCAGATGATGACCTCGCTAAATTATCGAGTTATTTCAGGGATAGCTGTCAAGAAATTTTTTTGGTGCCTGAGGAGCGGCGTCGCCTCCGTCATAGAGAAGTGACTAGGCTACCGGCTCAGCAGCCTTGAGCCGTCAGTCATCAAACCGTCTTCCAAGCTCAAGGCGATGTCCGCGCGCCAGTTGGCCAGTCGCGGATGAAGCGTCTAGTTGCAAACTAAACTTCCAAAGTTCTCACCAAGCGAAGTTCGGGCGAGAATTTGATGCACCCCAACGCTCACTTTTTCTCAATGACCGTCAAGCCCGCCGTCACCCTGTCCCTGGACCAAGCCACCACCCTGGTCGACCGCATCCTCTCCCACGCCGGCTTCAGCCCGGCGCACGTGCAGGCGCTCACCCACACCATCGTCGCCGGCGAACGCGACGGCTGCGCCTCGCACGGGTTGTACCGGACGCTCGGCTGCGTGGCGACGCTGCGCAACGGCAAGGTGGTGGGCGATGCCGAGCCTGCCGTGCACGATCATGCGCCCGGTATCGTGCGGGTCGATGCGCGCGGCGGGTTCTCGCTGCTGGCGTTCGAGCGCGGCCTGCCGTTGTTGATCGAGAAGGCCCGTGGCAATGGGCTGGCGGCGCTGGCGATCAACCATTGCGTGCATTTCTCTGCGCTGTGGCCGGAAGTCGAGCGCATCACCGAGACCGGGCTGGTCGCGCTGATCTGCAATCCCAGCCATGCCTGGGTGACGCCGGCCGGCGGGCGCACGCCGCTGCTGGGCACCAACCCGCTGGCGTTCGGCTGGCCGCGCGTGGACGCGCCGCCGTTCGTGTTCGACTTCGCCACCAGTGCGGTAGCGCGCGGCGAGATCGAGCTGCGCCGGCGCGCCGGCCAGCCGATTCCCGAAGGCTGGGGTGTGGACGCGGCGGGCGCGCCGACCACCGATCCGGCCGCAGTCGCCGACGGCGGCGCGATGCTGACCTTCGGCGGGCACAAGGGGTCCGCGCTGTCAGCGATGATCGAACTGATCGCCGGGCCGCTGATCGGCGACCTCACCAGCGCCGAATCGCTGGCCCACGATGCTGGCGCCGGTGCTTCGCCCTACCATGGCGAACTGATTCTGGCCATGGATCCGGCGCGCTTTCTTGGCGCCGACCGCGCCGCACACCTGGCCCGTGCGGAAGCCTTTTTTGCGGCCTACGAGGCCACCGGGGCACGCTTGCCGTCGCAACGCCGTTACCAGGCGCGGGAACGCAGCCGCAGCGAAGGCGTGCGGATTCCGCAGGCCCTGCATCAGGATCTGCTGGCCTTGCTCGACTGAAGAAGACTATTGGTAACGCGCTTCAACGCGACTCAGCGGGACATGCCGTTGTCGCATAGAGGCGGCGTCAGCCGCGACCGGCATTACTGGTGAGGCGTCGCGGCTGAAGTCGCTTCTACAATTGAGCTTCAGCGCATCGTGTGCTCGTGTCATGCGCGCGCCAGATGCGGGTGAGCAAGCGCCCCGCCCGCACGATCCGCGGGCAGGAACGGCATTACCGCCGACCTGGAATCTCGCTAGCAGGTGGAATCGCGCCTGGCCGAGCATACCGCGGCGGGCTCCACCCGCCACGGCACTGTCACCTACTCGCCTGCGCAAGCAGGCTCCGCCTCAGAACTTCACCGTCGCCCGCGCCCAGTAGTAGCGGCCGAGCAGATCGTAGGTGGCCACGTCGGTGTTGGCGTTGGTGACGTTGTTGGCGTAGTACAGCGGCGGCTGCCGGTCGGCCAGGTTGTCCACGCCGACTTCGAAACGCGTCTTCCACGGCTTGACCTGATAGCCCACCTGCACGCTGTGGTAGACGTAGGCGCCGATGTCGCGGACCACGGCGGGCTGGTCGGCATCGGCCGACAGGCTCTGGCGGGTATCGGCGCTGCCGATCTCGGTGCGGCCGATGTAGCGGACACGCCACGACGCGCTCCAGTCGCCCAGGTTCCAGTTCAGCGTGCCCAGTGCGCGCCAGCGCGGGAAGTTGCCGTAGGCGTAGGTGTACTTGCCGGCGTTGTGGATGGTGACGGTGCTGGCGTCGGTGGTGTCGGGGTTGATGTCGTAGCGGATCACGTAGGTGCCATTGAGGCCGGCGCTGAAGTTGCCCCAGGCGGTGTCCGGCAGGCGGTAGGTGAGGCTGAAGTCCGCGCCGCTGGCCCACAGCTTGCCGAGGTTCACGGTGGGCTCGGCGATGTAGTTGACGGTGCCGTTGTCGTTGCGGTGGATCAGCGCGCAGAACGCACTGGCGTCGTTGGCATAGCACTGGTTGAGCACGGTCTGTGCCGAGACCTGGGTGATGGTGTCCTTGAGGTTGATCTTCCACAGGTCCGCGCTCATCGACAGGCCCTCGACCCAGCCCGGGTCGTAGACCACGCCGAAGTCGTAGGACATGCCGGTCTCCGGCTTGAGCTGGTAGCCCGCCACTGCCGCGCCGGAGGCCTTGGCGCCGACCTGGTTGTCGGCCTGCTGGTAGCTGCCATCGGTGGGCACGTTGGCGCAGGCCGCGGCATGGCCGCCGGTATAGCCATTGCACGGGTCGGTGACCGACGGCGAGTCGCCGGCCACGCCGGCATACAGCTCGCCGATGTTGGGCGCGCGGAACACCTGCGAGGCGGTGCCGCGCAGCAGCAGGTTCTCGATCGGGCGATACTCCAGCGAGACCTTGCTGTTGGTCTTGCTGCCGACAGTGTCGTAGTCGGAGAAGCGGCTGCCCACGGTCAGGTTGAGCGAGTGCACGCCGGGCAGGCCGGCCAGCAGCGGGAACAACGCTTCGGCATAGGCTTCCTTGACGCTGAAGCTGCCGCCGAGCACCGAGGCGCAGTACTCGAGCACGCCGCACATGCCGTTCTCGTCGCCGGTCCACAGCGGATCGGCGGCGGTACTGGTGCTTTCCTTGCGATAGGAGACACCGACGGCCAGGCTCGCGGTGCCGGCCGACAGTGCGAACAGCTCGCCGTTGGCGTTGGCCTCGAACTGCTTGACCGTATAGACGTTGGTGACGATCGGATTGACCACCAGCGCTTCCAGCGCGGCCTTGTTGCTGGCGGCGTTGAGGTTGAACACGTCGATCGGGGTGCAGCCGGCGATCGGCGCGCCGGCGCTGCCGCACTTGACCGTGCCGTCGGCGGCCAGGAACGACGGCCCCACCGCGGCATTGAAGCCGGCGTAGTCGAGGAAGCCGTAGTTGATCGACTTCTGCTTGACCTTGCCGTAGTTGAGGCTGGCATCCCACTGCCAGGAACTGTCGCCAAAGCTGCCGCGCAGGCCCGGATTGATCTGGAAATTGTAGGTGTTGTACTCGTAGCGCCGGTTGCCCAGCACCGTGGCGCGGGTGTTGAAGTTGTTGTACGAGGTGCCGGTGCTGCGGTCGGTGCCGAAGTTGACCCCGAACGGGTTGTAGTAGCTGGCGGAGGAGACCAGGAAGTTGTCGCCGTTGGCGAAGATCGGGATCGGCGCGATGATCGAGGACGAGGTGGTCTTGCTGAAATAGGTGTTGACGTAGCCTTCCAGGTGATCGTTGAAGCGATAGCTGCCGAGCACGAAGGCGTTGGTGCGTTCCTGCGGGGTCTGCAGCAGGTTGTACGGCTGGTAGTTGTAGGAATCGGTGGAAGCGACGTAGCAGTGGTACTGGCTGGCGTTGGTGGGGCTGCTGCTGCCGCCGTTGAAGGTGACCCGCGAACAGCCGTTGCTGGCCGCCAGCGCCTTGGCCGCGGCAGAGCCGTCGTTGAAGCTGATGCTGCCGGTCGGCGTGGCCGAGGAGCCCTGCTTCACCCCGACGCCGTCGATCAGCGACAGCGCGTCCTTGGAGTAGGCGCGCGCGCCCGCCGAGACAGGATCGATGTCGTGGTAGGACAGGCCGGCGACGATGCTGCCGCGCTCGCCGGTCTTGCCGGCGGTGAGCGAGAAGTTGCGGCGGTTGCCGTCGCTGCGCGAACTGGTGCCGAAGTCGGCGCTGGCCTCGACGCCGTCGAAGCCCTTGCGCAGGATGAAGTTGACCACGCCGCCGATCGCGTCCGAGCCGTACACCGCCGAGGCGCCGTCGCTGAGCACTTCCACCCGCTCGATCATGGTCGCCGGGATCGCGTTGACGTCGTTGCTGGCCAGGCGCGTGCCGTTGACCAGGACCAGGGTGCGCTTGTCGCCGAGGCCGCGCAGCGAGATCACCGAGGCGCCGGTGCCGCCGCCGTTGTTGGTGTTGGGATTGGTGGCGTTGCCGGCGATCGACGGCAGTTCCTGCACCAGGTCGCCGAGCGTCGCCTTGCCGGTGGCTTCGATCTGCGCGCGGCTGATGGTCACCACCGGGTTGGCGGTTTCGGTATCGACGCGGCGCAGGCGCGAGCCGGTGACCACGATGCTGTCCAGGGTCTGGGTGGCGCTGTCGGCACTCGCCTCCTGCGCCTGCGCCGCTGCCGCGCTGCCCAGCGACAAGGCGGTGGCGACCGCCAGCGCCAGCGGCGTTGCGGCATGGCGGAAGGAAGGACGTGGCTGCGAAAACGACATGGGCGAACTCCTGGACGATGGCGAGACGGGAACGATGCAGAAACGCAGGCCGAACGACGCCATGCCGGCGCCATGCCGACGGACGGACCTGCTGGACGGTGGCGCCTGCGCGGCGCCTGCGGTGGCGTGCCTGCACCGGACCACGACGGCCTGGCGCACAACGGGGAGGCCGATCTCCTGCGCGCACGGCCGTGCGCGGCTCCCCGCTGCTACGATGACGTCCGACGACGATGGCGGCGCTCCGGTGGCGCACGCCGGCGCCACGGCCGGTACGACGATGCGATCAGATTTTCATCACGCGGTCACACTGTGCCGTGGATGCATGGCCGCGTCTTGTCGCGATTCGCGGTTTCGCATGCGGAATCACGCATGGTCGTGCGTGGCTGCGCGCCTGCATGAGGCGCTCGTGACGAGGCATGGCGTGGTGTCGCGCAGACACCGACACGGCAGGCACACACTGCCATCGCTGCGCACGGCGATGCCGCTGGTTGCGGTCACGCCGGGATCAGCCAGCCACCGAACAGCGGGCCGGCGGTGTCGCCGTGCTGCGGCTCGATGCGCACGATCAACGGCTGCGCATCGCGGGTGAGCGCCGGCGGCAACGGGTAATCGCGGTCGACGAAATCGATCACCTGGCCGCGCTCCACCGCCACTTCCACGGCCAGCTTGCCATTGATCAGGATGTTGAAACGGCCCTTGTCGCTGCCCCAGAAGCGCAGGCGCAGCGCCAGCGGCTGCGCGCTGCCGCGCATGCGGAACTCGACGAAGCCCTTGCCGCGCACGTCGCGGCACTGCTGCCGACGGTAGGCGCCACCGAAGGAGGTGTCGCTGCGCAACTGGTGCGCCTGCTCGGAGGCCTCGTCGCCGAACTGGATCATGTCCACCGCGATCGCACGCAGCTTGTCCTGCTCGGCCTGGCGCCGCGCCCGCCGCTGCGCTTCCTGCGCCCACTGCGCAGGATCCATACGCTTGAAATACAGCGCGCTGCGGCGCTCGTACTGTGCGTAGAACGGGACGAAGGTCAGGCCCGTCGGTTGCGTGCTGCTGGCCAGGAAATGGCCGGGCTGCGGCAGCTCGACGAAGCCGCGCAGCGGATCGGCCGCGACCACAAGCGCCGGGTCCGGCGCGTCGTACGGCGTACTCACAGGCCCCAGGTCGGCGGCCAGCGCCAGCGGACCGCGCATCACCACCACCGTGTCCGCATCGCCGGCGGCGTGTTCCAGCCGCAGCGGCGTGGCCAGGTCCAGGTCGATCACGTCGCCGGCGCGCCAGTCGCGCTCCAGCGCCAGATAGCCATCGGCCAATGCCGCACGCGCGGGCTTGCCGTTCACGCGCAGGGTGTAGCGGCCCTGGCACCAAGCCGGCACCCGCAACAGCAGCCGCCGCGGCGCGCGTGCGCCGGCACGCAGTACCTGCAGGCGCACCTTGCCGTTGTCGGGCACGCCACTGTCCAGTTCCAGCGCCAGGTCGCGCTCGCTCCAGTCCAGCCGCGAGGGGATATAGAGATTCACGTACAGCGAGGTGGCGTCCTGCCAGTAGATCGCATCGCCGAACTGCGCGTGCGCTTCCATGCCGCTGCCGACGCAGCACCAGAACGAATCGAACTTGTCGGAGAAACCGCGCTCGCCGCCGCTGATCATCGGCGTCATGTAGGTGAACATGCCGGTGGCCGGATGCTGCGCGGCCATGGTGTGGTTGTGCAGCGTGCGCTCGTAGTAGTCGAAGTAGCGCGCCTGCGGCGTCCACTGGTACAGGTGCCGGGTCAGCTTGAGCATGTTGTAGCTGTTGCAATGCTCGCAGGTTTGCTCGGTCAGGAAGGCGGCGATGGTGTCCGGCTCCTGGAAATACTCGCGGTCGGCATTGCCGCCGATCACGTAGCTGTAGTGCGCGGTCACCGTCTCCCAGAAGAAGCGCGCCGCCGCGGCCGCATCGGCATCGCCGGCGACCTCGAACTGGCGCGCCTCGCCTATGAACTTGGGCACCTGGGTGTTGGCGTGGATGTGCGGCAGTTCGTCGCGCCCGGCCACGGCCGGGTCGATCACCTTCTCGTGGCGCAGGCGCTTGCCGATGGCGATCCAGCGCGCATCGCCGGTGCGCGCGCCCAGTTCGATGTAGGACTCGTTGAGGCCGCCGAACTCGGTGTCCAGCAGGGTCTGCATCTGCGCGTGGTCGAGCGCGTCGAACACACTGGCAAGGTAGCCGGCCAGCGGCAACAGCACCTGCAGCGCTTGTGCGTTGCCGGCCAGTTCTTGCGCGTCGAGCAAGCCGGCGAACAGCTTGTGCACCGTGTACAGCGGCGACCAGCTACCGTTGAGATTGAACTTGCTGCCCTTGATGACGCCGCGGCGCACTTCCTCGAACACCACCTTGCCGCTGTCGATGGCGCCGTTGTCGTTCTTGCGGGTGAGCCCGCCGACGTAGCCGTCCGCGTCCTTGGCCTGCGCGCGCGCCAGTTCGGCGACGATGTAGTCGATGCGCTCGCGTAGTGCGGGATCGCGGGTCTGCGCGTGCATCTTCGCCAGTGCGCTGAGGTAGTGGCCCAGCGTGTGGCCGGCGATGGTGTCGCCCTCCCAGCCGCCGTACACCGCGCCCTTCGGCGGCAGGCCGGCGTACTGCAGGAAGTTGTGCAGCAGGCGGTCCGGCTCCAGTTCCAGCAGGTAGCGGCGGTTGGTCTGCAACGAGTCCAGGAACAGCGAGGGTTTCAGCGTGACCTGCTGCAAGGGCAGCGCCTGCACCCGGCCCGGGGTGGACGCGGCGGCGTCCAGTGGGAAGCGCAGCAGCCCGGCGGCCACCGCCAGTGCGCTCCATTGCAGGAAGCGGCGTCGCGAGGGATCCAGCGCGGCGCCGGCCGCGTCGGCAGCTGCGTGCGCGCAGGCGGCGCCATGCCGATGCATGCCCTGCCCGCTCATCGCCGGCCTCCCGCGTGCGAGGCGGCATGCGGGAAAGAAACGCATCGAGGCATGGACTGCTCCTGTATGAGATGTCGGGACGCCGACGCCGCAGGGCAACGACCAGCGGATTCATGGTCACTGTGTCATCCGGGTGACAGCGCGTCTTGTCCCCACTGATGCGTGCAGATGCGGATTTCTGCCGAATCACCGTGCCGACCCGGCGCTGGCGACCAGGCCCCTGCGGACAGCGTGGGCGAACGCGGCCGACACGCCAATGCGCTGCGGCTCATGCGCCACCTGCACGACGCGTCGCGTCATGCCGGGATCACGACACCGCCTGGCAGTCATTGCCGGTCGATCATTGCGGCTTCGCCGTGACCTCTGGCACCGCGTCGGTCAGGTCGGCGCCATAATCGGGGTTGGTCACCGTATCCGCATCGACGTAGCCGTAGAACACGCCCTTGCTGGCCGACGCGCCGCGCTGCTCGACGTCGCCACGCAACTGCGCGGAACCGGACAGCGTGAACCCGCCGAACGCCCCCGCCGGCTTGAACACCGTATGCAACTGGGCGCGATCCTTCACCGTCACGCCATCCTGCAGCAGGCTCAACCCGCCGACCACGGCGCCGTCCTGCACCTGCCCGCCCAGGATCGTCGCGTGGTCCTCGATCCGCGCATCGCCCAGCACCTTGCCCCCCAGCACCCGCGCATGCGGGCCGACAAAGGCCGTCGACGCGACATACGCGTCCTGGGCGACCCAGCCACCGCCGTTGGGGTGACGGCTGCCGACGCGCGTCGGCGTCGGCGCACCGGGCTGCTGGCCCGACGGATAGACGTTCTCCAGCGCGACGCTCCACGGGTAGCGGTAGACCGAGTAGTAGGACTGATCCCACTTGATCTTCTGCATCTTGCTCGGCGTCCCCATCACCACCAGATACAGGTCGCTGTCATCGCTGCGCACCTGGAACGACAGCGCGGCATCGGCGCCTCGCTGCAGCGCGCTGTAGCGCGGCTTGCCGTTCGCCTCGATTGCGACCAGGCCCCAGCGCCAATCCGAGTCCGGCGTGCCGATGGTCTCGGGGTCGTTGGCCAGGCCCGGCAACGTGTCGACCGCCGACTTCTGCTGCACGTTGCCACGGAACTTCACCACGACCGCATTCGCACCCGCCGCAGGAATCAGCCTGACCAGGTTGTAGCCCCAACGCTGCGGCGCCCAGTCGAACGGCACCTGGTAGACGCCTGTCTGGCCCTGCACCGGATCCAGCTGGGTCAGGCGCAGCGCGCGATCGCGGTTGGTCTCATCGGCCAGGTTTTCCGGATCGAACGCGGTATTGCTGCCGTATTGCTGGCGCATCACGGCGCCATGGTCGCGGCCGTCCGGGTCGGTGTAGTCCCACTGCACGTTGTGCATGGCCCAGTCGCCGAACACGTCGTTGAGCTGCGACTGGCTCCAGCCCATGTTGTCGCGGATGATCGAGAACGGATCGGCATCGGCCTGGCGGGAATCGCCGGGCTTGGGCGCCTTGGCCCACAGATCGTTGATGATCGCGTAACCGAAGCGATCCTTGAGGTACTCCATGAACTGCCAGTTGCAGTAGCGATCGCGGGTCGAGCCAAGATAGAGATGCGGGTAGTTCACCAACATCTCCGAGCACTGCACGTCGTCGTGGAAATACTGATGCGCCATCCAGTTGGCATGCGATTCCCAGATCCAGCCGACGTACGGCGAGTCGCGCAAGCCGCCGGTGCTGCCTTGCAAGCCATGGGTCAATTCATGCGCCAGGCCCCAGTGGTACCCCAACTGATCCGGGTTGATCCACATGCCCATGCCGCCACTGGCGGAGGTACCGCCATTCAGGCCGAAGCTGTGGTCCAGGTAGACGCTGACCTTGTACTTCGTTTGCGTGTTGCAGTAAGGCTCGGGAAACCCGACGCGCTCCATGTAGGCAGACCAGATCCGTTCCAGTTCCTTGGCTGCCGAGGCGACGTCGTCCTGCGACACGGTTTGCCCGTCCTTCCAGCGGAACGCGAAGTGTTGCGTTTCGTAGCGAACGGCCGGCATGTCGGTATCGCCGGGATTGGCGATCCATTGGCCGGCGGTGCAGGCCGCCGCGTGTGCATGTTGCGCAGCCAAGGCCAGAACAGCCGACAGGCACATCGTGGAGACCAGACGCACGAATCGAGAAGCAGCAAGGTTCACGGCTCTACACTCCTCTTGTCCGACGACATTGGATGAATAGGACGATCGACGCGCGTTCCGCCGCACCAGCCTGCAGTGATTGAGGCATCCGCCGCCACCCCGACGGCATGCGGATCCAGGTTCGCCTCCGGCGAAACGCCAGGAACACGCCGCACGGCAGCCACTCGCGTATCGGCAATGCGTCGCCAGACTAATCCACCAAAACGCCATGCACCCGACGTTTATCCTCATGGAATCGGGATAATTCCGCACAGAGTCCGAAAATCAAACCGACGTCACGGCAGGAACATGATGCGGCCGGCACCTGCCGCCGACATCAGCGGCAGGTGCTGCAACCGAAGCGCCTGCGAAGGTCGGCGAGGTCGGTTCGATCGGCATGCACGCCTCACTTCAAGGCATGTCGCAGCGCTGCACATCCGCCGCGCTCGCCTGCGGCAAGCGCTGCGCCTGCGGCGCCAACATCTCCCACTCCTGCACCGCCAGTGCGGCGTAGCGCTCGCCGCCGCCGGATGCGTCCAGCTCCGCGCGCACGCAGCGCGTGGTCACCGGCGCGAAGCGCAGCGTCTGCCAGCGGCCGGCGACGGGTGCGCGCGTACTCTCTGCCAGCGGCCACCAACGGCCGTCGCGACGGTACTCCAACCGCCAGCGCGCCGGCGGCGCCACGCCGCTGTCCGCGCCCGGCGGATGATCGGCCCAGAACAGGATGCGGCTGCCCTGCAGCGTCACCGGTTGCGCCCAGCTGTATTGCAGCCATTGCTGCGGCGGGTTGTGCGGCGTCCAACTGCCCCATAGCTGCGGCGGCAACGGATTGCGCTTGACCCGGCCGTCGTTGAGCGCGGCGATCCAGTACTGGTGCGGGATGTCCGGGCCGTTGGACGCGCTGGCCTGCGCATAACGAGCGAGGTTGCGCTGCGGCGGCAACGGCGGCTGCGGCCGCTGCGTGGGCACCACCGGCAGGATCCGCGCCGGCTGCCGGGTGTCGTCCCACTGCAGCCGGTCGATCGCCACGCTGCGGCGGAAATGCCCGCCGCCCTTGGCGTCGGCGGTGTGGTACACCAGGTACCACTGGCCCTTGAATTGCACGATGCCCGGATGCGAGGTGGTCGAGGACACCGGCGGCAGGATCACGCCGCGATAGGTCCATGGCCCCAACGGCGACGGCGCGCTGCCGTAGGCGATGCACGCGTGGTACAGCGTCGGCGTGCAGTCCGACTCCGGCCCGGCATGGTTGTCGGCGTAGGCCATGTAGTAGGTGCCATTGCGCTTGAACAGCCACGGCGCCTCGAAGTAGCCGTCCAGCGTGGTCACCGCCACCGCCTGCCCCTTCGGCGTGACCATGTCGCGTTCCAGTTCGATGCCGAACAGCTTGCCGAAGGTGCCCCAGTACAGATACACGCGGCCGTCGTCGTCGACCAGGACGGTCGGGTCGATGTTCTGGATCGCGTTGGGCACCGGCAGCGACTGCGACAGGATCGGTCCCTGCGGATGCGCGTCGCGCCACGGCCCCAGCGGGCTGTCGGCCACCGCCACGCCGATCGCGAACGGATCGGCATTGCGCGAGTGTGCTTCCTGCACCGGCGCATACAGGTAATAGCGTTTATCCGGGCCCTGCACGATCTGCGCCGCGTAGGCGTGGCCGGGCGCCGCCCAGGCGAATACCTGCTGCGGGCGCAGCAACGTCGGGTAATGGGTCCAGTCGCCGCGGCCGACATCGTCGGTGACCAGCAGTTGCCAGCGGTCGATCACGAAGTCGTTGACCTCGGGTGCCGCCTCGTCGCGGCCGGCGATGATGTAGAGCTTGCCGTCGGCGACCAGCGGCGCGGGGTCGGCCGAATAGGCGCGGCCGTCGGCCAGGATCGGATTGCCCGGCGCATGTACCTGCCGCGACCAGGGCACCGCCGGTGTCGCGGCGATGGCCGCGGCAACGCCGATGCAGGCAGTGCAGGCCACCAACAGGCAGGCGACGGCACGGCGCACGGGATGGCGGTTCATGGTGTCGTCTCCGCCTCGATCACCAGCTCCAGCCGCACCGGCAGCGTCCCGGTGCCATCGCGGCCCCGCGCCTGTCCGACCACGCTCAGGCGTGCGGGCTTGGCATAGGCGGCCGGCGCCAGCGGCGCCCAACGCACCGGCACGCGCTCGCGCGAGCCGTCGTTGTACTGCACGGAGACCAGTTCCGGCAGCCCCGGCGCCTGCCCCGCAGGCACGTGCAGCGGCGGCGGCGCCTGCACGGTGGCGAGCTGGCCCGGCGCGGTCGCGCGGACCCAGATGCTGGCCGTCACCGGCACGCCGCCGTCGGCCAGGCCCTGCACCTGCACGCGGCCCTCGCCGGCCAGCGCCGCCGCATCGACTTGCGACCAGCGCACGCCCAGCCAGGCCCAGCTGCCGTCGGCGAAGTAGCCGGCGATGCGTGCCGGCAGCGTCGGCGCCTGCCCGGGCGCGATGCGCACGTCCACCGCTTCGGTCGCCACCGCGCGCTCGGCGAACACCTGCCATTCGTCCAGCCCGACCGCGTAGTGGCCCTCGCCCTGCGTCGCGGTCTGCAGCACCGCGCGCAAGGCCGTGGTAACCACCGGCGCGAACGTCACCCGGCTCGGCGCGCCATCGCCGTGCACCGGATAACCGCCGCGCACGGCGATGTCGCGCCACTGCGTGCCGTCTCGGTATTGCAACGTCCACGCGCGCGGCAACGCCACCCCGCCCTGCGGCTGGTCGTCCCAGAAATACAGCGCCGTGGCGCTCAGCCGTTGCGGTTGCGGCCACTCGTACTGCACCCACACCGAGGCCGGCTGCGCGCGTCCCCAACTGCCCCAGCGGCGGTCGGCGGCCGGCACCTGGTCCGGCGCCGGCAGCAGCCCATCGTTGAGCGCCTGCAGGCGGTGATGGCCGGCGGTGAACTGCGCGCTCGGCGTGGCCTCGCCCTGCACTTGCAGCGTCTGCCCGGCCGGAGCCGCCGCCGCGATCACCTTGACCTCGGCGTGCCCCTGCAACGCGCCATCGTCGGCCTGCAACTGCAAGGTGTAGGCGCCGGGCGCGGTGAAGCGCACCTCAGTCGTGGCCGCCTGCGGCTGCTCGAACAGCGCCGCACCGCCGGGCGGCGCCTGCAGCGTGCGCCAGTGCAGGGAAAGCGTGCCGTTCGGCAGCGCGTCGTCGCCGACCCGCCCGGCCAGGCGCACCACGCCGCCGGCACTGCTGCCGTCTTCCTGCCAGGCCTCGACCTCCGGCGCCTGGTTGCCGTGCACCGCCGGCGCCGCGGCGCCGCTGGCATAGGCCTGGAGCTCCTTGATGCCGGTGCGCAGTGCGCCGGCATGCGTGACCTGCAAACGCCAGCGCTGCGCGCGCAGCGGCGGGAAACGGATGCGGTTGCGGTTGCCCTGCGCGATCGGTGCATCGCGCACCTGGCCCGGCACGGTCTTCCACACGCCGGCGTCAAAGTACTGCAGCACGTACAGCCACGGCGGCGCGTAGCCCGCGCGCGTGCCCGAGGGAAAACCATGCTGTTCGCCGGGCGGCGAGGAGCTGCGATAGAAGTACACGCGCACGTCGTCCAGGGTCTGCGGGCGCTGCAGATCCAGCTCCAGCCAGTCACTGGCGGCAGGCGAACCGGCGGTCCCCCAGAACGGTTCGTTGGCGGTGCTGCCGTCGACCACGGCCGTGGCCGGGAATCCGTCGGTCGCGTAGCTGGCGCTGACTGCCGCGCCCCGCGCCAGGTTGCGCGCGCCGGGCGGCAACGCGATGTCGAGCCCCGCGTCGGCGAGGACCGCACCGATTCGCGCCGTGCCGGGAAAGCGCACCTGCTGCGGCGCCTGCAATGCCAGCCGATGCGCGGCCAGCACCTGCATCTGCGCGGCACCGGCATTGACCACATCCGGCAACACCTGCACGCGACCGCTGGCGGGGTCGTACAGCACGTGCGCCAGGCGATCGACGGTGAAAGCCAAATGCCCGTCCAGGCACAGCGAATAGCCCTTTGGCGCCGCTCCGCCGTAGTGACGGCCGTCGCGATCCCAGACGATGCTCAGGTCGCGATCGCGATAGCGCAGGCGGTCGGCGGCGAAATGATCCCAGCCGATGTCGATGGGATACAGCTCGATCAGGGCGTCGCTGCGCGGGCGCAGGCCCATCGCATCCTCGATCACGGTGAAGTTGGTGGCGCCGAGCTGGGTGTGGTGGATCCACGAGCGATAGCCGATGCGGCCGCCATCGGCGGCGCTGCCCTGCGCCCAGAATTCGTTCTGATCCGGGTAGCGGTTGTCGCCGTCGATGTAGTGCGCCCACGCGTTCCAGTACAGCAGCTTGCGGTAACTGGACGCATCCATGTATGGGCTGGGGTAGTCGCGCAATACGCTGCCGAGCAGGCGGAACGCCACGGTGGAATTGATCACCGAAAAATTGTTGCTGCCGCCAGCGCCGCGCGCCTGCGCATCGGCCTGGTTGGCGGTGTAGAACGGAAACAGCGGGAACTGCCGCGCATCGGCGAACAGGCGTAGCGCGCGCACGTACTTGGGGTCGTCGTCGGCATCGCCGTGCCTGGGCATCAGGCCGACGCTGAAGGGGTAATAGTTGTTGGTTTCCTTCCAGTCCACCGGCAGGCGCGGCTCATCGGCCTGCCGCTGCTTGAGCAGGTCGCCGTGCAGGCCCATGCCGTCGGCCTGTGCACTGTGGTCCTGCCACAGCACGTCCAGCACGGCGCGGCGGATCTTCGCCGCCAGCGCCTGCATGCGCGTGGCGGTGGTGGCATCGCCGGCCAACTGCGCGGCTTGCGCGGCGGCCAGCGCATTGGCGTACACGTACGCGCTCTCGCTGCGGTCCATGCGCGCTGCGCCATGGTGTTTGGCCCAGTCGAAGGACACCGCGTCGGCGTCGTTGCCGGTCATCGCCGCCCAGTCGTATTCGATCAAGCCGTTGCCGTTGCGGTCGTAGGCGCGCAGCAGCGCGTCCACGTCGTCGCTGGCGTAGCGCGCCAGTTGCCCGGCGATCGCCGGCGGCCCGCCGTGCACCTGGTAGGCGCGCCAGGCGGCGGCACTGAGGTACTGGGCGTAGGAATTGGACCAGTTCTCCGGCGCGCCGGGGTTGTCCACGTACTTGCCGCCGCCGGCGGTCTCGCCGGCGCCGAGCCAGGAGCCGTAGGCGTAGAGCGGATCGCGCAGGTACTTGAGGTCGTCGATGAACATGCCGGTGGTGAGCACGATGGCGTTGTCGTAGCCGAGCACGCCTTCGATCGCCACCGGGAACTGGTAGTCGTTGCCGGGCACCGCCGCGTCGAGGAAATTGAAGCGCAGCAGCCACCAGCGGTAGAACAGGGTCTTGTCGAGATTGTCCTCGGGCGTGTCCAGGTACGGCAGGTTGTCGGCCCACCAGCGGTTGTAGGCGACGACGTGGTCGCGGTAGGCCTGCTGCGGCGACTGCGCGGCGATGCGCCGGTATTCCTGCAGCGAGGCAGGCAGCTCGCGCGCGATCAGCCCCAGTTGCACCTTCAGTGTCGGCGCGGTGCCGTGCGCCGGCACCGCCAGCGGCCGCGCGATGCTTGCGCCATCGACCGCGAAGCCGTCGCCGGACAAGCGCGGAAACAGCGTGGTGATAGCGTTATGGGTGACGAAGGCGCCGGTCAACTCGGCACTGTCGGGATGCGTGGCCATCGGCGAGACCGCACGCAGGGTCAGGGTGTGCGCCACGCCGTCGACACTGGACACGGTGACTTCGGCCACCGCCACGTTCTGCTCGCTGATGAACTTGACCAGTTGCAGGCGCACGCCGCCACCGGCATACGCGCTGCTGAAATAGCTCGGCGTCTGTCGCCGCTGCGCGCTGTCCTCGACCAGCGCGATCGGCACGCCGTCGCGCTCCAGTTGCAGGCGGAACAGCGCGTCGTGGCCGGTCTTGTGCACGTAGGCCACGTCGCCCACGAAGCCAGGCTCCTCCGGCTTGTGCGTGTACAGGTAGGCGGCGCGGCCGCGGGTGAACAGCCAGTTGTTGCTGTCGCCGAAACCGCCGCCGGTGCCCTGCCGCGCCAGCAGGCGGTCGATCCAGAAATCACGGCCGGGCGCGCGGCCGGCACCCGCCGCCAGGTCGGCGGCGAACACCCGCTGCAACTGGCCCTGCCCCTGCCCCGGCGCGAACGCCACGCCGCTATCCGGCAAGGGATGCGCATCGCCCTTGAAGTGCGGCATGCCGATCGCGGCATTGCTGGGCTGCAGGCCTTCGCCGTCGAGGTCGCTGACGGCGGCTGACGCCGCCACCGCAGTCGCAGCGAACGACAGGCCAACCAGGAGAGCGACGGCGCCGCGTCGCACGCGCGATGCGGCGCCACCGGGGACAGGCATGCGACTCAAAACTCGGTCCTGATCCGCGCCCAGAAGTAACGCCCCAGCGTGTCGTAGGTGAACGCATCGGTGTTGGCCGCGCTGGCATAGCCGTAGTAGCGCGGCGGCGTGCGATTGCCGAGGTTGTTCACGCCCAGCGCCAGGGTGGTATGCAGGCTCTCGAACTTCCGGCTCACGCTGGCGTCGTGATAGGTCACCGTGCCGACCGGGAAGTACACGCAATTGCCGTCGGCGGCGGTGTTGACGCAGAAGTCCTCGTAGGCGCTGCCGACGGTGGTGCGCCCGATCAGCCGCGTGTTCCAGCTCGCGTGCCAGGGGCCGTTGTCCCAGTCGAGGGTGAAGTTGGCGCGCCAGCGCGGCAGGTTGCCGTAGCTGGATTGCTCGCCCACGTAGTTGTGCGGATCGCCGCTGAACGTGTAGCTGGACAGGTAGGTGGCATCGACACCGGCGCGGAAGCGGCCCCACGCCGTCTCCGGCAAGGCGTACTTGATGCCGACGTCGTCGCCGCGGATGTCGACCTTGCCGCTGTTGATCGCGAACGGCACGGTGACGCTGACCAGTTGCCCGGTGGGACCACGCTTGATCAGCGGGCAATAGGCGCTCTGGCCCTCGTAGCAGTTCTGCAGCACCTGATCCAGGCCGGTGCCGTTGATCATGTCGTCCAGGGTGACGCGCCAGCTGTCCAGGTTCAACGACAGGCCCTCGGCCCAGCCCGGGTCGTACACCGCGCCGATGTTGTAGGAGCGGCCCTGCTCGGGCTTGATCGCGAAGCCCGCGTTGGCCGAGCCGGTGGTGAGCACGGTGAAGGACGAGCTGTTGACGAAGCTGCCGTTGGTCGGCACGTTGGCGCAGGCCGCGGGATTGCCGCCGCCGGTGTAGCCGTTGCACGGATCGGTATAGGTGCCGGCGTCGTCGACCACGCCGTTGAACGGGGAGCCGTACAGATCGCCCAGCGCCGGCGCGCGGAACACCTGCGAGCCGGTGGCGCGGATCAGCAGGTTGTCGATCGGTCGCCATTCCAGCGCCACCTTGCTGTTGGTGGTGCTGCCCCAGTAGTCGTAGCGCGAGTAGCGCGTGCCCAGGTTGAGGTTAAGCGCCTGCGCGCCGGTCACGCCCTTGAGCAGCGGTACCAGCACTTCGGCATACGCCTCCTTGATGGTCTCGTCGTGGCCCTGGTTCATGATGCAACCGTCGTTGTAGTCGCAGTTGCCGTCGGCATCGGCCGCCGCCACCGGATTGCTGGTGCCCTGCGAGAAGCCGTTCTTGCGGAACGACAGGCCGAACGCGGCCTGCACCGCTCCGGCCGGCATCGCGAACAGGTCGCCGTTGACGCTGGCCTCGGCGAACTTCATCGTGCTCTCGTCGATCAGGTCGACCGCGCTCTGGGTAGCCTTGATGCCGGCGATGGTGGCCGGATCGTCCGGGTTGAACACGTTGATCGGGGTACAGCCGGCGATGACGTTGCCGGGCGTACCGCACTTGATGGTGCCGTCGCTGTCGCGGAACGAGGCGCCCACCGCGTTGTTGAGCGCCGAGGTGATGGAGAAGCCGTTGCGCACCAGGGTGTCCTTGTAGTGCGCGTAGCCGGCCGCCGCATCCCACTGCCAGCTGCTGTCGCCGAACTTGCCGCGCAAGCCGGCGACGATGTTGGTCTGGTACATCGTCGAGGTGTAGACGCGGGTGTTGGCCGGCACCGAACGCAGCAGGTAGCGGCTGAGCTGGGCGCCGAAGGGGTTGTAGTAGTTCTGCGCGGCGTTGGGCAGTTCCAGGCCGTAGGCGGTGAGCTGCGAGGTGGTCTCGCTGCGGGTCCAGAACATGTCCAGGTAGCCCTGCACGTTCGGGGTGAAATCGAACGTGGCGTGTGCAGAGGCGTTGGTGCGCTGCACCGGGGTGATCAGGTACTGCCCGGTGTAGGAGTTGTAGCCTTCCACCGCCTGGCTGTAGGTATGGAAGTCGCTGGCGGTGACCTGGCCCGGCGCCAGGTTGGCGTTGGGCGTCAGCACGCTGCCATTGCGCAGGAAGGCGCGGGTGCCGTTGCCGCGGCGCTCCACCACCTGGCCGTTGAGATAGTTCTGCGCGGTGCGCGCGTAGTCGCGATCGCTGTCGTACAGCGCGTTCATCGAGCTGCGGCTCACGCCCAGGATCAGCCCGCCGCGGTCCCAGGTCTTGCCCCACTCCAGGCCGAGCGAGCGCCGGTTGCCGTCGCCGTGGGTGCTCAGGCCGTAGTCGGCGGTGGCGGCGAAGCCGTCGTACTTGTCCTTGAGGATGATGTTGACCACGCCGGCGATGGCGTCGGAGCCGTACACCGACGAGGCGCCGTCGGTGAGCACCTCGATGCGCTCGACCATGGCCGCCGGAATCGCGTTGACGTCCACGCCGGGCGCGGCGGCGACGCTGCTGGCCGGCCCGGCCATGCGATGGCCGTTGACCAGCACCAGGGTGCGCTCGGGGCCGAGGTTGCGCAGCGACACCAGCGCGCGACCGTGGCTGAAGCCGGAGTTGAGCGCGACGTTGGGCATGTTGCCGGCCATCGCCGGCAGTTGCTGCAGCAACTGGCCGAGGGTGTCCTGGCCGCTGTCCTCGATGCGCTGGCGGTCGATGGTGATGACCGGGCTTGCGGTTTCCGCATCGACCCGGCGCAGATGGCTGCCGGTGACGCTGATGCGTTCCAGCGTGGTCGCCTGGCTATCCTGCGTCGGCGCATCCTGCGCCTGCGCCGCCGGCGCGAGCAGGGCCAGGGCGGTGCAGATCGCCGCGGCCAGCGGACCGGGCTGCGGCGCGGCGCGCCAGGAACACGGGAGCAGCGGCGCAACGCGTTCGAGCAAAGACGGCATCGGAAATCTCCTGAGCGGCAGCCTGGCGTTCGCCGGAACGCCGCCCTTCCCCAGGCGGGCGCCCCGTCGCCAGCGCGTGTGGCGGATACGAAAACGGACGTGTCCACGCATGCGCCGCCGGACGGGACGATCCCGACGCCGCCTGCACGGCGACGCGCACGACCCATGCGCTGCGTCCCCGGTGACGTGCAGGAATCTCCCCCTTGGACATTCACTGCACGGTCACAATGTGCGCGTAGGACGCGCGTGGCGTCTTGTCGTATTTATCGGGAAAACGTGCGGAATACCGCACTGCCCCGCAGGCAGGCGGGACGTTTCCGACTTTTTCGCCACTCAGCCGTAGACGGCGGAAATCGCCACCGTCGCCGCGCTGCCGGCCGGCACCAGCACGCGCTCGTTGCGCGGCCCGGACAGCGCCGCCGGCTGCCCGTCCAGTTGCACCTCCTGCAGGCGGGTGCCGGCCGGCACGCGCAGGGTCAGCCAGGTGCGTGCCGGCCGCTGCGCCGGCAGCGTCACGCGGCCGTCGATGCGCTTGCGCGCCGGATCCCCGCGCAGCGCCAGCGACACCCTGCCCCAGCGCGTCGGCGCGGCGTCGATCGCGATCGTCTCGCCGCTGCCCAGCCAGTCGCGCGGCACCGCCCGCGCCAGGAACAGTTCCTCGCCGGCGCTGTCCTCGAACACCAGCATCCAGCGCAGCAGCAGCGGGATGGTCAGCTGCGCCGGGATGCAGAACAGCGGCATGCCGCCGGTGATGCCGGTGACCTCGCCCGCGGTCCAGCTGCCGCGGGTATGCACGTGGAAGCGGTGCGCGTACAGGAACAGCAGGTATTCCTCGATTCGGTCCAGGCGCAGCAACTGCTGCGCGTAGCCGTAGGAGATGAAACCAAGCAGGTCGCGCGCCTCCGGGGTCGGCGCGGTGATGTTGCCGACCACACCGAGGCTGGTGCCGCCGTGGCCGCGCACGCAGTCGATGACCAGGTGCGCCAGGTCGTCGGGCAGCACGTCGGCCTGCAGCAGTTCTGCATAGGCGCGGTGCGGCCAGCCCTGCTCGCTGGGATGCTCCTGCTGCAGCGACTGGCGGAACGTCAGCTTCACCCCCGGCAGCGGGCCGATGTAAGGCGGCTGCAGATCGCGGCGGATGTTGCCACGCAGCGTGCGCAACAATTGCGCGGACAACTGCTGCGCGCGCCGCTGCCATTGCGCCGCGGCGGCCTGCCCGCCCGGCCCGGCGATGCCGCTCCACACCGCGGCCAGGTCCTGCCAGCCGCGCACCGTCAGCGCGCTGTTGGCGTAGTACGGCTTCCACCACACCTGCGGATCGGGGAACAGGCAGGCGTCGGATTCGTTCCAGCCGTGGAGCAGGCCATGCCCCGGTGCCGATGCCGGCAGGCGCAGGCTGGCGTCGTGCAGCTCGACCAGCACCTGCGCGGTGGCGGCGATCTTGTCGCGGTGCTTGCGCAGCAGCGCGGCATCGCCGGTGTAGCGCAGGTAGCGCGCCAGCAGCGACAGGGTCAACCCGAACTGGCCGGTCTCCGGGCCGCGCATGTTGACCATGCCGTCGGCCTGCACGAAGTCACTGAAATAGCCGTCCAGCACCGCCGCCGCCTGACTGAAACGCCCCCATTCCAGGTTGGCGTACAGCGAACTGGTGAAGGTGTCCTGGAAGCCGTCGTACTCGTTGCCGTAGTAGTCGCGGTCCACCGCGCCGTACTTGGGATAGGTGCCGCCCGGACGCACCACCAGTTCGCGGGCGAAGGCGAAGCGCGCCATGTCGCGCCAACTCGCATCCGGGGTTTGCGCCTGCACAGTGTCGGCGAGCTGCGCCTGCCAGTAGCCGGCGAAGGCGAGCAGACCGCGGTAGAAATCCTCGGCGCTGCGCGGGCCGCGCCGCGGCGGGTAGTCGGGATAGCTGTAGCCGTACACGACCTTGCTGACCTTGCCTTGCTCCACCAGCGCACTGCGGTGCCAGGTCTGCACCACGAAGCGGTCCTCGGCCAGCACGTCGGCGAACAGCAGGATGTCGTAGTAGCGGCCCTCGCCGGCCGGCACTACCTTGCGCACCGCCGGCATCCAGCCGCCGAGCAGGCCTTCGCTGCGGCGCCGCACCAGCTCGTCCTTGCCCAGCTCCGGGAACGCCTGGATCGCGCGATAGCAGCGGGTGCGCCCATCCGGGTACACCGGCATGGTGTCGGCGCACTCGCGGGTGCCGACGAAGGTGGTCCACGGCAGGCGCCCGTTGTAGTCCTTGGGATCCAGTTGCGAGGCCGGCGGCGGCGCGACGTCGCGCACCTCGTCGGCGCGGGGGTCGCCGTCGCGCAGCAGGCGATCGGCGAGCAGGTCGGCATCGGCCATCGCCACTTCGGCCAGGGCCATGCCGAAGTACGGGGCCTGCGCCGCAGGGAACACCGCTTCGGTGCGCTTGCCCAGCACCAGCGCCCCGCCCGGCCCGCGCAGGGTCAGATCGCCGTCGGGCTGGCGCAGGTCTTCGTACACCTCCCAGGTCGCGCCGGCCTCGACGAACCGGCAGTGCAGGGTGTGCCCGGCGAGGGTGTCGGCCGCCAACGGCTGCAGGTGCGGCGGCGCAGGCGCACGTGCGGCGCTGGCCGCTACCGGTGTCGCGGCGGCGCGCCCGGCCAGCACTTCCACACCGGCGACCGCACCGACCGCCAGGCCCTGACGCAGGAAATCTCTCCGATCCATCTACCGTCCCCGATGCAATGCGATCGTCGCATCGTGCGCGGTGCGCGCCGCAGCGTCTTGTGCGCTGTACCGAGGATGGATGCGGAAAATCGCATAGCCGCGTGATCGCGGCGATGTTGCGCTGCGGGAACGCAACGCGTCGGCGACGGCTTACGCGAGCACGTCGAGCAGGCTGCCGATGCTGTCGTCAGCCGCGCGCAGCACGCGCGCATTGGCCTGGAACGCGGTGCGCTCGGTCAGCGTGCCGACCATGTCGTCGACCAGATCGCTGCCCGGCCCACCGGCCTGCTGCACCTGGCCGACCACGCCACCGCCGGCGCTCGCCTGGTTCACCGGCACCGAACGCTGGAACCCGTCGGTGGCGAGATTGGCGATGTTGTTGGCGCGCACCTGCAGCCCGGACGTGGCAGCGCGCATGCCGGACAGCGCGAGCGAGGAACTGGGAGCGATGGCGGTCATGGCAGGCCGTGGCACAAGGAGACTTGCCGGGATATCGGCCGAGTTCGCCGCATCTTTAGGGGCGGGAGTCGGGATTGGGGATTCGCAGGAGCGAACGCATCGGCGCCGAGAGCGAAGGCCCCTCTCCCGCCGGGAGAGGGTTGGGGCTGAGGGTACGGAAGCGCCGCGATGCCTGCGAAACCCCAATGCCTCCTCCGCCCCCTCATCCGCCCCTGCGGGGCTCCTTCTGCCGAAAGGTCAAGGAAACACGTCGAAGTATTGGCGATCGCGATCCACCCATCCATCAATTGTGCGATCGAAGTCAGATGATATTGCTGCCCTGTTCGCAGCGGACCGCGGATGGATCGCCACGTCATTCGGCCAAATTAATGTGTCATAAATATGAAATTATCTTGACGCCTCTTGAATGAACTGTTAATTTTATTTTCCTTAAAAATTCAGGGTATATATTCCGAAATACAAAATTCATTAAATAAAATTAGATTTCTTATCGAATTCCACTTGATTCACTTGACTCACTTGCAAGAGAGAAGAATGAAGATTTATAAAAAATCAGTCGTGGCATGCGCGTTGTTTTCCATTGCTGGAGCAGGCAATTGCGGAATAGGCGAGAACTCGTGGTTCTTCATGCCCTTGGAAAAAGTAACCTATGACTTCACCGCTGGCGAAGAACACATGGGCCTTGAAACAGGATGCGATTTCTTCGCCCCCGGCAATATCTTTTTTGCGATCACATACTCTGGCACGCCTGCAGCCGAAAAAAGAGTCTATGTCGAAACCGACGACCCCAGAAACGTCACGTACGACAAAGCCGCAAAGACGTTCTACGTCACAAATCCAAAGCGCATGGCAATAGGACTCCCCTATGGCGGAACCTACACCATTAAAAATCGCTCATTAGCGACGATCAAAGGCACCAACTGTGACGCCGGATTTTATTAAATCCACGATTTCCGAATGATCCGATGCCGCCACCGGAAGGCGGCATCTCTGACATTCATGCAGGCGCGCTCTACTTATCGCGCAACGCGTCCGTCCACGCCATTCCAACGCGGCGTCGGCTCCCCCAGCAGATGCTGCACGAAGAAGTCGTACTGGCGTCGCTGGACGTAGTCGATGGGACCGGTGGAGCGGCCGACGGTGTGTTCGCCGCCGGGCACGGCGAGCAGATCGAAGTCCTTGCCGGCCTTGATCAGTGCGTCCACCACCTGCGCGGTCGAGGCCGGGTCGACGTTGCTGTCCTGCTCGCCGACGATCAACAGCAGGTCGCCGCGCAGCTTGGCCGCATTGTCCACGCCGGAGGCGCGTGCATAGCTGGCGTCCACCGGCCAGCCCATCCACTGCTCGTTCCAGCTGATCTTGTCCATGCGGTTGTCGTAGCACCCGGCATAGGCCACGCCGACCTTGTAGAAATCCGGATGCCGCTCCAGCGCGCCCAGCGTGCTCTGCCCGCCGGCCGACGCGCCGTAGATGCCGACGCGGCCGATGTCGTAGGACGGATCCTGTGCGGCCAGCGCCTTGTGCCAGGCGATGCGGTCGGGGAAGCCGGAATCGCCGAGGTTCTTCCAGGCCACGTCGTGGAAGGCCTTGGAGCGGTTGGCGGTGCCCATGCCGTCGATCATCACCACGATGAAGCCCAGGTCCGCCTGCGCCTGCATGCCGATCTGCTTGTCGCCGCCGGAGTGATAGCCGAACGGCCAGAAGGTCTTGGGCACGAAGGAATCGTGCGGGCCGGCGTAGATGTTCTCGATCACAGGGTACTTCTTGTGCGGGTCGTAGTCGCGCGGCCGCACCACCATGCCCCAGATGTCGGTCTTGCCGTCGCGACCCTTGGCCACGAAGGTCTGCGGTGCGCGCCAGCCGGCGGCCTGCAGCTTGCGGATGTCGCCGCGCTCCACCACCTGCAGCAGGCGCCCGTCGATGGCATGCAGTTCCATCACCGGGGCCATGTCCGGACGCGAATACACGTCCACGTAATGGCGCCCATCGTCGGCGATGGCCACGTCGTGGTCGGCATCGGCCTGGGTCAGCCGGGTCAGGTGGCCGCCGTCGAAATCCACCGCGAACAGTTGCCGATAGTACGGATCCTTGCCCGCATCCATGCCGCTGGCGGTGAACCAGATGCGCCGCTGTGCATCGTCCACGCGCAGCACGTCGCGCACGATCCACTCGCCCTTGGTGATCTGCGTCTTGATCCGGCCGCTGGCACCGTCGAACAGGTACAGGTGGCGCCAACCATCGCGCTCGGAGATCCACAGGATTTCCTGGCCCAGGCCATCGACATCGTGGTGGTAGCTGCGGTCGGCGTACACGAAGGTCTTGGCGTCCTCGCCCACCGCCACATGCGCCTTGCCCGTGGATGCGTCCACCGCGATCGCGCGCATGTGCTGGAAGCCGCGCTGCACGTAATCGAACACGAAGCTGGCGCTGTCGCGTCGCCACTGGATCGGCGAGAGCTGGTACGGGTTGGCGAACAGCGCGTCGTCGATGGGCAGGCGCTTGGGCGCACCGCCGCGCGCCAGCGCGCCGAGGTCGAACAGCACCGGCCGCTCGATGTCCACCGCATCGCCGGGCTTGGGATACAGCTGCGTGCGCACGATCGGCTGGCCGCCGCCGGGCGGCGCCGCCTCGACCCGGGTGACGCGGCGGGGGAAGCCGGGCTTCACCCGGTACAACGCCAGCCGCTGCGAATCCGGCGACCAGGCAATCGTTTCCGGGTCGTAGAAATCGTCGCTGCGGCCATCGTCGGCCAGGCGCAGCGTGTGGCCGTCCGCCACCGCGCGCAGCATCAGCGCATTGCCGTCGACATAGGCGTCCCAGCGTCCGTCCGGCGAGCGCCGCGGAGTGGCATCGGCCGGCACGCTGAGATCGCGCACCACACCGAAACCGCGCGGCCGCGTCTGCGGGCCGCTGTCGGCCCGCGCGCAGACGTAGGTGGTGAGCCTGCAGCGCCACGGCGTCTCATCGAGCTCGAAGGCGATCGCCGCCTGCGGCTGGCCGCCATCGGCGACGTAGGCGAAGCGCGTGAACGGCAGCCGCAGCGCCGGATAGGCGGTGCCGGTTGCCGCGCCCAGCGCGCGCGCCAGCCGCGCCTGGTCGAACGCCGGCTGCTTGCGTTGGCTGGCCACGTCCTCAACCTCGAAGGCGAAACCGCCCGGCACGGTCTTGCGGTAGTAGAACGCGCCGTCGTCGCGCCACTGCGCCGGCCAGGTCACGTTCTCGGTCAGACCGATCCAGGCTTCGCGCAAGCCCAGCGAGCGCTGGTAGTCGGCGACGCTGGGCGCGGCCTGGGCGGCGCCGGCGCAGCAGGCCAGGGCCATGACGAGGGAGACAACGAACTTGTTCATGCGGTTTCCAAAAAATTTCATGAAGCGCTTGTCTTCCATAGGGGCGGCTCTAGCCGCGACGGGCGTTCCCGATAACGTCTGTCGCAACCAATCACAACAAAGGAGACAAGCGCCGTTTCTTCGTACACCCAGACGCGACGGGTTATTCCCCGTCGTCTTCTTCCAGTGCCAGTTCCTCCGGACGCAGGCCGCTGCGCGCACCCCAGTGGTAACAACCCAAGGCAATCGCGGCCACGCACAGCGTGTCCCAGGGATGGGCGATCCAGCCGCTGCCGCCGAAGGTGCCAAGACGCGATACCACCAGCACCAGCGCGAAGAACACGATCAGCCACAGCACGCCGCGCACCTGCCGCCACAGCCGCGCACGGCCGGCCGCGTTGGGCAGGCGGTACAACACGTACAGCGCGAACATGGCGATCTGCAGGCCGAGCAGCCACGACAGCGTGCTCCAGGTCGACCAATACACGATCAGGCCTGCGACGATGAACGACAGCGGGCCGAGCAGCGCCATGCCGCGCAACCGGAACGGCCGCGGCAAGTCCGGCGCGCTGCGCCGCAAGGCGGCCACGGTCACCGGCGCCACCGCATAACTCAGCACCAGCGCCGCGGACACCACGTTGATCAGCGCCTCCCACGAGGGGAACGGCAGGGTCCAGAACACCGACAGGCCCAGGCTCAGCCACAGCGCCGGGCGCGGGATGCCGGAGGCGGCGTCCACCTTGGTCAGCACCGGCAGGAATCCGCCGCTGCGCGCCCAGCCGTAGACCACCCGCGGCGTGGCGTTCATGTAGATGTTGCCGGTGCCGCTGGGCGAGATCATCGCGTCGCAGATCACCAGCGCCGCCAGCCAGCCCATGCCCAGCGCCAGGGCGATATCGTGGTACGGCAGCGAGAACGCCTTGTCGATGCCGCCCCAGCCGTTGACCAGATGTTGCGCCGGCACCCCACCGAGGAAGGCGAGCTGCAGCAGCACGTAGATCACAGTGGACAGCGCCACCGACAGGATCAGCGCGATCGGGATATTGCGCTGCGGATCGCGCACCTCGCTGGCCACCGACACGATCGGCGTGAGCCCCAGGTAGGCGAAGATGATGCCGCCGGCGGAGATCGCCGCCTCCACCCCGGCCGCGCCGAACGGTGCGAAGCCCTGCACGTGCAGGTTGCGCGCATCGAAGTGCGCCATCAGCAGCACGATCACCAGCACCGGCACCAGGAACTTGAACACGCTGACGATGTTGTTGGCGGTGGCGAAGGTCTTGACGCTGTAGTAGTTGAGCAGGAAGAACGCGACCAGCAGCGCCAGTTGCAGCAGCCAGCCGGCGACGCTGGGATGGGTACTGCCTGACTGGTTGAGCCAGGGGAACCACGCCGCGGCGTATTGCCGCGCCGCTTCCACCTCGATTGCGATCAGGCTGGAGAAGGCGATCAGGGTGATGAAGCCCATCAGCCAGCCCAGCAGTACGCCGTGCGAGTACTCCGGGTAGCGCACCACGCCGCCGGCGCGCGGCAGCGCCGCGCCGAGTTCGCAGTACACCAGGCCCAGCAGCAGCACCGCCACGCCACCGGCGATCCACGAGACGATGCCGGCCGGCCCGGCGATCGCCGAGACGTGGCTGGCCGAGAACAGCCAACCGGACCCGAAGATCGAGCCCAACCCGATGAAGGTCAGATCGGTCAGGCTCAAGCGCTTGTGGAACTTGCCTTGTGCGGCCATGGCGTCTCCCGCTGGATTGGTGTCACTGGCGATTCGATGATCTGCGGCGTTCCCTACCCTCACCCCAACCCCTCTCCCGGAGGGAGAGGGGCTTTTACTTCCCTTCTCCCCTCGGGAGAAGGTGCCCCGAAGGGGCGGATGAGGGTCCGAGCGAAGCCTCGTGCAGCTGAAACACCGCATGCGCTTCGCGCCCGACCCTCACCCCAACCCCTCTCCCGGGGGGAGAGGGGCTTAGCACTCCCTTCTCCCTCCGGGAGAAGGTGCCCCGAAGGGGCGGATGAGGGGCCGGGCGAAGCCTCGTGCAGTTGAAACACCGCATGCGCTTCGCGTCCGAACCCTCACCCCAACCCCTCTCCCGGGGGGAGAGGGGCTTGTAGCTCCCTTCTCCCTCCGGGAGAAGGTGCCCCGAAGGGGCGGATGAGGGTACGGGCGAAGCCTCGTGCAGTTGAAACACCGCACGCGCTTCGCGCCCTATCCTCACCCCAACCCCTCTCCCGGGGGGGAGAGGGGCTTATTACTTCGCCGCCTCCTTCGACCAAGGCGACTTTCCACCCTCGGCAATGAACCGGTCGATGCGCTGCTCCAGCACCGGCAGCGGCACCGAGCCCGTCTCCAGCACCGCGTCGTGGAACGCGCGGATGTCGAACTTCTCGCCCAGCGCCTGCTCCGCCTTGCGCCGCAGCTCCAGGATCTTCAACTCACCCAGGTAGTACGACAGCGCCTGGCCGGGCCAGGCGATGTAGCGGTCGACCTCGGTGGTCACCTCGTGCTCGCTGAGCGCGGTGTTGTCGCGCAGGAACGCCTGCGCCTGCTCCCGCGTCCAGCCGTCGTGGTGAATGCCGGTGTCGATCACCAGCCGGCACGCACGCCACATCTGGTAGGTCAGGTAACCGAAGCGGTCGTACGGGGTGTCGTACATCCCCATCTCCTGCCCCAGGTATTCCGAGTACACCGCCCAGCCCTCGCCATACGCGGAAATGAAGGTGTAGCGGCGGAAATCCGGCAGGTTGTCCTGCTCGGCCGCCAACGGCATCTGCAGCGCATGACCAGGCGAGGACTCGTGCAAGGTCAGCGCAGCGAGGTTGTACAGCGGCCGTGACGGCAGGTCGTAGGTGTTGACCAGGTAGATGCCGGGGCCACCGCGGCCGCCGGTGTAGAACGGCGCCAGGTCCGCCGGCACCGGCTCGATCGCGAAGCGTTGCCGCGGCAGCCGGCCGATGTAGTCGCCGATCTTGCCGTCCACGCGCTTGGCGATCCACGCCGCGTCCTTGAGCAGTTCTTCCGGGGTCTTGGCGTAGAACTTGGGATCGGTGCGCAAATAGTGCAGAAACGCCGGGAAGGTCTGCTGCCCCGGCGGGGTCTTGAAGCCGCTGTCGGCGATCGCCTGGTCCATCTCCTTGCGCAGCCGCGCCACCTCCTTCAGGCCCACCGCATGAATCTGCTCGGGGCTGAGGTCGAGCGTGGTGTATTCGCGGATCTGCGCGCGGTAGTACGCCGCGCCGTCGGGCAGCGATTCGGCGGCCAGCGCCGGGCGTGCCTTGGGCAGGTATTCCTCGCGCATGAAACGCAGCAGCTTGGCGTAGGCCGGCACCACCTGCTGGGCGATCGCCGTGCGCGCCTGCGCGCGCAACTGCGCCTGCAGCGGCGCCGGGATCGTCGCCGGCATCTGCTTGAACGGGGTGTAGAACAGATTGGTCTCGCCAGGCGCCTGCGCGACCTCGGCGATCGACTGGTCGCGACCCTGCAGGGTCACTTTGGGCTGGGCGAAACCGCGCGCCAGACCGGCGCGCATGTTGGCGATCTGCTCGTCGAAGTAGCGCGGGATGTCGGCGAGCTGTCCGAGATAGCGCTGGTAGTCCTCGCGGTTGCGCAGGGTGGCGCGCGCGGTGAAGCCCAGGTCGCTCCAGAACGCGGTGTCGCTGTTGAACGGCATTTCCCAGGCGCGGAACCGCTGCTGGTCGAGCAGCACCTGCAGTTGCTGGCGATAGACCTGGTAGTTCACCTGGTCCTGCGCCGACAACTGCGCCGGGTCGATCGCATCCAGATCATGCAGCGTCTGCTGCCAGTAGGCGGTGCGCTGCGCCTGGGTGGCCGGATCGACCTTGGGCAGGTGATCGGCGGCCTGTCCCTGCGCGTCCTCGTCGTCGGCGCCGGCGAATTGCTCCTGGCGCCATTTCCACTCGCGCTGGTACAGCGCCTTGAAGCGCGCGCCGGCATCGCCGGCGGGGGCAGCGGCCGCCGGCGCGGCGGTCTTTGCGGGCGCGGCGGCGGCAGCGCCCTGCCAGGCCAGGGTGCACGCGATGGCCAGGGCCAGCGCCGTGCGCAGTCGGGAACGGGAGGTCATCGCGAAGTCTCCTGAGTAGAGGGAGCGCCGGCCTGGACCTGGGCGATCCAGGCGTCGATGCGCGCGTCCAGCAGGTCCAGCGGCATCGCGCCGCCGCCGAGGATGGCATCGTGGAAGGCGCGGATGTCGAAGCGCTCGCCCAGCGCGCGCCTGGCATTCTCGCGCAGCGCCAGGATGTCCAGTTCGCCGAGCTTGTAGCCCAGTGCCTGGCCCGGCCAGACGATGTAGCGGTCGGTCTCGGACTGGATGCTGGGCTCGTCGTCGGACGGATGCGCGTGGAAGAAGTCGATCATCTGCTGCCGGGTCCAGCGCTTGTAGTGCACGCCCGTATCCAGCACCAGCCGATTCGCGCGCAGCAGCTCGCCGGCCAGGCGGCCGTAGTCGCTGTACGGATCGCGGTAGAAGCCCACTTCCTTGCCCAGCCGCTCGGCGTACAGCGCCCAGCCTTCCACGTAGGCGTTGTAGCTGGATTGCTGGCGGAACGGCGGCAGCGGCAGGGTCTGCGCAAGCGAGATCTGCAGGTGATGACCGGGCACGCCCTCGTGATACGCGGTGGCCTCGATGTTGACCAGGGTGCGGTGCGCGTAATCGCTGGTGTTGACCATCACCAGCCCCGGCTTGCTGCCCTGCGCATCGCTCTGCCAGTACTCGGCACCGGGCGCGGTGGCGCGGAACGCCGGCATCGCGCGCACCTCCAGCGGCGTCTTCGGCAGCGTACCGAACAACGTCGGCAGCTTCGGCTGCATCTGCGCGATGTCGTCGCGGTAGCGCTGCAGGATCTGCTCGGGCGAGGTAGCGAAGAACTTGCGGTCATGGGCCACCGCCTTGCGTAGCGCAGCCAGATCGGCATAGCCGAGCTGCTTGGCGATGAGGCCCATCTCGCCCTCGATGCGCGCGACCTCGGCCAGGCCGGTCTGGTGGATCTGCTCGGGCGACTGATCTGTGGTGGTCTGGGTGTGGATCGCGAAGCGGTAGCGGCGCGCACCATCGGGCAGCGACCACAGGCCTTCGTGGACGCGGCCCTGCGGCGCGTACTCGTCGGCGACGAAGTCGGCGAGCTTGCGATAGGCCGGCCGCACCTGCTGGTCGATCGCCGCGATCATCGCCGCGCGCAGGCGCGGCCGCTCGGCCTCCGGCACTGCCGCAGGAAACTGCTGCAGCGGCTGCGCGAACGGACTGTCGGCCCCGGCCGGTGCGGCGATCTCGCGTACCTGCGCGGGAATGCGCTCGAGCAGGTACTTCGGCTGCACCAGCCCGTCCCTGGCGCCGGCGCGCGACAGCGCCACCACCTGGTCGAGCAGCGCCGGGATCGCCTGCAGGCGCTTGATGTAGTCCTCGTAGTCCTTGACGCTGGCGAACGGAAACGCCTGCGCATAGCCCGGCAGCGCCACCTGGATGCCGCCGACCGGCTCCAGCGGCATCTCGTCGTTCTTCAGCGCGATCGCCTCCATCCGGTCGCGCAACTGCCGCTGCATCATCTGCAGGCTCAACTGCTCCTGCGCCGACAGCGCCTTGCCGTCGATCGCATCGAAGCGCGCCAGGAACGCAGCGGTGGCCTGGCGTTCGGCCTCCAGCGCGGCGAGCGAATAGTCGCTCCAGCGCTCGTTGTAGCGGCTGTCGCCGATGATGCTGGCGAACTCCGGATGGTGTTCGAGCTGGTACTGCCACTGCGCATCGAGCAGCGCGGCGAAGGCCTGCGACGGCGAGGTGCTTGCCTTGGCCGGCGCCGTTGCCGCCGGCGTGGAAGGCGCCGACGGTGCCGACGGCTGACAGGCACTCAGCAGGGCCAGTGCCAGCATGCCGACGACGGGCAGAGGTATGTGCTTCATCGAGGAACTCCGCAGGGCGGCACGCGCCCGTGACACACCGCGGCGGCCGCCGCACAAACGTGGCAAGCGGCCGCCCTGCGCATCAGGCGAACGGCCGGTCGATCGCCGGCGACGGCGGGGTGAACCACTGCGCGCCGTCCTCGGTGACGTAGAAATGATCCTCCAGGCGCACGCCGAACTCGCCCGGCACCACGATCATCGGCTCGTTGCTGCAGCACATGCCCGGGGCCAGCGCCAGCGCATTGCCGCGCACCAGGTACGGTGCCTCGTGGATGCTCATGCCGCAACCGTGGCCGGTGCGATGCGGCAGCCCCGGCAGCTGATAGTCCGGGCCGAGCCCGGCACGCTGCAGCACCTTGCGCGCGGCCTCGTCCACCACCGCGCAGGCCACGCCCGGCCGCACCGCGGCGAAGGCCGCCGCCTGCGCGTCGTGCTCCAGTTGCCAGATGCGTCGCTGCTTCTCGCTGGGCTCGCCGAAGATGTAGGTGCGGGTGATGTCGGAGTGGTAGCCCTGCACGGTGCAACCGGTATCGATCAGCACCAGCTCGCCCGGGCGCAGCGCCTGCACGCCGGGAATGCCGTGCGGATACGCGGTGGCGTGGCCGAACTGCACGATGCAGAAGGTCGAGCCGTTGTCGGCACCGAGCGCGCGGTGCGCCTGGTCGATGAAGCGGGTCAGTTCCGCGGTGGTGATGCCTTCGTGGATCAGCCCGGCGGCCAGCCGCTGCACGTGCAGGGTCATGTCGCAGGCCTGCTGCATCAGCGCCAGTTCCGCCGGCGACTTGCGCATGCGGCAGCCGTCGACGATCGCCGCCGCATCGCGGATCGCGATCCGGCCCAGCACCGCCGTCAGCCCGGTGTGCACCGCAAAGGCCACGCCCGGGTCCAGCGCCAGGCTCTGCGCGTCCAGTTCCAGCAGGGCCTCGGCGACCAGCGCGTGCGGATCCTCGTGTTCCTGCCACAGGCGCTTGCGCACTGGCACCGACAGCACTGCGTCCAGCGAGCCTTCCTCGAACGCCGGGCAGATCAGCAGCGGATCGCCTTCGGCGGTCAGCAACATCGCCACCAGGCGCTCGCTGGCGCCCCACGGCACCCCGGTGAAGTAGCGCAACGAAGCGCCAGCACCGATCAGCAACGCGTCGGCGCCGTGCGCGCGCATCAGCGCGCGCGCATTGGCCAGACGCTGCCGGTACTCCTGCTGCTGGATCGCCGGCGCGCGGTGCGGCCACGGCGCCAGTTGCGCGTGCGCCTGCTCCAGGGTCAACCCGCCGATCTGGGCCTGCTCGCTCATGCGCGCGGATCCACGTCGGCGGTGCTCCAGCTGCCGTCGATCAAGCGCTGCACGCCGCCGGGATTGCGATCGCGCAGCAACGGCGGCAGCAGCGCGTCGGGCACGCCGTCATAGCTGTGCAGCGCGGCGAAGCGGCGGATCGCCGCGGGCATGCCGACGGCAGTGAAGCCCGGATGGCCGGTGCTCGGATACGGGCCGCCATGGTTCATCGCCGGGCTCACCGCCACGCCGGTCGGCATCTTGTTGCAGATCAGGCGGCCGACCCGCGGACGCAGCGCCGCGGCCAGCGCGGCGAAGGCCATGTCGTCGCTGCCATCGGCGGCGCGATAGAGCGTGCCGGTGAGATTGCCCTCGAAGCTGCGCGCCAGGGCGGTCAACTGCCCCAACCCGCCGCCGCGCACGATCAGGCTGACCGGGCCGAACGCCTCGGTCTGCAGCGCCTCGGGCTGCTGCAGGAAGGCCCCGGCCGACACTTGCAGCAGCGTCGGCGCATGCCGATAGCCGGGGCCGGCATCGGCCTCGCCACCGGCCAGCACCGTGGCGCCGGCATCGCGCAGCGTGCCCACGCTGCGCTGCAGATGCTCCAGCACGCCGCGCGAGAACAGCAGCGCCGGCGCAGCCGCGGCGAAATGCGCGGTGGCCGCGGCGACGAAGGCATCGCCGGCCTCGCCCTCGGGCACCACCACGATGCCCGGGTTGGTGCAGAACTGGCCGCTGCCCATGGTGCAGGAGGCGAAGAACTCCTGCGCCAGCGCCGCACCGCGTTCGGCCAGCGCGCCCGGCAGCAGGAACACCGGATTGACGCTGGACAACTCGACATAGGCCGGCACCCCGGCGCGGTCGGCGGCGGCCTTCAGCGCCAGCCCGCCGGCACGGCTGCCGGTGAAGCCGATCGCGCCGAGCCGCGGATCGCCTGCCAGTTCCAGGCCCAGCGTGTTATCGAAGTGATACAGCAACTGCACCGTCGCCGCCGGCAGGTCGTTGGCCAGCAGCGCCTGGTGCGCGAGCTGGGCCAGGCGCTGGCTGGTGGCCGGATGCGAAGGATGCGCCTTGGCGATGACCGGATTGCGCGCGGCGATGGCCGAGGCGAAATCGCTGCCGGCCACCGCGTTGAACGCGAACGGGAAATTGTTCGGACCGAACACCAGCACCGGCTTGTGCAGCGGCCCCAGCTGCGCGCGCAGGCCCGCCGCGGTGTCGATCACCGGCTGCGCCCAGCTGTGGCTACGCACTGCCTGCGCGGCCTGGCGCAACTGCCCGCTGGCGCGCGGCAGCTCCACCTTGGCCAGGCGCGGCTCCACCGGCAGGCCGGTTTCGGCATGGGCCAGCGCCACCAGACGTTCGACGTCGGCGTCGATCGCGTCCGCGTACGCATCCAGGAACCCGGCGATGCGTTCCGGCGCGGCCGCGGCCAGCGCATCGGCGCTCAGCGCCGCCGCGCTCAGCGCCGCTTCCAGATCGGCGGCGCCGCTGATCGGGAACGACGGGCCGAACTCGCTCCCGTCGCGCGGATCCTCGGCGCGGAAACTGCCGCGCTCTTCCAGCGAGGCCTGCCAATGGCCGGCCAGCAACAGCGGTTGCGTGCTCATCTCAGTGCCCAGGGTGGGTGGCGATGGCGTGGTCGATGACCTTCAGCGCGGCCTCGCGCTCGGCGCCTTCCAGCACCAGCCGCGGCGCGCGCACGCGCTCGCTGCCCAGGCCGACCTTCTCCTGCACCAGCTTGATCAGCTGCACGAACTTGGGCACGGTGTCCAGGCGCAGCAGCGGCAGGAACCAGTCGTATAGCGCCTTGGCCGCCGGGTAGCCGCCGTCGCGGGCCAGCTCGAACAGCTTCACCGACTCCTTCGGGTAGGCGTTGACCAGGCCGGCGATCCAGCCCTTGGCGCCCATGCTCAGGCCTTCGACGATCGCATCGTCCATGCCCACCAGCAGCACCAGGCGGTCGCCGAGCAGCTCGCCCAGCGCGGCGAAGCGGCGCACGTCGCCGGAGGATTCCTTGACCGCCTGCAGGTTCGGGAATTCGGCGGCCAGCTCGGCGATCTGCGCCGGGCTGAAATCGGTCTTGTAGGCGATCGGGTTGTTGTACAGGATCGCCGGCAGGTCGGTGGCGGCGATCACCGCGCGCATGTGCGCGCCCATTTCGCGCCAGTCGGTGGAATACACATACGGCGGCAGCACCATGAGGCCACCGCAGCCGACCTGCTTGGCCGCCTGCGCCAGGCGCACGGCCTCGTCGGTGGACAGCGCGGCGATGCCCGGCACCACCGGGATGCGGCCGTCGACCGCCTGCACCAGGGTCTTCAGGATCGCCAGCTTGTCGTCGAAGCTCAGCGTAGCCGCCTCGCCCAGCGAGCCCAGCGGCACGATCGCAGTGCAGCCGGCGTCGATCATCAGCTGCGCATGCTTGGCCAGGAACGCGTGGTCGATGCTGCCGTCGGCGTTGAAGGGGGTGGTGATGGCCGGCAGCACGCCGTACCAGAAGGAAGCCTTGCTCATGGATGTACACCTTGTGGAGAGTTGCGAAGGGATGCCGCGCGCGACGGCGCGGCGCAAGCGGTGTGCGGACCGGGGTCCGGACAGGGATGGGCCAGCGCGTCCAGCCGCGCCGGGAACAGCGGCGGCCGGCGGCCGTCGTCGGAGAAATCGGCGGCGCGCGCGGCCAGCCCCAGCTCGGTCAGCGCGCTGCCGCAAATGCGACCTTGGCAGGCGCCCATGCCGCAGCGCGAGGCCAGCTTGGCGTCGCGCAGGTCGGCATGGCCCTGCAGCGCGGACAGCGGCACGTCTTCGCAGCGGCACACCAGCGTGTCCGGCGCGGCCAGCGCGTGGATGCGCGGGTCCAGCGCGAACTGCCGCTGCAGCAGTTCAGCAAAGGCGCGCGCGCGGCGCCGCTGCGGCTGCAGCGCCTGCGCAGCGGCGTCCTGGCCGGCGGCCAGATGGCCGGCGATGGCGCCTTCCACCCGCGCGCAATCGCGCCCGCCGATGCCCAGCGCCTCGCCCGCGGCGTACACGCCGTCGACGCTGGTGCGCAGTTGCGCATCCACCGCCACGCACGGATGCGCGCCGCTGCGGCCCAGCCGGCAGCCCAGCAGTTGCGCCAATTCCACGTTCGGCACCAGGCCGTAGCCCACCGACAGTTGATCGCAGGCGAGACGGCGGCGGCCGCGCGGGCCGTCGATCTCCGCCTCTTGCACGCGGCCCTCGCCGTACGCGGCCAGCACCACGCTGCCGGCGTGGTAGCCGACCCCGGCCAGTTGCGTGCGCAGCGCCAGCGCCTGCAGCGCCTTGTCCGGCCAACGCAGCGGCAGCTGCGCGGCGAACGCGGCCAGCGCGCGCCACGGCGCCTGTTCGACGATGCCCAGCACCTGCGCGCCGTGGCGATGCAGCGTCGCCGCCGAGGCCAGCAGCAGCGGCCCGCTGCCGGCGACCAGCACGCGCCGCCCGCGCAGCGGCCAGCCCTGCTTGGCCAGCGCCTGCGCGCCACCTGCACCGGTCACCCCGGGCAGGGTCCAGCCCGGGAACGGCAACAGCAACTCGCGCGCGCCGGTGGCCAGCACCAGCGCGTCGTAGCCCAGCCAGCGCGGGCCATCGGGTCCATCGGTGAGCAGTTGCCGGTCCTGCGCCAGCAGCACCTGGGTCTGCGGCAGAAACGTCACGGCGCTGGCCGCCAGTTGCGCCAGGGTGCGCGCGGCCAGGCGCGGCGGCGCCTGGGCCAAGTCGTGGCGCCAGATCTGCCCGCCGGCACGCGCCTGCAGATCGACCAGGCCGACGCGGCGGCCATGCCCGGCCGCGGCCAGCGCCGCCGCCAGCCCGGCCGGCCCGGCGCCGATCACCAAGACCTCGAAGTGGGTGCGCGGCTCAGCCATCGGTCCACACCTGCATGCCGTCGCGCGCCGGGGTGATGCAGGCGCGCAACTGGCCGACGCGGTCGATGCGCACCCGGCACTCGGCGCACACGCCCATGCCGCACAGCGGCGCGCGCGGCTGGCCGCTGCGCGAGCGGCGGAAATGCGTGGCCACCTGCGCCACCGCCGCGGCCACGCTGCTGCCATCAGGCACTTCGACATCGCGGCCGTCGACCTGCAGGCGCAACATGCGCGCGCTCATGCCAGCGCCCGCGCCGGCGCGTACGGCGCCGCGTCGATGGCCGTGGGCCGCTGCAGCAACTGGTCCAGCAGCAGGCGCGCACTGCCCAGCGCCGTCGTCACGCCCAGGCCCTCGTGGCCGGCCGCGACCCACACGTCGCGCCGCTCCGGCACCGCGCCCAGGTACGGGCGTCCGTCCGGCGTGGCCGGACGCAGGCCGGTCCACACCCGGATCGCCTGCAGTTGCCGCAGGCCCGGCAGGAACGCGAAGGCGCGCTCCAGCATCCGCTGCAGCATCGGCATCGACACCGTGCGGTCGGTCGCATCGAATTCGCGCGAGGAGCCGATCAGGATCTGCCCGGTCGGCCGCGGCTGCACGTTGAACGCCACGCTGCTGCCGTCGCTGCCGTGCGCGCTGTCGGCGTAGCCCAGTTCCAGCAATTGATGGGCGACGAAGCCCGGATAGCGGTCGGTGATCACCAGTTGCCCTTTGCGCGCGCGCATCGGCAGTTCCGGCAACAGCTCCGGCACGGCGCAGCCGGTGGCGACCAGCACCGGGCCATGCAGCGCGCTGCCGTCGTCCAGACGCACGCCGGCATCGGCCAGCGCAGTGGCGCGACGCCCGGCGTACAGCTGCGCACCGGCGGCGCAGGCACGCTCGACCAGGTAGCGCGCCATCCGCGGCGGATACACCACCGCCTCGGCGGCCACGCGCATGCCGCCGGCCAGGCCCGGCACCAGCGCCGGCTCCAGTTGGTACAAGCGCTGCGCATCGAGCGCTTCGGCGTGCACGCCGGCCGCGGCCAGCCGCTGGATCTTGGCCGGAATCGCCTCCAGTTCGCGCGCCTCGCGCGCCACCCACAGCGTGCCGCAGCGGCTGAACTCGGCCTCCGGCAGCGGCGCGAATTCTTCCCACAAACGCAGCGAGTACGCCGACAGCGCCAGTTCCGCCGGATCGTCGTCCATCGCCACCAGGTGCCCCATCGCCGCGGCGGTGGAACCGCCGCCGATACTGCCCGACTCGACGATCGCCACGCGCAGGCCGGCGGCCGCCGCCGCATCGGCGCAGGCCGCGCCGACGATGCCGGCGCCGACGACGATCAGGTCGAAACCGCTCATGCGGCGCCGATGCCCCAGGCGAACGGATCCTGCGGATCGATCGACAACTGCGCGCGCGCAGTGATGTAGGCCTGCCCGGTGATGCGCGGCAGTACCCCGCGCGCACCGGCCGTGTAGCTGCCCTCGAACACGCTGCCGAGGATGCCCTGCTGCCGCCACACCTGGCCCGGCGCCAGCTTGCCGTCGGCGGCCAGGCACGCCAGCTTGGCGCTGGTGCCGGTGCCGCAGGGCGACCGGTCGTAGGCCAGGCCCGGGCACAGCACGAAGTTGCGCGCATCGGCGCTGGCGTCCGGCGCCGGCCCGTTGATCTCGATGTGGTCGATCTCGCCGCCGTCGGCGCCGCGGATGCCCGCCGCCTCCAGCGCCAGCCGCAGCGCCTCGGTGTAAGCGGTCAGCGCGCGCTGGTGGCGCAGTTCCAGCGCGCACGGCGTCTGTTCGGTGATGAAGAACCAGTTGCCGCCCCAGGCGACGTCGCCGCGCACGCGCCCGTACTCGGGCACCTGCACTTCGACGCCGGTGGCATGGCGGTAGCTCTCGACGTTGTCGACCGAGACGCGGCCGTCGGCGTGCAGTTCCACGCCGACCGTGCCCACCGGCGTCTCGATGCGGTGCGTGCCCGCACTCAGCCGGCCCAGCTCGGCCAGCGTGCGCACCAGGCCGATGGTGCCGTGGCCGCACATGCCCAGGTAGCCGACGTTGTTGAAGAAGATCACCGCCGCGCAGGCATCGGCGGCCACCGGCGGCAGCAGCAGCGCGCCGACCATGGTGTCCGAGCCGCGCGGTTCGCAGGCGATGGCGCTACGCCAGGCGTCGAAGCGCGTGCGGAACAGCTCCCGGCGCTCGGCCAGGGAACCGGTTCCCAGATCGGGGAAGCCGGAGACGACGACACGGGTCGGTTCGCCGGCGCTGTGCGAGTCGATGACATCGAGTGTATGCATGGAGCCATGCTCACATTCGGCACCGCCGCCGGCTAGCAGCGTTTGCCTGTCGCCAATGCGGAAGTTCGCACAACCCGGCGACGCCCCAGGGCGCCGACTTAGGCTAGCATCGGCATTCGGGGGACGCGCGGCGGCGCGCCCGCACCGCCGCCCACTTCCGCAGGTGAACGCCATGGACACTCTGATTTCGGCACTGGAACTGCAGACGCTGTTCGACGCCCTGCCGGACGTGGTGTTCTTCGTGAAGGACCGCGACGGCCGCTACACCCACGTCAACCTGACCCTGGTGCGGCGGCTGGGCAAGAAATACCGCGCCGACCTGATCGGCAAGTCGGCTGCGGACGTGTTCCCGCTGCCGCTGGGCGGCAGCTACCTGATGCAGGACCGGCGCGTGCTGTGCGGCGAGGTGATCGAGAACCAGTTGGAAGTGCACTTGTTCCCGAATCGCACCCCCGGCTGGTGCCTGACCTTCAAGCGCCCGCTGTGCGAGGGCGAGGAGGTGATCGGCGTGGTCGGCATCTCCCGCGACCTGGGCCAGCCGGACAACCGCCATTCCGCCTACGAGCGCATCAGCCGCGCCATGGAACACATGCAGGCGCACTACGGCGACAACCTGCGCGTGCAGACCCTGGCCGACCTGGCGGAGCTGTCGGTGGCGCAACTGGAGCGGCACTTCCGTCGCGTGTTCCAGCTGACCCCGCAGCAACTGCTGACCAAGATGCGCATCGAAGCGGCGATGCGCCTGCTGCACGGCGACGACAGCATCGCCAGCATCGGCCAGCTGTGCGGCTTCGCCGACCAGAGCGCCTTCGCCCGCCAGTTCAAGGCCACCGTCGGCATGACCCCGCGCGACTACCGGTCGATGAAGGGCAAGCTGTGAAAAGCCGGGAATGGGGATTGGGGAATCGGGATTGGTTGCTGAATGCGGGCGTTGGGATGGCTGCACTGCAGATGCGGATGCGGATGCGGATGCGGCTATAGAAGCAGCTTCAGCCCCTCGGGGCAGCCTCTCCCGCAAGGAGAGAGGATGCTAAAGCCCCTCTCCCTCCGGGAGAGGGGTTGGGGTGAGGGTCCGGCACAGCCGATCGCATTGAAATGCCATGACATGTCTGCACCTCCACCCTGCGACCGCACTTCACTTTGAACACCACGGTTGCAGCTAGCCCGCCAATTGGGACAAGCGCCGCGCCAATGCACGCACACACGGTCGTGAGGCACGAATTCCACTTTGCCGACCATCCCAGCCAGCCCCCGCTGCACCGGCCGCTCAGGTCGCAAGTGGTAGCATTCTTCGTTTCCGGTCCACGCGTCATCCATGGTCAGCCTATTCCGCCGCAACAAGCCCCAGGACAACGCCGGCGAGAGCCGCACCCAGCGCTACAGCATCGAGGAACTGGCCGCCGCCTTCCCCAAGCCGGCAAGCGCCGAGCCCGCTGCGCCTGCGCCGTCGGCGCCGCCGGCCGCTGAGGCAGCGCCCGCCACTCCCGCACCCGCCGCCCCCCCGCAGCCGACGCCCGCGCCGATCGCCGAACATCCCGTGCAGGCGCCGGCCCCGGTCGCGGTGCCGCAGCCGCAACCGACCCCGCTGCCGCCGGCAGCGCCCACGCCACCGCCGCAGGCTTATGTGCCGACGCCGGCCGCTGTACCGGTGCCGAGCGTGCCGCAGCCGACGCCCGCCCCTGCACAGCCGCCCGTCGCGGTGTCCGTGCCCTCGCCGGTTACTGCGTCCACCGACGCCGACCTGGTGCGCAGCGACGCGCCGCCCGCTGCGCCGGCCGGCAAGCCCGGCTGGCGCGAACGGCTGCGCAACAGCAGCTTCGCGCGCAGCGTCGGCAGCCTGTTCTCGCGCAACCCCAAGCTCGACGACGACCTGCTCGACGAGATCGAGACCGCGCTGATCACCGCCGACGTCGGCATTCCCGCCACCACCGCGCTGATCGAGAGCCTGCGCAAGCGCATGAAGGCGCGCGAGTTCGCCGACGCCAGGGCGCTGCAGCAGGCGCTGCGCGCCGACTTGCTGGCGATCCTGCAGCCGGTGGCCAGGCCGCTGCAGATCGACCGCAACGCCAAGCCCTTCGTGGTGCTGACCGTCGGCGTCAACGGCGTCGGCAAGACCACCACCATCGGCAAGCTGGCCAAGCGTTTCAAGGACGAGGGCCACAGCCTGATGCTGGCCGCTGGCGACACCTTCCGCGCCGCCGCGGTGGCGCAGTTGCAGGCCTGGGGCGAGCGCAACAGTGTGACCGTGATCGCGCAGGGCCAGAACGCCGACGCCGCCTCGGTGGCCTTCGATGCGCTGCAGGCCGGCAAGGCGCGCGGCACCGAGGTGCTGATCGCCGACACCGCCGGCCGCCTGCACACCCAGACCGGGCTGATGAACGAGCTGGGCAAGATCCGCCGCGTGCTCGGCAAGCTCGACCCCAGCGCGCCGCACGAGGTGCTGATGGTCATCGACGGCACCACCGGCCAGAACGCGCTGTCGCAGCTGCGCCAGTTCCACGCCGCGGTCGGCGTCACCGGTCTGGTGGTGACCAAGCTCGACGGCACCGCCAAGGGCGGCGTGGTGTTCGCCCTGGCCCGCGAATTCGGCATCCCGATCCGCTTCGCCGGCATCGGCGAGCGCCCCGAAGACCTGCGCGTGTTCGACGCCGAAGCCTTCGTCGACGCGTTGCTGCCCGACGCCCTGGGCGGCTGATGCAAAGCCCCTCTCCCCCCGGGAGAGGGGTTGGGGTGAGGGTACGGCGGAGCCCGCAATGCCGGCATGCGCACTACCCAAACCGCACCAGGCTTCGCCCGTACCCTCATCCGCCCCTTCGGGGCACCTTCTCCCGAGGGGAGAAGGAACTCAGATGCCAGCATGCGCCAGCCCGACACCTTCCCTACCCGCCTGCTCGCCTGGTTCGACCGCCACGGGCGGCATGACCTGCCCTGGCAGCATCCGCGCAGTCCGTACCGGGTGTGGCTGTCGGAGATCATGCTGCAGCAGACCCAGGTGGCGGTGGTCATCCCCTATTTCCTGCGCTTCCTGCAGCACTTCCCGACCCTGCCGGCACTGGCCGCCGCCGACAACGACGCGGTGATGGCGCAATGGGCCGGGCTCGGCTACTACGCCCGCGCACGCAACCTGCACGCCGCCGCCAAGCGCTGCGTGGAACTGCACGGCGGCGAGCTGCCGCGCGATTTCGAGGCCCTGCATGCGCTGCCCGGCATCGGCCGCAGCACCGCCGGCGCGATTCTCAGCCAGGCCTGGAACGACCGCTTCCCGATCCTCGACGGCAACGTCAAGCGCGTGCTGACCCGCTACCACGGCATCGCCGGCTACCCCGGCCTGCCGGCGGTGGAAAAGCCGCTGTGGGCGCTCGCGCACGACCACGTGGCCGCCGTGCCGGACGGGCGCATGGCCGACTACACCCAGGCGCAGATGGATTTCGGCGCCACCCTGTGCACCCGCGCCAACCCGGCCTGCGTGCTGTGCCCGCTGCAGGACGACTGCGTGGCGCGCCGCGACGGCCTGGTCGAAGCGCTGCCCACGCCCAAGCCGGGCAAGACCCTGCCCGAGCGCGAGGCGCTGGCGCTGTTGCTGGAGAACGCCGCCGGCGAATTGCTGCTGCAGCGGCGGCCGCCGACCGGCATCTGGGCCTCGCTGTGGACCCTGCCGCAGGCCGACACCGACAGCGAGCTGCGCGCCTGGTACGCGCGCTGGATGCGCGGGCGCGCCTACGACGACGCCGAAGCGCTGCCGCCGATCGTGCACACCTTCAGCCATTACCGCCTGCACCTGCAGCCACTGCGCCTGCGCAAGGTCGCCATGGGCGATGCGCTGGGCGACAATGACGACCTGCGCTGGGTGGCGCGCGCCGACCTGTCGACGCTGGGCCTGCCCGCACCGATCCGCAAACTGCTCGACGGCCTCTAGCGCGCCAGCGCGCGCCGCCGTACGCACCGCCAGGAATTGACATGTCCCGCACCGTCTTCTGCCAGTACCAGCAACGCGACACCGAAGGGCTCGACTACGTGCCGTATCCCGGCGAGCTCGGCAAGCGCGTGTTCGCGCACATCGGCAAGGCCGGCTGGCAAGCCTGGCTGGCGCACCAGACCATGCTGATCAACGAGAACCGGCTGTCGCCGCGCGATCCCAAGCACCGCGCGTTCCTGGAAACGGAACTGGAAAAGTTCCTGTTCCAGGGCGGCGCCGACAAGCCCGACGGCTACGTGGCGCCCGACCAGGCCTCCTGAGCACCACCGCGTCGTCGCGTCACTCCCACGTACCGACGCTCAGACACCGCCAAGCGCCTGCGTTCGTCGCACCTCACCCAACCTCCAGGAGCGTCTTCAGCCGCGACACGGCCTTACCGGTAATACCCGTCGCGGCTGAAGCGTGCGCCCCGGAGCCATAAGGGCGTGCCGCACAGCACCTTGCAGTGCACCTGACGCAACAGGCTGCACCAGCAAGCGACGGCGCGACATCACACTAGCCGCACCACCGCGCGCGCCGCCTCGCGAATCCCGAATCCCGGCACTGCGTCAGCTCCCAGGCGCCTGCTGCGCCCGTTCCTGCACCTTGGCCTCGCGCAGTTCCTTCTCCGAGGTGCGCAGCGCCTTGACGTCGAGCGGGCGGATGCTGTCGATGCGGCACGGCAGGCGAATCGCGGCGGGGCCGCCGCCGAGCACCAGCACATCGTCGAACTTCGCCGAGACCTGGCTGCCGAAATGGGTGATGGCGATGCTGGGGGCGAAATCCAGGTCCTGGCAGGTGCCGGCGAATTCCAGCAGATAGGCCTGGTTCGGGCGCGTCCACACCGCCAGCGCGCTGTCGCCGAGTGCGGTCCAGCCGCTGAGCCGGTTGAAGTACTGGAAGTCGCGCACCGGCGCACCGGCGTGGGCGCGGTACAGGGTCAGACGCTCGTCGTCGCTGAGCCGGTTGGTGGCACAGCCGGCCAGCACGGCCGTGGCGACGAGGGAGGACAGCAGCAGGCGTTTCATGGCAGTGCTCCCGATGGTGTGGAGCGCATCATGCGCCCGCCGCCGTGCACGCGAGCGTGGATAAGCGCGCGGCGTTCAGCGACAAGGCAGCCAACGCGTGCGGCGACGGCAGCGCTTACTGCGAAGCACCACGCGCGGACTCGCAGAAGCGCTGCCGGTACTCCAGCGCCTTGGGCATCAGCGCCTGCAGGTTCTGGATGCGGGTGCCCGGATTGGGATGGGTGGAGGCGAACTCCGGCGGCGCCTGGCCGCCGCTGCTGGCGCTCATCCGCTCCCACAGCGGCACCGCCTCGCGCGGGTCGAAACAGGCCGCCGCGGCCAGCATCAGGCCCACTTCGTCGGCCTGGGTCTCGTGGCTGCGCGCGTACGGCAGCAGGTAGCCATAGCCCATCGCCGCCATCGCCATCTGCTGCTGTTGCGGATCCAGGCCGCCGGCGGCGCCGGCCATCTGCCCGATCTGGGTCAGCTTCTGCTGGGCCATGCGCTGCGCGCCATGCCGCAGCAGCGCATGCGCGATCTCGTGACCCATCACCACCGCCATCGCGTCGGCGTTCTTGGCCACCGGCAGCAACCCGGTGTAGACCGCCATCTTGCCGCCGGGCAGGCAGAACGCATTGGCCTGGTCGGACTCGATCACGTTGACGTCCCAGTCGAAGCCGCGCGCGTAATGCTTGGCCTGCATGCCGTGCTCGGCGGCCAGCGCGTCCTCGACCACGTCGACCTTGGCGATCAGCCGCTGCGCGATCGCACGCACCTGCTGCGCCACCTGCGACTGCGGATCGACCGGATGTTCCTGCGCCAGGATCTCCTGGTACGCCTGCAGACCCAGCGCCTTCTCGTCCTCCACATTCAACGAGCGGTCGATCAGCACCTGCTCGCCGGTGTACGGATCCTCGCTGCGGTTGGAGAACCAGTAGAACCCGGCATACACGGCAAACCCCAGCAGTACCAGCCAGCGCACCCCGCCCAGCGGTCCACGGCGGCCGCCGCCCGGTTCGCCGCCCTGGCGGCCGAAGACTTGGTTCATCGCACTCCCCCTCGCTGACTGGTGAGGCAATCTAGCGCCGACCCTGGCGCGGCGGCGTCAAATGCCGCGCACCAGGCGGAAGCCGACGCGTGCACTGGTGCTGTCCGAATCCTGCATCAGCCGCCAGGCCGCGCGGGTCTGCTCCGGTGCATTGGCCCAGTTGCCGCCGCGCACCACCCGCGAGCGGCAGCCCGGGTTGTACCAGGCCGCGCCGTCGGCCGGCGCGCGGCGATAGCTGGCGTGCCAGCAGTCGGCGACCCACTCGCTGAGGTTGCCGGCCATGTCGTGCAGGCCCCAGGCGTTGGCGGAAAAACTGGCCACCGGGGCCGGGCCCCAGAAGCCGTCGGTGTAGCCGACGAAGGCATTGCGCCAGTGCCGCCCGCTGGGCGAGACGTCGCCGCCGCCGGTGAAGTTGCCGCTGCCGCGCGGCGGCGTGCCGGCGTTGCCCCAGGGGTAGCGGCCGCGGCCGCCGGCGCGCAGGGCGTATTCGAACTCGGCCTCGCTGGGCAGCCGGTAATGCCGCCCGGTCTGCTGCGACAGCCAGGCCGCATAGGCCTCGGCGTCGCGCACGCTGACGTGCATCACCGGGCTGTTCGGCGCCGCCCGCGCGCCCTGGTAATCGGACTGCCAGTCCACGCCGTTGCGGCGCACGAAGTTGCCGCTGCGTTCGTCGTAGACGGTGGAATGGCCGCGGCGGGTGGCGCGCGGACGCGCATTGGTCGCCTCCACGAAACGGCGGAACTCGGCCACGGTGACCTCGGTGATCGACATGGCGAAACCGCGGTCGAAGCGCACGTAGTGCTGCGGCATCTCCGCCGGCGAGGCGCCGGGTTCGGTCTCGGCCGCGCCCATGCGGAAGCCGCCGTGCGGCACCACGATCATCTGCGGACCGCGCCCGCCGTCGTGCATGCCGTCGGTGAACACCTGGCCGGGGCGGAAGCTGCCGTAGTGGGTGGCCAGGTCGATGCGTTCGCGCAGCATCGCCGCCACCGGGTCGCCGGGATCGGCAATGCGCAGCACGTCGCCCAGGCGCTCGCGCGCCGACTTCAATCCGGCCGGGGTGGCCAGATCGCGCAGGCCCGCATCGCGCAAGGCGGCGATGCGCGCCACCCGCACCTGCTCCACGCGCTCGCGCGCGTCGTGCACCGTGGGCGCGTCCTCGCGCACCCGCGCCGCGCGCGCCAGCCAACTGCCGGCGGCGGCGAAATCCGAGGCCGCCGCGGCCGTCTCGGCGCGACGGATCAGCGCGCTTTCCACCGCCGCCACGCCCTGCCGCGCGCGCGCATCGTCCGCATCCAGCAGCAACGCCTCACGGAAATTGGCCAGGGCGCCGTTGCCGTCCTCGCCCAGGCGGCCACCGCGCAGGTCGTCCTCGCCGGCGCGGTTGTAGGCCAGCACCCGCGATGCGGTCTCCACCCGCTGCTGCAGGCGCCGCACCGCCGGGTCATCGGCATCCAGCCACAGCGCCACCATCGCGATGCGCGCGGCCTGCTCGAGCGTGCGTTCGGAAAGATCCGGATCGCCCAGCGCCTGCGCGCCGAGTTGCAACAGGCGCCGCCGCGCCTTGCGCAGGCCGTCCTGGGCAACGCGATCGTTCGGCGCCAGGCTGCGGATCGCCAGGTACAGCGGAATCGCCGACTGCGCATCCTCGAACAGGCGATCTTCGGCCAGCGCGCGCGCCGCCTGGCGCCGCGCCTGCGGCAGGCCGCTGCGCGTCAGGGTCGGCAACGGCGGCTGCCAGCGCGCCACGGTCTCGGCCGCATCCTCGCCGCCGATGGTCACGCTGGGCGCCTGCACCGGCTTGACCGGCGCCGACTGCGCCGTAGCGGTGGCGGTGGCAGCGGCGGTCGCAGGCGCGGTCTCGGCGGCCGGCGCCGACGGCTGCCGCGCACAGCCGACCAGCGCCGCCGCAAGCATGCTCCAGACCATCACAACGCCGCTGCTGCGCACTTTCCCTCCGAACCATGGACCTTGCGACGCCATCCCGTCCGGCGCGCCGTGCGGCCGGCGGAGCGACGTTAGGCTATTCTCGCCTGCCTGAGCAAACCCTGCAGTCAACGGAAATCACGTGCCTTACTGGATCAAGCAACCTGCCGAGCTGAGCGAACGGCTGGCGCAGCGACCGGCCCGCATCGGCCTGGATACCGAATTCGTCCGCGAACGGACCTACTGGCCGCAACTGGCGCTGGTGCAGATGGCCGTAGGCGACGAAATCCTGCTGATCGACCCGCTGATCCCGGGCATGCCGCAGGCGCTGGCGCCGTGGCTGAGCGACCCGGACATCCTCAAGATCATGCACAGCGCCAGCGAAGACCTGGTCGCCTTCAAGTGCGCCTGCGGCACCCTGCCGCGGCCGCTGTTCGACACCCAGATCGCCGCCGGCCTGGCCGGGCTCGGCGCCGGCATGGGCTACCAGAAGCTGGTGCTGGAGATCACCGGCGTGCACCTGGCCAAGGGCGAGACCCGCTCGGACTGGCTGCGCCGCCCGCTGTCGCCGGCGCAGCTGGAGTACGCCGCCGACGACGTGCGCCATCTGTTCGCGCTGCACGACAACCTGCAGGCGCGGTTGCAGACCCTGGAGCGCGGCGACTGGCTGCTCGAGGACGGCGAACGCCTGCTCGGCACCGTCGAGCACGACGACGGCGAACGCTGGCCGCACCTGGGCATGCGCTCGGCGCAGTTCATGGACCGCCCCGCGCAACTGCGCCTGCTGCGCCTGTTGCGCTGGCGCGACGCGCAGGCCCGGCACAGCGACAAGCCGCGCAGCTGGATCCTGGACAACGAACTGGCCGCCACCCTGGCGCGCTTCCCGCCGCAGGACCAACCGGCCATGCTGGCGCTGTTCGACAAACACCCCAAGGCGCCGCGCAAGCTCAGCGATGCGGTGTGGCAGGCGCTGACCACCCCACTGGCCGACGAAACCGACGCCCCGCAGGCGCTGGCCGCCAGCGACGACAACAAGGCCGCGCTGAAGCGGCTGCAGGACGCGGTGGCCGCGCGCAGCGCCGAACTCGGCCTGCCCGACGGCCTGCTCGCCTCGCGCAAGCACCTGGAAGCCCTGCTGGAAAGCGCGCAATGGCCGGCGCCGCTGGCCGGCTGGCGCCGGCGCGAACTGGAACCGCGGCTGCAGCCGCTGCTGGCGGCCACGCGCTGAGCGGGCGCGGCCGGGCCGATCGCGCCGCCTCGTCCGCGCAGCGCGATCGGGTCAACGATCGGGCATAAAAAAAGGCCAGGAATTCCTGGCCTTTCTTCGTTCGCTCAATACTTGAAGAGCGGGAACTTCAGATCCGGATGGCGCGCCTTCCATTCGTTGTAGGCGGCGGTGCCTTCCCAGGCGGCGAACGCCTTCGGCGTGCGACCGCGGCCGGACCAGGTCTCGCCGGTGTGCGGCAACTGGTACTTCGGCTTGACCTCGCTGCGGCCGCCGGCGGACTTGCTGCTGGCCGGCTTGGGCGCTGCGCTGGTCACGTAGGCGGCGATCTCGTTGCGCTGCTTGGCGCTGAAGAACTCGGCGAACTGCTCCAGCAGCGACAGCACGTTGGCATGCGCCGCATTGGTTTCGCCCTCGCGCGCCTGCCGCTCCTGCTCTTCCAGCTTGCGCATTTCTTCCTGCAGCTTGGCCTTGGCTTCGGCGATCTGTTGCAAGTTGCGAACTTCCGTCATGTGTAAAAGACCTGTCTTTAGTAAAAGGTGTGAAGCGGACGGTATATTTCGTCCGGAACGAAATCACCGCGGGGGATTTCGGCCGTCGAGTATATCGACTCCATGCGCGCGCTGTAGACAAAAGGCGAACACGTTTTCCGGCCCGACCGGTCCCCTGCCCCGGCGCCGCCGATGTTGCACTGCCCCCTTGGCACGCGGCCCCGTGCCCAGTTACACTACGCGTCTGATGTGGGGCGGTAGCTCAGCTGGGAGAGCGTCGCGTTCGCAATGCGAAGGTCGAGGGTTCGATCCCCTTCCGCTCCACCATCTTGCCGTCTTCGACGGTGCAAACGAGGTCAGACAGCCACCAGGCTCTCTGGCCTTTTTTGTTGGCCAAGCTTGGGCCTGGCCGCGCTCGATCGCGCGGGGTGCGCCATCCGCTGGCGCGCCAGGCAGTCCTTGGCCGTCGTCCTGGCGGAACGGGAAGCGGGATGCACTCCGCTCCTGCCCGCCGCATCGCTCAGTCGTGCCCGTCCTGCGCCGCCTCGCCCTGGCCGGAGCGCGGGCCGCGCTCGTGCGCCTCGCGCAGCTTCTGGTCTTCCAGGCCCGGCCGCTGCTTGGCGGTGTCGTCCTGGGCACGGTCCTGCCGGCCCTCGTGGATGCCCTGCTGCTTGCCGGACTGGGTGGTCTCGTCTTTTGCCATGGTCTGCACCTCGCTGGGGCGGATGCCCGTTCGCCGCCACCCTAGCGAGGCCGCCGTGATGCATGGATCACGGCCTACCTGACGTCACGCCGCCAGCGCCGCTGCGCCGACCTCGGCGATGTCGTCGCTGCGCAGCAGCCGCGCGCGGTCCAGCAGGATCACCAGCCGATCCTCCAGCTTGCCCATGCCCTGCAGCAGGTCGCGGCGGATATCGCTGCCGAAGGCCGGCGGCGCCTCGATCTGCTGCGGCGGCAGTTCCAGCACCTCGTTGACCGCATCCACCAGCAGGCCGAAGGACTGCGCGCCGCCGCCCTCGTCGGTGGCGGCGCTGGCGATGACGATGCAACTGCGCCGGGTGACCTCGCTGGGCCCGCGGCCGAGCCGCGACTGCAGGTCCACCACCGGCACCACCGCGCCGCGCAGGTTGATCACCCCGCGCACGCAGGCCGGCATGGTCGGCACCGGGGTGGGCGGACGGTACTCGATGATCTCGTGGATGCCGGCGATGTTGAGCCCGAACAGTTCGCGGTCCAGCTGAAAGGTCAGGAACTGCCAGCCACCCTGCGGCGCGTGCTCGGCCGCGCTCTCATAGCGATCGTTGTGCATGTTCTTTCCCCTCAGAAGTTGACGAACTGGCCTTCGTCCGGCGCATCCGCCAGCGCGTAGGCCGGCACCGGGCGCGCACGCGGGCGCAGCGCCTTGCCGGCGTTGCGCAGCGGCCGGGTGGCGGCCGGCCTCGGCGCCACCGGCGCGGCACGGCGCGGCGCGGCCAGGTCCTGTTCGCGGCTGAGGCGGAAGAATCCCATCGCCTGCTGCAGCGATTCGGCCTGGGTGCTCATCTGTTCGGCGGTCGCCGCCAGTTGCTCGGAGGCCGCCGCGTTCTGCTGCGTGGCCTGGCTGAGCTGGGATACCGCCAGGTTGATCTGGGTGACGCCGGAGGACTGCTCCTGCGAGGCCGAGGCGATCTCCTGCACCAGATCCGAGGTCTTCTTGATGCTGGGCACGATGGTGCCGAGCAGGCTGCCGGCGCGATCGGCCAGGCCCACGCTGCTGGCGGCGACCTCGCCGATCTCCTGCGCCGCCACCTGGCTGCGCTCGGCCAGCTTGCGCACTTCGGCGGCGACCACCGCAAAGCCCTTGCCGTGCTCGCCGGCGCGCGCGGCCTCGATCGCCGCGTTCAGCGCCAGCAGGTTGGTCTGATAGGCGATGTCGTCGATGATGCCGATCTTCTGCGCGATCTGCTTCATCGCCTGGGTGGACGCCAGCACCGCGTCGCCGCCCTCCACCGCTTCCTTGGCCGCCTGCGCCGACATGCCCTCGGTGACCTTGGCGTTGTCGGTGTTCTGCGCGATGGACGCGGTCATCTGCTCCAGCGAGGCGCTGGTCTCCTCCACGCCGGCGGCCTGCTCGGTGGCAGCCTGGCTCAGCGACTGCGCGGTGGCGCTGACTTCCTCGGAGGAACCGGCCAGCGACTGCGCGCTGGCATTGACCTCGCCCACCACCTCCGCCAGTCGCTCGACCATCGCCTGCAGCGCCACCATTGCGCTGGTGCTGTCGTTGGCGCGGGTCGGCACTTGCACGGTCAGATCGCCGCGCGCGATCCGCGAGGCCACTTCCATCACCGTGCTCGGCTCGCCGCCAAGTTCGCTCATCAGCGACCGCGCGATCAGGAAACCGATCAACGAAGCACACAGTGCCGCGACCAGGCTGCCGACGATCAGGGTCAGGTTGGTGCGCTGCTGCAACTGCTCGGCCTCGGTGGCGCGCGCAGCGAGCAACTCGCTCTCGGCGCGGCGCACTTCGGCCATGCGATCGCGCATCGCGTCCATGTAGGCCTTGCCCTTGGAAGCACGCACCGCAGCGCTCAGCGCCTCCATCGTCGCCTGGCCATCGTTGACGTTCTTGCGCAGCGCGATCTGCGGATGCACCGCCTGGCTGAGCCATTGCGCCTGGGTCTGCTTCAGCGCGTTCAGGCGCTCCTGCTGCTTGGGGTTGTCGGCGGTCAGCTCCTGCGCCGTGCGCAGGTGGCTTTCGAAGCTGGCGACGCCGTCGCGGTAGGGCTGCAGAAACGCGTCCTCGCCGGTCAGCGAGAAGCCGCGCGTGCCGGTCTCGATGTTGATCAGGCTGCTGAGCGCGGCATCGACTTCGGCGATCACCTTGTAGGTGTGGGTGTTCCAGTAATTAGCCTGCGACAACGCGGACACGTTGAAGTAGGCCACGCCGGCCAGGGCCAGCAGGATGCACAGGACCACGGCGAAGCCGCCGTAGAGCTTGGTTGCGATTTTGAGATTCTTCAGCACGGCACTCTCCCGGCAATGGGCAGTTGTGACAACGACAGCGACACGGAACTGGCGGCGCGGCAGGCGCCGCCAGCGAATGGATCAGGCGCGGCCCAGCAGCGCTTCGCTGCGGTCGCGATTGCCTGCAACGGAACGGCGCGCGGCGACGGATGGCGCACGCGGCGCCCAGCGCGAGCCAGCCGCACGCAGCGGCGCCACCGCCTCGCCGTCGTCCAGCGCGTGCGTGGCGCGGCGCGTGCCGGCGGACAACTGGAAGAACGCCATGCTGTCCTGCAACTGCACGGCCTGCGTGCTCATCGATTCGGCGGTGGCCGCCAGCTCTTCGGAGGCGGTCGCGTTCTGCTGGGTGATCTGACTCAGCTGCACCACCGCCGCATTGATCTGGGTGACGCCGGACGACTGCTCCTGCGAGGCGGCAGCGATCTCCTGCACCAGATCCGAGGTCTTCTTGATGCTGGGCACGATGGTCTCCAGCAGCTGACCGGCCTTCTCCGCCAGTTCCACGCTGGAACCGGCGACCTCGCCGATCTCCTGCGCGGCCACCTGGCTGCGCTCGGCCAGCTTGCGCACTTCCGCGGCGACGACCGCAAAGCCCTTGCCGTGCTCGCCGGCGCGCGCAGCCTCGATCGCCGCGTTCAATGCCAGCAGGTTGGTCTGGTAGGCGATGTCGTCGATGATGCCGATCTTCTGCGCGATCTGCTTCATCGCCGCGACCGTGGCCACCACCGCCTCGCCGCCCTCCAGGGTTTCCCGCGCCGCCTGCGCGGCCATGCCGTCGGTGATCCTGGCGTTGTCGGTGTTCTGCGCGATCGAGGCGGTCATCTGTTCCAGCGAGGCGCTGGTCTCTTCCACGCCGGCGGCCTGCTCGGTGGAAGCCTGGCTCAAGGATTGCGCAGTGGCGCTGACTTCCTCCGACGCACCCGCCAGGCTCTGCGCACTGGCGTTGACCTCGCCGACCACCTGCTGCAACTTCTCGACCATGCGCTGCATCGCCAGCAGCAATTGCCCGGTCTCGTCCCTGCCGCGGACCTCGATCTGCATGCTCAGGTCGCCCTCGGACAGCGCATTGGCCACCTTGACCGCCTTGTCGATCGGCCGGGTCACGCTGCGGCTGATGCAGCAGCCCAGGCCGACCCCGAGCAGCACGCCGCCGATCACGATGGCCAGCATGGTGCGGGTGCTGCTGGCATAGATCGCATCGGTGGCGTCGTTGGCACGCGCGGCATTGGCTTCCTTGGTTTCGCTGAGTTCGGACATCAGCGCATCCAGTTCGTCGGAGCTGCTGCGCACGCCCTTCGACAGGTCAGCCAGCTGCGCATTGCCCTGCGGCAGCGGCTCACGCATCACCGAGTCGACGAACTGGCCGCGCCGCTCCAGGTAGGTCTTCCACACCTGGTCGAAGCGGGCCAGCTTGGCCAGCGTGGCCGGGTCGTCGAACGAGGTCCTGGCCTTGTCCATGTGCTCGACCACCTTGGCGGTGTACTTGTCGAGACTGGCGATGTGCTTGGCGCGATCCTCCGCCGTACTGGCCAACTGCAGGTTGGCGCGCGAGCGGCCGGCGTTGATCAGATTGATGTTGGCCTCTTTCAGGTGCGACAGACCAAGCAGTTCGCGCTCGTACAGCACCGTGGCGTAGTCGTTGATCCGGCCCGAGTTGCGGATGCCGACCCAGCCGATGCACGCGCCGATCGCCGCCACGATCAGGAACGCCGCCGTCAGCCTGACTCCGATTTTCATATTGCCCAACATGGTGTACCCCGATTCTTTGTGTGCGTCCGGTTGCGCAAGTGAGCGCCTCCAGCCGTCTTCCGCAGCGCCTCGCGGAGTGGACACACTCGCTCTGAGGAGAGCGAGGACGCTGCGCCGCAACGTCTGTGCGTGAGGGCTATCGGCGCCATCGACAGCGCCTTTAAATCGCGTGAAAACTGCGGAATTCCGCATAGCGCAAGCGCTGCGGCGACGTTGCATGAATGCGCAACGGGCATTGCGGCGCAGCACTCGACGCGTGTGAAGAAAGCGCCTGGGCGTCTGCGGCGCGGATGCCGCAGTTGTTCTGCAATGGCAGATGACCCCGGTTTTGCACCGAAGGCGAAGTGGGATACCAACCCCTTTAATTTGTAGACAGAATGTGAAAGCGGCGCCGATATGCCCGCCCTCGCAATGCGCGAGCGCATGCATGGCGCCGCGTCTTCACACCATCGGCAGCGCCGCGACCGTACGTCGTTCCGCCGCGGTGGCTCCGCGCAACAAGCGCTGCGCGCGCACGCGTTCCTCGGCATCGAGCTGCTGCAGCGCCTCGAAACGCTCGCCGACCCAGCTCGCCATCGGCACGCCGTCGCGGTACAGCACGCGCGCGCCCGCCACGCGTGGCAGCCGCGTGCCCGGGAGCACGCTGCCGAGCAGATTGGCCGGATCGGCGGCGGCCACGCACACCCAGGTGCCGTCGCCAGGCTGGCGGCGGATCTGCCGCAGCAGACCGATCGCCTCCGGCAGGGCGAACTGCTCGCCGGACAGGCCATCGATGAAGCGCCCGCCGCGGATCTCGCCACGCGCCTCCAGGCGCTGGTAGACCCGCAACAGCTCGCGCCACGGCGGCAGCCATGCCGCCTCGCGCTCGAGCAGGCGCCAGCAGACCACGCCGTAGCGGCGCAGCAGCGTCAGCGCGACGTGCTCGACCGCCGCGCTGCGCGCCGCCGGGTCGTCGGCCTCGGCGCCGGCCCGCAACAGCGCCCAGCGCCCGGCATCCTGGATGCCGCCGTACAGCGCCATGCGCGGCCGCCGCCGCGACAGCGCCGACGGGCGCTTCGATGCCGGCACCAGCAAGGCGCGCAGGCCGGCGTAGCTGTCGCAATGGACCCGGCCGGCGGCGACCAGCTCGGTCAGCGCCGCCTCCAGTTCGGTGGAGAGCAGGCGGGTGGCCGCCGCGATTTCGTCGAAGAACGAGGCGCCATGCGCCGCGAGATGGTCGGCGACCTTGCGCGCGCGCGAGCCGAGCGCATCGGCGTCCGGCACTGGCGACAGCCGCGACCACTGCCCGGCGCTGCGCCGCGGCAGCAGCAGGATCGGCGTGCTGCGCAGCGTCGGCGCGGCGCCGCCGGCGCCGGGGCGCAACCGCGTCCATAGCGTGCGGCCGGCACTGCAGGCCTCGTCCAGCCAGGCCGGGCGGTAGTCGCGCACCCGCGCAGGCAACAGTTCCGCCTCCCACAGCGGCGCCGCGGCCTCCACGCCCTCCAGTTGCGCCAGCACCGCGGCCAGCGCTTCGGCGCCCTCCACCTGGCCCTGTGTGTCCAGATGCTGCCAACGGAACAGGAAGCGCGCGTAGTCGCGCGGCGCCACCGGCTCGATCTCGCGGCGCAGGCGACCAAGGGTGTAGCGGTGGATGCGTGCCAGCAGGTGCCGCTCGCACCACTCCTCGGCATCGGCGTCGGCACTGAACCGACCACCGAGCACATAGCCGTCCTGCTGCAGCGCAAGCAGCCCGGCCTGCACCTCGCGCAGCGGCAGGTGCAGCGGCGCGGCCAGCGTGGCCGCAGTGACCGGCCCCAGGCCTGCCAGCCGGCAGCGCAGCAACTCGCGCAGCGCGCTGTCGCGGTCCCAGTCGGCCACCGCGTAGCCCTCGGGACTGGCGATGGCCGGCCGCGCGCTGGCCTGCGGGTACAGCGGCGCCACCGCCGCCAGCGCTTCGGCCGTCACCCACAACGCCGCCGCGGCGCCGTCGACGCCGTGCAGGCAGGTGGCGCGCGCGTCGGCAGCCAGTTCATCCAACCACTGCCGCCACTGCGGCTGCGCGGCGGCCTCGTCCACGCTCACCACCCCGAGCGTGAGCAGCGCCTCGTGCATCTCGTCGCGGCTGCGCGGCTGCGGCCAGGCCTCCTCGCGCACCGCAGCGATCGCCTGCGGGTCCAACTGGCCGAGATCGTCGGCGCTGTGCGGATCCTGGTAGCGGCGACTGTGCACCGCCTGGGTGCGCCGCTCTTCCAGCGGCGCGTCGTCGAGAAAGGCATAGGGCCGCGCGTCGAGCGCCTCGGCCGCCAGCGGCGAGGGCGCGGTCAGCTCGCGCGCCAGCACGCGCACCTCGCCGGCCTCGATGCCGCGCAGCAGCTGCAGCCAGCCGTCGCTGTCCATCGCCTCGTCCAGGCAGTCGCGCAGGGTCTGCGCCACCAGCGGGTGCTCGGGAATCTCGCGCTCGCCGACCAGGTTCTCCGCGCAGGCCACCTGGTCGGGAAACACCGTGGCCAGCAGATCCTCGGACTTCATCCGCTGCAGCTGCGGCGCGACCTTGCGCCCGCCGGTGAAGCGCGGCAGCGCCAGCGCGTTGGTGGCATTCCAGCGCCAGCGCACGCCGAACAGCGGCGCGTCCAGCAGCGCCTGTACCAGCACGTCCAGCGCAGACGCGGCGCGCAGATAGCGCGCCACCTCGTCCAGGGCGAAGCTGTGCCGGGTCGACAGCGACAGCACGATCGCGTCCTCGGTCGCGGCCGCCTGCAACTCGAAATTGAAGGTGCGGCAGAAGCGCTTGCGCAGGGCCAGGCCCCAGGCGCGGTTTATGCGGCTGCCGTAGACGCTGTGGATCACCAGCTGGGTGCCGCCGGTGGCATCGAAGAAGCGTTCCAGCACGATGCACTGCTGGGTCGGCAAGGCGCCCAGCGCCGCATGCGCGCGGCCCAGGTAATCGACGATCTGCTGCGCGGCGGCGGCGTCCAGCGCCAGCGGGCCGCACAGCCACTGCAGCGCCTGCGCCGCGCCGCCCTGCTCCAGCGCCTGCGCGACTTCGGCCCGCAGCCGCGACACGCCGAGCGACAGCGCGTCGCTGCGCCCGGGCGCCTCGCCGATCCAGAACGGGATGTTGGGCGGTGCGCCGCGCGCGTCCTCCACCCGCACCCGCCCCGCTTCCACGCGCAGGATGCGGTAGCTGGCGTTGCCGAGCTGGAACACGTCGCCACCCAGGCTCTCCACCGCGAAATCCTCGTTGACCGTGCCGATGGTCTGCGCCTGCGGCTCCAGCACCACGCTGTAGTCGCCGGTCTCGGGGATGGTGCCGCCGGAGGTGAGCGCCGCCATCCGCGCGCCGCGGCGCTGGCGCACGCGGCGATGCACCGCATCGCGATGCAGGTAACCGGCGCGCGGCCCCAGCCGCGTGCTGAAGCCTTCGCTGAGCATGCGCAGCACCGCGTCGAACTGCGCGCGCGGCAACGCCGCATACGGCCAGGCGCCACGCACCAGCGCGTACAGCGCGTCTTCCTCCCACTCCTGGCAGGCCACCTCGGCGACGAGCTGCTGGGCGAGCACGTCCAGCGGCGCATCGAGCATGCGCAGCGCATCCAGTTCGCCGCGGCGCACGCAATCCAGCAAGGCCGCGCACTCGACCAGGTCGTCGCGCGACTGCGGAAACAAGCGCGCCTTCGGCGTGCCGCCCACCGCGTGGCCGGAGCGGCCGGCGCGCTGCAGGAACGCGGCGATCGAACGCGGCGAGCCGAGCTGGCAGACCAGGTCGACGTCGCCGATGTCCAGGCCCAGTTCCAGCGAGGCGGTGGCCACCAGCACCTGCAGCTCGCCGGCCTTGAGCCGGCGCTCGGCGAGCAGCCGGGTCTCGCGCGCCAGGCTGCCGTGATGCGCCGCCACCGCCTGCGTGCCGAGCAGTTCGCCCAGGTGCCGCGCGGTGCGCTCGGCCATGCGCCGGGTGTTGACGAACACCAGGGTGGTGCGGTGCGCGCGCACCAACTCGGCCAGGCGCGTATACGCCTGCTGCCACTGGTCGGCGGACATGGTCACGCTGAGCGGCGTCGGCGGCACCTCCAGCGCCAGGTCGCGGGCACGCGCATAGCCGATGTCGACGATGGCGCAGTCGGCAACGCCGTCGTGCACCGCGGCGCTGCCGACCAGGAAACGCGCGACCGCCTCGATCGGCTTCTGCGTCGCCGACAGGCCGATGCGCAGCGGCGGCACCTCGCACAGCTGCTGCAGGCGCTGCAGCGACAGCGCCAGATGGCTGCCGCGCTTGTTCGCCGCCAGCGCGTGGATCTCGTCGACGATCACCGTGCGCACGTGGCGCAGCGTCTCGCGCCCGGACACCGAGCCGAGCAGCACGTACAGCGACTCCGGCGTGGTCACCAGCACATGCGGCGGGCGCCGCCGCGCCTGCGCGCGCTCGCGCTGTGGGGTGTCGCCGGTGCGTACCGCGGTGCGAATGGACACATCCGGCAAACCCAGCGCCGCCAGTTCGGCGCGAATGCCCTGCAGCGGCGCCTCGAGATTGAGCTGGATGTCGTTTGAAAGCGCTTTCAGTGGCGACACGTACAACACCTGAGTGCGGTCCTGCAGGCCGCCTTCACGCAGGCCTTCGCGGACCAGCGCATCCAGCGCAGCCAAAAATGCCGTCAGGGTCTTGCCCGAGCCGGTCGGCGCGGCGACCAGCGTATGCCGTCCGGCCTGGATCGCCGGCCACGCCGCCGCCTGCGCCGGCGTGGGCGCCGCGAAACGCTGCTCGAACCAGCGTGCAACGGCGGGATGGAAGCGCGCCTGCGCCAACGACATGCGATCTCCTTGTGTCAGCGTCGCAACCAACCTGGGGCGCGCCGACGATGCCGCCTGTGCGGATTGTCCAGCTGGATGTCTTGCGCCATTTTCTCGGCAATGAAAATGGTGACGTTATCCAGGCAATCAAGCGCAACCTCGCGCGAGCCCTGTTTTTAGGGGTTTTTCCATTAAGCGTTCATCGAACGACATAATGTCTACCACTCGCTCCGCGTAGCGCGGTTATGTTGTCGACGGCGTCACGTATCCCGGCCTAGCGTTTGCGCATCACGCACAAGCTTCGCTTCTGGGAACGGAATGCGGCACGGCAACACCAGCGAACAACGGCATCGCCCATCACGCGCGCGGGACGCTCCACGACCCGCACACGCGATCGCGGCGGCGCGCGTTCGCGCCGCGTCCGCCTCCGTCTCCCTTCGACGTCGAACTGCCGTCGCCTCGCGGCGCGCGGCAGCGATGGCGGCGGCATCCGCCATCGGGTCCTGCACTGTGGGACTGCGCATGCGTTGTACCTCTCCACCGCCATCGCCAAGGAGCATCACCAATGGCACAGAGCAGCCCGTCACTCTCCAGCACCGACCTCAACCAGCGCCGCGGCAGCGACGCGCAACAGTCGCTCGGCGTCGCGCCGAACGTGTTCGAAGGCAACGATCCGGCCGCGATCGCGCGCGCGCTCAAGCAGTCGGCCGACCTGCACGCCCGCCGCCGCACCGGTCCGTATCGCTCGGCCATGTCGATGCTGACCTTCTACATCAATCGCGCCGGCGACCAGTTGCCGGCGCAGCGCCGCCAGATCCTGGAGCAGGCCAAGGACGAGTTGCGCAGCCTGTACGGCAAGCCGCGCAAGGGTGGCGCTGGCGACTGAGCACGCGCACGCGCACGCGCGCAGCGTGATGGAGCGATCAGTTCCGCACGCTGCCTGGGCGAAGCGCGCGCCGCGCGATTGCCGTCCTCCGACGCACTGCCACATGATGCGGACATGGCCAAGGCATCCGACATTTCGGACCTCATCCAGCACGCCGCCGCCGCGACCCAGGACGACGCGGCGCTGCTGTCGCGCATCATCCTGGCGCAGGGCGAAATCGCCGCGGCCGGCGGCGATCCGCTGCAGGTGGTCGACGTGGTCACCCGCCGCGCGCAGGAGCTGACCCGCTCCAACGGCGCCGTGGTGGAGATGTGCGACGGCAAGGACATGCTGTACTGGTCGGCCAGCGGCGTCGCCGAGCGCCACCTCGGCCTGCGCCTGCCCAGCAACGGCAGCCTGTCGGGGCTGTGCATGCGGACCGGCGAGGTCTTGCGCTGCGACGATTCGGAAGTCGATCCGCGCGTGGACCGCGCGGCCTGCCGGCGCATCGGTTTGCGCTCGATGCTGGTGGTGCCGCTGCGCTACGGCGACCGCAGCATCGGCGTGCTCAAGGTCCTCGCGCCGCACCCCAACGCCTACAGCGCACAGGACGTGCGCACGCTGGAATTGCTGGCGACCCTGGTCGGCGCGACGCTGGCGCTGGCGATGGACCGCGCCGCACTGCAGACCGACATCGCGCGCCGCCAGGACATGGAGAAACACGCATTTCGCGAGAAGGCGGCGATCGCCACCCGCATCCGCGAAACCATCGCCGAGACGCGCCTGCAGATCGTGACCCAGCCAGTGCTGGCGCTGGCATCGCAACGCATCGTCGGGGTGGAGGCACTGTCGCGCTTTCCGGCCAATCCGGCGCTGCCGCCGCTGCGCTGGTTCGACGATGCCAGCCGGGTCGGGCTGGGCCTGGACCTGGAACTGGCCGCCGCGCGCCAGGCGCTGGAGCTGCTGGAGCAGTTGCCGGCGCCGCTGTATCTGGCGATCAACGTGTCCGCACCGACGCTGCTGCATCCGCAGTTGCAGGCGCTGCTGCACGGCCACGACCTGTCGCGGATCGTGCTGGAAATCACCGAGCAATTGCAGGCGCCGGATTACCCACGCCTTTCCGAGCACATCGGCCTGCTGCAGCGGCAGGGCCTGCGCATCGCCCTGGACGACGCCGGTACCGGCTTCGCCAGCCTGCGCCATCTGCTGCACCTGGCACCGGACATCATCAAGCTGGACCTGACCCTGACCCGCGGCATCGACGCCGAACCGCGCCGGCAGCGACTGGCGATGGCCATCCTCTCCTTCGCCGCGGAAACCAATGCCGACGTGGTCGTCGAAGGCATCGAGACCGAGAGCGAACTGGCGACACTGCAGGCGCTGGGCGCGCGCTACGGCCAGGGCTACCAGCTCGCCCACCCCGGACCGCTGTCGGCGCATCTGGCACGCTATCCGGCGATCGAATACGACAGCAGCGGCTGAGAACGCCCACCGCAGGCGCGGCGCTGGTCCCCGGTTCGGGATCATCCCCCCAGGCATTCCCAAGATCGCCATGCCGGCCTGGTCGCGGCTGAAGCCGCTCCTGCGAAAGCGTGCGCTACGGACGCGCGCCCCCCACCCTCGCCGCCCCCGGGCCGCTGTCAGCGCATCTGCAGATGCTCTCCAGCGATCGCTGGCAGCCTCGGCCAAGTCGCGGGCCAAATGCTCCGTCATCCTGTGCAGGAGCGGCGCCAGCCGCGACAGGACGTCACCGTTGACGCCGCGTCGCGCCTGCGCAAACGCCAGGCAAGAAAAAAGCGGGCCGAAGCCCGCTTTTTTCCTGGAACGACGCTGGCAGCGTGCGGCTTATTCGGCCGACGCGCCCTCGCCTTCTTCCACGGCCTTCATCGACAGGCGGATGCGGCCCTGCTTGTCGACTTCCAGCACCTTGACCTTGACCACGTCGCCTTCCTTCAGCTTGTCGCCGACCTTCTCCACGCGCTCGCTGGAGATCTGCGAGACGTGCACCAGGCCGTCCTTGCCCGGCAGGATGGTCACGAACGCGCCGAAGTCCATGATCTTGGCGACCTTGCCTTCGTAGATGCGGCCCGGCTCGACGTCCGAGGTGATCTGCTCGATGCGCGACTTGGCGGCCTGCGCGGCGATCGCATTGACCGAGGCGATGACGATGGTGCCGTCGTCCTGGATGTCGATCTGGGTGCCGGTTTCCTTGGTGATCGCCTGGATGGTCGAACCGCCCTTGCCGATCACTTCGCGGATCTTGTCCGGGTGGATCTTGATCGTCAGCAGGCGCGGCGCGTAGTCGCTCAGCTCCGCACGCGGGGTGGTCAGCGCGCTGGCCATCTCGCCGAGGATGTGCAGGCGGCCGGCCTTGGCCTGCGCCAGGGCCTGCTTCATGATCTCTTCGGTGATGCCTTCGATCTTGATGTCCATCTGCAGCGCGGACACGCCGTCGGCGGTACCGGCGACCTTGAAGTCCATGTCGCCCAGGTGATCTTCATCGCCCAGGATGTCCGACAGCACCACGAAGTCGTTGCCTTCCTTCACCAGGCCCATGGCGATACCGGCCACCGGCGCCTTCACCGGCACGCCGGCGTCCATCAGCGCCAGCGACGAACCGCAGACCGAGGCCATCGACGAGGAGCCGTTGGATTCGGTGATTTCCGAGACCACGCGGATGGTGTACGGGAACTCTTCCATGGTCGGCATCACCGCCAGCACGCCGCGCTTGGCGAGGCGGCCGTGGCCGATTTCGCGACGCTTGGGCGCGCCGAAGCGGCCGCACTCGCCCACCGAGTACGGGGGGAAGTTGTAATGGAACAGGAAGTTTTCCTTGTACTCGCCGGAGACCGCGTCGATCACCTGGCCGTCGCGGGCGGTGCCCAGCGTGGTGACCACGATCGCCTGGGTCTCGCCGCGGGTGAACAGCGCCGAGCCGTGGGTACGCGGCAGCACGCCGGCCTGCACGCTGATCGGGCGCACGGTGTCCAGCGCACGGCCGTCGATGCGCACCTTGGTGCTCAGCACCGAACCGCGCATGGTCTGGTATTCCAGCTCGCCGAATTCCTTGGCCAGGTCGGCAGCGACCCAGTTTTCGGCGGTGGCGCGCGGCGCCAGCTGCGCCAGCACGTCCTTCTTGATCGCGGCGATGGCGTCGCGGCGCTGCAGCTTGTCGCGCACCTGGAACGCGGCGGCCAGCTGCTCGCCGACGGCTTCCTTCAGCGCGGCGATCATGGCCTCGTTCTTGGCCGGGGCGACCCAGTCGGACGGCTTGGTGCCGGCTTCGACGGTCAGCTCGTTGATCGCGTTGATGACCTTCTGCATCTCGCGATGGCCGAAGGTGACCGCGCCCAGCATCACTTCTTCCGACAGCAGCGCGGCTTCGGACTCGACCATCAGCACCGCGTTGGCGGTACCGGCGACGACCAGCTCCAGCTGCGACTCCTTCAGATCCGACACGGTCGGGTTGAGGATGTATTCGCCGTTCTTGTAGCCGACCTTGGCGGCGCCGATCGGGCCCTTGAACGGGGTGCCGGCCAGCGACAGGGCGGCCGAGGCGCCGATCAGCGCGGCGATGTCGCCGTCGATGTCCGGGTTCATCGACATCACCGTGGCGATGATCTGCACTTCGTTCTTGTAATCCTCCGGGAACAGCGGACGGATCGGACGGTCGATCAGACGCGAAATCAGCGTCTCCTTCTCGGTCGCACGGCCCTCGCGCTTGAAGAAGCCGCCGGGGATGCGGCCGCCGGCGTAGAACTTCTCCTGATAGTCGACCGTCAGCGGGAAGAAGTCCTGACCTTCGCGCGCGCTCTTGGCGGCGACGGCGGTGACCAGCAGTACGGTGTCGTCCATCTTGACGATGACGGCACCGCCGGCCTGGCGGGCGATCTCGCCGGTTTCGAGGGTGACGGTGTGCTTGCCGTACTGGAAGGTTTTGGTGATTTTTGCCACGGGGTTTCCTTGGATGATGCTGTCTGCAAATGGACCGCTGACGGCCCATGCCGCTGGCGGGTGGCCGGGAGGATCCGGCCGGTGGCGCGGAGCGATCCCCGGGCCACGGTACTACCCAAAACAAAACCGCGGCGCATCGCTGCGCCGCGGTGGGGTTCGTTGACTCAGCGACGCAGGCCGAGCTTCTCGATCAGCGCCTTGTAGCGCTCGCCATCCTTCTTCTTCAGATAGTCGAGCAGGCTACGGCGGCGGTTGACCATCTGCAGCAGGCCGCGGCGGCTGTGGTGATCCTTCTTGTGGGTCTTGAAGTGGCCGGTCAGCAGTTCGATGCGGGCGGTCAGCAGGGCGACCTGGACTTCCGGCGAACCGGTGTCGGCAGCGCCGCGCTTGTTTTCTTCGATGACTTTCTGGGTGTCGATGGACATGGGATTTTTCTCTGAGATGCGGGGCCGGCAGGAACGTGCAGAGGACGCACCGCCTGGCTCGCCGATTGCGAAGGATTGCGCCGGAGCGCAGCGTGCCGGAAAGGCCGCGAAATTGTACCGGCCTCGGCCCGGAGGAACAAGGCGTTAAGACCGCGTCATGACTGAACGACAGTCAGGTAACACCCGGCGCGACCGCTGCGAGGTCACGGATTGAACATGCGCTGCGGCGCCAGCAGCCCGCTCGCATCGACCTGGCCCAGGCCCAGCGGGATGCCGTCGGCGTCGAACACCGCGGCCAGGCCGGGCGCCCAGGATGGATCGCGCAGGCGCTGGCCCATGCGGAAGCGCTGCGCCGCAGCATGTTCCAGGCGCAGCGGCGGGAAATCGGCCAGACCCGCGGCCAACGGCAGCACCAGCGCCTCCAGGGCCGCCGGATCCTGCGCGGCCAGGTGTTGCAGGTGCTCCAGGGTGACCATCTGCGGTGTCCGGAACGGCTCCACCCACAGCCGCCGCAACGCGGCGATATGCGCGCCGCAACCCAGCGCCTCGCCCAGGTCGCGGGCCAGGCTGCGGATATAGGTGCCGGACCCGCAGGCCACATGCAGGCGCAGGCGGTCGCCGGCATGCGCGAGCACGTCAATCGCATGCACCTCGACCTCGCGCTCCGGCGCTTCGATCGCCTCGCCGCGGCGCGCCTTGACGTACAGCGGTTCGCCGCCCTGTTTGAGCGCGGAATAGATCGGCGCACGCTGGCGGATGCGCCCGCGCAACGGCGCCAGCGCCGCCTCCAGGGTCGCTGCGTCCAGCGGCGGCACCGGCCGGGTGCGCAGCACCGCGCCCTCGGCATCGTCGCTGTCGGTGGTGACGCCGAGCACGACTTCCGCTTCGTAGGCCTTGGCCGAGCCGAGCAGCAGCCCGGCCAGCTTGGTCGCCTCGCCGAAGCACAGCGGCAGCAGGCCGGTGGCGAGCGGATCCAGGCTGCCGGTGTGACCGCCCTTCTCCGCACGGAACAGCCGCCGCGCCGCCTGCAGCGCCGCGTTGGAACTCATGCCGATCGGCTTGTCGAGCAGCACGATGCCGTCGAGGCGACGGAAGACGATACGAGGCAGGCGCGGGCCGAAGACGGGCATGGGGGGTTGGGCGGGGATTCGGGATTGGGGATTCGGGATTGGCGGATCCGACCCCGGCATGGCGCGGGCGAACGGCACGCATGGAACAGCGTGACGCCAGACGGATGAAAGAGCGCCGCGATCGCGACTGCGAAACGGACGCTCGCGTTGGGCGCCCGCACTCGAACACTGGACGCCGACGCCGCGGCGTCGGCAGCGGACTCAGTCCTTGCGCGGCGCCGTGTCGGCGTCGTCGGCGGCAGGGCCGCCGTCGTCCTGCTCCTGCTGCAGTTCCGGCATGTCGCGCAGCAGATTGTCGATGCGCTCGCCGCGATCGACCGAATCGTCGTAGTGGAAATGCAGTTCGGGCACGTGGCGCAGCTTCATCGCCCGCGCCAGCTCGCTGCGCAGCTGCGGCGCCAGTTCCTTCAGGCCCTTGACCGCCTCGGCCGAGCGCTCCTGCATCAGTGCGGTGACGAACACCTTGGCATGGGCCAGATCGCGGGTGACCTCGACGTCGGACACGCTGACCGACGGCAGGCCGTGATCGCGCACGGCCGCATGCACGATCGTGCCGAGGTCGCGCCGGATCTGCGCAGACACGCGATCGGTACGGTGAAAGGATTTGGTGGGCATAGCGAAAATCTCTCTATTCGGAATAAAGAAATCGGGAAGGGTCTGGGACGAGCGACGCACCTGCAGCGCCCCGCTCTTCCCATTCCCCACTCCCGATTCCCGATTCCCGGCTCTTACAGCGTACGCTGCACTTCGATGCGCTCGAAGCACTCGATCTGGTCGCCGGCCTTGACGTCGTTGTAGGCCTTCACGCCGATACCGCACTCGGTGCCGTTGCGCACTTCGTCGACGTTCTCCTTGAAGCGACGCAGCGATTCCAGCTCGCCCTCGAACACCACGGTGTTGTCGCGCAGCACGCGGATCGGCTTGTTGCGCTTGACCACGCCCTCCACGACCATGCAGCCGGCGACGGCGCCGAACTTGGAGCTGCGGAACACGTCGCGCACCTGGGCGATACCGATGATCTCTTCGCGGATCTCCACGCCCAGCAGGCCGGACGCCACCTGCTTCACCTGGTCGATCACGTCGTAGATGATCGAGAAGTACCGCAGGTCGATGCCGTTGGTCTCGATGATGCGCCGCGCCGAGGCGTCGGCACGCACGTTGAAGCCGATCACCGTGGCCTTGGAGGCCAGCGCCGAATTCGCGTCGGACTCGGTGATGCCGCCCACGCCGGAGTGGATCACGTTGATGCGGATCTGCTCGTTGGACAGCGCGGTCAGCGATTGCTTCAGCGCTTCCACCGAACCCTGCACGTCGGCCTTGATCACCAGGTTCAGCGACAGCTGGCCTTCGCCCTTGCCGAGCTGCGACATGATGTCTTCCATGCGGCTGCCCGCCGAGGACACCAGGCGCGACTCGCGGCGCTTGGTCTCGCGCTGCTGCGCCACGTCCTTGGCCAGGCGCTCGTCGTCGACGACCACGAAGTCGTCGCCGGCATCCGGCACGCCGGACAGGCCGAGCACCTGCACCGGGATCGACGGACCCGCCGAATCCGGCTGCTTGCCGGTCTCGTCGAACAGCGCACGCACGCGGCCGTACTGGATGCCGCACACCAGGTAGTCGCCCTTCTTCAGCGCGCCCTGCTGCACCAGCACCGTCGCCACCGGGCCGCGGCCCTTGTCCAGCGAGGACTCGATCACCACGCCGCTGGCGCGGCCTTCGGCCACCGCCCGCAGTTCCAGCACTTCGGCCTGCAGCGAGATCGCGTCCAGCAGCACGTCGATGCCCTGGCCGGTCTTGGCCGAGAGTTCGACGAACTGGGTGTCGCCACCGAATTCTTCGGCGACCACGTCCTGCGCCAGCAGCTCGTTCTTGACCCGCAGCGGATCGGCGCCGGACTTGTCGATCTTGTTGACCGCCACGATCAGCGGCACGCCGGCCGCCTTCGCATGCTTGACCGCCTCGACCGTCTGCGGCATCACGCCGTCGTCGGCCGCGACCACCAGCACCACGATGTCGGTGAGCTTGGCGCCGCGCGCGCGCATCGAGGTGAACGCGGCATGGCCCGGGGTATCCAGGAAGCTGATGACGCCGCGGTCGGTCTCGACGTGGTACGCGCCGATGTGCTGGGTGATGCCGCCGGCTTCGCCGGAGGCGACCTTGGTGCGGCGGATGTAGTCCAGCAGCGAGGTCTTGCCGTGGTCGACGTGGCCCATGATGGTGACCACCGGCGGCCGCGGCAGCTTCTCGCCCTGCGCGTCCTCGGTGTGCGCCAGCAGTGCGTCCTCGGCGTCGGCACTGCCTGCACGCACCGGCTTGTGGCCGAGTTCTTCGGTCACCAGCGCGGCGGTGTCGTGGTCGATGGACTGGGTGATGGTGGCCATCACGCCCATCTTGAACAGCGCCTTGACCACGTCGCCGCCCTTCAGCGCGAGCTTCTGCGCCAGGTCGGCCACGGTGATGGTGTCGCCGATCGCCACTTCGCGCACCACCGGTGCGGTCGGACGCTCGAAGCCGTGCGCGCCGCCGCCGCTGCGCGACGGTTCGGCCTGGCGACGGCCGCCGCTGTGGCTGCCGCCGCGCGGCTTGCCGCGCACGTTGGAACGGCGCGCGCGGTCGGCCGCGGACAGATGCAGCTGGCCGGCGAAACGGCTGGTGCTGTCGTCGTCCTCGACCCCGGCGACCATCACGTGCGAGCCGCGGGTCTTGTGCTTGTTGTTGGCATTGTTGCGGTCGTCGCTGCGCGGCGCGGCCGGCTTGGCCGGATGCGCGGCGCCGGCCGGACGCGGCGCCATCGGCGGACGCGGCGCGCGCGGCGCGGCGGCGGGGGCGTTGCGGTCGGCGGCAGGCGCGGACGGCGCCGCAGCCGGCGGCGCCGACTCGGCGTCCAGCGCGGCCTGGGCCGCACGCTGCTCGGCCTCGGCACGCTCGCGCGCTTCCTGCTCGGCCTTGCGCTTGCGCTCGATTTCCTCGGCGCGCGCGCGGTCCTGCTCGGCGAGCTTCTGCTGTTCGGCCAGATTGCGCTGCTTGGATTCCTCCAGCTTGCGCAGGATCTCGGCGCGCTCGTCGTCCACCCGTCCGCCCGCGGACGGCGCCGCACGCTCGGCGGCCAGGTCCTCGGCCGACTTCACGTAGGTGCGCTTCTGCCGGACCTCGACGTTGACCGTGGTCTTGCTGCGCCCGGCGCTGACCGTCACTTCCTGCAGCTTGCGCCGGTTCAGGGTGATCTTCTTCGGCGCCGCCTGGGCCTCTTCCTCGACCGGCTTGTCGGTCTTGCCGTGGGTACGGCGCAGGAAGCCCAGCAGCTTCATCTTTTCGGTGCTGGTGACGACCTGATCGGGACCGCTGAACTTCATCCCGGCGTCAGCCAGTTGAACCAGCAGTTTCTCGACCGGCGTGTTCACCAGTTCGGCCAGCTTGCGGATGGTGGTTTGCTGCGACATTCGGATCCTATGATCTGGTTGGCGCCCCCTCGCCGCGTGCGAAGGTAGCGCGGATTCTAAGCCCTGATCGGGTCAGGGCGGCATTCATCGCTGACTCATTCGCCGCGCTCCAGGCGGGCGATCTCCTCGGCGCGGGCGGCCAGGATCAGGGCCGCGGCGCGGTCCTTGTCCAGGTCCTCGATGCCGAACTCGAGGATTTCGTCGGCAGCCAGATCCGACAGGTCCTCGCTGGTACGTACGCCATGGCCGGCCAGCGCGTAGGCGGTGGCTTCGTCCATGCCCGGCAGCGACAGCAGGTCCGCCGCCGGCACACCGTCGTCGTCGCTCTCCTCGGCGGCCAGCGCCTCGTTGAGCAGCGCGTCGCGGGCACGCGCGCGCAATTCCTCGACGATGTCCTCGTCGAAGCCTTCCACCGCCAGCAGCTCGCCGACCGGCACGTAGGCGATTTCCTCGACCGAGTTGAAGCCCTCGGCGACCAGGATCGCGGCGATTTCCTCGTCCACTTCCAGCTTGTCCATGAACAGCTGGCGGGCCACGGCCTGCTCGGCCTCGGACTTGGCCGCGACCTGCTCGGCGGTCATCACGTTGAGCTGCCAGCCGGTCAGGCGGCTGGCCAGGCGCACGTTCTGGCCGCCCTTGCCGATCGCCTGGGCCAGGCGGTCTTCCGCCACCGCCAGGTCCATCGAGTGCTTCTCTTCATCGACGATGATCGACTGCACCTCGGCCGGCGCCATCGCGTTGATGACGAAGTTGGCCGGGTTGTCGTTCCACAGCACGATGTCCACGCGCTCGCCGTTGAGCTCGTTGGACACCGCCTGCACGCGCGAACCGCGCATGCCGATGCAGGCGCCGATCGGATCGGTGCGGGTGTCGTGCGCCAGCACCGCGATCTTGGCGCGGTCGCCCGGATCGCGTGCGCAGGCCTTGATCTCGACCAGGCCCTGGCCCACTTCCGGCACTTCCAGCTTGAACAGCTCGATCATGAATTCCGGCGCGGCGCGGCTGATGAACAGCTGCGGGCCACGCGGCTCCGAACGCACTTCGGCCAGGTAGCCGCGCACGCGGTCGCCGGCGCGCAGCACGTCGCGCGGGATGCCCTTGTCCTTGGGGATGAAGGCCTCGGCGTTGCCGCCCAGGTCCACGTAGATGTTGCCGCGCTCGGCGCGCTTGACCACGCCGGTGACCAGTTCGCCGACGCGATCCTTCCACGCATCCACCACCTGCTGGCGCTCGGCCTCGCGCACGCGCTGCACGATCACCTGCTTGGCGGCCTGCGCGGCGATGCGGCCGAAGTCCGGATTCTCGATCTGCTCTTCGATGTAGTCGCCGACGTCCACGCCCTCGGCCTCGTCGACCGCGTCCATCAGGCGGATCTGCCGGTCGGGCGATTCCATCACCACATCGTCGGCCACCACTTCCCAACGCCGGAAGGTTTCGTAGGTACCGTCCTTGTGGTCGATGGTGACGCGCGTCAGCACGTCCTGGTCGGGGTAGCGCTTCTTCGCCGCCGACGCCAACGCGGCCTCGATCGCGTCGAAGATCACTTCGCGCGGCACGCCCTTTTCGTTGGCCACCGCGTCGACTACCAGCAACAGTTCCTTGCTCATTCTTTCGCTCCGCGCGCAGCCTCGTCGGCCGCCGGTTCGTTGGATGGTTTCTTATTGGATTTTGCGTTCTTGCCGGCCGGCTTCGGGCCCTTGCCCGGCTTGGTCGGCGCCAGACCCAGCGCCGCCCAGTCGGGCATGATCCGCGCCTTGTCGATGTTGTCGAAGTCCACCGCCAGTTCGGCGCCGTCGACCTCGAAAGTGATGCGGCCGGTAGCGGCGTCGGCCTGCACGATGCGCCCCTGCAGGCGCCGACGGCCCTGCTGCGGCAACTTCAGCACCACCTTGGCCGATTCGCCCACATGGCGGGAAAACTGTTCGGCGCTGAACAACGGCCGGTCCACGCCCGGCGAGGACACTTCCAGCGTGTAGTTGCCGCTGATCGGGTCTTCCACGTCCAGTTGCGCCGACACCTCGCGGCTGACCCGCTCGCAATCGTCGATGTTGACGATGCGCTCGGGCTGCTCTGCCAGCGGCACGTCGATGTACAGGCGCAGCGTGGCGCCGCCGGGGGCCGGCAGGTATTCCGCGCCCAGCAGTTCCAGGCCCAACGCGTCCACGGTCGGGCCCAGCAGAGTCGCGATTTCGTTTGCCTTGTCGCTCACAGCCTGCCTTGCATCTGAAAAGGTTGAAAAGTCGATTGCGTGCATTTCCCGGACCCCGGAAACGACAAAGGGCCCTCTGGGCCCCTTGTCCGGTAAAACTCCGGTCACGCTGGATTCCGGTTGCGACGACGGGAACATGCGTCATCGCGAAGCCCAAACTTCCCTGCCGCAGACAACCGATGCACTGGTTGCCGCTGCAGACAAAGATGGTAGCGGGGGCAGGATTTGAACCTGCGACCTTCGGGTTATGAGCCCGACGAGCTGCCAGACTGCTCCACCCCGCAGCAGAAGCGGAATTATGAAGAATCAGTGCGTCGATTGCAAGCCCTGATTTTCATCTCGATGCGGTAGCGACGCTGCCGTTCGAAGGACGCCATGATAACCGCACACGATGGAAAACGAAACAACAATCGCATCGCCGAATGCAAAAACGCCAACGCCGCCTTGCGGCGGCGTTGGCGGAAAACAGCGGGAAAACCGCCCTTTCGCGATCAGGCCAGGTGCGCGAAGGCGCGCTGGCACCACGCCATCAGCGGGCTCCAGGCCAGACCGAAGGCCAGCAGGCCCAGCGCATTGACGCCCAGCGCCACGCCCAGCACGCGGTCGTCGTTGGCCGGCAGCGGCGTGCCGACCGGCTCGTCGAAATACATCACCTTGATCACGCGCAGGTAGTAGAACGCGCCGATCACCGCGCACAGCACCGACAGCACCGCCAGGCCGGTCCACCACAGGTTCTGGTCGGGCACCGCGACGACCGCGCCCAGCACCGCCAGCTTGGCCCAGAAGCCCAGGAACGGCGGCACGCCGGCCAGCGAGGCCATGATGCACAGCACCAGCAGCGCCATCCACGGGTTGCGCGCGTTCAGGCCCTTGAAGTCGTCGATGTTCTCGGCCTCGAAGCCCTTGCGCGACAACGCGATGATCGCGCCGAACGAGGCGGTGGACATCACCGCATAGCAGATCGCGTAGAACAGTGCCGCCGCATAGCCGCGCTCGCCGCCGCCGGCCACGCCCAGCAGCAGGAAGCCGATGTGCGAGACCGTGGAATACGCCAGCATGCGCTTGAGATTGCTCTGCGCCACCGCCATCAGGTTGCCGACCACCAGCGACAGCGCCGCCAGGCCGCCGATCACCCAGTGCCACTGCGCCGCCAGCGGGCCCACGCCCACTTCCAGCAGGCGGTAGGCCATGCCGAACGCGGCCAGCTTGGACGCCGAGCTGATGAACAGCGCGATCGGCGCCGGGGCGCCCTGGTAGACGTCCGGCAGCCACATGTGGAACGGCGCCGCGCCGAGCTTGAAGGCGACACCGGCGATCATGAACACGGTGCCGGTGAGCAGCAGCATGTGCTCGCGGCCGTTGCCGATCGCCTCGTGGATGCCGCTCAGGCTCAGCGTGCCGGTGGCGCCGTAGATCAGCGACATGCCGTACAGCAGCAAGCCCGAGGCCAGCGAACCGAGCACGATGTACTTCATCGCCGCTTCGGTGGCCATGCCGTTGTCGCGGTTGGAAGCGACCAGCGCGTAGGAGCACAGCGCCAGCAGTTCCAGGCCCAGGTAGACCATCAGCAGGCTGCCGGCCGAGACCAGGATCATCATGCCGACCGTGGCGAACAGCACCAGCACCGGGATCTCGCCCTGGTACAGCTTGCGCTCGCGCAGGTAGCTCCAGCCGTAGATCAGGGTCAGCGCGCTGAGGCCGACGATCACCGTCTTCATCACGTCGGCGGCGGCATCGCGCACGAACATGCCGTTGAACACCTCGCCCTGCCCGCCCACGCCGGCCAGCAGCATCGCGAACACCGCGACCAGGATCGCCACCGAGACGATGTGGGTCCAGGCCTTGTTGCGCTCGCTGATGAACAGATCGAGCATCAGCAGGAAGAAGGCACCGGCGGTCAGCACCAGCTCGGGCAGCAGGGGCGGCAGGTCGACGGTGGTCAGAGGCAGCAGCGCAGGGGTGGTCATCATCAAATCTCTGGAATCAATACGCTCGACGGCCGCTTACAGCTTGCTGGTGGCGATCTGCGCCGCCAGCTTCGCGATCGAGGGCTCCATCAGGTCGGTCAACGGCTTCGGATACAGGCCCAGGGCCAGCACGCCGAGCGCGAACACGCCCAGCACCAGCGCCTCGCGGCCGTTGATGTCCTTCAGCTCGGCCACGTGCGCATTGGCGACCTCGCCGAAGAACACGCGCTTGTAAAGCCACAGGGTGTAGGCGGCGGTGATCACCAGGGTGGTCGCCGCGCCGAAGGCCAGCAGCGGGTGCGCCTGGAAGCTGGCCATGATGACCATGAACTCGCCGACGAAGCCGCTGGTGCCCGGCAGGCCCGCATTGGCCATGAAGAACAGCATCGCGAAGGTCGCGAACCACGGCATCACGTTGACCACGCCGCCGTAGTCGGCGATGCGGCGGGTGTGCATGCGGTCGTACAGCACGCCGACGCAGGAGAACATCGCGCCGGACACGAAGCCGTGCGAGATCATCTGCACCATCGCGCCCTGCAGGCCCAACCGGGCCGCATCGGTGCTGCCGAAGCCGACCAGGGCGAAGGCGGCGAAGGTGCCGAGGGTGACGAAGCCCATGTGCGCGATCGACGAGTAGGCGATCAGCTTCTTCATGTCGTCCTGGACCAGGGCGACCAGGCCGACGTAGATCACCGCGATCAGCGACAGCGCGATCACCAGCCACGCCCACTCGTTGCTGGCGTCGGGCAGGATCGGCAGGTTGAAGCGCAGGAAGCCGTAACCGCCGATCTTCAGCGCGATCGCCGCCAGGATCACCGAACCGGCGGTCGGCGCTTCCACGTGCGCGTCCGGCAGCCAGGTGTGCACCGGGAACATCGGCACCTTGACCGCGAAGGCGATCAGGAAGGCGAAGAACAGCCAGGTCTGCTCCTTCGAGGTCAGCGACAGCTGGTAGAGGTCGGCGAGCTGGAAGCTGCCGCCCTTCAGGTACAGGTAGATCAACCCGACCAGCATCAGCACCGAGCCGAGGAAGGTGTACAGGAAGAACTTGACCGCGGCATAGATGCGGCGCGGGCCGCCCCAGATGCCGATGATCAGGAACATCGGGATCAGCATCGCCTCGAAGAACACGTAGAACAGCATCGCGTCGGTGGCGGAGAAGATGCCGACGGTGACGCCTTCCAGGATCAGGAACGCGGCCACGTACTGGTTGACGCGCTTGTCGATCGAGGTCCACGCGCCGATCAGCGCCAGCACCGTGACCAGCGTGGTCAGCACGATCAGCGCCACCGCGATGCCGTCGGCGCCGAGGTTGTAGCCGATGTCGTATGCCGGGATCCAGGCATGGGTCTCGACGAACTGCAGCGCGTCGCTGGCGTAGTCGAAACCGGTGAGCAGCGGCACGCTGAGCGCGAAGGTCAGCAACGCCACCAGCAGCGACGCCCAGCGCGCCGCACGCGCATCACGCAGGGCGAGCACCAGGGCGCCGCCGATGATCGGCAGCCAGATCAGGATGGAGAGTAGAGGCCAGTTCGACACGTGTTCTTATTCCGTACAGGTCAACGCCAGAAATGCATCAGCACGCCCAGCAGGGCAATGAGACCGACGATCATCGCGAAGGCGTAGTGATAGAGGAAACCGGATTGCGTGCGACGCAGCAGATTGGCCGCCAGGTCGATCACGCGTGCGGTGCCGTTGACCATGACGCCGTCCACGACATGCGTATCCACCGCGCGCGACACCTTGCCCAGGCGCACGCCGCCACCGGCGAAACCGCCGATCCAGAGCTTGTCGAAACCGTACTTGTTCTCGAGGATCCACACCGGCACCGAGAAGGTCTTGCGCGCCTTCGCCGCCAGTTCCGGCTTCCACAGGTACAGGATCCAGGCCAGGGCGAAGCCGGCCAGGGTCAGGAAGAACGGCGGCTGGGTCAGGCCGTGCAGGGCGAACGCGACCGGGCCGTGGAACTCCTCGGCCAGCGCGCCGACGGTGTCGCGCGCCGGATCGTAGAAGTCGACGATGCCGGTGAAGAAGCTGACCGCCTGGCCCTTGATCGCCGCCGCGGCATGGTGCCCAGCCCAGTCGGTGCCGAACAGCATCGGGCCGATGGTGAAGAAGCCGATCGCAATCGACGGGATCGCCAGCAGGATCAGCGGCACCGTCACCACCCACGGCGACTCGTGCGGTTCGTGCGCGCCGTGGTGGCCGTGGCCGTGATCGTCGTGGGCATGCGCACCGTGGGCGTCGTCATGATGCGCATCGTGGTGCGCATGCGCATCGCGGAAGCGCTCCTGGCCGTGGAAGGTCAGGAACAGCAGGCGGAAGCTGTAGAAGCTGGTGATCAGCACGCCGCCGAGCACGGCCCAGTAGCCGTAGGTCGCGATCCAGCCATGCGAGGTGTGCGCGTGGTGCTGCGCCGCCTCGATGATGGTGTCCTTGGAGTAGAAGCCGGCGAAGAACGGGGTGCCGACCAGCGCCAGGGTACCGATGACGCTGGTCCAGTAGGTGATCGGCATGTACTTGCGCAGGCCGCCCATCTTGCGCATGTCCTGCTCGTGGTGCATGCCGATGATCACCGAGCCGGCCGCCAGGAACAGCAGCGCCTTGAAGAAGGCGTGGGTCATCAGGTGGAACACCGCGGCCGAGTACGCCGACACGCCCAGCGCCACGGTCATGTAGCCCAGCTGCGACAGCGTCGAGTAGGCGACCACGCGCTTGATGTCGTTCTGCACGATGCCGATCAGGCCGGTGAAGAACGCGGTGGTGGCGCCGACGACCAGCACGAAGTTCAGCGCGGTCTGCGACAGTTCGAACAACGGCGACATGCGCGCCACCATGAAGATGCCGGCGGTGACCATGGTCGCGGCGTGGATCAGTGCCGAGATCGGGGTCGGGCCTTCCATCGAGTCCGGCAGCCACACGTGCAGCGGCACCTGCGCCGACTTGCCCATGGCGCCGATGAACAGGCACACGCAGATGATGGTGGAGACGTTCCAGGCATGACCCTGGAACAGCTGCACCTGGGCCAGACCGCCGGCGGCATCGCTGCCCAGCACCGCGGTGGCGTTGGCGAACACGCTGGCGTAGTCCAGCGTGCCGAACCACAGCAGCACGCCGGCGATGCCGAGGATGAAACCGAAGTCGCCGACGCGGTTGACCAGGAACGCCTTCATGTTGGCGAACACCGCGGTCGGGCGCTTGAACCAGAAGCCGATCAGCAGGTACGACACCAGGCCCACCGCTTCCCAGCCGAAGAACAGCTGCAGGAAGTTGTTGCTCATCACCAGGCTCAGCATCGAGAAGGTGAACAGCGAGATGTAGCTGAAGAAGCGCTGGTAGCCCGGATCGTCGGCCATGTAGCCGATGGTGTAGATGTGCACCAGCAGCGACACGAAGGTCACCACCACCATCATCATCGCGGTCAGGCGGTCGACCATGAAGCCGACGTGGGCCGAATAGTGGCCGACCTCGAAGAAGGTGTAGAGGTTCTGGTTGAACGGCGAGGCGCCCTGCCCCACCAACTGGTACAGGGTCCAGCACGACAGCGCGCAGCTGACCGCGACGCCGAGGATGGTGGCGAACTGCGCGCCCTTGCGGCCGACCTGACGGCCGAACAGGCCGGCGATGATGCTGCCGACCAGCGGGGCCAGCACCACCGCGATCAGCAGACTCTTAGAGAGCGTAATTTCCATCTGCAGGTCAGCCCTTCAGCGAATCGACTTCGGCCACGTTGATCGTGTGGCGGGTACGGAACAGCGTCACCAGGATCGCGAGGCCGATGGCGGCTTCGGCCGCGGCCACGGTCAGGATGAAGAACACGAACAACTGGCCGGCGGCGTCGCCGAGCTCGCGCGAGAAGGCGACGAAGTTGATGTTGACCGACAGCAGCATCAGCTCGATCGACATCAGCAGCACGATGACGTTCTTGCGGTTGAGGAAGATGCCGGCCAGGGCGATGCAGAACAGCACCGCGCCGAGCGCCAGCAGATGGCCTAGGGAGATCATGGCTGGCCCTCCTGCGATGCCGGCGGAGTGTGGAGCGTGGGCTTTTCGGCGGCCATCTTGACCATGCGCAGACGGTCGCCGGCCTTGACCCGCGACTGGTCGCCCGGGTTCTGGGTCTTGATGCCGGTGCGCTTGCGCAGGGTCAGCATCACGGCGGCCACGACCGCCACGGTCAGGATGATCGCGGCGAACTCGAACGGCAGCAGGAACTGGGTGAACAGGGTCTTGGCCAGCCAGGTGATGTTGGAGGTGTCGGCGGCCTGCGCCGCGGCGTTGTCGGCCGGGAACGGCGCCGCGCTGCGCGCCTTCACGCCGATCAGGGTGACCATCTGCACCAGCATCGCCACTGCCACCACCAGGCCCACCGGCAGGTAGCGCACCCAGCCTTCGCGCATGCGGGCGGTGTCGATGTCCAGCATCATCACCACGAACAGGAACAGCACCATCACCGCGCCGACGTAGACCAGCACCAGGGTCACGCCGAGGAACTCGGCGCCCACCAGCAGCCACACGCAGGCGATGGAAAAGAACGTCAGGATCAGGCACAGCACCGCGTACACGGGGTTGCGCACGCTGATCACCGCGCCGGCGGCGACCGCGGCGATGGTGGCGAAGATCCAGAAAGCGATATTGACCCAATCCATTTCGGAACCTCAGCGGAAGGGAGCGTCGGCAGCGCGGCGCTCGGCGATCTCGGCCTCGAGCCGGTCTCCGATCGCCAGCAACTGCGGCTTGGTGACGATGTTCTCGCCGCGCTTTTCGAAGTGGTACTCCAGCACCTGGGTCTCCACGATCGAATCCACCGGGCAGCTTTCCTCGCAGAAGCCGCAGTAGATGCACTTGAACAGGTCGATGTCGTAGCGGGTGGTGCGGCGGGTGCCGTCCTCGCGCTTGGTCGAGTCGATGGTGATCGCCAGCGCCGGGCACACCGCCTCGCACAGCTTGCAGGCGATGCAGCGCTCTTCGCCGTTGGGATAGCGGCGCAGCGCGTGCAGACCGCGGAAGCGCGGCGACTGCGGGAACTTCTCCATCGGGTACAGCACGGTGTACTTGGGACGGAACGTGTACTTCAAGGTCAGCCACAGGCCGCCGAGCAGCTCGAGCAGCAGCAGGCTCTTGAAGTAATGGGTGATTTTATTCATCGCTTACACGCCCTTCTGGATCACGCCGTAGAACACCATCAATGCCGTCACCGCGATCCACACGATCGTCAGCGGGATGAACACCTTCCAGCCCAGGCGCATGATCTGGTCGTAGCGGTAGCGCGGGAAGCTGGCGCGGAACCAGATGTACGCGCTGGCGAAGAACAGCACCTTCATCAGCAGCCACGGCCAGCCGCCGGTCCAGATCCAGTTGACCCACGGCGAGATGTCCGCGGTGACCCAGCCCTGGATCGGGCTCAGCCAGCCGCCCAGGAAGAAGATCGAGACCAGGAAGCTGACCAGGATCATGTTGGCGTATTCGGCCAGGAAGAACAGCGCGAACGCACCGCCCGAATACTCGACCATGTGGCCGGCGACGATTTCCGACTCGCCTTCGACCACGTCGAACGGCGCGCGGTTGGTCTCGGCCACGCCGGACACCCAGTACACGATGAACAGCGGGAACAGCGGGATCAGGAACCAGTCGAAGAACCCGGAGCTGCCGGCCTGCGCCTGCACGATCGTGCTCAGGTTCAGGCTGCCGGCCGCGATCATCACGCCGACCAGGGCGAAGCCCATCGCGATCTCGTAGCTGACCACCTGCGCCGCCGAGCGCATCGCGCCCAGGAAGGCGTACTTGGAGTTGGACGCCCAGCCGGCCAGGATGATGCCGTACACGCCCAGCGAGGTCATCGCCAGCAGGTACAGCAGGCCGGCGTTGGCGTTGGACAGCACCAGCTTGGCGTCGAACGGCACCACCGCCCAGGCGGCGAAGGCCGGCGCCAGGGTGATCAGCGGGGCGATCACGAACATCGCCTTGTGCGAGCTGCTGGGCTGGATGATTTCCTTGAACAGCAGTTTGAAGACGTCGGCGAAGGCCTGGAAGATGCCCATGCCCACGTACATCGGCCCGTGGCGCACATGCATCCAGCCGATCAGCTTGCGCTCCCAGACCACGTAGAACGCCACCGCGATGATCACCGGCATGGCGATCAGCAGGATCTTCAGCACGATCCACAGGACCACGCCGAGGGCGCCCAGGCCGAGGAACCACTGGTGCAGCGGATCGACCACGTTCAACAGCATCTCGTTCATGCAGCCACCACCGTCACCCGACCGGCGCCCAGCGGCGCGGTCGCGCCGTGGCCCGTTTCGATCCAGGCCGCGCCCGGCGCGACCCGCTTGTCCGTCGCCAGCGGCAACGTGGCGCTACCCGCCGCGGTGCCGACCTTGACCATCTGCCCGTCGCTCAGGCCCAGGCGCGCCGCCTCGTCCGGATGCAGCACAATGCCCGGCGCGCGGTTCAGCGGATGCTGCTGCAGCGCCTGCGCGCGGCGCACCACCGCATCGGTGCGGTAGATCGCCGGACTGGCGGCCAGTTCCAGGCCCTCGTCCTGGCGTGCCGGCTGCGCCGAGCTCGCCGCGGCGACCTCGCGCGGCTGCAGGCCGTCGCGCAGCCCGGCCAGGTCGATGAACTCGAAGCCAGGCAGGCCCAGCTCGCCGCCGAGCGCGCGCAGCACGCGCCAGCCCTCGCGGGCCTCGCCCGGCAGCTTGCCGCCGGCGCGGGTGCGCTGGTCGCTGCCGTTGAGGTTGGTCAGCGTCGCCTCGATTTCCGGCAGCGCGCCGATCGGCAGGATCACATCGGCCACGTCGCGGGTGGAGGCGCAGGCGAAGTGGCTGAACGCCACCACCTTGGCGCCGGCCAGCGCGCTGCGCGCGGCGGCGGCGTCGGCGAAGTCCAGGCCCGGCTCCAGGCCGTACAGCACGTAGGCGCTGCGCGGCTCGGCCAGCATCGCGGCGACGTTGCGACCGCGCGGCAGCACGCCGTAGCGCGACAGGCCCAGCGCGTTGGCGCCCTGCGGGATGCGGCACAGCGCCGCGCCGGTGGCGGCGGCGAAGTCGCGCGCGGCGGCACGCAGGGCGGCGGCCTGCGGATGGTTCTCGGCCAGCGCGCCGACGATCAGCACCGCACGGCCGGCGCCCTGCACCGCCTCGCGCAGCGCGGCGTCGGCCAGCGCCTCGGCGAACTTCGACGGCGCCACGATCTGGCGGCCGGCCTGGTCGAAGGCCACGTCGAAATCGACCGGGTTGATCGAGTACACCTTGGTCTGGTGCTGCATCCGCGCCTTGCGCAGGCGTGCATGCAGCAGCGGCAGTTCATGGCGCAGGTTGCTGCCCAGGATCACCACCACGTCGGCCTGCTCGATCTCCGCCAGCGGCAGCGCGAACGGTTCGGCCAGCGCGGCATCGGAGAAGTCGCGGTTGTACACGCGGTGATCGAGGTTGCCGCTGTCCAGACCGTCGGCCAGGCGCGCCAGCAGCGCGCCCTCCTCGTTGGAGGTGGACGGATGCGCGAGCACGCCCAGCGCGTCGCCGCGGTTGGCCTTGAGGATCTCGCTCGCGGCGGACAGCCCTTCGGCCCACGACACCTCGCGCCACTGCCCGTCGACCTTGCGCATCGGCCGCAGCGCGCGGTCCTCGGCGTACAGGCCCTGGTGCGAGTAGCGGTCGCGGTCGGACAGCCAGCACTCGTTGACCGCTTCGTTGTCGCGCGGCACGGTGCGCAGCACTTCGCCGCGGCGCACGTGCAGGAACAGGTTGGAGCCCATCGCGTCGTGGTAGCCCAGCGACTCGCGCGCCACCAGTTCCCAGGGCCGCGCGCGGAACTGGAACACCTTGTTGGTCAGCGCGCCGACCGGGCACACGTCGACCACGTTGCCGGACAGCTCGGTGGTCAGCGGCTTGCCGTCGTAGGTGCCGATCTGCAGGTTCTCGCCGCGGTACATGCCGCCCAGCTCGTAGGTGCCGGCGATGTCCGCGGTGAAGCGCACGCAGCGGGTGCACTGGATGCAGCGGGTCATCTCGGTGGCGACCAGCGGCCCGATGTCCTCGTCCGGCACCACGCGCTTGCGCTCGTTGAAGCGGCTGACCGAACGGCCGTAGCCCAGCGACACGTCCTGCAGTTCGCACTCGCCGCCCTGATCGCAGATCGGGCAGTCCAGCGGATGGTTGATCAGCAGGAATTCCATGACGCTGCGCTGGTACTTCAGCGCCTTGTCGCTGCGCGTCTGCACCTTCATGCCGTCCATGACCGGCGTGGCGCAGGCCGGCGACGGCTTGGGCGACTTTTCGACATCGACCAGGCACATGCGGCAGTTGGCCGCGATCGGCAGCTTCTCGTGGTAGCAGAAGCGCGGGATCGGGATGCCGGCCTTGTCGGCGGCCTGGATGATCATCGAGCCCTTGGGCACGACCAGCGACTGGCCGTCGATCTCGACGGTCACATGGCCTTCCGGCACGACCGCGGGGGTCGCGCCGGGATTGTTGGGTTGCGCGCTCATGCGGCGGCTGCCTCCAGCTTCTTGCCGTCAACCATCGAATGACCGTTGACGATGTAGTACTCGAATTCGTCCCAGAACTGGCGCAGGAAGCCCTGGATCGGCCAGGCCGCCGCTTCGCCGAAGGCGCAGATGGTGTGGCCTTCGATCTGCCCGGCGACGGTGCGCAGCTGGTGCAGGTCTTCCATCGTGGCCTTGCCGGCGACGATGCGCTCCAGCACGCGATGCATCCAGCCGGTACCTTCGCGGCACGGGGTGCACTGGCCGCAGGACTCCTTGTGGAAGAACTGCGAGATGCGGCAGGCGAACTTCACGCAGCACACGCTGTCGTCGAGCACCACGATCGCGCCCGAGCCCAGGCCGGTGCCCAGCGCGCGCAGGGTGTCGTAGTCCATCTGCAGGTCTTTGAGCTGCTCGGCCTTCAGCACCGGCATCGACACGCCGCCCGGGATCGCGCCCTTGAGGGTGCGGCCCGGCTTCAGCCCGCCGGCCATTTCCAGCAGTTCGTCGAAGGTGGTGCCCAGCGGCACTTCGAAGTTGCCGCCCTTCTGCACGCAGCCGGACACCGAGAAGATCTTCGGGCCGCCGTTCTTGGTCTTGCTCAGCCCCAGGAACCACTCCGGGCCGTTGCGGATGATCGCCGGCACCGACGCGTAGGTCTCGGTGTTGTTGATCGTCGACGGCTTGCCGTACAGGCCGAAGTTGGCCGGGAACGGCGGCTTGTAGCGCGGCTGGCCCTTCTTGCCTTCCAGCGACTCCATCAGCGCGGTCTCTTCGCCGCAGATGTAGGCGCCGGCACCGAGGGCGCCGTAGATGTCGATGTCGATGCCGCTGCCGAGGATGTCCTTGCCCAGCCAGCCATTGGCGTAGGCGTCGGCCAGGGCCTGCTCGAAATGCTCGAAGGGCTCGTGGTGGAACTCGCCGCGCAGGTAGTTGTAGCCCACGGTGGAGCCGGTGGCGTAGCAGGCGATGGCCATGCCCTCCACCACCGAATGCGGGTTGTAGCGCAGGATGTCGCGGTCCTTGCAGGTGCCCGGCTCGGACTCGTCCGAGTTGCACAGGATGTACTTCTGCGGCGCGCCCTTGGGCATGAACGACCACTTCAGACCGGTCGGGAAGCCGGCGCCGCCACGGCCGCGCAGGTTCGACTGCTTGACCATCTCGATCACCTGCTCCGGCGGGATCTTCTCTTCGAGGATCTTGCGCAGCGCGGCGTAGCCACCGGTCTTCAGGTAGCTCTCGTAGGACCACGGGGTGTCGTAGTGCAGCGTGGTGTACACCACCTGGTGCGGCTGCGGCGCGGGGCCGACCGGACCGGTGGGGGCGTGGGGATGCTGTGCCATTGCCGTTACTCCAACCCGTCCAGCAATTCGTCGACCTTGTCCTTGGTCAGATGCTCATGGTAGTGGCCGTTGATGACCATCATCGGCGCGCCGGCGCAACCGGCCAGGCACTCTTCCTCGCGCTTGAGGTAGACGCGGCCGTCGGCGGTGGACTGGCCCAGCTTGCAGCCGAGCTTCTTCTCGGCGTGAGCGACCAGGTCCTCGGCGCCGTTGAGCCAGCAGCTGATGTTGGTGCAGAACGCGACGTTGTTGCGGCCGACCTTCTCGGTCTCGAACATCGAGTAGAAGCTGGCGACCTCGTAGGCCCACACCGGCGGCAGTTCCAGATACTTGGCCACGCCGGCGATCAGTTCGTCGGTCAGCCAGCCCTGGTTCTGCTCCTGCGCCGCGTGCAGGCCCTGCAGCACCGCCGAACGCTTGCGGTCCGGCGGGAACTTGCTCAGCCAGTGATCGATGTGCGCGCGCGTCTTGTCGCTCAGCACCACCATCGGATCGACGTCGCGCGCCGCTTCGAAATTACCTGTCGCCTTCATCGGTCGACCTCACCAAACACCAGATCATAGGTACCAATCATCGCCACCACGTCGGCCAGCATGTGGCCGCGCACGATCGCGTCCATCGACGACAGATGGGCGAAGCCCGGCGCGCGCAGGTGCACGCGGAACGGCTTGTTGGCGCCGTCGGACATCAGGTAGCAGCCGAACTCGCCCTTCGGCGCCTCGACCGCGCAGTAGGTCTCGCCGGCCGGCACGCAGTAGCCTTCACTGAACAGCTTGAAGTGATGGATCAGCGCTTCCATGTCGTCCTTCATCTCGGCGCGCTTGGGCGGCGCCACCTTGAAGTTCTCGACCATGACCGGGCCCGGGTTGGCCTTCAGCCACTGCACGCACTGCTTGATGATGCGGTTGGACTCGCGCATCTCGGCCACGCGGACCAGGTAGCGGTCGTAGCAGTCGCCGTTGGTGCCGAGCGGAATGTCGAAATCGACGCTGTCGTACTTGGCGTACGGCTGCTTCTTGCGCAGGTCCCAGGCGATGCCCGAGCCGCGCAGCATGGCGCCGGTCATGCCCCAGGCGTAGGCCTGCTCCGGGGTGACCACGCCGATGCCGACGGTGCGCTGCTTCCAGATGCGGTTGTCGGTGAGCAGGGTCTCGTACTCGTCCACGCGCGCCGGGAAGGTGTTGGTGAACTCCTCCAGGAAGTCCAGCATCGAGCCTTCGCGCGCGGCGTTGAGCCGCTTCAGCGCATTGCCCTTGTGCCAGCGCGATTCCTGGTACTTGGGCATACGGTCCGGCAGGTCGCGATAGACGCCGCCCGGGCGGTAGTAGGTCGCGTGCATGCGCGCGCCCGACACCGCCTCGTAGACGTCCATCAGCTCTTCGCGCTCGCGGAACGCGTACAGCATCACCGCCATCGCGCCCAGATCCAGGCCGTTGGAGCCGACCCACATCAGGTGGTTCAGGATGCGGGTGATCTCGTCGAACATGGTGCGGATGTACTGCGCGCGCTCCGGCGCCTCGATCCCCATCAGGGTCTCGATCGCGCGCACGTAGGCGTGCTCGTTGCACATCATCGACACGTAGTCCAGGCGATCCATGTAGCCGATCGACTGGTTGAACGGCTTGGACTCGGCCAGCTTCTCGGTGCCACGGTGCAGCAGGCCGATGTGCGGATCGGCGCGGACCACGGTCTCGCCGTCCATTTCCAGGATCAGGCGCAGCACGCCGTGCGCGGCCGGATGCTGCGGGCCGAAGTTCATCGTGTAGTTGCGGATTTCCTGCTTGGCTTCGGCAGGATTGCTGGCGAACCCGTCGTGCGCCTGGTGGTACTCGCTCACTTGGCGGACTCCTTCTGTGCTTCGCCCGCCGCGGTCTGGTAGCGCGCATCGTCGCGGATCACGCGCGGCACGCCCACGCGCGGCTCCACCGAGGTCACCGGCTCGTAGATCACGCGCTGCTTCTCTTCGTCGTAGCGCACTTCGACGTTGCCGATCAGCGGGAAATCCTTGCGGAACGGATGGCCGACGAAGCCGTAGTCGGTGAGGATGCGGCGCAGGTCCGGGTGCCCGGCGAAGACCACGCCGAACAGGTCGAACGCCTCGCGCTCGAACCAGTTCGCGCCCGGCCAGATGTCGGTGACCGAGGCCACCACCGGCAGGTCTTCGTTCGGCGCGTAGCAACGCACGCGCAGACGCTGGTTGTGGCGGTAGGAAATCAGCTGCGCCAGCACCGCGAAACGCTGCTGTGGGACCGGCAACGGCTGGGCGCCGCCGGCAGCCTCACCGCTGGGGAACTCACCCCAGGCGAAACGGCCCACGGCCTTGCCTTCGACGCCGCGGCTGAAGCCGTGCGAGGACACGTCGGAGGTATCCCACTCGTCGCTGCCGTAGCCGAGGTAATCGACGCCGCACAGGTCGGACAGCTGTTCGAAACCGAACTCGTCGCGCAGCGCCAGGCAGGTGGCGTGCCAGGCGTCGGCCGGCACTTCCAGGGTGACTTCGCCGCGCGGAAGGGCCACGAAGACCTGGCTGCCGGGGAAACGGGCGCCGAGTCGGTCGCTAAAGGAAGATGCTTGCTCTGCCATGGGGGCTTGGCGTGCTCTCGAGGAAAGAGGAATCAGCGCGCGATGGTCTGGGTTCGCCAGATCTTCTTCTGCAACTGCAGGATGCCGTAGACCAGGGCCTCGGCGGTCGGCGGGCAACCGGGGACGTAGACGTCCACCGGCACGATGCGGTCGCAGCCGCGTACCACCGAATACGAGTAATGGTAGTAGCCGCCGCCGTTGGCGCAGCTGCCCATCGAGATGACCCACTTCGGGTCCGGCATCTGGTCGTAGACCTTGCGCAGCGCCGGGGCCATCTTGTTGACCAGGGTGCCGGCGACGATCATCACGTCGGACTGGCGCGGCGACGGGCGGAACACCACGCCGTAGCGGTCCAGGTCCAGGCGCGCGGCGCCGGCGTGCATCATCTCGACCGCGCAGCAGGCCAGGCCGAAGGTCATCGGCCACATCGAGCCGGTGCGCGCCCAGTTCAGCAGCGCATCGACGCTGGTGGTGACGTAGCCCTTTTCCAACAGCGGGTTTTCGCCTTCGGGACGCAGGATGTCGTCCACCCGCCCTTCCGGGATCGGGTTGGTCATCAGGCGATCCAGGGTCTGAATCACTCCCATTCCAGCGCTCCCTTCTTCCACACGTAAACAAAACCGAGGAACAGCATGCCGACGAACAGGCCCATGGTGACCAGGGAGCGAGCGCCCAGGTCCATGAACACCTGCGTCCACGGCACGATGAAGATGATTTCCAGATCGAAGACGATGAACTGGATGGCGATCAGGTAGTAGCGCACATCGAACTTCATGCGCGCGTCCTCGAAGGCCTCGAAGCCGCACTCGTACGGCGAGAGCTTCTTCAGGTCGGGACGCCGGGGACCGAGGAACCGCCCCACCAGCATCAGCGCGACGCCGATACCGGTGGCCACGATCAGAAACAGCAGGGTCGGCAAATATTCGGCCAGCACTCGCGATTCTCTCTTGCCTGTGCCCGCACGCGTGCCGCGCAGGCATGGGATAGACGATTCTCCGGGCGAGGGCGTGATGCCTTCGCGCAGAAACCGTAGCCAAACAATGGTGCCCAAGAGGGGACTCGAACCCCTACGACCTAAGTCGCTACCACCTCAAGGTAGTGCGTCTACCAATTCCGCCACCTGGGCTTGCGTAAAACCTGCGCGGCAATCCCGCCGCGCAGCATATTGTAACCGCCTTCAGTCTTTCTGCGACGGGGCAGGCGACTTTTCTTGCGCTTTTTCCGGCGCCTGCTGGGCGGCGGGGGCAGCCGGCGCCGCGGCGGCGGCCGACGGCGCCTGCGGGACCTGCAGTTCGCCGGCCGGCGCAGCCGGCGCCGGGGTGGCCGACTGCGACATCACGCCCAGATTGGCGTCGGCCGGACGCGCGCTGTGGCCGGCGTACCAGGCCATGAACAGGCTGATGGCGAAGAACACCACCGCCAGCCACTTGGTCGACTTGGACAGGAAGTTGGACGCGCCGCGCGATCCGAACACGGTGCCGGACGCGCCGGCGCCGAACCCGGAACCCGCCGCCGCACCGGCGCCGCGTTGCATCAGGATCAGCGCGATCATCGCGATCGCCACCAGCACGTAGACCACATTGAGGATGACCATCAGCATTTCGAAATCCGTCCGGACAGTACGACTTGGGGGACGAACGGCCGCCAGCGGCGGCCGTTCGCTCAACAGGTGGCCGCCGCTCGCACGATGGCCAGGAATTCCGCGGCGACCAGCGAGGCGCCGCCCACCAGCCCGCCATCGACATCCGGCTGCGCGAACAGCTCGGCGGCGTTGTCGGGCTTGACGCTGCCGCCATACAGGATCGGCAACGAATCCGCGATTCTAGCATCGCGCGCCGCCACTTCGCCACGGATGAACGCGTGCACCGCCTGCGCCTGCGCCGGGCTGGCGGTGCGGCCGGTGCCGATCGCCCAGACCGGCTCGTAGGCCACCACCGCGCGGGCGAAGCCGTCGGCGCCGACCAGGTCCAGCACCGGCGCCAGCTGCGCGGCGATGACCGCCTCGGTGCGCCCGGCCTCGCGCTGCTCCAGGGTCTCGCCCACGCACAGGATCGGGACCAGCCCGGCGTGCAGGGCGGCGGCGAACTTGCGCGCGACCAGCTCGCTGCTCTCCTGGTGGTACTGGCGCCGCTCCGAATGCCCGACCAGGCCATAGTCGGCGCCCACGTCCACCAGCATCGCCGCCGACACCTCGCCGGTGTAGGCGCCCTTCTCGTTGCTGCTGACGTCCTGCGCGCCGAAGCGCAGCAGCCGGCCCTCGAAATGCTCGATCAGGTCGCCCAGGTAGGGCAGCGGCGGCAGGATCACCACCTCCACGTCGTGCTCGGCCTCGTGCAGCCCGGTGACGATCTCCCGCACCAGGTCGGCGGCGAAGTGGCGGGTGCCATGCAATTTCCAGTTTCCGGCTACGATCTTGCGTCGCATCGGCGCATCTCCGGCGAAAAAGTGCCGAGAGGATAGCCGATGCGCCGCCAAGGGCAGGCATCGCCCCTGCCCCGCCCTGCGCCACGCCGCCCGCTCCACACCCAGAGACCGTCATGACCCAGCTTCCCGGCTACGCCCTGATCACCGGCGCCTCCAGCGGCATCGGCCGCGAGATCGCCCGCGAATACGCCCGCCGCGGCGTGCCGCTGATCCTGACCGCGCGCCGCGAGGCGCAGTTGCAGGCGCTGGCCGCCGAACTGCGGCCGCAGGTGCCGGTGGAGGTACTGGTCGCGGACCTGGCCGATCCGGCCGCGCCAGCCGCACTGGTGGCCGAGATCGAACGGCGCGGTCTGGCGGTGCGGATCCTGGTCAACAACGCCGGTTACGGCGTGCCCGGCCGCTACATCGCCCAGGACTGGGCGGTGCACGCGGCATTCCTGCAGGTGATGGTCGGCGCCGTGTGCGAACTGACCTGGCGGCTGCTGCCGGCGCTGCGCGCCAGCGGCCACGGCCGCATCCTCAATGTCGCCTCGTTCGCCGCCCTGGTGCCGGGCGCGGACGGCCATACCCTGTACGCGGCGGCGAAGAGCTTCATGCTGCGCTTCAGCGAATCGCTGGCGCTGGAGAACGCCGACCGCGGCGTCGGCGTCTGCGCGTTATGCCCAGGCTTCACCTGGTCCGAGTTCCACGACGTCACCGGCACCCGCGAACAGATGAACGCCCTGCCGCGCTGGCTCTGGCTGCAAACCGCCGCGGTGGCCCGCGCCGGCATCGACGGCGCCGAACGCGGCAAGGTCCGGGTGGTCCCCGGCGCGGTCTACCGCGCCCTGCTCGGCCTGACGGCACTACTGCCCAATGCCCTGCTGCTGCGGATGATGGGGCGCGGCTCACATCGGATCAGAAATCCAGGGATTGGGGATTAGGGATTGGGGATTCGTAAAAGCGGGGTTTTGCGCGGGGTGACAGATCGCGGGCATGCCGCTTTTGCCAATCCCCAATCCCGACTCCCCAATCCCCGCCTCACTTCAGCTTGATCTCGCGCAACCTCTCTTCCAGATACCCCTGCGCGGTGATCGGCTCGGGATAGCGGCTGGGGTTGTCGGCGCTGACGCAGGACGGCAGCACGTCGATCACGAAGTCCGGGTTCGGGTGCAGGAAGAACGGTACCGAGTAGCGCGGCTGGCGCGCCTGCTCGCCCGGGGGGTTGACCACGCGGTGGGTGGTCGAGGGGTACACGTGGTTGGTCAGGCGCTGCAGCATGTCGCCGATGTTGACCACGATGGTGTCGGCGTCGGAGGTGAACGGCACCCACTCGCCCTGCTTGGACTTCACTTCCAGGCCGGCGGCGCTGGCGCCGACCAGCAAAGTGATCAGGTTGATGTCCTCGTGGGCGCCGGCGCGCACGTTGGGGATGTCGTCGGCGGTGATCGGCGGGTAGTGGATCGGGCGCAGGATCGAGTTGCCCGAATCGGTCTTGTCGACGAAGTAGTGCTCGGGCAGGCCGATGTGCAGGGCCAGCGCCGACAGCACGCGCGCGCCGAGCTGGTCCAGCGCCTGGTACAGGCCGTAGCCGTGGGCGCGGAAGCCGGGCACTTCGCTCGGCCACAGGTTCGGCGGCATCACCGCGCGGTACGGGGAGTCGTCGGCGATCTCGCGACCGATGTGCCAGAACTCCTTCAGGTCGAAGTGCTTGGAGTCCTTGGCGGTCTCCACGCCGAAGGCGGTGTAGCCGCGCGCGCCGCCACTGCCGGGCAGGTGGTAGGTGCGCTTGGTCTCCTCGGGCAGGGCGAAGAACGCCTTGAACACGTCGTAGGCCGCGTCGATCTGCGCCTGCGCGATGCCGTGGTTACGGATGCCGGCGAAGCCCCACTCGCGGTAGGCCGCGCCCAGCTCGGCGACGAAGGCCTCGCGGTCGGTGTCGAAACGGGTGATGTCGAGGGTGGGAATGCGCGCAGTCATGGCAGGAACCGTCATCTCGTGAGAGGAAGCAAACGCCGCGCTCAGCGCAGCAGGCGATACAGCAGGTAGAACGTGACCGCCTTGGCGACGATCACGAAGAGGGCAATGGCGATCGACTCACGCCGCGTCACGGACCGCCTCGGCCAGGGCGTCGAGGGTCTGCCGCATCAATGCGGCATCGTCGGCCTCGACCGTGACCCGCACCACCGGCTCGGTGCCGGAGGCGCGCAGGAAGGCGCGCCCGCGCCCCTGCACCGCCGCCTGCGCCGCGGCCAGCGCGGCCTTCACGGTCTCGGCCTCGAGCGGGCGCACGCCCGGCTGCAGGCGCACGTTGATCGTCTGCTGCGGCACCTTCTGCAGCCCGGCCAGCGCCTGGCGCAGGGTCTGCCGCGAGCGCTTGAGCACTTCCAGCACCTGCAGCGCGCTGACGATGGCGTCGCCGGTGGTGGCACGGTCCAGGCACAGCATGTGCCCGGAGGCCTCGCCGCCGAGCACCCCGCCCTGTTCGACCAGCGCCTGGTGCACGTAGCGGTCGCCGACCTTGGCGCGCAGGAACGGCACCTGCAACGCGGCCAGCGCCCGTTCCAGGCCATAGTTGGTCATCAGCGTGCCGACCACCGGGCCGTGCAGGCGGCCGCTGGCCTGCCAGCCGCAGGCCAGCACGTACAGCAGACCGTCGCCGTCGACCGGATTGCCCTGGTCGTCGGCCATCAGCACGCGGTCGCCGTCGCCGTCGAAGGCAATGCCCAGGTGCGCGCCATGCTCGCGCACGTTGGCGGCGAGGTTGTCGATGTGCATCGAGCCGACGCCGGCGTTGATGTTGAGCCCGTCCGGCGCGGCGCCGATCGCGATCACCTCCGCGCCCAGTTCGCGGAACAGCAGCGGCGCGATGTGGTAGGTCGCGCCGTGCGCGCAGTCCAGCACCAGTTTCAGCCCGCGCAGGTCGAAGCCGCGCGGCACGCTGGCCTTGCAGAATTCGATGTAGCGGCCGATCGCCTCGCGCGCACGCATCGCCTTGCCCAGCCGCTCGGACTCGACGGTGGCAAACGGCGCGTCCAGCGCGGCCTCGATCGCCTGCTCGGTGGCGTCGTCGAGCTTCTCGCCGTGGGCGGAGAAGAACTTGATGCCGTTGTCGTAGTGCGGATTGTGCGAGGCGCTGATGACGATGCCGGCGTCGGCACCGAGAGTGCGCGTGAGGAACGCCACCGCCGGAGTCGGCATCGGCCCGAGCAACTGCACGTTGGCGCCTGCCGCGACCAGCCCGGCCTCCAGCGCCGACTCGAACATGTAGCCGGAGATGCGCGTGTCCTTGCCGATCACCACGGTCGGCCGCGCGGTGCCGCCGGCGACCAGCACGCGGCCCAGCGCATTGCCCAGGCGCATCACGAAATCGGCGGAAATCGCCCCCTGCCCGACCCGGCCGCGGATGCCGTCGGTGCCGAAGTATTTGCGTTGGCTCATGCGCTGGGGAATCGGGAATGGAGAATCGGGAATCGGGAACAGCCGGAGACGTCCAGGGATCGCGACAAGCATGGGCTTGCCGCGCGATGCGGCGCACGCGCGACACCACGATTCCCCATTCCCGATTCCCGATTCCCGGCCCTCATGCCGCCTCGCTCTTCGCCGGGGCCGGCTGCCGCATCATCAGCGCCAGCAGCTCGGACAGGCGGTCGCGCAGTTCGCGGCGGTCGCAGATCTGGTCGATGGCGCCGTGCTCGAGCAGGAACTCCGAACGCTGGAAGCCTTCCGGCAGGGTCTCGCGCACGGTCTGCTCGATCACGCGCGGGCCGGCGAAGCCGATCAGCGCGTACGGCTCGGCGATGTTGATGTCGCCGAGCATGGCGAAGCTGGCCGACACGCCGCCGGTGGTGGGATGGGTCAGCACCGACACGTACGGCAGGCCGGCCTCGCGCAGGCGGCCGAGCGCGGCCGAGGTCTTGGCCATCTGCATCAGCGAAAACAGGCCTTCCTGCATGCGCGCGCCGCCGCTGGCGGAGAAGCACACGAACGGTGCGCCGATCTTCAGCGCGGTCTCCGCGGCCAGGGCGAAGCGCTCGCCGACCACCGAGCCCATCGAGCCGCCCATGAAGGCGAAATCGAACGAAGCCGCGACCAGCGGCTGGCCCTTGAGCAGGCCCTGCATCGCCACCAGCGCGTCGTATTCGCCGGTGCTCTTCTGCGAGGCCTTGATGCGCTCGCCGTACTTCTTCTGGTCCTTGAACTTGAGCGCGTCGGTCGGACCCAGGCGCGCACCGATCTCGGTCGGCGCGGTGTCGGCGTCGAACAGCGCGGCCAGGCGCGCGCGCGCGCGGATCGCCATGTGGTGGCCGCACTTCGGGCACACCTCCAGGTTCTCCTCCAGTTCCGGCCGGTACAGCACGGCGCTGCAGTTGGGACATTTCTCCCACAAGCCTTCGGGAACGCTGCGCTTCTTGCTGGGCGTGCTGTCGGTGCGGATGCCCGAAGGCATCAATTTGCTGAGCCAACTCATGCGATGTGACGATCCATTGGGCGGCCGCGAGAGCCGCAGAGGGGCGACAGTCTAACTCGGTCCCCCGGTGGCCTGCAGACGGTGGCGCATGGAGCGGCCGGGCCGGCCGGTAGCGGCGCGGCCGCCGCCAGGACGCCTGCTGCGGCCGCGCAACGCGGGACGTGCGGTAGCGTCGCCGCCATCCCGCATCGTCGACACGCAAGCGGGGGCCAGCAACGGCGCGTGCCGTCCGACCAACGATGCATGTACCGCATGCTCCGCACGCACCGCATTTGCGGCAGTGCGGCAGAACGCGAACGCCCGCGCAAGGCGGGGCGTTCGCAAACACACCAGGCGTACCTCAGCCCGCGTCCAGCGCCTGCCGCAGCGGCACCAGGAACGCCATGGCCGCCTCGCGTGCGGCCTGCGGGCTGCCGGCCTCGGCCAGCGCCGCCACCAGCGCGCTGCCGACCACCACGCCGTCGGCATCGACGGCCATGGCCTTGGCGCTGGCGGCGTCCTTGATGCCGAAGCCGGCCACCACCGGCACCGGGCAGCGCGCGCGCAACTGGCGCAGGCGATCGCCGGCGGCGCGGGTATCCAGCCGGTCGGCGCCGGTCACGCCGGCGAAGCTGACGTAGTACAGATAGCCGCGCGCCGCCTCGCACAACAGGTCGATGCGCGCGTCGCTGGTGGTCGGCGAGGCCAGCACGATCAGGTCCAGGCCGGCGTCGGCGAAGACCGTCAGGGTCTCGGCCGACTCCTCCGGCGGCAGGTCGACCAGCAGTACGCCGTCCACGCCGGCCGCCACCGCCTCCTCGGCGAAGCGCGCGGTGCCGTGGATCTCCACCGGGTTGAGGTAGCCCATCAACACCACCGGCGTGGTGGCGTCGTCGCGGCGGAACGCGCTGACCGTCTCCAGCACGTAGCGCAGGCCGGCGCCGCGCGCCAGCGCGCGCTCGGAGCTGCGCTGGATGGTCGGGCCATCGGCCATCGGGTCGGAGAACGGCACGCCCAGTTCGATCACGTCGGCACCGGCCTCGACCAGCGCGTGCATCGCCGGCACGGTCGCCTCCAGCGATGGATCGCCGGCGGTGAGGAAGGGAATCAGGGCCTTGCGGCCTTGGGTATCGAGTCGGGCAAAGGTATCGGCGAGGCGGTTCATGGAGGACCTATGCACCCCTCTCCCGCCGGGAGAGGGGTTGGAGAGGGGTTGGGGTGAGGGGAAGAGGCGAAGCGGTGCGGATTTGAGTACTGGGCTGCGCCCGTACCCGCATCCGGCGCTCCGCGCCACCTTCTCCCGAAGGAGAAGGGTAAAGCGTTACAGCGTCAGCCCCTCGCGCGCGGCGATGGTGTGCACATCCTTGTCGCCGCGGCCGGACAGGTTGCACAGCACCAGCGCGTCCTTGGGCAGTTCGCGCGCCAGCTTGATCGATTGCGCAACGGCGTGGCTCGACTCCAGCGCGGCGAGGATGCCTTCGGTATGCGCCAGCAGGTGGAACGCGGCGAGCGCTTCGTCGTCGGTGATGCCCTGGTAGATGGCGCGGCCGCTGTCGGCCAGGAACGCGTGCTCCGGGCCCACGCCCGGGTAGTCCAGGCCGGCGGACACGGAGTGGGTCTCGACGATCTGCCCGTCGTCGTCGCAGATCACGTAGGTGCGGTTGCCGTGCAGCACGCCGGGGCGGCCGGCGGCGATCGAGGCGGCGTGGCGGCCGCTGCCGATGCCGTCGCCGGCGGCCTCGGCGCCGTAGATCTTCACCGAAGCGTCGTTGAGGAAGGCATGGAACAGGCCGATGGCGTTGCTGCCGCCGCCGACGCAGGCGCTGATCGCATCCGGCAGGCGGCCGTAGTCGCGCAGCATCTGCTCACGCGCCTCGCGGCCGACGATGGCGTTGAAGTCGCGCACCATGCGCGGGTAAGGATCGGGACCGGCGACGGTGCCGATGATGTAGAAGGTGTCCTGCACGTTGGTCACCCAATCGCGCATCGCCTCGTTGAGCGCGTCCTTGAGCGTGGCCGAGCCGGAATGCACCGGCACCACCGTGGCGCCGAGCAGCTTCATCCGGTAGACGTTGATCTTCTGCCGCTCGATGTCGGTGGCGCCCATGTACACCACGCACTCCAGGCCCAGCCGCGCGGCCACCGTGGCGCTGGCCACGCCGTGCTGGCCGGCGCCGGTCTCGGCGATGATGCGGGTCTTGCCCATGCGGCTGGCCAGCAGCGCCTGGCCGATGGTGTTGTTGATCTTGTGCGCGCCGGTGTGGTTCAGGTCCTCGCGCTTGAGCAGGATCTGCGCGCCGCCCACTTCGCGGCTGAGCCGCTCGGCGTGATAGATCGGGCTGGGCCGGCCGACGTAGTGGGTCAGGTCCTTGTCGTAGGCGGCGATGAAGGCCGGATCCTGGCGCGCGGCGTCGTAGGCCGCGGCCAACTCCTGCAGCGGGCCGATCAGGGTCTCGGCGACGAAACGGCCCCCGTAGCGGCCGAAATGGCCGGCGGCGTCGGGATAGGCGTGGAAGTCGCTGACGGGGACAGAGGACATGGCGCAACCGGGGGCAACAGGACAGGCCTGCACTTTAGCGCACACGTTCCCACAGAAAAACCGATAAAGTCTGACGCAATCCGTCAGGAAAACTCACATGACCAGCACGCGCCGCCTGCCCTCGCTCAACGCCCTGCGTGCGTTCGAGGCCGCCGCGCGGCTGCGCAGCGTCGGCGCGGCGGCGGCGGAACTGCATGTCACTCATGGCGCGGTGAGCCGTCAGGTGCGGCTGCTGGAGCAGGAACTGGGGCTGCCGCTGCTGCAGCGCGACGGCCGCGGCATCCGCCCGACCGCCGCCGGCACGCGCCTGTGCGAGGCCGCCGGCAGCGCCTTCGCGCAGTTGCAGGACGCGGTGGCGGAGTTGCGCCGCCCATCGCGCCCGGCCGCGCTGGTGCTGGGCTGCCCCGGCAGCATCCTGGCCCGCTGGATGATTCCGCGGCTGCAGGCGCTGCAGCGCGACCTGCCGGCGCTGACCCTGCACCTGTCCGCGCACGAGGGCGACTTCGCCGCCGACCTGGACGGCCTGGATGCGGCGCTGCTGCTGGGTCAGGCGCCGTGGCCGGCGGACTGGCAGGTGCGCGTGCTGGCGCCGGAGCGGATCGGCCCGGTACTCAGCCCGGCCCTGCCGCAGGCACCGGCCCTGACCGCGGCCGCGCCGGCGGCACTGCAGGGACTGCCGCTGCTGCATACGGTGTCGCGCCCGCAGGCCTGGCCGGCCTGGGCCGAGGCGCAAGGCCTGGCGCCGGCGCAGTTGCGCTACGGCACCGGCTTCGAACACCTGTACTACCTGCTGGAGGCGGCGCTGGCCGGGATCGGCGTGGCGATCGCGCCGCAGCCGCTGGTCGCCGACGACCTGGCCAATGGCCGCCTGCTGGCGCCGTGGGGCTTCGTCGACACCGGCGGGCAGTGGGCGCTGTGCGCGCGGCGGGAGCAGCAGGATCCACGGGTGGAGGCGTTGGCCGGGTGGTTGGCCGGCGAGTTGCGGGAGGATCGCGGTTAGGCGTATTGCCTGGCCTGTTCGCTGGCAATTCGCGGCGCAACCGCGCTGTACAGGACGCTTGGCCGCGACGCCTGGCGTGCGCGGGAGTGGAGGTGTCTGTCGCGGCTGAAGCCGCTCTACATGGGTGGGTGGGGCGTCGAGCGCCCATCGGCGGGCGCGCGCGTCAGCCCGGCTGCGCCGGCGCGGCCAGGCGCCGCTGCAGGTCGTCGCGCAGCCGGCTCAGCTCGACCTCGGCGGCGCGCCGCTGCTGCATGCCGTCGCGGTGGATCTCGCGCACCTCCTCCACCGTGGCGATCAGTTGCTCGTGCACGTGGCGCAGCGTGTCCATGTCGATCACCGCGCGTTGGTTGGCACGCGCCGTGTCCACCGAGGCCTGCCGCAGCAGGTCGGCGTTGCGGCGCATGATGTCGTTGGTGGCATCGTCGATGGCGTTGGACAGCACCACCGCGTTCTGCTGCTCGTGCAGCGACAGCTGGATGGCGAACTGGCGCTTCCACGACGGAATGGTGATGTCGCGGACGGTGTTGAACTTCTCGATCAGTTGCAGCGCGTTGGCCTGGATCAGCCGGATCATCGGCAGCGCCTGCTCGGCCGCGTGCTGCATCACCTGCAGGTCGCCGACGCGTTTGTCGAGCAGGCGCAGGGCGGTATCGATCTCGGCGCGCTGGCCGCGCGCCTGCGGATCGTCCTGGCCCGCCAGCGCCAGGTGCTGTTGCTGCAGTTCGGCCAGGCGCAGCTTGCCGGCAGCGACGTGCAGGCCCAGTTCGCGGCGCTCGGCCTGCGCCATCTGGTGCATGCGGTCGAATTCGCCCACGCGCTGGCCGAGGTTGGCCTGCTGCGCGCCGACGTCGCGCAGCAGTTGTTCGATCTGCCGGTTGGTGTCGCTGAACTTCTGCACCAGTTCGTCCTTGGACGCGCGCAGGCGATCGATCAGGCCGCCGATCAGCGGCACCCGCGAGCGCTCGCCGAGCTGGTCGAGCTTGAGCGCGCGCGCGATCCGCACCACTTCGCCGAGCTTGTCGCCGCTGGCCTCCAGGTCGCGGTTGCGGACCTGGTCCAGCAACTGGCTGGAGAACGCGGCGGTCTGCGCGGCGACCTCGGTGCCGAACAGGTGCAGGCTGCCGGGCGTGAGTTCGCGCAGGCCCTGCGCCAGCGCCGCGATCTGCGCACGATCGTCCGGCACCAGGCCGAGCGCCTTGAGCTCGGCTTCGTCGGGTTGCAGCGGCAGGCTCTGCGGCGTCAGCGGGTGTTCCTGGGTCATCATGGTTCTCCTTCGATAGCGATTCGCGGCGGCGGCGCAGGCTCAGCGCAGTCTAGCCCGCATGGCCTGCAGTTCGGCCAGGATGTGTTGGTGCGCCTGTGCGGCGCGGGCCACGTGGTCCCTGCCCTGCGCTGCCTGCGGCGTGACGGCGGCCTGGCGCCAGGCCGGCAGCAGTACGTCGCGGATGTTCCTGTAGCGTTGCAGCAGGTCCTCGCCCTGCTGTTGCAGCAACCGCCATTGCGCCGCTTCCAGGCGCCAGGCGGCGGCGAGGCGGCGCAAGTGGTCGAGTCGCTGGTTCCAGGCCTGCGCCAACGCCGGGTCGGGCGTCGGCGCCGCGGCGATCCAGCGCTCGAGCGCGGCCACGCCGGCCTCGGCGACGCCGGCGCTTTCGGCATATGCCTGGCCCGCGTGCCGCAGCGCCTGGGCATGCGCATCGGCGCGCAGCAGGACCACGCCCAGTTGCGCCTGCAGGGTCTCGGCCTCGGCCTGGCGCTCCAGGTCGCGGCCGAGCAGACGGCCGAGCAGGCTGCTGTCGCGGCGGATCCGCCGCGGATCGCGCGCCTGCAGTGCGTGCTGGATGCGCTCCAGCTCCTGCACCAGTGCCGCGCCGGCGTCCGGCGCGGCGGCGCGCGCGGCCAGGGCCTGTGCGACCGCCTCGAGCAGCGGCGCCGCGTAGCCGGACGCGGCCTGCGCGTCGTTCGCCGCGGGCGGCGACACCGGCGGCTCGGGCAGCGCAGGAGCGGCGCGCGCGCTCACGCCGGGCCGGGTTCGGGATCGTCGCTGCGCGCGGCGCCCGCGTCGCCATAGAAATGCCGCGCCAGCGCTTCGTCGAGCTGGCGTTCGGCCAGCGTGCGCGGCCGCCGCACGCGCGGCTCCGCTTCCGGCGCGGACGGCTCGCGCAACGACGCGCGCAGCGCCTCTGCCAGCGCGGTCAGCGCCTGCCCGGCCTGCGCCTGGCCCTCGTGCGAGCGCGCGAGTGCGTCCAGCAAGGGCTGCAGCGCGGGCGTGACCGATGCTTCCGTCGGCGCAGGCGCGGCCGGCGTGGTCACAGGCGTGGCGGGCGGCGCTTCGCGCTCGCGTTCGGCCAGCACCTGCCGCAGCAGCGCAAGAAGTTGCTCCCAGCGTGCCGGTTCCGGACTCGGCTCGGCACGCAGCCCCTGCAGGCCGCCTGCGATGTCCGCCAGCTGCGCCACCATGCGCCCGCCGACATCGGCCTCGTCGGCGCCCATCGCCTTGTTGCGCAGGAAGTCGCGCTTGATCTGGTCCCAGCGCGCCTGTTCCTCGGCGCCCATCGCGCCGCGCAACTCGGCCAGCTTGAGCAGGTTCTCCTCGGCGCCGCTGGTCAGCAGTTGCGCCTCGCCCAGGTAGTGGTCGGAGATCAGCTGCTGCAACTCGGCCTCGTTCATCACCGGCGAGACCTTCTCCGCCAGCTTGTTCATGTTGCGGTAGCTGCCCTGCAGCCGGAACGGCGGCTCGGTGCGGTAGCGATCGTCCTGCGCGGCGCTGGCGATGTACTGCTGGTTGACCTTGTACACCACCTCGCGCACGCGCAGCAGGCGCTGCAGCGTGGCCACGATCTCGTTGATCTCCGCGCCGCTGTAGGCATGGCTGAGCGCGTTGCCGGAGATCTCCTTGCCGCGCGCGCGATCCACCAGCAGGTACAGGTCCGCCAGCTCGCGCGTGGCCAGCGACGCCAGCACCGGATTGGAGGTGAGCGCGTTCTCGATGTAGCTGAGCAGGAACGCCTCCTCCATGCCGCCGAGCACGTCGCCCAGGTTGTAGATGTCGGCGCGGTTGGCGAGCATGTCCGGAATCTTGAACACCTCGCCGGACTCGGTGTACGGATTGCCGGCCATCACCACGCAGAACTTCTTGCCGCGCATGTCGTAGGTGCGCGTGCGCCCCTTCCACACGCCCTCGATGCGGCGCGTGCCGTCGCACAGCGAGATGAACTTCTGCAGGAATTCCGGGTGCGTGTGCTGGATGTCGTCGACGTACAGCATGGTGTTGTTGCCCATCTCCAGCGCGAGATTGAGCTTGAGCAATTCCTGCCGCGCGGTGGCGTCCGGCGCCTGCGCCGGATCCAGCGAGCGCACCGCGTGGCCCAGCGCGGGACCATTGATCTTCATGAAGACCAGGCCGAGCCGGCTCGCGACGTACTCCATCAGCGTGGTCTTGCCGTAGCCGGGCGGCGAGATCAGCATCAGCATGCCCATCAGGTCGCTGCGCTTGTTCTCGCCGACCGTGCCCATCTGCTTGGCCAGGTTGTCGCCGATCACGCCCAGGTAGACCTCATTGATCAGCTTGTTGCGCACGAACGAGGACAGCGGCCGCGGCTTGAACTCGGACAGGCGCAACTGCTCGCGCTCGCGGGCGATGACCTGCTGGCGCAGTGCCTGGTACTGGCGGAAGCCGGGCACGAACACCTGCTCGTGGTGGCGCAGGCGCGCCAGGAAATCGTCGATGGCCAGGCGCAGGCGCCCGCCTTCGATACGCGGATGTTCGCCGAGCAGGCCCTCCACCGTGGCCATCAACGCCACCTCGCTGGCGCGGCTGCGCAGCCGCGGCGCCAGCAGCGCGATCGCCACCGCCTCGGGCGCGTAGCCGGCGTGGACCGCGAAGCGCGGATCGTGGCACAGGCCCTGCACCCACTGGCTGGCCTGCGTCCAGGCGGCGCCAAGCTTGCCGCGCACGCGTTCCAGGCCTTGCTCGAACTGCTCGCGCAGCCCGGCCTCGGCCAGCCGCGCATGCAGCGCATCGAGCAGTTCCCGCGCATGCCGGCTGAACGGAAAAGTCGGTTCGCCCTGCGCCAGTTCGGCCGCCAGGTAGGCGGCGGCCGCCCGCGCCTGGGCGGCATCGAACGCAAGCCCTGCGTCCTCGGCGAAGCGGTCCATGGCCTGCGCCATCTCGACCTGCAGCGCGTCGCGGCCGTCGCGCGCGCCGAACAGGCGCGCGATCGCATCGACGCCGGCCTGGCGCGCGACCCACGCGGCCACCTCCTCCTCGCGCTGGCGTTCGGCCCAGAACGCCAGCGCCAGCGCGCGCGCGGCCGGGGCGTGCATCAGCGTGCCCGCGGCCTGCTGCAAGGGCAGCAGCGCCTGCAGGATGCGCGTGGCGTCGTGGTCGTGGATGCCGCGCTCGTAGCCCTCGCGGTAGCGCGGCGCGGCGAAGTCGCGCACGCTGCGCGCCAGCGCGTCGGGTGTGGCCGCCAGTTGCGCCAGCGCATCCAGGCTCAGCCCCTCCTCGCCCGCCAGCGCCGCTTCCAGCATGCGCCCGGCCAGGTATTCGCCGCGGTACAGCGTGGGCGATTCCGAATCCAGCGCCACCTGCCAGTAGGCGCGGGTGGCGTCCAGCGCGGCGTCCTGCAGCGGCTCCAGGTAGTCGGTGCCGGTCAGATGCAGCGCCAGTCCGTCCTCGCGCGGCAGCAGGGTCAGGTCCAACGCTTGCGTGTTGACGCTGAAGCGGTGCCGCGGACCCAGCCGCACCACGTTGCCGCCGGCCTCGAACAGCTCGCTGCGGTCGCGCAGCGCGCGCACCGCCTGGTCGCGCACGCCCTTCAGCCGCGCCTCGACGTCGTCGGCCTTGACGCTGTCGCGGTAGCCGCGCAGCCGCTCGGCCAGTTCGCGCAGCTTGAGAATCAGCGGGTCGCCGGCGAAGAAGGCGTTGAGTTCGTCGGCGTTGGCGAAGCGCTCGGTGCGCCGCGGCAGGCCGTCGAGGATGCGCGAGGCCGCGTCCAGCAAGGAGCGCGCCTTGCGCTGGCGGTCGTCGAGCAAGGCCTGCTTGTGCGTCTCGAACGCCTCGACCAGTTCCTCGCGCTTGCTGAGGATGTCGCCGAGGAACTGCTCGTGCTCGCCGAACTGGCTCTCCAGTTCCTCCAGTTGCACCATCAGCCGCGACAGTTGCTCGTCGGCGCGCTCGGGATCGGTGGACAGCGCCAGCGCGCTGGTGATCGCCTGGCCGAACAGCGCGAACTGCGCGCCGAACTGGGCCACGGTCTCGGCCGAACCCAGGCTCTTGCGGCGCTGCTCGGCACGCGCACGCGCCTGGTTGAGCCGCGCGTAGACTTCGGACAGGGCCTCGACCACGCGGGTGCGCTCGGTGGCGTCGTCGACCTTGAGCCCGGCCATCAGTTCCGAAAGCAGGTCCAGGTCGGCCGACATCGCCTGCATCGCCTGCACCTGCTCGGACAGCGCGCGCGCGGTCGCCGCCGCCTGCGCCGCCGCGTCCAGCTCGGCCAGGCGCGCGTGCAACGGCGCCAGCGCGCTTTCGCTGCCGAGGAAACGCCCGGTGGCGGCGCCGACGGTGTCGTGGGCCTGCTGCAGCGTCGCGCCCATCGCATCGATCGCATCGGTGTCGATGTAGCGGTACTCGCGGATGGTCAGCAGATGGCCGCGCTGTGCGGCGATGGCGTTGAGCGGTTCGACGAACTCCTGGATGCTGTTCCAGTTCTCCGGCTGCAGCCGCGCCAGCAGCGCCTTGTGCGCAGCCGTGGCCTCGGCCATGGCCTGGTCGGACTGCTGGCGGATCGACAGCACCTTTTCGTATTCGTCCAGCACCGCCTCGCCGGTGGCGCTGATGCCGCGCAGCACGCCGGCCAGGTCGCCGCAGTGCGCGTCCTCCAGCCAATGGTGCGCGTCGAACAGGCGCCGCGCGTCCTCCACCAGCAACTGGTAGCGCTGCACCGACACCTCGTCGCGGTCGATCGCGCGCGCCAGCCCGAACAGGCTGGAGATGCCGCGCACCAGTTCGGCATTGCCGATGCGACCGAGGAAGGTGTTGCTCGGCGGGCGCCTGGCAGCGAACTCGTCGCTGCTGAAGGGAGTCTGCCAGACCTGCATCGGATGGATCCGGGTCGGCTCGCTGCCCTCGGCATGGAACAGCACCATGCGCCCGTCCTGCAGCAACGCATAGCCATGGCCGAACACCGGGTTCTGCAGCGCGCGGCGGATGGTGTTGTAGACGAACAGCGCGGACTTGCCGCCCTCGCGCTCGTAGAAGATGTACAGCACGTCCTCGCCGTTGGGCGAGCGGATCGCGCGCTTGAACTGCATCCCGTCCATCGCCGCGTCGAACGCCTTGTGATCGCCGTTCTGCAGGTAATAGCCGCCGGGAAAAATGATGCCGTGGTCCTCGGGCAGCTGCACGCAGGCCTGCACGATGGCATCGTTGCGCACGATGCGGCCGCTGAGCGTGTTGTAGATCAGCCCGCGCCACTGCGTCTCGCGATACGGCAGCACCTTGAGCAGGACCAGACTGCCGACCCGCGCGAAATCGAACTGCGCATCATCCAGCGACTGGGTCTTGTCCTCCACCGGTTCGCTGTAGATGCCCTGTCCGGTCTCGGTGTTGTTCTCGACCTTGATGGTCAGATCGCCGCCGATGGTCTCCACGAACAGGGTATCGAGGATGTTCAGATGCGAATGGCGCCCGTTCACCGCCATCTCGCGGGTGGCGCGGGTCCATTCGAAGTCGAACGGCGGCGGCAGCGCGATGTCGCGTTCGCCGCGCGCATCGATGTAGGTGAGCGCGCCGTCGCTGTCCTGCGCCCAGCGGAATACGCGCACGTCGCTGCTGCGCTCGCCGATCTGGAACGCCGCCAGCAGCTTGCCGCCGATGACGATCAGTTGCAGCAGCCGGGCGTGCTTGTAGTAGGCGTACAGCTCGCCGAAGTCGTGCACGAAGCCGGCCTGGCCGAGGAAGCTGCCGGCCAGGTCGATCGGGCTGACGTCGTAGCCGTCGGCGCCCTCGACCAGCCGGTACAGCCCGAACACGTCCTGCACGCGGGTCTGGTTCTTGAGCCCGAGGAACACGTTGTAGCCGAACAGCAGCAGGTCCGGCCCGACCTGCACGATGTCGCGGCCGACGCAATTGTGCTCGGTGCGGATGCGGAAGCGGCCGTCCACCTCGAGACGGCTGTCGCCGAACTCCTGCAGGCGCTGCCGGTTGAGCGCCTCGACCGCGTCCTGCAGCCGCGCGCCCTGCTCGACCAAGCGCTTGCGCAGCACGTCGTAGGCGCCGCCCTGGGCGACCGCCTGGTCGACCTGGCTGGGCGCGTCGCCCTCGGGCTGGGGATCGGTCTGGGATTGGGGAGGTGTTGCCATCGTCGCGGCTCCTGCCGGCTTGCGGGGGATCGGCGCATCGCGCCGCGCGCCCGCCACGGGTTGCGACGACGCGCCACCGTCGCCGGCCGCGCGCCGCCTGCGCACTCAGTCCAGTGCCGCGCTCAAGGCTCGGCGACGGGCAGTTGGCCAGCCGCGTCCGGCGCCAGCCGCGACGGCGCCGCCGCGCCGCGCTGCACGCCGAGATAGCGCTGCATCAGGTCCTGCACGATCGGGCTCTTGTCGGCCAGGCCTTCGATCGACTTGCCGAGCGAGACCGCCTTGATGAGGTTGTCGAACATGCCGCCGTCGCCGCCGACCAGGTCGATGTCGGCATTGCGCAGGGCGCTGGCGATGACCTCGGCGTTCTCCTTGGACACTTCCTTGCCGGCCTCGATCGACGCCAGCGCCTGCTTGAGGCTGTTGTCGAGCAGCATCCGGAATTCCTCGTGGCCGCGCGCGCTGTCGCTGAGCGCGCCGATCGCCTCGAACTTGCGGGTCAGGCCGTCGGCCTCGGCCAACAGGCGCTTCTCCACCACCACCGCCTCGGCCATGCCGATCGACTCGGCGGCGCTGGCCTTGGCCTTGCCCATCTGCTCTTCGCCCTGCGCCTTGGCCTGCAGCGTCTCGGCCAGCACGCGCGCCTCGTTGCTGCCCTGCTTGAGGCTGGCATCGGCCTTGGCCTCGATCACCCGCGCCTCGGCGATACCGACCTTCTCGATCGCCAGTGCCGAGGCCTCCTTGACCTGCGCGTCGGCCAGACCGGGCGCGGCCTTCTCGGCGCGGATGCCGTCGGCGAGCAGCTTCTTGGCTTCGGCCTGCTTGCCGGCGGCCTCGTGTTCGGCCTGCGCCAGGGTGGTCAGTTCGACCGCGCGGTGCTTGGCCGCGGTCTCGCGCGCCTGCGCGTCCTTGACCTGGCGCACCAGCAGTTCCTGCGCCTTGGCCTCCGCTTCCAGGATCGTGACCTGCTTGAGCCGGTCGGCCTCGGCGACCTGGCGCACTTCCTTGATCCGCTCCTCTTCCTGCGCCACGGTCTTGTCGATGGCGATGCGCTCGCGGGTGATGTTGGCCACGTCCATCTTGCCGTTCTCGACCACCTTGTCGCGCTCCACGCCCTGCAGCTGCACCTCGCGATCGGTGGTGACCTGCTCCAGCTGACGCGCACGCGCGACCCGCTCGACCTCGATGGCCACCGCGCGCTGGCGATTCTGTTCGGCCACCTCGACCTCGCGCAGGCGGTTCTGCTCGCGGATGTCGATCAGTTGCTGCGCCTCGATGCGCGCGTTCTCCGCCAACTGGCGCTGCTCCTCCTGCACCTTCAGCGTCTCGGCCTGCTCGCGCGCGCGGATCGTGTCGACCTCGCGCTTCTGCCGCGCCTCGGCCTCGGCCTGCTGCCGCTCCAGCGCCAGCATCGCCTCGCGCGCCTCCACGTTCTTCTTGGTGATCGCCAGCTTCGCGTTCTGCTCCAGCTCGTTGGTGACCACGTTCTGGGTGCCGGTGAGCTCGGTGATCTTGCGGATGCCCTCGGCGTCGAGGATGTTGTGCGGATCCAGCAGCGCCTTGGGCGTCTGCTCCAGGTAATCGATCGCCACGTCCTCGAGCACGTAGCCGTTGAGGTCGTTGCCGATCACCGCGATGATCTCGTCGCGGAACTCCTGACGCTTCTCGAACAGCTCGGTGAACTCGAACTTCTTACCCACCGTCTTGAGCGCCTCGGAGAACTTGGCGTTGAACAGTTCGTCGACCGCGTCCTTGTCCGAGGCGCGGTCGGCGCCGATCGCCTTGGCCACGCGCAGCACGTCGGCCTGGGTCTCGTTGACCCGCAGGTAGAACGCCACGGCGATGTCGGCGCGCATGTTGTCGCGGCAGATCAGCCCTTCCTTGCCGCGGCGGTCGACCTGAAGGGTGATCAGGCTGATCCGCATCAGCTCGGCGCGGTACAGCACCGGCACGATCAACGCGCCGGTGAAGTGCACCTTGGGCGTGGCGCTCATGTCGTTGACGATCAGCGCTACGCCCTGATCCACCTTGCGGTAGAACGCGCGGAACAGGCCGGCCAGCCCCAGCAGCAGCACCAGCAGGATGCCGACGCCGATCAGAAACGGCGCCATCGTCGCAAAACTCATCGGTGGATCTCCTTATCGCCCGCAATCAGGCTGTGTGGAAACGGCAAACCCGGCAGATCCTGCTCGCGGGCGATCAGATAGTGGTTGTGCGCCTGCACGTAGTCGACCAGCACCACGCGCTCGCCGCGCGGATAGACCTGGCCGGCCTGGGCACGCACCTGCAGGACCAGGCCGGCGCCGCCATCGTCGACGGTGGCGTAGCCGGAGTCCGCGTCGGCACGCGGCGAGGCGACGACGCCGACCTTGCCGAGCAACGACGTCTGCGCCACCGGCCGCAGCCGCAGCAACAGCCGGCGCAGCGGCCGCAGCATCCAGGAGGTCAGCGGCAGCGCAGGCAGCAGGGCCAACAGCGCCACGCCGCTGCCGATGCCCCAGCGCAGGCCGGCCGGCAGGGACTGCAGCAGGAACAGATGGACGAAATAGGTGCCGAGCCAGCCCCAGAACGAGAGCAGCGCCACCACCAGCATCACCGGCGCACCGCCCAGGCCCAGCCGCGAGAAGACGGCGGACACGCCGTGCAGGCCATGGTCGGCGCCGTCGACATGCAGATGCCCGTCGGGCGCGGCATGGTCGCCGATGCCGAAGGCGGCCAGCGCCCAGTAGAGCGCGGAAAATGCCAACAGGATGCTGTACGGCAACGTCGGAAATCCCAGTGCGACGTTCAGGAACTCGGCCATCCCCTCATCCTTGCTGTGCCGTGACGGCGCGCCCCATCATGGGCTCGCGTCATCCCGCCGGCCTGCGCGCACGGCGCGCGGCGGACCGCCGGCAGGTTCTAGAGCCGGATGATACGTGAAAGTCGCGGCGGTTGGCCCGCGGCGCGGGCCGATGCGGCGGCACCTGCGGCGGCCGGCGCCGGCCCGGACCCGGCAGCGGGCTGCTCCCGGCGGCGCGTGCCAGCCGGCCGCGCTCAGCAGTTGGTGTTCAACTCGTGGCAGTCGGCGCGGCGCACTTCCTCGACGAACTTGCGCATCTTGTGGCCGTCCTTGATCCCGGGCTGGCTCTCGATGCCGCTGGACACGTCCACGCCCCACGGCAGGGTGCCGATGATCGCGTCGAACACGTTGTCGCCATTGATGCCGCCGGCGAGCAGGAACGGCCGGTGCAAGCCGGTCGGCAGCCGCGACCAGTCGAAGGTCTTGCCCGAACCGCCGCTTTCGCCGGGCGCGTGGCTGTCGAACAGGAAGCCGGCCGCGTTCGGATACTGCAACTGCAGGGTGCGCGCATTCACCTCGCCGCCGCCCATCGGCACCGCCTTCAGATACGGCAGGTTGAAGCTGCGACAGAAGCCGTCGTCCTCGTCGCCATGGAACTGCAGCAGGGTCGGACGCACCGTGCGCAGCACCTCGCGCACCTCGTCCTTGGGGTTGTCGCGGAACAGCGCCACCACGTCCACCATCGGCGCGGCGGCCTGGCGCATGGCCCGCGCCTCGGCCGGCGCCACCCGCCGCGGGCTGCCATGGGCGAACACGAACCCGATCGAATCCACGCCCAACTCGCCTGCCAGGCGGATGTCGCCGGCGCGGGTCATGCCGCAGAACTTGATGCGGGTGCGATACAGCGTGCGATTCATAGCGTGACCTCGTCCGGAAGCGTCCAGTGGGCGGGATAGAGGGGACCGACGAACACCAGGCCCTGCGGCGGTGCCGTCGGACCAGCGACGCGGCGGTCGCGTCCCGCGAGCAGTTCGCCAATCCAGGACACCGGCTTTTCGCCCGTTCCCACCATGACAAGGGAACCAACGATATTGCGCACCATGTGATGAAGGAATGCATTGGCCTGGACCTGGATCTCGACCAGCTCGCCGCTGCGGCTCACCGCGATCGACTGCAGCTCGCGGCGCGCGTGCAGGGCCTGGCACTGCACGCTGCGGAAAGCACTGAAGTCCTGCTCGCCCAGCAGCGCCTGCGCCGCCGCGTGCATGGCGTCGGCCTGCAGCGGCCGCCGCTCCCAGCTCAGGGTCTGCCGGTACAGCGCCGGGCGCACCTGGCGGTTGAGCAGGCGGTAGCGATAGCGGCGCGCGCGGGCGGAGAAGCGCGCGTGGAAGTCGTCGGCCACCGGCACGCACCAGCGCACGCACACCGAGGGCGGCAACCGCGCGGTGGCGCCCAGCATCCAACCGCGCGGCGGGCGCGGCGCGCCGCAATCGAAATGCACCACCTGGCACTCGCCGTGCACACCGGCATCGGTGCGGCCGGCGCAGACCACGCTCACCGGGGCGTCGGCCACCGACGACAGCGCCGCCTGCAGCGTCGCCTGCACGCTGGGGCCGCCACTCTCGCCGAGTTGCTGCCAACCCTGGAATTCGCTGCCGTCGTACTCCACGCCTAGCGCGTAGCGCATGGCGACCTCCACTGCAGTGCGGCATCGACATCGGCGCGCGCTGCGGCCGACGCGCGCAGGGACCAACACGGGGCGCCTGCAACGCCACCGCGGCAGCGCCTCTGCCCGGCCGGAAGCGCGCGCTTGGCGCGCGCCCGTCGCCGATGCGCAAAATGCCGCTGGGCCGTCCCGATCCAGGCCGGACGGCCGCGGCGAGCGCGCCGCGCGCCGCCTGCCACCATCAGTCCAGCCGTCCCAGCAATTGCAGCGCCTCGGCGCGTGCGGCCGGATCGCCACTGGCCGCGACCTCGGTCAGCAAGGTGCGCGCGGTTTCGTTGTCGCCCAGATCCATGTACGCCACCGCCAGTTCCAGCCGCTCGCGGCCCGCCGGCGGATACGGCGACGGTGCTTCGGCCGGGGCCGGGGCCGGCGCGGCAGGCTGATGCCAGGTCGGCTCCTGCCGGCCGCCGCCGGCGTCCTTGTCGGCATGGGCGTCGCCGCCCGGCACTGCGACCACCGGCGACGGCTGCCGCCACGGCGCCTCGGCAACCGGCTCGGCGGCCGGTGCGGCCTCCGGATGGGCATCGGACACGCCAGCGGAATGGTCGTCGTCGTTGTCCGCGGACAGCGGCGCATCGGCCGGCGCCTGCCGCAGCGACTGCTGCGCCAGCACCCGCTCGAAGGCGTCGTCGTCGAGTGCGGTGTGGTGATCGGCGTGATCTGAGTGATCGGCGGCAGCGTGGTCGAGATGGTCGGCGCGCTCCCACTCTTCCAACGCCTCGTGGTCGCGGGCGACCGCCTCCTCCTCGGCCAGCGGCTCGGCCGGTTCCAGCGGCGGCAGTTCCGGCGCATCGACATCGCGGTGCGCGACCACCGGCACCGCGGCGCTCGCCGCCAGCGCGGCATCGTCGTCGCGCGGCAACGGCGGCAGCGGCGAGGGCTTGCGCCGGCGCGACAGCAGCCAGGCACCGAGGCCCAGCACCAGCAGGCTCAGCCCGCCCCACAGCCACAGCGGGAACCCGTCATTGGCCGGCGCTTGCGCGGGCGCGGCCGCTGGCGCCGCCTGCCCGGCCTGGGCCAGGCGCTTCTGCGCCGCAGCCAGGTCGCTGTCCTTCAACGCGATCAGTTGCTGCTGCTGGGACTTGAGCTTTTCGAGCTGCTCCACCCGCGAACGCAGTTCCTGGACCTCGGCATCGCGTGCCGCGAGGTCTTCGCGCGCCTGCTGCAATTGTTGGGCTGCCACCATGTCTCCTTCGTCGCCGGCACCGGTGCCGGACTTGGTTCCCGCCTCGCGGCGCGTCGCCGGCACCGCCGGCGCGATTTCCAGGCGTGCGCCAGCGGCGGCGGCCGGCGCCGCTGCGGCCGGCTTGGGCGCGGTCTGCGCCGTCGCCGCGTCCTGCTGCGCCTGTGCCGGCTGCGGCACCGGCGCACGCGCCTGGCGCCATTGCGCCGCCTGCTCGCGCACCACCGCCTCGGCGGCGGCGGCATCCAGGCTCGCCAGATCCTCCTCGCGCGGGGTGCGCAACACCGCGCCCTGCTTGAGCAGGTTGAGATTGCCGCGGATGAAGGCGTCCGGATTGGCGCGCAGCAGCGCGACCATGGTCTGGTCCAGCGAATGGCCGTTGCCGCGCGCCAGTTGCCCGGCGATCTGCGACAGGGTCTGCCCGGCGCGCACCGGCGCCAGCGCATCGCCGGGCGCGGCCGCGGGGGCCGGCGCCGGACGCGGCGTGGCGGCCGGCCTGGCGCTTGGCGTCGCCGGCGTGGCGGCGGCGGCAGGCGCTGGCGCCGCGGTGGACGTTTCGCGGGCGATGCGGTCGGACGGCTGCGCCGCGGCCGGCGCATCGATCGCCGGTGCATCGATCGCGGCGGCGGTGTTGGGCGCATCGATCAGCGCGGAGTATTCGCGAATCAGCCGCCCCTGGCCCCAATCGACCTCGATCAGGAAGCTCAGCGACGGCACGTCGACCGGCATGCGGCTGCTGACCTGGATCACCGCGCGGCCCTTGCGGGTCTGGGTGAAACGGAACTGCAGATCGCTGACCAGGCCCTGCGGGCGCTCCAGCCCGACCCGCGCGAAGGTCGCCGGCGAGGCCAGCGCCACCCGCGCCCGCTCCAGTTCGCCCGGCTCGTTGGAGATCACCGGGATCTCGGCCAGGAACGGCTCGCCCGGCTTGGACAGCACGCGGATATCGCCCAGGCCCAGGGCCAGCGCGGCCTGGCTGCAGGCCAGCAGCAACAGCGCCGTGGCAGCGCGACAGACATGGCGCAGCCCGCGCACGGCGGACACCGCATCGCCGCGATGGCGACGGAACAAACGTGGTTGTAGGCGCATCCCGCCCCTGCCCCTTGGAATCATGCGTGCAATATATAGGAAGCCGGGACCGGGGACCCGGGGTCCGGAAAAGCCGAGACAGGGACCGCGTTGCTGGTGCACCGCTGAAATCCACGACGCAAGAACACCCTGCAGCAGGAAAGCCCAGGCACGCCACTGTGGGAGGGACTTCAGTCCCGACGCGAGGTGCGGCCGCTGTCGGGACCGAAGTTCCCAAAAAATCCGGGCCCGGAAAAGCCCCCGTGGGGAGGCTGGGGACTCGGAAATCCGAGACAGGGACCGCGCTTCATAACGCGGTGTGCGGGATCTCGCGTCGGGACTGAAGCCCCTCCCACAACGGGGCGAGCGCGGATACCTGCGACTTCCATTTTCCAAACAAAAAGCCAGGGCTCGCGCCCCGGCCTTCGCTCCACTCCGCCACACGATCAGGCCGCGCGGCCAGCCACGCCGCCACGCCATGAACCCGCGGGACCCGGGTCCCGGCTTTCAGCCCTCCAGGGCAACCAGCTCGGCCAACTGCACCGCATTGAGCGCGGCGCCCTTGCGGATGTTGTCGGCCACCACCCACAGGTTGAGGCCGCGCGGGTGCGAGAAGTCCTCGCGGATGCGGCCGACGAACACCGGGTCCTTGCCGGAGGCATGGGTCACCGGGGTCGGATAGCCGCCGGCCTTGTGCTCGTCGACCACTTCCACGCCCGGCGCCTGACCCAGCAGCGCGCGCGCCTGCTCGACGGTGATCTTGCGCTTGGTCTCGATGTTGACCGCTTCGGAATGGCCGAAGAACACCGGCACGCGCACCGCGGTGGGGTTCACCAGGATGCTGCTGTCCTCGAGGATCTTCTGCGTCTCCCACACCAGCTTCATCTCTTCCTTGGTGTAGCCGTTGGGCTGGAAGTCGTCGATGTGCGGGATCAGATTGAAGGCGATCTGCGCCTGGAACTTCTGCGGCTCGATGTCCTGGAACGCCAGCAACTGCGCGGTCTGCTTGCCCAGCTCCTCCATGCCCGAGCGGCCGGCGCCGGACACCGACTGGTAGGTGGCCACGTTGATGCGCTCGATGCCGTATTCCTTGTGGATCGGCGCCAACACCGGCATCAGCTGCATGGTCGAGCAGTTGGGGTTGGCGACGATGCCGCGCGGACGCTGCTTCAGCGCGTGCGGATTGACCTCCGACACCACCAGCGGCACGTCGTCGTCGTAGCGGAAGGTCGAGGAGTTGTCGATCACCACCGCGCCGGCCGCGGCGAATTTCGGCGCGTATTCCTTGGAGATGCCGCCGCCGGCCGAGAACAGCGCGATGTCCACGCCGCTCGGATCGAAGGTCGCCAGGTCGAGCACGGTGACCTTGTGGCCCTTGAACTCGACCTGGCCGCCGGCCGAGCGCTCGGAGGCCAACGGGTACAGCGTGGCGACGGGGAAATCGCGCTCGGCGAGGATGCTCAGCATGGTCTCGCCGACGGCACCGGTGGCACCGACGACGGCGACGTTGAAACGACGGGTTGCATTGCTCATGGAAGATTCGATCCGCAGAAAAAGAAGGGGAGGAACAGCCGCACTGCCACGTGGATTCGGGGAACCTGCCGTGCGCGTCGCGCGCGGCGCCGCAGGCTCCCTATCGTTTTTTGTCCGCAATCGCCCGCGCGCCGCCGGCCGCGGCAATCGCGTCCAGGTTCAGCGCGTTGGGCGGGCGCCCGGCGTCGGCGCCGATGCCCAGGGCGGCAAGCAGGTTGTCCACCGCCAGCGACACCATCGCGCGGCGCGTGGCCACGCTGGCGCTGCCGATGTGCGGGGTCAGCACCACGTTGCGCAGCGCCAGCAGCTCCGGACGGATCGCCGGCTCGCCTTCGAACACGTCGAGTCCGGCCGCGGCCAGACGCCCGTTGGCCAGCGCGTCGGCCAGTGCGACTTCATCCACCAGGCCACCGCGGGCGATGTTCACCAGCGTCGCGGTCGGCCGCATCTTGGCCAGTGCGGCGGCGTCGACGATGTGATGCGACTGCGCGCTGTACGGCAGCACCAGCAGCAGGTGGTCGGCGCGCGCTAGCAGGTCGTCGAAGCCGACGTACTCGGCGCGATGCGCGCGCTCCACCTCGGCCGGCAGGCGGCTGCGGTTGTGGTACAGCACACGCATCGAGAAGCCGGCGGCGCGGCGCGCGATGGCCTGGCCGATGCGGCCCATGCCGAGGATGCCGAGCGTGCTGCCGTGGACATCGGCGCCGAGCATGGTCTGGAACGACCACTGCTGCCACTGCCCCGCGCGCAGCCAGCGCTCGGCCTCGCCGACGCGGCGCGCGGCGGCCATCAGCAGGGCGAAGCCGAGATCGGCGGTGGTCTCGGTGAGCACATCGGGGGTGTTGGTGGCGACGATGCCGGCCGCGCTGAGCGCATCCAGGTCCAGATTGTTGTAGCCGACGCCGACGTTGGCGATGGCGCGCAGCCGCGGCGCGCCGGCGATCTCGGCGGCGCCGATGCGTTCGTTGAGGGTGACCAGGGCGCCGTCCAGCGGCGCCAGCGCCTGCGTCAGGTCCTGCGGCGAATACCTGGTCACGCCCGCGGTGGTGGTCAGCGCGCAATACTCGCCCAGCCGTGCGACGACATCGTCGAACAGCGGCTGGCTGACCCACACCCGCGGCCGCGACTCAGCCATCGCCACCGCCGGGGATGCGCGGGGTCACCGTGCCGACGTCGCCGCATTGCGCGCGGTGGCGCAGCGCCTGGTCCATCAGCACCAGCGCCATCATCGCCTCGGCGATCGGGGTGGCGCGGATGCCGACGCAGGGATCGTGGCGGCCGGTGGTGATCACGTCCACCGCCTGCCCGTCCACGTCCACCGTGGCGCCGGGCAGGCGCAGGCTGGAAGTGGGCTTGAACGCCACCGAGACGACGACCGGCTGGCCGGTGGCGATGCCGCCGAGCACGCCGCCGGCGTGGTTGGACTGGAAGCCGTCCGGCGCGATCAGGTCGCGATGCTCGGTGCCCTTCTGGGTCACCGCGGCGAAACCGTCGCCGATCTCCACGCCCTTGACCGCATTGATGCTCATCATCGCCGCGGCCAGTTCGCCGTCGAGCTTGCCGTAGATCGGCTCGCCCCAGCCCGCCGGTACGCCGTCGGCGACCACGGTCACGCGCGCGCCGATCGAATCGCCGGACTTGCGCAGCGCATCCATGTACGCCTCCAGCTCCGGCACCTGCGGCGCATGCGGCCAGAAGAACGCGTTGTCCTCCACCGCCTCCCAGGCGAAGCCCTGCGGCAGCAGCGGCCCGAGCTGCGACAGGTAGCCGCGCACGCGCACGCCGTAGCGCTGCGCCAGCCACTTCTTGGCGATCACGCCGGCGGCCACGCGCATGGTGGTCTCGCGCGCGGACGAGCGCCCGCCGCCGCGCGGATCGCGGATGCCGTACTTCTGCCAGTAGCTGTAGTCGGCATGGCCGGGACGGAACTGCCGGGCGATGTCGGTGTAGTCCTTGCTGCGCTGGTCGGTGTTGCGGATCAGCAGGCCGATCGGAGTGCCGGTGGTGCGGCCCTCGTAGACCCCGGACAGGATCTCGATCTCATCGGCTTCGCGTCGCGCCGAGGTGTGCCGGCTCTTGCCGGTGGCGCGGCGCTGCAGGTCGTGGGCGAATTCGCTGGCGTCCAGTTCCAGCCCCGGGGGGCAGCCATCGACCACGCAGCCGATCGCCGGCCCGTGCGATTCGCCGAAGGTGGTGACGGTCAGCAGCTTGCCGAAACTGTTCGCGCTCATGTCGCTTGCGTCACCGGTCCGCGGCCAGCGCGGCGATGCGCGCATGGTGCGTCAGCAGCTCGCTGCGCTCCACCGCGAAGATGCCCATCTGCCCGACCTTGAACTCGACCCAGGCGAAGTCCACTTCTGGCAGCAGCTGCGCCAGCGCGCGTTCGGACTCGCCGACTTCGCAGATCAGCAGGCCGTCCTCGCTCAGGTGCGCCGGCGCGTCGCGCAGGATCTTCAGCGCCAGGTCCAGGCCGTCGTCGCCCGCGCGCAGGCCCAGTTCCGGCTCGTGCGCGTACTCCGGCGGCAACGCGTCGGTCTCGGCGTGGGTGACGTAGGGCGGATTGGTCACGATCAGTTCGTAGCGGCGCCCGCCCAACCCGGCGAACAGGTCGGACTTGACCAGTTCGACGTTGTCGGCCAGCAGCCGCTCCTTGTTCTCGGCGGCCAGGCTCAGCGCCTCGTCGCTGATGTCGACCGCGTCCACCTGCCAGTTCGGGTTGTAGTGGGCCATGGCGATGGCGATGCAGCCCGAGCCGGTGCACAGGTCCAGCGCGCGCTCCACCGGGCGGCCGGCCAGCCACGGCTCGAACCCGGCTTCGATCAGCTCGGCGATCGGCGAGCGCGGCACCAGCGCGCGCGCATCGCTCTTGAAGCTGAGCCCGGCGAACCAGGCCTCGCCGGTGAGGTAGGCGGCGGGGATGCGCTCGGCGATGCGGCGCTCGAACAGCGCCAGCACCTGCGCCTTCTCCGGCGTGGTGACCCGCGCGCTGCCGTAGGCCGGGCCGAGGTCGTGCGGCAGGTGCAGCGCGTGCAGCACCAGTTGCGTGGCCTCGTCCAGGGCGTTGTCGTAGCTGTGGCCGAAGCTCAGCCCGGCGGCGTTGAAACGGCTGGTGCCGTAGCGGATCAGGTCGATGATCGTGTGGAGTTCGGCGGCCGCGTCGGCAGTCATGGCAACAGGCAAGGCAATTCGGCCCCCGATTATAGAGGCCCGGCCGCTATGATGAGCGTTCGTTGCATGGGAAATCAGTATGTTCAACCGCACCTTCGGCATCGTCCTGGTGGTTGCCCTGGCCGCCGGCCTGGGGCTGCTGCTGGCCCAGAAGTACTTCGGCGGCAGCGCCGCCCCGGCCTGGCCGGAGACCCGCACGGTGCGCATGTACCCGCAGCCGCGGCCCCTGCCCGACTTCCACCTGCGCCAGACCGACGGCACGCCGCTGGTGCCGGGCGAGCTCAAGGGCCACTGGACCCTGGTGTTCCTGGGCTTCACCGCCTGCCCGGACGTGTGCCCGACCACCCTGGCCGACCTGGCGCGCGCGCAGAAGCAATGGGAGACCTTGCCGGACACGCTGCGCCCGCGCGTGCTGTTCGTCTCGGTCGACCCGCAGCGCGACACCCTGCCGCGGCTGGGCGAGTACGCCCACGCCTTCCACAAGGACACCATCGCCGCCACCGCCGACGTGCCCGAGCTGGAGCGCTTCGCCACCGCGCTGGGCTTCGTGTTCCAGAAGGTGCCGGGTAAGCATTACGCCGAGAACCCGAACGACTACAGCATGGACCACTCCGCCGCGATCGCGGTGCTCGACCCGCAGGGCCGCCAGGCCGGGCTGATCCGCCCGCCGTTCGATGCCGCCGCGATCGCCGCCGACCTGCAGGCCCTGACCAAGGCCACCGCCCCATGAGCCTGACCACCCGCCTGACCTACGTGCTGCCGCACCGGCTGCTGTCCTCGCTGGCGCGGCGCCTGGCCTATTCGTCGCGGCCCGGGCTCAAGCAGTGGCTGATCGACACGGTGGTGCGCCGCTTCGGCGTGGACCTGAGCGAGGCTGCGCAACCGGACGCGACCGCTTACCCGACCTTCAATGCCTTCTTCACCCGCGCACTGAAGCCGGGCGCGCGCGTCGCCGATCCCGATCCGCAGGCGCTGCTGATGCCGGCCGACGGCCGCATCAGCCAGCTCGGCCGGATCGAGGACGGACGCATCTTCCAGGCCAAGGGGCAGTCGTTCACCGCCGCCGAACTGCTCGGCGACGACGCGGCCGCGGCCCCATTCGCCAATGGCCTGTATGCCACCGTGTACCTGTCGCCGCGCGACTACCACCGCGTGCACATGCCCTGGACCGGCACCCTTCGCGAAACCGTGCACGTGCCGGGGCGGCTGTTCAGCGTCGGCACCGACGCGGTACGCACCGTGCCGCGCCTGTTCGCGCGCAACGAACGCCTGGTCTGCCATTTCGACACCGACTTCGGCCCGATGGTCTCGGTGATGGTCGGCGCGCTGCTGGTGTCCGGCGTGGAAACGGTGTGGAGCGGCGTGGAGATCCCGCGCTACGCCGACCGCATCACCCGCAAGGACTGGCGCGGCAAGGGGATTACCCTGCAGCGGTTCGAGGAGATGGCGCGCTTCAACTACGGCTCCACGGTGATCGTGCTGCTGCCGCCCGGCGTGGCCGCGTTCGACCCGACGCTGAAGGCGGAATCGCCGGTGCGGCTGGGACAGGCACTGGCGCGGTTGGTGCGCTGAGGTGCGCAGGCCGCGCTGCGGCCCTTTGTGTAGAGACACCCTTGTGGGAGGGACTTCAGTCCCGACGCGCTGGCGGTGAGAGAACCCGGGCTTGCAATGGGTAGATGAAAAGCCACACGCGCCAGCACTGCGGCCGCCGTACCCTCATCCGGCGCTACGCGCCACCTTCCCCCGAAAAGGGGCCATGGTCCCGAGGGGAGAAGGGATGGGGATCGCGCTTGGATCTCGCGGTCGACGTTCATGCCAGCGACCCGCGAGATGCAATGGCCCCACTGTGGGAGGGACTTCAGTCCCGACGCATGGAAGGTGACAGACCACCAACCCGCAATGGATGACCGAAAAGCCGCACACACAACACCGCGGCAGCCGCACCCTCATCCGGCGCTGCGCGCCACCTCCCTCCGAAAAGGGGGCCATGGTCCCGGTGGGAGAAGGGAGCGACAGCGCCCTACTTCTCGCAGCCCACCAGCTTCAGCGACTGCCCCGGCTTCAGCGCATAACCCGGCGCACGCAAGCCATTCGCCTTGGCCAGCTCCTTCAGGTCGCAGTCGTGGCGATCGGAAATCCGGCCCAGGGTGTCGCCCTTGGCCACGCGGTAGTTGCGCACCTGCTTCTGCTTGGGCTTGGCCGGCGCGGGACGGCCGGTGGCCACCGTGGTCGGCACGCCGGCGACCGGGCTGACGTCGCCCACCGCCACGTTGCCGGTGAGGTCGGCGACCGGCGCCGGGCTGCCGCTGCGCACGGCGGAGGTGACGTCGGCGGTGATCAGCGCGCGCGCCAGGTCGGCGCGTGGGCCGCTGACGCAGTAGCGGTTGTACAGGCCGACGATCTTGGTGGTGGCGTTGATGGTCACCCCGGCCGGGATCCAGCCGTCCGGCTCGTAGCGCGGGTTGAGGTTGCGCAGCGCGCGCATGTAGCCGTCGCGGGTGCCGTCGCTGCCCAGGCAGATGGTCAGTTCGTAGATGGTGGTGGACTTGGCCAGACGCAGCGTGGCCGGCTGCGCATTGATCTTGGGGAAGGCCACGCCGTACTGCTGCGGGTGCAGGAAGATCCACGCCGCGGCGATCACCATCGGCACGTAGTCCTTGGTCTCGGCCGGGAACTGGTTGTACACCGACGCGTCCCAGAAGCTACGGCCGGGCATCTGGTTGAACACGCGCGCGGCGCGGCCTTCGCCGCCGTTGTAGCCGGCCAGCGCCAGTTCGACGCTGCGGTTGAGTTCGCCCATGCGCTCGTTGATGTAGACCGCGCTGGCCTCGGCGGCGCTGCGCGCGTCGTAGCGGGTGTCGAAGCCGGTACCGTCCGGGCCCAGGCCGAAGCGGCGCCCGGTGGCCGGCATGAACTGCATCAGCCCGGCAGCACCCACCCGCGAATTGGCGTGCACGCGGCCGTTGGACTCCTTGGCGATGATGCCGAACAACAGCGCTTCCGGCAGGCCGCGCTTCTCCCATTCCGGCCACATGATCGCGCGCAGGTTCTGGTAGTTCTCGTAGCTGCTCATCAGTGCCGGCCGCATGTCGGTGAGCCAGCGGCGGATGCCGGCCTGTACCGCCGGGTTGTACTCCACCATCGAATCGAAGGCGTGGCGCTTGTCGTTGAGCAGGCGCGCCGCGCGCGCGGCTTCCGGCACGTCGGCGGCGAGCGGGCTGATGTGGTCGGGGTCGGCCTGCAGCGGCGCCGAGTCGTCGTCGGCGGCATCGGTGTCGCTGGCCTGGCCCTGCGCGTCGGCCTTGGCTTTCAGCAGGCGCTTGTACGCGCCCAGATAGGTGCCCACCTCGCAGCCGCGCTGCTTGATGCAGGCCTGGATCACGTCCTCGATGTCCTCCAGCGCGGCGTCGCTTTCCTGGGTGCCCTTGGGGTCGCTGTTGCCGACCAGCACCAGGGCGTCGTTGTAGCGCTTCTCGGCGGCGGCCAGGCGCTGGTCGAGGACGGCGATGGCGGCCTGGTCGCGGGCGGACACGCGGGCTTGGGCGGCAGGAGCGGTGCAGGTCAGCGCCACGGCAGCCGCGACGGGCCACGCGTGGGTGAAGCGGAACGGAAGGGGCATGGTGGGACGCGGCGACGGAAAGGCCGCAGGGTAGCCCCCGCCGTCGCATCGCGGCAAGGTCGCGGCGGCCAGGGTCCGGCCCGCGGCGGGGCCAGGGTTCATCGCTGGCGGCCATCCCGCACCGCAACACAAGTACCGCGCGCGCTGGCTCCCGCGCCACCGATGTCGTCCGCCACGCCGGTGCCGCCCCCGCGAACGACCACACCTCGCAAGGACCGCGGTTGGCCGGGAGTGCCGGCAGTTGCAGGCCGGCGCAGCGCGCCCACGGTAGCTCGCACGCGTTCGGCCATGCCGCGTACGTTCTAGAATCCGGGCATCTCACTGCGGACCCCGATATGGACCCGATCCTGCTAGGCAAAGGCGTGACCGACGACATCGCAGTGCTGCTGCAACCGCGCCTGGGCAACCGCCACGGCCTGGTCGCCGGCGCCACCGGCACCGGCAAGACCGTGACCCTGATGACGCTGGCCGAAGGCTTTTCGCGCATCGGCGTGCCGGTGTTCCTGGCCGACGTCAAGGGCGACGTGGCCGGCCTGGCAATGCCCGGCGACGGCAGCGAGAAGGTGCTGCAGCGCGCCCGGGAGATCGGCGTGGCCGACTACGCCCCCGCGGCCAATCCGGTGCTGTTCTGGGATCTGTACGGCAAGCTCGGCCATCCGGTCCGCACCACCGTCAGCGAGATGGGCCCCACCCTGCTGGCGCGCGTGCTGGAACTCAACGACACCCAGGCCGGCGTGCTCGACATCGTGTTCAAGCTGGCCGACGACCGCGGCCTGCTGCTGCTCGACCTGGACGACCTGCGCGCGCTGCTGGCGCTGGTGGTGGAAGAGCGCAAGGACATCTCCACCGAGTACGGCCTGGTCAGCGCGCCGTCGGTGGCGGCGATCCAGCGTGCGCTGCTGCGCCTGGCCCAGGACGGCGGCGAAGGCTTCTTCGGCGAGCCGGCGCTGGACCTGGCCGAGCTGATGCGGGTCGACCACGACGGTCGTGGCGTGATCGGCATCCTCGCCGCCGCGCAACTGGTGCTCAAGCCGCGGCTGTACTCGACCTTCCTGCTGTGGCTGCTGTCGGAACTGTTCGAGCGGCTGCCGGAAGTGGGCGACCTGGACAAGCCGAAACTGGTGTTCGTGTTCGACGAGGCGCACCTGCTGTTCGACGATGCGCCGCCGGCGCTGGTGCAGCGCATCGAGCAGGTGGTGCGGCTGATCCGCTCCAAGGGCGTGGGCGTGTACTTCTGCTCGCAGTTCCCGGACGACGTGCCCGACAACATCCTCGGCCAGCTCGGCAACCGCGTGCAGCACGCGCTGCGCGCCTACACGCCGCGCGATCAGAAGGCGGTGCGCACCGCCGCCGAAACCTTCGTGGCCAATCCCAAGCTGGACGTGGCCAAGGCCATCTCTCAACTCGGCACCGGCGAGGCACTGGTGTCCACGCTGCAGGACAAGGGCGTGCCGGCACCGGTGCAGCAGACCCTGATCGCCCCGCCGCGCTGCCGCATGGGCGCGATCACCGACGCCGAGCGCGCGCAGGTGCGCGCTGGCAGCCCGGTCGGCGGCCGCTACGACACGCCGGTCAATCGCGAATCGGCGGCGGAACTGCTGGCGCGCCGGGTCGAGCAGAGCGCCGACCACAGCGCCGCCCCGCCGGCGCGCACCCGCGAACAGGACGAAGCGCAGGACAGCGGCTTCGGCCAGGCGGTCAAGGACGCGGTGTTCGGCACCAAGCGCCGCCAGGGCATGCTCGAGGCGATGGCCAAGCAGACCTCGCGCACCATCGGCAACCGCATCGGCCAGCAGATCGTGCGCGGCATCTTCGGCAGTATCTTCGGCGGCAAGCGCTGAGCGCGGCCGACGTCAAAGGAAGCTCCAGCATGGACAGGAACGCGATGAGCGCCTTTCAATGATGTCGCGGCAAGACAAGCCGACAACGCTCCAGGGAAGCTGCCACTGCGGCTGCCTGACCGTCGCGTTCTCGACGGATCAAGCGGCCGAGGACATCCGTCCGCGCGCCTGCGACTGCAGCTTCTGCCAGAAGCATGGTGCGGCCTACGTTTCCGATCCCGCCGGCACGCTGCGACTGACGGCCACGCATGCCGAGGCCGTGCATCGTTATCGCCAGGGTGCAGAGGCCGCGCAATTCCAGCTGTGCCGCCAGTGCGGGGTGCTGGTCGCCGTCACGTTCGAGCATCAGGGGCGGCTCTACGGTGCCGTCAATGTCGGCTGTCTGAACAAGACGCCGGCGTTGGGGGCCGCAGCACCGGTGTCCCCGCAATGGCTGGACGCCGAGACAAAAATGGCCCGATGGCGGCAGGCGTGGGTGCCGGACGTGCAATGGGTCATCGCTGACACCTGAGCATGCCTGCCGCACACCGTCGTCACCGGCGATCGACAGGCGCAGCGTTCAGAACGCTGGATTCGCGGTTAGGCGCGGCCTTCGATCCTGACGATGCCACCCGCAGAGACAAGAACCGATAAAGCTACGCTAGGCCAGCAAACCGTGCAGCTTGGCGTATTGCAGCAGCATGATGGTCTTGGCGTCGGCGATCTCGCCGGTGTCGATCATCGCCAACGCGGCATCGAGCGCCAGCTCCAGCACTTCGATCTCTTCGCCCTCTGCGGCCACGCCACCGCCTGCACCGACCTTGTCGCGATCGACATACTCGCCCACGAAGAAGTACAGCCGCTCGGTCACCGAGCCGGGGCTCATGAACGCCTCGAACACCTTGCGCACGTTCTCGATCCGGTAGCCGGTCTCCTCTTCGGTCTCCTTGCGGATGCAGGTCTCCGGATCGTGGCGATCGAGCAGGCCGGCGCAGGCCTCGATCAGCATGCCGTCGGGGTTGCCGTTGAGCAGGGTCGGCAGACGGAACTGGCGGGTCAGCATCACCGTGCGCTTGGCGCGGCTGTACAGCAGGATGGTCGCGCCGTTGCCGCGGTCGTAGGCCTCGCGCGTGAGTGCCTGCCAGCTGCCGTCGTGACGCTGGAAATCGAAGCTGACCTTGCGCAGCACGTACCAGTTGTCCGACAGCACTTCGATGTTGGTGACGCGCACGCGCGGGTTGCCGGAAACGAACGAAGGGTCCAAGCGAAACTCCAAGGGACAAGGGACAAGGGATCACGGCAGGCCGCAGGCGCGGCACCCGCCACACCTCTGCCGCCGTTCGACCGGGCAGTGTAGCCAGCACGCACCCCTGCGCGCCGGCACGGGGTGCGCTTTGCGCAACCGACCACACTCCCTCGGTGCCGCCGTCCGCATCGCGCCGCCGCCCCAGCCAGCCTCCCGATTGCGTGCGCCGCAGCCGACCCGCACAATCGTCACACTTCGTAGACAGGGGGCGTCATGGAAGACCGTCGTCGCGCGGGCGCGAGCCGCGTACACCGCAGCACACCCGAACCGTTCTGGGCGCGCACCCGCGCCATCGCGCTGTATCCGCTGCGCGGCGGCGCGCTATACGCGCTGATCGCGCTGACCCTGTGCAGCCTGCTGGGCATGCTGCCCGGCATCGGCTGGATCCTGGGCATCGTCACCACCCTGGCCATCTACAAGTACGCCTTCGAGATCCTGCGGCACACCGCCGATGGCTACCTGGACGCGCCGGAACGTGGCTTCGACATCGGCGACGGCGTGGTGCTGCGACTGCTGGCGATGATGATCCTGCTCGGCGTGGCGGTGTTCGCCGCGCTGCTGCTGACCGGGCCGGTCGGCGGCCTGCTGATGCTGCTGGCGGTGGTGCTGCTGCAGCCGGGCATCCTGATTTCCCTGGCGATGGACGGCAGCCTGCGCCGCGCGCTGAACCCGGCGGTGTCGATCGGCCTGGCGCTGCGCATCGGCTGGCCGTACCTGGCCGCGTTCGGCCTGCTGTTCGTGATCCAGGCCAGCGCGCTGGGTGCCGCCGCCTGGCTGCAGCGCGTCCTGCCGCCACTGGTCGCCGACCTGGCGGTCACCGTGGTGACGATCTGGGGCCTGTTCGCCGCCTTCCACCTGATGGGCTATCTGGTCTACCAGTATCACGCCGTGCTGGGCTACGAACCTGCCGCCGACGCCGCGAGCGGCTTCACCCGCCACGACCCGGACCAGCGCGTACTCGACGAGGCCGAACAGCTGGTGCGCGACGGCCATACCGACGACGCGCTGCAGGTGCTGCGCAGCGAAGTGCGCACCCGCGCGGTGAGCCTGGGCGTGCACGAGCTGTACCAGCGTCTGCTGCGCGGCAGTGCGCGCCAGGACGAACGCCGCGAGCACACCCGCCAGTACATCCACCGGCTGCTGCAGGAGAAGCAGGAACGGCGGGCACTGGCCCTGCAGCGCGAGGCGCTGGATGCCGATCCCGACTTCGTGCCGCTGCTGCCGGAACAGGCCACGCTGCTGGCCGAACGCGCGCAGCTGGCCGGCCAGTTCCGGCTCGCCGCCGACGGCCTGCAGGCCGCGCTGCGTGCCTGGCCGAAGGCACCGGAACACAGCACCTGGTCGCTGCAGGCTGCCTTGCTGCTGGCCGAACGCTTCGGCGAGGACGCGCAGGCGCGCGGCCTGCTGGAACACGCGCTGAGCCGCTGCGACGACGAGGTGCAGCGCGGCAAGCTGCAGGCGGCGTTGCGCGCGGTGACGATCGCGCCGGTCTAGCGCGTCCTGCGCGGCGTGCCGAACGAGGGGTGGCACTGCGCACCCCACGCGTGCCGAGCAGCGCCCTCAGGCATTGGCGAGCAGGAACCGCGCCTTGTCCGCCTGCGGCAGGTCCGGGTAACGCGCGACCAGCGCCTCCAGCACGCGCCGCCACTCCGTTGTAGCCTGGCGTTCGCCGTGGCCCAGCGCCAGCCGGAACCAGGCCTGCGCCTGCTGCTCGCGTGGCGAGACCGCATCCTGCGCCAGCAATGCCTCGGCCTCGGCCAGCATCCCCAGCGTCATCCAGCGCGCGAACAACGCCGCGCGCGTCGACGCATCCAGATCGCCGGCCGCGGCAAGCACTGCCGCCTGCTGCTGCGCCTCCTGCACGGACGGCGCCGCCAGGCGCAGCACGTCCAACGCACGCAGCCGCGCCGTCGCGACCTGGCCGGCGTTCGCGGCCAGGCGGTAGCGTGCCAGCGCCACATCGAAGCGCCGCGGCGCTTCCGCCGCCAGCGCGTCCAGCAATGCGCCGGCCTGGACGTGCTCCATCCGCCCCAGATGCGCCTGCGCGCGGTCCCAGCGGTCGTCGGCCGGTGGCCCGTCCTCATCGCGCAGGAACGCCTCGCGCGTCTGCCCGGTCGCCACCAGCACCGCACCGAGCAGCGCGCCGACCACCAACCCACCGGCATGTGCGTCGAAGCCGATGCCGGCATCGCCGTTGAACAGCAGGTTGTACAGCTCCCAGCCCAGCCACAGCGGCAACAGCACGATGGCCGGCGCGCGCACGTAGTCGAACAGCACCGCCACCCAATAGAAGAAGCGCACCGGACGCCGTCCCCACACCACGCAGAACGCGCCCATCAGCGCGGCGATGGCACCGGACGCGCCAAGGCCCGCCCCTGCCTCGCCCCAGCGCCAGCACAGGCTGGCCGCGCTGGCGCCGAACGCACCGAGCAGGTACACCGCCAGGAACCGCCAGCCGCCGATCGCGCCTTCCAGCAGCGTGCCCAGCGCCAGCAGGAACAGCATGTTGCCGAGCAGGTGCATGGCGTCGGCGTGCAGGAACGCCGCGCTGAGCATGCGCGCCGGTGCCCATTCCGAGCTGCGCTGCACATGGCGCAGGGTGAACACGCGCTGCAGCAGCGCGTCGTAATGCGCGCGCAGCGGCGTCCACGCCTGCTGTGCATCGGCATCGGCGAAGGCGCTGCCGTCGCGCATGGCCTGCACGAAGCGCACGTCGTGCACGGTGGCGGCGCCGACGAAGGCCGGCCGCTCCGCCGCCGGCACCTGCTGCAGTTGCGCCAACGCATCGCGCTGACCGCTGCGTTCCAGATGGCGCGCGTAGGCCGGCGCTTCCAGCGCACCGAGACCGGAGTCCAGGTAGTAGCGCTGCGCCTGCCGCAGCGGCGCCGCGTCGTGGCGCTGCCAGCCCGCGTACACCGCGATGTTGAGCAGGATCAGCAGCAGCGTGACCAACGGAAAATTGTCCCGCGACAGCGGCTTGTGCAGCGGCAGGATCAACATCGAAGAACGTCCATGTGCGGGGCGGCGCCAGCTTCGGCCATCGTCCGCGGGTGCGCAAGCCGCAGGCACGCGCTAGCATCGCCACCCCGTTCCACCGCAGTCGCACCGATGAGCCGCTGGCGTCCCCCTGCCGAAAAAAGCACCGCCCTGATCACCCCGGAAGGCCATGCCCGGCTCAAGGCCGAGCTGGAGGAACTGTGGCGGGTGCGCCGGCCCGAGGTGGTCAAGGCGCTGGCCGCGGCCGCGGCCGAGGGCGATCGCTCGGAGAACGCCGAGTACACCTACCGCAAGAAGCAACTGGGCGAGATCGACCGCCGCGTGCGCTACCTGAGCAAGCGCCTGGAAGCGCTGCGCGTGGTCGCCGAGGCGCCGTCCGACCCGCAGGCGGTGTTCTTCGGCGCGCACATCGAACTGGAGGATGCCGACAGCGGCGAACTGCGCCGCTACCGCATCGTCGGCCCGGACGAGACCGACGCGGCGCGCGGCTGGATCAGCATCGATTCGCCGCTGGCGCGTGCGCTGCTGAAGAAGCGCGTCGACGACGAAGTGGAAGCACAGCTGCCCGGCGGCCGCCACAGCTTCGTGGTGGTGGCGGTGGACTACGCCGCGCCGTGAGCGCGCGGCGCCGTGGCGCCACGCATGCCGCCGCCTGCAGCGTCAGAGCACCCGCAGATCCAGCGGCGTTGCCGACGACGCCTGCGCCGGCAGGGCATCGCCGAACAAGTCGTGCTCGTCGCTGTCGGTGATCTCCACCTGCACCAGATCGCCCGGCTTCAGCCCAAGCTCGCCGCCGTTCTGGATATGCACCAGGCCATCGATCTCCGGCGCATCGGCCTTGGAGCGCGCCACCGCGATGCCGTCCTCCAGCAGGTCGACCAGGCACTCCTGCACCGTGCCGATCTTGGCTTCCAGGCGCGCGGCGGAAATCGCCGCCTGCCGCTCCATGAAGCGCGCCAGCCGCTCCTGCTTGAGTTCCTCCGGCACCGGATCCGGCAGCGCATTGGCGCTGGCGCCTTCCACCGGCGAATAGGCGAAGGCACCGACGCGGTCCAGCTGCGCTTCGTCCAGGAACTCCAGCAACTGCTCGAACTCGGCGTCGGTCTCGCCGGGGAAGCCGACGATGAAGGTCGAACGCAGGGTGATCTCCGGACACAGCGCACGCCAGCGCTGCACGCGCTCCAGGGTGCGCTCCACCGCGCCCGGCCGCTTCATCAACTTGAGGATGCGCGGGCTGGCGTGCTGGAACGGGATGTCCAGGTACGGCAGCAACTTGCCCTCAGCCATCAGCGGGATCACGTCGTCCACGTGCGGATACGGATATACGTAGTGCAGGCGCGCCCACGCGCCCAGTTCCGACAGACCCTCGCACAGCGCCTTCATCCGCGTCTGGTAGGCGCGGCCACGCCACTCGCGCTCGGCATACTTCAGGTCCACGCCATAGGCCGAGGTGTCCTGCGACACCACCAGCAACTCGCGCACCCCACCCTTGACCAGGCGTTCGGCCTCGCGCAGCACCTCGTCGACCGGGCGCGACACCAGGTCGCCGCGCATCGACGGAATGATGCAGAAGCTGCAGCGGTGATTGCAGCCTTCGGAGATCTTCAGATAGGCGTAGTGGCGCGGGGTCAGCTTGACGCCGATGTCGTCCTCGGCGCCCCGCGCGCGCGGCAGCAGGTCCACGAACGGATCGTGGCGCGGCGGCAGCGCCGCATGCACCGCTTCCATCACGCTCTGGTAGTCCTGCGGGCCGGACACCGCCAGGACGTCCGGATAGGCCGCGCGGATCTGCTCCGAGCGCTTGCCCAGGCAGCCGGTGACGATGACCTTGCCGTTCTCGGCCATGGCCTCGCCGATCGCCTCCATCGACTCGGCCACCGCCGAATCGATGAAACCGCAAGTGTTGACCACCACCACGTCGGCGGCGTCGTAGCTGGGCACGATCGCATAGCCCTCCACGCGCAGCTGGGTGAGGATGCGTTCGGAATCGACAAGGGCCTTCGGGCAGCCGAGGCTGACGAAGCCGACTTTGGGGGTCGCGAGAGACATTGGGGCCGGGGTCCGGGGGCCTGGGAGAAAAACGGCGCGCAAAGTATACCGGGCCGTGGCCGCCGACGCGGCCCGGCCGGTGTGCGCCCGCTCACCCCGGCTTAGCCTGGGCCATGGATAATCCGCCGCTTCCCCCACGCCACAGGAATGCCGCCATGGGCCACTGGACCACCCTCGACACCGCTCACGGCCAGGTCTCCGCCTGGCATGCCCTGCCCGAGGGCACGCCGCGCGGCGGCCTGGTCGTCATCCAGGAGATCTTCGGGGTGACCGACTACATCCGCGAGGTCGCCGACCGCTACGCGGCGCACGGCTACGAGGTGCTGGCGCCGGCACTGTTCGATCCGGTCGAGAAGGATGCGCAGCTGGCCTACGACCAGGACGGCGTGCGCAAGGGCTTGGAACTGGTCGGTGCGCTCGGCTTCGACCGCGCGCTGGACATCGTGCAGGCGGCCGCGCAGGCGCTGGCGCCGGCCGGCAAGGTCGGCACCCTGGGCTACTGCTGGGGCGGCAGCGTCGCGCTGCTGTCGGCGCTGCGCCTGGGCCTGCCCTCGGTGAGCTACTACGGCGGCCGCAACACCCAGTTCCTCGACGAAACGCCGAAGGCGCCGGTGCTGTTCCACTTCGGCGCGCAGGACGGCAGCATCCCGGCCGAGTCGATCCAGCAGCACCGCGAAAAGCTGCCGCAGATGCAGACCTTCGTGTACCCGGCCGGCCACGGCTTCGACCGCCACGTGGACCCGAACCACTACGACGCCGACAGCGCCGAGCTCGCCCGCGAACGCAGCCTGGCGTTCCTCGCCGAGCACCTGGGCTGAGCCGCGGCGTGGCCGACTTCGTCCTCGACTCGCGGCTGCAGGCCGACAGCGCGTTCGTCGCCGACGGGCCGCTGTCGCAGGTGCGGCTGATGGACGACGCGCGCTTCCCGTGGCTGCTGCTGGTGCCGCGGGTGGCCGAGGCCAGCGAATGGATCGACCTGGACGGTGGGCAGCAGCGTCTGCTGCTGGCCGAGATCAACCAGCTCTCGCAACTCCTGCGGCACGAACCGGGCGTGCACAAGCTCAACATCGGCGCGCTGGGCAACGTGGTGCGGCAACTGCACGTGCACGTGCTGGGGCGGCACCCGGACGATGCGGCGTGGCCCGGCCCGGTGTGGGGCAGCGGCGCGGCGCAGCGGCTGCCGCCCGAGGAACTGCAGGCGCGTGTTGCGGCGTGGCGCCAGCGGCTACGATAGGCGCCCTTTTTGCGGAAGCCGCGCCTCCATGAAATCCAATGTGATCGCCGCCATCGTGCTGATCGTGATCGGCCTGGTGTTCCTGGCCAACAACCTGGGCTGGACCAACCTGAGCCTGGGCCGGCTGATCGCCACCTGGTGGCCGGCGATCCTGGTCGCGGTCGGCGTCGGCATGCTGTTCGGCCGCGGCAAGTAGGTGCAGCCGGGATTGGGGATTTGGGAGTGGGGATTCGCCTGGGCGATCCCCACCCCGCTACTGCGTCGCGGCCGCTGACTCAGCGGCGGACGTTGACCACGCGGGTGCCGGCGATCAGGTCGTGCAGGCAGCGCTTGTCCTGGCGGAAGATGAACAGCGCGTCCACCAGGGCGTAGATGCCGCCCACGATCGGCAACAGCGAGATCGCCTGGGTCGGCAGATAGCGCAGCGCGATCAGGCGCCAGAACGGCGGCTGCCCGCCGTCCAGGTCGGCGATGCGGATCCACAGCAGCTTCTTGCCCCAGGTCTGGCCGCTCTTGGCCAGCGGGTAGCCCTGCACCAGCAGGAAGATCACCATGCCCAGCACGCCGTAGCCGAGCGTGGTCAGGAACGGCACCTGCACGCCGCTGCGCGCGGCCTCCATGACCTTGCCGAAATAGCCGGTCAGCGCCGCCACCGGCAGGAACGTCGCCAGCGAGATCACGCCGTCGATCAGCGCCGCGCCGAGGCGCTCGCCGCGTCCGGCCAGGGTCTCACCGTCGGCGATGCCCGGCAGCGCGGGCGGCAACGCCGCGTCGGGGGCCTGGTAGGGATTGGGGTCGTTCATTGCGCGCTCCTTGTGCTGTCGGAAAGAAGGGAGTGGGAGATCAGGTCTTGGGCAGGGTCACGCCGGTCTGGCCCTGGTACTTGCCGCCGCGGTCCTTGTAGCTGGTCTCGCAGACGTCGTCGGCATCGGACTGGAAGAACAACATCTGCGCCACGCCTTCGTTGGCGTAGATGCGCGCCGGCAACGGCGTGGTATTGCTGAACTCCAGGGTCACGTGGCCTTCCCACTCCGGCTCCAGCGGGGTCACGTTGACGATGATGCCGCAGCGCGCATAGGTGCTCTTGCCCAGGCATACCACCAGGGTGTCGCGCGGGATGCGGAAGAATTCCACCGTACGCGCCAGCGCGAAGCTGTTGGGCGGGATGATGCACTCGTCGGCCTCGATGTCGACGAAGCTCTTGGGGTCGAAGTGCTTGGGGTCGACGATGGTCGAGTTGATGTTGGTGAACACCTTGAACTCGCGCGAGCAGCGCACGTCGTAGCCGTAGCTAGAGGTGCCGTAGCTGACGATGCGCTGGCCGTCGACCTGCTTGACCTGGCCCGGCTCGTAGGGCGCGATCATGCCGTGCTGTTCGGACATGCGGCGGATCCAGCGGTCGCTCTTGATGCTCATGGGGGTTCCTGATGCCGGTGGCGGCGGCCGCAGCCTGCGCGCCGGGAGCGCGGCCGACCGATGGGGCCGGCCGCAATGACCGGCGATTCTAGCCGGTCGCGGGGCGTTCGCGGCAGGCGCCGCGCGCCGCTCAGCGCAAGGCCGCGGAGATCGGGATGGCCGCGCGCGGACGCTTGCGCAGCTCCTCGGTCAGCCGCTGCGCGGTGGCCAGGTAGGCCTGCGCCGCGGGCGAGTCCGGTGCCGCGGCCACCACCGGGGTGCCGGCGTCGCCCTGCTCGCGGATCGCGATCGCCAGCGGCAGCGATCCCAGCAGCGGCACACCGTACTGCTGCGCCATGCGCTGGCCGCCGCCCTCGCCGAACAGGTGCTCGACATGGCCGCACTGGCTGCAGGTGTGCACCGCCATGTTCTCGACGATGCCCAGCACCGGCACTTCGACCTTCTCGAACATCTTCAGCGCCTTCTTCGCGTCCAGCGTGGCGATGTCCTGCGGGGTGGTGACGATCACCGCGCCGGCCACCGGGATCTTCTGCGCCAGGGTCAGCTGGATGTCGCCGGTGCCGGGCGGCAGGTCGATCAGCAGGTAGTCCAGGTCGTCCCACAGGGTATCGGCGAACAGTTGTGTGAGCGCCGAGGTCGCCATCGGACCGCGCCAGATCATCGGCGTGTCCTGGTCCACCAGCAGCCCGATCGACATCGCCTCGATGCCGAAGGCGCGCATCGGCTCGATGCTCTTGTCGTCCGGGCTGTCCGGGCGCCCGCTCAGGCCGAGCATGGCCGGCACGCTGGGGCCGTAGACGTCGGCATCCAGCACGCCGACGCGCGCGCCCTGGCGCTGCAGGGCCAGGGCCAGGTTCACGGCAGTGGTGGACTTGCCCACCCCGCCCTTGCCGGAGCCGACGGCGACGACGTTGCGGATGCGCGGGTGCGGGGCGAGCTTGGGCTGGACGGCGTGGGCGGGGAGACGCGGGCGATCGGTCATCGGAAAACTCAACAAGAAAGCGTCGGCGACGCAGGCCAGGCATGCGCGCGACGGAAAGGAAACCATGGACCGCACACGGCGCCGCGGGCAGCGGCAGCGGCGCGGGCCGCACAGACACATGACTATACAAGTGCACCGACGCACGGTCCCGCGCCGCGGGCGGCGCGAGCGCTGGCGGATTTTGCGCAAATGCCGCGTGGCACGGCCTGCGACCGACCTTTCAGCTCCGCCATCGCGCGCCTCGGCACCGGCCCGCGCAGACGCCGGGATCGCGGCGCGCCATGCCGATGCGGCGATCACCCGCACTTGCACGCCCCACGATGGCGAGTCGCGCTCACCGAAATGGTGCGTCGGCAGCCGGGCCGCGCTGCTGGCGGTATCGGGATCGCCCAGTCGTCACAGGCCTTCAGGGGCACGGCCCGCCACGCCCCACATCCGTTCAGCAACCTATACAACGAATGCCCCGCAATGGTGCAAAGCAACGCGAAATTTGTCTACGCCGGTGCCGCGGCCCGACGTTCGCCGACATTTCCCGCCTGATCACCGCAGTTTTTGTTGGTAGACGAAAAAAGTGACACCCATGTACAAACCGCGTTAAGTCCGTGTTACGTTTGGGTTGATTGCAGGATGCAATCCCACTTTCAAGGCACACGTCGCGGCACGAGGCCCCTCGCCTTATCGATTGATTTTCGGGGAAGAGAAAGATGACTGTCCGTCATACTCGTAGTTTCAAGCACAGCCACCTGAGTGCCGCGCTGGCCTCCGCCATGCTTGTCCCGGCCGCGTTCGCCGCCTTCGCGCAGGACGCCACGACCGACGACAAGACCGATAAAGCGACGAATCTCGACAAGATCACCGTCACCGGCTCGCTGATCCCGCAGACCGAGATCGAGACCGCCACCCCGGTCACCACGATCAACGCCGAAGAAATCAAGGCGCGCGGCTTCAGCACCGTCGCCGACGTGCTGCAGAAGAGCTCGTTCGCCACCGGCGGCGTGCAGGGCGGGCAGAGCTCGGGCACCTTCACCCAGGGCGCGAAGACGGTGAGCCTGTTCGGCCTGCCGCCGGGCTACGTGAAGTACCTGATCGACGGCCGTCCGATGTCGAACTACCCGGCGCTGTACAACGGCAGCGACACGTTCAACAACATCAGCGGCATTCCGATCGACCTGGTCGACCGCATCGAAATCCTGCCGGGCGGCCAGTCGTCGCTGTACGGCTCCGATGCGATCGCCGGCGTGATCAACGTCATCCTGAAGAAGAAGATGGACGGCGCGGTGTTCAGCATCCGCGGCGGCGGCTTCTCCGAGGGCGGCGGCAGCAACTTCCGCACCACCTTCGCCGACGGCTGGACCTCGGCCGACGGCCGCACCAGCGTGCTGGGCGGCGTGCAGTACGAAGAGAAGGATCCGATCTGGGCCTATCAGCGCAGCCAGACCAAGCAGTTCAATACCCACGGTACCACTCCACAGTTGGCGAGCCGAGATTTCCTGGTCTACAGCCCATTCACCAGCTACAAGTTCCTCGATCCGAACAACTGCAACAACGTCTCCGGCCTGTTCGGCGGCACCATCGCCAAGCAGCAGCGCCGCGGTTTCGGCGACGAGTACTACTGCGGCTCCAAGTACACCCCGGGCTACCGCACCCTGGACAGCGGCACCAAGTCGCTGCAGGCCTACATCCACGGCACCCATGACCTGAACGATAACGTGCAGCTGTACGGCGACGTGCTCTACAGCCACGAGGAGGTCAAGTACAACGCCGGCTCCAACTACATCTGGTGGGGCACCTCTGCCGACTTCGGTTACTACTACGATCCCAAGGTGGGCGACCTGCTGAACCTGCAACGCTCGTTCGCGCCGGAAGAAATGGGCATCAACGGCATCAAGGACACGATGAGCCGCGACAAGAGCGAATCGGTACGTGTGACCTTCGGCGCCCAGGGCACGCTCGGTCAATCGAACTGGGACTACGATGCCGGCGTCACCTACACCCAGTACAAGCTGGAGGAGCGCCAGCTGGTCCGCTACAAGAACGCGATCGACCAGTTCTTCGTGAACCGCGTGCTGGGCCCGCAGCTCGGCCTGGATCCGCTGTACGGCGCCTACCCTGTGTATTCGCCGAACTACGCGGCGTTCTACTCGCCGATCAGCCAGGCGGACTTCGCCAGCTTCACCGGCCAGGCCACCAACAAGAGCAAGACTTCCGACGGCATGTTCCGCGTGCAGGCCACCAACGCCAAGCTGTTCAGCCTGCCCGGCGGCGACGCGGGCCTGGCCGTGGTCGGCGAATACGGCAAGCAGAAGTGGGATTACGCGCCGGATCCGGTGATCCTCAACGGCGAAGTCTGGGGCCTGACCTCGGTGGCCGGCGGCGGCCAACGCGACCGCTACGCGCTGACCTCGGAACTGCGCATGCCGGTGTTCGACCCGCTGACCATCACCCTGTCCGGTCGCTACGACGCATACAAGGCCAGCGGCCGCACCATCGACAAGCCGACCTACAGCATCTCGCTGGAGTACCGCCCCTTCGAAACCCTGCTGCTGCGCGGCAAGTACGGCACCGCGTTCCGTGCGCCGACCCTGTCCGACCTGTACCAGGGCCAGAGCGGCTACTACAACAGCGTCGTCGACTACTACCAGTGCGCGCAGCGCGGTTATCTGCCGGGCAACACCGACAACTGCCCGCAGGCTTACTCCAGCCGTCAGTTCCGCGGCACCCAGTCCGGCAGCCTGGACCTGAAGCCGATCAACGCCGACGTGTGGAGCGCAGGCTTCGTGTGGTCGCCGGTGGATCGCATGGCGCTGACCGTCGACTACCTCAACTGGGACATCAGCGATGAGGTCACCCAGCAGAGCGCCGATGGCCTGAGCCTGCAGGATTACCGTTGCCGCGCCGGCATCGACGACGCCAACTCTGCACTGTGCAAGCAGACAGCGTCGCAGGTGACACGCAATGCGGCCGGCCAGATCACCAACATCTACACGCCGAAAATCAACGTCTCCAACCAGAAGCTGGAAGCGGTCACCGCCTCGTTCCGCTATGGCTACGACTTCGGCCGCTGGGGCGACCTGAGCACCATCGCCAGCTACAGCGAGAACCTGCGCCACAAGTACGTGCGCTACGCGGGCGATACGCCGGTGGACCTGCTGAACGATCCGTACTGGAGCACCGATCCGAAGCGCAAGGCCGATGCGTCGCTGACCTGGGACATCGGCAAGTTCTCGACCACCTGGTATGCGAACTGGTTCGACAAGACTCCAAACTATGCCCCGACGGTCAGCATCAAGGGGTATGGTGCTGATGGCGCAGGCAAGCTGCCTTCGCACATTACCCACAACGCCAGCGTCACCTACAAGGCGTTCGATGGCATGGAGCTATCGCTGATGGTAACCAACGTATTCAACAAGATGCCGCCGCTCGATCCGACTTACCTGGGCAGTGCGCAGGCGGCGTACAACGTTTACAACTTCGATGTGTACGGCCGTGCGTACTACCTGGAAATGCGTTACTCGTTCGGCAAGTAAGCCGACACGCAGGTCCTCACAGAGCCCACCCGCAAGGGTGGGCTTTTTTTTTGGCCTCGCATTCGCGGCCTGCCCGGTCATTCCATCCATTGCAGGCGTCTGCCCGCGCTGCGCGTCGGCGAGATTGGTCAAGCACACATGATTTGCGCACGACAGCGTTCCGCCGCCGTGGCCGTTGGCGCCGTCAGCCCATGCTGTAATCGCGCCCAACGCATCCGTCGCCGCCGAGACGCCCCCTCCTCGTCGTCGTATCCGATGCCGCAATGCATCCAGTGGAGATACCCGACATGGCGCGTCGCGACTTCGATCCCGCCACCTTCGCCGCGGACGGGCGGCCGGCAACCCAGGCACGGCTGTTCGATGCGGACACGCCGCCGCCGTGGCACGGCGGCGTCGCCGGCGCAGCCCTGGGTGGTGCGGTCACCGTCCTGACCTACGGCACCGATGCGATCGGCGACGGCCCGCCGCGCCACGTCCATCCGTACGACGAAACCTTCGTGGTCCTGGTCGGACGCGCGCGGTTCTTCGTCGGCGACAGCACGCTCGAGGCGGCGGCCGGAGACGTGGTCTTCGGTCCCGCCGGCGTGCCGCACCGGTTCGAGAACCTGGGCCCTGGCCGTCTGCAGACGCTGGACATCCATCATTCGCCGACCTGGATCCAGACCGATCTGGACTAGGCGAGGCCAGCCACGCGCAGTGCGGCAATGCCGCGGCACACAGGAGCGCCACGGAAGAAGTGCGCAGCGCTCACCGCTCCGCACCACGCCCGCGCCACGCGCCAGCGTGCGCGCCGGATACCACAGCGACCGATCACGGAGCGGTAGAGACCGGCCGCGTGGCCGGCCCAGTGGTTACGGATAGAACGCCGACAACAGCGCCTTCAGTTCCTGCAGATCCTCGCCGTAGCGCTGCCAGCGTCCCATGTAGGAACGCGTCATCGACGTGCGTACCTGCACCACGCTGGCGGTCGCCACCGGCGCCTGGTTCTGCTCGAAATGCAGGCAGGCGTCGTCCCACGGCAGGCCGCAGAACTCCAGCAGGCGGCGCGTGGTCGGCTCCTGCGCAGTCACCAGGTCCTCGTAATCGACCTGCAGGATGCGCTGCGGCAGCACCGCGTTCCAGTGCGCCATCAGCCGGTCGAACATCAGGAAGTAGCGGCCGACGTCCATCAGGTCGAAGGAATAGTCGTAGTACGGCGAGGACAGCGCGAACAACTGGCGGAAGTTGCTCAGGCAGGTATCCATCGGGTCGCGCCGCAGGCACACGATCTTCGCCTTCGGCAAGGCGCGCGCGATGTGGCCGGCGTAGAGGAAGTTGTGCGGCAGCTTGTCCACGAAGCGCGGCTTCAGCGCGGTGCCGGGGCGCGTGGACTCGACATAGCCGCGGCCGAGCGCGCGCCAGTCCAGCCCCTGCACCTGGCTCAGCGTGGTTTCGTCGAGGATCTCCGGCGACGGCGTGCCGGTCAGGCGCTTGAGCACCACCGAGAAGTTCTGCAGTTCGCCCGCCGAGTGCACCTGCGGATGGCTGGACAGGATCCGGTCCACCAGGGTGGTGCCGCTGCGCGGCATGCCGATCACGAAGATCGGCTCCTCGCTCTCGAAGCCCGCCACCGGCGCATCATCGGCGCGGAAGCTCCGATGCAGGGCCTCGAACAGGCGCGCATCGCGCTCGGAGGTGTAGCCGCGCGCACGCTTGTGCACCGACTTGCCCTGCACATAACCGCGGAACGCCGCGCGGTAGTCGCCCAGATCCTCGTGCTCCTTGGCCAGCGCCAGGTTCAGGTGCAGCACCGCGTCCGGGTCGTCGCCGGCCGACGCCAGCGCGGCCTCGAGCAACGCCAGGTTGTTCTCCTCCGGCGTCCACTTGCGCAGTTGCGACAGCGACAGATACACCTTCCAGTAGCGCGGCTCCAGCGCCAGGCAGGCGCGGTATTCGGCCTCGGCCTCCTGCAGCCGTCCGGAGAACAGCAGCGAGGTGCCCAGGTTGTAGCGGAAGCTGGCCTGCTGCGGCGCCGCCTGCACCGCACGCGTGAACGCCTGCAGCGAGGCAGCATGTTCGTTGACCTGGCTGTAGACCACGCCCAGCGTGTCCAGGGTATGCGCATCGGTGGGCTGCAGCGCCATCGCCTGATCGGCGAAACGGTGCGCATCCTGCAGGAACCGCCCCATCGCCAGCACCCGCGCCAGTTGCGCCGCGTAGTCGGCGCGCTCGGGATTGAGGGTCGCGGCCTGATGCAGATGCACCGCAGCGACCTGCATCTGCTGCAACTCCAGCGCCGCCACACCGGCGACGAAATGCACGCCCGGATGCTGCGGCAATGCCTTCAGCAGATGCTGTGCGATCCGCAGCGCGTGCGGCCAGTCGCTGCGGTTGAGCGCGGCGATGGCCTGGTTGTAGAGCTGAACCTGTTCGCTCATGGATGCGCCCGATCTCCCCTGGAAGGCTGGCCGCGGCGGCACGCAGGCGGGCGCGGCGGTCTCCGATTATGACCGCAGCGCAGCATTCGCGCGCATGCGCGGTGTCTGCCGCCAGCCGCCGCCGCACACCCCGGCCGCAGGGCGAGCGCGGAGCGAAACGGGCTCGCCCTGGCGCAAACGCCGCGGCGACAAGGGCTTGCATCACGTGGCGTCCAGGTGCGCCTGCCGCGGCGACCGCCTTTACAGCAAGCCCACTTCAAAAACATGTCATGTAACGCAAATTTTTCGTTACTTTTCCGATTTGTTCATGCTACGGTCAAGAAACGTGAAACGGACCTCACACTCTCTACACGTACCTGTCCAGGAAGGGACCCGGGTACTGCACAAGCATCTAGGGGAAATTTGTCAATGTCAGTCAAAGCACCGACTCCCAAGCGGAGTCTTCTAGTCGTTGCTGTGTCCGCCATTCTGGCCCTGCCCGCCGCATCGGCGCTGGCGCAAAGCCAGCCCGCGAGCGAGGAATCGGAGACGGAACAACTGACCGAGGCCACCGGCGCCAAGGCGCGCACCCTCGAGAAGGTGACGGTGACCGGTTCGCGCATCCAGCGCACCGAGGTCGAGGGCCCCTCGCCCGTCACCATCATCTCCGCCACGCAGATCGAGCGCGAAGGCTTCAACACCGTCTTCGACGCGCTGAGCACGCTCACCCAGGCCTCCGGCTCCACCCAGAACGAGCTGTTCCAGGGCGGCTTCACCCCCAACGCCAGCGTGATCAACCTGCGCGGTCTCGGCCCCGGCCGTACCCTGCTGCTGATCAACGGCCGCCGCGCCGCGGACTATCCGCTGCCGTACAACGGCCAGAGCAACTTCGCCAACTTCGGCAACATCCCGGCCGCGGCGGTCGACCGCATCGAGATCCTCGCCGGCGGCGCCTCGGCCATCTACGGCTCCGACGCGGTCGCCGGCGTGGTCAACGTCATTCTCAAGACCAACTACGAGGGCGACCTGGTCAAGCTGCGCGGCAGCACCCTGACCCGCGGCGGCGGCGACACCGGCGACTTCCAGTGGATCGGCGGCAAGACCGGCGACCGCTGGAGCCTGACCTACGCCTTCGAGTACACCGCCGGCGAGCCGCTGTACGGCTACCAGCGCGACTTCATGGATTCGTCGCTGGACAACCCGTTCCCGCCGGCCTTCGTCGGCATCCAGCCGACCGGCACCATGCGCGTGCGCCGCCGCACCGGCTCGACCACCAACTCGTACTTCGCGCCGCCGGCCGGCGCCTGCGAACAGTTGGGCGACGAGTGGGTGCGCTGGAACTACCGCAGCGCCAGCGCCGCCGGCGCCATCACCAACCTCGGCCAGGCCTGCGGCACCTTCAAGGATCCGGCCTACCAGACCATCCGCAACGAGAACAACGACCTGTCCGGCTACGCCTACGGCACCTTCGATTTCGAAGGCGGCATGCAGGGCTGGGCCAGCCTGCAGGCCTGGTCGTCCGAGTCCAAGTACACCTCGGGCACCCAGTTCTGGTCCGGCCGCACCAATGGCGCGCTGTGGTTCGATCCCGGCTTCAACGCGCTGGTCGACGCGCAGCGCGTGTTCGCCCCGCAGGAAGCCGGCGGCGTCGAGCACCTGATGGCGCGCAACAAGGAGAAGTCCTACGACTTCGCCGCCGGCCTGCGCGGCAAGCTGGGCGACCGCTTCGACTGGGACCTGACCCTGTCGCGCGCCGAGTACAAGGTGAAGGTCGATCGTCCGCGCCTGATGGCCTCGGCGGTCAACGACTACTTCCTCGGCCAGCAACTGGGCACCCGCGTGGTCGGCGGCGTCACCTATCCGGTGTATCGCCTGAACCAGCAGCGCTACTACAGCGCACTGACCCCGGACCAGTTCGCGGCGTTGAGCACCACGGTCAAGACCGACGCCAACTCGCATGTCAACCAGGGCAGCTTCGTGCTCTCCGGCGACCTGTTCGAGCTGCCGGCCGGCGCGCTGGGCTTTGCCGGCGTGGTCGAAGCCTCGCAGCAGGAATACAAGCTCAATGCCGACCCGCGCATCCTGCCCGACTACACCGGCACCGACCGTCCGTACAATCTCACCGGCACCGGCGGCGGCGGCAAGCGCGACCGCTACGCGCTGGGCGTGGAGCTGTCGATTCCGATCCTCAGCTCGCTGAAGGCGCACCTGGCCGGACGCCTGGACAAGTACGACGACGTCACCGCGGTGGACGACGCCAAGACCTGGAACGCCGGCCTGGAATGGCGTCCGCTGGACAATCTGCTGTTCCGCGGCTCCTACTCCACCAGCTTCCGCGCGCCGGACCTGCACTACGTGTTCGCCGATCGCAGCGGTTCGTTCTCCAGCATCTTCGACACCCGTCGTTGCCTGGAAAGCGGCCGCGCCGCGGCGCAGTGCCCGACCTCGGACACCACGGTGAACTACACCGCGTACGGCGTGCGCCAGGGCACCACCAACCTCTCCGAGGAAACCGGCACGTCGTGGACCGCCGGCTTCGTGTGGGACGTGCTCGACGGCCTGTCGGTCACCGCCGACTACTACGACATCCGCCTGAAGAACGTGGTGGCCGACATCACCTCCACCTACATCCTCGACGGCGAAGCCGGCTGCGTGACCGGGCTGACCCGCAACCGCAACCCGTTCACCCTGGGTGCGCCGGGCTCGGCGTTCTGCAACGACATGCTGTCGCGGGTCACCCGCCTCAACGCGCCGGGCACGCCGAACGACGGCCAGATCACCGAGATTCGCCGCGGTCCGATCAACCGCGCCTTCCTCGGCACCAAGGGCATCGATGCTTCGCTGGACTACCGCCTGGACACCGACCGGCTTGGCGACTTCCGCTTCCAGGTGGGCTACTCGCACACCCTCGAGCAGAAGTCGGCCGAGTTCAAGGGCGATCCGATCCTCGATTACCGCGACGACCTGGGCAACTTCGACTTCCGCAGCCGCATCCGCACCACCGCGACCTGGCAGAAGAACGACTGGCAGGCGGCGGTGTTCATGATCCGCTACGGCAGCCTGCCGAACTGGCAGGAGACCGGCCGCATCGCGCCGTACTTCATCTGGAACGCCAACGTGGGCAAGAAGCTGACCGACAAGCTGACGGTCAACTTCTACGTCAACAACGTGTTCGACAAGACCCACCCGAAGGACAGCGGCTACAACACGTATCCGTACTTCTGGCGCGCCTACAGCCCGTACGGCCGCGAGGTGGCGGCGGAGTTCCAGTACCGCTTCCGCTGAGCCGCACCACGCGCACTGGAGGTCAGCGAGAGCCCGGCATCGGGCTCTCGCTGTGTTCAATCACGCAAAAAGGATTCTCGTGAAACGACTCGTTGGTTTCTGCGCGCTGGGGCTGTGCCTGCACGTCGGCATCGCCGCGGCCGCTCCCCCGCCCATTGCGGATTTCGTCAAACGCCCCACCTACAGTGCGGTGAAGATTTCGCCGGACGGCGAATACCTGGCGCTGACCGTGGACCGCGGCGAGCAGGACGTGCTGACCGTGCTCGGCACGCGCGACCTCAAGCCGATCAAGGTCAACGTGCTGCCGGACGGCAAGAGCGTCGGCGCGTTCTACTGGACCGGCCGCAAGCGGCTGCTGTTCACCGCGGTCAAGAAGGTCGGTTCGTTCGAGCGGCCGATGGGCACCGGCGAGTGGTTCGCGGTCGACGCCGACGGCGGCCAGCCGCGCACGCTGATCGAATACGGCACCCAGGGCGTCACCCAGCGCGGCAAGAGCGTCGGCCGCGAATCGTTCTCCCTGCTCGACACGCTGCGCGACGACGAGCAGAACGTGGTCATGCAGGTGCGCTACCCGCGCTCCTCGGAAGGTGCCGGCACCGAAGTGGTGATGATCGACACCCTCAGCGGGCGGCGCAAATCGCTGGGCCGCGCGCCGAAGGCGAACTGCTCCATCGCCCTGGACGCGACCAAGCAGCCCGCCTTCGCCACCTGCCAGAGCGACAAGGACGAGGACACCGGCTACGACAGCCACAGCGAGGTGTACGCGCTGAAGGACGGCAAGTGGGAGCTCATCAACGCCAGCAAGGCCGATGGCGCGCGCCTGGACATCGCCTGGTCCACCGCCAACGGCCGCGTCTATGCCACCCGCGACGACGGCAAGGCGCCCGGCGCGTTCGGGTATCTGGATCCGCGCAGCGGCGGCTTCGTCGCCCTGTTCCAGGACCCCACCAGCGAGGTGGCGCGCACCATCACCGCCACCGACGGCTCGGACACCGCGCTGGCGGTGGTCACCGAGGCCGGCGCGCCGCAGGTCAAGCTGATCGACGAGGCGCATCCGGACGCAGCGTTGTACGCCAGCCTGGCCGCGGCCTTTCCCGGCCAGTACGTCGACTTCGCCAGCGCCACCCGCAATGGCGACACCATCGTGGTCAGCGTGCGCAGCGACCAGAATCCCGGCGAGCTGTACCTGTACGAGCGCGCCACCGGCAAGGCGCGCTTCCTGATGAAGAGCCGGCCCTGGATCGATGCGGCGAAGATGGCCACGATCACGCCGATCCAGTTCACCGCCCGCGACGGTCTGCGCATCCATGGCTACCTCACCGTGCCGGCCGGAGCGCAGGCGAAGAACCTGCCGCTGATCGTCAACGTGCACGGCGGACCGATGGGGCCACGCGACAACTGGGGCTTTCATTCGGAGGCGCAACTGTTCGCCAGCCGCGGCTACGCCACGCTGCAACTCAACTACCGCGGCTCCGGCGGCTTCGGCAAGGCGTTCATGGACCGCGCCTACGGGCAGTGGGACGGCGGCATCATCAACGACATCGTCGACGGCACCCAGTACGCCATCCAGCAGGGTCTGGCCGATCCGGCGCGGATCTGCATCTACGGCGGCAGCTTCGGCGGCTACGCCGCGATGATGGCGCCGGTGCGCGCGCCGGGGCTGTTCCGCTGCGCGTTCGGCTACGTCGGCATGTACGACGCCAAGATCCAGTTGCGGCTCAGCGACACCAGCAAGAGCGAGAGCGGCAGGCGCTATCTGCTGCGCGCCTTCGGCAGCACCAGTGCCGAGCAGGAGCGGATGTCGCCGATCAACCACGTGCAGGCGCTGACGCTGCCGATCTACCTCGCCGCCGGCGCCCGCGACGACCGCTGCCCGCCGGAGCACACCGAGGCGCTGGCCAAGGCGCTGCAGGCGGCCGGCAACCCACCCGAAGGCATGATCGTGCAGTCCGGCGAAGGCCACGGCTTCTACAAGGAAGAGAACAACCTCAACCTCTACACCCGGATGCTGGGGTTCTTCGACGCGCACCTGGGCGGTTCCGCGGCACGACCGAGCGCATCCGCGCAGGCCGGCGCGCCCTGACGCTGGCGCAGACAACGCCACGGCGCGCCGCCGTGGCACGCGCGGCGCGCTGCACGCGCCGCGCCTTTCCCTCGCCCTGGTCGCCATGCCAGGGTTCTTTTTTTCTTGCCGCTACCGTCCGCCGCCGCTCAAACGCGCAACAACGCCATCGCCGCATTGTGGCCGGGCGCGCCGGTCACGCCGCCACCGGGGTGGGTGCCGGAGCCGCACAGGAACAGGCCGGGAATCGCACCGCGGTACGCCGCCTGGCCGAGCATCGGCCGTGCGCTGAACAACTGGTTGAGGCTCAGCGCGCCATGGAAGATGTCGCCGCCGATCAGCCCGAAGGTGCGCTCCAGGTCCAGCGGGCTCAGCACCTGCCGGCCCAGCACCGAGGCGGCGAAGCCAGGCGCGTAGCGCTCGACGGTGGCGATCATCAGGTCGGCGACCTCGTCGCGGTGCGCGTCCCAGCTGCGCCCGTCCGGCAACTTCGGCGCGACGTGCTGGCAGAACAGGCTGGCCACGTGCTGGCCGGGCGGCGCCAGGCCATCGTCCAGGGTGCTGGGAATCAGCAGTTCGACGATCGGTTCGCGCGACCAGCCGTGCCGGCGCGCGTCGTGGTAGGCGCGGTCCATGTAGTCCAGGCTAGGCGCCAGTACGATGCCGGCGGTGAGATGGTCGCCCGGCCCCGGCAGCGCGCTGAAACTGGGCAGCCGCGACAGCGCCACGTTCATGCGGAACGTGCCCGAACCGCAGCGCCAGTGCGCCATGCGCTCGCGGGTGGCGGCCGGCACGTGCGCCGGATCGAGCAGGCGTTCGTACAGCAGCTTGGGATTGACGTTGGCGACCACGTGCCGCGCCCGCAGGCGCTCGCCCTGCTCGGTGACCACGCCGACCGCGCGTCCGCCCTCGACCAGGATCTCGCGCACGCCCGCATCGGTGCGGATGCGCGCGCCGGCCGCAGTGGCCGCGCGGGCCATGGCCTGGGTGATCGCGCCCATGCCGCCCAGCGCATGGCCCCAGGCGCCCTTCATCCCGTTGCTCTCGCCGAACACGTGGTGCAGCAGCACATAGGCCGATCCCGGCGTGTACGGGCTGGCGTAGTTGCCGACGATGCCGTCGAAACCGAACAGCGCCTGCGCCGCGTCGCTCTCGAACCAGCGCTGCAGATACTCGGCGGCGGAGATGGTGAACAGGTCCAGCAGGTCCTGGCGCAGTTCCGCATCCAGCGCATGCAGGCGGCGCCCGAGGCGGCCGGCGCGCAGCAGCTCGGGCAGTGCCTGCAGCCAGCCGCCATCGGTGACGTTGGGCGGCGGCTGCAACGCCAGCGCGCGCAGCACGTCGGCGATGCCCTCCAGCCGCGCCTCGTAGGCCGGCAGGCGCGCGGCGTCGCGTGCGGAGAACCTGGCCAGTTCGGCCTGGGTGTGGCCGGCGCCGGTCAGCAGATAACGTCCATCCGGCAACGGCAGGAAGTTGTTGCGCCGGCGCGGCACGATGCGCAGGCCGTGGCCGGCCAGATCCAGGTCGGCGATCACCTTGGGCTGCAGCAGCGACACCGTGTAGGACGCCACCGAGTTGCGGAACCCGGGGTGGAACTCCTCGGTCACCGCGGCGCCGCCGACCACGCCGCGCCGCTCCAGCACCGTCACCTTCCAGCCGGCCCGCGCCAGGTAGGCGGCGCAGACCAGGCCGTTGTGGCCGGCACCGACGATCAGGGCATCGCATGGCGGTTCGCGGGTCATGGCCGCATGGTAAACCAGCGCCGGCGGGCTTGCCGACGGCAGGCGGCGACGCCGTCCTGCGGCCCAATGGCCAGGGCCACCCATGACCTTCGACACCCCTGAAACCTGCAGTGGCGGCGTAGAGTCTCGCCACGGCCCGTGCGGGCCATTCCTTTATCCACGTCGGCCTGGAGCCTGCCTGTGACCCTTCGCAATCCCAAGATGCTGCTGTTGACCCTGGCCGTGAGCGCCGCGCTGACCGGCTGCAACAAGCCCGAGAGCGCCGCGCCCGCCGCCGACGCCGCCAAGCCCGCGCCGGCCGCCGCCCCGGCCGCGGCGTCGACCGACCTCAAGCTCGACACCAGCAAGCTGCCGGCCTACAACGCCTTCAACGTCGACGACCTGGACGCCAGCAAGAACGCCTGCGACGACTTCAACGGCTACGTCAACGGCAAGTGGCTGGCCGCCAACGAGATCCCCAAGGACCGCAGCAGCTGGGGCGCGTTCTCGATCCTGGACGAGCGCTCGGTCGCGGCGCAGCACCAGCTGGCCGAACAGGCCGCCGCCGCGGCCAACCCGCAGGGCGTGGAGAAGATCGTCGGCGACTTCTGGTCCTCGGGCATGGACGAAGCCAAGATCAACGCCCAGGGCATCGCGCCGCTGAAGGCCGACCTGGCCGCGATCGACGGCCTCAAGGACGGCCCGGCGGTGGCCGAGTACCTGCGCCAGAGCGCGGCCAAGGGCGAGAACGGCCTGTTCGGCTTCGGCGCCGAGGCGGACTTCAAGAATTCGGCGATGAACATGGCCTACGCCATGCAGGGCGGCCTCGGCCTGCCCGACCGCAGCTACTACTTCGACGCCGACAAGCAGGACAAGCTCAAGGCCTACCAGGCGCACGTGGCCAAGGTGCTGGAACTGGCCGGCGTACCGGCGGCCGACGCGGCCAAGCAGGCGCAGGACGTGGTGGCGCTGGAAACGCGCCTGGCCAAGGTGTCCAAGTCCAGCGAGCAGCTCTCGCGCGACGCCGAGCTGTCCTACAACCCGGTCACCCCGGCCGACGCCGACAAGCTGACCCCGAACTTCCCCTGGACCAAGTTCTTCGAGTCGCAGGGCGTGGCCGTGCCGGAGAAGTTCTCGCTGGCGATCCCTGCCTTCCATCAGGAAGTGAGCAAGGCGCTGGGCGACACCGACCCGTCGGTGTGGCGCGCCTACCTGCGCTTCCACACCGTGGACAGCGCCTCGCCGTACCTGAGCGACGCCTTCGCGCAGGAAAACTTCGCCTTCTACGGCAAGGAACTCAACGGCCAGGCCGAGATGAAGCCGCGCTGGAAGCGCGTGCTCGGCAGCATCAACGAAGGCGCCGGCGAGGCGATGGGCCAGATGTACGTCAAGGTCGCCTTCTCGGCCGACGACAAGGCCAAGATGCAGCAACTGGTCGAGAACCTGAGTCAGGCGCTGAAGGCGCGCCTGGAGAAGCTGACCTGGATGAGCGACGAGACCAAGGCCAAGGCCCTGGACAAGTGGAAGACCTTCACCCCGAAGATCGGCTACCCGGACAAGTGGCGCGACTACGCCAGCCTGAGCACCCAGCGCGACAGCTATCTGGACAACGTGCGCGCCGCCACCTCGTTCAACTACAAGTACAACCTCAGCAAGATCGGCAAGCCGGTGGACAAGACCGAGTGGGGCATGACCCCGCAGACGGTCAACGCCTACTACAACCCGCTGCAGAACGAGATCGTGTTCCCGGCGGCGATCCTGCAGCCGCCGTTCTTCGACCCCAAGGCCGACGACGCGTTCAACTACGGCGGCATCGGCGCGGTGATCGGCCACGAGATGACCCACGGTTACGACGACCAAGGCGCGCGCTTCGGGCCGACCGGCAACTTCGAGAATTGGTGGACCCCGGCCGACGCCAAGAAGTTCTCCGCGCTCACCGGCAAGCTGGTGCAGCAGTTCGACGGCTACGAGGTCGACGGCAAGCACGTCAACGGCAAGCTGACCCTGGGCGAGAACATCGCCGACCTGGGCGGCATCACCACCGCCTACGACGCCATGAAGAAGGCCACCGAGGGCAAGGACGACCCGAAGGTCGGCGGCATGAGCCGCGACCAGAACTTCTTCATCAACTGGGCCACCGTGTGGCGCACCAAGTACACCCCGCAGAACGCGATGGTGCGCCTGACCACCGACCCGCACGCCCCGGCGCAGTTCCGCGCGATCGGCGCGCCGTCGAACCTGGAGGCCTTCGCCACCGCGTTCCAGTGCAAGCCGGGCGCGCCGATGGTGCGCAGCGGCGACAAGCGCGTGGTGATCTGGTAAGCGACGGCGTCACTGCCGTCTCGCGAAAAGGCCCGGCTTGTCCGGGCCTTTTCTTTGCGTGGGCATCGGCCTGCGACGACGGCGGCGATGCCGACCGCCCTGACCGGCCACCGGCACCCCGTGCCTGCCGGCGTCGCTCGCTGAATCCGATGGGGACGTGGACGCGCATCATCGCCACAGTTGCACACCGCGGCTTGTTAAACTCCGCCGACTTTAATCCTGACCGGATGCGTTCCCGATGCCCAATGCCCGTCCGCTTGCCCTCGCCGTCGCCCTCGGCCTGATCGCCCTCGCCTCCGCCGCCGATGCCGCGCCCAAGAAGAAGCGCGCCGCCGCGCCCAAGGCCCCGCCGATCAGCGCCGCCTGCAGCGACTTCTACGACGACGCCAACGCCGACTGGCTGAAGCAGAACCCGGTGCCGCAGACCGGCGCGGTCACCGCGCTGGGCCAGCTGGCCGAGCGCACCCAGCAGCAGCAGCGCGACCTGCTCGACGCCTCCATGCAGTCGCCGCAGAACGCGGTGCAGAAGGCGCTGGGCGATTTCTGGGCCAGCGGCCTGGACGAGGCCGCCGTGGAGAAGGACGGCTCCAACCCGATCGCGCCGCTGCTCGGCCGCATCGATGCGATCAAGAAGGCCAAGGACGTGCCGGCCTCGATCGCCGCGCTGCACCAGATCGGCATCCCGGTCGCGTTCAACTTCGGCGCCGACGTCGACCTGAAGGCGCTGGACCGCCACATCGGCTACTTCATGCAGGGCGGCATGGGCCTGCCCGACCCGGCGTTCTACACCCGCACCGACGCCGACACCATGGCGCTGATGGGTCGCTACCGCACCTACGTCAAGCAGATCCTGACCCTGACCGGCACCCCGGCCGACCGCCTCGAGGCCGACGCCCAGTCGGTGCTGCAGATCGAGACCGCGCTGGCGCGCAGCGCCAAGTCGCTGTCCGGCATCAACAACCCGTTCAACAACTACGCGCCGATCTCGACCAAGGAGTTGAACAAGCAGTACCGCAACCTGCAGCTCGACGCCTTCCTCAAGGCGCAGGGCGTCAACGACGACCTGGTGTCGATGGCCGACCCGGACATGTTCAAGCAGCTCGACGGCATGATCGTCAGCATCAAGCCCGAGCAGTGGAAGGCCTACCTGCGCTGGCGCGTGGGCGATGCGATGGCGCCGTACCTGTCCAAGAGCTTCCGCGATGCCAGCTTCGAGTTCCGCGGCCGCGTGCTGCAGGGCCAGGTCGCGCCGCCGCCGCGCTGGGCGCAGGTGCTGGACGCGATCAACGTCGCCGCCGGCCCGATGCTGGGCCGCGAGTACGTGGCCCGCTACCTGTCGGCCGACACCCGCCGCCAGGCCGAGACCATCGCCGACCAGGTGCGCGACGCGCAGATCGCCGCGGTCAAGCGCAGCACCTGGCTGAGCGAGCCGGCGCGCACCGAGGCGCAGGCCAAGCTGGCCGCACTGAAGATCGAGGTCGGCGCGCCGCGCCGCGACCTCGACTACACCCTGCAGCCGATGGGGCGCGGCAGCTTCGGCGGCAACATGCTGATCGCCTCCACCTGGCGTCACCGCGAGGAGATGAAGCGCATCGGCAAGGGCAACGCCGACCGCCGCTGGGACGTGCTGCCGCAGCAGCCCGCACTGACCTACGACATCGCCCAGAACCGCCTGATCGTCACCGCCGCGGTGCTGCAGCCGCCGGTGTACGCGGCCGGCGGCGACGCCGCGACGCTGTACGGCGCCTACGGCGCGATGGTCGCGCACGAGCTGATCGGCGCCATCGACAGCAAGGGCAGCCAGGTCGACGCGCAGGGCCAGTTGCGCAACTGGTGGACCCCGGAAGACAAGAGCGCCTGGAACGCGCTGGCCGCCCGCACCGCCGCGCAGTACGGCGCCTACGACTTCCCGGGCGTGAAGGGCGCCAAGGTCAACGGCCCGCTGACCCAGGACGAGGACCTGACCGACATCGGCAGCGTCGAACTGGCCTGGCAGGCCTACAGCGCCGCGCAACCGACCGCCAACGAGGCAAGCAAGCAGGCGTTCTACAAGGCCTGGGCCGGCCTGTGGGCGCAGCAACTGTCGCCGAACGAAGCCGTGCAGCGGGTCACCGCCGACGTGCACGCGCCCGGCCGCTGGCGCACCAACGGCGCGCTGGCCAACCTGCCCGCCTTCGCCGCGACCTTCACCTGCAAGCCCGGCCAGCCGATGGTGCGCAGCGAAGCCGAACAGATCCACCTGTGGCCGTGAGCCGGTGCCGGCGCTAGCCGCCGGCCAGGCACACACAGCAAGACGGCGCGGGCAACCGCGCCGTCTTGCGTTCAGGGGTCGGGAAAACGTGCCGCCGGCGTCGCGCCTGCGGCGCGCAGCAGCCGCAGGCGTTTTCGCTCAGCGCACGATGCGCGGACGCGGCGGCTTGCGCTTGCCGAACGGCGGCTGGCCGCGCCAGTAGCGGATCATCAGCCAGCCGAACAGCATGCCGCCCAGATGCGCGAAATGCGCCACGCCCGGCTGCCAGCCGGTGAAGCCCATCAGCAGTTCCAGCGCGCCGAACACGATCACGAAGGTCCGCGCCTTCATCGGGATCGGCGGGAACAGCAGCACCACCCGCTGGTTCGGGAACAGCATGCCGAATGCCAGCAGCAGGCCGAAGATGCCGCCGGAGGCGCCCAGGGTCGGATACGGCGCGCTGCCGTTGCTGAGCATCCACCAGCCGACCAGCAACTGGCACAGGCCGGCACCGACCACGCAGACCAGGTAGTAGGTCAGGAAGCGCTTGTTGCCCCAGGTCTGCTCCAGCGGCCCGCCGAACATGTACAGCGCCAGCATGTTGAACAGCAGGTGCGAGAAGCTGCCGTGCAGGAAGCCGTAGGTCAGCAACTGCCAGAGCTGGAAGTTCTGCCCGGGCGAGAACGCATCGAAGACGCCGATCGGCCACAGCATGAACGGCTCGAACGTCGCGTCGCCCAGCAAAAAGGGTTGCTGCAGCAGGAACACCACGACATTTGCGATCAGAAGCGCTTTAGTGACGGGCGGAAGTCTGGGAAACATGGTCGGGTCCGTGGCAACTGACTCCATCATAGCCGCTCGCTGGAGACTGCACTCCAACCAGCGTGGCTTGCATTCCACGACCAACGCTCCTCCTCCAAGAAATATTGCGAGCGCGGTGCGCCGAAGAGACAGCCGAGGGCGCGGGCGAAGCCTCGCGCAGTCAACATGCAGCATGCGCTTCGCGTCCGTACCCTCACCCCACCCCCTCTCCCGAAGGGAGAGGGGCTTAGCGTTCCCTTCTCCCTCCGGGAGAAGGTGCCCCGAAGGGGCGGATGAGGGTACGGGCGCAGCCTCATGCAGTCGAAACACCGCATGCGCTTCGCGCCCCTACCCTCACCCCAACCCCTCTCCCGGAGGGAGAGGGGCTTTTACCTCCTTCTCCCTCCGGGAGAAGGTGCCCCGAAGGGGCGGATGAGGGTACGAGCGCAGCCTCATGCAGTCGAAACATCGCATGCGCTTCGCGCACCTACCCTCACCCCAACCCCTCTCCCGGAGGGAGGGGGGCTTGGCGTTCCCTTCTCCCTCCGGGAGAAGGTGCCCCGAAGGGGCGGATGAGGGTACGGGCGCAGCCTCATGCAGTCGAAACACCGCTCGCGCTTCGCGCCCTACCCTCACCCCAACCCCTCTCCCGGGGGGAGAGGGGCTAAGCCCTTCACAGCCGGCGTCTTCTGCGCTTCGAGACACGAGCCCCGCAGTTCTGGCGCACCTCGCTAGCGCGGCCCCCAGACCTCGGCATCGAGATCGCGCGCCGGCGCCGGCGCACGCTTCACCCGTCCGCCCTGCACCGCCACGCCTTCGGCGCGCAGGCGCTGACATTGCTCGCGATAGCCGCGCGAGCCTTCGGGAAAGGCGATGCGGCCGTCGCTGCGCAGCACCCGGTGCCAGGGCAGCGCGGCATCGGCATTGCCGCCGAGCAGACGCGCCACCAGCCGCGCGCGTCCCGGCAACCCGGCCAGCATCGCCACCTCGCCATAGCCGCGCACCTGGCCCGACGGGATCGCCCGGATCGTCGCCAGGATCCGCGCATGCGCCTCAGCCGCCGCTGTTGCGGCCGGCGCCGACGCGCTCGCTGCGGGCGGCCGCCGTGGACTCATGCCGACCGTGCCCGCACCGGCCGCGACACCAGCAGCACCCCGCCCAGTACCAGCACGGTGCCGGCGATCTGCCACGGCCCCATTGCCTCGCCCAACACCAGCACGCTGAGCACGATGGTCGAGACCGGGCCGAGCATGCCGATCTGCGACGCGAGCGCCGAGCCGATGCGCTGCACCGCCAGCATCGTCGCCAGCACCGGCACCGCCGTGCACAGCGTGCCGTTGAGCAGCGACAGCGCGTAGACCGGTTTCGGCAGGACCAGCGCGTGCAGCGGCCGCAGCAGCAGGAACTGGGCGATGCACAGCGCGCAGGCGACCAGGCTGGCGTAGGCGGTCAATCGCACCGCGCCGACCCGCGCCACCAGTTGGCCGCTGCCGACCAGATAGGCCGCATAGGCCAGCGCGCTGCCGAATACCAGCAGGCTGCCCCAGGCGGTGCGCGCGCCGCCGATCTGCAGGTCGTGGCCGAACGCCAGCAACACGCCCAGGTAACTCAACGCAAGCGCCCACAGCTGGCGCCGCTGCGGACGCCGCCGCCACAGCAGGACGCCGATCAGCAGCACCAGGGTCGGGGTGAGATAGAGGATCAGCCGCTCCAGGGTCGCGGTGATGTAGGCCAGGCCGAGGAAATCCAGGAAGCTGGCCAGGTAGTAGCCGAGCACGCCCAGGGCGACGATTCGCCAACGGTCGCCCGCCTGCAGCGGCGGCGCGCGGCGCGCCGCCCACAGCGCCATCGCCGCGAAGCACGGCAGCGCCACCAGCATGCGCAAGGCCAGCAGGGTCACCGCATCGACGCCATAGCGATAGCCGAGCTTGACGATGATGGCCTTGCCGGAAAATGCGATCGCGCCGCCGGCGGCGAGCAGCACGCCACCGAGGCTGGCCTGGGTGGCGGTGGGGGCGACGGCGGCGGACGTACCGGACGCGCTCATCGCGCGGCGCCGCGGCAGGGAGAAGAGGACACGTGCATGCCGCCATTCTACGGCGCCACAGCCAACCAGCCGCCGGATCGCGGCGACCTCAGCGCATCAGCACCACTTCCTCGGCCGAAGTCGGATGGATCGCCACGGTGTCTTCCAGTTGCTGCTTGGTCACGCCCAGCTTCAATGCCACCGCAAAGCCCTGCAGGATCTCGTCGGCCCCATCGCCGAGCAGGTGGAAGCCGACCACACGCTCCTCGGCGCCCACGCACACCAGCTTGAACAGGCTGCGCTGCGGCGAATCGGCCAGCGCCTGCAGCATCGGCCGGAAATTGCTGCGGTACACGGTCACAACGTCGGCGCCATAGCGCTCGCGTGCCTGCTCCTCGCCCAATCCCACCTGGCCCAGCGGCGGATGCGAGAACACCACGCTGGGCACGTTCTCGTAGTCCAGCCGCGCCTGCGGCCGGTCGCCGAACACGCGGTCCATCAGCTTGCGCCCGGCGGCGATCGCCACCGGGGTCAGGCCGATCTTGCCGGCCACGTCGCCGATCGCATACAGCCCCGGCACGTCGGTGTTCTGGTACGCGTCCACCACGATCTCGTGCTTGTCGCCCAGGCGCACACCAAGCGCTTCCAGGCCAAGGTCGCGCGTGTTGGGGCGGCGCCCGATCGCGAAGAACACCTTGTCGACGCTCTCGCCGGGCTGCCCCTGCGCATCGACCACGCACAGGCCCTCGCCGCTGCGGCGCAAGGCGCCGGCGCGGTAGCCGAAATGCAGGCGCACGCCCTGGTGGCGCAGGTTGTCGGCAAGCTGCCGTGCCAGTTCCACGTCGAACCGCTCCAGCAGGCGCTCGCCCTGCACGTACAGTTCCACCCGGCTGCCCAGCGCCTGCAGCAGCCCGGCCAGTTCCACCGCGATATAGCCGCCGCCGACGATCGCCACCCGCGGCGGCGCCTCGCAGAGATTGAAGAAGTCGTCGGAGACCAGGCCCAGCTCGGCGCCGTCGATGTTCGGCCGCAGCGCGTGCGCGCCGGTGGCGATCACCACGTGCTTGGCGCTGACCCGCACGCCGTCGTCGCATTCGACGGTGTGCGCATCGACCAGCCGGCCGCGCCGCGGGATCAGCACCACGCCGTCGGCATCCAGCCGGCGCCGGTAGCTGGCGTGGATGTTGCCGATGTAGCCCTGGCGATGCGCCACCAGTTCCGCCCAGGACAGCGTGGCCTCCGGAATGGCGAAGCCGACCGCGCGCGCCAGGTCGATGCGTTCGACCAGATCCGCCGCCAGCCACATCGCCTTCTTCGGCACGCAGCCGACGTTGACGCAGGTCCCGCCGAGCGCGCTCGGCTCCAGGATCGCCACCCGTGCGCCATGGCTGGCGGCGCGGAAGGCGGTGGCCAGGCCGCCGGACCCTCCGCCCAGCACAAGAAGGTCGTAATCGCGGATCGCCCCGTTCACGGCGCACGCTCGGCGCGCGGCGGGGTCGCATCGGGCGCGGCACGGTGCGCGCGGTTCACATCGTCCATCGGCTGTCCTGTCGCATGTCTCGGTCGCCGCGGAGCATGCCATGGGCGACCGCGCGGCAGATGTGAGGACGCCGCTGCAGCGCCTGCGCTCAGGCCGCGTCGCGGCGCCGCATCGGCTGCCAGCGCAGGTAGCTGGCCGAGCGCCACAGCCACTCCACCGGACCGAAGCGGAACCGCTGCAGCCACCAGTGCGACAGCGCCACCTGCAGCGCGAACAGCGCGACCGCGAACGGGATCTGCCAGGCGCGCGGCAGTTGTTCGAAATAGCCGAAGCCGTAGCCGTAGAACAACGTCGTGCACACCAGCGACTGCAGCAGGTAGTTGCTCAGCGCCATGCGTCCGGCCGGCGCCAGCCACTGCAACGCCGCTGCGGCGCGCACCAGCCAGGCCGCATAGCCCAGCGCCATCAGGCCGCTGGCGACGCTGGCCAGGGCGTAGGCACAGGTCAGGCGCAGATCCAGCCGCGCCGGATCCATCCACGGCTCCAGCCGGAAGCTCAGCAGCATCAGCCCCAGCCCCAGCGGCAGCACACCCCAGCGCAGCACCGCCAGCAGCCGCGGGAAGCGCTGCGGTTGCGCGGCCAGGCCGCTGCGCACGCACCAGGCGCCGAGCAGGAACATGCCGAAGATGGTCGGCGCATTGAACAGCAGCCCGCTCAGCGATTCGACCAGGTCGCGCGCGCGCTGCGCGGTGGCCTGGGCGTAGCTGCCGTGGCCGAACACCTCGCGCTGCTGCGCCAGCGCCGCCGCGCCGTGCTGCGCCTGCTCGGCCATGTCCCGATGCCACTGCGCCGCACCGTGCGGATCGGCCTGCGCCGCCCAGGCGGCGGCGCCGACCAGCAGCCACAGCGCCGGCGCGAACAGGTAGACCACCAGCGCCATGCCCGGCAGCCAGCGCGTGGGCGCCTCGCGGAACGCCAGCAGCATGAACGCCAGCAACGCATAGCTGACCAGGATGTCGCCGGACCACAGCAGCACGGCATGCAGAAGGCCGATCAGCAGCAGCCCCGCGCTGCGGCGCAGGAAGAAACCACCGAACGGCCGCCGCGCGATCTCGGCGCGCTGCGCCATCACTGCGAAGCCCATGCCAAACAGCAGCGAGAACAAGGTGTAGAACTTGCCCTGCACCAGGATGTAGACCAGGGCGTCGGCGATGCGGTCGGCGCCGCGCAGCGCCGGATCCAGGCCGGTCATCGCCGCGTCCAGCGGGCCGACGAAGCCCTCGATGTTCATCAGCAGGATGCCCAGCAGGGCGAAACCGCGCAGCACGTCCAGCGTGGCGATGCGCTCGGCGGGCGCGACGGGCTGCAACACGGGGGCGGAAGTGGCCAAGGCGGCACCGGGCGGAAGGCCGGCGATGTCCCTCGCCGCGATCAGGAAGGCCGCCGGCGTCCGCAGCGGCACGATGGCGCCGCTGCGTGCGGCGCCAGGGCTGGCGGCACCGGCGCGACCGGCACCGCCGCCAACGCACTCAGTGGTGGTGGCCGCCGTCGCCGTGCACGTGGCCGTGCTCGATCTCTTCGGCGCTGGCCTCGCGCACGTCGACGATCTCCACGTCGAAGTGCAGGTCCTTGCCGGCCATCGGGTGGTTGAGGTCGACGTCGACCACGCTCATGCCGACCTTCTGCACGGTCACCGCGCGCGGGCCGAAGTTGGTCTGCAGCACCACCTGGCTCCCCGGCTGCAGCTTGACCGCGCCGAAATGCTTCTTCGGCACGCGCTGGCTCAGGCCCTCGCGGTATTCGCCGTAGGCGTCCTTGGCGGCCACGTCGACACCGAAGCTGTCGCCGGCGGCCTTGTCCATCATCGCGTTCTCCAGGCCCGGGATGATGTTGCCGTGGCCGACCAGGATCACCAGCGGATCGCGGTCCTTGGAGCTTTCGATCGGTTCTTGACCAACTTCCGAAACGGTGTAGTGGAAACGGACGACGCGGTCTTTTTCGATCTTCATGTGCACTCTGCGCTGTGGCTGCCGGGGGCAGACGGGATGGGCGGCTTGTCGGCCGCCGGGAGCGCCGCCATGATGGCGGCCTTCTGAGGTCGCGCATTATCCCGGCTCCATGCACAACACGCCAGTTTCGCCGCGCGGCCGCCGCGCGTTCCCGTGGTGGCTTTCGCTGCTGTGCACCGCCGCGCTGGCGGCCTGCGGACGCCACGAGGTCCGCCACGCCCGGCCGGCACCGGTGGCGGTGCGCGAGTGGCCGCAGGTGGCGCCGGCCGACCCGGGCGCGGCCAACGCAGTGCTGATGCGGGCGCTGGGCCTGGTCGGCACGCCCTACCGCTACGGCGGCAACACCCCCGAGTCCGGCTTCGACTGCAGCGGCCTGGTCGCCTACGTCTACCGCGACATGCTCGACCTGCGGCTGCCGCGCACCTCGCGCGAACTGGCCGCGGTACAGGGGCCGCGGATCGACCCGCAGCGGCTGAGCACCGGCGACCTGGTGTTCTTCGGCAGCGCTGGAAATGTGACGCACGTCGGAATTTATGTCGGTGAAGGCCGCTTCGTGCACGCTCCCAGCACGGGCGGAACGGTGCGCCTGGATTCGCTGGACGGGGCCTACTGGCGGGATCACTACACCGGCGCAAAGCGGGTTTTGCGCTGAACTGTGATTTCACCCACATTCATAATTACGAAAATTTAACCTTATTTGAACTTCCTATTTCTGTCTACAAGGCATGATCCCCCATCGTTTTATTTTGTGATCCAAGCGTGACGACCGAAGCCCAGACCTCTCCAGGCAAGCCCGCCGTTCCCCGCCGGACCGCTTTCCGCCTCTTCTGCACCGCCTCGCTCTGTTTCTCGGCCCTTCCGGCCCTGGCCCAGACCGCTCCCGCCGATACCGTCGTCCCGGAAGCGATCGCGACCGTCGCCCCCGCTCCCGCCCAGGTGAGCGCCACCGCGACCACCGCCCAGGCGACCGCGCAGACCCCCAACACCACCACCTCGGCCAAGCCGGCCGCCGCCCAGGCGCCCGCACCGTCGCGCAGCAAGGCCGACGCCGCCGCCACCGCCACCCTGGCCGCCCTGCTGCCGCACCTGGCCGCCAACGACACCATTCCGCTGATGGACCGCTCGGCGATGTTTGCCGGCGACATCAGCCGCCTGCTGGCCAACTACGACGTGTCCCAGCCGGTCCCGCGCGAAGGCGTGGTGCCGGGCGGCGACAAGGTCCAGTCCGTGCTCAAGCGCGCCATGGCGCTGCTGGGCACCCCGTACCGCTGGGGCGGCGAGGACACCGAAGGCTTCGACTGCAGCGGCCTGGTCGGCTACGTGTTCCGCACCGCGCTGGGCATCGAACTGCCGCGCGTGTCGCGCGAGATGGCCCGCGAGGCCAATGCCCAGCTGATCAAGGACCGCGACGCGCTGGCGCCGGGCGACCTGGTGTTCTTCGGTCGCAAGGGCCGCGTCGACCATGTCGGCCTGTACGTCGGCGAGGGCCGCTTCCTGCACGCCCCCAGCCGCGGCAAGGACGTGCGCGTGGACACGCTGACCTCCGGCTACTGGGGCGAGAAGTTCGTGCAGGCGCGCCGCGTGGCGATGTAAGCCGCCGCTCCGCAGATACCGCACAGAAAAGGCCGCTGGGGACAGCGGCCTTTTTCGTTGTGGCGTTTCGCGGCCGCCCGGCTGGCGCTCGTGCCACTGGCACCGACGCGGCCGCCCTCAGGCGGTGGCAACGATCGCGCGCACGTCCTTGTCGATCCGCAACGCGCCGTCGCCATGCGCAAACGCTGCCTCTACCGCCTGCCGCAAGGCTGACGCGTGCGCCTGCGGCGGCAACGGCAGACTCTGCAGATAGGCCATGACGTCCTCGGGATCGGTGCAGACCAGCACGTCGTCGAAGCGTGCGACCCGGACCTGTGCGAAGTGCATCGCGAACAGGCGCGCGCCCGCCTCCGCGTCCAGGCGCAGGGTGGACGGGTCGCGGTCCGGACCACCGGCCACCCCGGCGACCAGTTGCGCGAGTTGACGCATGTTGTCGCGACCATTGAGCACCGCCAGTACTGCCGCGCCTGGACGAACGATGCGCCGCAGCTCGCGCACGCCCGCATGCGGATCGGGCAAGTGGTAGAGCATATGCACGGCCAGTGCGGCGTCGATGCTGGCATCGCGCAGCGGCAGGCGCATCGCGTCGCCGACCACACCCCGTGGCCGCAACGCCGCCGCCTGCGCCAATGCCGCAGCGACCATGGCCGGCGAGCGATCCAGCAATTGCACTGCCAGCGATGGCGGCCATTGCCCGGCGAGCGCGCCCCACAGCTGGCCGGTGCCGCAGCCGATGTCGGCCACGCGCATGTCTGCGGCCAGCGGCACCTGCGCGCGCAACCACGGGTACCAATCGCCGCGGCCGTACTTGGCATGCAGCGACTTACGCTGCACCAGCCGCTGTGTATCGCCGTATTGCCGCTGCAGTTCCGCGCTGTCCGCCTGGAGCGTCATCGTCGCCGTCCGCGTTGCCCGCCGGCACGATACGCTGTCCGCCTCGATCGCGTCACCAGAACTTCGATGACACCACGCCCCTCGCCTGCCTCGCAGTCCTGCCATGCCGATGAGCCCGTCTGCCGGGTCGCGTCCTGGCCGCAATTGCAGGCGCCGCGCTGATGCCGGCCGAGCACGCCCTGCCCACGCCCGCCCAGGCGCTGGCGATCGCGCAATCGCTGCTGTGCACCCGCTACACCGACGCGGCGTTCGGCTTCGCGGCCGGCTCGATCCTGCGCGGCGAAGGCACGCATCTCTCCGATCTCGACCTGGTCGTGGTCTATGAGCACCTGCCGGCCGCACGCCGCGAATCGTTCCTCGCCGACGGCATGCCCGTCGAAGCATTCGTGCACGCCCCGGGCACGCTGGCCTGGTTCGTCGACGAAGACGCCGCCCGCGGCCGCCCAAGCCTGCTGCACATGATCGCCGAGGGCACCCTCGTCGGCACCGCGACCGAATCCGCACGCAGCCTGCAAAGCCAGGTCGCCGCGCGGCTGCAGGCCGGGCCGCCGCCGCTGACGCAGGCGCAACGGGACGCGCTGCGCTACGAGATCACTGACCTGGTCGACGACCTGTGCGGCGAGCGCAGCGCCGCCGAGATCCTCGCCATCGGCGCCCTGCTGCATCCGCGCCTGGCGGAACTGGCGCTGCGCGGACGCGGCCATTGGTACGGCAGCGGCAAGTGGGTGCCGCGCCTGCTGGCACGGATGGATCCGGCCTTGGGCCAACGCTTCGACCAGGCCTTCGCCGCGCTGTTCGCCAACGCCGACGGTGCGCCGGTGCTGGCGCTGGCGCAGCAGGAACTGGCCGTGCACGGCGGCCGCCTGTTCGACGGCGACTGCCGCATCGCGCCCGCGGACTGGCGCGCCTGAGCCAGCGCGCGGGCGCGCGCCCTCAGCCGTGGTAGTGGGCGATGGTGTCCTCGATGCCCTTGCTCAGTTCCATCACCTTCTGCGCGTACTCGGCCAGGCGATGGTCTTCCGGCGTGTCCGGATGCCAGGCCGGCACCGCGGTGGGGCGGCCTTCGACGCCATCCAGGGCCACGAACACGATGATGCAATGCGTACACAGACGCGGCTCACCGCCCATCGGATCGCGGGCGCGCACCTCGATGGCGAAATGCATGCTGCTGGTGCCGGTGTGGACCAGCTTGGCGCCGACCGTGACCATGTCGCTGATGCGGATCGGCGAGACGAAGCGGATGCCGCCCACCGCCACGGTTACGCTGTAGTGGCCGCTCCAGCCCACCGCGGCGGCGTAGCCGACCTGGTCGATCCACTTCATCACCACGCCGCCGTGGACCTTGCCGCCGTAGTTGACGTCGATCGGTTCGGCCAGGAAGCGGAAGGTCAGTTCGCGTTGCGTGCCGCTCATCGGGAGTCCATGCAGGGGAAGGAGGCGGCAGTCTGCCATGCGCCGCCGCCGCCAATCGCAACGGCGCCGCAATAAGGTGTCGCCGCAGACGCGCCGGCGGTCGGCGGCGCCGGCTAGACCGCGGCCAGCGCGAGATTGTCGCGCTTGCGGATGCACAGCCACGGGAAATGCGGCTGGCGCCAGCGCAACGCCCGCAGGCAGCGCACCGACAGCCGCCGTGGGTCGAACAACCGGCGCAGCACGATGCCGTCCAGTACCGCCTCGGTGTGCTGGTGGTACTGCTGCGCCAGTTCGGCGCAGCCCAGTCCGCTGAAGTAGCGCAGGCTGCGCGCGGCGCTGGCCCTGGCTTGCTCGACGTCGGCGTAGAACGGGCTGTCGAGGATGTGCAGTTCGCCGTCGTGCTGCAGCAGCTGCAGCAGGCGGGCGATCAGCGCACGCGGATCGGCGAAGTATTGGAGGCAGGCCGGCACCACCACGACATCGAACCGCTGCGCCGGCAGCGGCAAACGCAGGATGTCGCCGGCGACGAAGCTCAACCGCGGCGCGTCGGCAAAGACTCGCGCCGCCTGCGCCAGTTCGGTGCGATTGACGTCGACACCGCAGACTTCGCGCTGCAGGCCGCTGGCCAGGCGATACGACAGCCAGCCGTTGCCGCAGCCGAGTTCCAGCAGAGGACCGTCGCCGCCACGCGCACGCAGATGGCGCAACAGGCGCCGGCACGATTCGGCGCGCACCCGCCATTCGTGGCTGGCGCCGAGCGCGCCGGGCGGCTGCGGCAGCGTGCGCACTTGGGCGTCGCTGTAGAGCCGGCCTTCGCGGCGGCGCACGTCCAGGTAGCGCTGCTCGAACGGGTCGTCCGGCAGCGCGTCGTGCACCAGCACACCCGCGTGCAGCGTCAGCCCGGGCAACTGTCGCAGCTGCGCGCGCAGGCTCTCGGCAGGCGTACTCACGGACGCATCAACGCACCTGGCCGGAACCGTCGACCGGCGGATCTTCCAGGCCGACATTGCTCGGGGCGGCCTCGTAGATGCTGCGATCGAGCAGGCCGGTCTCCTTGGCCACCAGCACCGGCACCAGCATCTGCCCGGTCACGTTGGTCATGGTGCGCATCATGTCCAGCACGCGGTCGATGGCGTACAGGTAGCCGATGACCTCCAACGGCAGGTTGGCCGCGCTCAGCACCACCGTGGCCATCACCACCGCGGTGCCGGGCACGCCGGCGGTGCCGAAGCTGCCCAGCACCGAGGCGATCAGCACCACGAAATACTGGTTGGCGGTCAGCGGCACGCCGGTGTACTGGGCGATGAACACCGCGCACAGCGCCGGGAAGATCGCGCCGCAGCCGTCCATCTTGATGCTGGCGCCCAGCGGTACGGCGAACGCGGCGTAGTCCTTGTTGACGCCGAGGTTGTGGGTGATCGAACGCAGCGCCACCGGCATCGCGGCGAAGCTGGAGGAACTGACGAAGGCCACCTGCATGCCCGGCGCGGCGCCGCGGAAGAACTTCCACGGATTGAGCCCGTGCACCAGCAGCAGGCCGCTGTACACCACCACGATGTGGATCGCGCAGGCCAGGTACAGCGCCAGCACGAAATTGCCGAACGGCAGCAGCTTGCCGAAGCCGTAGCCGCCGACCAGCGCGGCGATCAGGCCGAAGGTGCCGAGCGGGGTCATCTCCAGCACGAAGCGGGTGACCTGGATCATGATCTCGCTCATCTGCCTGGTGAGCTTGCGCGCCTCGGCCACGCGCTCGCCGAGCTTGACCATGGCAAAGCCCAGCAGCGCGGCGAAGAAGATCACCGGCAGGATCGAACCGCGCCCGGCCGCCAGCACGGTCTCGCCAGCGGCATTGGTCCTGGTGCCGATACCGGTGAGCGCATAGAACGGGTTGGACGGCACCACGTCCAGCAGCACCTGCACCGGGCTGGGCACGTCGCGCGGGGTCCAGGCGCTGTCCACTCGCAGGCCCAGATGGCCGGCGCCCGGCTGCAGCACCGTGCCCACGGCCAGGCCGACGCCGACCGCCAGCGCCGCGGTGACCACGAACCACAGGAAGGTGCGCCCGCCCAGCTTGGCCACCGACTGCTGTCCGTGCAGCGCCGAGATCGCGTTGATGACCGCGAAGAACACCAGCGGCACCGCGATCATCTTGATCAGGGTGACGTACAGATCGCCCAGCGGCTTGAACCAGGTCTCCGCGGTCGGGCCCAGCGCCCAGCCCGCCAGGGCGCCCAGCAGGAAGCCGGCGACCACGCGCTGCCAGAACGGAATGCGTAACCAGGCCGTCACCAGTTTCATCGACGCTGTCCAGAAAGATCGGGGGTTTCGCACGATAGCGCACCCCGGCAGCAGCGACGACGCCATGGCTGGAAAGGCGCGATGTCATCGGCGTGCCTTGTCGTAGCCGGCATAATGCGGGGGACTTCGTTGTTCAGGACCCGTTCTGCGTATGCGCCTTTCCGTTTCCGCCCTCGCCGCCGCCTCCACCCTGCTGCTGGGTGCCTGCGCCAGCACGCCGCACGCGCCGGCCGCCAGCGCCAACATCGCGCCGATCGTCGTCCCCGCCGTGGCCCATCCGGCCGGCGAGACCCCGGCCTGGTGGTACCGCAGCGGCGCCGCCAAGGCCGCCAACAACGGCGCGATGCGTGGCAAGGCCAAGAACGTGATCCTGTTCCTCGGCGATGGCATGAGCCTCACCACCGTCGCCGCCGCGCGCATCCTCGACGGCCAGCGCAAGGGCGCCTCGGGCGAGGAGAACCAGTTGTCGTGGGAGGCGTTCCCGGCCACCGCGCTGAGCAAGACCTACAACACCGATTCGCAGACGCCGGATTCGGCCGGCACCATGACCTCGATCACCACCGGGGTGAAGACCCACATGGGCGCGATCGGCGTGGCCGCGGGCAAGCGCGACGCCTGCGCCGACAGCCTCGGCAAGCAGTTGCTGAGCTGGCTGGAACTGGCCGACAGCGCCGGCATGGGCACCGGCATCGTCACCACCACCCGCCTCACCCACGCCACCCCGGCCGCGACCTATGCGCACGTGCCCGAGCGCAACTGGGAAAGCGATGCCGACCTGCCGGAGAAGGCGGTGACCGAAGGCTGCCGCGACATCGCCCAGCAGATGGTGAGCGCGCGCTTCGGGCGCGGCCCGCAGGTGATGCTGGCCGGCGGCCGCGGCCAGTTCACCACCGTCGAGCAGCGCGATCCGGAATACGACGACAAGGTCGGCCTGCGCCTGGATGGCCGCGACCTGGTCGGCGAATGGCGCCAGCGCCATCCGCAGGGCGCCTACGTGTGGACCCGCGGGCAACTGGAGGCGGCGCAGAACGCGCCGGCGCTGCTGGGCCTGTTCGAGCCGGACCACATGCAGTTCGACCACGACCGCGACCGCAGCGCCAAGGGCGACCCGAGCCTGGCAGAGATGACCCGCGCCGCGATCCGTACCCTGTCGCAGGACAAGAACGGCTACGTGCTGATGGTCGAAGGCGGACGCATCGACCACGCGCACCACGCCGGCAACGCCTACCGCGCGCTGGACGAGACCATCGCCCTGTCGCAGGCGGTGCAGGCCGCGGCGGACGCGACCTCGGCCGAGGACACGCTGATCATCGTCACCGCCGACCACTCGCACACGCTGAACTTCGTCGGCTACCCGCAGCGTGGCAACCCGATCCTGGGCAAGGTCCGCGGCACCAGCGGCGAGGACGCCAACACCGGCGACCTGGCGCTGGACGGCAACGGCCAGCCCTACGCCACGCTCAGCTACGCCAACGGCCCCGGCTACACCGGCGCCAGCAACCAGCAGCCGGCCGGGGTCAAGACCTTCCCGCATGCGCCGAGCAACTTCGAGCCGGCCAACGGCCGTCCCGACCTGACCCACGTCGATACCGAAAGCCCGGACTTCATGCAGGAAGCGCTGGTGCCGACCAAGGCCGAGACCCACGGCGGCGACGACGTCGGCATCTGGGCGCGCGGCCCCGGCAGCAACGCCTTCCGCGGCAGCCTGGAGGAGAACGTGATCTACCACGTGATCGTGCAGGCCACGCCGACGCTGCGCGCGCGGCTGTGCCAGGCCGGCACCTGCAACGGCGACGGCGTGCCGGTGGAACTGCCCAAGCCGGCAGCGTTCATGACCGGCACCGCCACCGCGCAGTGAACCGCCTCCTGCCCCGGCCGTGGCGCCGTGGCCGCCTGCGTGCGGCAGCGGCGCTGCTCGCACTGGCGACAACCGCAGCCGCTGTGCAGGCACAGGCCCAGCCCGACGACGCCTGCCGGCTCGGCGATCCGACCACCGACCGCGACGTCGTGCCGGACTGCCGGCTCGGCGCCGACGAACGCCTGGTACTGACGCCACAGGCGCTGCGGCGCCTGACCTTCGATCGCGACGGGCTGGCGCTGCTAAGCGTCGGCGCACGCTTCTACTACGTGCGCGCCGATGGCCGCAGCTTGCCGGTGATCACCTGGGACAACGGTCCGGATGGATTCACTGAAGGGCTGACCCGCGGCATATTCCACGGCCGTATCGGCTTCTACGACCGGCAGCTGCGCGAGGTGATCGCGCCGGTCCACGACTTCGCCTGGCCGTTCGAGCACGGCGTCGCCGAGGTCTGCGACGGCTGCAGCGCGGGCACGCCCAACACCGACGGCCACACGCCGATGCAGGGTGGCCGCTGGTACTCCATCGATCGCCACAACCGCGAAGTGCCGGCGCCCAAGCGCTGAGCCGATGAGCGTGTGCGGTATGGCCGCGTTGTCGCGGAGAAGGTCGCCAAGGCTGGTTCTCTGCAACGCGTCTCTTTGAATCTCCCGCGATGTCGCGGGAAGCGCATCGTCCGCGAGGTGAGACATCCCCGCGTCGGGACTGAAGTCCCTCCCACAGGGGGCCAACGCACGTTGCGCGGCTTCAAGCGCCGTCGCGCGCTGGCGGCTGGCCAGCCGTCGCGTGCTGGCAACCAACATCGAGCGGGCACCGGGCTGAGCAAGCATTTGGGCCAGCCACGAGTGCCGACAATTGCTCTTGTGGGAGGGACTTCAGTCCCGACGCATTGAACTGAAAGGCGTCGGAACTCTGGCCGCAGGCCGGTCGTCGCGTGCTGGCCGCCGACATCCAGCGGGCAACGGGCTGAGCAAGCAGTCTGGATAGTCCCGAGTGCCGACACCTGCTCTTGTGGGAGGGACTTCAGTCCCGACGCGATTAGCTGAAAGGCATCGGGACTGAAGTTCCTCCCACAACGCTGCCAAGCGCAAAGACGTCGCCATGCCACGCTTCGCGCTGACCTGCGCTTGCGTCTACAGTGACGCGATGCCGCCGCACGCCTCTACGCCCCCGTTGTCCGCACTCGCCACCGCGCTGCCCGATCCGGCACCGGCGCCGCTGCTGCTCGGCCTCAGCGGCGGACTGGATTCGACCGTGCTGCTGCACCTGCTCGCGCAGCAGCCGTCGTATCGCAGCACCGGCCTGCGTGCGCTGCATGTGCACCACGGCCTGCATGCCGACGCCGACGCCTGGGCCGCGCAGTGCGCGCAGCTGTGCGCCGCGCTGGCGGTGCCGCTGCAGGTGGTGCGGGTGCAGGTGCCGCGCGACAGCGGCGATGGCCTGGAAGCGGCCGCGCGGCAGGCGCGCCGCCACGCCTTCGCGCAGGCGCTGCAGCCCGGCGAATGGCTGGCGCTGGCGCAGCACCGCGACGACCAGGCCGAAACCTTCCTGCTGCGCGCGTTGCGCGCGTCCGGGCCCGACGGCCTGGCGGCGATGCAGGCGCTGTCCGACTTCGCCGGCAGCCGCCTGTGGCGGCCGCTGCTGGCGCAACCGCGCAGCGTACTGCACGCCTATGCGCAGCAGCACGGCCTGCAGTGGATCGACGACCCCAGCAATGCCGATCCCGGCTTCGACCGCAATTTCCTGCGCCTGCAGGTGCTGCCGCTGCTGCGCCAGCGCTGGCCGCACGCCGATGCCGCCCTCGTCCGCAGCGCGCGGCTATGTGCCGACGCCAGTGCACTGCTGGAGGCGGACGACCGCACGGCGCTCGATGCGCTGCAGGACGCCCCGGGTGCTCCGCTGCCACTCGCCCCGCTGCGCGCCCTGCCCGCGGCACGACGCGCACGCGTACTGCGCCACTGGGTCGCACAGGCCGGACTGCCGCCATTGCCTGCGGCCGGCCTGGCCGCGATCGAACGCGACCTGCTGCAGCCGCGTGCCGATGCCGCGGCGCAGTTCGCCTGGCATGGCGCCTGCTTGCGCAGCTGGCACGACACGCTGTACGCCGAGCGCGACCCTGCGCCCTGGCCTGCGGACTGGCAGGCGCAGTGGGACGGCCGCGCGCCGCTGGCGTTGCCCGATGGCCGCCGCCTGCACCTGCGCGCCGACACCACGCTGGCCTTCGATACGCCGCTGCTGGTGCGCGCGCGCCGCGGCGGCGAACGTCTGCTTCTGCCAGGGCGGACGCAGTCGCAGGCATTGAAGCACCTGCTGCAGACGCAGGCGTTGCCGCCGTGGCAGCGCATGCGACTGCCGCTGCTGTTCGACGCCACGCAACTGCTGGCTGCCGGACCGGACCTGCTGGCCGCGCCGCTGCACGATTGGCTGCAGGCGCACGCTGCACGCCTTGAGCTGGATGCGCTGCCGGCGCCGGCGCGCGGCTCGCATTGACCCTGCTGCCGCCGCCGCGCACACTTTCGCCATGCCCAAGAAGCCCCAAGACGATGCCTCCCCGGTCGCCCGCTTCGAGCAGTCGCTCGAAGAACTGGAAGTGCTGGTGGAAAAGATGGAAGCCGGCGACCTGAGCCTGGAACAGTCGCTCAGCGCCTACGAGCGCGGCGTGGGCCTGTACCGGCAATGCCAGCAGGCGCTGGAGCAGGCCGAATTGCGCGTGCGCCTGCTCAGCGATCCCGAACAGCCCGACAGCGCCGAACCCTTCGACCCCGTGCCGCCCCATGGCGGCTGAGGCGGCGTTCGCACGCTGGCGCGAGCGGGTGGAAGCCGGGCTGCAGGCGCAGTTGCCGGCGGCCACGCTGGCGCCGCAACGCCTGCACGCGGCGATGCGCCACGCCACCCTCGGCGGCGGCAAGCGCATGCGCCCGCTGCTGGTCTACGCCAGCGGCGCGCTGTTCGGCGCCGACGCCGCGCGCCTGGACGCGCCGGCGCTGGCGGTGGAACTGATCCATGCCTATTCGCTGGTGCACGACGACCTGCCGGCGATGGACGACGACGCCCTGCGCCGCGGCCAGCCGACCGTGCACATCGCCTTCGACGAAGCCACCGCGATCCTCGCCGGCGATGCGCTGCAGAGCCTGGCGTTCGCGCTGTTGGCCAATGCCGAGGACGCGGCGCCGACACTGCGCGTGCAGTGGCTGCAGACCCTGGCCGAGGCCGCCGGCGCGGCCGGCATGTGCGGTGGGCAGGCGCTGGACATCGACGCCACCGGCCGCGTGCAGGCCCTTGCCGACCTGCAACGCATGCATGCGCTGAAGACCGGCGCACTGATCCGCGCCAGCGTGCGCCTGGGCGCACTCGGCGGCGGCGCCGCCGCCGATGCGCTAGCGCAGCTGGATACCTTCGCCACCGCGCTGGGCCTGGCCTTCCAGGTGCGCGACGACATCCTCGACGTGGAAGCCAGCTCCGAACAGCTCGGCAAGACCGCCGGCAAGGACGCGGCGCAGGCCAAATCCACCTACCCGGCCCTGCTCGGCATGGACGGCGCCAAGGCCAAGCTGGCCGAACTGGCGCAGGCGATGCAGGACAGCCTGGAAGGCTATGGCGCTGCCGCCGATACACTGGCGGCGCTGGCGCGGCTCGCGGTCGATCGCGCGCACTGATCGCCACGCTCGACGTGTGCGATCGTTGCGGCTGGGCCGCACGCGTCATTAGCCGCGCAGGCGCTGCACCGCATCCGCGAAACCAGGGATGAATGCTGGCGCTGGCCGCGCGCAGCCCGTGATGACCAGAGGCGCTGTTGCAGGAGCGGCTTCAGCCGCGACAGACGGCATCGGTCATGCCTGTCGCGGCTGAAGCCGCTGCTACATGGGCTTGCGGTGAGTGTCTGAGGCAATGTGGGAGGGACTTCAGTCCCGACTGCTTTCGCGATCCGATCGTCCGCCACGCCGCTCGTCGCGGATGCATGACGGTTGACTCCCACACCAGGCGACCAGGGGCATCTCACGCCACGGCAACCCGCGTTGCCGCAAAAATGCCGACGCCGCGCATACCGCTGCAGATCGCGATGACGACGGCTGCGGCGAATGGAGATCCCGGACGTCCTCATCGCCTTCGGCAAACGCCGCCACCAGCACGATCTGCACGCACGCACACGCACAGTGCGAGCGTGATCGCCACATGGCCTATCGCGACGCTGCGCTCGATCCAGTGCATGCCGCTGCAGCGCGACACTCACGCGCGGCGATGTCTGTCCGCGATGCCGATACTGAGACCTGGCGCGCGCTTCGCTGGACGAAATCGAAGACAAACACACCTGCGACGCGCACGCGCGCATCACCGGGCTAGTTTGCTTCGGCCCCTGTCACGGGGCGCCCACTTTCGACGGAGAGAGACTGCATGAAACACGCATCCCGGATCTCGGCAGCGATCGGCTTCAGCCTGGTCGGCATCATCTCGGCGGCCACGGCGCAATCGCAACTCACGCGCACGCCCGCGCCGCTGCAGGTCGAACTGACGCCGGTCGCCGACGCCGACGGCCAGCAGCGCGGCCAGATGGCGGTGACCGTGCGCAACACCGGCACGCAGGTCGCACGCGTGCCCAAGTGGGAACTGCCGCTGGGCGATCTCGACAACGCCCTGTTCCAGGTCCAGCGCGACGGCAAGCCGGTGGATTACGTCGGGCGCCTGGTCAAGCGCGCCGCGCCGCGCGCCGAGGACATGGTGGTGCTGCAGCCGGGCGAAGCGAAGCAGGCGCAGATCGACCTGAGCCGCGCCTACGACCTGACCCGCAGCGGCACCTACAGCATCCGCCTCGACGCGCCGCTGCAGGGCGCCGCGCTCGCCGATGGCGCGCGCATGCTGCGCGCCGACGGCGAGCCGCAGACCCTGTCCAGCGCGCCGCTGACGGTATGGCTGGATGGCGGCCGCGGCCATGCGGTGCGCAACGACCTGATGGTCGGCCCGCAGGCGGTGGTCAACGGCGTCAACTACGCCTCGTGCAGCACCAGCCAGATCAGCACCATCGGCAGCGCGGTGAACGCGGCACGCACCTACTCGCAGAACGCCAAGACCTACCTCAACGGCGGCAGCACCGGCGCGCGCTACACCACCTGGTTCGGCGCCTACAACGCCAGCCGCTACAGCACCGCCACGTCCAACTTCGTCAACATCGATTCGGCGATCGACCAGAACAACGGCCAGATCACCATCAATTGCGGCTGCAGCGACAGTTCCTACGCCTACGTGTATCCGAACCAGCCGTACCAGATCTACGTGTGCAATGCGTTCTGGAGCGCGCCGCTGACCGGCACCGACTCCAAGGCCGGCACCCTGATCCACGAAATGAGCCACTTCAGCGTGGTCGCCGGCACGCAGGACACCGCGTACGGCCAGAGCGCGGCCAAGAGCCTGGCCAAGAGCGATCCGGCGCGCGCGGTGAAGAACGCCGACAGCCATGAGTACTTCGCCGAGAACAATCCGTCGCAGAACTGAGTCCGGCACGCCGGTGATGTCCCCGGGCGCCGACCTCGCGTCGGCGCCCGGTTCGCGTGCGGCCCAGGCCGCACGCTCTATGCCCGCGTGGTGTCCTAGGCCACCAAACCCTCCAACCTGGGCAGCCCCGCGCTGCCGGGAAACACCTGGGTGTCCAGCGCGCGCTCGGACACGCCCAGATGCGCGCCGAGCACGTGCCGGAACAGGCTGCGCAGGTCGCTGGTGGCGCGCAGGTCGCGGCCCTCGTTCAAGGCCCGCGGCGACAGGCCGGGCCAGTCTCCCGCGATGCGCCCGCCGCGCACCGCGCCGCCGGCCAGGAACGCCACCCCGCCGGTGCCATGGTCGGTCCCGCCGGTGCCGTTCACCGCCGCGGTGCGGCCGAACTCGGTCACCACCGCGACCACGCTGCGCGACCAGCAGGCCTGCGCGCCATCGTGGAACGCGCGCAGCCCCGCATCCAGTTCGCCCAGCTTGCGCTGCAGCACCGCGGCCTGGTTGCCGTGGGTATCCCAGCCGGCATCCTCGACGAAGCCGATCCGCGGCCCGTCGGGCTTGGTCATGAAGCTGGCCGCCGCACTCATCGCCTGCGGCAATTGCCCACCCTTGACGCTGTCCACCTGCATGCCCTGCTCGCGCAGCGCGCGCGCGAAATCACCGGCCAGCTGCGGATCGGCGGCATACAGCGGCTGCAGGCGCTGCAGCAGGATCGGATTGACCGCGCTCGGCAGAGGCGGCGACCAGCTGTTCACCGCGCCAGGGCCGCGCATGATCAGCGGCGTCACCGCGCTCACCGACACCGCCTCGGCGCCGTGCAGGGCCAATGCGCAGCGGTTGAGCCAGCCGCTGGCGGCGCCACTGGGCCGCGCGGTGCCGTTCTCCAGGCAATCCTGCGCCTCGAAGTGCGAGCGCTCGCGGTACGGCGGCGCCACCGCCACCACCGGCAGCCATTGCTTGCGCGCGTACAGCTCATGCGCGAACGCCAGCGCCGGATGCAGCGCGAAGCTGCCGTCCAGGGCCAGGGTCTGCGGCGGCGCCAGCGCGCCGCGCAGGCGTGCGTAGTCGGGGTCGGCGGTCGGCACCAGCGCATGCAGCCCGTCCAGCGCGCCGCGCAGCAGCACCACCAGCAGGCGCGTATCGGCGCCCGGCGCGGCCAGGCCGCTGCCCGCCCACAGGCTCAACACGGTGGCCGCACCGCTGGCGGCAAGGAAACGACGGCGTGTCAGTTGCATCGGAGCTTCTCCCATCGCGGATCGGACCGCGCGCCGCTCAGGCGCGCCATTGGAAGGCCGGGCTGGCCAGCAGCACCGCCACGCCTTCGCGTGGCGATTCGGCGCGCCGCACCGCGGTCAGCGTGTCCGCATCCGGACCGTCGCCGAACGCGGTCGCGGCCAGTGCCAGCGGCTCGCCTGGGGCCATCCCGGCCAGCGCCTCGGCGGCCTGCACGCGCTTCCACAGTGCGTCGGCGCCGCTCCATTCCGCGGCCACGTCGGCATAGCCGGCCGGCGAGCGCGGCGTGAACGGCGGCTGCCCCATCCGTGCCAGCAGGGTCAGCACGGTCTTCTGCTGCGGCGGTGCCTCGGGCCAGGTACCTCCGGCGCGCAGTGCGGACACCACGAAATCCTGCGGCGGCTTGAACTTGCGCGCCTGCGCGTCCCATGCCTCGGGGCTGTCGATCAGGGCGCGGTAGACGTGGCGCAGGTCGCCATCGTTGCGCCGCCACGCGTCGGCCATGCGCTGTACCAAGGCTGGCGGCGGATCGTCGCGGACGAAATGCCGGGCCAGCTTGAACGAGACGTGCTGCGCGGTGGCCGGGTGCCGCGCCAGCGCCGCCAGGATCGCCTCGCCCTGCGCCACGCCGTCCTCGGCGTAGCGCCGGCCCAGCACCAGGCGGCTGCCGGCGGCATGCGCCGGCGCGCGGAACACGAAGGCGGCCCCAGGCGCGCCCTGCTCGAAATCGCGTGGCGCCGGCACGCCCCAGCCGGTGATCGCACGCGCCAGTTCGGTGACGTCGGCCTGGGTATAGCCGCCGTCCACGCCCAGCGTGTGCAGTTCCAGGATCTCGCGCGCCAGATTCTCGTTGAGCCCCAGGCGGCGTACGGGACGTTCGGGATCCAGGCGCAGGGCCCGGCGCTGCGCGCGTTGCGCCAGCAGCGAGTCGGGGCCGACCGAATTGGCGTTGTCCAGGTAGCGCAGCATCGCCGGGTGCCGCTCCACCGCCAGCAGCAGGTCGGCGAAGCGGCCCATGCAGTGCGGGCGGATCGCCTCGCGTTCCATCGGCGCCGCGTACAGCGCGGCTGCGCGCTTGTCGACCGAGACCGCGAAATGATTGGACCAGAACTGCACCAGGCGCTCGGCGAATCCGGCCGGGGTGGACACCGCGACCCGGTAGCGCGCCGCCAGTTCCTGCGCCTGTGCCTGCCGGTACAGCCCGCGCGCGGCCTGCTGCGCCTGCTGGGCGGCCTGCTGCGGATCGCCGGCCGCCTGCTGCCGCGCCTGGCGGCGTTCGCGCTGGTAGTCGGCCTCGCGGCGCAGGTAGGCCAGGCTGTCGGGCAGGCCCTGCAACTCCGCCGCCAGCGGCGGCGACTGCAACTGCGCGGCGAGCCAGGCGCGCGGTTCGCCCATGGCAGCCAGGTCCCCGGGACGGGCGCCCAGGCCGAAGCGGTTGGCGGCGCTCAAGCTCTCGCGGCGGATCATGCGGCGCTCCGGTGATGGCGACAGCCTTGCAAACGCGCAGCACGGGCCGCGGTTGACCGGCCGGTGGCGGCGTTGCGCCTGGCCGCCCTGCGACCTCCCGCCGGAGCGCGGCGCGGGCACAAAAAAGGCCCGGCGCAGCGGCCGGGCCTTCGGGGACGCGTCGCAGGCGCGCTTACTTGATCAGGCGCAGCGCGAACGGGTAGCGGTAGGCGACGCCGTCGTTGGCCTTGATGCCGGCCAGGATGCAGAACACCAGGTTCACCACCCACACCACCGGCATCAGCAATCCGCCGATGACGATCACGCTGAGCACCACGCAGATCACGTACGCGATGGCGACGGTGATCTGGAAATTCAGCGCTTCCTTGGCCTGGTCGTTGAGGAAGGACTTGGCCGGGTTGTCCTTGTTCACCAGCCAGATGATCAGCGGCACGATGAAGCCGGCGATGATCCCGGACAGATGGGTGATCAGCGCGACAGTGCGATCTTCCTGGGGGCCTGCCGAGGCCGGCGGCGGCGGCGGGGCAGTGACGTTGTCGAATTCGCTCATCGGTATTCCGTTCCTTTGGTGGTGAGGGGACAAGACGTTTGGCGCGTCACTCTCGGCGGCTGGCGCAGCGCTGTCAAGCCAAGCCGGCAAGGCGGGAAGACGCCTCGACGGGCTCAAGGATCGCCCGCTCGGCAACCGCGGCGCTGATCCGACGCCCCATACGGCAGCGGATCGCGCTAGCGGCGACCGAGCATGGCCTTGGCCGCCGCGTATAGGCTGACGCCCATCGCCACAAGCAGCATCAGGACCAGCAGCCACCCGAACACGAGCACGGCACCGAAGATCAGCACGCTCGGCGCCAGCAAGACCGCACTCAGTAGGGACAGGCCGAGGCCCATCCGCATGGCCTGGCGCGCGTGTTCGGCGACGAACGGCTGCCTGCCCCGCATCACCCACCATTGCGCGCCCGGCAACAGCCACAGCAACAGCAGCCACCACAGCGCGTAGCCCAGGTGCACATTGCAGGCGGCGAACAAGCCGATCCACATCGACAGATGCGCAAATGCCGCCAGCGCGCGCTCCCACGCGGGCGCAGGGCCGTCGGTGATCGTGTTCTCGGTGTCGCTTGCCTGCATGGCTGTGCGTCCTTGCGCGCTGCCTGCGTCGCGGCGCTTAGTCGTTGCCGGCCACCGTCATCCTGCCGACCAGCACCGCGCCGATATGCACATGCGAGCGCACGTCGATGTCGGCGCCGACCGCCTCGATGTCATGGAACATCTGCCGCAGGTTGCCGGCGATGGTGATCTCGTCCACCGGATAGGCGATTTCGCCGTTCTCGATCCAGAATCCGCCGGCGCCGCGCGAGTAGTCGCCGGTGACCGGATTGACGCCGTTGCCCATCAGGTCGGTGACCAGCAGGCCGCGCGGCAGGCCCTTGAGGATGGCCTGCAGGTCCACCGCGTTGGCCGCCACCTGCAGGTTGTGCACGCCGCCGGCATTGGCGGTGGTCTGCAGGCCCAGCTTGCGCGCCGAGTAGCTGCCCAGCACGTAGCGCTGCAGCACGCCGTCGCGCACCAGCGGCGCCTCGCGGGTGGCCACGCCCTCGCCGTCGAAGGCGGCCGAGCGCAGGCCGCGGCGCAGGTGCGGCCGTTCGTCGATCGCGAACCACTCCGGGAACAGGCGGGTGCCGGCGCTGTCGAGCAGGAAGCTGGCGCGGCGATACAGCGAACCACCGGACACCGCGCCAAGCAGATGCCCGATCAACGAGCGCGCCATCTCCGGCGCGAACAGCACCGGCACCTCGCCGGTCGGCAGCGAGCGCGGCTGCAGCCGCGCCACGGTGCGCTCGGCGGCACGGCGGCCGATCGCCGACGCGCGTTCCAGGTCCTCGCGTGCCAGCGCGCTGCTGTACCAGCCGTCGCGCTGCATGCCGTCGCCCTGCCCGGCGATCAGCGTGCAGGCGATCGAATGGTGGGTGCTGCGCTCGCAGCCGACGAAGCCGTGCGAATTGGCATAGACCGACAGGCTCTCGCTGCTGCCGGCCGAGGCGCCGTCGGAATTGCTGATCCGCGCATCGGCGTCGCGGCCGGCGGCCTCGCAGGCCAGCGCCAGGTCGATCGCCTCCTCGGCCTGCAGCGGCCACGGATGCCAACGGTCGTAATCCGGCTGCTCGCGCGCCATCAGCGCCGCCTCGGCAAGGCCGGCCGCCACATCGTCCTCGGTGTAGCGGGCGATGGCGCAGGCCTGGGCCACGGTGGCCTCCAGGCTGGACTCGTGCAGGTCGGCGGTACTGGCGCTGCCCTTGCGGTGGCCGAAGTAGACGGTGACGCCGATGCCGCGGTCGCGGGTGGATTCCACCGTCTCCACCGCGCCCAGGCGCACGTTGACGTCCAGCCCGCGGTCTTCGCTGCAGCTGACCTCGGCCTGGCTGGCGCCAAGCGCGCGGGCGCGCGCCAGCAGCCGTTCGGCGATGTCAGACAGGCGCTCCAGGCGCTGCTGGCTGTCGTCGCGGTGCAAATCGGGGGTGATCGCGTTCAATGCTTTATCCTTGTTGTGCGAATCCCTTCGCCCCTGCCCGGCCGTCCTGGCCGGATGTGTTGATTTGATTTCCAGCCCGATCGAGTAGTACGAGCATGCGCGGACGCGACGAAGACACCGGTGAATTCCGCGGCGAAAGCCGCAGCCAGCAACGCCGCGAGGCGCTGGAAGTGCTGAGCCTGGGCGAGAAGCTGGTGGCGCTGACCCCGGCGCAGCTGGCCAAGCTGCCGGTGCCCGAGTCGCTGCTGCCGCACATCGCCGAGACCAAGCGCATCACCTCGCACATCGCGCACAAGCGGCAGCTGGCGTTCCTGGCCAAGCAGATGCGGCGCGAGGACGAGGCGGTGCTGGAAGCGATCCGCGAGGCGATGGACGTCAACAGCGACAGCGCGCGCCGCGAAGTGGCGGCCATGCACCGGGTCGAGGACTGGCGCGAACGGCTGCTCGCCGAAGGCGACACCGCGCTGGCCGAACTGCTGGCCGAGCATCCCGACGCCGACCGCCAGCGGCTGCGCCAACTGGTCCGCAACGCCAAGGACGAGCGGTTGAAGAACAAGCCGCCGCACGCTTACCGCGAATTGTTCCGGGAACTGCGCGAGATGATCCTGGGGGGTGCGTCGGGAATGGGGAATGGAGAATCGGGAATCGAAGAAGCGGACGACGACGCCGCGTTCGACGACACGCGCGACTGAGGCGCGGCAACGTCGGTTGCCGCGTACGACAGCCGACGCGCTCCCAGCACCGTAGCTGGCAAGGCGCGCGATGAACCTATCCGCCAGGCCGGCAACGCCGCAGCACATCGCGGCGCCCGCTTTGCCCATTCCCGATTCCCGATTCCCCACTCCCGGCTCCTAGGCCGTCCCGCCCACGGTCAGCCCGTCGATCAGCAGCGACGGCTGGCCCACGCCCACCGGCACGCTCTGCCCGTCCTTGCCGCAGACGCCGACGCCCTCGTCCAGCGCCAGGTCGTGGCCGATCATGCGCACCTTCTGCATGGTCTCCGGGCCGTTGCCGATCAGGGTGGCGCCCTTCACCGGCGCGGTGACCTTTCCGTCCTCGATCAGGTAAGCCTCGGTGGCCGAGAACACGTACTTGCCGCTGGTGATGTCGACCTGGCCGCCACCGAAGTTGACCGCGTACAGGCCCTTCTTCACCGAGCGGATCATCTCCTCGGGATCGTGCTGGCCGGCGCGCATGTAGGTGTTGGTCATGCGCGGCATCGGCAGGTGCGCGAACGATTCGCGACGGCCGTTGCCGGTCGGCGCCACGCCCATCAGCCGCGCGTTGAGCGTGTCCTGCATGTAGCCGACCAGCACGCCGTCCTCGATCAGGGTGGTGCAGTTGGTCGCGGTGCCCTCGTCGTCGACGTTGAGCGAACCGCGGCGGCCGTCCAGGGTGCCGTCGTCGACGATGGTGACGCCGGGCGAGGCCACGCGCTGGCCGATGCGGCCGGCGTAGACGCTGGTGCCCTTGCGGTTGAAGTCGCCCTCGAGGCCATGGCCGACCGCCTCGTGCAGCAGCACGCCGGGCCAACCCGGGCCCAGCACCACCTGCATGACCCCAGCCGGCGCCGGCACCGCCTCCAGGTTCACCAGCGCCTGGCGCAAGGCCTCGCGGGCAAAGGCTTCCGGGCGGCCGTCGGCGAACAGCGTGGCGTAGTCGTAGCGGCCGCCGCCGCCGGCATAGCCGGATTCGCGGCGGCCCTGCTGTTCGACGATCACCTGCACGTTCAGCCGCACCAGCGGGCGCACGTCGGCGGCGAGCACGCCGTCGCTGCGCGCCACCAGCACCGTGTCCACGCCGCCGGACAGGCTCACCATCACCTGCTGCACGCGCGGGTCGGCGGCGCGCAGGTATTGGTCCAGCCGCCGCAGCAGCTCGACCTTGTGCGCGTTGTCCATCGCGTCCACCGGGTCCAGCGCCGGGTACAGCGCGCGGCCGCCACCGCGCTGCAGCGCGTGCGCCGGCTGCGCGCCGCCGTCGCGGGAGATGGCCCGCGCCGACTGCGCGGCGGCCAGCAGCGCATCGCGGTGGATGTCGTCGGAATAGGCGAAGCCGGTCTTCTCGCCGGAGATCGCGCGCACCCCCACGCCCTGCTCGATGGAGTGGGCGCCATCCTTGACGATGCCGTCCTCCACGCTCCAGCTCTCGCGCCGCGAATGCTGGAAATACAGGTCGCCGAAGTCGATGCCGGGGCCGAGCAGCGTGCCGAAGGCGCGCTCCAGGCTGGTGGCATCCAGGCCGGCGGGAAGCAACAGGCGGGTTTCGGCAAGACTCAGGGCGTGATCGTTCATGGGCTCAACATGGGGGACGAAGGCGCGCAGCGCAAGCGGCGGGCGGCACAGTGTGAACACAGCAGGCGCGCGAGAAGCGCGGCGGTCTCCAGGCAATGCACCGCATCCCATGCACGCGCAGGGCGCCGCGCCACTGCCATCCTTGCGGGCCGGCATCGCGCGCAACCGCCGCCATCCCCACTCCCGGCTTTCAACAGCCGCAGGCTGGTCATCCCCAATTCCGGCTTTTCAGCGCTTCCCGGACGCAGCCGGCGGCGTCGCGGCAGGCGCCGCCGGCGGGCGCGCCGACTCGCGCTCGATCACGTCCACCTTGGGATCCTTCCACGGCCCGGTGACCCGGTAGGTGCGCGCGCCGATGTTGCCCAGCGGCTTGCCCAGCACCGCGTTGGCGGCGGCGCCGACCGCCGCGCCGACCGGCCCGCCGGCCACCGCGCCGACCACGGTCAGCAGGTTGCCGGACTTGGGATTGACGTCGATGGTCTGGTCGAACTGCTGGGCGCGCAGGTCGGCCTCGCCGCGCACCTTGATCTCCGCGGCCGGGCCATCGATGACCAGGTTGTCGCTGCGCGCCAGGCCGTCGCCGAAACGGATCTGGCCGTCGATGCGGTTGAAGGCGAAGCCCTTGGAAAAGAAGTCGCGGAAATCGAACATCAGCCGCCGCGGCAGTTGCGCCACGCTGAGCAGGCCGAGCACGCGTCCGGCGCCCGGGTTCAGTTCCAGCAACTGCCCATTGCGCGCGGCCACGTCGAGCTGCCCCTGCACCGTGGCCAGCTGCAGGCCGGACGGCGTGCCCGGCCAGGCGGCGCTGAGCGTCAGCTGGCCTTCGCCGCCGCGCACCTGCCCGCCGAAGTCCAGGTTCTGCATCAGTTCGCCCAGGTCGCGGCTGTCGACGTTGGCGTTGAGCTGGGTCCGGGCGGTGGCGCCCTTGCCGCGCCAGTCGCCGCTGATGTCGATCTTCTGCTTGTCCGAGCGCAGGTGCAGTTGGTCCACCTGCATGCCGTCGGCGAGCTTGCGCGTGCGCAGCGAGGCCGCGCCGAGGGTCATCGCGCCGAAGCGCAGGTCGTCCACGTCCAGCGCCAGCGCCGGGATCGTGGCCGGGTCCAGGCTGTCGGCGAACGGGCCAGCCGGGACCGGGCCGGCGCTGCCGGCGACCCCGCTGTCGGCGGGCGTGGCGACCACCGCCGTCGGCGTGCCGTTCGCCACCGGCAAGGTGGCCGTGGCCGAGCGCCAGTGCACCCGCGCCAGGCGTCCGCCGAGCACGCCGCCGTCCTTGGTCGGCACGCTGAGGTCGCCGGCCAGGGCCGGGCCGTCCAGGTGCACGTCGATGCTGTCGGCCTGCGGCAGCAGGCGCAGGCGGGTGTTGTCGAACACGCCGCCCAGCAACAGCAGATGGTCGGCCAGGATCTCGATGCGCCGCAGCGGCATCGGGTCTTCGCCGCCGTTGGCCGCGGCGGCGTTCGGATCGGGGCGGCTGACCACGCCGATCCAGTCGATGGCGTTCAGCGCCGCGGTGCGCCCGCTGACTACCAGGCCGCTGGCCGGCGGTTCGTCGGCGACGTGGTCGCTGCCCATCACCACGCGCACGCCGGTCTTGCCGCCCTGGCTGCGCGCCGCCAGCGCCATCAGCTTGCCGAAGGCCACCTCGATGCGACCGCTGCCGACCGGCAGCGGCACGTTGACCGAGGTCGCCAGCGGCGTGGCCGGCGCCTTGTCCATCGGCGCCGGCATCAGCAGCTGGGTGCCGACCAGGTCCGAGCGCAGTTGCAGCCGGGTCGGCGGCTGCGCGCCGCCGTCGGGCGTCTTGGGCAGGCCGACGCCGATGTTCCAGCGAGAGCGGCCCTGCACGTACGGCTTGAGCCAGGCCATTTCCGGCACCCGGTCGAGCAGTTCGTTCGCGTCCAGCGACGCGCTCAGCGCGGCCTCGAAGGCCTGTTGCGGATCCTGCACGCCGTCGCCGGCGCGCAGCGCCAGTTCGCCCTGGTGGCCCTGGTAGGCCACGCTCAGCTTCTGCGCGGCGAATCCGGTATCGCTGTAGTTGGCGCTGCCGCGCATGTCGTCGAAGGCCAGGTCCCAGCGCTTGTCGGCGATATGCGCGCCGAGCAGGTCGACCGTGCCGCGCAGGTGGTGGGTGCCGATGTCGGCGCGCAGCGGCTGCAGCAGGTCGAAGGTGACATCGGCCGGCCCCGACGCGCTGAGCGCATCCAGGGTGTCGCCGTAATGGGCATGCAGCGGACTCTGCCGCAGCATCGCCAGCAGCTTGCCGGTCTCGGCGCGGGTGCTGGCCAGCACGCTGAGCTGGCCTTCCTTGTAGTCGGGCAGCGCCGCCGACAGCTGCTCCACCGGCAGCCCGCCCATGCTGCCGCGGCCGTGCACCTCGAAGCCGTTGCCGATGAAGGCGACGCTGGCGTCCACGTTCTCCACCGCCGGCCAGTCGTGCTGGAAGCGCACCTTGGCGTCCTCCAGCCGCGCGGTCGCCTCGAAGCGGCCGTTGTGGTCGGCGAACGGCCAGTCATCCAGGTCGCCGGAGACCAGCGCATGGCCGTCGCGCAGGCGCCCGCCCTGCAGCGCGGCGTCGAGCCAGTCGGTGGCGGCCTTGCTCATCTTGGAATGGACCCAGAACTTCTTCGCCGCCACCACCGGCGCGTCCTGCAGATCGGCGGCCAGGTCGATCCACGGCCGCGAGCCGTCGTCCTGGAAGCGCAGCCCGCCGCGCACGTCGGCGCCGTAGTCGCTGCCCTGCACGCGCAGCCCCGGGGTCGCTACGCGCAGGCCGTCGCCATCGCGGAAGGCGACGATGCGCCCGGCCAACTGGACTTGGTGGACCACGCCGAAGCCGCTGGGCCAGTCGACGCGGACCGGGCTGCCGGCCTCCAGCGCCAGTTCGCCGGCCTGCGCATCGCCGTCGAAGCGGCCGCGCAGCCCGCTCACACCCGGCGCACCGCCCGCCGGCGCGAACGCCAGGTCCGCCAGCCGCCCCTGGCCGTACAGCGGACCGCCGGGAACCCCGCTCACCGCCACCTGGGTCAGTTGCAGACGCGGCCGTGCCACCGCCAACCAACTGCGCAGGCTGGGCGAAAGCCGATCGCTGAGTCCGGCCACCGCGATCAGCGGCGCCAGGTCGAGCCGATCGCCGTACAGAGCGAAACGGCGCCCGCCGGCCACGGTCAGCCCGTCCAGGCGCTGCAGCGGCTGTCCGGCCTGGCCGAACTGCAGTTGCGGCGCATCCAGCCGCCAGCCGCCGTCGATCTGGCGCCAGCGCGCCTTCGCGCGGAAGGTGGTGAAGGCGAGCTGCGGCCGGGTGCGCCCGTCGGCCAGCGGCGCGCCGCGCAGGCGCAGCGCGCGCAGCGTGGCGTCCACGGTCACCCCGGCGACCCGGCGCTGCTGCAGGTCCAGCCAGGCCTGGACGTCGCCGACGCCGCCCTGCAGTTCGATGCCGGCCGCATGCAGCAGGCCGGCCCAGCCCGCCAGTTCCGCCGGGCGCACCGCCAAGTAGGCCTGGCCGTCGCCACTGCGACGGTCCAGGTCCAGCACCGCGGTCAGCGGCGCCTGTTGCAGATCGCTCCAGCCGTGCACGCCCACCTGCAGGCGCTCGCCGTTCACGCGCATCCGCAGGTCGATCTTCGGCACCTGCGCTTCCAGGCCCAGCGACGGGGCGTGTACACGCAGGCGTCCATCGATGACCTGCAACTCGCCCAGCCCTTCCAGCGCATCCAGCGGATCGCCGCCCTGCCCCGAGGTCGGCAGGCCCTGCACGCTCCAGTTGCCGTCGTCGGCGCGCTGCAGGGTCAGCGCCAGGCCGCGCAGGCGCAGTTCGGTGAACGAGCGCCCGGGCAGCAATCCCGCGTACATCGACACCAGCACCTCGGCCTGGCCGATGCGCACGCCGTCGCCGGCACCGATGCGCAGCCCATCCAGGCGCAGCAAGGGACCGCGCCGGGTCCAGGCCGTCTCCAGCCGGTCGAAGCGGATCGGCCGCCCGGCGCGCTCGCTCAGCCACGCCGCCACCTGCTGCGGATGCCGCTCCACGAACGGCAGCGCCTGGCTCAGCGCGCCCACCGCCAGGGCCACGCACACCAGCCCGATCGCCACCGCGTAGAACGCGAAACGGCGAGCCAGGCGCAGGCGGCGGCGCAGCGGGGTGTGCATCAGGGGCGGGGAATGGGGAATAGGAAATGGGGAATCGCAACAGCAGAGCGCGAACTGCTCATTGCCGTGTGAAATTCGGCCGAGGAATCCAGGGACGCGTCAGCGCAAACAGCGCGCTCTTCCCCCATTCCCCATTCCCGATTCCCCACTCCCAGCCTCACAACAACACCACGTCGAACTGCTCCTGCAGGTATTGTTCGTCGGCCTGGAAGCGGATGGTCTTGCCGAGGAATTCCTCCAGCTCGGCCACCGCCGCCGATTCCTCGTCGGTGATGCGCGCCACCACCTTGGTCGAGGCGATCACCAGCAGCCGCGCCGCGTCGAACTGGCGCACCGCGCGGGTGATCTCGCGGAAGATCTCGTAGGTCACGGTCTCGGCGGTCTTGATCGAGCCGCGCCCGCTGCATTCCGGGCACGGTTCGGACAGCTGCCGCTCCAGGCTCTCCACGGTGCGCTTGCGGGTCATCTCCACCAGGCCCAGCGGCGAGAACTCGTACACCGTGGTCTTGGCATGGTCGCGCGAGAGCGCCTTCTCCAGCGTGCGCAGCACCTGGCGGCGGTGCTCGGCATCGTCCATGTCGATGAAGTCGATGATGATGATGCCGCCGAGGTTGCGCAGACGCAGTTGCCGCGCCACCGCCTGCGCCGCCTCCAGGTTGGTGCGGAACACCGTCTCCTCGAGGTTGCGCTGGCCCAGGAACGAGCCGGTGTTGACGTCGATGGTGGTCATCGCCTCGGTCTGGTCGATGACCAGGTAGCCGCCGGACTTCAGCGGCACCTGCTTGTCCAGCGCGCGGGCGATCTCGTCCTCGACCCCGTACAGGTCGAAGATCGGACGGTCGCCGGTGTACAGCTCCAGGCGCTCGGCCAGCACCGGCATGTACTTGGCGACGAAGGCCTGCAGCCGTTCGAAGGTCTCGTGCGAATCGACCTTGACCTTCTCCACGTCCTTGCGGATCAGGTCGCGCACCGCGCGCAGCGGCAGGCTCAGGTCCTCGTAGATGATGCTGGCCGGGGCGCCGTCGCGACCGCGCCGCTCGACCACGTTCCAGACCCGCGACAGGTAGGCGATGTCCTCGGCCAGGGCCTCGGCCGGCTGGCCCTCGGCATTGGTGCGGATGATGTAGCCGAAACCGCCGTGGCTGGCGGCCAGGTCGGCGACCAGGGTCTTCAGGCGCTGCCGTTCGGCCTCGTCCTCGATCCGCGCCGACACCCCGATCACCCGCGACTGCGGCAGCAGCACGAGATAGCGCGAGGGGATGCTGATCTGCGTGGTCAGCCGTGCGCCCTTGCTGCCGATCGGGTCCTTGACCACCTGCACCACGATGTCCTGGCCGTCGCGCAGCAGTTCCACGATCGGCACCGCGGCCGAGACCGGCAATGGCGTCGCCTCCTCGGTGTCGCCATTGCCGACCGGCGCCGGCCGCACCACGTCGTTGGCGTGCAGGAACGCCGCGCGCTCCAGCCCGACCTCGACGAATGCCGCCTGCATGCCCGGCATCACCCGCTGCACCCGACCCTTGTAGATGTTGCCGACCACGCCGCGGCGCCAGCCGCGCTCGATGTGCAGCTCCTGCAGCATGCCGTTCTCGATGACGGCCACCCGGGTCTCGCGTGGTGTGACGTTGACCAGGATCTCTTGCGACATCACAGCACTCCGAAGGTGCGCAGCAGGTGGTGGGTCTGGTGCAGGGGCAGGCCCATCACCCCGGAATAACTGCCGTCGAGACGGCTGACGAAACGCTCGGCGCCGCCCTGGATCGCATACGCGCCGGCCCGCCCCATCGGCTCGCCGCTGGCCACGTAGTCGGCGATGTCGCGCGCGGACAACGCGGCGAAGGTCACCGCCGTGGGCACCAGCACCAGCTCTTCGCGGCCGGCGGCGACCAGCGCCACCGCGGTCATCGCCTGGTGGGTGCGCCCGGACAGGGCCGCCAGCATCGCCGCCGCATCCTCGGCGTCGGCCGGCTTGCCGAACACGCGATCGTCCAGCACCACCTCGGTGTCGGCGCCGAGCACCACCGCGTCGGCGGCGTCGGCCAGTTGCGCCAAGCCGGCGCGGGCCTTGTCCAGCGCCACCCGGCGCACATAGGCCTGCGCCGACTCGTCGGCCGCGCGCACTTCCGGCACCTCGAGATCGAGGATCCGGAACGGCACGCCGAGGCGGGTCAGCAGTTCGTTTCTGCGAGGGGAACGGGACGCGAGATGCAGCATGGCCGAAGGATAACCCGACCGGACTGACTGAACGATCGCTAATTGCGGGACGATCGCTTCGACCCCGGCGAAGATCACGACGCGTTCATCGTCGCGGCAACACCCTCGCCCAATCTTCACAAGGAGAACATCGATGCGCGCATTGTCCGTCCGCCCGCTGCTGCTGGCCCTGTCCCTCGCCCTAGGAGGCACGATGACCGCCCACGCCCAATCCGCCGCGCCCGGCTACGCCGTGCCCGCCGACGGCACCCTGCTCAACATCGCCGCGCAGGCCGAGGCCAAGCGCGCGCCCGACGTCGCCGCCATCTCCGCCGGCGTGGTCACCCAGGCCACCGACAGCGCCGCGGCGATGCGCCAGAACGCCGAGCAGATGACCAAGGTACTGGCCGCGATCCGCGCCGCCGGCATCGCCGACAAGGACGTGCAGACCAGCGGGGTCAGCCTCAACCCGCAGTACAAGTACGCCGAGAACCAGGCGCCGCAGATCATCGGCTACCAGGCCAACAACTCGGTGAACCTCAAGGTGCGCGACATCGCCAAGCTCGGCAAGGTGCTCGACGCGCTGGCCGCGCAGGGCGCCAACCAGATCAACGGCCCCACCTTCGAGATCGACGACCCGGAACCGCTGTACGACCAGGCGCGGGTCGATGCGCTGAAGAAGGCGCAGGCACGCGCGCAGACCTACGCCAAGGCGCTGGGCCTGCACGTGCGGCGCATCGTCAGCATCTCCGAAGGCAGCAGCGGCGGCGTGCGCCCGCCGATGCCGATGATGCGCGCGATGGCGATGAAGGCGGAGATGGACAGCACCCCGGTCGCGCCGGGCGAGAGCAGCGTCTCGGTCAACCTGGATGTGGTGTTCGAACTGGGCAAGTAAGCCCGGTTCGCACCCTCCTTCGCGACGGCGCCTGCGGGCGCCGTCGTCGTTTCCAGTCCGCCGCAGCGCCCCTCGCCAATACGGCACCCGGCCTCGATCGCCGCCGCCTCTTGCCAAAGTGCCCGCGACCGGCGCACTGTCGAAACGCGGACGGGCGCGATGACCCCATCCGTCGCCCCCGTGCGTTTTCCGGTACCGCAGTCCACGACACTCCTATCGCAGAGGTGGATCCATGGTTCGCACGCAACTCCCCGCCCCGTCCTTCCGCATCGACCTGTCCCGGGTCCTGGCCTACAGCACCGCGATCGCCCTGCACGTGCTGGCCGCCCTGTTGCTGCTGCTTCCGCTCTCGCACGTGACCACGCCACCGGAACCGGCGCAGGTGCAGCCGCGCTGGCAGCAACAGGTGCTGGTCAAGGTCACGCCACCGCCGCCGACCATTCCCACCGTCGAGAAACAGGTGCCGACGCAGCCGCGTACGCCCACTGCGGTGCCGGTGCCGACCTCGACGCCGGCGCCAGCGGCCGACAGCAGCCCGGTGGTGCTGGACAGCGCGCCCAACGTCGACCCCGCGCCCAGCATCGCCGCGCCCAGCCTGCCGCCGGCGAGCGTGAGCGCGCCGGTGGACGGCATGCAGTTGCAGTACCTGCGCGCGCCGGCGCCGCCGTATCCGCGCGACGCGCTGCGCGATCGCTTGCAGGGCAGCGTGCTGCTGCGGGTGCTGGTCGGCACCGACGGGCAACCGCTGCAGGTCAGCATCGAGAAGAGCAGCGGCCACCGGGTGCTTGACCAGGCTGCCCGCGACCAGGTGCTCAAGCGCTGGGCGTTCAAGCCGGCGCTGCAGAACGGCACGCCGGTGCAGGCGTACGGGCTGGTACCGGTCGATTTTTCGATGGACCGCTGAGGGCTGCAATGCGCCGGCCGGGCACCGCCCGGCCGTGCGCGTTACGCAAAAATTCACCATTTGTTCACGATAGATACACCTAGATGGGAACCAGCCGGCCGTCAAAAGGTCGGCACTTTCGCCAGAAAGTCACAACCTGCGTTTCCAGTTAGGAGAGAAACTGTGAACATCCCGACCCAACGGCGTGCAACCCGCCGTACGCTGCTGTGTGCCTCCGTCGCCGGCGTTCTCGCCGCCCTCGCAGGGCCCGCCGCCCTCGCCCAGGAAGCGGCCACCAATCTCGACCGCATCACGGTCACCGGCTCCAATATCCCGCGCACCGACACCGAGACCCCGTCGCCGGTGCAAGTGGTGACCCGCCAGGAAATCGACCGCACCGGCAAGACCTCGCTGGCCGAGTACCTGCAGACCCTGACCGCCGACGGCGCCGGCTCGATCCCGAAGACCTTCGGCAACGGCTTCGCCGGCGGCGGCGCCGGCATCTCGCTGCGCGGCCTGGGCGCCGGCTCCACCCTGGTGCTGTTGAACGGCCGGCGCATGGCCACCTACGGCCTGGCCGACGACGGCCAGAAGGTCTTCACCGACCTGAGCACCATCCCACTGGACGCGGTCGAGCGGGTCGAAGTGCTGAAGGACGGCGCCTCGGCGATCTACGGCTCCGACGCCATCGCCGGCGTGGTCAACATCATTCTGCGCAGCGATTTCCAGGGCGCGATCCTGCGCGGCTCCTACGGCCTCTCCGGCGACGGCGACGGCGATGCGCGCAAGGCGACCCTGACCGCCGGTACCGGCGACCTCGCCAGCGACGGCTGGAACGCGTTCTTCAGCCTGGACGTGGGCAAGACCGACGCGATCAAGATCAGCGACCGCAAGGACCGCAAGTGGATCGGCACCGGCGACATCCGCCGCTGGGGCTATGCGGCACAGGATGCGCAGTTCCTCGGCGGCGCCTATCTCAGCGGCGGCACCGCCGGCGGCACGGGTCCCAATGGCTCGGTGTTCAACACCGCCGGCCGCTTGGTGGCACTGCCCGGCTGCGCCGGCCTGACCACCATCCCCGGCCAGAGCGACGCCACCGCGCAGGCGCAGGGCTGCCTGTGGGATCCGGCACAGCAGTTCCGCGATCTGACCCCCGAGGAGAAGTACGTCAACGTGTTCGGCCGCGCCAGCTTCGCCTTCGGCGAGGGCGGCGAGATCTACACCGAGATCGGCTACTCGAAGAAGAACACCGTGTTCTCCAATACCCCTTCCGGCGTATCCGGCGGCTGGGGCTACCCGGGTGGCCCGGTCAACGCCAACAGCGGCGCCGGCGCCACCGTGCTCTACGCCGGCCATCCCGACAATCCCCTGCCCTACGCCGCGCGCCTGCGCTACAGCGCCTGGGACGTGGGCCCGCGCGTCACCGACAACACCAACGAGTTCAACCGCTTCCTGGTCGGCGTCAAGGGCAACTGGGGCGACTGGAGCTACGACACCGGCTACCTGCACTCGGGTACCAACCTGGTCAACAAGCGCACCGGCTTCCTGCGCTACAGCGCCGTGCGCTGCGTGCTCGGCAACCCGGCCTGCCCGGCCGGCACCTGGCGGATCGGCGACAACGCCAACCTCAACTCGCAGGCGCTCTACGACTACATCTCGCCGACCATCAGCGCACGTGCCAAGTCTGAACTGGACATGTTCGACTTCACCGTCTCGCGCAGCCTGATGGACCTCAAGGGCGGGCCGCTGGGCCTGGCGCTGGGCGCGGAATGGCGCAAGACCAGCAACAGCCTGACCCCGCAGACCTACACCGATATCGGCGACATCATCGGCCTGGGCTACTCGGCCTACGACGGCACCCAGAACGTCTACGCCGCGCACGTCGAACTGTCGGCACCGGTGCTGGAGCAACTGGAACTGTCGGCGGCGCTGCGCTACGACAAGTACGACGGCGGCGACGGCAAGGCCACGCCGAAGCTGGGCGTGAAGTGGACCCCGGCCAACTGGATCGCGCTGCGCGCCAGCTACGCCGAGGGCTTCCGTGCGCCGAACCCGGCCGAGAACGGCGACGGCGGCCTGGCCGCGTTCTCCAACGCCCGCGATCCGGTGCGCTGCGCGATCGATCCGGCCAACGAGTGCACCGCGCGCTCGGTGGCGATCATCACCCGTCCGAACCCGGCGCTGAAGCCCGAGGAGTCCAAGAGCTATTCGGTGGGCTTCGTGCTGCAGCCGACCTCGACGACCTCGCTGACCGTGGACGGCTGGGAGATCAAGCGCACCAACGAGATCGCCCAGGGCAGTACCGCCGATGCGATCGCCGCCGGCAACGTCCTGCGCGACAGCAACAACATCGGCGGCGTCGCCAACAGCGGCACCATCCTGGCCGTCAACACCGGCTACGTGAACGCGAACTCCTCGCGCGTGCGCGGCATCGACACCGACATCCGCCAGACCTTCGAGATCGGTCCCGGCCAGTTGGAGCTGGACGCGCAGTGGAGCCACCTGCTCAAGTTCGAGCGCACCGAAGGCGACACCACCGTCGACTACGTGGGCACGCACGGCAACTGCGACGTGACCAACTGCATCGGCACGCCGCAGGACCGCATCAACTTCGGCACCACCTGGAAGCAGGGCAGTTGGAGCGTGAGCGGCGTGGTCAACTACATCGACAGCATCGAGAACAAGGATCGCCGCGGCGGCGACTACCAGGCGTTCTACGCCGACGGTACGCCGGTCAAGAAGATCGCCTCGTTCACCACTTTCGATCTGTCGGGCCGCTGGAACATCACGCCTGCCTTCGAACTGAACGCATCGGTGCAGAACGTGTTCGACCGGATCGCCCCGCTGGATCCGACCACCTACGGTGCGGTCAACTACAACCCGCTGCACTTCAGCGGTGCGATCGGCCGCTACTTCACGGTGGGTGCGAAGTACACGTTCAATTGATCGCGAACGTCGCAAGGCCGTAACGAAAAGCCCGGGCGAAAGCCCGGGCTTTTTTTGTTGCCTGAGCGGTGCGCCAGCATCGGCATCACGCACGCATTGCCGCCACGCGCACGCGATCCGCGATCCGCGATCAGGCGATCAGGCGATCAGGCGCGATGGTAAGGATGATTGGCCAGCATCGCCGCCGCACGGTACAACTGCTCGGCCACCACCAGCCGCACCAGCATGTGCGGCAGAGTCAGCGGCCCCAGCGACCAGGATTCGCTGGCCACCGCCAGCACCTCCGGCGAATGGCCCTCGGGGCCGCCGATCAGGAACGCCAGATCGCGTCCCTGTCCACGCCAGTGCTCCATGCGCTGCGCCAGTTGCTCGGAACTGTGTTGCTTGCCGGGCACGTCCAGCGCCACCACCAGTGCATTCTTCGGCAGCGCCGCCAGGACCCGGCGGCCTTCGTCCTCGATCGCGCGCTGCGCATCGCGGCCCTTGCCGCGCAGGCCGGGTTCGATCTCGACCAGATCCAGCGGCAACCAGTGCGAGAGCCGCTTGCGGTACTCGGCGAAGCCTTGCGCCACCCAGGCCGGGGCGCGCTCGCCGGTGGCGATGATGCGCGCCTTCATCGCTGCGCGCGGCAGGCGCGCATCACCAACGCTCGCCCAGCAGCAGGGCGTCGTACATCGCGTCGTCCAGTTCCTGCTCGGCCAGCCGGGCACGCTCCCGCTTCAACCATTGCTTCAGCGTGTCGGCCTGCCGCGCCGCAGCGCGATCGTCGGCACAGGAGCGGATCTCCTCCTGCACCTGCCGCTTGATCTGCGCCAACAGCGCATCCAGGCGCTGCGGCTGCGGCGCGCGCTCGTCTTGAAGACCGTAACGCCCCATGAAGTCATCGACCAGTCCGGCCAATGTCTGCTCGACCTGCCGCAGTTGCGCGGCGAACAGGTCGTTGTAGTCACGGATGCGCTCCTCGGCCATCGCCGCGATGCCGGCCTGATCCAACTGGCCGATTTCCAGTTGCAGTTCCAGCAGTGCCAGCAGGTCGTCGTTTTGATACGCCTGGTTGAGCCGCTGCATCAAAGCGGTCTTGCGCTCGCGCTGCTGCGGATCGGGTTCGCGGTCCGGATGCAATGCGGCAACCAGGTTGCGGTACAGCGCGCGACGCGTCTGTTGCGGATCGGCGGCGACCTGCGCGGCCTTGCCTGCACCGGCACGGCGGCGCTTGTCGCGCTGCTGGGCGCGCCCGGCCGCATGCGCCTGCTGTGCGTGCAGCCGCTGCTGGATCTGCGCATACAGCGCTTCAGGGGAGTGGATATGCGCCATTTCCTCTTCGGTCAGGCCGAATTCCTCACCGATGACCGACGTCAGCAATGCCTCGGATTCGGCCAGATCCTGGTCGAATCCGAGGGGGCTATGCCGGTCGTAGATGTCCTTCAGGCCATCGTTGTCGCCGTCCCGGATCAACAGCGCAGCCAACTCGCAAATGAGCTCGGACAGATCGGCGCGATCGCGCTTGCTCAACTTGTAGGTGGCATGCGCTGCGTCCAGTTCCCGCAACAACTGTACCTGCGCCGCATCGCGCTCCTGCAGCAAGGGATCGACCTGCTCGTGGAAACGCTGCTCCCAGCGCGGCAGCGCATCCTGCCACGCATGCAACTGCGCACGGGCGCGCTCCAGACGCTTGACCAGGGAGTCGAAGCGCTTGCGTGCCGGCGTCGCGGGTGTCGATTCGGTCGCGCCGACACGCTTGCTGACCGGCAACGCCTCGCTGCCGACGCTGCGCGCGGGATTGCGCCGCTTAGGCATCGCGTGCCGAGTCGTCGTCGCCCGGCGGCTGGTCGCCGACCGTCCACAGCCGCTCCAGCGCATAGAACTCGCGCACCCGCGGCAGCATCACGTGCACCACCACGTCGCCGAGATCGACCAGCACCCACTCGGCCTCGCGCTCGCCTTCCACGCCCAGCGGCATGACATCCAGGCGCTTGGCGTACTTGATGACTTCGTCGGCGATCGACTTGACGTGGCGGGTGGAGGTGCCCGAAACGATGACCAGGTAGTCGGTGACGCTGGACTTGCCGCGCACGTCGATTTCCGCCACGTCCTTGGCCTTGAGTTCCTCGACTGCCTCGCGGACGTGGGCGAGCAGGACCGGCAGCGGCGGCGGCGGATTGGGGACTTGGGTCTTGATGACGTGGGCTTGACTGGACAAAGCGGCGAACTCGATGGAATGGGGCGAATTATAGGCGACCCCGGCAGGACGCGTATTCAGCCAGCGGCGGCGGCACCGGACGCATACAGCGCATGGTCGCGGATATAGGCCCCCACTGGTGCCGGCAGCAAGGCCGCCCAGTCCTCGCCGGCGGCGATGCGCGCGCGCACCAGGCTGGCCGATTCGCTGCGCAGCGGTTGCCGCAGGCACCACAGGCGGCCGCCCGGCGCACGGGCCAGCGCCTGCGGCGTGTCGGCCCAGCGTCCGGCCACCGCCTGCGTCAGTTCCGCCGGCACCGCCCGCTCCCAGCCGCTGCCGGCGCGGTCGGCGACGATCAGGTGCGCGGCCTCGAGCAGCGCCCGCCACTCGCGCCAGCCGTTGAAGCCGACGAAGCTGTCGCTGCCGATCAGCAGCGCCAGCGGCGCGTCGGCGCCGAGCTCGGCGCGCAACTCGCGCACCGTGTCGATACTGTAGGACGCCACGCCCGGCCGGGCCTGCGCACGGCGCACTTCGTGCAGGTCCAGGACCAGCCCCGGCGTATCGGCGATGGCCAGCGCCAGCATCGCGCAGCGCTGCTGCGCATCGGCCCCGGGCGTCGGCCGATGCGGCGGATCGGCCGCCGGCATCAGCCGCACCGGCACCCCGAACGCCTCCCGCGCCGCCCGCGCGATCGCCAAGTGACCGTTGTGGATGGGATCGAAGGTGCCGCCGTAGATCAGATGCAGTGGTGGGGAATGGGGAATGGGGAATGGGGAAGAAGCAACAGCCGCAGGCTGCGAGGTCTCTGGCGGGACCACAGCGCCGCTGTTCCCATTCCCCATTCCCGATTCCCGGCTCCCAGCCGTCATACCACCAACAACCGAACCGCCCGCGCCTCGGCGATCGCCAGCAGCAGGCGTTCCAGGGCGATCCAGGCATCGCCGTCGGCGCGGCCCTTGGCGATGCGGTCGATGCGGCCGGCCTCGGCGGCGAAACGTTCCCAGCGGCGCGGTTCGGCGTGGCGCTGCAGGGCGCGCTTGAACGGCGCCTGCCGCGACTCCCAGATGCCCTGCCCCTTCATTTCCGCCGCCAGGTTGCCGCCGGCGGCCTGCACCTTGGCCAGGGTGGCAGTGCGCAGCAGCTCCTTGATCAGGATCGGCAGCAGTGCGGCCACCGCCTCGCCCTCGGCGCGCAGGCCGGCGAGCATGCGCCGCACCGCCGGCGCCTGCCCGCCGAGCGTGGCCTCGGCCAGGCGGAACACGTCGTAGCGGGCGGCATCGGCGACCAGCGACTCCATCGCCGCCACGTCCAGGCCCTGGCCGTCGGCCAGCAGAGCCAGCTTGTCGATCTCCTGCGCCGCCGCCAGCAGGTTGCCTTCCACCCGTTCGGCCAGGCGCTGCACCGCGCCGGCGTCGGCGCGCAGGCCCTTGCTGCGCAGGCGCCGCTCGATCCAGTCGCCCAGTTCGTGCGGCTTGATCGCCCAGGCCACGGCGATGGTGCCGATGCGCGCGACCGCGTCGGCCCACTTGCCCTGGTGCGCCTTGCTCCATTCGTTGCAGGTGATCAGCAGCACCACGTCCGGCGGCGGATCGGCGCAGAACGCACTGATGACCTCGCCGCCCTCCTTGCCGGGCTTGCCGCTGGGCAGGCGCAGCTCGATCAGGCGTTGCGCGCTGAACAGGCTGGGCGCATTGAAACTGGAATACAGCTGGCCCCAATCGAAATCGCGACCATCGGCATCGAACACTTCGCGCTCGCCGATACCGGCGGCGCGCGCGCGGGCGCGCACCGCATCGGCGGCTTCCAGCACACGCAGGGTTTCCGGACCGGCGATCAAATAGACCGGCTGCAGCGGCTGCGACGCCGGTTGGGTGGCGAGTTGTTCGGGGCGCAGTTCCATGACGACAGCCTACGCTGCTGCAGGCACATACGGCGAACGCCATGCGCCGGCAGCGAACGGCGTGGCCGCCGTGCGCGGCGGCGAAGGCAGCAGGGCCAAGCTCAAGGCTGCGGCGTAGTCGCCGGCTTGCCTGCGGCCGGGGTACCGTCGGCCGGCTTGCCCTCCACCGGCGTGCCATCGGTGGACGGCGGCGCGGCGTTGACGTCCTTGCCGTCGCGCACCTGCGCGCGCACCACGCTGTCGATCCGGCGCAGCATCGAGGCCGACATCTCGCGGCGCAGTTCGTCGGCCAGGATCTCGCGCTCGGTGGAGGTACCGGTGGCGTCGGTCGGCGGGGAGACGTAGTCGCGCGACAGCTCGATCACCTGCTGCGGCACCAGCACGCTGCCATCGGCGCGGCGGAACACGAAGATCGCCGCGTAGCGCAGGCTGTATTCCTGGGCGCGGCCTTCGGCATCGAGCGCGATCGGCAGGTCGCCCCAGCGCTCGGACAGCACCTCCAGGCGGGCCACGCCGGTGTTGACGTCCTTGGGCGCGATCTGCGCGCCGGCCGCGCGCAGGCCGCGCTCGAGCAGCTTGGCCAGCTCGCTGTACGGCGCCGAGGACACCACCTTCACCGACGGCGTGTCGGCCGGCAGGGTCAGCTTGTTGCGCAGGTGGAAACCGCAGGCGGTCAGGGACGCCGCGAAGACGAGAGCGAGCAGGAGTCGGGTCATGGACACAGTCTGGAGGAGCCGGCTGGGCGCGGCAACAGGCGGCTAGCCTGCCGTACGCCGCGTGAACGCGGGTTGAGACCTGCCGCGCCGCACGGCCGCGACGCGGCCGCAGCGGCGCGCCGGCTCACGCCGCCACCAGATTCACGATCTTGCCGGGGACGATGATGATCTTGCGGATGCTCAGCCCTTCCAGGAACTTGGCCGCATTCGGCTCGGCCTGGGCCAGCGCCTCGATCTGCTCGCGCGGGGTGTCGGCGCCGACCTCGATGGTGCCGCGCAGCTTGCCGTTGACCTGCACCGCCAGGGTCACCGCGTCGCGCACCAGCGCGGCCGGGTCCGGCTGCGGGAACGGCACGTCCTCCAGCAGCGTCGCCGGATGGCCCAGCGCCTGCCACAGCGCGTGGCTGGCGTGCGGGGTGATCGGGTTGAGCAGCAGCACCGCCGCTTCCAGCGCTTCCTGGCGCACCGCGCGGCCCTGATCGCCGGCGTCGTCGAACTTGGCCAGCGCGTTGGTCAGCTCCATCACCGCGGCGATGGCGGTGTTGAAGCTGTGGCGGCGGCCGTAGTCGTCGGCGACCTTGCCGATGGTCTCGTGGGTCTTGCGCCGCAGCGCCTTGTGCTCGGCGTTGAGCGCGGCCGGGTCCAGCGCCGGCGCGGCGCCGTCGGCGACATGCTTGTGCACCTGCGCCCACAACCGGCGCAGGAACCGCGCCATGCCGTCCACGCCGGCCTCGTTCCACTCCAGCGACTGCTCCGGCGGCGCGGCGAACATCGAGAACAGGCGCACCGTGTCGGCGCCGTACTTGCCGACCATCGCCTGCGGATCCACGCCGTTGTTCTTGGACTTGGACATCTTCTCGGTGCTGCCGATCAGCACCGGCTGGCCGTCGCCGCGGTGCACCGCGCCGATCACCCGCGCCTTGTCGTCGCGCTGCACGTCCACGTCGGCCGGGTTGATCCAGTCCTTGGAGCCGTCCGGGTTCTGCCGGTAGAAGGTCTCGGCGATCACCATGCCCTGGGTCAGCAGGTTGGTCGCCGGCTCGTCGCTGTCCACCAGGCGCGCGTCGCGCAGCAGCTTGTGGAAGAAGCGGAAGTACATCAGGTGCAGGATCGCGTGCTCGATGCCGCCGATGTACTGGTCCACCGGCAACCAGTAGTTGCCGCGCTTGTCGACCATGTCCTTGGCGCCGGGCGAGGTGTAGCGCGCGTAGTACCAGCTCGACTCCATGAAGGTGTCGAAGGTGTCGGTCTCGCGCTCGGCCGCCGCGCCGCACTGCGGGCAGGTGGTCTTGCGCCATTCCGGGTCGGTCTTCAGCGGCGAGCCGGTGCCGCTCAGGGCCACGTTCTCCGGCAGCAGCACCGGCAACTGGTCCTCGGGGACCGGCACCGCGCCGCAGCTCTGACAATAGATCACCGGGATCGGGCAGCCCCAGTAGCGCTGGCGGCTGACGCCCCAGTCGCGCAGGCGGTAGTTGACCCGACGCTGGCCCTGGCCCTTGCGCTCGAAGCGCTCGGCCAGCGCCTCGAACGCGCCCTGGAAGTCCAGCCCGTCGAACTCGGCGGAATTGACCAGTTCCAGCTCGCGGGTCTTGTCGCCGTACCAGTCCTGCCAGCGGCTCGGGTCGTAGCTGCGCTCGTCGTCGTTCTTCGGCGCCTTCAGCGCGATCACCTGGCGGATCGGCAGGGCGTACTTGCTGGCGAACTCGAAATCGCGCTGGTCGTGGCCGGGCACCGCCATCACCGCGCCGGTGCCGTAGCCCATCAGCACGAAGTTGGCGACCCACACCGGCACCTGCTCGCCGCTGATCGGGTGCACCGCGGTCAGGCCGGTGGCCATGCCGCGCTTTTCCTGGGTTTCCAGTTCGGCTTCGGAGACGCCGCCCTGCTTCAGCTCGGCCAGCAGCGCGGCCAGCTCGGGATTGGACTTGGCCGCGTGCAACGCCAGCGGGTGCTCGCTGGCGATGGACACGAAGGTCACGCCCATCAGCGTGTCCGGGCGCGTGGTGAACACGCGCAGCGGGTCCAGCGCGCTGCCGTCGGCGTCGCGCACGTCGAACTGGATCTCCAGGCCCTCGGAGCGGCCGATCCAGTTGCGCTGCATGGTCTTGACCGACTCAGGCCAGCCCGGCAACTGGTCCAGGCCGTCCAGCAGTTCCTGCGCGTAGTCGGTGATGCGCAGGAACCACTGCGGGATCTCGCGCTTTTCGACAAGCGCGCCGGAGCGCCAGCCGCGGCCGTCGATGACCTGCTCGTTGGCCAGCACGGTCTGGTCGATCGGGTCCCAGTTGACCACCGCGTTGCGGCGGTAGGCCAGGCCCTTGCGCATCAGCCGGGTGAACATGCGCTGCTCGTGTACGTAGTACTCCGGCCGGCAGGTGGCGAACTCGCGCGACCAGTCGATGGCGTAGCCCAGCGACTTGAGCTGGCTGCGCATGTGGTCGATGTTGGCGTAGGTCCACTTCGCCGGCGCGGTCTTGTTTTTGATAGCCGCGTTCTCGGCCGGCAGGCCGAACGCGTCCCAGCCCATCGGCTGCAGCACGTTCTTGCCGATCATGCGCTGGTAGCGGCTGATCACGTCGCCGATGGTGTAGTTGCGCACGTGGCCCATGTGCAGCGCCCCGGACGGGTACGGCAGCATCGACAGGCAGTAGAACTTGGGCTTGTCGGAGGTCTCGTCGACCTCGAAGGCGCGGGTGGCGTCCCAGAACTGCTGGGCGGAGGATTCGACCTGCTGCGGGTCGTAGGCGGTGGGCTCGACGGCGGACATGGAAACGGGCAAGGGCCAGGCGGCAACAAAGCGGCCAAGGGTACCGTAGCGCGGCAAGCCGCTCCAATCCCGGCGACGGGCGGCAACGGCGCGGGACGCCGCCGCGGCGCCTGGCAGGCGCCGGGAGCGCGGCTGCAACGCGATTGGCGACACCGGGCCGCACGCCGGCATCGACCCTGCCACAGCCCGCCTCGACGGCCGACTGCGCAAGTCCGACCGGGTCAGCCGCGGTGCGGGACCCTCGTTGGCCCCGGCCACCAGGCCAGCAGCGCCAGCCAGCCCCACCACAGCAGGAACACCAGCCGCTGCGCCAGCGCCGGCGACAGCAGCCGATCCAGCGCGAACGCGCCCAACGTCACCAGCAGCGCCATCGCCAACGCCAGCGCGGCCCAGCCGCGCGCGGCCGGATCGCGGCGCGCGCCCAGCCCCAGCAGGGCCGCGGCCGCCACCAGGGCCACCACCCACAGCAACCACGCGCTGGCATGCAGTTGGGACGCGCGCGCGTCCAGGTCGGTCGGATCCAGCGGCAGCAGGCCCATGCCGGCGAAAGCCAGGCCGGCCAACAGCAGCAACTGCCCACCAACGCGAAACGACCAGGGCGCGTGGCGGCCGGCGCGGCGCAGCAGCCGCAGCGCCAGCGCCATCGCCAGGCCCCCGGGCAACACGAATGCCAACAGGTTGAACGCCCAGGCGTGCGGGATGCCGCGCGCGCCGAGCAGGGCCAGCGGATGCGACCACGGCAGATAGCCGGGCAGCACCGCGCCGAAGCCCAGCATCGCCGCCACCGCGGCCACTGTCAGCAGCGGCCCGATCCAGCGCAGCACCCGTTCGCTCACCTCGCCCATCCGTTCCCGTCCTTTCGCGCCGGCATGGCGCCTCCAGCCGGGCATTGTCGCCGCTGCGGCCGCGGCCGGCACGCGCGGCGTGGCGCCGCCGCCCTTGCATCGGCGCCGCGGCGCCTCCATACAGAGCGTCCTCTCGCCTGCGATGACACTGCCCATGTCCGACACGCCCCACGTTTTCGACGCCAAGACCGAGACCTTCGAAGCCGACGTGCTGCAGCGCTCGCTGCAGACCCCGGTGCTGGTGGACTTCTGGGCGCCCTGGTGCGGCCCGTGCAAGACCCTGAGCCCGATCCTGGAAAAGCTGGCGGCCGAGTACAACGGCGGCTTCGTGCTGGCCAAGGTCGACGTGGACCAGGAGCAGCAGATCGCGGCGGCGTTCCAGATCCGCTCGGTGCCGACCGTGTTCCTGGTCAAGGGCGGGCAACTGGTCGACGGCTTCCCTGGCGCCCTGCCGGAGGGCCAGTTGCGCGAGTTCCTGACCCAGCACGGGATCGTGCCACTGGCCGCGCAGGAACCGGCCGAGGACGTGCCGGCGGCGCCGCTGGATCCGCAGGCCGAGGTGCAGCGCCTGCGCGAGGCGGTGGCGGCCGAGCCGGACAAGGACGAACTGAAGCTGGATCTGGCCCTGGCCCTGGTCAAGGTCGGCGCCGCCGCCGAGGCCGAGACCCTGATCGACGCATTGCCGGCCAATCTCGCCACCGACGAGCGCGCGGTGCGGGCACGGGCGCGACTGGGCTTCGTCGGCGCGCTGCAGGCCGCCCCGCCGCTGGAGACCCTGCAGGCCACGCTGGCGCAGGATCCGGCCGATCTCAAGACGCGCTACCTGCTGGGCGTGCGCCACCTGGTCGGCGGCGACGACGCGGCCGCGCTGGAGCAGTTCCTGGAAATGCTGCGCCAGGACCGCGCGTTCGAGGACGGCCTGCCGAAGAAGGCGCTGATCGATGCGTTCCGGGTGATCGAGGACGAGGATCTGGTCGGGCAGTACCGCCGGAAGATGTCCGCCCTGTTGTTCTAAGATTACAATCTCAGGTCCAGCGGCTGACTACGGCGTCTCCAGCCGCTGCGACGGACGGACGCGACCCGGCCTGACCCCAGGATGCCGCGATCAGGGACGAACGCTGCCTGCAGCCCCGCAGGCAGCGCCGGCCTGGTCTTTTGCCGGATGTATGCCGTGAACCAGTTCGATCGCCGCATGGCCTCGCCCACCCGCACCTCGTGGGCAGGCGCACGCAGACTGGCCGGCCTGCTGTGCTGGATTGGCCTGCTGCTCGCCCCCACTGCGATGGCGCAGGACTGGCACTACCGGGTGCGCCCCGGCGATACGCTCTGGGATCTCGGCCGGCTGTATCTGCGCCCGGGCATGGACTGGGCGCGGTTGGGCCAGCACAACCAGGTCGCCGATCCGCAGCGGCTGGTGCCGGGATCGCGCCTGCGGTTTCCGATCGCCTGGCTGCGCATGCAACCGGCGCCGGCGCGGCTGGTCGCCCTGCGTGGACAGATCAGCGTGCAGACCGCCGACCGGGCGACGCTCTCGGCGCAGCAAGGCATGCCGCTGCCGATCGGCAGCGCCCTGCAGACCGGTGCCGATGCCAGCGCGACCGTGCAGTTCGCCGACGGCTCGCGCATGCAGGTGCGCGAGAACAGCCTGGTGCGCTTCGACCAGCTAGTCCGCTACGGCGCCACCGGCATGGTCGATACCCGGGTGCGGCTGGAGAAGGGTCGCACCAGCAACGACGTCATCCCCGCCACCGGCCCCGCCTCGCGCTACATCATCCAGACCCCGTCCAGCACCAGCAGTGTGCGCGGCACCCGCTTCCGGGTCGGCGCCGGCAGCGACAGCGCGTTCGCCAGCACCGAGGTGCTGCAGGGCGCGGTGCGCGTCGCCGGCCAGGGCGGCCAGCGCCTGCTGCAGCCAGGCGAGGCGGCGCGGGTCGCCACCGGGTCGGCGCCGCGGCAGGAAGCGCTGCTGCCGGCGCCGATCCTGGACCTGGCGCACAGTCGCCTGCAGCGTCCGCCCTACCTGCTCGCCTGGGCGCCGCTGGCCGGCGCCAGCCACTACCGCCTTGAGGCGGTGGACGCGCAGCAACGCGAGGTGCTGCGCTTCGCCCAGGAAACCGAGACCACCGCACTGGCGCTGGACGCGCTGCCGGCCGGCGACCTGCGACTGCTGCTGCGTGGCGTCACCGCCACTGGCGTGGAAGGCGAGGACGCCGAGCAGCCGCTGCAGGTCTCGGCCACGCCGCTGCCGCCGCTGACCGTGCAGCCGCTGCACGAGCAGCAACTGCGCATCGCGCGGCCGCGCTTCGCCTGGACCCGCAACCCGGAGGCGACCAGCAGCGTGCTGCAAGTGGCGCGCGATGCGCAGTTCCAGGACCTGCTGCTGGAGCAGGAGACCGACGCGACCCATCTGCGCGCGCCGCAGCCCCTGCCGCCCGGCACCTACTTCTGGCGCCTCGCCTCGCGCGATGCGCAAGGCCGGCAAGGCCCGTTCGGGCAGGCGCTGACGCTGCATCTCAGCGATACGCCGGTCGATCCCGGCCTGGCGCCGGCGCAGGCCGAGCGCAGCACGCTGACCCTGCGCTGGCAGCCGGATCCGGACGCGCACCATTACCGGGTGCAGCTGGCGCGCGATCCCGCGTTCCGCCGCGGCCTGCTCGAACGCACCGTGACCCAGCCGCAGGTCGCGCTGCCGCGGCCGCGCCGCGGCACCTGGTACGTGCGCATCCAGACCCTGGACGCCGACGGCGAGGCCGCGCCGTTCTCGACGCCGCAGACGCTGGACCTGCCCTGCCGCTACTGCAAGCTCGGCACGGCCGGCGGCGCGCTGCTGCTGTGGCTGGCGTTGTGAACGGCGCGCTGTTGCGACACGTGCTGGTGGCGCTCGTCGCAGCCGCACTGGCCGCGGCACTGAGCCTGGGCGATGTCACCGGGCGACTGGACAACGCGCTGTACGACGCGGCAATCGCGCAGGCGCCGCGTCCGGCCGATCCGCGCATGCTGCTGATCGCCATCGACGACCGCAGCCTGCAGGCACTGGGCCAGTGGCCATGGCGACGCGACCTGCACGCGCGCCTGCTCGACCGGCTCAGCGCAGCGGGCACCGAGCGGGTGGCGCTGGATCTGCTGTTCAGCGAACCCGACCTGCAACACGCCGACGACGATGCGCGCCTGGCCGCGGCGCTGCGGCGCAATGGCCGCACCGTGCTGCCGGTGATCGGCAGCGCCAGCGGTGCGGACATGCCGCAGGAGCTGCTGCCGATCCCCGCCATCGCCACCGCCGCGGCGGCGCTGGCGCACACCGACCTCGCCGTCGATGCCGACGGCATCGCGCGCGGCGTCTACCTGCGCGCCGGGCTCGGCAGTGCGCACTGGCCGGCGCTGGCCGCGGCCCTCACCGGCCGCGCGCTGCCGCCGGCGCCGGCCACCACCGACGCACCCTATGCCTGGCATCGCGCGGACTACGTCGGCCTGCGTTTCGCCGCGCCGTCGGCACCGTTCGCGCAGGTGTCCTACGTCGACGTCGTGCAGGGCCGGATTCCGCCGCAGTCGCTGCGCGGACGCCTGGCGATCGTCGGCGTCACCGCCACCGGTCTGGGGCAGCGGGTGATGACGCCGATGTCCGATGCGCGCTGGATGAGCGCGCCCGAATACCAGGCCAACGTCGCGGCGATGCTGTTGCGCGGCGACCCGATCCTGCCGTCGTCGCGCACTGCCCAGGTGGCCGGGTCGACGCTGCTGGTGCTGCTGGCCTGCCTGGGCACGCAGTGCGCCGGTGGGCGCCGACGGCGCTGGCTGGTGCCGCTGGCGAGCATGGCGGTGGTCGCCGGCGGCAGCCTGCTGTGGCTGCTGCTCGGCAGCCGCTGGTTCGCGCCAGGGGCGGCCCTGCTCGCCCTGGCCATCGTCGCCGCCGGTCAGTTGTGCCTGCACGCGGCACGCTGGCGCCGCCAGGCGCATCGCGACGCCCTGACCGGGCTGGTGAACCGCCACGGCTTCGAACAGGCGTTCGCCCAGGCGCTGGACGAGGCGCGGCGCAGCGGCCGGCCGCTGACGCTGATCATCGTCGATGTGGATCATTTCAAGCGCTACAACGACACCCTGGGCCATCGCACCGGCGACCGCGCACTGAAGCTGGTGGCCGCCGCGGTGGCGCGGCATGCACGACATCCGCGCGAGGTCGCCGCGCGCTTTGGCGGCGACGAGTTCGCCATGATCCTGCCCGCCACCGATGCCGCCGATGCCAGCCGCATCGCCGCGGCGCTGGTCGAGGAGATCCGCGGGCTGTCGCTGCGCGCGCCGAACGGCAGCGTCGCCATCACCGCCAGCCTGGGCGTGCACAGCGCCACCGCGACAGCGCTCACGTCGGAGCGCGCGTTCTTCGAATCCGCCGACGCGGCGCTGTACCGGGTCAAGCGCGACGGACGCGACGGCTACGCGCTCAGCGACGCGACACCAGCACACCATACGCATGCGTCTGGTAACCTGCCGCACTCCGATCCACCCACTGCCGCGCAATGAAGCCATCGCTGTTCCGCCTGGGCCTGAACCTGTGGCCGCCGTTCCTGTGCGCCGGCATCCATGTGACCGAACTGAGCGCGGACTACCGCCACGCCCGGGTCGAACTGCGCATGCGTCCGTGGAACCGCAACTACGTGGGCACCCATTTCGGCGGCAGCCTGTTCGCCATGACCGATCCGTTCTGGATGCTGCTGACCATGCAGAACCTGGGGCGCGACTACTACGTCTGGGACAAGGCCGGCAGCATCGAGTTCGTGCGCCCGGGGCGCGGCACGGTCAGCGCGCGGTTCGATCTGGACCAGGCGCTGCTGGACGAACTGCGCGCGGCCACCGCCGGCGGCGACAAGCATCTGCGCTGGTTCGAGACCGACGTCGTCGACGCCCAGGGCGAGGTGGTGGCGCGGACGCGCAAGCAGCTGTACGTCAAGCGCAAGCCGCCGCGTTAGCGCGCCTGCCGCCCGCGGGTTCGCCAAGGCCGGCGCCGCCTCTGCGCACGCATGCGGGTACACATCGCATGCGATACCGACCGCGCCGTCAGCGTGCGCGGCGTCGCGAGGCGGGCCGCATGGGCGGGCCCCGGCCCAATCGCAGCTGCACGGCCGCGCCGCGAGACCATGCGGCGCCGCACCAACGGCCATCACGCGCCGCTACACTACGCGGATGTCGCCCGATCTCTCCGCTCCCGCCCCCCGCCCGTCCCTGCAACGGCTGTTCTTCACCGGCCTGCTGACCCTGTTGCCGATCTGGCTGACCTGGGTGGTGGTCAAGTTCGTGTTCGTGCTGCTCTCGGGCATCAGCAGCCCCTGGGTGGTGCCGCTGTCGGTGCGCATCGCCGCCTCGTTCCCGCGCGAGCTGGGCTGGGTCACCGCGCAATGGGTGCAGAACACCATCGCCCTGATCGCCACCCTGGCGGTGATCCTGCTGGTCGGCATCCTCAGCCGGCGCATGATCGGCCAGCGCCTGCTGCGCTGGTTCGAAGCCGTGATGCGCCGCATCCCGCTGGCCAGCGTGGTCTACGACAGCGTGCGCAAGCTGGTGGACATCCTGCAGACCCAGCCCGGCAGCACCCAGCGCGTGGTGCTGATCGACTTCCCGCACCGGGACATGAAGTCGGTGGGCCTGGTCACGCGGGTGATCAAGGAACACGGCACCGGCCGCGAGCTGGCCGCGGTGTACGTGCCGACCACGCCCAACCCGACCTCCGGCTACCTGGAGATCGTGCCGGTGGAACTGCTCACGCCCACCGACTGGAGCGTGGACCAGGCCATGAGCTTCATCATCTCCGGCGGCGCGGTGTCGCCGGAGAGCGTGCCCTTCACCCGCACCGTGGACCGCTGACGCCGATGCGCCGCGGCACGCTCGACGATCGCGCGGTCCGGCTGTTCATCGCCCTGGCGGCGTTCTTCTGCGTCAACGCCGCGCTGGCCGAGTTCATCGGGGTCAAGATCTTCGCCCTGGAAGACACCCTGGGCATCGCGCCGCTGAACTGGAACCTGTTCGGGCAGACGGGCTCGATGAACTTCACCGCCGGCACCCTGCTGTGGCCGCTGGTGTTCATCCTCACCGACACCATCAACGAGTTCTTCGGCCGCCGCGGCGTGCGCTTCATCTCCTGGCTGGCGGTGGCGCTGATCGGCTATGGCTTCCTGTTCGCTTTCGCCGCGATCGCGCTGGCCCCAGCCGGCTTCTGGGTCACCGCGGCGCAACACCAGGGCGTGCCCGACTACCAGGCCGCGTTCGCCGCGGTGTTCGGCCAGGGCATGTGGACCATCGCCGGTTCGCTGGTCGCATTCATGGCCGGCCAGCTGATCGACGTGGCGGTGTTCCACCGCATCCGCAACGTGACCGGGGAGAAGCACGTGTGGCTGCGCGCCACCGGCTCCACCGCGGTCTCGCAGCTGATCGACAGCTTCGTGGTGATCTACATCGCCTTCGTGCTCGGCCCGCAGCACTGGTCGATGCAGCTGTTCCTGGCGGTGAGCACGCTGAACTACATCTGCAAGATGCTGCTGGCGGTGCTGCTGATCCCGTTGCTGTACCTGATGCGGCGGCTGATCACCGATTACCTGACCCCCGAACGCGCCGAACAACTGCGCGAGGAAGCCGCCGCCGACTGAACGCCGGCACACGCGCGAGCGCACCGCACGCGCTTGCGCGCGGCCGTCGTGCAGCGCCGCAGACGCCGATGCCGCCTGGCCCGTCGCGACACGGCGCCCGCCCGGGACAGGGCGGTGGGCGCCCGCAGGCAGCGGCCATGGGTGGCCTCGGCGGTGCGGATCGGGCAAGCTCCCCGCTCGCTTGTCGTTGGAGCCCGCAATGCCGCCCCGCTTTTCCCGCCTGCTGTCCCTGGCCATCGCCACCGCCCTGAGCCTGTCGCTGGCGGCCCCGGCGGACGCGGCCAAGAAGAAGACCACCAAGCAGACCACCGCGCAGACCCGCGCCAAGGCGAGCAAGGCCCGCAAGGCGCGGCCGGCGCCGGCTCCGGTGGTGCTGACCAAGGCGCAACAGCTGAACCGGCTGTACGACGACTACTGGGAAGCCTCGCTCAAGCTCAATCCGCTGCAGGCGACCTTCCAGGGCGACAGCCGCTACAACGACCAGTTGCCGAACTTCCTCTCGGCTGCGTTCCGCCAGCAGTCGCACGACTTCACCGTGGAGTGGCTGGGCAAGGCCGAGGCGATCGGCAAGGACGGACTCAGCGGCCAGGACCTGCTCAGCTACGAGATCTTCGTCGGCGACGCGCGCAACGCGCTGGAGGCGGAGAAGTATCCGAGCTGGATGCAGCCGGTGAACCAGTTCTACAACGTCGGCAGCATCATGGTGATGCTCGGCTCGGGCACCGGCGCGCAGCCGTTCCGCACGGTCAAGGATTACGACAACTGGTCGCGGCGCGCGCTCGGCATCCCGGCGCTGTTCGACCAGGCCATCGCCAACATGCGCGAAGGCATGAAGGCCGGCGTGGTGCAGCCGCGCGCGCTGATGGAGAAGGTGCTGCCGCAGCTCGATGCGATCATCAAGCCCACCGCCGAGGAGAGCCTGTTCTGGGGCCCGGTGCGCAACCTGCCGGCGGACATTCCGGAGGCCGAGAAGCAGCGCATCACCGCCGAATACAAGCGCATGATCGAGTACCGGATCATGCCCGCCTACCGCGCGCTGCGCGGCTTCATCGCCACCGACTATCTGCCGGCCACGCGCAATACCGCCGGCATCGGCGCCCTGCCCGGCGGCGATGCCTGGTACGCCTGGAACGTGCGCCAGAGCACCACCACCGACCTGACCCCCGCCCAGATCCACCAGATCGGCCTGGACGAGGTGGCGCGCATCCAGGGCCAGATCCAGGCGGTGATGAAGCAGGTGCGCTTCCGCGGCTCGATGCAGAAGTTCTTCAAGTTCATGCAGACCGACAAGCGCTTCACCTTCAAGAGCGAGGACGAGCTGCTGAGCTACTACCGCGGCCTGGAAGGCCGGGTCGACGCGGCGGTGCCGCGCATGTTCTCGCTCAAGCCCAAGGCCGCGTTCGAGATCCGCCCGGTGGAGCCGTACCGCGCGCAGTCGGCCGCCAGCGGCTCGTACATGCGTCCCAGCGAAGATGGCCGCCCCGGCATCTTCTACGTCAACACCTACGACCTGCCCAGCCGCAAGACCTGGGATGCGGAAGACCTGTACCTGCACGAGGCCATTCCCGGCCACCACTTCCAGCTCGGCCTGCAGCAGGAGCTGACCAACCTGCCCAAGTTCCGCCGCTTCGGCGGCGAGACCGCCTTCATCGAAGGCTGGGGCCTGTACGCCGAATCGCTGGGCAAGGACATGGGCCTGTACCAGGATCCCTACAACTATTTCGGCTACCTGCAGAACGAGCTGTGGCGCGCGATCCGCCTGGTGGTGGACACCGGCCTGCACAGCAAGGGCTGGACCCGCGAGCAGGTGATCGACTACATGCTGCAGAACTCGGCCACCAGCCGCACCGACGCCGAAGCCGAGGCCGAGCGCTACATGGCCATCCCCGGCCAGGCGCTGTCCTACAAGATCGGCGAGATGAAGATCCTGCAGCTGCGCGACTACGCGCGCGCGCAACTCGGCGACAAGTTCGACATCCGCGAATTCCACGCCGAAGTGCTGAAGGATGGCTCGGTACCGCTGAACGTGCTGCAGGAAAAGATCGAGCGCTGGGTGGCGAGCAAGAAGAAGGGGTGAGCGGAAAGCCGCTCCTCCGGCGGAACATGCGACCTGAGGCGTCGCGGGATCGTCGCAGGAGCGACTTCAGCCGCGATGGGGCCTTGCTGGTGAAGCCCGGTCGCGGCTGAAGCCGCCCCTACGGAAAAGCAGCAGCCGCAGCGAGGCAGATAGCACGCCAGTTCCACCAGGACATGAGCGCGCACGAACCCACAGTGCAGCTCCCTGGCATGCCGGCTGCTGCAAGTGCAGCGCGACAGGAGTGGGAACTACAGCGACGTCCCGTTGATGCAATCGCCGTCCGGTTGCGCCCATTCCACTCGGTGCGGATCGCACACCAGTTGCATCAGGGCACTGGGCCCGCATGAACCCCTTGTGGGAGGGACTTCAAGTCCCGACGCGTTGCAGTGAAGGGCGTCTGGACTGAAGTCCCTCCCACAAACGGCCAAGGCGATCGATCAGCGCCGACACCCACTGAAAACCGACGGCGAAGCCATCGCGCCGTCGCGTGCAAGGCGCCCCGCACTCTCTAAGACGATGCCAGACGCCGCGCCAGCTGCGCGATGTCCCGCGGCGTGGTGCGGCCTCGCAGCGACGGAATGCGCAGTGTCGCAGACGGCAGCGGTGTGGTCGCGACGCGCTGCGCTATGCTGCTGCCATGCCATTCGCCCGCTTACTGACGACGCGCGACCGCACTGTCGCCACCGCCGCGCCACAGACGCGCACTGCAGCCATCGCCCACACCTGTTGCCCGAGCGCGCCGCGATGACCTCGTCGCTGACCCTGGACGGCCTGCACCACGTGGCGATCATCGCCTCCGACTACGCGCGCTCCAAGGACTTCTATTGCCGCATCCTGGGCCTGCCGGTGATCGCCGAGGTCTACCGCGATGCGCGCGACTCCTGGAAGCTGGACCTGGCCCTGCCCGACGGCAGCCAGCTCGAACTGTTCTCGTTCCCCGCGCCACCGCCGCGGCCGAGCCGCCCGGAAGCCTGCGGCCTGCGCCACCTGGCGCTGCGCGTGCGCGACCTGGACGCCGCCGTCGCGCACCTGCAGGCGCACGGCGTGGCGGTCGAACCGATCCGTGTGGACGAGTACACCGGCCGCCGCTTCACCTTCTTCGCCGATCCCGACGACCTGCCGCTGGAACTGTACGAGCACGGCTGAACGCCCACCGCCGGCCACGCTGAACCGCATGCCGCAGTGCGGATTCCCAGCACCATACGCTTGGGTATACAGTCGGATCAGGCCGGCATCGCGCCGGCCGCACCGGACATCCCTCGGGAGGGGAACATGCGCACGACCTTCAAGACCCTGATGCTGGCCCTGCCGCTGAGCGCGGCGGCATTCATGGCGCACGCCGCCGACACCTCGCCGGTCGGCCGCTGGCAGACCATCGACGACGAAACCGGCAAGCCCAAGTCGATCGTGCAGATCGAACAGGCCGCCAACGGCAAACTGAGCGGCAAGGTGGTCGAGATCCTGCAGTCCAACCACGGCCCCAACCCGATGTGCGACAAGTGCGACGGCGAGCGCAAGGGCAAGCCGATCAAGGGCATGACCATCCTGTGGGGCCTCAAGCCCGACGGCACCGCGGTATGGGACGGCGGCTCGGTGCTGGACCCGGCCAAGGGCAAGACCTACAAGGCCAAGGTCACCCTGACCGACGGCGGCAAGAAGCTGCAGATGCGCGGCTACATCGGCATCGAGGCGCTGGGGCGGACGCAGACCTGGATCAGGGAGTGACGGAAGCCGGGAATTGGGAGTTGAGAATCGGGAATCGTTAAAAGCGGCATCTGCCGGCCTGATCCCACCCCACTCCGACAAGGCGCCTGCAAAGGCGCCTTTTTCGTGGCCATCAGCTCGCGGGCGGCGCTCTTGCGATTCCCCATTCCCGATTCCCCATTCCCAGCTCCATGCAATAATCCCCGGCCCCCAGAAACGCCGGCCGCCATGACCACCGCCCTCGTCACCACCGCCCTGCCCTATGCCAACGGACCGCTGCATCTGGGGCATCTGGTCGGCTACATCCAGGCCGACATCTGGGTGCGCGCGCGGCGGCTGCGCGGCGACCGCACCTGGTTCGTGTGCGCCGACGACACCCACGGCACGCCGATCATGCTTGCCGCCGAGAAGGCCGGGGTCACCCCGGAGAGCTTCATCGCCGCCATCCAGGCCAGCCACGAGCGCGATTTCGCCGCGTTCGGCGTGGCCTTCGACCATTACGACTCGACCAACTCGGACGCCAACCGCGCCCTGACCGAGGCGTTCTACGCCAAGCTCGACGCCGGCGGCCACATCGCGCGGCGCTCGGTGGCGCAGTTCTACGACCCGGCCAAGGGCATGTTCCTGCCCGACCGCTACATCAAGGGCATCTGCCCGAACTGCGGCAGCGCCGACCAGTACGGCGACAACTGCGAGGTCTGCGGCGCCACTTATTCCCCGACCGAACTGAAGGAGCCCAAGTCGGTGATCTCCGGCGCCACGCCGGAACTGCGCGATTCGGAGCACTTCTTCTTCGAGGTCGGCCGTTTCGACGGCTTCCTGCGGCAGTGGCTGGCCGGCGACGTCGCCCTGCCCGGAGTCAAGGCCAAGCTGATGGAATGGCTGGACAGCGAAGGCGGCCTGCGCGCCTGGGACATCTCCCGCGACGCGCCGTACTTCGGCTTCCAGATCCCCGGCCAGCCGGGCAAGTATTTCTACGTGTGGCTGGACGCGCCGATCGGCTACCTGAGCAGCTTCCAGACCCTGTGCGCGAGCCTGGGCGAAGCCTTCGAGCCGCACCTGGCCGCCGGCACCGCCACCGAACTGCACCACTTCATCGGCAAGGACATCGTCAACTTCCACGGGCTGTTCTGGCCGGCGGTGCTGCACGGCACCGGCCACCGCGCGCCGACCCGGCTGCACGTCAACGGCTACCTGACCGTCGACGGCGCCAAGATGTCCAAGTCGCGCGGCACCTTCGTGATGGCCCGCACCTACCTGGACGTGGGCCTGGAGCCGGAAGCGCTGCGCTACTACTTCGCGGCCAAATCCTCCGGCGGCGTCGACGACCTCGACCTGAACCTGGGCGACTTCGTGGCGCGGGTCAACGCGGACCTGGTCGGCAAGTTCGTCAACCTGGCCAGCCGCTGCGCAGGCTTCATCGACAAGCGCTTCGGCGGCACGCTCGCCGACGCGCTGCCGGATGCGGCGCAGTACGCGCGTTTCGTCGCCGCGCTGGCGCCGATCCGCGAGGCCTACGAGCGCAACGACCCGGCCAGCGCGATCCGCCAGACCATGGCCCTGGCCGACGAGGCCAACAAGTACATCGACGAACACAAGCCCTGGGTGCTGGCCAAGCAGGACGGCGCCGAAGCGCAACTGCAGGCCGTGTGCACGCAGGGCCTGAACCTGTTCCGGGTGCTGGCCGCCGCGCTCAAGCCGGTGCTGCCGCGCACTTGCGCCGAAGCCGAGGCGTTCCTGTCGGCCCCGCTCGGCGCCTGGGAAGACCTCGACGCCCCGCTGCTGGCGCACGTGATCCAACCGTACGCCCCCCTGTTCACCCGTATCGACCCCAAGCTGCTGGACGCCATGACCGACGCCTCCAAGGACACCCTCGCCCCCACTCCAACTGCCGCGCCCCCCGCCAAGCAGGAAGCGAAGGCCGCCACCAATCCCCAATCCCCAATCCCCAATCCCGGCCACATCGGCATCGACGACTTCGCCAAGCTCGACCTGCGCATCGGCAAGGTGCTGGCCTGCGAGTTCGTCGAAGGCTCGGACAAGCTGCTGCGCTTCGAACTGGACGCCGGCGAGCTGGGCAAGCGGCAGATCTTCTCCGGCATCCGCGGCAGCTACGGCGAGCCGGAGAAGCTGGTCGGCCGCAGCGTGGTGTTCATCGCCAACCTGGCCCCGCGCAAGATGCGCTTCGGCCTCAGCGAAGGCATGATCCTGTCGGCCGGCTTCGACGGCGGCGCCCTGGCCCTGCTCGACGCCGACAGCGGCGCGCAGCCGGGCATGCCGGTGCGGTAAGGCCGGAAAAGGAGAATCGGGAATCGGGAATCGGGAATCGCAGAGCTGCAGCCCGCCGCCAGACCCGCTTTTACGATTCCCGTTTCCCCATTCCCCATTCCCATGGACTTGGCCCTCTTCGACTTCGACCACACGGTCACCACCGCCGATACCTATTCGGGATTCCTGCGCCGTGTGGCCACGCCGGCGCAGCAGGCGCGGGCGCGCTGGGCGGTCGGGCCGTGGCTGGCCGGCTATCGGCTGGGCCTGGTGTCGGCGGCGACGTTGCGCACGCGGGTCACCCGGCTGGTGTTCGCCGGCCGCGATGCAGACGAGATCGCCCGCGAGGCCGAGCACTATGCGCAGCAGGCGCTGCCGCCGCTGCTGCGACCGGACATGATGCAGCGGATCGCCTGGCACCAGGCCCAGGGGCACACCGTGGTGCTGGTCTCCGGTTCGCTGGATCTGTATCTGCGGCCCTGGTGCACGCAACATGGGCTGGACCTGATCTGCAACCATCTGGAAGTGCAGGATGGGCGCCTGACCGGCCGCTATCGCCACGGCGACTGCGGCCCCCGCAAGGCCGCGCTGATCCGCATGCAGTACGACCTGAACGCCTATCGGCGCATCCATGCGTACGGCGACAGTCGCGAGGATCGGCCGATGCTGGCGCTGGCGCACGAGCGCTGGTACTGCGGGCGCCGGATCGCTTGAGCCGATGACACTGCCCGATGCGGCGCCGTCGGGCGAACATGGGCACCGCGTTACACTGTGCGGGCTGACCACGCCGATGCACCTTCTTCGCTCTGTAGTCCCCGCGGCGCTGCCGCGCGCCGCCCCTGCCATGACGCCCGCCCACGACGCCCTGCTCGAACGCCTCGATCGCCTGCTGCCGCAGACCCAATGCGGCCAGTGTGGGTTCGACGGCTGTCGTCCCTATGCCGAGGCGATGGCCGCCGGCACGGCGCAGGTGGACCGCTGCCCGCCCGGCGGCGACGCCGGCGCGCGCGCCCTGGCGCGGGTGCTCGGGGTCCCCGCCCTGCCCTACGATCGCAGCCGCGGCACCCACACGCCGCCGCAGGTGGCGTGGGTGGTCGAGGCCGAATGCATCGGCTGCACCAAGTGCATTCAGGCCTGCCCGGTGGACGCCATCGTCGGCGGCGCCAAGCACATGCACACGGTGCTGGCGCCCTTGTGCACCGGCTGCGCGCTGTGCCTGCCGGCCTGCCCGGTGGACTGCATCGTCCTGCGCTGAGACAGCCGCTGCAGCGCGAGCGCCACGGCCTGCGCATCCGGATCGGCACCCGCCGCGTATGTCCTGGTGTCATCCCACCGGAGCGCCGTGCATGCCGACGTCGACCGCCGCCTTCCCGTTCACCCGACCGCACCTGCCGCTGGCCCTGGTCCTCGGCGCCGCCGCCCTGGTCGCCGCCACGCCTGCGCGGGCGATGCTGCACTACGAGGGCATCGCCTATGCCGCCGACGGCAAACAGGTGCTGTACCGCGAAAGCCACTGGGTCCGCGAGGATGGCGCGCGCCTGGTGCTGTACCAGTGCAACGACGGCGCCGCGTTCGCGCGCAAGCGCGTGGACGACGGCAGCGCCGCGCCGGACTTCGAACTGGTCGATGCGCGCAGCGGCTACCGCGAGGGTGTGCGCCGCAGCGGCAGTGGGCGCGAGATGTTCAGTCAGGCCAAGGGTCAGGCCGAACGCCGCGCGCCGCTGCCCAAGAGCACCGAGGCGCAGGTGATCGACGCGGGTTTCGACGCCTACCTGCGCCAGCGCTGGGACAGCCTGGGCAGCGGCGGACCGCAGCGCATCGCCTTCGTGCTGCCCAGCGAACTGCGCACGCTCGACTTCCGCATCACCCCCGGCCCTGCCGATGCCGAAATGCAGCGCTACACCCTGAGCCTGGCCGCCTGGTACGGCACGCTGCTGCCCGACCTCAGCGTCGCCTACACGCGCCAGGACCGGCGCCTGCGCGAGTTCCGCGGCGTCGGCAACATCCGCGACGCGCGCGGCCGCTACCCGAGCGTGCGCATCGAATTTCCCGAACGCCTGCGCGGCCAGGCCGACGATGGCGCCTGGGAGCAGGCGCTGCAGCAACCATTGGTCGCGCAATGCAGCGCGCGCTGAGCCGCGCCGCCAGCGCATTCACGCCGGCCATCGCCGCACCCGCTACAACCATGCCTGCGCATCGCCCGCGCATCGACGAGGACACCTCATGGCCAAGGCCTACCTGTGGTTCAACGCCGCGCTCTACGCGCTCCTGGCCGTCTGGTGCACGCTGCTGCCGGCGCAGACCGCCGCCGCGGTGGGCTATGTCGGCCTGGACCGCTCCGGCCAGTCCGAATACCTGGTCATCTACGGCGGCCTGCAATTGGGTATGGCCTTCCTGTTCGGCTACTTCGCCCGCACCGGGCAACTGCGCACCGGCCTGCTCCTGGCGCTGGCGTTCTACGTGCCCATCGTGCTCTACCGCAGCGCCAGCCTGCTGCGGCTGTGGCCGGTCGGCCCGACCACGACCGGCCTGGCCGCGTTCGAGATCGTCCTGCTGCTCACCGCGTGCGTACTGTGGCGGCGCCAGCGCGCCTGAGCGACGGCCGCGGCGAAAGCCTGTAGCATCACGCCGACCTTCGCCACCGTCTCCCGGCATGACCGAGTCGCCCGATCACGACGAAGCAGGACAATTGCTGGTGGCCACCGCCACCGGCGACAGCGCCGCGTTCGAACGCCTGTACCGCACCACGTCCTCGCGCCTGTTCGGCGTGTGCCTGCGCATCGTGCCGCAGCGCGGCGAAGCCGAGGACGTGCTGCAGGAAGTGTTCTCCTCGGTCTGGCGCAAGGCGGCGCAGTTCGACCCGCAGCGCGCGCGCGGCCTGACCTGGCTGACCATGATCGCCCGCAACAAGGCCATCGACCATCTGCGCGCACGCGCACCGGCGCGGCAGTCGGTGGCGCTGGACGACGCCGGTGAACTGCAGGACGAAGGCCGCGATCCGCTCGCCGATACCGAGTGGCGGGTGGCGGGACGGCGCCTGGACGTGTGCATGGGCGAACTGGAGCCGCCGCGCGGCGACTTGATCCGCACCGCGTTCTTCGAGGGCATCACCTACGAGGAACTGGCCCACCGCAGCGGCACGCCGCTGGGCACGGTCAAGAGCTGGATCCGCCGTGGCCTGGCCAAACTGAAAGCGTGTTTGGAACGATGAACGCCTCCGTGCCCGATCCACAGGAAACCCCGCCGCCGCGCGACGTGCTGGCCGGCGAATACGTGCTCGGCGTGCTCGACGCGCAGGAGCGCCGCGCCGCCGAAGCGCGCATCGACAGCGACCGCGCCTTCGCCGCGGCGGTGCTGCAGTGGCAGCAGCACCTGATGCCGCTGGCCGACGAGATCGCCCCGGTGGCGGTGCCCGAGCGCGTGTGGGTGCGCATCCGCGCCTCGCTGGGTCTGGATGCGCCGGCGCCGCGCCCGCGCCCCGCCGCACCCGGGTTCTGGGACAGCGTGCGGACCTGGCGTTGGCTCAGCGCCGGCGGCTTCGCCACCGCCACGGCCTGTCTGATGGCGCTGCTGCTGGCGCGTGCGCCGGTGCCGCCGCCGGCCGCGCAGCCGCCGCCGGTCGCCACCACCACCACGCCCAAGCCCAGCGGCATCGCGATGACCTCCACGCTGATGCAGGACGACGGCAAGCCCGGCTACGTGGCGCTGATGGACGCCGACAAGCGCAGCATCACCCTCACCCCGCTGGGCGGCACCCACGACAGTGCGCGCGTGCCCGAACTGTGGCTGATCCCGGCCGACGGCAAGGCGCGCTCGATGGGTGTGTTCGACGAGGCCAAGGCGCGCGTGGCGCGCATCCCCGATGCGCTGATGCCCATGCTCAGCGACGGCGCGGTGCTGGCGGTGACCATGGAACCGCCCGGCGGCGCGCCCGGCGGCGTCGCCACCGGTCCGGTCGTGGCCAAGGGCGGCATCAGCACGCTGCAGCTGGCGCCGTAGACAACCCTTCTCCCATCGGGACCATGGATGCCCTTCCCCCGTCGGGAGAAGGAGCCCCGAAGGGGCGGATGAGGGTACGGGCGAAGCCTGATGCAGCGTCCGGTAACGCAAATTGGATGCGCGAGAGCTTCGCTCCGTACCCTCACCCCAACCCCTCTCCCGATGGGAGAGGGGCAGTGCACCACGTACCTTGCACGCGCCGTGGAGAGATCGGGCCGCGGTCAGGCTATGCCGCGCTCGTCTACAAGAACCGGGCGCGCATTCACCCGCCCACCACTCGTGCGCAGGCAACATCGCCGCCGCCATCGCGCATCCGCACGACAGCCAGATCTTGCGATTCGTGCGACGCCTGCGCTGTGCCGTCGTGGCCGCCATGCCGCGCCCGCATCCGTGCAGGGGAAATGCGACGCGGGTGCATCCGTGTTCCGGTTTCGCCCGTATCGCTCCCAAGTCCCCCAATGAGACGCGCTTGTGCCGAGTCCCGTTCCGGAACCCAGCCCTTCCACAACGCCACCTGCCGCGCGTGGCCGCATCCTGCGCACCTTGCGGCGGTGGTTCGACACCAGTGCCGAGATCGAGCTGGATCCGGCGCGCGCCGACCGTATCGACTGGCTGCGCGCCGCGCCCTACATCGGCCTGCACCTGGCGTGCCTGGGCGTGTTCTGGGTCGGCGTGTCCTGGTTCGCCGTCGGCATGGCGGTGGCGATGTACGCCGTGCGCATGTTCGCGCTCACCGGCTTCTACCACCGCTATTTCGCGCACCGCGCGTTCAAGACCTCGCGCCCGGTGCAGTTCCTGTTCGCCGCGATCGGCGCCACCTGCGTGCAGCGCGGGCCGCTGTGGTGGGCCGCCCACCACCGCAACCACCATCGCCATACCGATACCCCGGCCGATCCGCATTCGCCGCGCCAGCACGGCTTCTGGTGGAGCCATAGCGGCTGGTTCCTGACTCCGCGCGGCTTCCGCACCGACTGGGAGGCGATCCCGGACCTGCGCCGCTTCCCCGAACTGCGCTTCCTCGACCGCTTCGACCTGTTGCTGCCGGTGCTGCTGGCGCTGGCGCTGTTCCTGCTCGGCGAGTGGCTGCAGCAGCACGTGCCGCAGCTCGGCACCGACGGCCCGCAGTTGCTGGTGTGGGGCTTCTTCGTCTCCACCGTGGCGCTGTTCCATGCCACCTTCACCATCAACTCGCTGGCGCACCGCTTCGGCAGCCGCCGCTTCGACACCCGCGACGACAGCCGCAACAACCTGTGGCTGGCGCTGCTGACCTTCGGCGAAGGCTGGCACAACAACCACCATTTCTTCCCCGGTGCCGCGCGCCAGGGTTTCCGCTGGTGGGAGCTGGACCTGACCTGGTACGGCCTGAAGGCGCTGTCGTGGACGCGCGTGATCCGCGAGCTCAAGCCGGTGCCGGCCGGGCTGGTGCGTGCGCAGGCGCGTGCCCGATGAGCCGGATCGCGGTGGTGGGCTCGGGGATCGCCGGCCTCGGCGCGGCGTGGCTGCTGTCGCAGCGCCACGAGGTGACGCTGTACGAGGCGGCCGACTATCTCGGCGGCCACACCCATACCCACGCGATCGAACTGGACGGCGCGGAATACGCGGTGGACAGCGGCTTCATCGTGTTCAATCCGGAGCACTACCCGCTGCTGAGCGCGCTGTTCGCGCGGCTCGGGGTCGAGTCGCAGCCGACCACGATGAGTTTTTCTGTGCACGAAGAGCGCACCGGGCTGGAGTACAACGCCGGCACGCTCGATGGGCTGTTCTGCCAGCGCCGCAATCTGCTGTCGCCGCGCTTCTGGCGCATGCTGCGCGATCTGCGGCGGTTCTACCGTGAGGCGCCGCAGGTCCTGCACGACGCCAAGCTGGCGCAGCTCACCCTCGGCGACTTTCTGCAGCGCCACCGCTACTCCGAGGTGTTTCGCGACGCGCACCTGGTGCCGATGGCCTCGGCGCTGTGGTCCTCGCCGTCGCGGCAGATCCTCGATTTCCCGATGCGCCAGCTGATCGGCTTCATGGCCAATCACCACATGCTGCAGGTCAGCGGCCGCCCGCAGTGGCGGGTGGTGCGCGGCGGCTCCAACAGCTACGTGCGCGCGCTGCGCAGCCGCTGGCGCGTGCGCGAGCGGCTCGGCACGCCGGTGCGCGCGCTGCAGCGCACGGCCCACGGCAGCGTCGCGATCGCCTGCGATGCCGACACCCAGCAATACGACCACGCGGTATTGGCCTGCCACGCCGACGACGCGCTGCGCCTGCTGACCGACCCCAGCGACGCGGAAATCGCGATCCTCGGCGCGATCGGCTACCAGGACAACGAGACCGTGCTGCACACCGATGCGCGCGTGCTGCCGCGCGACCGCCGCGCCTGGGCCGCCTGGAACGCGCACGTGCCGGCGGATCCGGACGCGCCTTGCACGGTCAGCTACTGGATGAACGCGCTGCAGTCGCTGCAGGCGCCGCAGCCGTTCATTGTCAGCCTCAACCGCACGGATGCGATCGATCCGGCCAAGGTGCTGCGACGCATGCGCTACCGGCATCCGCTGCAGACCCAGGCGTCGGTGGCGGCGCAGGCGCGCAAGGGCGAGATCCAGGGCCAGCGCAATACCTGGTTCGCCGGCGCCGGCTGGGGCTTCGGCTTCCACGAGGACGGCCTGCGCAGCGCGGTCGACGTCGCCGCCGCGCTGGGGGTACCCTGGTCATGACGCTGATGCGCCGTGCTGCCGTGCCCGCCCCGCCGACTGGCGCCGTCTCGACAACGTCGGCGGCGGCGGGCACGACCCTGCATGGCCTGCACAGCGCGGTATACACCGGCTGGGTGCGGCATCGCCGTTACGCGCCGAAAGCGCTGGCGTTCCGCTATCCGCTGTTCCTGCTGTACCTGGACCTGGACGAACTGGAGCAGGTGTTCGCGCGGCGCTGGCTGTGGTCGGTGAACCGGCGCAACCTGGCCGAGTTCCGCCGCAGCGACTACCTGGGCGACCCCGCGCAGCCGCTGGACGAGGCGGTGCGCGACCGCGTGCAGCAGCACACCGGCGAGCGTCCGCTGGGCCCGGTGCGCATGCTCACCCACCTGCGCTACTTCGGCCACTGCTTCAATCCGGTCACGTTCTACTACTGCCACGACGCGCAGCAGCGCCTGCACAGCATCGTCGCCGAGATCACCAACACGCCGTGGCGGCAGCGCCACGCCTATGTGCTGCCGATGGCCGAGGCGCGCAATCACGGCACCACGCACGCCTGGCGCTTCGCCAAGCGCTTCCACGTCTCGCCGTTCATGGCGATGGCGCACACCTACGCCTGGCGCTTCAGCGAACCCGGCGCGCAACTGCGCGTGCACATGGACGTGCTCGATCCCACGCCGGCGGCGACGCGGCGACGCTTCGACGCCACCCTGGTGCTCGAGCGCCGGGCCCTCGATGGCGCCAGCCTGGCGCAGGCACTGCTGCGCTATCCGGCGATGACCCTGCAGGTCATGGCCAAGATCCACTGGCAGGCGCTGCGGCTGTGGCTGCGCGGCAACCCGGTGCACGACCACCCCGACCACTCCCTTCCGCGAGAACGCCGATGAACGCTCCGCACGCGCCCTCTTCCGCCGCCGCGCTGGCCCCTGCCGCACCGCCGCTGCGCGGGCTCGACCGCCTGCTGCGGCAACGCCTGCTCGCCACGCTGGATGGCCTGCGCGAAGGCCAGTTGCGCATCGAGGAAGCCGGCACGCTGACCACGCTGGGCGATTCCACCGCTGGCGCCGACGCGCTGCAGGCGCATCTGCGCATCCATGACCCGCGCTTCTACCGGCAGGCCGCGCTCAACGGCAGCGTCGGCGTCGGCGAGGCGTACATGGACGGGCTGTGGGATTGCGACGACCTGGTCGCACTGGTGCGCCTGCTGGTGCGCAATCGCGACCGCCTGGACGCGATGGAGACCGGCCTGGCCCGGCTCGGCGGCCTGGCGATGCGCGGCCTGCACGCGTTCGCGCGCAATACCCGCGCCGGCAGCCGCCGCAACATCGCCGCGCACTACGACCTGGGCAATCCGTTGTTCGAGCTGTTCCTGGATCGCAACCTGATGTACTCCTCGGCAATCTTCCGCGACGCCGACGCCGCCTTGGGCGAGGCCGCGCTGGAACGCGCCGCCGAGCGCAAGCTGCAGCGCATCTGCGCCAAGCTCGATCTGCAGCCGCACCACCACCTGGTCGAGATCGGCACCGGCTGGGGCGGCTTCGCGCTGCATGCGGCCAAGCACCACGGCTGCCGCGTCACCACCACCACCATCTCGCGCGAGCAGTACGAACTGGCCCGGCAGCGCATCGCGGCCGCCGGGCTGTCGGACCGGGTCGAGGTGCTGCTGCGCGACTACCGCGATCTCGACGGCCGCTACGATCGCCTGGTCTCGATCGAGATGATCGAGGCGATCGGCCATCAATACCTGGATACCTACTTCGGCAAGGTCGGCAGCCTGCTCAAGGACGACGGCCAGGCGCTGATCCAGGCCATCACCATCGAGGATCATCGCTACGCGCAGGCGTTGAAGTCGGTGGACTTCATCAAGCGCCATATCTTCCCGGGCAGCTTCATTCCCTCGGTGGCGGCGATGACCGGCGCGATCGGCCGCGCCAGCGACCTGCGCCTGTTCAACCTGGAAGACATCGGCCCCAGCTACGCGCTGACCCTGCGCGCCTGGCGCGAGCGCTTCATGGCCAGGCTGCCGCAGGTGCGCGCGCTCGGCTACGACGAACGCTTCATCCGCATGTGGGAGTTCTACCTGGCCTACTGCGAAGGCGGCTTCCTGGAGCGCTCGATCGGCGACGTGCACCTGTGGCTGAGCAAGCCGCGCGCACGGCCGGCGCAGTTCGCGCCGGCGCTGGCGGGCGACGCATGAGCAACCTGATCAACTACCTCGCCCTGCAGGGGCTGTGGCTGGCCGCCGTCGTCGGCGCCGCGCACGGCTTGGCCTGGGCCGGCCCGGCGGCGCTGGCGCTGTTCGCGCTGTACCAGTTGCAGCCGCGCCGCCGCGCGCGTGGCGACGCCGCGCTGATCGCCCTGGCGTTGCCGTTGGGCGCCGGTGTCGATGCGGCCATGCGCGCCGGCGATTGGGTGCGCTACGCCGCCGCGCCGCCGGCACCGTGGCCGCCGCTGTGGATCCTGGCGCTGTGGGCCGGCTTCGCGCTGACCTTCCAGCACTCGCTGGCCTGGGTGATGCGCCATCCCTGGCGCGCGGCGCTGTTCGGCGCCATTGGCGGCCCGCTGGGCTATGTGCTGGCCGCGCGCGGCTGGCAGGCGGTGACGCTGGTGGCGCCCACGCCGCAGGCGCTGCTGGCGCTGGCTGTGGGCTGGGCCGCGGCGCTGACCTTGCTGAGCCTGGCGACGCGCCGCCTGATGGTCGCCACGCCGGCGCTGCCGGCCACCGGAGCGGCGCGATGAACGCATGGCCGCTCCTGCATGTAGGCATCTTCACCGTGCTGGTCATGCTCGCCGGCTGGGCCTGGCAGCGACATACCCGCAATGCCGGCGTGGTCGATGTGCTGTGGTCGGCCTGCATGGCGCTGACCGCGGTGTACTGCGCCTGGCGCGCAGATGGCGCGCTGCTGCCGCGGGTGCTGACCGCGGTGCTGGGCGGGCTGTGGGGCGCGCGCCTGGCCTGGCATCTGGGCGTACGCGTGTTCGGCGATGCGCACGAAGACGGCCGCTATCGTGCCCTGCGCGAGCACTGGCACGGCGACCAGCTCAAGTTCCTGGCGTTCTTCCTCGGCCAGGCGCTGGTGGTGCTGGCGTTCGCGGTGCCGCTGTCGGTGGCCGCGCACAATCCGCAGCCGCAGTGGAGCGTGTGGACCACGTTGGCGGTCGCGACCTGGCTGATCGCGGTCGGCGGGGAAAGCCTGGCCGACCGGCAACTGGCCGCGTTCCGCACCGACCCGGCGAACAAGGGCAAGACCTGCCGCCAAGGCCTGTGGCGCTATTCGCGGCATCCGAACTACTTCTTCGAATTCGTGCACTGGTTCGCCTACGTGTTCCTGGCAGTGGGCAGCGGCGCGCTGTGGGTCGGCGTGGCCGCGCTGGGCCCGTTGCTGATGTTCGCCTTCCTCTATCGCGTCACCGGCATTCCCTATACCGAACAGCAAGCGCTGCGCTCGCGCGGCCGCGATTACGCCGACTACCAGCGCAGCACCAGCGCCTTCTTCCCCATGCCGCCGCGGCACTGAGCCGCGCGAGGAGATCCGCCATGTCCAGTACCTTCGCCACCTCTTCCCCGCCTGCCGCGCCGGCCGAGCCGCTGGCCACGCGCCTGGCCGAATCCGGCCTGCTGCCCGACGCCATGCTGCGCGCGGCGATGCGCCGGTTGTGCGCGCAACGCCTGCGCGACGAGCGCGCCGGCGGCGCCGACGCGGCCTGGGAGCGCCAGCGCCTGCTGATCGAATCGCTGCGCGAGAGCGCCATCGCGATCGAGACCGACGCAGCCAACCGCCAGCACTACGAAGTGCCGCCGCGCTTCTTCGAGCTGTGCCTGGGCAAGCGCCTGAAGTACAGCAGCTGCTACTGGGATGCGACCACGCCCGACCTGGACGCGGCCGAAGAACGCATGCTGCAGCTGTACGCCGAACGCGCACAGTTGCGCGACCGTCAGCGCATCCTCGAACTTGGCTGCGGCTGGGGCTCGCTGACGCTGTGGATGGCCGAGCAGTTCCCCGGCGCACGCATCACCGCGGTCTCCAACTCGCGGCCGCAGCGCGAGCACATCGAAGCGCAATGCCGCGCGCGCGGGCTGGGCAACGTCAAGGTGATCACCCACGACGCCAACACCCTGACCCTGCCGACCGAAAGCTACGACCGTGTGGTCTCGATCGAGATGTTCGAGCACATGCGCAACTACCGCGAACTGCTCAAGCGGGTCAGCCACTGGCTGGTGCCGGGCGGCCGGCTGTTCGTGCACATCTTCTGCCATCGCGACCTGGCCTACCCGTTCGAGGTGCAGGGCGAGGACAACTGGATGGGCCGGCACTTCTTCACCGGCGGCCTGATGCCGGCGGCCGACACCCTGCTGCAGTTCCAGGACGACCTGGCGATCGAACGCCGCTGGCTGCTGTCCGGCCAGCATTACGAGAAGACCGCCAACGCCTGGCTGCACAACCAGGACCGCCACCGCGACACGCTGATGCCGGTGCTGCAGGCCACCTACGGCGCCGACGCCAAGATCTGGTGGCAACGCTGGCGCATGTTCTGGATGGCCTGCGCGGAACTGTTCGGCTACGAACAGGGCCAGCAGTGGGGCGTGGCGCATTACCGGTTCGTCAGGCGCTGAGGGGCAGGGATTGGGGAGTCGGGATTGGGGATTGGCAAAGGCGGCGTGCTGCCGCCTGATCGCTCCTACGCGGATCAGGGGATATGCAAGCGACGGCGTGGCGGGCAAGACGAATCCCCAATCCCCAATCACCAATCCCGGCCGCTTAAGCGGCGGCAGTAATGACGATCTCGATCTTCCAGGCCGGGTCGGCCAGCTTGGCCTGCACGGTGGCGCGGGCCGGGGTGTTGCCCGGGCTGACCCATTCTTCCCAGACCTTGTTCATTTCGGCGAACTCGGCCAGGTCGGTCATGAAGATCTCCGCGCGCAGGATCCGGCTCTTGTCGGTGGCGGCGAGCGCCAGCAACCGGTCGATCGCGGCCAGCACCTGGCGGGTCTGGCCGGCGATGTCTTCGCTGGTATCGTCCGCGATCTGCCCGGCCAGATAGGCCACGCCGTTGTACACGGTCATCTCCGACATCCGCGGGCCGGTATCGAAACGCTGGATCATGATGCGCTGTCCTGTAGTGGGAAGACCGCGCCATTGTCGCGCGATTGCGCCGCGGCTGCAGGCACCGGCCGCCACACGCGATACGCCACCGGCAGCAGCCAGGCCAGGATCAACACGATCGGCAGTTTCTGGGTCAGCCCGCGCGGCGGTGCGCGCCACAGCACATGCACCCACAGGGCCACGAACGCCAGCACCGCCAGCAGCAACAGCGGCCCGGCGCGGCCCTTCCACGCCGCCTGCCCGCGCAGCCACGCGCTCTGCAGCAGCATCGCCGTGGTCACGCACAGGAACGCGGTCTGCGCGGAGAGTCCGTGCACCAGCGGCGCCAGCAGCGGTGCGCGCTGCGGCAGATAGCTGTCGCCGATCGCCACGCCGCACAGGCCGAGCGCGGCGCAGCCGAACAGCAATACAGGCGCACCGCTGCGCGCGCGTGGCGGCGCCTGCGCATACAGCCCGGCCGCCAGCGCCACCACGCCGACGGCCAGCAGGACGTAGACGGTGCGCAGCAGCAGGCCGCCGGGCCCATGCAGGTACTGGCTGAGCGTGGCCTGCTGCCAGTGCAGATCGGCACGCACGACCTGCAACGCCATGGCCACGCCGAGGAACAGCAGCGCCAGCAGCAACGCTGCGGCGCCGGCCAGGCGCGTCCAGCGCGGCGGCGAGGGAAAGGGAGATGCGGACAAGGGCATCGACAGGCTCCGGAACCGACACAGACCGTCGCCACATGCGCCGGCCACGGCCCCTGCCGCGGTCCAGACGCCGTGGCGACGTGCGATTCCACTATCATGCGCGTCGCCGGCACGGCCGGTATAGCCTGGAGCGTGGGATGCACGGCAAGAGGAGCGGTACGGCTGACAGGGGTGCGATGTGTGCGCTGCGGGGTGCGGCCCGGGAGGGCGCCAAGCTCACCGATACCGGACTCGCCTGCGCGCCGCTGACCGCGACCGCTGTCGGGATCTGACGCGTGGCATCCCACCAGGGTGATGCGCGGCAGGCCGGTGCAACCCGGCTTGCCCCGCCACCCCACCCACCGCGACGCAGCCACTTGGTCGCAGCCCTCTCAATGTTCGTCACACGCTTTCATCCAACCGGTATCGCGATGGCCCGTCTTCGTTTCACCCGCACTTCCGCTCCGGCCGCGTCGCGCACCGCGCAACGTGCGCCGTCGCGCCTCGCCGCCGTCCGTCCGCAATGACCGACGCCGCGCCCTCCACTCCCGCACCCACGCCCGGCTGGCGCCGTGCGCTGCCGGTGCTGGCCAGCCTGGCGATCCTGGCCCTGGCGCTGCACGCGCTGGCCACGGAGTTCAGCACCCACGGCTACAGTGCGATCCGTCACGCCTTCAACCAGCTGAGCCTCAGCCAGATCGTGCTGACCCTGCTGCTGGGCCTGAGCAGCTATGCCTGCCTGATCGGCTTCGATGCCGTCGGCCTGCGCCGCAGCGGGCGCAAGCTGCACCCGATGCGGATCAGCATCACCGCGTTCCTGGCGCATGCGGTCGGGCAGACTCTGGGCTTCGCCGCGTTGACCGGCGGCGCGGTGCGCCTGCGCGGTTACGGCCGGGTCGGGCTGAGCCTGGCCGAGATCGGCCAGGTGGTGCTGATGAGCACGCTCGGCTTCGTGTTCGGCGCGTGGCTGCTGCTGGCGCTGGCCCTGACCCTGGAACCGGCCGCGGCGGCGCTGGCGCTGCCGGTCGGCGCGACCGCGGTGCGCGCGATCGGCATCGCGTTGCTGGTCGGCTTCGCCACGATGCTGCTGCTGGCCGGCCGCGACGGCCGCACCCTGCGCTGGCGCAGCCACGAACTGTGGCTGCCGGACCGGCGCACCACCCTGGGCGTGACCGCGCTGAGCGTGGTCGAACTGGGCCTGGCCAGTGCCGCGTTCTACGTGCTGCTGCCCAACGAATCGGGCATCGAATACATCGGCTTCGTCGGCCTGTACCTGGTCGCGGTGGTGGCGGGCCTGGTCTCGACCGTGCCGGCCGGCCTGGGCGTGTTCGAGTGGAGCCTGCTCAAGCTGCTGCCCGGCGTGGCGCCGGCGGCGGTGCTGGCGGCGGCGCTGATCTACCGCATCACCTACTACGTGGTGCCGCTGCTGCTGTCGGTGCTGATGGCGTCGCTGTCCGGCCTGCGCCGGCCGCTGGCCGCCAGTGCCGGCGGCGTGCGCGTGGCCTGGCGCACGCTGCGCCCGTGGCTGCCGCAGATCATCGCCCTGGCGGTGTTCGCGGTCGGCGCGGCGCTGGTCATCGACGGCACCCTGCCCACGCCCAAGCGCCGCCAGGACATGGCGCCGCTGTCGATCATGGAAACCTCGCACTTGCTGGCCAGCCTCGGCGGCGTGGTGCTGCTGCTGATCGGCCAGGGCCTGCAGCGGCGCAGCCATGCCGCCTGGGTGCTGGCGATCGGCATCTGCGTGCTGCTGCCGCTGCCGGCCTGGCTGCGCGGCGGCCACGTCTCGGTGGCGCTGTCCTCGCTGGTGGTGGCGGTCGGCCTGTGGGGCGCGCGCCGCGAGTTCTATCGCGAGGGCGCCCTGCTCGACGAGGCCTGGTCGTGGCCGTGGCTGCGCAACCTCGGCCTGGTGCTGATCGCCACGATCTGGCTGCTGTTCTTCGTCTACAGCCACGTCGAATACCAGAACGAGCTGTGGTGGGAATTCGCCACCTCGGCCAACGCCCCACGCGCGCTGCGCGCGGTGCTGCTGGTCAGCGTGGCGGTGGTGGTATTCGGGCTGGCGCGGCTGCTGCACAGCACGCGCTCGCCGTTGCCGCCGGCCGATGGCGCGCAGCTGGACGCGCTGGCGCCGGTGCTGGCCGAGGCCACCGACACCCAGGCCTGCCTGGTGCTGACCGGCGACAAGGCGCTGCTGCAGGCCGAGGACGGCCCCGGCTTCGTGATGATGCAGCGCTACGGCGGCTCGCTGGTGGCGATGGGCGACCCGGTCGGCGCGCCGGAAGTGGCCCGCGCGCTGATCTGGCGCTTCCGCGAGGAAGCCGACCGCATGGGCCTGCGCCCGGTGTTCTACCAGGTCGGCGAGCAGCACTGGCAGACCTACCTGGACCTGGGCCTGACCCTGGTCAAGCTCGGCGAGGAAGCGATGGTGTCGCTGGAGGGCTTCCACCTGGAAGGCCGCGACCGCGCCGACCTGCGCCAGGCCTGGAACCGCGGCAAGCGCAGCGGGCTGAGCTTCCGCATCGTCGAGACCGACGCGGTGGACGCGCTGATGCCGGTGCTGGCCGAGGTCTCGCAGCAGTGGCTGGAAGACAAGGCCGGCGCCGAGAAGGGCTTCTCGCTGGGCAGCTTCGACCCGGCCTACCTGCGCCGCTTCCCGATCGCGGTGGTGGAGTTCGAGGGCAAGGTCGTGGCCTTCGCCAACCTGTGGCAGGCCCCGGCCGGTCACGAGCTGTCGGTGGACCTGATGCGGCACATCGCCGATGCGCCGAAGGGCACGATGGACTTCCTGTTCATCGAGCTGTTCCTGTGGGGCCGCGACCAGGGCTACAAGCGCTTCTCGCTGGGCATGGCGCCGCTGTCGGGCCTGGCCCAGCACCGCCTGGCCGGCCGCTGGAACCGCTTCGGCAACCTGATCGTGCGCCACGGCGAACGCTTCTACGGCTTCACCGGCCTGCGCCGCTTCAAGTCCAAGTTCGCCCCTGCCTGGCGCACCCGCTACCTCGCCGCCCCCGGCGGCATGCACCTGCCCGCCGCCCTGCTGGACGTGACCCGACTGATCTCGCTGGATCCGCGCAAGCCGGAGTGAGGCGGGGATCGGGGAGTCGGGATTGGGGATTGGCCTGGCTACCCCGTTTGCCGGAGCTTTACGAGGCTTCGCGCCGTACCCTCATCCGCCCCTTCGGGGCACCTTCCCCCGAAAAGGGGGCCGTGGTCCCGATGGGAGAAGGAAAAGCAAAGCCCCTCTCCCCCCGGGAGAGGGGTTGGGGTGAGGGTACGGCGGCCGACGACGCGAGCGCGCAAGCCCGCACGCGCGACCAACCCCCAATCCCGCCTCCCCAATCCCGGCTTCTACTGAATCCGCTGCAGAATCTGCTTGGCCAGCGTCGCGTAGTCGCCCTGGAAATGATGGTCGCCGGGCAGCTTGACCAGTTGCACCGCGCCCTTGGGCAGGTCCGGGCACAGCGCGTCGTCGTCGTCCTCGCCGTAAATGCACAGGGTCTGCGCCGGCGGCATCTTCGCCACTTCCGGGGCGATCGGCAGGCCGTCGTCGCCGGAGCTGATCCAGTTGGACACGTGGAACTCGTAGTCGGCGGTCTTGCCGACCGACAGCAAGGCGGTGAGTTGCACCTGGTCGCGCATCGCTTCCGGCAACTGGTTGTAGGCCGCCGGCAGCACGTCGGCGCCCTGCGAGAAGCCGATCAGCACCACCCGCCCGCGTTGCCACAGGTGGCTGTAGTGGCGGTAGATGCGGTCCAAGTCGGTAGCGAAGCCCTGCGGCGTGCGCTCGCTCCAGAAGTAGCGCAGCGAATCCACGCCCACCACCGGGATGCCGGCCTTGGCCAGGGCGCCGGCGACCTGCTGGTCGAGTCCGGCCCAGCCGCCGTCGCCGGAGACGAAGATCGCGAACACGTTGCCGTTGTCGGCATCGCCCGCGCCCGCGGCGGCAGGCACTTCGACCACCGGCAACCCAGCCAAGTCGGCCGGGGTCGGCGGCAGGCTGACGCCGGGCCGGTCGCCCAGCGAACGCACCGCCGCACGCAGGCCCGGCAGCGCATCGCCGCTGGCGCTGCGGCGGAACTGCCGCGCCTGCGCCACCTTCTGCAGGAACGCGTCGCTCTGCTGGGTGCAACGGTCGCGGCGGGTCTTGGCATCGAGCGCCGCCAGCCACGGCACCGGCAGCGCAGTCGCCTGCAACGCGCGCGCCGGCGCGGTGATGCCGGCGCCGCAGATCTGGTCGTCGAGCACCTGCACCGGGCAGAAATCCTCGGTCAGCAGGCCCGCCAGCAGATGCTTGGGCGCCTGCGCCGCGACCGCATAGGCCAGCGCGGCGCCGTCGCCATCGCCCACCAGCAACGGCAGGTGGTAGGTCGGCACGTGGAAATAGGCCTGCACGTAGCGCGAGAAATTCTCCACGTCGCCGGCGGAGAAGCCGCAGGTGCCGTCGATCTTGGCCAGCACCGTCTGCAGGTGCGCACTGTCGATCACCGCCACCATGGCGCCGTCGTCGCGCAGCGCCTCGATCTGGCGCATGCGCTCGGCGTCGGCGTGCTTGCCGCCGGCGAACCACAGCACCACGCGCTGCGCGTTGCCCTTGGGCAACAGCACCGGCACCTGCTCGAAGCGGCCGTGGCTGAGCTTTTCCGGCGCCGCGGCCGGTGCGCCAGCATGCGGCGCGGCGGTGGCCGCAGCGCCCGGTGCTGCGCCGGCGACGCCGGCCGCGAGCAGTCCGCCCAATGCACATCCCCACATCCAACCGCCACGCTTCTGCATCATCCGGCAATCCTGAAAAGGCGTGTAAAGATAATCCCGAACGGCGACGGCGCGAAGCGCGGCGCGCTCCCTGGTTCATGCCAGGTACGCCGGACCTGCGCCAGCGCCTGCACCGGCAGGCCTGTCAGGCGTCCGCGTCGGCGCCGGGATGGCGCAGCCGCCAGGCGGCCAGCGCCTGCCGGTAGCGCTCCAGCTCCTCGTGGTAGAGGTCGTAGACGCACAGCGGACAGCCGCTGTCGCAGCAGTCGCTGGGGCCCGGCGGCAACGGCGCCTGCGGGCGGGGATCGGCATTGGCGGCAGGGTCGGACATGGGGCTCCGTGGCGGCGGCCGGGGCAGACCGGCGCGGCAGTGTAGAAGAAGGCGGCGCAGGCAGCGGTCCGCGTCCCCTCAGCCGATGGCGTGACGCAGGTTGGCGCGCGCGGCCGCGTCGTAGCGCGCATGGAAGCGCTCGCTGAGGAAGATGCGCGGCTGCGCCAGCACGGTGCGCAGGAACGCGCGGCGCTTGCGTCGGTACAACCAGCCCGGCACCACGCCGCGGTACTCCTCGGCGATGGCGCGGTCGTAGGCGGCGAAGGCTTCCGGCGCGGCGCCGAGGATGGCCATGTCGCAATCCAGGAACAGCGCGGCGTCCGCATCCACCGAGTCGACGGTCAGTTGCCCGTGACGCGCGGTGAGTTCGATCAGCGCAGCCACCCGCGTCGCCTCCACCCCGGCGTCCGGCAGCCATTGCGCGATCGCCGCCTCGGCCAGGCGCGCCGACTGCGCTTCGTTGTCGCCGCGGCCGGCACGATAGACCGCATCGTGATAGAGCACGGCCAGGTAGACCTCGCGTGGCTGCCGCCAGCCGGTGTCGGCGGCGACCTCGGCGTAGTGCGCCAGCACCGCCTCGACGTGGCCGAAATGGTGATACGCCCGCGGCGGTTCGGCGTAGGCCGCCCGCAGCTGCGCCCATTGCGCCTCGGGCAGGGTCAGCGGCGCCGCGTTCATGCGCCGTGCTGCGCAGGGGCGGCGCGCAACGGCCAGCTGGCTTCGTGCAGGTAACGGCCCTGGCCCTGTACGCTGCGGATCAGGCTCAGCGACGTCGCCTGCCAATGCAGCGCCGGCACCTGCTGCGACGCCAACGCCTGATCGACATAGGCCAGGGTCATGTGCGGCAGATAGGCGCCGTCGGCGCGCGGCGCCACGCCGTGTCGGGCCAACTGCTGCTGGAGCGCCTGACGCAACGCCAGCAACGGCGCGGGCTCGGCATCACCGCGCAGTACCAGCGGTCGGCTACGCGCGCGGCTGTCGAAAGTCACCGCCTGGTCGAATGCAAGTTGAAAGGGCGAGGCCGCAAGCGCCTGCCCGGCGGCGCATGCCTGCTGCAGCAAGCGTGGCGGAATCCCGGCGTATTCGCCCAGATAGTGCAAGGTCACGTGCAGCCGCTCGGGCGGCAGCGCACGCCCGTGCAGACCATGCGCCTGGCACAGTTGCTGGCCAAGGCTGTGCACCGCTTGCGCGGTTCGCGTGTCGGGTAGCAGCGCAAAGAACAGGCTTTCGCGTGCGGCAGGCGCATCGAAACCGAGCGAGAACTGGGCGCCGGCAGGCGCAGCATCGGGAGACATGGGCAGAAGCGGCAAACGCCGCAATCAGGTCGGGCAGCGGTCGAGCACGCATGGTAGCAAGCGCACCGTCCCGCTGCAGACCATCGGCACGCCGACCCGGACAACGCCGCGATGCGGCGCGCCGGGCCGGCGGCGGGCGGCGCTTATGCCGCGTTCTTCATCGCGTGCTTGCGGGTGCGCATCACGTCGTGGCAGGCGCGCACTTCCGGCAGCAGACGGGTGGCGGCGTCGCGCGCGGCCACCGGGGTGTCGGCGTCGGCGATCGTCTCGTTGAAGGCCTTCAGCAGGCGATCTTCGGACTCTTCCAGCTCGGCGACGTAGCCGTACTTGGTGTCGCCCAGCGCGGCGCGGACCTTGCCATACATCTGCTGCATGCTGCCGACCATGGTGCCGTGCTCTTCCGGCTTGCCGCCGACCGACTGCACCACTGCGCTCAGGCTGCTCACGATGTCCGACTTGACGCCGGCGATGCGCAGGAACAGCGCGGACAACTCGGCGTCGCCCACCTTCTTGGCGGCTTCTTCGTAGAAGTCCTTGCCGTCGCGGGAAATGGCGATGAGGTCGTTGAGGCTGTGCGTGGTCTTGCTCTGGATGCTCATGGGAAACTCCTGTGGCGAAGCCGGCGATATCGCGCAACGGGCACACGGGGGTGAACCTGGATATCGCACGGCGCGGTCGAGAGGATTGCCGCGTTGCGTGGTGTTGGCGATGCTGGGCAGAACGGCATAAAGCGCACGTGAGCCATCGGCGCTCGCTCGTCACGCCGCATTGCCCGTGGTGAACACGCGTTCATGGCCGCACTGCGCAGTCAGACATGTGGCGAAGTTTTCACCATCCTGTCTGCGTGCATTGTGGCGCCTGGGTGGCAGCGACTTATCCACACGGTTGCCCCACGTTCGTCCACAGCGGTTGTGGATGACCGCCGCCATCGATCGCGTCGGCCGGAGACCGCTCGTCGGCACCGCCACGATGACCGTCCTGTCTCGCCAGCGAGGGCCTATAGTGCAGGCGAGCCCTCGCCACTGCAGGGCACCGCGAGGTGCGTCATGTTCGCCTGGACCGCGTTCGCCCTGCTCGCCGCCGCCACGGCCGCCCCGTCGCCGCCCACACCGTCGCGACCTTCATCGCACACGGCAGCGGCCGTCCAGAGAGAGGCGACACCGCCGGTTCGGGCGACGACTACCGCGGCAACCGCCGTTCCGATCCCTGAGCAGATCATGCAACTTCCACCGGCGCTGCATGCGCTGCTGCAGCAGCGCATCGACCGCGGCGCCGATGCCGAACACCGTCTGCAGCAACTGGTGGCGCTGGCCTTCGATGCCAACGGCCTGGACCTGCAGTACGACCCCAAGGCCACCCACAGCGTCGCCGAGAGCTACGCCACGCGCCACGTCAACTGCCTGTCCTTCACCCTGCTGTTCGTGGCGATGGCGCGCGACGTCGGACTGCAGGCACAGGTCCAGGAGGTGCGTCGCGTGCTGAGCTGGTACGAGGACGGCAATGCGCTGTACAACGTCGGCCACGTCAACGCCGGCGTGCGCGTGGACAGCGGCCGCGGCAGCATCGACCTGGACCGCAGCGTGCTGATGGACCGGCGCGGGCCGCAGCCCATCTCCGACCGCCGCGCCCTCGCCCACTACTACAACAACCGCGGCGCCGAGCTGATGGTCGACGGCGATGTCGACGGCGCCCGCGCGCATCTGGCGATGGCCCTGCAGATGGACCCACGCTTCGCCGGGGCCTGGAACAACCAGGGCGTGCTGGCGATGCGCGATGGCGACAGCACCGCCGCCGCACGCGACTACACCAAGGCGCTGGAGATCGATCCGGAGCACCTGCCGGCGCTGTCCAATGCCGTGGGCCTGGCCCGACGCTTGGGCGACGGCACCCGCGAGGCCGCCCTGCAGCGGCAGATGGAACAGGTGCGCCAACGCGACCCATTCCAGCAATACCTGCTCGGCAACGAGGCGGAACGGCGCCAGGACTACGCCGCGGCCATTGCCTATTACCGTCACGCGCTGCACCTGTACGACGGCGCCCACCTGCTGTACTTCGCCCTGGCCCGCGCCTACCTGCACAGCGGCGACACCCGCCGCGCCACCGCGGCGCTGCGCGAGGCCATGGCGCACGCCGATCCAGCCACGCAACCGCGCTACCAAGGCAAGCTGGACGCGCTGCGGCGGCTGTCTTCCACCGCGCGGCCGCTGCGCTAGCGCACCCTAGCCGGCCGCATGCGCGCAGGCGCCACGCCGTGCCGCCTGGCGCGCCCACAGGTAGATCAGCAGGCCTCCCACGGCCATCGCCGCGCCGACATAGCCGGTGGAGGTCCAGCCCAGGCCGGCGCCGATCGCGATGCCGCCCAGCCACGGCCCCAGCGCGTTGGCCAGGTTGAACGCGGCATGGTTGGAGGCCGCGGCCAGGGTCTGCGCATCGCTGGCCACGTCCATCAGGCGGGTCTGCAGCACCGGCGCCAGCGCACCCATGCTGCCGACCGCGACCACCGCCGGCAGCACCGCCCACGGCGAAGTGGCCGCCAGCGGGAACACCAGCAACACCGCCAGCGACCACAGCAACACCAGCGGCACCGCGCGGAACTGCATCCGGTCGAACAGCCAGCCGCCGGCCAGATTGCCGAGCAGGCCGCCCAGCCCGAATGCGCCCATCGCCACCGGGATCCAGTGTTCGGACACGCCGGTGACCTCCATCAGGGTCGGCGCCAGATAGCTGAAGACGCAGAACATGCCGGCGAAACCGATCGCGCCGATGCCCAGCGCCAGCCACACCTGCGTGCGGTTGAAGGCGCGCAGTTCGCCCAACGGCGAGGGCCGCGCCTCCTGCGGATCGGCGGGTAACAGGCGCCACACCAGCACCACCGTCAGCACCGCGATCGCCGCGACCAGGGCGTAGGCATAGCGCCATTCCGCCACTTGGCCGAGCCAGGTCGCCAGCGGGTTGCCGACCAGCACCGCCAGGTTGAGGCCGAGCAACACCCGGCTGACCGCCGCGCCACGCTGGTCGGGCGGACCGATCGACGCGGCCACCAGGGTCGCCACGCCGAAATAGGCGCCATGCGGCAGGCCGGCGACGAAGCGCGCCAGCAGCATGCTGTGATAGTCCGGCGCCACCGCGCTGGCGAGATTGCCGAACGCATAGAAGCCCATCAGCGCCAGCAGCAGATCGCGGCGCGACCAGCGCGCGCCGAGGATCGCCAGCAGCGGCGCACCGACCACCACGCCCAGCGCATAGGCACTGATCAGATGCCCGACCTGCGGCGCATCGATGACCAGACCACGGCCGATGTACGGCATCAGCCCCATAGTGGAGAACTCGCTGGTGCCGATCGCGAAACCGCCCATCGCCAGCGCGAACAGGATCAGCACGTAGCCGCGCCGCGACAGCGGCGCCGTGGCGGATGAGGTCATGCGCACGTCCCGAAGGAAAGGGCCGCCCATTATTGTGCATCGCAGCAAGTCCTGCAGCCTCACCTGCGCAACGCCACGTTGCGTGGTGCCGCTGGCGGCGCCCGGGGCGGCGATGCCCTCGCGAAGGTGCCGCCGCAGCAACGCACTGTCCCACCGCACCGCCGCGAAACCGCCGCACGCGCCCCCATGTCCTGTACGCACGCCGCCTTGCAGCGTCCCGCTGTAGGGTCGGCCGCCCCACCCCACCACCGAGAGACCCACCGATGACCGACACCGCTTCCCCGCTGTTCACGCCGCTACGCCTGGGCGCGATCGCACTGGCCAACCGCATCGTGATGGCGCCCCTGACCCGCAACCGTGCCGAAGGCGAAGGCCGCATCCCCTCGCCGCTGGCCGCCGAGTACTACGGCCAGCGCGCCAGCGCCGGCCTGCTCATCGCCGAGGCGACCCAGATCAGCCCGATGGGCCAGGGCTACAAGGACACCCCGGGGATCTACAGCGACGCGCAGGTCGCGGCCTGGAAGAAAGTCACCGACGAGGTGCATCGCCGTGGCGGCAAGATCGTGCTGCAGCTGTGGCACGTCGGCCGCATCTCGCACGTCAGCCTGCTGCCGGGCGGCGCCGCGCCGGTGGCACCCAGCGCGCTGCGCGCCGATGCCAAGACCTTCACCGCCGAGGGCTTCACCGACGTCTCCGCCCCGCGCGCACTGCGCCTGGACGAAATCCCCGCGCTGATCGAGGACTTCCGCCGCGCCGCCCGCAACGCCATCGCCGCCGGCTTCGACGGCGTGGAAGTGCATGCCGCCAACGGCTACCTGATCGACCAGTTCCTGCGCGACGGCAGCAACCACCGCGACGACGTCTACGGCGGCAGCATCGAGAACCGCACCCGCCTGCTGTTCGAAGTGGTGGAGGCGGTGGCGCAGGAGATCGGCGCCGACCGTACCGGCGTGCGCCTGTCGCCGGTGACCCCGGCCAACGATGCGCGCGACAGCGACCCGCAGCCGCTGTTCGAGCGCGCGGTGGAACGCCTGGATCCGCTGGGCCTGGCCTTCGTGCACGTGATCGAAGGTGCCACCGGCGGCCCGCGCGACAACATCGCCTTCGACTACGCCGCGCTGCGCGCCAAGTTCCACGGTCCGTGGCTGGTCAACAACGGCTACGACAAGGCACTGGCCGAACAGACCGTGGCCTCCGGCCGCGCCGACGCAGTGGCGTTCGGCCGCCCGTTCATCGCCAACCCGGACCTGGTGGAACGACTGCGCCGCGACGCGCCCTTGAACCAGGTGGACGCCGACACGCTGTACGGCGGCGGCGCCAAGGGCTACACCGACTACCCGACGCTGGATTGATCGCGTCCTGCGGCGGCACTGCATCGGTGCCGCCGCAGCGGGCGATGCAGTGGGGCTCGCCCGCTCAGGCCTTGCGCAGGAAGCAGGTCTTCAGCACCAGGCCCTTGATCTTGTCCGAGTTGCCTTCGATGTGTTCGGCATCGTCTTCGACCAGGCGGATGCCGCGGATCACCGTGCCCTGCTTGAGCGGGATCGACGAGCCCTTGACCTTCAGGTCCTTGATCACCACCACCGTGTCGCCGGCCTGCAGCACGTTGCCGTTGCTGTCGCGCACCACCGTCGCCGCGTCGTTGGCGGCGTCGGCCGCGACCGGCCACTCGTGGCCGCAGTCCGCGCACACCCAGTTGGCGCCGTCGACATAGGTGTTTTCCAGGGTGCATTGCGGACAGGCGGGTGCGGCGGGCATGGGAATCCTTGATACGGCGACGACGGCGAGCCGCCTATTGTAGCCGCCCGCCCCGTGCCGCCGTGCGGCCGCGCCAGCCGCAGGAATCTCATGTCCGCTTCGTCCGGGTCCCGCCTCGCGATCTACGCCGCGCTCGCCGGCAATCTGGCCATCGCCATCGCCAAGTTCGTCGCCGCCGGGCTCTCCGGCAGTTCGGCGATGCTCAGCGAAGGCGTGCATTCGCTGGTGGACACGGTCAACGAGCTGTTGCTGCTGTACGGCCTGCGCCGCGCCGCGCGCCCGGCCGATGCCACCCATCCGTTCGGCCACGGGCGCGAACTGTACTTCTGGAGCTTCATCGTCGCCCTCCTGGTGTTCGCGCTCGGCGCCGGAGTGTCGCTGTACGAGGGCATCGCCCATATCCGCGATCCGCAGCCGGCCAGCGACCACACCCTCAACTACATCGTGCTGGGGCTGTCGCTGTTGTTCGAGGGCGGCTCGTGGTGGGTCTCGCTGCGCGAGTTCCGCGCGCGCAAGGGCCGCCTGAGCTACGTACAGGCGTTCCGCGAGAGCAAGGACCCGAGCCTGTTCACCGTGCTGGTGGAAGACAGCGCAGCGTTGATCGGCCTGTTGATCGCGCTGGCCGGGCTGCTCGCCGCGCAATGGCTGGACATGCCGGCACTGGATGGCGTCGCCTCCGTCGGCATCGCCGCGGTGCTGGCCTGCTCGGCGTTCGTGCTGGCACGCGAGACCAAGGGCTTGCTGATCGGCGAGCCGGCGGCGCGTCCGCTCGGCGACGCGCTGCGGCGCATTGCCGCGGCCGATCCGGACGTGCGCGCGGTCAACGGCGTACTCAGCGTGCAGATGGGGCCGTACCAGGTGGTGGCCGCGCTCAGCGCCGAGTTCGAGGACCAGCGCAGCACCGCGCAGATCGAAGCGTGCATCGAGCGGATCGAGGCCGCCGCGCGCGCCGAGCATCCGGAACTCCAGGCGCTGTTCGTCAAGCCGCAGACCCCGGAGACCTGGCTGGCCCGGCGCACCGCGCTGCGCCGGCCGCCGCCGGCCTGAATGGCGGCGCCCCGACGCGACTTGCGGCCCTGCGCCGCTTTTCGTTAGGGTAGCCGGGTAGCACCCCCTCTCATCGCGCTGTGACTGTGCCGGCGTATCCCCCTTACTCACTGAACGAGGTTTCCCATGGAGATCGCCAACGGGCTTGTCGCCACCATCCACTACACCCTCACCGACGATGCCGGTGAAGTGATCGACCAGTCCTCGCCGGACAATCCGCTGAGCTACCTGCACGGCGCCGGCAACATCGTGCCGGGCCTGGAGAAGGCGCTGACCGGCAAGCGCACCGGCGAGTCGGTCACCGCCGACGTGATCCCGGCCGAGGGCTACGGCCCGCGCCACGAGCAACTGGTGCAGCAGGTGCCGCGCGGTTCGTTCCCGGATGCCGGGTCGCTGGCGCCGGGCATGCAGTTCCAGGCGCAGACCGACCAGGGCCCGCTGCTGGTCACGGTCACCGAGGTCGGCGAAGAACTGGTGACCATCGACGGCAACCACCCGCTGGCCGGGCAGGTGCTGCACTTCGCCGTGGAAGTGGCCGGCGTGCGCGAGGCCACCGAGCAGGAAAAGAACCAGGGCCACGCCGGCGCCGCGCTGTAAGCGACCCGGTTTCGCGTCCCCGACGAGGCCCGCCGATGCGGGCCTCGTGCGTTTGCGGCCGCGCTTGCGTCGCGCGACGGCTTGCCCCACAGTGCGCGGCCCCTCCCGCCCCCGGCACCGTCATGCGCCTCGGTATCGACTTCGGCACCAGCAATTCCGCCGCCGCCGCGGTGATCGACGGCCGCGTGGTGCCGATCGAGTTCGGCGCGCAGCAGCAGTTCCGCACCACGGTGTACTTCCCCGAGGTGATGCGCGACCCGGCCGAGTTCGACCTGACCCCGGCGCTGGAACGGCAGGTGGACGAGCTGATCGAATCCGGCCGCCGCGACGCGCTCGCCGCCGGGCGCGAGCGCAGCCCCGAGGCGCTGCGCCGCGATGCGATCCGGGTGGTGCGCCGGCAGTGGATGGAAACGCAGATGCGCGAGCCGCGCAGTTCCGCGGCGCTGCTGCAGAACGCGGTGTACGGCGACGACGCGCTGGACGCGTATTTCGTCGAAGGCGAAGGCAACCTGGTGCAGAGCCCCAAGTCCATGCTGGGCTACAACCTGCACCCGCGCGCGCGCCAGACCATCACCGGTATCGCCGCGCACATTCTCGAACACATCCGCCTGACCGCCTCGCAGCAACTGGGCGTGCAGGTGCGCCGCGCCCTGCTCGGGCGCCCGGTGCAGTTCCGCAGTTCGATCGGCGAGGCCGGCAACGCGCAGGCGCTGGAGATCCTGCACAGCGCCGCGATCACCGCCGGCTTCGACGACGTCGCCTTCCTGGAGGAACCGGCCGCCGCGGCGATGCATTACCACGCGGTCAGCCGCGAGCGCCACGCCGCGGTGGTGGTGGACATCGGCGGCGGCACCACCGACATCGCCCACGCCAGCGTCGGCGGCGACGCCGCGCCGCAGGTGCACCGCGCCTGGGGCATCCCGCGCGGCGGCACCGACATCGACCTGGCGCTGAGCCTGGCCGGGTTCATGCCGCAGTTCGGCCGCGGCCTCACCCGCGTGCCCTCGCACCACTACGTCGAGGCGGCGATGGTGCAGGACACCACCCGCCAGCGCGATTTCCGCCAGCATCGCTACGACGCCGTCCCCGCACCGTACGAGGCGCGCCTGCAGGCGCTGCAGGAGCCCGGCAACACCGCACGCCTGTACCGCGCGGTGGAGCGCAGCAAGATCCGCCTCAGCGACGCCGAGCACCACGCCGAGATCCTGGACTACATCGAAGCCGGCTTGCAGGTGCAGGTGCAGGCCGAGGAACTGGTGCAGGCCGCACGCAGCTATCTGGAGGCCCTGCAGGAGTTGCTGGCGCAGGTGCGCCAGGACATCGGCGGCGACCCGGCCGCGGTGTTCCTGACCGGCGGCATGTCGCGCGCCGGCTACCTGCAGCGCCTGGTCGCCGCCGCGTTCCCGCAAGCGCGCCTGGTCCACGGCGACCCCTCGTTCGGCGTGGTGCAGGGCCTGGCGCTGGCCGCCGCGCAGGACTGACGCAGCACAAGCGTCGGCGGCCCCTCCCCGACCGGCCGCTCGCGGCCGGCGCGCCGCCTGCGGCCCGCATTGTTCATGCAGCGGGCGCACGACTGGCGTAGCATGGCGGCACGCTTCAGCGTCACGTCGCTACGCGCGTCTCGTCCGGCCGTTCCTGTCGCCCGACTCGCTTCCTTCTCGCGCCAACCTCCGTCCCTTTACGGGCCGGATCCTTCGGAGCGCCATGTCCCCCGCCCTTGCCACGCTCCCGATCGAGCGTCTGGCGTCGCCGCTTCAGCCACCTTCCTGGCCGACAGGTCCGGATCGGGGCGGCGACGCATGAGCGAGAGCGCGCGGGACGCGACCGACGCTGACATCGCCTGCGACCGCTGCGACGCTATCTGCTGCCGCCTGACCGTCCTGGTGATGCCGGACGACCACGTCCCCGAGCATCTCACCGAGTACACCCGCGAGGGTCTGCACGTGATGGCGCGCGACGAGGACGGCTGGTGCGTGGCGGTGGACGGCGCGCGCATGTGTTGCTCCATCTACGCGCAGCGCCCGGCGGTCTGCCGCAAGTTCGCGATGGCCGGCCCGTACTGCCGCGAGATCCGCCGTACCCACCACGAGCAACTGACCCGTGGCATTCCCCTGACGATGTACTGACTGCAGGAGTTCCAGCATGGCACGACCGACCAGCACCACCGCTTCGCCCAGCGCCAGGAACACACGCGGCGCCAGCGCCGCGGACAAGGCGCAAAAGGGCCTCAGCCGCGAGCGCATCGAGGCCGACCTGGCCGCGTTCCACCAGGCCGGCGGCCGCGTCGAGGTGCTCGGCACCACCCGCGTGCTGAAGAAGGTCGACGTCGCCGACGCGGGCTAGCGCCCGCGCATCCCGCCGTCATCGCGCGCACCTGCGGCGGGACACGGCCGGACATGGACGCCGGTCCACGCCGCGCGAGGACGCGGCGCCTGGGACGCGACGACGGCGCCTCCGGTTGGCGCCGACGACCACACGGCCAGGCCAACACGGCGCCCTCGGAGTGCCGGCGCCGGTGCGCAAGCACGGCACCGTCTTCACGCCAGAAGCGCATACTGCGATCTCTTCCACGGTCTCGTTTCGGCATGCTCCTGCGCTCCCTGTCCGCCGAACTCGGCCAGCCCGCCTGCGGCAACTGTCGCGATGGCGAGCCGCTGGATTTCGCCGTGCGCATGGCGTTCCAGCCGATCGTCGATGCCGCCACCCGCTCCATCTACGCCTACGAGGCGCTGGTGCGCGGCGAGGACGGCAGCGGCGCGGCGGCGGTGCTGGCGCGGGTGCGCCCGCAGCAGATGTACCGCTTCGACCAGACCTGCCGGGTGCAGGCGATCGCCACCGCCGCGCAGCTGGGCCTGCGCACGCGCCTGTCGATCAACTTCATTCCCAATGCGGTGTACGAACCGGCGACCTGCATCCGCCTGACCCTGAGGGCGGCCGAGCACTTCGGCGTGCCCACCGGCGACCTGATCTTCGAGTTGAGCGAGTCCGAACGCATCGCCGACCTGCCCAAGGTCGTGCGCATCCTGCGCGACTACGCGCAGCGCGGCTTCCTCACCGCGATCGACGACTTCGGCGCCGGCCACTCCGGCCTCAACCTGCTCGCCGATTTCCAGCCGCACCTGATCAAGCTGGACATGGCGCTGATCCGCGGCATCGACGGCAGCGCCGCGCGCCGCCACATCGTCGGCGGCATCGTCGCGATGGCCGCGCCGCTGGGCTGCCGCATCCTCGCCGAGGGCGTGGAGACGCCTGCCGAGTACCGTGCACTGCGCGCGCTGGGCATCGACCTCTACCAGGGCTATCTGTTCGCCAAGCCGGCGCTGGAAGCCTTGCCGGACGTCACCGAGGCGCAGTGGGAGGCGCTGGAACGCGCCGGCTGAGCCGCCCACCGCCGCAGCGCACGCCAGCACGACTTGCCCGCGGCGGCCACGCTTGCGACCATCGCGCCTCCCCTGCGTGTTCCGAAGTGCAATGCCCTCGCTCCATACCCTGCTGCCGCCGTGGACGCACCGCTGGCTCGACGTGATCGTGCCCGGCGCGCAGATCGTGCTGATCGTGCTCGGCGCCTGGTTGCTGCGGACCTTGCTGCGACGGTTGATCCGGCGCCTGGGCGAGCACTACGCACTGCCGCCGGAACTGGTGATGATGGCGCGCCGCGGCAGCGGCTTCGTGATCTACGCGGCGGCGCTGCTGCTGATCCTGGACCGCTTCGGCGTCTCCGGCACCGTGCTGTGGACCGCCTTCACCGGCTTCGCCGCGGTCGCGGCGGTGGCGTTCTTCGCCGCCTGGAGCGTGCTGTCCAACATCTTCTGTACGCTGTTGATCTTCACCACGCGCCCGTTCCGCCTGCACGACCACATCGAATTGCTGGAGAACGGCGAAAAGCCGGGACTGAAGGGCCAGGTGATCGACATCAACCTGATCTACACCACGCTGCGCGAGGAACGCGACGGCGACGGCGAGAGCGTGCTGCAGATCCCCAACAGCCTGTTCTTCCAGCGCAGCACGCGCCGCTGGCGCGGCCATCCGGTTCCATCCGGGCTGGGCTGAGCGCCGCACGCCACCGAGGCCGACGCTGACGCCACGCACATGACGAAGCCGCTATGGTCGATGCCAGCCACCTAGCGCGGCGATCTCCCCTTTCCCGACCAGGTACTGCATGGAACCCGTCATTCATCCGTTCGCCGACCTCTTCGCCCAACTTGGCCTGCCCAACAGCGAAGGCGAGATTCGCCAGTTCATCGCCCAGCATGCGCCGCTGCCCGATGACATGCGCCTGGAAGAAGCCCCGTTCTGGACACCCGCGCAGGCACAACTGCTGCGCGAGGAGCGCCTGGAAGACGCCGACTGGGCGATCGTGGTCGATCAGCTCAACATCGCGCTGCACGCGCAGCCCAAGCCTTGACCCGACCGCGCCGGCTGAGCATCAACGCAGCTGGCTATCCTTGCTGCCGCGGCGGTTGTAACCGCTGTGCTCGTGCTGCGCGCGGTCCTGCGCGTCCTGGCAGGCCACGCACAGGCGCACACCCGGCACGGCCTTGCGCCGCGCCTCGGGAATCGGCGCGTCGCAGTCCTCGCAGTGGCTCAGCCCCGGCCCCTGCGGAAGTTGGCTGCGCGCCCGCTTGATCGCATCCTCGACGGTCGCATCGATCTGGTCCTGCACCGCGCCGTCGCCTGCCCACCCAGTGGCCATGGTCGTCTCCGCACTCTTGCCTTGCCTGGATGATGCGGCCGGCACCGGCGAATGCAATGCACGCCGGCTTCACCTCGCCGAGACGTTCATGCAGCGCCGCCCGGCGTCCCGCCTCACCAGATCAGGTCGTCCGGGACCTTGAACTGGCTGTAGTACGGATCGTCCTCGCCGCTGGCCGGCGTTGCCGCAAGCGCATCGAACACGATGGTCGCCGGATCGCGCGCGACGATCTTCTCCACGACGGCGCGCGGCACCGGCACATAGCCGGCATCCAGCCGCGCGATCGCCACGCTGCCGGCGATCAGCTGCGCGCGCAACGCCGCATCCACCCGCAGCCGCTGGATCTTGCCGGCATCGGTGAAGTGGTAGTCGATCTCGCCGTCGGCCTTGAGCTTGTGGCTTTCGACCAGTTGCCGTGCCTGCGCGCGCTGCTCCTGCGCACGCGCCTGCGCATTGCGCTCGGCAGACAGCGCACGATCGCGCTCCACCCGCTCCTGCCGCAACCGCTCGCTCTCCAGCTGCTCGGCACTGGGCGGCGGCGGGGTCTTGCCCTGCCGCGCCTTGGCCTGCTCGCGCGCGACCTGCGCCACCTGGCTCTTCTTCACCAGGCCGGCCTTGAGCAGTTGCTCCTGCAGGGGATTGCGCATCGGAAGCGTCCACGGACTCGGATTCGGGAGCCGCATGATACCCGCAGCGCCGGTGCCCGCCCGCGAAGGCCGCCCACGGCGGATGCCCCGCCGCGCGCGGCAGGCTAAGGTGGCGGGATGGACACCCTGCGCTACCTCGTCGGCTACCCACCCCAGGTCCTGGACCAGGTGCGCGAACTGATCGCGCGCCAGCGCCTGGGCGACTGGCTGCGCCGCCGCTACCCCGAGGCCAACACGGTGCGCACCGATCGCCAGTTGTACGACTACACGCAGGCGCTGAAGGACCGTTGCATGCGCAGCGCCGAGCCGCTGCACAAGGTGATCTACGACAACCGCCTGCAGGCGGTGAAGCATGCGCTGGGCACCCACACCACGGTGTCGCGGGTGCAGGGCGGCAAGCTCAAGGCCAGCCGCGAGATCCGCATCGCCGGCGTGTTCCGCGACGCGCCGGCGGCGTTCCTGCCGATGATCGTGGCCCACGAACTGGCGCACCTGAAGGAAAGCGCGCACAACAAGGCCTTCTACCAGCTGTGCGCACACATGACGCCGGACTACCACCAGTTGGAGTTCGACCTGCGTCTGTACCTGACCCAGTTGGAACTGGGCGAGCACTGAGATGCCATCGCGTGCGGCCGCCGCCCGGCGCCCGTACACTGCGCCCCCCACCGATCACCACAGCCCCGATGTCCAGCCCCGTCCGTCTCGACAAGCATCTCGCCGCCCTGCTGCCGTGTTCGCGCGGCGAGGCGCAGCAGTACATCGAGGGCGGCTGGGTCAACGTGGACGGGGTGGTGGTCGAGGAACCGCAGACACCGATCACCACCCAGCAGGTGACGCTGGCGCCCGACGCGCAACTCGGCCCGGCGCAGGCGGTCACGCTGCTGCTGCACAAGCCGGCCGGGATGCGCGCCGAGGATGCGATGGCATGGGCGACGCCCGGCAACCGCAGCGCGCTGGACGCCAGCGAGATGCGTGTGCTCAAGCGCCATTTCCTGCGCCTGAGTCTGCCGCTGCCATTGGAGACCGAGGCCAGCGGATTGCTGGTGCTGAGCCAGGACCGCCGCGTACTGCGGCGGCTGAGCGAGGACGCGGCCACGCTGGAGCAGGAGTTCGTGGTGGAGGTCAGCGGCACGTTGCAGCCCTACGGCCTGCATCGGCTCGCGCACGGCCTGCGCCATGGCCAGCGCACGCTGCCGCCGTGCAAGGTCAGCTGGCAGAGCGAACAGCGCCTGCGCTTCGCGATCAAGCACGTGCAGCCGGGCCAGTTGCACGACATGTGCGCGCAGGTCGGGCTGGAAGTGACCGGCCTGCGCCGCCTGCGCATCGGCCGCATTCCGCTGGGCAAGCTGGCACCGGGCGAGTGGCGTTATCTGCCGGAAGGTGAGCGGTTCTGAGGGATTGCGGGTGCGGCCTCGCCGATCGTTGTTGCCGGCGGTCGTACCCTCACCCCAACCCCTCTCCCGGGTGGAGAGGGGCTAGGAGCGCGCAGTGACTCAGGGCTCTGCCAGCGCGCGCTGGATCGCCTGCTCGGCCAATGGCGCCATCACCGCATAGCCGGCGTTGTTGGGGTGCACACCATCGATGGCCACGGTCTTGTCCATGCCGCCGTCGCGGTTGCTCAGCTTGCTGTAGTAGTCCAGGTACACCGCGTCGTGCTGCTGCGCGTACTGCTGCATCCACGCGTTGAGCGCACGCACCTTCTGCGCCGGCTGCAGGCCCGGCCGCCACGGATAGTCGGTCACCGGCAGCACCGAGGCCAGCACCACCTTGATGTGGTGGGCTTGGGCCAGTTCGGTCATCGAGCGCAAGTTGTCCTCGATCATCTCCAGCGTGGACAGCCCGGTATTGCCGGCCAGGTCATTGGTGCCGGCCAGGATCACCACCACCGCCGGCTTCAGGTCGATCACGTCCTGGCGGAAGCGCACCAGCATCTGCGCGGTGGTCTGCCCGGAAATGCCGCGATTGACGTAAGCGGACTTGCCGGGGAAGAACGTGGTGCCTTCGCGACGGCCCCAGGCGTCGGTGATGGAGTCGCCGTAGAACACCACGCGCGGCGCGTCCGCGGCCGGCGCCTGCAGCGCGGCATTGTCGGCGCGATAGCGCTGCAGTTGCGCCCAGTCCAGCAGGCGCTGCTGCATCGCCTTCACTTCGTCGGGCTTGAGCGTGTCCGGCGCACGCGTGTACAGCGCATCGACCTTGCCCTCCAGCGCCGCGGTGGACGTGGGCGTTGCCGCCTGCACGGCGCCTGCGGCCGTGGCGCACAGCGCGATGGCGAGGGACAACAGCGAGGGGCATTTCATCGAGGCATTCCTTGTGCGGACAACGGTGATCGCACAGTGTAACCAACCGCTCGCACCGCCCATGCGGCGTCGCCGCAGCGCACTGCGGCACGTCCGACTGCACCGCAATTCAGCCCGCGCTCACGCGGCGAATCCGGCACACGGGATCGATGGCGCATATCGCCACGCGCCACGCGGACGCAATCTGCCGCGCCGTGTCGATGCGCGGCAACACGCGGCCGCGACGGCCATCGCAGCCTGCGACGACATGCGTCACGCGCGTGCCGGCACGATGACAGCGCGATGCCGCCGCCATCGTTTTTCGCTATCGCAGCAACCTTTTGCAAAGGCCCTAACTTTTTCGTAAGTACATGACACGCAAGGATTTTCACTTCTAGGATGGCCGCGGACGTGACGGGGGGATCCTCACTCCCAAGCCCGAAGGACATCCATGAAAACGCGTGATGCACACCAGAACCACTCCCGCCTGCGGCTGGCGTTGATTCCCGGCTTGATGTTCAGCGCAATGGCGATGGCGCAGTCCGCAGGCACCGCAGCGGCGACGACCAACACCAGCGCCGCCAGCGCACAATGGCGCAGCACGTTCTCCGGCGGTACGCCGTTCGCCACGCACAGCCTCTGGGACAGCGCCGGCGGCGGCTTCCTCAACACCCGCTTCGCGCCCGGCGAATGGCAGATCACCCCGTTCAACGCGGCGCGCCTGAAGACCGCGTGGACCTTCACCACGCAAGGCGACGTCTCGGCCACCCCGACCGTGCAGGGCACGGCGCTGTACGTGCCGGACTGGGGCGGCCAGCTGTATCGCATCGACACCGACCTGGGCAAGGCGGTGTGGCAGGTGAAGCTGGCCGACTACACCGGCATCGCCGGTTCGCTGTCGCGCAACAGCCCGGCGATCGCGCGCGACAGCGTGCTGGTCGGCGACCAGGCCAGCGGCACGGTGCTGGCGATCGACAAGGCCACCGGCAAGCTGTTGTGGAAGACCCTGGTCGAGTCCAACCCGCAGGCGCGCATCACCGCCTCGCCGGTGATCTACGGCGACCGCGTCTACGTCGGCGTGTCCTCCGGCGACTGGGGCGGCCTGAGCGCCGGCTACAAGTATTCCTTCCGCGGCAGCGTCGCCGCGCTGGACCTGAAGACCGGCAAGCTGCTGTGGAGCTTCCGCACCACGCCGGAGGGCTACACCGGTGCCTCGGTGTGGGGCACGCTGGCGATCGATCCGCTGCGCCAGCGCGTCTACGCCACCACCGGCAACAACTACTCGGTGCCGACCGAGGTGGCCAGCTGCGTCAAGAACGCCAACGGCGACAAGACTGCGCAACTGGCCTGCATGGCGCCGGACAACTACGTCGACTCGGTGTTGGCGCTGGACATGCGCAGCGGCAAGCCGGTGTGGACGCGCCGCCTGCAGGGCGCCGACGCCTGGTCGCTGTCGTGCCTGGTCGCGCCGACCAATGGCCTGTGCCAGGACCCGCAGGGGCCGGACTACGACTTCAGCGGCGGCGGCGCCAACCTGTTCACGGCGATCCGCAACGGCAAGCCGCAGGCGCTGGTCGGTGCCGGCCAGAAGAGCGGCGTGTACTGGGCCTTCGACGCCGACACCGGGCAGACCGTGTGGTCGACCCAGGTCGGCCCGGGCGGCACCGCCGGCGGCATCGAGTGGGGCTCGTCGGTGGATCCGTTCTCCGGTCGCGTGTACGTGGCCATCAACAACAACGAGCACACGCCGTACACGCTGGCGCCGGGCAACACCGAGACCTGGAACGCCGGCTCCTGGGCCGCGCTGGATGCGGCCAGCGGCAAGATCCTCTGGCAGGTCAAGGTGCCGGGTACCGATCCGGTGCAGACCGCGTTCGGCGCCGGCGGCCGCGGCCCGCTGGCGTCGTCGCCGGGCCTGGTCTATGCCGGCTCGATGTCCGGCGCGATGACCGTGCTCGATGCCAAGACCGGCGCCACGCTGTGGAGCTTCGATGCCGGCGGCTCGGTGTCCAGCGCACCGGCGATCGTCGATGGTGCGGTGTACTGGGGTGCGGGCTACAGCCGCTTCAACTTCGGCACCGGGGTCAACAAGCTGTACAAGTTCGTGCCGTCGAACCGGCGCCGCTGAGCGCAGCTCGGGACCGCCTCTTCGGTTGTAGTGCCTCTCCTGCGAATGCCTCTCCTGCGCAAGCGGGAGAGGCTGTTGCACGACGATCGAGCGCATCGCATCGCGAAGCGCAAGGCGCCAGGTGAGATCACGTGGCGCACGTACGCTTGGACAGCGCGCGCTGCGACGAGAGCTGACACGAGGCAACGCCAGGCCCATGAAGATCCGGGGGCTCCGCTTCCCGCGAAGCCCGCCGACGATCAGCTGACCGCTCAGTTGAACGTGTAGTCCAGGGTCAGGAACATTTCCCGGCCGTTGTACTCGCTCGCGGTCTGCCCGGTGGTGACGAACTCGAAGCCGCCGGCGTAATACGGAATCGCACCGACCTTGTCGAAGATGTTCGACACGGTGAGCTTCGCATGCAGGTCCGGCGTGACCTGCAGGCCGACCGAGCCGTTCCAGGTGATCCAGGCCGGCGCGTGGCCCCGGTAGGTCGTATCCGGCACGGTGACCTGGTTGCCGTCCTGGGTGACCTGGCAGACGCCGGTGGAGATCGTGTTGCCGCCATTGGACACCGTGACCATGCCGGGCTGGATGCCGTTGGGCAGCACGTCGCAGCCGGCGTAGTTGGGGGCGCGCATGCGGCCGTTGCGCACGCCGGAGATCGACACGTTCCAGCGGCCCTTGGTCCAGTCGGCGATCCAGGTCATGCGGCTGGCCACGTTCTGATAGCGGGTGTTCTGCAACGGATCCGACGCCAGCACGCGCTGCTTGTACGACAGGTTGTTGGTGTAGTTGATGCCGGCGCGGAAGTCGCCGTAGCCGTCGGTGTGGAACTTGTAGTCCAGCGTCGCATCGACGCCGGCCACGTACAGCGAGGCTTCGTTGATCGGGCCAGATTGCACGGACACGATCTGGCCGTTGGCGTCGCGCTTCACCATCTGGGTGACCATCCGGCAGTACTCCGATCCGGCCACGTGCGCCGTGTACGGCGACAGGCCCGACGTCCCGTTCGGCTTCAGCCCGGTCAGGCAGCCGGCTTCGTCGGCCAGCACCGTGTCCTGGCCGAGGTACTGGATGGCGTTGTCCACGCCCATGTTCCAGTAGTCCGCCGACACCGACAGCCCCTGCACGCCCGGCACCTGCCAGACGAAGCCGTAGGTCCAGGAGTGGCCGGTCTGCGGCAGCAGCAGGCGGCTGCCGTTGGTGTAGAGCGTGTAGTACTGCGACCCGGGACGCTGCACGCTGTTGCACCAGGTGTTGTTGTTCTGCCCGGCCTTGATCGCGTTCACGCACTGCAGCGGGTCGGCGTAGAAGCCCACCGGCGAGGTCGAACCGGTCAGGTAGATGGCCTGCATGTCCGGCGCCTTGAAGTTGGTGCCGTAGCTGCCGCGCAGCAGCAGACCGTCGTACGGACGCCACTCCAGGCCCGAGCCCCAGGTACGGGCGATGTCGGCACGGCTGGCGTCGTTGTACTTGTCCAGGCGGCCGGACAGCGTCCAGGTCACCGACTCCAGCACCGGCACGCGGAACTCCGTGCCCAGCGAGAAACGCTGCCGGGTGCCGGCACCGGTGAGGTAGGCGCCGAACGGGTTCTGGAACGTGGACGGATCGGCCGCACGCGGGTCGGGCGACAGCTTGAAGCCGTTGTGTGCGGCTTCGAGCACCGCGGCCCAGCCCACCGACCGGTCGGCCCAGGGCAGCTTGAACAGGTCGCCGTTGACGCGCAGTTGCGCCTGGTCGAGCCAGGACGACGCGGTGTTGACGCCGGTCACCGCGAACTGGTCGTACTGCTGCGGGGTGATCGGGTTCCAGAACTGCTGCCAGTTGAAGGCGTAGATCGGCAGGCCGTCGGCGGTGGTGCCCTGCTGCTGGCCGAGGAAGAAGGTGTTGGTGGCCTGCGCGTTGTAGCCGGTGAACTCCTCGCGGACGATGTACTTCTGCGTGTTGAGGTTGAGGTCCCAGTTGAAACGGCCGTCGAACACGGTGCCGCGCAGGCCGGCCTGCAGGTTCCAGTTGCGCTCGCGATCGTAGGTGTTGGCGCTGACGCCGATCTCTTTCTGAGTCAGCTGGCGGATCACCTGGTTGACCGTCTGCCCGGTGGTCTGGTCGTAGAACGGGCCGGCGCTGAACACGTTGAGCTGCGTGTTGGAGATGCCCACGGTCTGGTACAGCGCGGCCGAGCCGTAGAACTGCAGACCGTTCTGGAAGTCGTACTCGCCCGCCAGATAGCCGCTGTTGCTGATGCTGCCCGGGGTCAGCACCCAGTTCTGGAACAGCGCCGGCTGCGCGCAGTAGAAGCCGTTGTCTGTGACGCCGGTGACCTGGGTGCCGTTGGTGGTCACCGAGTGCGATTGGGTCAGGCGCGAGTTGGTGAACTTGTCGCAGGTGCCGGCGGGCGGCGTGATGTAGTGGCCGTTGGCATCGGTGGCCGACAGGGCGATTGCGCCGGCGGCATCGTACTGGTAGCCGAACATGCGCGAGGCCGGACCCCAGGCGCCGTAGCCCGCGTCGGCCACGGAATCCTGGTAGGACCTGTCCATGCCCCACAGCGCGCTGCGGTTGGAGTGCTCCAAATTGTAGGTCACGTGCCAGTTGTCGCCCGCGCGGCCACCGACGTAGTTGATGTCGCCGTATCGGCGGCCGCCACGCGTCGCGCCGCCCGCAGTGACCTGCAACTGGTTGCCCTGGTAGTCCTTCTTCAGGATCACGTTCACCACGCCGGCGACCGCGTCCGAGCCGTAGATCGACGACGCGCCGGAGGCGAGCACTTCGATGTGATCGATCATCCCGGTGGGGAGGTTGTTGAAGTTCTGGAAGTTGCTCTGCTTGTTGAGCGGCTGCGGGTAATCGACCACGCGATGGCCGTCGATCATCAGCAGGCTGAAACCGGGGCCGAGCCCGCGCAGGTTCACCGAGCGCGCATTGACCGAACTGGAGCCCCAGGAGGCCGGGTCGGACACCTGCTGGCCCACCTGCGGCAGCGAGTCGAGGAATTCCCACAGCGTGGTGTAGCCCTGCTTCTTGATCTCTTCGCCGGTGATGGTGACCACCGGCGCAGGGCCTTCGACCTCCACGCGCGGGATCAGCGATCCGGTGACCGTCACCGCCTTGAGTTCGACCGGCTTGTCGGCCTTGCCGGCGCCATTGGGCGGGGCCGCGTCATCGGGCGCGGATTGCGCCATGACAGAGGGCGCCCACAGGGCGAGCGCAACGGAACTGGCGATGAGTCCACGCCGGAAAGCGATTCTGTTCACTGGTCTCCCCCCACAGGAGCGATCGATGTTGGAGATGTGCCGAGCCCGCCCTAGCCCCCCGGGCCTCGCGCGGGCCGTCCGCAAGGCGGTGCATACAAGAACGAAAAGTTCATATATGCGACGCCAGCGTTATAGGCCGAATTTGAATCGATGCAAGCTGCGTCGCAGCACGCCAGATGCCGATTCAAGTGATTGAATCTACTGAAATTTGTCGGAAAGATTGCAGAAAGGTGGCAACCGGTCAGGACCGTGCTCGGCGGGAGCGTCCGCGCTTGCTTCATGCGGTTCGGCGGGGCGGCCTGAGCCGCTGGTGAGCGTGTGCGGGGGGACTGGCCGACGTCCGTGTCGACGTGTCGATCAGGCCGCTCCAGATAGCGCTACCCATCCTGCCCTTCCCAATCGACAGGCTCGTATCCGCATTGCAGCGCGCAGGCAACGGCACCGCTGCGGCATCGCAGCGCCGTGCGCTTCTTTCGCGCCATCACACGCAATGTGAGCAGCTGTCTACGAAACCGGCCCTCCGAGCGTGACGCCTGACACGCAATCGCTCTGGCGTCGTCCGTAGCCTCGGCAGGCACCCTGAACTTGGGTGCAATGGCATCCGGTCCCCTGCCGGATGGTCTCGTCCCTCTTCGCAAAAGGAAGATCGATGAATCGCAAGCATGCGTTGTACCTGGCGTTGCTCGCCGGCATTGCCGGCATGTCCCCCGCCGCCATGGCTGCCACTCCCCCAGCAGCCGAAATGGATTCCGCCCCGGTCGAAGCCCGCCCGGATGCCGCCGCGCTCGGTGGCGCAGAACTGCGCAGCCTTCCCCCGGGCAGCGCGCACGCCCCGCGCCTGATCGAACTTGCCGCGCCCGACAGCAGCAAGGCCGCGGCGATGAAGCAGGCACGCGGGCAACAGGTCAAGCACGGCCAGCCGCTGCAGATCGGCTTTTCCCGCGACGTCGCCAAGCCCGACATCAACCTGCGTCGCCTGCGCTGGCAGACGCTGCCCAACGGCGCCCAGGTCACCAGTTTCGAAATCGCCTCGACCAATGCGCAGGCGCTGCGCGCAGCGCTGCAGCTCAGCGGCAGCGGCGCCCAGCCCGGCGATCCGCGCAAGGCGACGCTGCGCTTCGCCGGCGACGACGGCCGCGTGTTCCAGCAGAGCGGCGCCGAGTTCGCCGGTAGCCAGCCCGGCTGGTCGGCAGTGATCGCCGGCGCGCGCATGGTGGTGGAGATCGAGCTGCCGGCGGGCCAGTACCCGCAAGGCTTCGCGCTGAAGATCCCGCAGCTCTCGCACCTGGACATCAGCCCGGTGGCCAGCGAGACGATGATGCGGCCGATGATCGGCGAGAGCGATTCGTGCGAGCGCGACATCGTCTGCCGCGCCAACCCGACCTCCGGCTTCACCTCGGCGGCCAAGTCGGTGGCGCGCATGACCTTCACCAGCGGCGGCAGCACCTACCTGTGCACCGGCACCCTGCTCAACAACAGCAATTCGCCGAAGAAAGCGATGTTCTGGAGCGCGGCGCACTGCATCAGCACCCAGACCGTGGCCAACACGCTGCAGACCTACTGGTTCTACGACGCCACCACCTGCGGCGGCTCCACGGTCAATTCCAACTACACCACCCTCGGCGGCGGCGCCTACCTGCGCTATACCAACACCACTCGCGACACCACGCTGCTCGAGCTCAAGAGCGCTCCGCCGAGCGGCGCGTTCTACGCGGGCTGGAGCAGTTCGGCGATCGGCTCGACCGGCACCGCGATCGAGGGCATCCACCACCCGGCCGGCGACGTCAAGAAGTACTCGCTGGGCAAGGTCACCGCGCTGTCCAGCTCCATCGACGGCAAGTCGCCGCTGTATCGCGTGCAGTGGAGCACCGGCGTCACCGAAGGCGGCTCGTCCGGCTCCGGCCTGTTCACCGTCAACAGCAGCGGCGCCTACCAATTGCGCGGCGGCCTATATGGCGGCACCTCGTACTGCAGCGCACCGAGCGATCCCGACTACTACTCGCGCTTCGCCGACGTGTATTCGTCGATCCAGCAGTATCTGAGCCCGTAAGCCAAGGTCCGGGAGGGCCGTACTCCCGCACCTGCGCCTAGGACAGGCCGTCCCGATGACGGCCTGTCCGTTTCGCACGCCGAAGCCGCGCAGCGGCTACACTCAGGGCATTCCCCTGACGGCAGACATGCATTGGCCAAGCCCAACTACTCCTTCGAAAAGCGGCAGCGCGAGCTGGCCAAGAAGAAACAGCAGGAAGAAAAAGAAGCGCGCAAGCGCGAAGCGCGTGCCGCAGCGGCCAAGCCCGCCTCCGACGACGACGCTGCAACGCACGAAGCCGATACCGCCAGCGACGCCTAGGCCTTCAATGGCACGGCAGGCGCCTGCCAACCACCACAGGGCCTCGCTCTACGGACTTGTCGCGCGACGCACCTGCATCGACGCGACACCCGGCCTGGTGCTTAACTGACCTTCTTGGCCAGCATGGTGCCCAGCACGAACAGCACCAGGGCGATGGCGATGCCTGCCCAGAACAGGAACTTGGCGACGCCGATCGCCGCGCCCGCCACGCCGCTGAAGCCGAGCGCGCCGGCGATGAGTCCGATGATGGCGATGATGATGGCCCACTTGATCATGATGCGGTCTTCCCGAAAACGAGGACAGGCGCACGCCGTCATCGCGTGCGCTGGCGTCTGCAGATGGCCGACGCTGGTTCGGGAGACTAGACAGCGCGGCATGCGCATGCGGTGAAACGCAGATGCACGCGCCGTGCACGGCGCGGCGTCGCATCAGGCGGTGCCGGTCTGCGCAGGCGCCGACGCATCGGCCGGCAGGCTCGCCGGGAACCATTCCGCGCGGCGCAGCCAGCCGGCCAGGAACTCGGCGTCGGCCGGACGCTCCGCCACCAGGCGCTGGTAGTAGGCGATGCGCTGCTGCCGGTACTGCGCGTACACCTGTGCCGTGTCCGCACTGGCAAGCGCCGCCAGGGTCGCCGGCCCCATCTCGCCATCGACCGCCAAGCCGGTCGCGCCCAGTTGCTGCAGGACGCGCTGCAGCAGCGAGATCGCGACATCGCCGGCATTGACGTAGAAATCGAACACGAGCTCGGCCAACGTCTGCGAGGCGATCTGATCGGCGCCGATCCTGTCCCAGTAGTCGTGCTGGTAGATCGTCGCGGCCTGCTGCACAGTCAATGCGCGCAGGTTCTGCAGCGTCGGCGCTTGGCCCAGCAGCGCTTGCGCGCAGCGCTGGAAGGTGGCCAGGGTGATGCCGTGGTTGGTGGCGCCGCCCGGATCGTTCGGATCATCGACGAAGCCGCCCTCGAACCGCAGCAGCTGTGGGAGATACAGGTCGAACGATGCCATGGCGACGTCCTCGCGATCGATGGGCGGTCAGCGTGGCACCCGTGGCGGCACCATGCAGTGACCGCGGGCACAACGGGCGCGCCGCCAGGCCGCGCACGCACTCATGGCGTGGCCGCCGCCGGCGACGCCGCTGCCCCCTCCGGAAAGCCCAGCGCCTGCTCGGCCGCTCGCGCGGTCAGCGCCATGTCCGCCCAGGCCGGATGCGGCGTGGTGGGCGGGATCTGGCTGCGCATCAGCCGCTGCGGATCGGTCTGGTCGGCGAAGGTCCCGCTCCAGGCCTGCGGCGTCTGCCATAGGGCGTGCTGCAGCACGACCTGCATGTTGGCGATGGAGTGGCGCGGCAGCAGATGCGGGAACCAGGCGCCGTTGACGTCGTAGGCAGTGCGGAACGCCTGCCCCACCGACGCATAGCCGAACATGGACGGCGGCAGCGACGGCGCGTAGTCCCAGTAGTTGTAGCAGCGCGTGCTGTCGGCCGCGGCGATATGCGCGGCATAGGCCTGTTCCCAGCTCGCGTCGCCGACCATCGGGCTGCAGAAGTTGATGTTGCGGCTGGGCAGCCCCGGCCGGCTCAGCGCCAGGTCCAGCGAGAACAACTGGCTCAGCGCGCCGCCCAGGCTGTGCCCGGTGACGTAGACCCGGGTCGGCGCGAAGTGCTCCAGCAGCGCGAACAACTGCGCGCGCATCGAGGCGCGCATGGCGCCGCCCCTGCCGTTGTAGATGCCGTAGAACCCGGCCGACACCTGCGGCACCGGCGTGACGGTACCGGCGCTGGGCACGAAGGCGGTGGTGGAGAAGTCCAGGTCCTCGTAGATGTCCAGGTCCGAATCGGTGCCGCGGAACGCGAACAGATAGGTCCCGGCGGTGGCGGTGGAACGGAACAGCAGACCGAACAGCTCCTCGCTGCCCCCCAGCGGGTCGCCATCCCAGCCGGACCAGCGGGCGACCAGACGGTAGTCGGACGGCGCCGAGACCGGCTTGCCTTCGTAGGCCGCGTAGGCGGCGATGCTGGCGGCGGCCATCGCCAGGGTCAGTTGCGGCGGCAACAGCGGTTGCGTCGCGGGAATCGCACTCATCGGCAAACGTCCTGTCGGAAAGCGGCGCGTGCCGCGGGCAGTCGGCACACGCCTTCCCTGCGGAACGGTGGTCCGTCCGCCACGCTGCATGCGTGGCGTGGTCGCTTAGTAGCACTGGGGATCGGCGCGATGCTTCGATACGCATCGCAGCGCGCTGCACATCGCCGCACTTGTCTACAGCGATCCGCGCGCACCGGCTCTGCACGTGGCCTGCACCCTCCCGTCACGGACCGCGCGCGCGCCTGCCGGCACAGTGCAGGCGGGCACTGTCGCCCGCTCGGAGATCCGCATGGCCAGCCCGCAGGAACTGGAAGAGAAATTCTGGAAGGCATTGAAGTCCGACCGCACCGTGATGCTGGGCCTGGACGGCGTCGAGGACGGCCACGCCCGGCCGATGACCGCGCAGTTCGAGGGCGATCGCGGCGGCCCGATCTGGTTCTTCACCTCCAAGGACAACGCGCTGGTGCAGAAGCTGACGCAGAGCCAGCGGGTGATCGCGGCGTTCAGCGCCAAGAACCACGACCTGTTCGCCAGCATCAGCGGCACGCTCAGCGTCGATAACGACCAGGCGGTGATCGAGCGCCTGTGGAACGGCTTCATCGACGCCTGGTACGAACAGGGCAAGGACGATCCGAAGCTGGCGCTGCTGCGCCTGGACCCGGATCACGCGCAGATCTGGCTCAACGGTTCCAGCCTGATGGCCGGCATCAAGGTGCTGTTCGGCATCGACCCCAAGCGCGACTACCAGGACAAGGTCGCCGACGTGCCGCTGCGCTGAGGTAGACGCGCTCGCCACGCCGCCGTAGCGCCGGCTGCATGCGTGCAGCCGGTGCATCCGCTCGGCCGGCCGCCTCCTGCCCGCCGGGCGCATCGCGTCTGCATGAGGTCGAGAAAACGCGCCGCGCTTCATGCGAGCGGCGCATGGCGTCGACCGCGCCGAAGCAACGGGTCATTCGGCCTTTAGCAGTCCACGAATCGCATCGCGCAGCACGGCTTCGGTGGCTCGCAGGGCACGATCGACCTGGTCTTCGGCCGCCGCCTCCGCCAGCCGCAACCACGCCTGCGCCCCCGCCGGGTCGGCGTGCCGCACGGCCATCAATGCCCGGCAGCGCGGACGCAACGCAGGAGCGATCCAGTCCGCCTCCGCCGTCAGTCCCGCATCCAGCACCTCCATCTCGGCGCTTCCTGCCATTGCACGCGAAAATGCGAATTCGCACCGCAGCAGCATGACCAGCGTCTCCCATTGCGCGGCAGCGTGCCCCGCCTCGGCGAGGCGCTGTTCCATCTGCGGCTGCAGTTCCGCCGCTTGCCGCCACTGACCACGCTGTTGCGCCGCCTTCAACGCAAACCAGCTGTGGCACAAGGCCAGGTCGCTGCGTGCGAGCACGTCCAGGCGGGACGGCGACAGCCTGTCCGCGGTGACGCCCTGGCATGTCCACCCATTGAATTCTGCAAGCACGTACGCCGGGGCATCCGCTTCGTGCCACTGCGCCACATTCGCCCATTGCAAGCCGTCGGTTGCTCCCGACCGTCCCTGCACCGGCAACAGATTGATCAGTGCGACCGCGAAGTTGAGGACGCCGATGCCAACGCAGAATGCGCCCAGATTGCTGTCGACCCCGGCGCATCGCGCGGCAAGCCATGCGATCGACGCCACCAGCAGATTGGCCGCCGGCCCGCCGACGATCGTCAATCGATACTGCCGGCGCAGCGACAGGGAGGGATCCGGCACGGGCAGCACGAAACCGATCGGATGGCCCGGACGCACGCGCCGCCAACGCATCCTCCAGCCACGGCGGCGCGCATGCAGTTGCAGCGGGCCGATATGGATCAGGTAGACGGTCATGCCCGCGGCACGTGCCGCCAGCACGTGGCCGCACTCGTGCAGCGCCACCGTCGCCATGCCCGCCAGCGGAAGACTGAGCAGGATCACCGGCAACTCGACCATGCCCGGCGCCCAGACGCCCTGGACCAGGGCGATAGCGCCGACCGCCATCGCCGAGACGCCGATCAGCAACAGCACGCCCTGCACGCCTGTCAGGAGCCGATTGAGCCAAGGCGATGGCATCCACGCGCCGCGTGTTGTCCCGGCCGAACTCATGGCCGGCTCCGCGCGGCACCGAGCGGCCACCTGCCAAGCCGGAACTGCGCAGCGCATGCATGCGCAGGCGCCGCCAGCAGGGCGCCACCTTCATGGACGGCGATCGTCGCCAACGGCGCCAGCAAGCAGATCAGCCTCGGCGCCAGCGTGGACACGACAGGGATCCGCGCCTGCGTCGGCGCATGCTGTCTCGCGCTGTCGGCTGCGCCGACCTCCCGTCGCATCGCCCGGTAGCCGAGCATCGCTTCGGCACCCGCCCGCTCTGCCGCACGTTTCGACCAATCACTGGCTGGACCACGCAACGGCGCCACCTAACGGCGATAGCGCACCGCCAGCTGCGCGGCCGCCGCAGCGCGATGCCGGCGCAGGGCCAGGCCGAGCGCACTCATGGTCGCCGCATCGGCGTCGCCCGACTGCTCCTCCAGGGCGCGTTGCACGCGCGGCGACAGCCCCCAGTCCGCGGAAATGGCCTTGGCGCAGTGCGCCGACCAGGCCTCCAGCATCTCGGTCATTGCCGCCGGCGTGGGCGCTGCCTCGGCGTGGCGTGCGTGGACATCGCGCAGCACCTGCACCACCGAGACCGCACCCAACCCGCACAACAGCGCCAGCAACTGCGCGGCGTTCGCGTCCTCGCGGTCGGGCACTTGGGAGGCGGCGTGCGCCGACAGCAGGGTGTGTTCCCACAGGACCGCCGCACAGCGGCCGAAGACGCTGCCGTCGTCGACGATCACCGGTTGCAGCAGCGCCGCCAGCACGATCTGGCGCAGGCCCTCGGTGCCGAGCAGGGCCACCGCCCGTTCCAGGTTCTCGATCGGCTCGGGATGGCGGCGGTACACGACGCTGTTGGCGATGCGCAGCAGGTTGCCGGCCAGCGCCGGGTCCTGGCCCAGGATCGTGGCGATGGAATGGGCGCCGGCGGTCGGGTCGTTGATCGCGCGGGTGAGCTGCGGCAGCAGGTGCGGGCGTCGCGGCGTGTAGCGCGGATGCGCGTCGATGCGCGCCAACACCGCGGCGGCCTCGGCCATGACCGCCGGCGCAGGCGTGGCCGACGTGCTCACCGGCCGGCCGGCGAATGCCAGCTCGCACAGGCGCGCCAGGATCGCGGCGTCCGGCACCGGATCCAGATCGAGCAGCGCCGGGTCGGCGAAAGGGTCGAGGCCCGGGTCCACCGGGTCCACCGGGGCAACAGGCGCGGCTGGCGCGGCTGGCGCGGTGGGTGCAGACACTGCCGGTGCCGCGGATACGTCGGCATCCTCGGCATGGGCGCGCGCCTGCGGCGCCTCGGCCGCATCGCCAGGGCCACGCCGCAGCCACCACCACAGTCCGCCCCCCAGCACCAGCGCACCCGCACTGATGGCAATCCACATGATCGGCACGATCGTCGTCATCCGCAAAACATCGCCAGGTCCCCGCGCCCGGCCACCGGTGCGCGCCCACGCGGCACGCCATGTCATTCAAGCACGCCGCGCGGGTTTCTGCGCAACGCCGACGTGATGCGGTGGCCGACCGCCGTGAGGCGGTCATGGACAACGCGCGATCGCGCCACTCAGCAGCAAGCAAGCGGCGTGCCGACAGCGCCATTCACCACTCCATCAGCCTGTGGCGCCGCTCCTCGCTGCCGCCTGCGGACGGCACGTGGCGGATCTGGTCGGGGCGATGCGGCTTGAACGCCGCCCTATGGGGGGCGACGGCCACCCGCACGCTCAGTGCGGCGCCGGTGCGGGCGCGGTGCGATGCCCGTAGCTGAGTACCCGCGTCAACTTCCAACCGTCCGGGTCCTGGCGCCACACCATCACGAACTTGGCGACGCCCTCGCAGCGGCCGCTGGCCAGCTCGCAGAAGCGGTGCTCGCCTTCCTCGATCGCCCCGAAGTCCTTGATCGGATAGACCCGCAACGTACCGGGCAGCAACTCGCGGCGGACCTTGCCGCAGATCCATTTGCGCGTGTTGTCGACGACGCTCGCGCGGTCCCAGGTGACGCCGCCGCTGTCGTGGTAGAACTCCACGTCCGGCACGAACGACGACTCGAACGCCGCCAGGTCGCAGCGGTTGTAGGCCTCGAACAGGCGCTGGTCCAGCGCCGCGACGGTGTCGAACAGCGGCCCCGCCGCCCCATCTCCGGCCGGTTCCGCCGCGCGGGTCGCGGCCGCGCACGCCATCAACACTGCCAACGCTCCCCAGGCTTTCATCGGCACCCTCTGCGTGAATCGATGGGACACTATGAGACCGCCCAGGCCGCGGCCGCAAGATTGCCGCATGCGCGGGCGAGTCGCCGCAGACGCGCACGCGGCAGGCACCCTCGCCGTCCCCGGCGCGCCGGCGTCGGCAGCCACGACCGTCGGCGCCTACATGTTGCGCCGATACTCGCCGCCCACCTCGTACAGCGCATGGCTGATCTGGCCCAGGCTGTGGGTCTTGACCGCCTCCATCAGCGCCGCGAACACGTTGCGGCGCTCGCGCGCGGTGCGCTGCAGCGCGCCCAGACCGGCGCCGTCGGCGGCCAGCGCCAGCGCGTTGCGGCGCTGCTGCCAGTCGCGCACGTTGCCGATCTGCTGATCCTTCTCCTGCTCGGTGGAGCGGATCAGCTCGATCTCGGTCGCGGTCTCGCCGGCATGCTCCTTGGGCAGGAAGGTGTTGACCCCGACCAGCGGCAGACTGCCGTCGTGCTTCTTGTGTTCGTAGTACAGGCTCTCTTCCTGGATCTTGCCGCGCTGGTACATGGTGTCCATCGCGCCGAGCACACCACCGCGCTCGCTGATCGCCTCGAACTCCTTGTACACCGCTTCTTCCACCAGGTCGGTGAGCTGCTCGACGATGAAACTGCCCTGCCAGGGGTTCTCGCAGAAGTTCAGCCCCAGCTCCTTGTTGATGATCATCTGGATCGCCACCGCGCGGCGCACGCTTTCCTCGGTCGGCGTGGTGATCGCCTCGTCGTAGGCGTTGGTGTGCAGGCTGTTGCAGTTGTCGAACAGCGCGTACAGCGCCTGCAGCGTGGTGCGGATGTCGTTGAACTGGATCTCCTGCGCGTGCAGCGAACGGCCCGAGGTCTGGATGTGGTACTTCATCATCTGGCTGCGCTCGTTGCCGCCGTAGCGCTCGCGCATCGCCCGCGCCCAGATCCGCCGCGCCACGCGGCCGATCACCGTGTACTCCGGGTCCATGCCGTTGCTGAAGAAGAAGCTCAGGTTCGGCGCGAAATCGTCGATGTGCATGCCGCGCGCCAGGTAGTACTCGACGATGGTGAAACCGTTGCTGAGGGTGAAGGCGAGCTGGCTGATCGGGTTCGCGCCGGCCTCGGCGATGTGATAGCCGGAGATCGACACCGAGTAGAAGTTGCGCACCTTCTGCTCGACGAAATACTGCTGGATGTCGCCCATCATGCGCAGCGCGAACTCGGTGCTGAAGATGCAGGTGTTCTGCGCCTGGTCTTCCTTAAGAATGTCGGCCTGCACCGTGCCGCGCACGCTGGACAGGGTCTGCGCCTTGATCTGCGCGTAGGTCTCCGCGTCCAGCAACTGGTCGCCGCTGACCCCGAGCAGGGCCAGGCCGAGGCCGTCGTTGCCCGGCGGCAACGCGCCGTGATAGCGCGGGCGTTCGCGGCCTTCGAACAAGCGGGCCAGCGTCTGCTCGGCCTGGGTCCAGCGCTGCGCATCGGCCTTGAGATGTTTCTCCACCTGCTGGTCGATGGCGGTGTTCATGAACATCGCCAGGATCATCGGCGCCGGACCGTTGATGGTCATCGACACGCTGGTGGTCGGCGCGCACAGGTCGAAGCCGGAGTACAGCTTCTTCATGTCGTCCAGGGTCGGGATGTTGACTCCGGAGTTGCCGATCTTGCCGTAGATGTCCGGGCGCGGCGCCGGGTCCTCGCCGTACAGGGTGACGCTGTCGAAGGCCGTGGACAGGCGTGCGGCCGGCTGGCCGACGCTCAGGTAGTGGAAGCGCCGGTTGGTGCGCTCGGGCGTGCCCTCGCCGGCGAACATGCGGATCGGATCCTCGCCGGTGCGCCGGTACGGATACACGCCGCCGGTGTACGGATAGCTGCCGGGCAGGTTCTCCTTGCCGAGGAAGGTCAGCAGTTCGCCCCAGCTCTTGTAGCGCGGCGCGGCGATCTTCGGAATGGACTGGTGGCTCAGCGACTCCCGGTAGTTCTCCACCCGGATCGGCTTGCCGCGCACTGCATACTCGGTGACCGGGTCGGTGATCGACTTCAGCCGCTGCGGCCACTCGCGCAGCAGCTTCAGCGACTCGCTGGACAGCGACTGCAGCGCATCGTTGTAGCGCTGGCGCAGGAGCAGCAGGCTGGCGTCGACGGCATCAGCGGACGCATCGGCGGATGCACGCGACGCCGGCAGCAGATCCTGCGCCGCATACAGTTCCAGTTGCGCCGGCAACTGCGGATCCTGCAGTTCGTGCAGCGATTGCCAGAACGCCTGGGCACGGTCGGCGGCCTCGGCCTGGCGCAGCACCCCGGCATTGATCGCCCGGCCCTGCTCGGCGATCTCGGCCAAGTAGCGCACGCGCGCGCCGGGGATCAGCACGGTGGCGCGCGGCTCCTTGAGCGTGGTGTCGAGCTGCGGGCGGAAATCGCAGTGCGCCGGCGGGCCAGCGGCGGCATCCGCCTGCGCCGTCAGCTTGTCGCGCAGCAGACGGCACAGATTGACGAACATCCAGCTCACGCCGGGGTCGTTGAACTGGCTGGCGATGGTCGGATACACCGGCACCGCCTCGTCCTCCAGCTGGAACGCCGCACGGTTGCGCCGCCACTGCTTGCGCACGTCGCGCAGCGCGTCCTCGGCGCCGCGCCGGTCGTACTTGTTCAGCACCACCAGTTCCGCGAAGTCGAGCATGTCGATCTTCTCCAGCTGGCTCGGCGCACCGTAGTCGCTGGTCATCACGTACACCGGGAAATCGACCAGATCGACGATCTCCGAATCGCTCTGGCCGATACCGGCGGTCTCCACGATCACCAGGTCGTAGCCGACCGCCTTCAACAACGCGATGCAGTCCTTCAGCACCCGGTTGGTGGCGGCGTGCTGGCGCCGCGTGGCCATCGAACGCATGTACACGCGCGGGCTGCGCAGCGCGTTCATGCGGATGCGGTCGCCGAGCAGCGCGCCGCCGGTGCGGCGCCGGCTCGGGTCGACCGAGACCACCGCGATGCGCATCTGCGGGAAGCTGGCCAGGAAGCGGTTGAGCAGTTCGTCGGTGACCGAAGACTTGCCGGCACCGCCGGTGCCGGTGAGGCCGAGCACGGGCGCGGTGCGCCCGCTGCGCGACTCCGCTGCGGACGCCGTGCCGGACTGCCACTGCTTGCGCAACAGTGCCAGTTCCGCCTCCGAGAACGCGCCGTCCTCGATCGCCGACAGCATCCGGCCGATGCCGATCTCGTCGTCGATGTCCGGCAGCGGGGAGCCGGCCGGCGTCGCGCCACGTGCCTCCGCCGCGGTCTCGCGCCCTTGCCCGGCACGCGCCACCACGTCCTCGATCATCTCCACCAGGCCCATCTTCATGCCGTCGTTGGGGTGGTAGATGCGCTCCACGCCGTAGGCCTGCAGCTCGGCGATTTCCTCTGGGGTGATGGTGCCGCCACCGCCACCGAACACCCGCACATGGCCGGCGCCGCGCTGGCGCAGCATGTCGACCATATACTTGAAGTACTCCACGTGCCCGCCCTGGTAGGACGACAGCGCGATCGCGTCGGCGTCCTCGTGCAGCGCCGCGCGCACCACGTCCTCGACGCTGCGGTTGTGGCCGAGATGGATCACCTCGGCGCCCTGCGCCTGGATCAGGCGGCGCATGATGTTGATCGCCGCATCGTGGCCGTCGAACAGGCTGGCGGCGGTGACGAAACGCAAGGGACTGGCGTCGGTCTGCGGCAACGGAACGCGGGACGCGGGAAGGCTCATCGTGCGGACATCGAAAAGAGAATGCCGCGATTCTAGGCGCGCAGCGCGACACGGGCAGGTTGCGCTGCAGCATGCGCACGCGAGCGGCAAACCGCGTACGCGACGTCGCACCTGGCTATCCGCTGCATGAATACGCCCTCGGAAACGCGTCAACAACCGTGCCGGTCGCGGCGTTTCCTCCCGCGTCGGCAGCCCGCCGATGCCTTCGGAGACATCGCATGTTCGCTCGTCGCTTGTTGCTGGCCACCCTGCTCGGCGGCGCGCTCGCCGGCGCCATGGCCGCCGCGCCCGCGCAGGCGCGCGAAGTGGTGGAACTGTCGGTCCGCGCCGCGCCACCGCCGCCTCGGGTGGAACGGGTGGTGGTGCGGCCCGGCTATGTCTGGATGCCCGGTTACTGGCAATGGAACGGACGCCACCACGTCTGGGTCGCCGGCCGCTACGTGGTGGAACGGCCGGGCTACGTCTACGTCGGCCCGCGCTGGGAGCATTACGGCCCCGCCTATCGCTTCCACGCCGGCTATTGGGTACGTCACTAATCCCAGCTCCCCGAACCGGGCCCGCGATCGCCGTGCCGGCGGCGATCGCGGCCCACACCGCGGCGGCATGCGGGGCCGCGGCGGTACGGGCCCACCGCTGCCAATCACGGCTACCGACCGCTGCCGCCCCACGGCGCCGGCGCTCGTCCCGTGCCACTGCACCGGCTCGGCCACCGTCAGCACTCGACCGACCAGATCCGCCATCGCACCGCCCGCACCCGGGTGCCCAGCGCCATTGCCGCAGAAGCTCGCGTCCCGCCACCACGCAAGCCGCCCGGCGAACCGGCGCGCCACCTGCCCGACTGGCGTCGCACAGCGCCACGAGATGCCCGCCCCGCCCGGCCACCACGCCATCGCACCGGCGGCCGGCAATTGCTTTAAAATGTCGGCATCGCGACGCTCAGGGCCTGTTCCGGAACCGTCGCGTTTTTGTTTTGCGCCACCCACCAGGCACGTTCCTGGACCATGGTGTCCGACACCTGCCACGCCAGCGGAGCCCCCATGCTTTTCGAAACGCTAGCCAACACCGGCCACGAACAGGTCGTCTTCTGCCACAACCGCGACGTGGGACTGCAGGCGATCATCGCCATCCACAACACCGTGCTCGGCCCCGCGCTGGGCGGCGTGCGCATGCGCCCCTACGCCAACACCGAGTCCGCCCTGCAGGACGCGCTGCGGCTTAGCCGCACCATGACCTACAAGAACGCGCTGGCCGGGCTCAACATCGGCGGTGGCAAGGCGGTGATCATCGGCGACCCGAAGAGCGACAAGTCCGAAGCGCTGTTCCGCGCCTTCGGCCGCTACGTCGATTCGCTGGGCGGCCGCTATATCACCGCCGAGGACGTCGGCACCGACGTCAACGACATGGAGCAGATCTACCTGGAGACCGAGTACGTCACCGGCGTGCACCAGGTGCACGGCGGCTCCGGCGACCCGGCGCCGTTCACCGCCTACGGCGCGCTGCAGGCGCTGATGGCCTCGCTGCAACGCAAGTTCGGCCACGAGGAGATCGGCAAGACCAGCATCGCCGTGCAGGGCCTGGGTCACATCGGCATGGAGCTGGTGAAGCTGCTCAAGGAACGCGGCGCCAAACTGTACGTGACCGACCTGGACCCGGCGCTGGTCGCGCGCGCGGTGGCCGAATACGGCGCCGAAGCGGTGGACCCGGACGATATCTACGACGTCGCCGCCGACGTGCTGGCGCCGTGCGCCATGGAGAGCGCGCTCGACGAGGCCAAGCTGCCGCGGCTCAAGGTCAAGATCGTCTGCGGCACCGCCAACAACCAGCTGGCCAATGCCGCGGTCGGCGAGGAACTGCACCGCCGCGGCATCCTCTACGCGCCCGACTACGCGGTCAACGCCGGCGGCGTGATGAACGTGTCGCTGGAGATCGACGGCTACAACCGCGAGCGCGCGATGCGGCTGATCCGCAGCATGTACCACAACCTCGGCAAGATCTTCGACCTGTCCGAGCGCGAGAACATTCCGCCGCAACAGGCCGCCGACCGCATCGCCGAGGCGCGCATGCAGGCGATCGGCAAGCTCAAGCTGCCGCTGGGCCGTACCGCACCGCGCTCGATGGGCCACCTGCGCGGCGAGTGATGCCTCGCGCCGCCGCCTGCGCCGCAGGCGGGAGGCCGCAGATCGCAGGGCTGGGACGTCCCGGCCCTGCTTGACTGATCGACCCCGCACCGGCGCCGCACGCGCCGGGCCGGGTCCCCGGACTCAGAAGCCCAGGCGATAGCGCAGCGACACCGCGCGGTCGTCGCCGCGCGGGCCGAAGCGCTGGTCGTAACCCAGCCCCAGCAACGCCCCATTCCAGCGCGTCTGCAGGCTGGCGCCGAACAGGCCGCCGGAGCGCGCCGGCTGCAGGTCCACCAGCGGCGCCCAGGCGTTCACGCCGACGAAGCTGGCCTGCCGGTCCAGGCCCTGTGCGGCCAGCGTCTGCTGCCACTCGGCATAGCCCTGCAGCGACCAGCCGCGTCCGCCGAATCCGCCGCGCAGGCCGGCCAACGCCTGGCTGCGCGAGGAACTGGCGGCACCGGCCATCAGCCCGAAGCCATCGCCGCCCTGTTCGCGGAAGCCATCGCTGTCGATGCGGCTGTAGTCGGCACCGGCATACGGGGTCAGCCACGCCGGGCCGCGCCCGAGCCGATAGCCGACCTCCACGCTGGAGGACAGGAAGCGACCGGCATAACGGCTGGAGGCGTCGGCAACGGTGTCGCCGAGCAGCAGGCTGCGGTCGAGCTGGCGCTGGTACTGGCCGCTGCCCAGTTGCGCCAGCGCGTACGCATTGCCCGCCATCGCGCCGAGATAGGCCTGGCCCTGCACCTGGCGGTTGCGGCTGCGGTCCAGGCTGCCGGCGTCGCTGGCACGGCTCTCGCCGAAGGCGAAGCCAGCCACCGCGTGCTCGCCCAGGCGCAGGTCCTGGCCCATCAGCCAGCCATCGAGCTGGAACTGGCTGCCGGCGAAGCTGCCCTGCCCGGTCTCGCCCAGGCGCTGGCTCCAGGCGCCGACCGCGCGCGGTTGTTCGACCAGCGTGTCGAAGCGGCTGGACAGCGCACGCCGCTGCAGGTCCATGGTGTCGAAGGTCATCGCGGTGGCCGCGGCATGCGCCTCGCCGGACAGGCTGCGCAGCGTCGCCGACGCCGCCGCCACGCTCGGCGACTGCTGCACCGCGCCGGCGGCCTTGAGCAGGGCGCCATCGACCGTGGCCGGGTCGTGACTCAGCTGCGTGTTGAGCTGCGCGAACGCCGCGTCCACGCGCGTCGCCGAGGCCAGCGTGGCGGCGGTGATGTTGCCGAAGCTGGCCGCGGCCGCGGTGACGCTCAGCGACTGCACGGTGATCGAGGCGCTGGTGGCGTCGTAGGACAGCGACGAGGTCAGGAACACGTTCGACGGCGTGGTCACCGAGGCGAAGGTGCCGGTGAGCCCGCCGTTGGCCTGCAGCACCGTGTACGCGGTGTTGTTGACCACGTAGTCGCGCTTGCCGAGCACGTACAGCGAACCGCCCTGCAGGGTGGCGCTGCCGCCGACCGAGAGCTTGTCGCCGACCAGCAGCGCCAGGCGGCCGTTGCTGCTCTGCACGTAGTTGCCGCTCAGGCTCAGCGTGGCCGCACCGACCTGGAAGGTGCCGGCATTGGCGACGCTGCCGCCGAGCGCGCCGGTGCCGACGAAGGTGGCGCCATTGCTGATCGCCACGTTCGAGCTGCCCAGGCTGGCCGCGCTGAGCGTGCCGCCCTGCACCTGGGTGTCGCCGCTGTAGGTGTTCTGGGTGCCGCTGAGATTCAGCGTGCCGCTGCCCTGCTTGATCAGCCCGCCGCTGCCGGCGATGTTGTTGGCCCAGGTCGAATTGCCGGTGAATCCCACCGTCACGTCGCCCCAGTCGAAGCGGCCCGGTCCCTGCACCGCCTTGCCGACATTGAGCAGGCCGTAGCCGAAGGTCGCGTCCACGCCGGGCGTGCCCAGGTCGGTGGCGGTGCCGAGCAGGGTCTGCCGGACCAGGTCGTTGGTGAAGTACGGGAAGGCCTGCCAGACCAGCGCCGCCGCGCCGGACACCAGCGGCGCCGCGAACGAGGTGCCGCTGCCGTAGTAGTAGTCGGGGTTGCTGGTGGAGGTGGTCGCCTTGGGATCGACGAACACCTCGGTGCCGGGCGCGACCAGGCAGTAGCGCATCGCCGCGCCGCAGGCGTTGGAGTACGAGGCCAGTTGCGTGCCGGTGCTCGAATCGGTTGCCGCCACCACCAGCCAGCCGCGCTCCAGGTCCGCCGCCGGCAGGGTGCCGTTGGGGCCGGCCTTGCTGGGCAGCGAAGCGATGTCCGAGGGCGTGGCCTTGGATTCGTTGCCGGCGGCGAACACCACCAGGCCACCGTTGCCGAGCACGAACGGACGGTACTCGGCGGCGATGGCATTGGTCGAGTTCAGGTCGGTCCAGTAGATGCCGCCCCACGAGTTGTTCATCACCTTGACGCCGGCATTGATCAGGTCCTGGTGCACCTGGGTCAGGCCCAGTCCGCCGCTGACCTGGTTGCCGCTGCCGCTGCCGTCGTCCTTGGGCGGCGTGTCGGAAATGATGCGCGCGGACACGATCTGCGCGCCCGGCGCGATGCCGCCCGGCCACTGCCCGACCGACTTGCCTGCCGCCAGCTGCGCCACGGTGGTGCCGTGGCCGTCGACGTCGTCGACCTTGGTGTTGTTCTGGCTCGGATCGACGTAGATCAGATTCGACACCACCCGCCCGGCCAGGGCCGGATGGTTGCGGTTGACGCCGGTGTCGACCACGCCGATGCGGTAACCGCTGCCGTCGTAGCCGGCGTTGTGCGCGGCCAGCGTATTGGTCAGGGTCAGGTGCGCGTCGAACGCCGGCTGGGGCGGCGGCGGCGAGGTCGGAGGTGGAGACGTCGGCGGCGGCGGAGGCGGCGGCGGTGGTGGGGGCGGAGGCGGCGAGGTCGGTGGCGGACTGCCATGGGTCAGATTGCCGCCACCGCCACCGCCGCCACCGCACGAGGTGAGCGCAACCGCTACCGCGGCCGCCAATAGCGACCGTGCCATCAATGCCCGCATGTCCTTCCCCTCAAATGTCGTCTGCCGGCCATACGGCCGGTGTTGCCCCCGTTAGCGGCCGCCGACGACGGCGCTGAACTACGTCAAATCTACACTGGAATGCAAACCATAGGACTGGCCCGGCAGTGGACGCAATTGGCAGAACCCGCGCCGCGGCCGATAATCGGCACACCACTTTCGTAAGGGTTTGCCATGACCGAGATCGTCATCGCCGCGGCCAAGCGCACCGCCATCGGCGCGTTCCTGGGCCAGTTCAACGGCGTGCCCACGCCGACGCTGGGCGCCGCGGCCATCCGCGCCGCGCTGGAGCAGTCCGGCATCCCCGCCGCGGACGTTTCCGAAGTCATCATGGGCTGCGTGCTGCCGGCCAACCTCGGCCAGGCCCCGGCACGTCAGGCCGCGCGCGCGGCAGGTGTGCCCGACGGCACCGGCGCCACCACCATCAACAAGGTCTGCGGCTCGGGCATGAAGGCAGTGATGCTGGGACACGATCTGATCAAGGCCGGTTCGGCCAGCATCGTCGTCGCCGGCGGCATGGAGTCGATGAGCAACGCGCCGCACCTGCTGCCGAACTCGCGTACCGGCAACCGCTACGGCAACTTCCAGGCGGTCGACCACATGGCCTGGGACGGCCTGACCAATCCCGACGACGGCCAGGCGATGGGCGTGTTCGGCGAGGCCACCGCGGAGAAGTTCGGCTTCAGCCGCCAGGACCAGGACGCGTTCGCGATCGAATCGGTGAACCGCGCGCAGGCCGCGCAGCGCGATGGCGCCTTCTCCGACGAGATCGTCCCGGTCGCCGTGGCCACCCGCAAGGGCGAGGTACGGGTCGACAGCGACGAGCAGCCGGGCAAGTCCGACATGACCAAGATCCCGGCGCTGAAGCCGGCGTTCAAGAAGGACGGCACGGTCACCGCGGCCAGCTCCTCGAGCATCTCCGACGGCGCCGCCGCGCTGGTGCTGCTGGGCGCCGACGAGGCCGCCCGCCGCGGCGTCGCGCCGCTGGCGCGAATCGTCGGCCATGCGACCTTCTCGCAGGCGCCGGAATGGTTCACCACCGCGCCGGTGGGCGCGATCCGCAAGCTGCTTGACCAGGTCGGCTGGAGCCTGGACGACGTCGACCTGTTCGAGATCAACGAAGCCTTCGCCGTGGTGGCGATGGTGCCGATCAAGGAACTGGGCCTGGACCACGCCAAGGTCAACGTCCATGGCGGCGCCTGCGCGCTCGGCCATCCGATCGGCGCCTCCGGTGCGCGGCTGCTGGTGACATTGCTAAATGCGTTGCGCAGCCGTGGCGGCCGCCGCGGAATCGCGACGCTGTGCATCGGCGGTGGCGAAGCGACAGCGGCCGCCATCGAATTGATTTGATTGGAATTAACCCCTGAAACACAAAAATGAATGCGCGTGCGCTTGACAGCCGACTTTGGCTTGTCATCATGTTGAGGGCGCGCATTCGCGCGTTGCCTAACTAAACGACGAGGATAGACACAATGAGCATCAACAAGCTGCTGATCGCAATGGCCCTGGGCCTGGCCCTGGCCGCGTGCTCGAAGCAGGAGCAGGCCCAGGACGCCGCCGCTTCGGCTAACGAAGCCGCCACCGACGCGCAGGCTGCTGCCGACCAGTCGGCTGCCGCCGGCGCCCCGACCGCCGACGCCGCTCAGGCCGCTGCCGACACCGCCGCGACCGCCGCCAACACCGCTGCCGACGCTTCGGCCGCTGCCGCCGCTGCCCCGACCGATGCCGCTGCCGACAAGGCTGCCGACACCGCCAAGGCTGCGGAAGACACCGCCGACAAGGCGAAGGACGCTGCTCAGGAAGCCAAGAAGTAATCACTTCTCGCTTTTTGCAGTCCTGAAAGAGCCGCTGGTCCGCCAGCGGCTTTTTCTTTGCCTGGCGTTTGCCGGGCAGCCCGGCAACGGCGCCACCAGCGTGCCGGCACAGCGAGTTCCCGGAGGGCGGCGTGGGTGACGACGCATGCATGTTCGCCTCGCGCGAATGCCGCGCCGTCGTCCGCCGCTGACTTCGCCTCGCAAGCGTGCGTCCCCGCACACAGAATTCGTCCGCCCCATTGCGTCGTCCACGCGTAGCGGGCATGCAAGCGCGACGCATGACCCGCACGACGCGCCGCACCGCCGCCCGCGGCGAGCGATGCGGTCGATGCGCACCGCTGCCACGCGCCATGCACGTGCGGCGCGTACGCGCCGACGCCGCACATCCGCATGGCCCGCATGCGACGGCAGCCGCGCGCATCGCAGTGCCTGGCTCCCACCCCACGGCGCCTCCCCCACCAGCGACAGCGCCTTCCTGAACACTGCCCCGCGCCCCCGCTCCGCCTTGACGCAGGCTGCATGCGCGTCCGCCTAGGCTGCGCCGCGTCACCCACCCGTGGACGGAGAAGCCGCATGAACAAGACCCCGATCGTGGCCCTGCTGGGCGCCCTCGCACTGGCCGGCTGCCAGGGTCCCGAATCGCAGCAGGCACAACGCGACGCCAAGGTCGCTGCCGAACAGACCGGCGAAGCGGCCAAGGAAGCCGCCGGCCAGGTCGCGCAGGCCGGGCGCGAGGTCGCCGCCGACGCGCGCGATGCCGCGCACCGTGCGGCCAACTCCGATGCCGTCAAGGATGCCTCGGCCGCAGCCAAGGAGATGGCGGCCGATGCCAGCGAGGCCACGGCGAATGCGGCGCAGAAAGTCGCCGACAAGGCACGCGAGAACGCCAACGAAGATCCGCACAACGGCGACCGCGAGCAGCATTGAGGCATTGGCCGTCCCCGTGCATGCGGGGGCGGCCGCTGCCGCGCAGCGCGTGCCGCGCGCTGTGCCGGCAGGGCGTCTTTTGTGACGCCGGTCCAAGGCGTTTGCGGCGTCACAGTAGACTTTTGCGATGCCGATTCTCCAACGTGTGCGGGCCAGGACCCGTCTAGCCCTGCTGTTCTCCGCCGCGGTCTTCGTGCTGATCGGCGCCGGCGTGTTCTACGGCGCACAACGCGCGATCTCCGACGCCGCACGCGTCGCGCATACCCACGAAGTGCTGCGCAACATCGACGAGGTGCAATCCACCTTGCTGATGACCGAATCCTCGTTGCGCGGCTACGAGTTGACCGACAACCAGGCCTATCTGAGCCTCTACTACGACAGCGCCGAACGCGTGCCGCGGCAGTTGGCGCAGCTGCGCAAGCTGGTTTCCGACAATCCCGTGCAAATCGCCAACATCCAGGTGCTGCAGCAGTCGATGGACACGCGCCTGCGGCAGATGCGGGAGATGCTCGCGGTGTACCAGCGCGACGGCCTGCAGGCGCTGCGGCAGGCGATGGCGCCCAGCGTGTACCAGAGCTCCAGCGCGATCCGCGACCAAGTGCAGCAGATGACCGACGTGGAACTGCAACTGCTGCAGAGCCGCGACACCTCCAACCAGCGCAGCGCCGACATGCTGCTGGTGCTCGCCCTGGCCGGCATCCCGTTCGGCCTGGGCAGCGTCGGCGTGGTGTACGCGCTACTGCTGCGCGAACTGCGCAACCGCAGCAACGCCGAGCAGGCCGCCTCGGTCGCCAACGAGAAGATGGAAGCCAGCATCACCGAGCTGGAGCGCACCAGTGCCGACCTCAACGCGCTCAGCCGCTATACCGGCCTGCTGCAGAGCTGCGTGGAGCCGGCCGAGGCACTGACGGTGACCGCACGCCTGCTCGCCGCGCTGATGCCCGACACCGGCGGCAGCGTCTATCTGCTGCGCGCCTCGCGCGACCGCGCCGAGGAGATCGTCAGTTGGGGCGAGCCGCCGGTCGGCAGCGAGCCGGCCGTAGCGCCGCAGGACTGCTGGGCCTTGCGCCGCGACAAGAGCCACTTCGTGCATGCGCAGGGCCACGACTCGGCCTGCGCGCATCTGCGCGAGGATCCGTACGCGGCCGGTGCCAGCACCGCCTGCATCCCGCTGTCCGCGCAGGGCACGCAATTGGGCTTCGTGTTCCTGGCCGGGCGCGGCACCGGTCCGCTGCCGCGCATCGCCATCGCCGAGGCCGCCGCCGAGCAGCTGTCGCTGGCGTTGAGCAACCTGCGCCTGCGCGAGTCGCTGCGTCTGCAGTCGATCCGCGACCCGCTCACCGGCCTGTTCAACCGGCGCTACCTGGAAGAATCGCTCAACCACGAACTGGCCCGCTGCGGACGCCGGCAGATGCCGCTGTCGCTGCTGATGCTGGACGTGGACCACTTCAAGCAGTTCAACGACCTGCACGGCCACGGCGGCGGCGACGCCCTGCTGGCCGCGGTCGGGCAGATGCTGTCGACGCGGCTGCGCGGCGAGGACATCGCCTGCCGCTACGGCGGTGAGGAGTTCACGGTGATCCTGCCGGAGACCGGGCCGGAACAGGCGCAGGCCATCGCCGAACAGATCCGCAGCGCCGCCCAGCAATTGAGCGCGACCGTGGACGGCAAGGCGCTGCCGGCGGTGACCATGTCGATCGGCGTGGCCAGCTATGCGCGCGACGGCGTGGTCGCCACCACCCTGCTGCGCAAGGCCGATGCGGCGCTGTACCGGGCCAAGCGCTGCGGCCGCAACCAGGTGCAGGCCTACGACCCGACGCTGGACGGCATGGGCTGAACCGGCGGCGGTCGCAGTCGGGCCGCCGTTTTGAAGAAAGCGTCACAAAACCGACGCGATAGAGCGGCGATAGTCGCGCTTCCCCCGACTGGAGACGACAGCCCATGTCCATCTGGAAAGACCAGGGTCCTGCGCGCAAGGATGGCCTGCCGCCCGTTCCCGGCAACGGCGCGTTGCCGCCGGAGCCGCGCCCGGCGGGCGATGCCGCCCCAGGCGAACCGCTCGCCGCGGTCGCCGCCGCCGCCCCTGCCGCCCGCGCCCCTGCGCCGGCACCCGCCGCGAAGGAATCGCTGATCGCCGCCGACATCAGCATCGAAGGCAAGATCGAGGGCACCGGGCACATCCGCATCGCCGGCAAGTTCAAGGGCGACGTCAACGTGCAGGGCGACCTCACCATCGAGACCGGCGCCAAGCTCAGCGGCGGCGTGCGTGCCGACAAGGTGGTGATCGCCGGCGAGCTGGAAGGCAACATCGAATCGGCCTCGCGGGTGGAGCTGCTTGCGTCCGGCGCGCTGATCGGCGACGTCAAGGCCGGCTCGCTGACCGTGGCCGCCGGCTCGCGCATGCGCGGCCAGGCCGACTTCGGCTGGGACGACGACAAACATGCCCGCAAGGGCGGCAAGCCCGCGGAGTCCGACGCCGGCGCATGAGCAGCCCGCGTCCCGGCAGTCCGGGGGCGACCCGGACCTGCCCGCACTGCAAGGCCACCATCCTCGAAAGCGCCAGCGTCTGCCCGGCGTGCAAGCATCATCTGCGCTTCGATTCGGCGGTGCTGCAGCAGTCGGCGCCATCGGCGCTGGTGCCGCTGCGGGTGGAGGGCAGCATCCGCCACCCGGACGACGGCAGCGCCTGGGAATACACCGTGTTGGTCAGCATCCGCAACGGCCGCGGCGAAGAGATCAAGCGCCAGTTGGTCGGCGTCGGCGCCATGCTCGACGGCGAGGAGCGCAGTTTCACGCTCTCGGTCGAGGCGACGCCGGTGCGGGGTGGGAAGCGCGGGAGGCATTAGCGCCTGAGGCGCTGGGATTGGGGATTGGGGATTCGTAAGAGCCTAGCCCCTCTCCCACCAGGAGAGGGGTTGGGGTGAGGGTATGACCGTTCGCCGCCTGTGACCGCCGCACTTGCTGCATGGCGACGCTGGCTGCCGTACCCTCATCCGCCCCTTCGGGGCACCTTCTCCCGGTGGGAGAAGGAAGTGCTGGCCCGCTTCCTTTTTCAGCGCATGAAGACGCAACGGGCTGCAATGCGGCACACCGACGCCGGAAGTGCAGCCCCTCTCCCACCGGGAGAGGGGTTGGGGTGAGGGTACGGTCGCGCGACGCCGGTGATCGCTGCACTTGTCGCCTGGCTACGTGAGCGGCCGAACCCTCATCCGCCCCTTCGGGGCACCTTCTCCCGAAGGGAGAAGGAAGTGCTGGCCCGCATCCTTTTTCAGCGCATGAAGACGCAACGGGCTGCAATGCGGTACACCGGCGCCCAGAAGTGCAGCCCCTCTCCCACCGGGAGAGGGGTTGGGGTGAGGGTACGGCCGCGCGTCGCCGGTGATCGCTGCACTTGCTGCCTGACTAGGCTGGCTGCCGTACCCTCATCCGCCCCTTCGGGGCACCTTCTCCCGGAGGGAGAAGGAAGTGCCGGCCCACTCATTTCCCACTTGGCGACGGCGCGGTGCGTCGCCATACCACACGCCTACGGCAACGCACGCATCAGCAGTTCCTCGACCGGCACACCCGGCTCCAGCGTGCCAAACGCCAGTCCATGCGCGCCGGCCAGTCGGCTTTGCACGAACACAGTGGCGGCCGGACTGCCGCTGCGCAGCAGGAGCGCGGCCTGCAAGGCCAGTGCGATGCGTTCGGCCAGGCGCCGTGCGCTGTACTCGTCCACTTCGGCGTTGCCGGACAGCGACGCGCGCAGTGCGTCCAGCGCCGCGTCGTAGGCCGGGTCGGCGCCGGCCGCGGTCTGCAGCTCCGCCAGCACCGCGGCCGCGCTGGCCGGTTCGCGCGCCAGCGCGCGCAGCACGTCCAGGCACTGGATGTTGCCGCTCCCCTCCCAGATCGAATTCAGCGGCGCCTGCCGGTACAGCCGCGGCAGGATCGACTCCTCGACGTAGCCGGCACCGCCCAGGCATTCCTGCGCCTCGTTGACGAAGGCCGGCGCGCGCTTGCACAGCCAGTACTTGCCCAGCGCGGTGGCGATGCGCGCGAACGCCGCTTCCGACGCATCGGCGTCGGCCGCATCCACCGCGCGCGCCACCCGCAGCGCGAACGCGGTGGCGGCTTCCGATTCCAGGGCCAGATCGGCCAGCACGTTGCGCATCAGCGGCTGCTCGACCAGGCGCTTGCCGAACGCGATGCGATGCCGCGCGTGGTGCAGCGCCTGGGCGAGCGCCATGCGCATCTGCGCGGCGGCGGCGAGCATGCAGTCGAGCCGGGTCAGCATCACCATGCCGATGATCCGCGCCACACCCCGCCCTTCCTCGCCGACGCGCTGCGCCCAGGCACCGGCGAACTCGACTTCGCTGGACGCGTTGGACCAGTCGCCCAGCTTGTCCTTCAGCCGCATCAGCCGCAGCGCGTTGAGCCGCCCATCGGGCAGGCGCCGTGGCAGCAGGAAGCAGGTCAGGCCGCCCGGCGCCTGCGCCAGCACCAAGAAGCCGTCGGACATCGGTGCGGAGAAGAACCACTTGTGCCCGACCAGGCTGTACGCGCCGGCACCGTCCAGCGGCGTGGCGACGGTGGCATTGCGGCGCACATCCGAGCCGCCCTGTTTCTCGGTCATGCCCATGCCCAGGGTGATGCCGGCCTTGTCGGCGATCGGCACGTCGCGCGGGTCGTAGTGCGGCGCGGCGGCCTTGTCGGCCCATTCGCGCAAGGCTGGGTCCTGGCGCAACACCGCGACCGCGGCATGGGTCATGGTCAGCGGGCAACTGGTGCCGGCTTCGGCCTGGTGGTGCAGGTAGCTCAGCGCCGCACGCGCCACATGCGCGCCCGGCTGCGGGCTGTGCCAGGACAGCCCGGCCACGCCATGGCGCTTGGCCGCGTCCAGCAACTGGTGATAGGCCGGGTGAAACTCGACCGTGTCGATGCGGTGGCCGTAGCGATCGTGCGTGCGCAGCCGCGGACGGTCGCGGTTGGCGTCGAAGCCGAGCCGATATAGCGCATCGCCGGCCAGCACGCCGTACTGCGCCAGCGTCGCCGCGAAGCCGTCCGCGCCCTCGCGTGCGCAGGCCTCACGCAGCGCCGCGTCGTCGGCCCAAAGATCGCGCGGTTCGAACGGCGGCGGCTGATTGTCGACCGTATGCGTGGCGAACGCCGGCAGGTCCCTGTGCATGCATCTCCCTCCCAGAAGCGCTGCACGCATTGTGGCCGATCCGTCGCGTCGCCGCGAACGCGCGGGGCGGATTCTCATCTCCTGCACACCGGCTTGGACACAGTGGCGCCCATGCCGAATGCCGCTTCCCAGGACCTGGTGGTGCTGCGCCCGGAAGGGCTGTACTGCCCCGCCGGCGATTTCCATATCGATCCCTGGCGGCCGGTGCCGCGCGCGGTCATCACCCACGGCCACGGCGACCACGCGCGCTCGGGCATGGGCGAATACCACTGCGCCGCCGCCGGCCTGCCGATCCTGCGCTGGCGGCTGGGCGAGCAGGCCTATCGCGCCTACGACTACGGCACCCGTTTCACGCTCGGCCGCGCGCAGGTGTCGCTGCATCCGGCCGGCCACGTGCTCGGCTCGGCGCAGGTACGCATCGAAGTGGATGGCGAGGTCTGGGTCGCCTCGGGCGACTACAAGCGCCAGCCCGATCCGACCTGCGCGCCGTTCGAGGTGGTGCGCTGCGACACTTTCATCACCGAGGCCACCTTCGCCCTGCCGGTGTACCGGTGGCCGGACACCAGCGCGGTGGCGCGCGAGATCGTCGCCTGGCGCCGCGAGTGCGGCGCGCGCGGCGAAGCGGCGGTGCTGTTCTGTTACGCGCTGGGCAAGGCGCAGCGCGTGCTCGCCGAATTGCAGCCGTGGGACGACCAGCCGGCGCTGCTGCACGGCGCGGTGGCGGCCGGCGTGGCGGTGTATCGCGAGGCCGGCGTGGCGATGCTGGACACGCGCACCGTGTCCGAACTGGACAAGCGCGCCGACTACGCCGGGCAGTTGGTGCTGGCGCCGCCGTCGGCCGCCGGCAGCCCGTGGCTGCGCCGCTTCCGCCATGCGCAACTCGGCTTCGCCTCGGGCTGGATGCGGCTGCGCGGCAACCGCCGCCGGCGCAACTACGACCGCGGCTTCGTGGTCTCCGACCATGCCGACTGGCCCGACCTGCTGCGCACCATCGACGAGACCGGAGCGCGGCGCGTAATTGCGACCCACGGCAACACCGACGCGATCATCCGCGCGCTCAATGAACGCGGTGTGGCCGCCGAGGCGTTCCGTACCGACTACGGTGGCGAGGAATGAAGCGCTTCGCCGCGCTGTACCGGCAACTGGACCAGAGCACCGCGACGCTGGACAAGCGCGCCGCGCTGGTGGCGTACTTCGAGCAGGCGCCGCCGGCCGACGCGGCCTGGGCGATCTGGTTGCTCAGCGGCGGCAAGCTGCGTCGTATCGCCAACACCCGCGAACTGCGCGAATGGATCGCGGAGGAAAGCGGCCTGCCCGGCTGGCTGGTGGACGACAGCTACGACCACGTCGGCGATCTGGCCGAAACCCTGACCCTGCTGCTCGACGATCCGGCGGAAACCCCCGACCCCGCCCCCCTGCGCGACTGGATCGAGGAACGCCTGCTGCCGGTGGCCGCACAGGACGAGGCCGCGCGCCGCGCCGCGGTGGTGGCGGGCTGGCGCAGCCTGGCCTTCGACGAACGCCTGCTGTTCAACAAGCTGCTGACCGGAGCGCTGCGCGTGGGCGTCTCGCAGCGGCTGGTGCAGCAGGCGCTGGCGGCGATGTCGGGGATCGACATCGCACGCATCGCCCAGCGCATGCTCGGCGCCTGGTCGCCGACGCCGCAGGCGCTGGAGCAGTTGCTGTCCGACGAGGTGCTGCCCAGCGACCGCCAGCAGCCCTACCCGTTCTTCCTGGCCTCGCCGCTGGAAGCCGAGGCCGCCACGCTCGGTGCCCTCGACGATTGGCTGCTGGAATGGAAATGGGACGGCATCCGCCTGCAACTGATCCGCCGCGACGGCGAGGTGGCGTTGTGGTCGCGTGGCGAGGAACGCCTGGACGGGCGCTTCCCGGAGATCGAGGCGGCGGCGGCGACGTTACCGCACGATGCGGTGATCGATGGCGAACTGCTGGTCTGGCGCGAAGGCGAGCCCGCGCCGCTGCCGTTCACCGCGCTGCAGACCCGCATCCAGCGGCGCAAGCCCGGTGCAAAGACCCTGGCCGACACGCCGGCGCGGGTGCTCGCCTACGACCTGCTGGAACTGGACGGCCAGGACCTGCGCGAGCAGCCGCTGCAGCAGCGCCGCGCGCAACTGCAGGCCTTGCTGGAGGCGCACGCCGATCCGCGCCTCACGCTGTCGCCGCAGGTGCACGCCACGACGTGGGAGCAGGCGGCAACGCTGCGCGAGGATGCGCGCACGCGCGGCGTGGAAGGCTTGATGCTCAAGCGTGCGACGTCGCCCTACCAGTCCGGGCGCCGTCGCGGCGACTGGTGGAAATGGAAGGTGGCGCCGCTGACCATCGATGCGGTGCTGCTGTACGCGCAAGCGGGCCACGGCCGGCGCAGCACGCTGTACACCGACTACACCTTCGGCCTGTGGGACGGCGAGCAACTGGTGCCGGTGGCCAAGGCCTACTCGGGCCTGGACGACAGCGAGATCCTGGCGCTGGACCGCTGGATCCGCGCGCACACCACCGAGCGCTTCGGCCCGGTGCGCGCGGTGACGCCGTATCACGTGTTCGAGCTCGGTTTCGAGGCGGTGAATCGCAGCAGCCGGCACAAGTCCGGCATCGCCGTGCGCTTCCCGCGCATCCTGCGCTGGCGCCACGACAAGCCGTTCGCCGAGGCCGACCGCTTGACCACGCTGCAGGCGCTGGCGCGATGAGCGGATCGGCGGCGCGGCGGCGCCCGGCCGATGCGCCGCTGCACGCCTGGTTCGCGCAGCAGGGCTGGCAACCGCTGCCGTTCCAGCGCGCGCTGTGGCGGCAGTACCTGGACGGCGGCTCCGGGCTGCTGCACACGCCCACCGGCAGCGGCAAGACCCTGGCTGCGTTCGGCGGCCCGTTGTTGGAGGGTCTGCGTGCGCAGGCCGCGGCGCAGGCGGCCGCCGCCAAACAGAAGCCCGCCCGTGGCAACGGCGCCAGCGCGACTGCCAAGACCGTCGCGCCGCCGCGCACGCGCCGGCAGGCGCAGCGCGACCTCAAGGTGCTGTGGATCACCCCGTTGCGCGCGCTCGCCGCCGACACGGTACGCGCGCTGCGCGAACCGGCGCAGGCGCTGGGCCTGGACTGGCAGATCGGCCTGCGCACCGGCGACACCAGCGCCCGCGACAAGCGCCTGGCGCGCAGCGGCAAGCTCGACGTGCTGGTGACCACGCCCGAATCGCTGGCACTGCTGCTGTCCTATCCCGACACCGCGCCGCAACTGGCGACGCTGCGCTGCGTGATCGTCGACGAGTGGCACGAGCTGCTCGGCAACAAGCGCGGCGTGCTGCTGCAGCTGTGCCTGGCGCGGCTGCGCGGCTGGGCGCCGACGCTGCGCACCTGGGGCCTGTCGGCCACGCTCGGCAACCTGGACGAAGCGCGCGACGTGCTGCTGCCGCACCTGCCGCAGGCGCCGATCGTGGCCGGGGTCAAGCCGCGCACCCTGACCCTGGAGACGCTGGCACCCGCGGTCGGCGAGCGCTTTCCCTGGGCCGGGCACCTGGGCCTGGCACAATTGCCACGGGTGCTGGAAAAACTCTTCGCGGTGCGCACCAGCCTGCTGTTCACCAACACCCGCGCGCAGGCCGAGCTGTGGCATCAGGCGCTGACCTCGGTGTGGCCGGAAGAAGCGCACACCCTGGCGCTGCACCACGGCTCGCTGGACCCAGCGCTGCGCAGCGCGGCCGAGCAGGGCCTGCGCGACGGCAGCCTGCGCTGCGTGGTGGCGACCTCCAGCCTGGACCTGGGCGTGGATTTCCCCGCCGTCGATCAGGTGCTGCAGATCGGCAGCCCCAAGGGCGTGGCGCGGCTGCTGCAGCGTGCCGGCCGCGCCAAGCACCGCCCCGGCGAGGCCGGCCACATGTTGTGCGTGCCCTCGCACGCGCTGGAACTGGTCGAATACGCCGCGGCGCGCCGCGCCATCGCCCATGGCCGCATCGAATCGCGGCGCTCGCCGCGGCTGTCGCTGGACGTGCTGGCGCAGCACTGCATCACCTGCGCGCTGGGCGGCGGCTTCGCTGCCGACGCGCTGTACACCGAAGTGCGCGGCACCGCCGCCTTCGCCATGCTGGATGCGCCGACCTGGCAGGCGGTGCTGGAGTTCGTCGTGCAGGGCGGACGCGCGCTGGCGCAGTATCCGGACTACCGTAAGGTGGTGCTGGACGAAGACGGCCTGTACCGCGTGCACGACCGTCGCATCGCCCTGCGCCATCGCCTGTCGATCGGTACCATCACCAGCGACGGCAGCGTCGCGGTGCGCTTCCTGCGCGGCGGCCGGCTCGGCGCGGTGGAGGAGCAGTTCGTCGGCCGTCTGCGCCGCGGCGATCGCTTCCAGTTCGCCGGGCGCCTGCTGGAACTGGTGCGACTGGAGGACATGACCGCCTACGTGCGCCTGGCCAAGGGCGGCGACGGCAGCGTGCCGAAATGGATGGGCGGGCGCATGCCGCTGTCTTCGGAACTGGGCCGCGAGGTGGAAGCGGTATTCGCCGATCCGCGCGGCGAGGCCGAACTGCGCGCGCTGGCGCCGCTGCTCGGCCTGCAGCGCGCGCTGTCGGCTCTGCCGGCGCCGCAGCGGCTGCTGGCCGAGCGCGTGCGCGCCCGCGACGGCCAGCACCTGTTCGTGTATCCGTTCGCCGGCCGCCAGGTGCACGAAGGCCTGGCCGCGCTGCTGGCGCTGCGCTGGGGCCGGCGGCAGCGCAATACCTTCAGCTTCGCCGCCAACGACTATGGCTTCGTGCTGTCGCCGGCGGAGGACGCGCCGATCGATGCGGCACTGCTGCGCGAACTGCTGAGTCCGGCGCAGTTGTTCGAGGATCTGCGCGAGAGCCTCAACCTGGGCGAACTGGCGCGGCGCCAGTTCCGCGAGATCGCCCGCGTCGCCGGCCTGTTGCCGCCCAGCCTGCCCGGCCGCCTGCCGCGCAGCCTGCGCCAGCTGCAGGCCTCCAGCGGCCTGCTGTACGACGTGCTGAGCCGCTTCGATCCCGAGCACCTGCTGCTGGCGCAGGCCGAGCGCGAGGTGTTGCAGGGCGAGATGGAACTGACCCGGCTCGCCGCCACCCTGGACGATTGCGCCGCGCGTGAGCTGGCGCTGCACAGCCCGCGCAGCCTCACCCCGCTGGCGTTCCCGCTGTGGGCCGAGAGCATCCGCGGCCAGCTCAGCACCGAGGACTGGAAGGCGCGGGTGATGCGCGCGGCGGCGCAACTGGAGCAGCGCCATGCGCGCTGAACTGGATTGGCTGCTGGCCGGCGAACCGATGCGCCTGCTCGGCGACCGCACGCTGTACTGGCCGGCGCGGCGACGGCTGCTGATCGCCGACCTGCACCTGGGCAAGGCCGACGTCTTCCGCCGCGCCGGCATCGGCCTGCCGCGCGGCGGCACCGCGCTCGACCTGGCGCGGCTGTCGGCCCTGCTGCAGGCGCAGGACGCGGCGGAACTGTGGATCCTCGGCGACGTGCTGCACGGCGCCGCACCCGATGCCGACTGGCAACGCCAGTGGCATGCCTGGCGCGCGCAGCATCCGCAACTGCGCGTGGCGGCGATCGCCGGCAACCACGACCGCGCCCTGGCCGGCGCCGGGCTGGACATCGCGCCGCTTGGCACGCAGGTGGAAGACGGCCCGTTCGTGTTGCGTCACGATCCGGTGACGGATGCGCAGCGCCATGTGCTGTGCGGACATTTGCACCCGCTGGCCAAACTGCCGGGCCTTCGCCCGCGCTGGCCGGCGTTCTGGCTGCGCGACGGCATGACCGTGCTGCCGGCGTTCTCGCACTTCACCGCCGGCGTCGCCCCGGTCCTGGCGCCGGGCGAGCGCCTGGTCGCCTGCGTCGAAGGCGCGGCCTTGGCGCTGCCGGTGGCGACGGCGTAGGTCGAGCGGGGGTGGCGACTGGTCGTGACTGCAACCGAAGTGGCCAGTGCGATGCCGTGCTGTGGGAGGGACTGCAGTCCCGACGCGACCAACTGAAGGGTGTCGGGTCTGAAGCCCCTCCCACAGTGCAGTCGCAATGCATTGCGCGAGTACTTGGCGCCGTGCCGGAGGAAGCGTCGGCGTAACGCCGGGCAGCCCATGACCGCGATCAAAGCAACAAGTGCACTGCCCTAGGCTGTATCGACATTCATTTCAGCCACATTGGGATAGAGGCCAGATACAGGAAAGCCAAGAAATGAGTTGGCTTGCGATCGAAGCGCGTGGCGATACGGCGGAACTGCTTGAGCTTGGCGAAGCAACGTTCGATGCGATTGCGTAACCGGTAGCGTGCTTTGTCGTAGCGGCGCGGCCGCTGGCAACTGCGTGGAGGGATCACCGCCTTGGCGCCTCGTGACCTAATCAACGCCACCAGTTCCCGACTGTCATAACCCTTGTCGGCCAGCACATATTTCGGCTTGAACCCGGCCAACAAGGCGCGCGCTTGCGTGATGTCGTTACGCTGCCCACCTGTCAGCACGACCCGCACCGGCCGGCCCTGGCTGTCCACGGCCAAGTGGATCTTTGTGCTCAGGCCTCCTCGGGAGCGCCCCAGAGCCGAGTCCGAAGCCCCCCTTTTCCGGTCGCCGCTTGTGCATGCGCCCGGACGATGCTGCTATCGATCATCAGGTACTCGTTGTCTCGAGCCCGAGTCAGGCTCTGGAAAATCCGCTCCCAGACGCCCTTGGCGGCCCAACGGGTAAAGCGTTTGTGCACGCTTTTGTAGGCCCCGTAGCGCGGCGGCAGATCACTCCAGCGTGCGCCGGAGCGCAACACCCACAGCACGCCATTGACGAAAGTCCGGTTGTCCGCTGCTGTGCGGCCCGGGTCACTGGCTTTGCCTGGAAGCAAGTCTTCGATCCGCTCCCATTGGCTCTGGGTCAATTCATAGCGGCTGGGCCGCGACGTGATGGTCTTCGACATCCCCCCAAAATACCGCTGAATGTCGATACAGCCTAGTGTGGGAGGGGCTGCAGTCCCGACGCGACCAACTGAAGGGTGTCGGGGCTGAAGCCCCTCCCACAGTGCAGTCGCAATGCATTGCGCGAGTGCTTGGCACCGTGCCGGAGGAAGCGTCGGCGTAACGCCGGGCAGCCCATGACCGCGATCAAGGCAACAAGTGCACTGCCCTAGTGTGGGAGGGACTTCAGTCCCGACGCGACAACTGAAGGGCGTCGGGGCTGCAGCCCCTCCCACAGTGCAGTCGCAATGCATTGCGCGAGTGCTTGGCACCGTGCCGGAGGAAGCGTCGGCGTAACGCCGGGCAGCCCATGACCGCGATCAAGGCAACAAGTGCAATGCCCTAATGTGGGAGGGACTTCAGTCCCGACGCGACCAACTGAAGGGTGTCGGGGCTGAAGCCCCTCCCACAGTGCAGTCGCAATGCATTGCGCGAGTGCTTGGCACCGTGCCGGAGGAAGCGTCGGTGTAACGCCGGGCAGCCCATGACCGCGATCAAAGCAACAAGTGCACTGCCTTAGCGTGGGAGGGACTGCAGTCCCGACGCGACCAACTGAAGGGTGTCGGGGCTGAAGCCCCTCCCACACAAGATTGGCGAATCGCGGCACGACAATGTTGCAAGTGCAAACACAGAACATCGCCGTCGGACCGCGCTCGCCGCGTTGCGCTCTGCACGCGCCGTCGCCACGACGAATCACCCAAGCCCGCGTCCACCTGCGTCCGCGATCTCGCCGCCTACGGCAGCGCCACGCGCCGCGCCACCGCGTCCTGCAACGCTTCGAGAAACTCCGGCGCCAGCGGCAGCTTGCCGAACCAGCCGTGCTGGGTGCCGCTGAGCACGCGCAGCATGTGTCCGCGGCCCCCCGGCATGCGCCCGGCCGGCAGCATGCCCACATCGCGCAGCCGCGCCACCACGTCGCGCTCGGACTGGAACAGCGGGGTCAGCCAGCGGCTCCAGAACTGGTACACCGCCACGTGCGCCTGGCGCTGCGCCTGGTAGCGCGCCAGCGCCGCGTCGATGTCCGGCGCGGTGCGCAGGCTCTCGCTCAATGCCCAGGCATCCATCAGCGCCATGTTGACGCCCTGCCCCAGTTGCGGGCTCATCGCATGCGCCGCGTCGCCGGCCAGCACCAGGCGGCCTCGGTACCAGTGCCGCTGCACCGCATCGCGGTAGCTGGCCCGCGCCAGTTGCGCCGGTGCGTCGATCTGCGCCAGGCGTTCGCGCGCCTGCGGCCACAGCTGCGCGATCTCCTCCAGCCACGGCTGCACACCGCGCGCCTGCCAGGCATCGAACTCGGCGGTCGGCAGGCTCCAGAAGAAACTCACCCGGGGCTCGGCATCGCCTGGGCGGGTGCCCACCGGCAGCAGGCCGATCATCTTGCGCGCGGCCACGTAGCGCTGGCGCAGTTCGTCGGGGAAGGCCCAGTCGCCGCGCGGCAGCAGGCACCACAGCGCGCCCCACGGATACATCCGGTCCAGCCGCGTCGCCTGCACCTGCGCGCGCAGCGCCGAGGCCGAGCCGTCGCACGCGATCACCAGGTCGAATGGCCCGTGCCAGCGGCCGTGCTGGTCCTGCACCCGGCGCAGCGTGTCGTCGATGGCGACGATGCGCGTATCGCGCTGCAGCGTGGCGTAGCCGTCCCAGGCCTGCGCCAGCAGGGCGAACAAGGCGCCGCGCTGCATGCCCAGCCCGAACAGGCGCGCCTCCAGGTCGTGGTAGCGCATGTCCATCACCGCGCGCCCGCACGGGGTCTCGCCGTACAGGCGGTGCACCGGCGCGCCGTAGGCCAGGGCCTGCTCGAGCAGGCCGATCCGCCACAGCACCTGCAGGCCGGTCGGCTGCAGCAGGAAACCGGCGCCGACCGGCCCGGGCTCGGCGGCGCGCTCGAACACCTGCACGCGGTGCCCGTCGCGCGCCAGCAGCAGCGCCAGTGCCTGGCCTGCGGTGCCATACCCCACGATCCCGATCTGCAATCCTTGCGTCATTGCCTGCACCGCCTGCCGACGCCGACACCACGGCGTCTCCCATAAAAAACCCCGCCGAAGCGGGGTTCAAGGCACAACCGAGTCAACGCGCGCGCTTACTCGACCGGCGTGATATTCGAGGCTTGCGCGCCCTTCGGACCCTGGGTCACGTCGTAGCTGACACGCTGTCCTTCCTGCAGGCTGCGGAAGCCCTTGGAGTTGATCGCGGAGAAGTGCGCGAACACATCGGCGCTACCGTCTTCCGGAGAAATAAAACCAAATCCCTTGGCGTCGTTGAACCACTTGACGGTACCGTTCGGCATGGTGATGCGAGACCTTTTGCAGTGAATGGGTGGTGGTTGTGCGGCAGCCGCACCGGCGGAGTATGCAAAGCTTGCGCAGCGAAGACAATCACCCGCGCGCCAGTTCCCCCACCAGCTCCGGCAGCCCGACCGAGGCCGCCTCGACATTGGCCAGCACCTCGGCCAGGGTGATTTCCTCGGCGTCGCCGCAGCCGGCCGCCCAGTTCGCCACGATCGCCAGGCAGGCGTAGTCCAGGCCCAGCTCGCGCGCCAACCCGGCTTCCGGCATGCCGGTCATGCCGACCAGGTCGCAACCGTCGCGGCGCAGCCGCGCGATCTCGGCGATGGTTTCCAGGCGCGGCCCCTGCGTGGCGGCGTAACAGCCACCGTCCACAAGCGCGGTGCCGGTGACGCGCGCGGCGGCGAGGATCTTGCTGCGCAGCAGCGGCGAATACGGATGACCGAAATCCACGTGCAACACCTCGCTGCCCGGCTCTTCGCACAGGGTGGAGATGCGCCCCCAGGTGTAGTCGATCAACTGGTCCGGGCAGGCCAGCACGCGCGGGCCGAAGCGCTCGGTGATGCCGCCCACCGTGTTCAACGCGAGCACGCGCGTGGCGCCGATCTGCTGCAACGCAGCAAGGTTGGCGCGATAGTTGATCTTGTGCGGCGGCAGCGAATGGCCTTCGCCGTGGCGGGCCAGGAAGGCGACGCGGTGGCCGAGCAGCGTGCCGACCCGCACCGGGCCGGAAGGCGCGCCGTAGCGCGTCTCGACCTCGTGGGTCTGCACGTCGTCCAACTGTGCGAGCTTGTAGACGCCGGTGCCGCCGATGACGGCCAGTGCGATGTTGTCCAATGCGGATCCTCGAACGAAAGGGAACGCCTGCGCTGGCGACGCGCGCCGGCAGCGGGAAACGGCAGCGACGCAGGCGAGGCTGGCTCGCCTGGCCGCTTACTCCTTCATCGCGTAGATCGCCGGCAGGTTGCGCAGGGCCTCGTTGACGTCCATGCCGAAGCCGAACACGTAGCGGTCCGGCACTTCGACGCCGACATAGTCGGCACTGACCCCGGGCACGCAGCGGTCGTGGCGCTTGACCGTCAGCGCGGCGATGCGCACGTCGGTGGCGCCCTGCTCCAGGCACCACTCGCGCACCGCCTTCAGGGTCAGGCCTTCGTCGAGGATGTCGTCGAGCAACAGCACGCGGCGGCCGTACAGCGCGGTGGCCGGGCGGTGCTTCCACACCAGTTCGCCGCCGACGGTCTCGCCGCGGTAGCGGGTGGCGTGCAGGTAGTCCAGCTGCAGGTCCTGGCCGCGGTTGCCCAGTTCCAGCGCCAGCTGGCCGGCGAACGGCAGCGCGCCGTGCATGATGGTCAGGTAGACCGGGGTTTCGCCGCGGTAGTCGGCGGCGATGGCGTCGGCCATCTGGGCGATGGCCTGGTCGATGCGGGTGCGATCGACCAGCAGGTCGGCCTGGGCCAGGGCCTGGGCGATGGTGAGAGTGGACATCAGGCGGTTTTTCCGAAGGTGGAGAGCAGATGGGATTGGGTGTGGCCATAGCGGGCGTCGGCCAGCAGGCCGTCCCAGCCAAGGCCGCCGCGGCCGATCAGGCCGAGCAGCGCGGCGGTGTTGAGCGGGCGATCGCGCACGGCCTGCAGCGAGTCTTCGACCAGTTCCGGGTGGCAGACCAGGACCACGTCGCAGCCGGCGTCCAGGTGCGCAGTGACCCGCGCGGCGACGCCGCCGGCGGCGAACGAGGCGGCCATGCCGATGTCGTCGGAGAACACCACGCCACGGAAGCCCAGCTCCTGGCGCAGGATCTGCTGGATCCAGCGCGGCGAGTAGCCGGCCGGTTCCGGCGCCACCTGCGGGTAGACCACGTGCGCCATCATCACCGCGTCGGCGCCGGCGGCAATGCCTGCGGAGAACGGCACCAGGTCTTCCTGGCGCAGGGTGTCCAGCGAACGCGGGTCCTCTGCGTTGTCGACGTGGGTGTCCTCGAGCACGGTGCCGTGGCCGGGGAAATGCTTGAGAGTGGCGCCCATGCCCACGCTGTGCATGCCGCGCACGTAGGCCGCGGCGAAGGCCGCGACCACCTGCGGATCGTCGCTGAAGGCGCGGTCGCCGATGGCGCGGTTGCCGCGGGCCAGGTCCAGCACCGGGGCGAAGCTCAGGTCGATGCCGCTGGCGCGGATCTCGCTGGCCATCAGCCAGGCGTGCTGCTCGGCCATCTCCAGCGCCGCGGCCGGATCGCGCGCGTACAGCGCGCCGAAATCCTGCAGCGGCGGCAATGCGCTGTAGCCCTCGCGGAAGCGCTGCACGCGCCCGCCTTCCTGGTCCACGCAGAGCAGCAGCGGCCGCGGCGTGGCGGCGCGGATCGCCGCACTCAACTCGGTCACCTGCGCGCGCGAGGCGAAATTGCGTTTGAACAGGACCACGCCGGCCACCGCATCGTGCTGCAGCCAGTCGCGCTCCTGCGCGGTGAGTTCGGTACCGGCAACGCCGATCGCGAGCATGCGGGGGATTCCTCCTGCCGGCGCGGTTCAGGCGCCTGTGGGTCGGCATTGTCGCAGATGCCGGCGTCGGCGGCAGGTCGCGCCGCTGCCAGCTGACACGTCTCGGTAATGAACGCGTCCGAGTTGAGGCGCGCGCGGCGACGCGCAGCGCAGCAGTCCGCCCGGTCCGCGCGCGCAAGGCGGCCTTGCGGCCCGTTGCCTGGCCGCCTGGCTGGCACGCGCGCGATGCGGGAGAGGTCCGCGGCGAACCGGCATGGGCATCAGCAGGATGCCTGCGCACCACCGCGGGCCGCCCCTCGCCTCCTGCGACGCTGTCTGGCGCGCCGCCCGCGGCGCGGGGCACCCAACGTACAGCGCGCGACGTTCTAGACCGCGCACCCCTCCGGACCGCAATCGCGGCCCGCCTGGGCGTCGGCCAGCAAACCGCGCACGGTGGCGGCGAACACGTCCGGCGGCTGCGCGCCCTGCAGCGCCTGGCGGCCATCGATCACGTAGGTGGGCACCGCGCGGATGCCCATGGCCTGCGCCTGCTGCAGTTCCGCCTCGATCTCGTCCAGTCCCTCGTCGCCGGCCAGCAGCGCCTGCACCCGCGCCGCCGACAACCCACCGGCGGCACCGGCATCGCACAGCGTCTGCACCTCGGCCAGATTGCGGCCCTCGGCGAAGTGCGCATGGAACAGCGCCTCGGCGACCGCGTCGACGTCGCCCTCGCGCGCGGCCAGCCACAGCAGCCGGTGTGCGGGCAGCGTGGTCACCCGCACCTGGCCGCGACCGAAGTCGAACGGCAGGCCTTCGGCGCGCGCGGTGGCCTGGGTCTGCGCCAGGATCTGCTCGGTGCGCGCCGCACCGCCGAACTTGGCCGCATAGGCCTCGCGCAACGGCACCGGCTCGGTGCCGGCGTCCGGATCCAGCTGATACGGATGCCAGTGGATCTCCAGCGCCGGCGCGTCCGCGCCCAGCGACGCAAGACCTTGCTGCAACCGGCGCTTGCCGATCCAGCACCAGGGACAGACCACGTCGGACCAGATATCGATGCGCATGAGCGGGGATTGGGGATTGGGGATTGGGGATTCGCAAAAGCATAAGCCGGATCGCTGCAGCTGGCCCGCCTTTGCCAATCCCTAATCCCCACTCCCCAATCCCGTCCATTCGCAGAATGGACAGTTCGCCAGCGCCACGTTGTAGTACCGCGGATCGTCGGTGACTTCGGCGCCGAGCCAGTCCGGCGTGGCGAACGCCTCGTCGGCGCTGTCCAGCTCGATCTCGGCGACCACCAGCCCGGCGTTGTCGCCGAGGAACTCGTCCACTTCCCAGAGGTGGCCCTGGTACTGCACGAGATGCCGGCGCTTGTCGATCAGGCCGCCCACGCACAGCGCCAGCAGCGCGCGCGCATCGGCCAGCGGGATCGGATACTCGAACTCCTGGCGGGTATGCCCGAGCTCGCGCGACTTGAGGTTGAGGAACGCGGCCTCGCCCTGCACCCGCACCCGCACCGACGCCTTCTGCGCCCCGCTGGCCAGCGCCGCCTGGTCGTTGAGATAGCCCTGCGCCATCGGCATCACCGCGTGCGCCGCCGCGCGCCAGCCGTCGCCGATGACGAGGAATTTGCGTTCGATTTCGATGGCCATGGGAATCGGGAATGGGGAAAGGAGAATGGAAAAAGCTTAAACCGCGCGCGCAGCCGCTGTGACGAATCCCTAATCCCGATTCCCCATTCCCGGCTTTTCGAACACCGCAATGCTCTCCACATGCGCAGTGTGCGGGAACATGTCCATCGCGCCGGCGGCCTTGAGCACGAAGCCCTGTTCGTTGACCAGGTAGCCGGCGTCGCGCGCCAGCGAGCCGGGATGGCAGCTGACGTAGACGATGCGCTGGAACTGTTTCAGCGGCAGTTGCTGCAGCACCTCCAGCGCGCCGGAGCGCGGCGGGTCCAGCAGCAGCTTGTCGAAGCCCTGGCGCATCCACGGCGCCTGGCGCTGGTCCTGGGTCAGGTCGGCGGCGAAGAACTGGGCGTTGTCCAGGCCGTTGCGCTGCGCGTTGTCCCGCGCGCGCGCCACCAGCCCGGCGTCGCCTTCCACGCCGACCACCTCGCGCACGGTGCGCGCCAGCGGCAGGGTGAAGTTGCCCAGGCCGCAGAACAGGTCCAGCACGCGGTTGTCGGGCTGCGCATCGAGCAGCGCCAGCGCGTGCGCGATCATCTTCTCGTTGAGCGCGGCATTGACCTGGATGAAGTCCAGCGGCCGGAACGCCAGTTCCACGTCCCATTGCGGCAGCCGGAACGACAGCGGTACCTCTTGTGGATACAGCGGGTGCACGCTGTCCACACCGCCGGGCTGCAGGAAGATGGCGAAGTCGTGCTCCTGGGCGAAGGCGATCAGCGCATCCTGGTCGCGCGCGCTCAGCGGCTGCATGTGGCGGAAGGTCAACGCCACCGCGGCGTCGCCGGCGATGAACTCGATCTGCGGGATGTCGCGCTTGCCGTCCAGGCTTTCGACCAGCTCGGCCAGCGCGGTCACCTTGAAGCCGATCTGCGGGATCACCGTGTGGCAGACCGACAGGTCTGCGACGAAGCGCGGATCCTGCTCGCGGAACCCGACCAGGGTCTTGTCCTTCTTTTCCACTCGCCTAACTGAGAAGCGGCCCTTGCGCCGGTAGCCCCAGGGCGCGCCGGTCAGCGCCGGCAGCACCGCCTGCGGGGTCACGTGGCCGATGCGCTCCAGGTTCTCGGTCAGCACCCGCTGCTTGGCGACGATCTGCTGGTCCTCGGCCAGGTGCTGCAGCACGCAGCCGGCGCAGACCCCGAAATGCGGGCAGCGCGGCGTCACCCGCTGCGGCGAGGCCTGCAGCACCTGCACGGTGCGCGCCTCGTCGAAGTGGCGGTTGCGCGCGGTGGGTTCGGCCAGGACGGTCTCGCCGGGCAGCGCGCCGGCGACGAAGGCGACCTTGTCGCCCTCGCGGCGGGCCACGCCGCGGCCATCGTGGCTGAGGTCGGCGATGTCGGTCTGGAAGGGCGTGCGGTCGAGACGATTTCTGGATCGGGCCACGTGGCAACAGGCTGCGGGCGGAAAAGGGCGGCTATTGTCGCAGATGGGCCGGGCCGGGACCGGCTTGCGATTGCCGCGCCGGCGAGGCAAAGTGGCGCACGCACGCGCGCCGCCGCGCGGGATGCGACCACGCCGCATGGAGGCATCAGCATGGCATCGAACCAGGACCCGGTAACGCGACTGCTGCTCGTCGAAGACGACCCGATCAGCCGCGCTTTCTTCGACGCGACGCTGCAGGCGCTGCCGGCCCAGGTGGACCTGGCCGACTCCGTCGCCAGCGCCCTCGCCCGCGCGCAGACGCAGGCGCACGACCTGTGGCTGATCGACGCCAACCTGCCCGACGGCAGCGGCAGCGATTTGCTGTGCCAGTTGCAGCGGCAACGCCCCGGCACCCTGGGGCTGGCGCATACCGCCGACACCAGCGCCACGGTCCGCGCGCAGTTGCTCGACGCCGGGTTCGCCGACGTGCTGCTGAAACCGCTCAGCACCGAACGGCTGCTGCAATCGGTGCGCCGGCTGCTCGCGCGCGGCCGCCTCGGCGGCACCGCCGGGACCGCCGAACCGACCCTGGACTGGGACGAGACCACCGCGCTGGCCGCGCTCAACGGCGAGCGCGCGCACCTGATCGCATTGCGCGAACTGTTCCTGGCCGAGCTGCCCGGCACCCGCGATGCGGTGGCCTCGGCCCTGCAACTCAGCGACGACCAGGCCGTGCGCAGCCACCTGCACCGGCTGCAGGCCAGCTGCGGCTTCGTCGGCGCCGCCCGCCTGGCGCGGGCCGTGCGTCAGCTGCATGGCGACCCGGCCTCTTCGCAGGCCCGCCACCAGTTCAGCGAGGCGGTGGCGGCGTTGTTGCACTGAAGGCCGGGATTGGGGATTGGAGATTGGGGGTGGCTCCCCGTCACTTTCCACGCGTCGGCGTGGGGCGCCAACTGCCGCAACCCGTGCTTCTCGAGCGTTGCCCTGGCGGTCCCGGCTGGTCGCCGCCCTTCCCCGTGTGGTCACGATCCGGTCTCGCGACGGTGACCACAACGACGGTGTCCGCATGGCGCTCGCCACACAGCGAAACTTGCAAATAAGATTCGTTCTCGAATAAATTAACGCCCCGACGACATCTGCGGACCAGCCATCGCCCCGTCCGTTCACTACACGCAACAGGGGCCTTCTCATGTTTCAGACGTCATTCCACCGGCCAGCGCCGGCCATGGGCGTGCTCGCCCGCGCGCTGCTGGCCGCTCTCGTGGCCGCCGCGTCCACCTCGGCCAGCGCCCAGGACACCGCCAGTGCCGGCACCCGCGATGCCGGGTCATCGGCCGAGGCCACGCAACTGGACACGGTCATGGTCAAAGGCCAGCGGCTCAGCCTGGACCTGCAGCAGGATGCGGCGGTCGGCGCGCTGGGCACGTCGCGCCTGCTGGATACGCCGTTCTCGGTGAGCCTGATCGAAGAACCCGAGATCGCGCGGCGCCAGGCCACCACGCTGGGGCAGATCTTCATCAACGATCCATCGGTGTTCGCTGCCGAGCCGCCGGCCACCACCAACTGGTGGGGCACGCAGATCCGTGGCATCGGCGTGCGCAATTTCTACGTGGACGGCGTGCCCATGCTGATGGAATGGGGCGGCGAGTTCCCGCTGGAAGCGGTGCAATCGGTGCAGGCGCTGAAGGGCCTGGGCGGCTTTATGTACGGCTTCGGCGCACCAGGCGGCATCGTCAGCTACCAGACCAAGCGCCCCACCGACACGCCACTGCTGGCCACCACGGTTGGCTACCGCAACGACAGCGTGTTCTCGGCGCAGGTGGATGCGGGCGGCCGTGCCAATGGCGCCGACTCCTTCGGCTACCGGCTCAACGCCGGCATCGAACGCGGCGACGCGTACAACGGCGCGGGCATCGACCGCAAGACGATCGCTCTTGCGGTCGAGCAACCGATCGTCGAGGGCCTGACCTGGCATGCCGAACTGGTGCACGAGCGCAACACGCTCGAGCACGAGCCGCTGTACTTCTATTGGGACGCCTACCAGGGCACCCGCCTGCCCCGCCCCACCAGCGACTACGACAAGATCCGCGTCGACGGGGCCTACTACGAGACCGCCCTGCTGCACGCGACCACCGGCCTGAACTGGCGCATCGACGAGCGCTGGAGTGCGGCGCTGAGCCTGGGCGGCAGCCGCCGCCGGCACACGTCGCACAAGATGTTCGCCAATCTGCTGAACGAAGCGGGCGACTACGCCGGTTTCGCCTACGACTTCGGTGCGGTGCTGCGCAACAGCGTGGTGCAGCTGCTGGTCAACGGCCGCGTCGACACCGGCCCGGTGACGCACGCGTTGGTGTTCGGTGCCTCGGTGCAGCGCAGTTGGGACCAGTGGAGCAAGGCGTTCTACTGGAGCAACGACTTCGACGGCAACCTGTATCGCCCGCAGTCCTTCCGCCCCACCCGCCGACCGGACTACAGCCTGGCGCCGGTCAGCGCGGACCTGCGCCAGAAGGCGGTGTTCGTCAGCGACACCCTGCAGTTCGGCGACCACTGGCGCGCCATCCTCGGCGCGCGCCACGTGGATTACCAGCAACGCGATCTGGATGGCGACGCGTCGGTGGACAGCGGCTACCGCACCTCGGTGACGACCCCGACCGTGGCGCTGATCTACAAGCCCGTCGACGACGTGTCGCTCTACGCCAGCTACGTGGAGGCGCTGGAGCCCGGCAGCCGCGTCGGCACCGATGCGCTGCCCGCCTATGCCAACGCCGGCAGCGTGCTGGCGCCGACGGTGAGCAAGCAGTACGAACTGGGCGCCAAGCTGCAGAGCGGGCGCTTCGCGCTGACCACCGCCGCGTTCCGCATCGAGCGCGGCGCGCAGATCGACGCCTACCGCGACGGCCTGCGCTACCTGACCCAGGACGGCCTGACCCTGTATCGCGGGCTGGAAGTGATCGGTAGCGTCGGCGTGACCGAGGATCTGGAAGTGGGCGTCGGCGGACTGTGGATGGACCCGCGGCTGGAGGATCTGTCGCCGGACAACGCGGCCCTGCGCGGCAACCGCCCGGCCGGCGCCGCGCGCCGGCAGCTGCTGGCCAATGCCACCTGGCGCGTGCCGGGTGTGCGCGGCCTGAGCCTGCACGGCAACGTGCGCTATTCCGGCGATGCCTACTACGAGGATCAGAATCGCGTACTCATCCCCGGGCATACCGTCGCCGCGGCCGGCTTCCAGTACGCCACCACGCTGGGCGGCTACGACGCGTTGCTGACCGGCAACATCAACAACCTGTTCGATCGCAGCTACTGGAACCAGCACACGCTGGGCGAGGCACGCAATGCGGCGCTGAGCCTGCGGATCGATTGGCGCTGAGTGCGCCTGCCGCTGCCGTGGCGAAGGCGGCGACGGGCGGCGGCGCTGCGCGGCGGCGTGGAGGTCTGTGGTCGTGACGGAAGCGACCGCAGACGCGGCTTGAGCTGCGAAGGCGTTACCGGGAAAACCCGTCGCCGCTGATCCCGCAAAAGCGGACAAGAACCGCTTCTACGGAGCAAGCCGCGTCCGGCTGGGTGTGTGACGAACGCAGGTCACTCGGACGCATGCGTGCCGACAGCGCTCGCGCCGTCGATCCGCCGCGCTCACGACGCCGCGGAAGGCGGCGACCGCGGCGGCGCTTCTGGCACGGACGTCGAAGTCGCATCGCGCTGCGCATCCAGCTCGGCGTCCGGCTCCGATGTCGCCGCGGGCGCTGCCGACGCCGGCATTGCGGCGACGCCGGGTGCATCCGATGGCGGCGGATCGTCCTGCGGCGGTTCGGGATCGGCGACAGCCGGCGCGATGCCCGCGGCGCTGGCACTGCGCTGCCGCGCCAGGTCCTCGACCATTTCCCAGGATTTCAGGCCGCGCCCGCCGAGGTGGTGCAGCAGCACCACGCGCATGCCGCGGCGCAGGCCGGGCAGATCCTCGGCAGCCGGTTCGGTATCGTCGGCCAGCGCCAGCAGGGCGCGCCCGGTGGCCATGCCGCTGCGCTGATCGTGGCCGCGGTCGCTCAGCAGCCGGCGTGGCCCGTGCTCGGCGTCGAGCACGTAGCGCGCGGCCGGGTCGATCGGGTCGCCGTCGCCGTCGTTGCGCAGGTCGAATCCCACGCCCAGCGCCTCCAGCAGGTCGCGCTCGAAGCAGCGCAGCGACCAGGCCAGCGGCGCTTCGGCGGCCAGCCGCGCGCGCACCCGCGCGTACGCCAGATACAGGTCCGGCGCCGGATCGTCGCGCGGCGCCAGACGCAGGGTCAGTTCGTTGATGTAGAAGCCGGCCAGCATCGCCTCGCCGCTCAGCCGCGGCGCCGCATCCATCGCCTCGGCCTCGCGCAATTGCGCCAGTTCGCCGCGGCGCTGCGCGCTGAAGCGGATCGACTGCAGCGGCTGCAGTGCCGCGCGCAAGGCCTGCTTCTTCGGCCCGTGCACGCCGCGCGCCAGCACGCCGAGCCGGCCGTGATGCACGCTCAGCACCTCCACCAGCAGGCTGGTCTCGCGCCAGGGCCGGGCGTGCAGGACGAAACCGGGTTCGTGCTCGATCAAGGCCGGGACCCGGGACCCGGGACCCGAGACCCGGGAAAAGCGGCGATCCGATGACGGACAGCACGCGTGGAAAGCGGGAAACGCCGCGACTTAGGACGCAGGAACGGAGACTCGGAAAAAGCGGTGATGCAGCAACGGAGCGCGCGCGCGCAAGCACGGCGGTCGCCTTGGTTTCTCCCGGGCCCCGGGTCCCGGGTCCCGGGTCCCGGCTTCACTCCCCGTACCCGAACGCCTTCAACGCCGCCTCGTCGTCGGACCAGCCCTCGCGCACGCGTACCCAGGTCTCCAGGAACACCTTGGCGCCGAACAGGCGTTCCATCTGCTGGCGGGCCTTGGCGCCGATGTCCTTCAGGCGGGTGCCGCCCTTGCCGATCACGATCGCCTTCTGGCCTTCGCGCTCGACCCAGATCACCGCGCCGATGCGCAGCAGCGCGCCGTCCTCGGCGAAGCGTTCGATCTCCACGGTGGTCGCGTACGGCAGTTCCTCGCCGAGCTGGCGCATCAACTGCTCGCGCACCAGTTCGCCGGCCAGGAAGCGTTGGCTGCGGTCGGTGATCTCGTCCTCGCCGAACATCGGCGGCGCTTCCGGCACCAGGGCCAGCAGGTCGCGCACCAGCGCCTCCAGGCCCTTGCGCTTGAGTGCGGAGATCGGATGCACCGCGGCGAAGCTGCGGCCTTCGCTGACCTGCTGCAGGAACGGCAGCAGCGCGGTCTTGTCCTTGAGCCGGTCGACCTTGTTGACCACCAGCACCACCGGGATGCCGGCGTCGCTGAGCACGTTGAACGCCAGCGTGTCCTCCTCGTCCCAGCGCCCGGCTTCGATCACCAGCAGGCCGGCGTCCACGCCTTCCAGGGAGCCGCGCGCGGCGCGGTTCATCACCCGGTTCATGGCGCGCTTCTGCTCGCGGTGCAGGCCGGGGGTATCGACCAGCAGCAACTGACCGGCCGGGAAGCTGGCGATGCCCAGCAGCCGGTGCCGGGTGGTCTGCGGCCGATTGGAGACGATGCTGACCTTGGCGCCCACCAGGGCGTTGGTCAGGGTGGACTTGCCCACGTTGGGGCGGCCGATCACGGCCACGCTGCCGCTGCGGTAAGGGGGAGTGGCTTGTTCGTTCACTTGCTCGAATCCAGTTGCTCGATGGCGGCGGCGGCGGCCTGCTGCTCGGCCAGGCGCCGCGAGGTGCCCTCGCCCTCGGTCACCAGGGCGGGCTCGGCGAGTACGCAGCGTACCCGGAATAGCTTGGCGTGGTCGTCGCCGGTCTCGCTGATCAGTTCGTAGGCCGGCAAGGTCCGCTGCCGGGCCTGCAGCCATTCCTGCAGGCGGGTCTTGGCGTCCTTTTCCACCTTGCCGACCGGCAACGCCGCCAGCGCGGCTTCGAACCAGGGCAGGATCGTGGCGCGGCAGGTCTCGAAACCGGCGTCCAGGTAGATCGCCGCGACCACGGCCTCCACCGCATCGGCCAGGATCGAGTCGCGGCGATGGCCGCCGGACTTCATCTCGCCTGGGCCCAGGGTCAGGCGTTCGCCCAGCTCAAGTTGCCGGCCGATCGCGGCCAGCGAGGCCTCGCGCACCAGCTCGGCGCGGGCGCGGGTCAGCGCGCCCTCGTCGGCCTTGGGCCAGCGCTGGTACAGCGCCTCGGCGATCAGCAGGTTGACGATGCCGTCGCCGAGGAATTCCAGGCGTTCGTTGTGCGGTGCGCCGGCACTGCGATGGGTCAGCGCCTGTGCCAGCAACTGCGGCTCGGCGAAGCGGTGACCGATGCGGTCACCGCGCAGGATGGTCTTACTGGCCACCACGCGTCGTCAGGTCCTGGGTGGCGTCGAACTTGCCGACCACGTCCAGATTGGCGATCAGCGGGCGGCGCACTTCGTAGGCCACGTGCATCTTCACGCCAGTGTCGGTGCGCTCGAAGGTGACGTCGCCCGGCTTCACGTTGTCCGAGTTGTTGATGTCCAGGCGCCGGAACAGCGAGGCCTTGGCCTGCGACGGATCCATCTCGGCACTGCCGGCCTCGGTCGCCAGGCCCTTCATCGCCGAGCGGACGGCGTAGAACTCCATGTACATCGGGAACAGCTTCATGCCGATGTAGACGAAGAATCCGACCACCGCCAGCACGATCACGAACGAGGTCAAGGTCATGCCACTTTGCTTGTGCTTCATCGCGCTTCCCCTCACGCAAGTCACTGAATGGTCGTCCCGATCCGCGACGGATCGAAACTGCCGCTGCAAAACCAGCCTTCGCAATTGAGCCAGATCAGGAACGCCTTGCCGCGCAGGTTCTCCTCGGGCAGGAAATGGGTCTGGGTCCAGAACCGGCTGTCCTCGCTGTTGTCGCGATTATCGCCCATCACGAAGTACTTGCCCGGCGGCACCACCCAGTCGCCCTGGCCGGCCGGATTGTTGCGGTCGATCCATTCCAGCTCGGTGTGGGTCCGGCCCGGCAGATACTCGGTGAGCAGCGTGGCACCGGTCATTTCCGCGCCCTTGCCCTTGCCGACGTACTCGCCCATGACCTTGTACTTCATCGGCGTGCCGTTGATGTACAGGGTGTCGCCGTGGAAGCCGATGCGATCGCCCGGCAGGCCGATCACGCGCTTGATCCAGTTCTCGTCCGGCTTGTGCGGCGGCTTGAACACCACCACGTCGCCGCGCTTGGGCTCGCCGACCGGAATGATCTTCTGGTTGGTGATCGGCAGGCGGAAGCCATAGGAGAACTTGTTGACCAGGATGAAATCGCCGACCAGCAGGTTCGGCATCATCGAGCTGGACGGGATCTTGTACGGCTCGGCGATGAAGCTGCGCAGGATCAGCACCACCGCCAGCACCGGAAAAAACGCCCGCGAGTAGTCGACGATCACCGGCTCGCTGTCGAGCAACCCGGCCCGCGCGGCGCGGCGCTTGGCGAAGAACAGCTTGTCCAGCAGGGTGATGATGCCGGTGGCGAAGGTCAGGACCACCAGCGCGATTTCAAACCATTTCATTCTTATTCCTTCGGAATGGGAATCGGGAATGGAGAACGGGGAATCGGGAAGGCAAGAGCATGCGCTCTTTCGATTCCCCATTCCCTATTCACGACTCCCAGCTACTTGTCCATCTGCAGCACGGCCAGGAAGGCTTCCTGCGGGATTTCCACACGGCCGACCTGCTTCATGCGCTTCTTGCCTTCCTTCTGCTTTTCCAACAGCTTCTTCTTGCGCGAGACGTCGCCACCATAGCACTTGGCCAGCACGTTCTTGCGCATCGCCTTGACCGTGGTGCGGGCGATGATCTGCGAGCCGATCGCGGCCTGGATCGCCACGTCGAACATCTGCCGCGGGATCAGGTCCTTCATCTTCTCGCACAGTTCGCGGCCGCGGCGGTCGGCGTGGCTGCGGTGCGCGATCAGCGACAGCGCATCGACCTTGTCGCCGTTGATCAGCACGTCCACGCGCACGAACGGGCCGGCGTCGAAGCGCACGAAGTGGTAGTCCAGCGAGGCGTAGCCGCGGCTGACCGACTTGAGCTTGTCGAAGAAGTCCAGCACCACCTCGGCCATCGGCAGCTCGTAGCTGATCTGCACCTGGCTGCCCAGGTAGTTGATGCCGATCTGGCTGCCGCGCTTTTCCTCGCACAGCTTGATGATGTTGCCGATGTATTCCTCGGGGGTGAGGATGTTGGCGCGGATGATCGGCTCGCGGATCTCCTCGACCATGTTCAACTGCGGCAGCTTGGCCGGGTTGTCCATGCTGATGATCGAGCCGTCGGTCTTCAGCACCTCGTAGACCACGGTCGGCGCGGTGCTGATCAGGTCGAGGTTGTACTCGCGCTCCAGGCGCTCCTGCACGATCTCCATGTGCAGCATGCCGAGGAAGCCGCAGCGGAAGCCGAAGCCCATCGCCTCGGAGCTCTCCGGCTCGAAACGCAGCGCCGCGTCGTTCAGGCGCAGCTTGTCCAGCGCCTCGCGCAGGTTGGTGTAGTCCTCGGCATCGACCGGGAACAGGCCGGCGAACACGCGCGGCTGCATCTCCTGGAAGCCCGGCAGCGGCTTGCTGGCCGGGTCGCCGGCCAGGGTCAGGGTGTCGCCGACCGGCGCGCCGTGCACGTCCTTGATGCTGGCGGTGACCCAGCCCACCTCGCCCGCGCGCAGCGCCGGCAGCACCTTGCGCTTGGGCGTGAACACGCCGACGTTGTCGACCTGGTGGGTGCGGCCGGTAGACATCACCAGCAGCTTGTCGCCAGCCTTGATCTCGCCCTGCATCACCCGCACCAGCGAGACCACGCCGAGGTAGTTGTCGAACCAGGAGTCGATGATCAGCGCCTGCAGCTTGTCGGTGTCGCGCGGCACCGGCGGTGGGATGCGCTGCACGATCGCCTCCAGCACGTCGCGCACGTTCAGCCCGGTCTTGGCGCTGACCGCGACCGCGTCGGTGGCGTCGATGCCGATCACCGCCTCGATCTCGGCCTTGGCGCGGTCGATGTCGGCGGTGGGCAGGTCGATCTTGTTCAGCACCGGCACCACTTCCAGGCCCTGCTCCACCGCGGTGTAGCAGTTGGCCACCGACTGCGCTTCCACGCCCTGCGCCGCGTCCACCACCAGCAGCGCGCCCTCGCAGGCGGCCAGCGAGCGGCTGACCTCGTAGGAGAAGTCGACGTGGCCGGGGGTGTCGATGAAGTTCAGGTGGTAGACCTGCCCGTCCTGCGCGGTGTACGGCAGCGACACGGACTGGGCCTTGATGGTGATGCCGCGTTCGCGCTCGATCGGGTTGGAGTCGAGCACCTGCGCTTCCATCTCGCGCGCCTGCAGGCCGCCGCAGAGTTGGATGATGCGATCGGCCAGGGTCGATTTGCCGTGGTCGACGTGGGCGATGATGGAGAAGTTGCGGATGTTCCGCATCGAATCAGAGGACATGAGGTGGGCGGCGGCCAGGACCGTCGTCAGGATAACGGGCCATTATCGCATGGCCGGCGGCCGCTGGTGACGGCCGCCGGATTCGCCCCCCGCCCCGGGGCGCCGACCGGTCTGGGTCGACGCCCGGGATGGCGCCCGGCCGCGGCCGGGCGCGGGGATCAGCCGCCGGCGCGCACCGCGACGAAGCTGGTGGTGTCGCGGACGCGGATCAACAGCATCACCACGTCGCCCTTCTTGTAGCCGCTCAACTGCTGGTTCAGCGCCGCCACGCTGCCGACCGGGGCGCGCCCGACCTGCAGGATCACCATGCCCGGCACCAGTTGCGCCTCGCGCGCGGCGCGGCCGGTGACCGCGGTGATGCGCACGCCCTTGCCCGGCTCCAGGCCCAACTGCTGGCGGGTGGCCGCGTCCAGGTCGGCCACGTCGATGCCGAGCAGCGCGTTGGCGCCGGTGGCCGGGGCGGCGTTGTCGCCGAGCGCCGGGCCGGCACTGGCCTGGGCGTCGTCGGCCAGCGCGGTCAGTTGCACGGTCAGCTCGCGCGGCTTGCCGTCGCGCAGGATGCCCAGGCGCACCTTGGCGCCCGGCTGCATCGCGCCGATCATCGGCGGCAGGTCGCTGGAGGCGCCGATCTCGGTGCCGTTGACCGTGCGGATCACGTCGCCCACTTCCAGCCCGGCCTTGGCCGCCGGGCTGCCCTGGACCAGCTGGTTGACCAGCGCGCCACGGGTGTCCGGCAGGCCCAGGCCCTGCGCCTTCAGCGAATCGATGGCGCCGACCATGACCCCGAGCTGGGCACGGGTGACCTTGCCGGTCTTCTTGATCTGCTCGACCGCGCTCATCGCCAGGTCGATCGGGATCGCGAAGCTGATGCCCATGTAGCCGCCGGAGGCGGAGAAGATCTGCGAGTTGATGCCGACCACCTCACCGCGGGTGTTGAGCAGCGGGCCGCCGGAATTGCCCTGGTTGATCGCCACGTCGGTCTGGATGAACGGCACGTAGCGCTGGTCGGCGTAGGGGTTGCTGCGGCCGGTGGCGCTGACGATGCCGGCGGTGACCGAGTGGTCCAGGCCGAACGGCGAACCGATCGCCACCACCCACTGGCCAGGCTTGAGCAGGTTGGAGTCGCCGATGCGCACCGTCGGCAGGTTCTTGCCGTCGATCTTCAGCAACGCCACGTCGTACTGCTGGTCGCTGCCGACCACCTTGGCGGTGAACTCGCGGCGGTCGGTGAGCTTGACCTTGACCTCGCTGGCGCCATCGACCACGTGGTGGTTGGTCAGCACGTAGCCGTCGGGCGAGATGATGAAGCCCGAGCCCATCGAACGGCCGGCGGGCGCGCCATCGTCGTCGTCCGGCGCGCCGCGGCCGCCGCGCGGCTGCCCGGGCATGCCCGGCATGCCGTCCGGACCGAAGAAGCGGCGGAAGAACTCGGGCATCTGGTCGTCGTCGGGCATGCCGCCGCCGGAGCGTGCGGCCGCGGCGCGGCGGCTGATGGTGGTCTCGACATTGACCACGCCCGGGCCGACCTGCTCGACCAGGCGGGTGAAGTCGGGAAGGTTGCCGACCAGCTGCGGCGCCGGCGCGGCCTGCGCGGCCTGCGCGGCCGGCGGCGGGGCGCTGGCGGCGCTGGGGCTGGGCTGCTGCGCGCAGGCGGCCAGCGGCACGGTCAGCGCCAGCAGGCCCAACAGATGGTGGCGGATACGGTGAGTCATCGGACGCAAGCCTCCGGTTCGGGAAGGGGAACAACGAGGGGACGAAGCAACGGGGACCACGCGCCGGAATGAGGCACGGACGCCGCCGGCGCGCGGGGTCAGGGCTGCGGATGCAACGGCGGGTTGGCCACGGCGTCGGCAGGCAATCGGGGTTCGAACGGATAGAACGCCGCCGGGTCCGCGCCGCTGTGCGGGAAGCTGGCGGTGAATTCGCTCCCGGCATCGGCGGATGGCAGCGTCGAGCGCGGCCACGGCCGGGCCTGCAGCGGCGTCGCCGGATGTCCGAACGGATCGCTGGCGCGTTGCGCGACCATCGTCGGGGGCGCGACCGGCGCCACGAACGGCGTCTGCACCGGCGTCTTGGCCGGCGGTTTGGTAGGCGCCGCTGCGGCATAGGCGCGCTCGGCCGGGACGCTGCGGGTGCGCGCGGCCTGTTCGCTACGGGTGGCCTCGCGTCGCGCCGCCGCGGCCGCCTCCTGGCGACGATTGGCGGCGATCGCCATTGCCGGCGCGGCGGCGACGGCCGCGGCGAGGTCGCCCTGCGGATCGGCCGGTGCCGGTGCCGGCGCGGGCGCCGGGACCTGCGGCGTGGTGGCGGCCGGCGCCGGGCTCGGCGCGGTGGCATCGACGACCTGCGCCGGCGCCAACGCCTCAGGCGTCTGCGGCAGGCGCTGGGTCACGAACAGCGCGAGCAGCGCGACCGAAGCGGCCAGGGCCGCACTGCCGCCCCAGCGCCAGTTGCGGCGCTTGCCGGCGGCGCTGGCTGCATCGGCACGCGCGGCCTGCTGCGCTTCGGCGGCCACCGCCTGGCGCACGCGGGCGCTGAAATCGCTGGGCGCCGGCACGCTGACGCGGCCGCGCAGGATGTCGCCGCACAGCTGCCAGCGCTCGTGGCAACCGGACAGTTCCTCGTCGTGCTGCAGCCGGCGCAGCACGAAGCGCGCTTCGTCGGCCGGCAGTTCGCCGTCGATCAGCGCGGACAGTTGCTGCCGGTAGTGCAGCTCGAACTTGTCCGGCGCGGCGCTGTCGGGCGCCGGCACAGGCTTGGGAAAGGGCGTGCTATCGGTCATACGCGGTGTCGCTCACGGGTGGCGCTGTCGGTATCCAGCAGGGGACGGAGTTCGGCGTCGATGGCCTCGCGGGCGCGGAAGATCCGCGAACGCACGGTGCCGATCGGGCAGCCCATCTTCTGCGCGATGTCCTCGTAGCTCATGCCCTCCACCTCGCGCAGGGTGAGGGCGGTGCGCAACTCTTCCGGCAAGGCGTCGACCGCCTTCATCACCGTGCGCTCCAGCTCCTGGCGCATCAACTCGCGTTCGGGCGTGTCGGTGTCGCGCAGGCGGGTGCCGCTGTCGAACTGCTCGGCATCGAGCACATCGACGTCGTCGGTGGGCGGCCTGCGGTTGTGCGCGACCAGGTAGTTCTTGGCGGTGTTCACGGCGATCCGGTGCAACCATGTGGAGAACTGGGCGTCGCCGCGGAAACTCCCGATCGCGCGGTAGGCGCGGATGAAAGTGTCCTGGGCCACGTCCTGACATTCGCTCCAGTCGGCGATGTAGCGCCCGATCAGGCCGACGATCCGATGCTGGTACTTGCGCACCAGCACATCGAACGCCGCGCTTTCGCCGCGCTGCACACGCCGGACCAGTTCAAGGTCCAGCTCCTGGGGTGTTTCGACATCGGCCATAGCGGGCCGCACTCCTGTCAGCCCAACCTACGTCGGACCCTCTGACCGCCAATTCGGAAAAAAGTTCAGCGCCCCTCAGCGGATCGCCGCCCCACGACGTTAACCGGCGTTCCGTTAGGCTGGCGCAAGGCCAGCGGTCGCGGGACGCGCCTCAATTCCCCTGGATTGGGATTTGACGCGACGGAAACAACCTCTGGATGATAACGATCTTCTCCATACACAAGCGGATGGTCCTCCCCATGCTTTCAGGCTTCGACGGGCTCCGATTCAGTCACTGGCAAGCGGACATCCGCGGCGACGGCATCGTCGTGCTCAGCCTCGACCGCCAGGACGCGCCCGTCAACGCGCTGTCGCAGGACGTGCTGCTGGAGCTGGGCAATCTGCTCGAGCGCATTGCCATCGATCCGCCCAAGGGCGTGGTGATCCGCTCGGCCAAGGACAACGGCTTCATCGCCGGCGCCGACCTCAAGGAATTCCAGGAATTCGACCGCCGCGGCACCGTCAACGACGCGATCCGCCGCGGCCAGGCCACCTTCCAGAAACTGGCCGAACTACCCTGCCCCACGGTCGCGGCGATCCACGGCTTCTGCATGGGCGGCGGCACCGAGATCGCCCTGGCCTGCCGCTACCGCGTCGCCTCCAGCGATGCCTCCACCCGCATCGGCCTGCCCGAAACCAAGCTCGGCATCTTCCCCGGCTGGGGCGGCAGCGCGCGCCTGCCACGGCTGATCGGCGCGCCGGCGGCGATGGACCTCATGCTCACCGGGCGCACCGTGTCGGCCTCGGCGGCGCGGGCGATGGGCCTGGTCGACAAGGTCGCCGCGCCGGCCGTGCTCACCGATACCGCGGTGGCGCTGGCGCTGTCCGGCAGCGCCCGCCCCTTCAAGCAGCGCGCCACCGCCTGGGCCACCAACACCTGGCCGGCGCGCAAGCTGCTGGCGCCGCAGATGCGCAAGCAGGTGGCGCGCAAGGCGCGCAAGGAGCACTACCCGGCGCCGTACGCGCTGATCGGGGTGTGGGAACGCAGCGGCGGCAGCGGCATCCAGGCGCGCCTGGACGCCGAGCGCAAGGCGGTGGTCAAGCTGGCCAGCACCCCGACCGCGCGCAACCTGATCCGCATCTTCTTCCTCACCGAGCGGCTCAAGGCGCTGGGCGGCAAGGAGCACGGCATCCGCCACGTGCACGTGGTCGGTGCCGGGGTGATGGGCGGCGACATCGCCGCCTGGTCGGCCTACAAGGGCTTCGAGGTGACCCTGCAGGACCGCGAGCAGCGCTTCATCGACGGCGCGCTGAGCCGCGCCGGCGAGCTGTTCGCCAAGCGGGTCAAGGACGACAGCAAGCGCCCGGCGGTGGCGGCGCGCCTGAAGGGCGATTTGGCCGGCGAGGGCGTGCCGAGCGCCGACCTGGTGATCGAGGCGATCATCGAGAACCCGCAGGCCAAGCGCGAGCTGTACCAGGCGCTGGAGCCGCGCATGCAGCCGACTGCGCTGCTCAGCACCAACACCTCCTCGATCCCGCTGACCGAACTGCGCGAGCACATCCAGCGCCCGGCGCAGTTCGGCGGCCTGCACTACTTCAACCCGGTGGCGCAGATGCCGCTGGTGGAGATCGTCTGCCACGACGGCCTGGCGCCGGAAAACCAGAAGCGGCTGGCCGCCTTCTGCAAGGCCATCGACAAGCTGCCGGTGCCGGTCGCCGGCACCCCGGGCTTCCTGGTCAACCGCGTGCTGTTCCCGTACATGCTGGAAGCGGCCACCGCCTATGCCGAAGGCATTCCCGGCCCGGCGATCGACAAGGCCGCGGTCAAGTTCGGCATGCCGATGGGCCCGATCGAACTGATCGACACCGTGGGCCTGGACGTGGCCGCCGGCGTCGGCGCCGAACTGGCGCCGTTCCTGGGCCTGCCGATTCCGGCGGCGCTGCAGACGGTGGAGCCGGGCAAGCGCGGCAAGAAGGACGGCCAGGGCCTGTACGCCTGGGAGAACGGCCGCGCCAAGAAGCCCGAACTGCCGAAGGACTACCGCGCGCCGGACGACCTGGAAGACCGCCTGATCCTGCCGCTGCTCAACGAAGCGGTGGCCTGCCTGCACGAGGGCGTGGTCGCCGACGCCGACCTGCTCGATGCCGGCGTGATCTTCGGTACCGGCTTCGCCCCGTTCCGCGGCGGCCCGATCCAGCACATCCGCGCCGCCGGCGCCGACGTGCTGCTGGCGCGCCTGCGCGCCCTGCACACGCGCTACGGCGAGCGTTTCGCCCCGCGACCGGGTTGGGAGTCGCCGGCGTTGCGCGAACCGGTGGTGTGAGGCGCGCGCACGCCTTCTGTAAGCGTGCGTCAGGGCACCTCCCATAACGACGGGTCGCGCCCCTTTGGTAGCGGCTTCAGCCGCGGCGGGCGTTTCCCGGCAAGACCCGTCGCGGCTGAAGCCGCTCCCACGCGATCTTGCGGCGAATTCGCCGGGCGTACTGTGGGAGGGACTTCAGTCCCGACGCATTACGCCATCGGAAAGCATGGCCGCTTCGCCAGGCGCTGCTGCATGACAGGTGATTCCCACAAAGCAAGCTGCCCGTAGCTTGATTGTGGGGAAAGCAGGTCGCTGCAGGCGCCCTTCAGTCGCACTCGGCATTCCAGGTGCGCGCGGACGACAAATCCCAAACCAGAACAACGCCGCACCTGCACGAACGCAGTTACGCAGCCGTGCTGCTAGTGCGAATGCCCCTGCATGTGGCCGTGCCCATGTGCGGGGTGGGCATGATCGTGATCGTGGTCCTCGTGACCATGCCCGTGATGATCGTGACCACCACCCTCGCCCGCCGCCGGCGTGCCGCACGGGGTAGCGCCGCAATGGCCGGCTTCCATCTGCAGGGTGATGTGATCGATGCCGAACTGCGCATGCAGGCCATCGCACAGCGCGGCGCGCACGGCATCGGCGTCACCGCCGTCGGCGACCACCACATGCGCGGTCAGCGCCGGCGTGCTGGAGGCCAGCGCCCACACGTGCAGGTCGTGCACGCTGGCCACGCCGGGCGCGGCCTGCAGATAGCCGCGCACCGCGCCCAGGTCCACGCCCTTGGGCACGCCTTCCAGCAGCACGTTGATCGCCTCGCGCAGCAGCACCCAGGTCCGCGGCAACACCCACAGACCGATCAGCACCGCCAGGATCGGATCGATCAGTTTCCACCCGGTGACGCGGATCGCCAGCGCGCCGACGATCACCGCGACCGAGCCGAGCATGTCGCTCCACACTTCCAGGTACGCGCCCTTCATGTTGAGGCTCTCGCCGCTGCCGGCCTTGAGCAGGCGCATCGAGATCAGGTTGATCAGCAGGCCGAATGCGGCGATGCCGAGCATGCCGACGGTGGCGATCTCCTGCGGCTGGCGGAAGCGCTGCACCGCCTCCCACAGGATGTAGCCGGCCACCACGAACAGCAGCGCGCCGTTGACCAGCGCGCCCAGCGCCTCCAGCCGTGCGTAGCCATAGCTGCGCTTGGCATCGGGCGGGCGCCGGCTCAGCCGCACCGCGATCAGCGCGATCATCAGCGCCAGCGTGTCGGTGGCCATGTGCGCAGCGTCGGACAGCAGCGCCAGGCTGTTGGTGAGGAAAGCGCCGGCCACTTCCACCACCAGGAACAGCGCGGTGAGACCGAGCGCCCACCACAGGGGCTGCTCGTGGCGGATTTCGGTGGGGGCGTGGCTGTGATCGTGTCCCATGGGGCGACCGGGCGGCGATGCGGAGGAAGATGGCCGCTACCTTAGGCCGCCGCCTGCGCGGAGACTATTACACCGTTCGACAGCGGCACGCGCTCTTGTGCGCTCGCGCAGCCGATTGACCGCAAGGGGATACGGCAACCAGGCACACCGGATGCCGGGGTCATGAAGTCTGGTCGCTACCTGCCCTGCCACACTCTCGCCAAGGAAAAGGCTTGAGAAGCTCCCTCGCACGCGACTCATGAAAGCGCGGATCTCGGCATGGCGGCCGAGACCCGCACGACGCTCAACGGGCCGGCGCCGCCGATGGCGCGCCAGCGCTCTGCAACTGCTGCGCCTTGGCCAGGTGCTCGGCCACATGGGTACGCGTGGTACGCAGATGCGCGGCCACGTCCGGGGTCTTCGCGGCGGGGATCAGGGTGCTGTCGAGCATCTGCAGGGCGGCCTGGTGATCCTTGACCATCGCCATGACGTAGGCCTGCTCGAAGCGATCGCCGTCCATGGCCTGCAGCTTGCCGGCCTCCGCCTTGGCCTTCTGCATCTGCTGCTGCGCCGGCGCGGCCTTCGCATCAGGACCCCACGGCGCGATCTTGGCGTTGTTGTCCGAGTGCTCCTTGACCATCAGCATGGCGTAGTCGCGCACCGGGCCCTTGACCTGCTTCTGCAAGGCCAGGTTGCCGGCGTTGATCTCGCTGGTGTTGATCGCCGACAGCACGCCGAGCGCCTGCTTTTCGTCGAGCGCGGACGCGCGCGCGCCTTGCGCGCCCTGCATGCCGGTCGACGTCTGCGCGGCAGAGGTCGACGGCGTTTGCTGCTGCATGGCGGCGGGATCGGTACTGCCGGCCTGGCCGGACGTATCGGTCTGCGCATGCGCAAGGCCGACGCCGAGAACCGACATGAGCGCCAGAGAGAACGCGGAACGGGAATGACGCATGACAATCTCCTTTGCATGGCAGGTATCGCCATGCTCCGCGGCCTTTCGTGAGCGCTTGGTTGAACGTGGGTGCAGGCGATGCGAAATGCTGCAGATGCACGTGGACTGCGGCGCCTACGCCTACGGCAAGCAGCGCAGCAACAGCACACTGAGGCTGGCCAGCGCCAGCAACGACAGCGTGCCAGCCGCCAGTACGCGGCCGCCGGACGCGAGCACCGTGCGCAGATTCACCGACAGGCCCAACGCGGCCATCGCCACCAGGGTGAACAGCAGCGACAGCGACTGCGCCGCTTCGATCGCCGGCGCCGGCAACACACCCAGCGCGCGCAGCCCCATCATGCCGACGAAGCCGAACACGAACCACGGCACCAGCGCGTGCGCCGGGCGCCGCTGCGTCGGCGATCCACCACGGACCAGCCCCAGCAGCAACATCACTGGCCCGAGCATCAGCACCCGCATCAGCTTGACCAGCGCCCCCACCTGCGCGCTCAGCGCGCCCACTGGCACGGTCGCCGCCAGCACCTGCGGCACCGCGTACACGGTCAGGCCGGCGAGGATGCCGTAGTGGCGCTGGTCCAGGCCCAGCACGGGCACCGCCAGCGGCAACAGCAACACCACCAGCACGCCCAGCGCCGCGGTGAAGGCGATCGCTGCAGCGACGTCGCCGGAGTCGGCGTCGATCACCGGCGCTGCCGCCACGATCGCCGAATTGCCGCAGATCGCATTGCCGCACGCGACCAGCGTGGCCAGCCGCGACGGCAGGCCCAGCGCGCGACCGATGCCGTAGCCGATGGCGATCGCCAGCAGCACCACCGCGGCGATGGCGCCCAGCAACAGACCGCCGGCCGCGCCGATGGCGCCGATGCCGACCGAGGCGCCGAGCAGCACGATGGCCAGTTCCAGCGGCAGCTTGGCGGCGAAGGCGATGCCGGCGTGCGTGGACGGCGGCAGGCGCCACGCCGTGCGCAGCAAGGTGCCGAGCACGATCGCGAACACCAGCGCGTCGATCCAGCGCCGGCCCAGCCACTGCAGTTGCGCGCGCTCGGCCAGCCAGGCCAGCGCCGCCACCGCGATGGCCAGGGCCAGGCCGGGCAGCAAGATGGAAGGTCTGTGCGGTTGGGTGCGCATGGCAGCGATCCGGATCGAGTGGCGGCAGATTGCGCCCGCAGACCGTTCCGATCCATCGCATAATTGTGCACACTTCATTCGCTCACTCCGAACAGTTGCCCCATGACCCTGGAACAACTCGCCCTGTTCGTGGCGGTGGCCGAACGCCAACACCTGACCCTGGGTGCGCAGGCCGCGCACCGCACGCCGTCGGCCGCCAGTGCCGCGATCAAGGCGTTGGAGCAGCAGTACGGGGTGGCCCTGTTCGACCGGGTCGGTCGCGGCTTGGTGCTGACCGCGGCCGGTGCGGCGTTCTGTGAGGACGCCAAGGCGATCCTGGCGCGCAGCCGTGCGGCCGAACTGGCGCTGAGCGAGTGGCGCGGCGTGCTGCGCGGCACCCTTGATCTGCACGCCAGCCAGACCGTGGCCAGCTACTGGCTGCCGACCCGGCTGATGGCGTTCCATGCGCGCTATACGCAGATCGAGATCCGCCTGAGCGTGGGCAACACCGACAGCGTGGCGCGCGCGGTGCGCGAGGGACGCGCCGAACTGGGCTTCGTCGAGGGCCGCGTGCAGGCCCCCGAACTGCTGAGTTCGGCGCTGGGCCACGACCGGCTGCGCGTGGTCGCCGCGCCGGACCATCCGTTGGCGGGGCGTCGCCGCCCCGGGCTGGCACGACTGGTCGCCGACAGCACCTGGATCATGCGCGAACCCGGCTCGGGCACGCGCTCGGCGTTCGAGGCGGCGCTGCGCGATGCCGGCATCGGCCCGGAGCGCCTGCGTGTGGCGCTGTCCCTGCCCTCCAACGAAGCGGTGCTGTCGGCGGTGCAGGCCGGGCGCAGCCTGGCGGCGATCTCGCAACTGGCCGCGGCGCCGTGGCTGGAGAGCGGCCGCCTGCAGCCCCTCGCCGTGGCCCTGGGCGAACGCACCTTCCATGCCCTGCGCCACCGCGAACGCAGCCTGGGTGCCGCGGCAGCCGCCCTGCTCGGCTTGCAGGCCCCATCCACCGCGGCCTGAGCCTCGCGTGGGCGACGGTAGACGCGGCGCGCGATATCCATTCCAAAACGAGATAGCCCTCGGCAAATGCTTCATTGGAATGGAATGCCTGTCGCTTCTATCCTCGCTTCCGGTCTCTCGCGCGCCAAGGCAGCGGAAGGGGAATGTCCGCGGCGCCGCCAGCAGACATGCCACGCACGCCCCGCCACGTCGACAGACACGCCATCGAGGACAGCGACCGGGACAGCCTGCAGCCCTGCATGACGCCCTGCCGATGCCTCCAGGACCGGGTTTTCCGGTCCACGCCAATTTGATCGGTCACTTTTTGTCCTGGGAGGGAACAAAAATGCCTTTGGAACAGTCCCGTCGCCCGGTCGGCCGGCGCGCGCACCGCCCTGCCGCCCGCACCCTGCTGGGCGCGGCCATCGTCCTGGCCCTGTCCGGCAGCTTCGCCGCGCAGGCGCAGAGCACCAGCGCCGATCCGGCAGCCACGCCACCCGCCAAGCCCGATGCCACGACCGACGCCAAGACCGGCCAGCAACCGGTCACCCTGGACAACGTGATGGTGGTCGGCCAGCGCGCCAGCCTGGAACAGGCGGTGCAGGCCAAGCAGCTCGACGACCACGTGGTGGAAGTCATCTCCGCCGACAACATGGGGCAGATGCCCAACGTCACCGTGGCCGAGGCGCTGGTGCGCCTGCCCGGCGTCAACGGTACCCGCGACCGCGGCAACGAAAGCCTGGCCACCGTGCGCGGCCTCGGCCCGCGCATGACCATGGGCACGGTCAACGGCCGCGAGATCGCCTCCTCCGAACCCAACCGCGCGGTGCGCTGGGAGGTGTTCCCCACCGAGATCGTCTCCACCGTCAAGGTCTACAAGACTCCATCGGCGGACCTGATCGCCGGCGGCATCGCCGCCACCGTGGACATCTCCACCATCAACCCGCTCGATCACACCGGCCCGACCTTCGTCGCCACCGCCGGCCCGGTCTACTACGACGAGGCCAAGGACGCGCGCGACTACTCGCCGTGGGGCCAGCGCCTGGGCGCGAGCTGGATCCACCGCATCAACGACAACCTGGCGGTCGCGCTCGGCGCCACCTACCAGAAGCAGAAGAACGCCGGCGTCTCGATCGGCAGCTGGGGCTACACCGATGCCAGCAACGCGCGCGATGTGGATGGCGACGGCAAGGTCGACTACACGCCCTGGGGCGCGGCCGACCAACTCAAGCTGACCGAGCAGACCCGCACCGGCGCCATGGGCACCGTGCAGTGGCGCTCGGGCAACCTGGAACTCAAGCTCGACGGTCTGTACTCGCGCATCCGCATCGACGAGGACCAGCGCCAGAACTGGTTCAACAACCTCGGCTACAGCATCTACTCGGCCAGCAATCCGTACACGACCCCGGGCTCGTCCTACACCATCGTCGACGGCGACGTGGTCGCCGCTACCCTGGCCAATTCCAAGCTGCAGGTGGACCACGTCGTGGCCCGCTACGACGAGGTCAAGACGCTGGCGGCCGGCGGCCTCAACGCCAAGTGGCGCGGCGACGTGTGGACGCTGGGCAGCGACCTGTCGTTCTCGCAGGCCAAGCGCGACAACGACTGGCGCGCGGTGCGCTTCGGCAGCAACCCGGACACGGTGTCGTTCGATTTCCGCCACGGCGTCACCCCCACCATCAGCACCAGTTCCGACGCGCCAGAATGGGGCATCAGCGGCCAGACCGAGCCGCAGGCGCTGCGCGACCGCATCGCCGCGCTGGCGCTGAGCGCGAGCCGCGCGATCGAGGATTCGCCGGTCACCGCGCTGGAGTTCGGCGCGCGCGCCTCACGCCGCGAGAAGCAGAACCGCCACTTCACCAGCTTCCAGTCCGGCTACAGCCAGCCGATCTCGGCCTACCAGGACCTGATCTACCCGGTGACGATGCCGGACCTGAATGTGCCGACCCTGACCGGCGGCGACCTGGACGCGATCGCCAAGCTCGGCTTCGGCGGTTTCGATCCGAGCCTGGCCACCGAGCAGCGCCTGGATCACTGGAATGTCGAGGAGAACGTGCGCGAGGCCTTCGCCAAGGCGGTGTTCAGTTCGCAGTGGTTCGGCGTCGACGTCACCGGCAACGCCGGCGTGCGCGTGGTCCACACCGACACCGACAGCCATGGCTACGACACCGTCGGCGGCGTGGTGCAGCCGAGCAGCGCCGGCAAGACCTACACCGACGTGCTACCGAGCGCCACGGTCAACTTCCTGATCGATCCCGAGCGCATCCTGCGTCTGTCGGTGGCCAAGGTGATGGCGCGGCCGCCGCTGGACGAACTGCGCACCGGGCGCGCGCTCGACGATCCCAACACCACCGTCGGCCAGCTCACCGGCAGCGGCGGCAACCCGCAGCTCAATCCGTTCCGCGCCACCCAGCTCGACCTGTCCTACGAGTGGTACTTCCACAAGGAAGCGCTGGCGGCGCTGGCGCTGTACCGCAAGTGGGTGGATTCGAGCATCGGCTACAAGACCCAGCACGAGACCATCGACGGCCGCGACTACCTGATCAGCGGACCGTTCAACGGCGGCGGCGGCTACATCAACGGTGCCGAACTGACGTTCCAGACCCCGTTCTTCTTCATCCCGCACATGGAGAACTTCGGCATCTACTCGAACTACTCGTACGTGGAATCCAACCTGCACGAGTTCTCGCCGGCGGACAATCCGCTGCCGCTCAGCGGCCTGGCGCGCAACACCGGCACGCTGGACCTCTGGTACAACAACAACAAGTTCGAAGCGCGGATCGGCTACAAGTACCACAGCCCCTACACCGTGGTGTACGGCTGGAACGCGGCGCGGCTGGCGCGACTGGAGAGCGAAGGCACGGTGGACCTGAGCCTGGCGTGGCGCTACAGCGAGCACCTGGGCTTCAAGTTCCAGGTCGGCAACCTGACCAACGAACCGCTGCGCGCCTACAGCGACAACAAGCGCAACCGGCTCGCCAACCAGGACGATGGCGGCTACCAGCTGTTCGGCCGCCGCTTCGCCCTGGAAGCGACCTACACGTTCTGAGCCGGTGGAGACCCGCATGCGATCCAGACGCACCTGGCTGCCGGCGCTCGCGCTGGCTCTCGCCACCACCCTCGCCGCGCCCATGGCCGGCGCCGGCACGCTGTACCTCGGCGCCGACCTGTCCTACGTCAACGAGATGGAGGATTGCGGCGTGCAGTACCGCGACCACGGCGCGCTGCGCGACCCGTTCGAGCTGTTCCACGCGCACGGCGCCAACCTGGTGCGCGTGCGCCTGTGGAACGATGCGCGCTGGACCCGCTACAGCGACCTGAGCGACGTCAAGAAGACCATCCGCCGGGCGCGCGCGCAGGGCATGCAGGTGCTGCTGGACTTCCACTACTCCGACGACTGGGCCGACGGCGAGAAGCAACTGATCCCCAAGGCCTGGGCCAACATCACCGACCAGGACGAACTGGCGCGCACGCTGTACGGCTTCACCTACGACACGCTCAGCGCGCTGGACCGCGCCGGGCTGATGCCGGAACTGGTGCAGGTCGGCAACGAGAGCAATTCCGACCTGATGGACAGCCAGCCCTGGGACAAGCGCCGGCCGATCGACTGGACCCGCAACGCCAAGCTGTTCAACGCCGGCATCCAGGCAGTGCGCGACGCCGGCGCGCGCTCGACGATCAAGCCCAAGGTGATGCTGCACATCGCCCAACCGGAGAACGTGGAGCCGTGGTTCGCCGACGCCGCCAAGGCCGGCGTGCGCGACTTCGACTTCATCGGCATCAGCTACTACCGCAAGTGGTCGCGCGAGACCATGGACCAGCTCGGCGCCACCATCAAGCGCCTGCGCCAGCGCTATCCGGCCGAGGTGATGGTGGTGGAGACCGCCTATCCGTGGACGCTGGAAAGCGGCGACCCCTCGCCCAACCTGCTCGGCGCCGACTCGCTGATCAAGGGCTACCCGGCCACCCCGCAGGGCCAGCTGAACTACCTGGTCGACCTCACCCAACTGGTGGTCGACAACGGCGGCAGCGGCGTCGTGTACTGGGAGCCGGCCTGGACCAGCAACACCTGCAAGACCCGCTGGGGCGTCGGCTCCTCGTGGGAGAACGCCAGCTTCTTCGATTTCCGCCACGGCAACGAACTGCTGCCCGGCATCGGCTTCATGCAGCACGCCTACCGACCGGCGCCGGCCACGACGACCGGCCAGGGGGCCGCGCCGGCGCAGGACGCGCAGCCATGATCGAACTGAGCCGCCGCGACCTGCTGCGCTCGCTGGTCGCCGGCGGCGTGCAGGTGGCGGTGCCCGGTGCCGCCGCGGCGCTGGCGCCGGCCGCGCTGGCCGCCACGCCCGCCGGCAGCGATGCCATTGCGCCGATCTCGCTGGATCTGGACGACGATGCTCCGCGCCAGCGCCTGCTGTGCGACGGTGGCTGGCGCTTCCATCTCGGCCACGCCGACGACCCGGCGCGCGACTTCAATTTCGGCACCTTCCAGCGCACCTACGCCAAGGCCGGCAAGGACACCGCCGATGCGGCCCTGCTCGGCTTCGACGACAGCGCCTGGGAGCGCATCGACCTGCCGCACGACTGGGCGGTGGCGCTGCCGCCGCGCCAGGATCCGACCTCCACCCTGGTCAACGGCGAAGACCCGGCCGCCGCGCACGGCTACAAGCCGCTGGGCCGCACCGATCCGCAGACCAGCATCGGCTGGTACCGGCGCGTGCTGGAGATTCCGGCGGAAGACCTGGGCAAGCGGATCAGCCTGGAATTCGACGGCGTGTTCCGCGACTGCATCGTGTTCTGCAACGGCCACATCGTCGGCCGCAACGGCAGCGGTTACTGCGGCTTCGAAGTCGACCTCAGCGACGTGCTCGACTACGGCGCCAGGAACATCATCGCCGTGCGCGTGGATGCCACGCTCGGCGAAGGCTGGTTCTACGAGGGCGCCGGTATCTACCGCCACGTCTGGCTGCGCACCACCGACGCACTGCACGTGCCGATGGACGGCGTGTACGTGCGCAGCGTCTGGGACGGCGGCGCCGCGCAGGCGCTGGTGGAGACCGAACTCGGCAACCACGGCGCGACGCCGCGGCAGTGCAGCGTGGTCTCGGTGATCCGCGCGCCGGACGGGCGCATCGTCGCCCAGGCCAGTTCCGCGCCGATCACGGTCGAGCCCGGCGTGGTGCAGCGCGTGCAGCAGACCCTGGACCTGGGCACGCCCGCGCCGTGGTCGCCGGAGAACCCGCAACGCTACACGCTGTCCACGCGCCTGCTCGGCGACGGCCATACCTGCGACGCGACCACCACCCACTTCGGCGTGCGCCGCCTGCAGTTCGATCCGCAGCGCGGCCTGCTGCTCAATGGCGCGGCCTACAAGCTGCACGGCACCAACAACCACCAGGACCATGCCGGCGTCGGCACCGCCATTCCCGACCGCCTGCACGAATGGCGCCTGCGCCAGCTCAAGTCGATGGGCTGCAACGCCTATCGCAGCGCGCACAACCCGGCCTCGCCGGCGGTGCTGGAGCTGTGCGACCGGCTGGGCCTGCTGCTGATCGACGAGACCCGGCGCATGTCCTCCGACGACGAGGCCATGGCCGAACTCACGTCGATGGTGCGGCGCGGCCGCAACCATCCCTGCGTGATGCTGTGGTCGCTGGGCAACGAAGAGCCGCAGATGGTCACCGCGCGCGGCGCGCGCATCGTCGCGCGCATGCAGCGTCTGGTGCGGCGCCTGGACCCGAGCCGCCCCACCACCTTCGCCATGGACAAGGGCTTCGACGACGGTGTCGGCCAGGTCGTGGACGTGATCGGCTTCAACTACCGCACCACGCAGATGGATGCCTTCCATGCGCGCCAGCCGCAGATCCCGGTCTACGGCAGCGAGACCGGCAGCACCGTCGGCGTGCGCGGCAACTACCGCACCGACGACGTGCGCGGCCATGCCCGCGCCTACGACCTGGACTACCCCTGGTGGGCCAGCAGCGCCGAAGCCTGGTGGAGCTACGTCGCGCAGCGCCCGTACATCGCCGGCGGCTTCGTCTGGACCGGCTTCGACTACCGCGGCGAGCCGACCCCGTACAACCGCTGGCCGAACGTCGCCTCGCAGTTCGGCATCCTCGACAGTTGCGGCTTTCCCAAGGACAACTACTGGTACTACCGCGCGCAATGGACCACCGCGCCGGTGCTGCACCTGTTCCCGCACTGGAACTGGGACGGCCTGCTGGACGAGCGCGACAACGGCATGGTCGACGTGTGGTGCCACAGCAACCTGGACGCGGTGGAACTGCTGGTCAACGGCGTCAGCCAGGGCCTGCAGCAGGTGCCGGCCTACGGCCATGTGGAGTGGCGCGTGCGCTACGCACCCGGCCGCATCGAAGCGCGCGGCTACCGCGGCGGCAAACAGGTGCTGACGCAGCTCCGCGAGACCGTGGGCGCCCCGGCCGCGGTGCGCCTGCGCTGCGAACGGGCGAATCTGCTGGCCGACGCCGAGGACGTGGCCGTGGTCGCAGTGGAGATCGTCGACGCCAAGGGCCGCGTCGTGCCCACCGCCAGCGACGCCGTGCGCTTCGCCGTCCGCGGCCCCGGCCGCCTGATCGGCGTGGGCAACGGCGACCCGTCCAGCCACGAACCCGACAAGGCCGACCAGCGCCGCGCCTTCAACGGCCTGTGCATGGCCTTGCTGCAGACCACGCGCGATGCCGGCACGCTGACACTGGAAGCGACCGCGCCCGGATTGGCGCCTGCGCGGCTGGCGCTGAAGAGTGTGCGCACCAGGCCGCGGCCGTCCGTCGCCTGAGGCGGGCGCGCTTTCAAGGCGCCGTGCGGCGCCATCGTCATGCGCTCCCGACTCGGTGCTCCTACGCGGCGCTGGCGCGCCAGGTACGTCCGCCCAAGCCGTGGTCGGCACACGCGCGACGCAGAATGAAGTGAAGCCGCTGACGGGTCATTCCGAAGCCGACCTACGACGCCTCGCCAGCATCGCCGCACCCACGAAGCTGCATCGCCCCAGCGATGCGCGCTCCCCCACCGCGCATCGCGGCGAGGGAGCGCCAGGCCTCACCGCAAGCGCGAGAAGGCACCGATCCCGGCGATCGCCAGCCGCTCGGCGGGCAGCGCCGTTTCGGCGAACGACAGCCGCAGGTAACGGATCTGCCGCACCTCGGGGAAATTCAGCCGCTGGGTCGAGAGCGCGTAGGCGATATTGGACAACTCGCCGCCCCCGGCCGGCTGCCAATGCTGGCCATCCTCGCTGCTTTCGGCGCGATAGCCCTTCGGCGGTGCCGCACCGTTCATCACCGTGCGCGAGGGGGTGAGGCTGAAGCCGGCGACCTGGCGCAGCGCACCGAGGTCGATGGTCACCTGCGCGGGATGGCCCGGCGTGGGAGCGGGCACGACCCAGATCGTGCTTGCATCGTCGTCGAGCAACTTCTCCGCTCCCGGCGCGCTGGCCGCGACGATGCGCCAACCCGCGGTGGACAGCACGTCCGGCGCGTTCGTCGTGGGCCGCGCGACCGCGACGGGCGCCACCGCGCGGAACAGCGCGAATTCGCTGATCGCCGGGCAGACCGGCGCCTCGAGCACACGCAGGCGCACACGGCGCGCGGCGATCGGACGATCGAGCCGCAGGATCCGCTGCGCGCCGATGCATTGCGCTTCGGCCAAGCGCTGCCACTGCCCGTCCACCTCGGCGTCGATCGCGAAGCGGGTGACGCGCACGCCCAGCGGCAGGTATTCGCGCAGCCGGATCAGGTCGAAGCTATGCGCCGCCGACAGTTCCAGCGTCAGCGTCGGCGTGGTGACGTCGTCCGGCGTGGACCAGTAGCTGTCCGGCTGGCGGTCGAGCACACGCTCCGGCTCGAACCCCGGACCGCGCGCCGCGCTGGCGCTGGCCTTGGCGCCCTTGGCCAGATCGATGGCGAAGCTGGCGCGGATCGCGTCGCCGAAGCTCTTCAACACCGCAACGTCGTGGTCGGCGATGCGGCCGCGCCGGTCCGGCGGAAGATTGAGGTTCATGTTGGTGCCGCGCGCGACCGAGGTATCGAAGTAGCGCACCAGATTCTCCGGGCTGCGCACCTTGCCGTCTTCGTCGGCATGGTAGAACCAGCCCGGGCGGATCGAGGTGTTGGTTTCCGCAGGCCACCACAGGGCCCCGCCACGCACGCCGGCGTTGCCGTTTTCCTGCGTGTAAGGCGCATTGGGCATGGTCGGCCAGCACGGATCGCCGGCCACGCCCTCCTCGTTGCCGACCCAACGGATATCTGCGCCCAGCGGATCGAAGGTGCAGGCCATCGGCTGGTGTTGGTGGACCAGCTCGATCATCCGCGGCCAGTTGTAGTAGGCGGGCGCATCGATCTTGCGGGTTTCGCGCGCTCCGCCGTAGTAACCGTCGCCACCATTGGCGCCGTCGAACCAGAACTCGAACAGGTCGCCATAACCCGTGCACAGCTCGACGATCTGCTTGCGGAAATAGTCGAGATAGCCGGGACGGCCATACTCGGCGTGGTTGCGATCCCAGGGAGAGAGATAGATGCCGAAGGCCAGGCCGGCACGCCGGCACGCCGCAGCCATTTCGCCGACGATGTCGCCCTTGCCGTTCTTGTAGGGCGAATTGCGGATGCAATGCTCGGTCAGGCGCGTCGGCCACAGGCAGAAGCCATCGTGGTGCTTGGCGGTGAAGATGATCCCTTTGAGGTTGCCGGCCTTGGCCGCGGCGACGATTTGATCGGCGGAGAAATCGCTGGGATCGAATCTGCGCGGATCTTCGTCGCCGTAACCCCATTCCTTGTCGGTGAAGGTGTTCATCGCAAAATGCACGAAGGCGTATTGCTCCCACCGGTGCCACCGCAGTTGCCGCGAGCTTGGTACGGCGCCCCACGGTGCCGGCCCTTTCGGACGCGGTGCGGCCACGATCTGGGCGGCGGATGCGCTGAAGCCCGCGGCGACGGCCACGACACCCGTGGCAAGAAAGGTACGACGATCGATCATGGACGCCTCCGGCTCTACACAAGCCCGGATCTTAGCTTTTCCAACGGCGAAACAGTCCTGCCCGAAACGACACACGGGCATTCAACGGACACAACGTCACCGTGTGGCCGATCCTCCGCCGCATGCTCGGAAATTGCACTGCGCGCTGTCGCCAATCCGCTTTTTTACGGACAATGGCAGCTGGCGCCGAGACGACTCGCACGCAGTTGCTGCGGACTCGGCATTGCACATGCTGCGTGCGCACCGGACATTCGCTGTCTCGCGATTGACCTTCCTGCCGTTGTCCGTGGAAACGGTGCGCCCCGGACGTTGCACCTTGGATCGGCAGGTGGCGCATCGAACCATGCACCGCGTTGGCGCCGCGCCACGCTGTCATTTGCTGCCGGCACCCGTCCATACTTGTCCACGGAAAGCCACCCCGAAATTCATTAAGTCACTGAATCAGATGCAGAATCGAGAAAAGACCCAAGTCCCCGGAAGCGCAGCGGAGCACACCCCGCTGATGAAGCAGTTCTTCGCCGCAAAGTCCGAATACCCGGACCTGCTGCTGTTCTTCCGCATGGGCGATTTCTACGAACTGTTCTACGACGACGCGCGCAAGGCCGCGCGGCTGCTGGACATCACCCTGACCCAGCGCGGCAGTTCCGGCGGTGCGCCGATCCCGATGGCCGGGGTGCCGGTGCATGCCTACGAGGGCTATCTGGCGCGGCTGGTGGCGCTGGGCGAATCGGTGGCGATCTGCGAGCAGATCGGCGATCCGGCGCTTGCCAAAGGCCTGGTCGAGCGCAAGGTGGTGCGCATCATCACCCCCGGCACGGTCACCGACGAGGCCTTGCTGGACGAGCGCCGCGACACCTTGCTGATGGCGATCGCACGCAACAAGCACGGCTACGGCCTGGCCTGGGCCGACCTGGCCGGCGGCCGCTTCCTGGTCAACGAGGTCGACAGCGAGGACGCGCTGGAGGCGGAACTGGCGCGGCTGGAGCCGGCCGAACTGCTGGTGCCCGACGAGGACCAGTGGCCGGAGTTCCTGCGCGAGCGCCGCGGCGTGCGCCGCCGGCCGCCGTGGCTGTTCGACGCCGACAGCGGCCGCCGCCAGTTGCTGGCGTTCTTCCAGTTGCACGATCTGAGCGGCTTCGGCATCGACGACAAGCCGCGCGCCACCGCGGCCGCCGGCGCCCTGCTCGGCTACGTCGAGGAAACCCAGAAACAGCGCCTGCCGCACCTGACCGCGATCGCGATGGAGACCGCCGGCGAGGCGATCGCGATGAACGCGGCCACCCGCCGCCACCTGGAGCTGGACACGCGCGTGGACGGCGACACCCGCAACACTCTGCTCGGCGTGCTCGACAGCACGGTCACGCCGATGGGCGGGCGCCTGCTGCGGCGCTGGCTGCACCGTCCGCTGCGCCTGCGCGAGGTGCTGGTGCAGCGCCACCACGCGGTCGGCACGCTGATCGACCGCGGCGCCGACGCCGACCTGCGCGAGGCGTTCCGCGCGCTCGGCGACGTCGAACGCATCCTCACCCGCGTCGCCCTGCGCTCAGCACGCCCACGCGACTTCTCCACCCTGCGCGACGGCCTGGGCCTGCTGCCGAAGGTGCGCGCGGTCCTGGCACCGCTGGATTCGCCGCGGCTGGCCGCGCTGGCGGCGGAGCTGGGCCAGCACGACGAGATCGCGCACCTGCTGGCGTCGGCGATCGCCGAGCAGCCGCCGCTCAAGCTCAGCGACGGCGGCGTCATCGCTGCCGACTACGATGCCGAGCTGGACGAACTGCGCCGGCTCAGCACCAATGCCGACCAGTTCCTGATCGACCTGGAAGCGCGCGAACGCGCCAACAGCGGCATCGCCACGCTGAAGGTCGGCTACAACCGCGTGCACGGTTACTACATCGAGATCAGCAAGGGCCAGGCCGACAAGGCGCCGGTGCACTACAGCCGGCGCCAGACCCTGACCAACGCCGAACGCTACATCACCGAGGAACTGAAGAACTTCGAGGACAAGGTGCTGTCGGCGCGCGAGCGCGCGTTGTCGCGCGAGAAGCTGCTCTACGAAGGCCTGCTGGACACGCTGGGCGAGCGCCTGGAGCCGCTCAAGCGCGCCGCCGCCGCGCTCAGCGAACTGGACGTGCTGGCCGGCTTCGCCGAACGCGCGCAGGCGCTGGACTGGACCCAGCCGGAACTGGAGACCGGTGCGTGCCTGCGCATCGAACGCGGCCGCCACCCGGTGGTGGAAGCGGTGCGCGAGCAGCCGTTCGAACCGAACGACCTGGACCTGCACCCCGACCGCCGCATGCTGGTGATCACCGGCCCGAACATGGGCGGTAAATCGACCTACATGCGCCAGAACGCGCTGATCGTGCTGCTCGCGCACATCGGCAGCTACGTGCCGGCGCGGCGTGCGGTGATCGGCCCGATCGACCGCATCCTCACCCGCATCGGCGCCGGCGACGACCTGGCCCGCGGCCAGTCCACCTTCATGGTCGAAATGGCCGAGACCAGCTACATCCTGCACCACGCCACCGCGCAGTCGCTGGTGCTGATGGACGAGATCGGCCGCGGCACCTCCACCTACGACGGCCTGGCGCTGGCCGACGCGGTGGCGCGCCATCTCGCCCACCACAACCGCTGCTACACGCTGTTCGCCACGCACTATTTCGAGCTGACCGCGCTGGCCGACGAATCGGTCGAAGGCGGCGCCAGCGGCATCGCCAACGTGCACCTGGACGCGGTCGAACACGGCGACCGCCTGGTGTTCATGCATGCGGTCAAGGACGGCCCGGCCAACCGCAGCTTCGGCCTGCAGGTGGCGGCGCTGGCCGGCCTGCCCAAGGCCACCGTGGCGCAGGCGCGGCGACGCCTGGCGGAACTGGAACAACGCGGCGGCGAGAGCCACGCCTCGCAGATGGCGCCGCAGGCCTTGGACGCCCCGCAGCAGTTCGGCCTGTTCGCGGCCACGCCGTCGGCTGCGCAGGAGGCGCTGGCCGCACTGGATCCGGACGAACTCACGCCCAAGCAGGCGCTGGAAGCGCTGTACCGGCTCAAGTCGCTGCTGTAGGCGGCCTGCGATTTAGCCCCTCTCCCATCGGGAGAGGGGTTGGGGTGAGGGTTCGGCGCGAAGCGTCTCACAGCGCCAGGACACACGAGGCTGCGCCCGCACCCTCATCCGCCCCTTCGGGGCACCTTCTCCCAAGGGGAGAAGGAAAGCGCTAGAGCCCCTCTCCCGTCGGGAGAGGGGTTGGGGTGAGGGTCCGCCCGCACGGCACACCCAACCGCCAGTCATCCCACATCCCGCTAGGCGCTCGCCGGCACGGCGCTCGGGCGCGGCATGAACGGGTTGGGATGCGCCGCCAGCAACGCATCGTCGATGGCCGCGGCACGCTGCGCCGCCGGGCGCGCCATGTGCCGCTGCACGAAGGCGACAAACGCCGGCCGTGCCTGCAGCACACCGATGCGCGTGTAGAAGCCGAGGAACGCCGCGGCGTAGAGGTCGGCCGCGCTGAAGCGATCGCCGGCCAGGTGCTCGCGACCGGCGACGCCCTGCTCCAGCATGTCCAGCAGATCCTCGCCATGGCCGTAGCCCGCGCTGTGCGCCGGGGCCAGCGTGCCGTGCTGCCTGGCGGTCAGGAACGCCTCGGCCGGACCGGCCAGCAGGAACAGCCAGCGGTAGTAATCGCCACGCGCTGGCGATCCAAGCGGCGGCGCCAGTTGCCGCTCCGGCACCAGGTCGGCCAGGTAGGCGCAGATCGCCGCGTTCTCGGTGACGGTGGTGGTGCCGTGGACCAGCGCCGGCACCTTGCCCATCGGGTTGATCGCCAGATACGCCGGCGTCTTCATGCCGGTGCCGTAGTCGAGGATCTGCGCGCGGTACGGCAGGCCGGTTTCTTCGAGCATCCAGCGCGCGATGCGGCCGCGCGACATGGGGTGGGTGTAGAGCACAAGATCGTGGGACATGGTCGGACTCCGTGGTGGACGCCACGCAGTCTGCGCGTGCCCTGCTGACACCTGCTGTCAGGAGCCGACGCCGTGTCCGGTGGCGGCGCGCCAGCGCCGGATCAGCAGATGCCGCCGCGTCGGGTAGCGTTCGCTGTCGTCGCGCAGCGCCAACACCCGGTCGGCGCGGAAATGGCGGAAATCGCCGCGCAGTTCGCACCACGCCGCGATCATGCCGAAACCGCCCAGGAAGGCCATCGCGAACGGCCAGATGCGCCGTTGCGAGGCGACGCCGCCGGCATCGGCATAGTCCATGTGCAGCACGTGTTCCAGACGGATGCCACGACGCAGCACCGGCAGCCACGGTGCCGCCGGCTGCGCGGGCGTCGCCGCGGGCACCAGCAATCCGCTGGTCTCCAGCGCCAGCCGCAACGGCGCCGGCAGCGACGCCCCGATCCGGGTGATGGCGCGCTGCGCGGCCTGCGCCAGTTCCGGATCGGCCTGGCTCGCCACCCAGCGCGCGCCCAGGGTCAGCGCTTCCAGTTCGTCCTCGCTGAAGTTCAACTCCGGCAGCAAGAAGCCCGGGCGCAGCACGTAGCCCACGCCCGGGTCGCCGAGGATGTCGGCGCCCTGCCCGCGCAGGCTGGCGATGTCGCGGTACAGCGTGCGCAGGCTCACTCCCAGATCGGCAGCGAGCTGCGCCCCGGCCACGGGCCGGCGGCGCCCGCGCAGGGCGTCGAGCAGGCGCAGCAGACGGGTGGCGCGTTGGGTCATCGCGACAGGATAGTGGGCAGGCGCCGCCAACGGGAGACGCTGGTGCGTCAGGCAGCCCGCCTGGCGCTGCAGTCCGATCGGTGCCGCGCTGCGCAGCGACGCTGTCGCCTGGAGGAAACACGGACTTCTATACTCGACGGCGAACGCGCCGCCCCGCTCCGTCGCAAACGGGGCCGCGCACACCAGCACAGGCCGCACGCGTCCGCGACGGCTACATCCAACGAGGGAACGCATGCAGCCACGCTCGCGAACGTCGTCACGCCCCCCGGTCCGCTGCACCATCGCAGATGCCATGCGGGCGCCACATCCGCGCAGCGGCCGTCGCGGCATCCGGGACTGAGGCGACAATGATGGAATTTGCCCTTTTCGCCATCGGCGTGGTCGTCGGTGCGGTGCTGTTGCATCTGGCGCGCCCTCTTGGGCGCAGCGCCTCCGCTCAGCGGCCTGCACCGGCGACCGACGCCGGCGACAACCACCACGCCGCGCCCGAGGCAACGCAGGAGACCCCGGCGCAGCATCTGCAGCGGCTGCGCCAGCAGGTGGAAGCACAGGACGAGCAGATCCACAGCCCTGCCGATCTGGCACAGATTCCGCAGTTCCAGCACGGCGTGGCGCTGCTGGCGGGCGCGGAGTTCTCCCATCAGGAACTGGTCGAGGCGCTGGGCAGCCCAGGCTATGTGCTGCCGTGCATGGCAGCGCAGGCCTTGGCGCAACGCCGCTCCCCGGATGCGGACGCGATCCTGGACGTGCTCCCGCACCTGGGCTCGTATCCGCTGAGCTTCCTGTTCGACTACCTGCAGCGCCTGCCGGATGCCGACCATCTGCACGCGCTGCTGCGCCACGCACGCGACTGGTGGTGGAACGTCGTCCCGTTCCGGCAACGCCTGCGCGCCTATCTGCAGTGGGCCGCAAGCAAGGCCCCGGCGGACCGCCCGGTGGATTTCGACGAACTCGACGATGCAGCGCTGACCGCACTCGGCGACACCCTGGCGCAGTTCAAGGAACCCGTGCTGGAGCCGTTCCTGCAGCGCCTGCACGACGCACGCAAGCAGCGTCGCGAGCAGCGCGTGCTCGGCGGCTTCGGCCGTGTCGTCGCCGCGGTGCCGGCGCGCCTGCGCCTGCACCACCCGGGGCTGGACGCGGCCTTGCAGCGCGCCTACGAGCACGTGGTGACCACGCCTCCGCAGCCGGTGCTGCTGGTCGGCGAGCACGGCGTGGGCAAGAGCGTGCTGATCGACCTGCTCAGCGAACGCCTGCTCGGCGAAGGCTGGCGTGTGTTCGAGGCCTCCGCCGCGGAGATCCTGGCGGGGCAGAGCTACATCGGCGAACTGGAGGGACGCATCCGCGAGATGCTGGCGGTCCTGCACCGCGAGCGCGCCCTGTGGCGCGCGCCAGACTTCTACGACCTGCTGCACAAGGGCGCGCATTCGCGCGATCCGCGCGGCATCCTCGATCTGGTGCTGCCGGCGCTGGAGCGCGGTGAGCTGCGCCTGATCGGCGAGATCACGCCGCGGCAACTGGCGCAGCTGCAGGTGGCGCGGCCGACCACGCGTTCGCGCTTCGAAGTGGTGACGCTGGCACCGGCCGCGTCCACCGCGCTGGCGCAGATCGGCGCACAGTGGGCGCAGGCCCATGCGCAGGCGCTGCAGACCGAGGTGATCGACGCGCGCGCCCTGGCCGAAGCCGAACGCCTGGCCGCACAGTACTTCCCCGATCAGCACGAACCCGGCCGCCTGCTGCAACTGCTCGACGAGACCCTGCAGGCCGCGAAGGACGGCGACGACGCACGCCTGCCGCTGGACGACGATGCCCTGCTGCAGGCGGTGGCCAGGCGCAGCGGGCTGCCGCTGGAGGTGATCGATGATCGCCAACGGCTGGAACTGGAGACGCTGCGCCGTTTCTTCCGCAAGCGCGTGCTGGGCCAGGACGAGGCGGTGGAGACCCTGCTCGATCGCATCGCCATGCTCAAGGCCGGGCTGATCGACAGCCGCCGCCCGATCGGCGTGTTCCTGTTCGCCGGCCCGACCGGCACCGGCAAGACCGAATTGGCCAAGGCACTGGGCGAACTGCTGTTCGGCACTCCCGAGCGCTTGCTGCGCCTGGACATGAGCGAGTTCCAGGGCGAGGACGCGCTGTACCGGCTCACCGGCGACGACAGCGCCGGGCAGCGCACGCTGATCGCACGCATCCGCGAACAACCGTTCTCGGTGGTGCTGCTGGACGAGTTCGAGAAGGCCCACCCCAAGGTCTGGGACCTGTTCCTGCAGGTGTTCGACGACGCCCGCCTGAGCGACCGCAACGGCAACACCGCCGACTTCCGCCACAGCATCATCATTCTCACCAGCAACGTCGGCGCCACGCTGGCCCGCGGCGCCGGCCCCGGCTTCGCCACCGTCGCCGGTGGCTACTCGCGCAACGCGGTGGAAAAGGCGGTGTACGAGACCTTCCGCCGCGAGTTCGTCAACCGGCTCGACAAAGTGGTGCTGTTCAACCCGCTGGATCGGGCGCTGATGCGCGAGATCCTGCACAAGGAACTGGATCGCACGCTGACCCGGCGCGGCCTGCGCAATCGCGCCTGGGCGGTGGAATGGGAGCCGTCGGCGATCGAGTTCCTGCTCGACCGCGGCTTCACTCCGGACCTGGGCGCGCGGCCGCTGCGCCGCGCGATCGAACAGCATCTGCTGGCGCCCCTGGCACGCAGCATCGTCGAGCAACGCGCCCCCGAAGGCGACCAGTTCCTGTTCGTGCGCGGCACCGGCGACCGCCTCGACGTGCGCTTCATCGCAGCGGACGCGCCGCCGACGCCGGAACCCCTGCCCGCGGCGGTCGACCCCGCCACGCCCACGGATCTGCGCGACCTGGTGTACGCGCCCAATGCAGACAGCGCGGTCCTGCCGCGCCTGGATGCGGCCTTGCATCGCCTGCAGGAATCGCACGCCGCGCCGGCCTGGCGGCAGGCGCGCGAGGCCGATTTCGCCGCCATGGGCGAGCGCGATTTCTGGTCGCAATCCGGCCGCTTCCAGGTGCTGGACCGGATCGAGCGCCGCGACCGCATCGAAAGCGCGCTGGCCACCGCCGTGCGCCTGCGCGCGCGGCTGGACGGCGGCGCCCAGCGCGACGGCGAGTTCGTGGCGCGCCTGACCCAGTTGCTGTGGCTGCTGCACCTGGCCAGCACCGCGCTGCAGGAGCAACGCCCGCAGGATGCGCTGCTGGACCTGCGCATCGGCGCCAGCGAGCTGCACCGGCATCCGGCCGAAGCACGGCAGTGGTGGCAACGTCTGCTGCAGATGTATCTGGCCTGGGCCGAGCAGCGCAACATGCGGGTGGACGTGCTGGCACAGGATCCGCAGCAAGGCCGCGCCTGGCTGGCCATCGCCGGTTTCGGGGCACTGGCGTTGCTGGACGCGGAAGCCGGCCTGCATGTGCAGGAACAAGAGGCCGACGAACCGACCCTGCGCCGGCTCGCGGTGCAGGTGCGGGTCGCTCCCGACCTGCCCGGGCAGGCACGGCGCGCGCCCATCGGCGAGGATGAACTGCGGGTGTGCCGACGCTACCGGATCGCGCCTTCGCCGCTGGTGCGCGACAGCGTCCGCGGCTGGCGCAGCGGACGCCTGGAACGCGTGCTGGGCGGCGATTTCGATGTGATGCCGGTCGACTGAGTCCTGTCACGGACGCACGCGGCATGCGGCCACTGCAGGGAGCGCTGGGCAGGCGAGCGATGCGCGGCCACACCGCACACCGCCATCGATGCGATAGCTGCACGCTATCGATTGATTAGAAGAATTCGAATTCTCTAAATCGCGGCTTCCGCCTATCGTGTCTCCAGTTTCACCGTGTCGCCGCCGTATGATCGCGGCGCCGAGCCACCCCATCTCGTCCACCAAGAGCCAAGGCAGCCTCCCATGACCAGCGAATCGAAATGCCCGTTCCACCAGGCTGCCAGCGGCAGCGGCACCAGCAATCGCGACTGGTGGCCCAAGCAGTTGCGCGTGGACCTGCTCAACCAGCATTCGGCCCGTTCCAACCCGCTGGACCCGCAGTTCGATTACGCCAAGGCGTTCAAGCAGCTCGATCTCGAAGCGCTCAAGCGCGACCTGCACGCACTGATGACCGATTCGCAGGACTGGTGGCCGGCCGACTTCGGCCACTACGGCCCGCTGTTCGTGCGCATGGCCTGGCATAGCGCCGGCACCTACCGCACCGGCGACGGCCGTGGCGGCGGTGGCCGCGGCCAGCAGCGTTTCGCTCCGCTCAACAGCTGGCCGGACAACGTCAGCCTGGACAAGGCGCGGCGCCTGCTGTGGCCGATCAAGCAGAAGTACGGCCAGGCCATCTCCTGGGCCGACCTGCTGATCCTCACCGGCAACGTCGCGCTGGAATCGATGGGCTTCAAGACCTTCGGCTTCGCCGGCGGCCGCGCCGACACCTGGGAGCCGGACCAGGACGTGTACTGGGGTCGCGAGACCAAGTGGCTGGGCGGCGACGAGCGCTACGCGCACGGCTCGCCGGGCGTGGACGAGGCGCACGGCGTGCTGGTGAAGGACGACGACAGCGAAGTGCGCCACACCCGCGACCTGGAGAACCCGCTGGCCGCGGTGCAGATGGGCCTGATCTACGTCAATCCGGAAGGCCCGGACGGCAATCCCGACCCGCTGCTGGCGGCCAAGGACATCCGCGACACCTTCGGCCGCATGGCCATGAACGACGAAGAGACCGTGGCGCTGATCGCCGGCGGCCACACCTTCGGCAAGACCCACGGCGCCGGCCCGGCCGACCACGTCGGCGCCGAGCCGGAAGCGTCCGACCTGGAAAGCCAGGGCCTGGGCTGGTCCAACAGCTTCGGCAGCGGCAAGGGCGGCGACACCATCACCAGCGGCCTGGAAGTCACCTGGACCACCAGGCCGGCGCAGTGGACCAACGAGTTCTTCGAGCACCTGTTCAAGTTCGACTGGGAACTGAGCAAGAGCCCGGCCGGCGCCCACCAGTGGGTGGCCAAGAACGCCGAGGCGGTGATTCCGGACGCGCACGACCCGTCGAAGAAGCACCTGCCGACCATGCTCACCACCGACCTGGCGCTGCGCTTCGACCCGGCCTACGAGAAGATCTCGCGCCGCTTCCTGGAGAACCCGCAACAGTTCGCCGACGCCTTCGCCCGCGCCTGGTTCAAGCTGACCCACCGCGACATGGGCCCGCGTGCGCGCTACCTCGGCCCGGACGTGCCGGCCGAAGAACTGCTGTGGCAGGACCCGATCCCGGCCGTGAACCACCCGCTGGTCGACGCGCAGGACATCGCCGCATTGAAGAAGACCCTGCTCGACTCCGGGCTGAGCGTGGCGCAACTGGTGTCCACCGCCTGGGCCGCGGCCTCCACCTTCCGTGGCTCGGACATGCGCGGCGGCGCCAACGGTGCGCGCATTCGCCTGGCCCCGCAGAAGGATTGGGAAGTCAACCAGCCGACGCAGCTGGCACAGGTGCTGGCCACGCTGGAGGACATCCAGGCGCAGTTCAACGGCGCGCAGAGCGGCGGCAAGCGGATCTCGCTGGCCGACCTGATCGTGCTCGGCGGCGCCGCCGCGGTGGAACAGGCGGCCAAGCTGGCCGGACAGATCGTCGAGGTGCCGTTCGTGCCGGGCCGCATGGACGCCTCGCAGGAACAGACCGACGTGGAATCGTTCGCGGTGCTGGAACCCATCGCCGATGGTTTCCGCAACTACGCCAGGCGCCGTTACGCACTGTCGGCCGAAGCACTGCTGATCGACAAGGCGCAGTTGCTGACCCTGACCGCCCCGGAGATGACCGTGCTGGTCGGCGGTCTGCGCGTGCTCGGCGCCAACAGCGGCCAGTCCGCGCACGGCGTGTTCACCGATCGCCCGGGCGTGCTCAGCAACGACTTCTTCGCCAACCTGCTGGACATGGGCACCGAGTGGAAGGCGACCTCGGAGATGAAGGACGTCTACGAAGGCCGCGACCGCAAGAACGGCGCCGTGAAGTGGACCGGTACCCGTGCCGACCTGGTGTTCGGCTCCAACTCGGTGCTGCGCGCGGTGGCCGAGGTCTACGCCAGCGCCGACGCGCAGGCGAAGTTCGTACGCGACTTCGTCGCCGCCTGGACCAAGGTGATGCAGCTGGATCGCTTCGACCTGGCCGCCTGACGACGGCAGACGGGGCGCCGCAGCGGCGCCTCGCCTGTCCTGGTTGCATGACGACAACGCCCCGCTCGCCGGGGCGTTGTCGCGAGTGCAGCGGCTCCACACGCTCTGTCGCAGAGGGCAACGCACGAATGGGGATGACGAGGAATGACCGCCCTGCGTCGCGGCTGAAGCCGCTCCCACGGTGTGTCAACCGCCATGAGCACGCCGACGCTCGCCAGGACGCAAGCCGGTTGTGGGAGGGCCTTCAGTCCCGACTGCATGCAGCCGAGGAAGCCTGATGTTGCTTGCTGCGACTGGACATCGAGCGAAACACGCGACCAGCGCACCACCCACCTTCGGCAACGTCACGGCACAATTCGGTCGTCGCTGCAACTCGGTCAACCGCACCGATCGTCGGCGAGGCGCAGCGGACTCGGCTACAACGCGTCCAGATCCCCCAGCGCGCGGATCAGCCGCCGCGCGCGCTTGTCCGGCTTGCCCTCCGGCGCCTGGTAGCCGTTGCGCTCGGCGCTGCGCTGCGCGCGCAACTGCGCACGCCGCTCGCGCGAGGCCTCGCTCTCCTGGTACAGGGTCTGCGCCACGCTGGCCGGGCCACGGGTATCGCTCAATCCCAGCACCTGGATCTCGAACACCTCGTCGCCGCGCTGCACGCGCACCTGCTCGCCCACGCGCACCGCGCGCGAGGATTTCGGCCGCTGCCCGGCCACGTCCACCTTGCCGGTCTCCACTGCCTGCTTGGCCAGGCTGCGGGTCTTGAAGAAGCGCGCGGCCCACAGCCAGACATCCAGGCGCACCGCGGCAGCTTGTACGACAGATTCATTCATTGCGTTGCTCGACATCCACTCGCGTTGGGGTGGGGATTGCAGGCAGTCAAAAGGCGGCGCCGGAGCGGAGACCATCGCGCCGCCCGAGAGCATGCGCGGCGCACACGTCTCTCCGCACAGATGGCGATGCGATCGCACCAATGCAAGTACCGCCCTTTGGGACCCACCCTCCGGGATGAATGGGTTGAGAGCGAGCGACCTCGAGGCAGGCGCACCCGGGGGCGGCTCGCCCAGGTTTCATGTCCCATGCCGGTGCTGGCGTCGGCCCCTACCCGGCACCAAGCAATGACCCGAGCCGTGCCGAACGCAGTTCCACCCTCGCCGCAGCGCACCACCGCGACTCGGACAGGACCGGCCGCCGAGCGCGACGGCCCACGCCACCCGCCGTGAGGCGGCGCAGGCCCGTCCCCTGCCTGCCTTCGGCACGAACGCTGCAGACCCAGATCCGCCCATCGCCCCGCCGACATCCGTCGGTGCTAGTGTGGCCGGCTCACGCTCGCTCCCGACCCGCGATGACCAAGCCCGCTGCGCTCACCGAAGGCCCGATCGGCCGCCAGTTGCTGCTGTTCTCGCTGCCGATCCTGGCCGGCAACATCGCGCAGTCGCTCAACGGCTCGGTCAATGCCGTGTGGATCGGCCGCTATCTCGGCGAAGCGGCGCTCACCGCCGCGGCCAACGCCAACAGCATCATGTTCTTCCTGATCGGCTCGGTGTTCGGCATCGGCATGGCCGCCACCATCCTGATCGGCCAGGCGATGGGCCGCAGTGACGTGGCCCAGGCGCGGCGGGTGATGGGCACCAGCGCCACCTTCTTCATCGGCATCTCGGTATTGATCGCCGCCGGCGGCTGGTGGCTGGCGCGGCACCTGCTGGCGGCGATGGGCACGCCGGCGGCGTCGCTGCCGCTGGCCGAGGCCTATCTGCGGGTGATCTTCCTGGCGATGCCGCTGCTGTACACCTTCGCGTTCCTGTCGGCGGCGCTGCGCGGCACCGGCGATTCGCGCACGCCGTTCCGCTTCCTGCTGCTGTCGGTGGCGTTGGACATCGGCTTCAACCCGCTGCTGCTGTTCGGGCTGGGACCGTTCCCCAAGCTGGGCATCGCCGGTGCGGCCTGGGCCACGCTGATCGCGCAGGCGGTGTCGCTGACCGGGTTGCTGCTGTACCTGCGCCACAAGCGCCACGTGCTGTGGCTGGGCCGCCGCGACGCGCGGCTGTTCCGGCTCGACCTGCCGATCCTGCGCGCGCTCATCGTCAAGGGCGTGCCGATGGGCCTGCAGATGGTGCTGATCTCGCTGGCGATGATCGTGATGATCTCGCTGGTCAACGGCTATGGCACCGCCACCTCCGCGGCCTACGGCGCGGCGCTGCAGCTGTGGGCCTACCTGCAGATGCCGGCGATGGCGATCGGCGCGGCCTGCTCGTCGATGGCCGCGCAGAACGTCGGCGCGCAGCGCTGGGACCGGGTCGCGGCGACCGCGCGCAAGGGCGTGCTGTTCAACTTCCTGCTGACCGGCGCGCTGATCGCGCCGCTGATCCTGTTCGACCGCTGGACCCTGGCGCTGTTCCTGCCGCCGCACAGCGCGGCGCTGGAGATCGCGCGCCACCTCAACCACATCGCGGTGTGGTCGTTCCTGTTCTTCGGCGTCACCTTCGTCATCTCCGGCGTGGTCCGCGCCACCGGTGCGGTGGTCCCGCCGCTGCTGATCCTGGCGCTGTCGCTCTGGGGCGTCCGCGTGCCGTTCGCGCAGTTGCTGCAGCCGCAGCTGGGCGTGGATGCGGTGTGGTGGAGCTTCCCGACCAGCGCCACCTGCGCGATGCTGCTGTCGCTGGCGTATTACCGCTGGGGCAACTGGCGCACCGCGCGGATGCTGGCGCCGTCGCGGCCGGAGACCGTGGCGCATCCGGCGGAAGTGCCGGTGCAGCCGCCGGCACCGGTCGCCGACGTGGCGGTGGCGCAGGATCCGGCGCGCTAAGCGCTGCGCTCGCTTCACTATCCGCAGGCGCCATTGTCTGTGCGGGAGTCGACTGTCATGCAGCCGCAGCGAACGAAGCCCAAGCCGTCCGACACCGTCACTCGTCGGGACAGAAGTCCCTCCCACAAGGGCGCCAGCCCTGCCCTTGTAGGGAAGCGACTGACGCTATCCCTACAACGGCCAGACCCCACAACGCGGGCCTGATGGCGCCGCCTCCACGAGGTGCAACACACGCTGCCACAAACGCAAACGGCCGCCCGAAGGCGGCCGTTGCGGCAGCGACCGAGGGTCGCCGGAAGATTACTCGGCCTTGGCGGCGGCAGCAGCGGCCTGGCGCGCGACCTTGGCCTGCGCAGCGGCGGCCAGATCTTCCTTGATGCGGGCGGCCTTGCCTTCCAGGCCACGCAGGTAGTACAGCTTGCCGGCGCGGACCTTGCCGCGGCGCTTCACTTCGACCGAGTCGATGGTGGCGCTGTGGGTCTGGAACACGCGCTCGACGCCGTAGCCGTGCGAGATCTTGCGCACGGTGAACGAGGAGTTCAGGCCGGCGTTCTTGGTGCCGATCACCACGCCTTCGTAGGCCTGCACGCGCTCGCGGTTGCCTTCCTTCACCTTGACGTTGACGACGACGGTGTCGCCCTGGTTGAACTCCGGCAGCTTGCGCTGGATCTGGGCGGCTTCGAAGTCGGCCAGGATGGTCTTGTTGAGCTTGCTCATGGTGGGCACCGCTTGTGTCTGGTGAGGTGGTCCGGCAGTCGCCGCACGGCGATTGCGCGATATCGGATGGGCCAAGCACGGAACGCACTGGCCGGAAAGCCGGGCATTTTAACCCAGCCCGGCGGCAATGGCTAGGGCTTGGATGGATTTTCCTGTTCGGCGGCCTGCGCCGCCTCCCGCTCCTGGCGGAATTCCTGCAGCAGGCGCCGGTCGGCCGCGCTCAGCGCCGTCTCGTCCAGCAGTTCCGGACGCCGCAGCCAGGTCCGCCCCAGCGCCTGCATGCGCCGCCAGCGCGCGATCGCGGCGTGGTTGCCGGAACGCAGCACCGCCGGCACCTCACCCAGCGCGTGTTCGCGCGGATGGGTGTAGTGCGGGCAGTCGAGCAGGCCGTCCGGGCCCTCGAAACTGTCCTGGGCCGCGGATTCGGCGTCGTTCAGCGCCCCCTCCTGCAGCCGGGTGACCGCGTCCACCAGCACCGCCGCGGCCAGTTCGCCGCCGGACAGCACGTAGTCGCCGATCGAGATTTCCTCGTCCACCGCGGCGGCGACAAAACGCTCGTCCACGCCCTCGTAGCGCCCGCACAGCAGCAGCAGCCGCGGCAGCGCGGCCAGTTCGCGGGCCTTGGCCTGGGTCAGCGGCCGGCCTTGCGGGCTCAGGTAGATCAGCGGCGCCGGCTGCGGATCGGCCGCGCGCACCGCCTGCAGGCAGGCCTGCAGCGGCTCGATCATCATCACCATGCCCGGGCCGCCACCGAACGGCCGGTCGTCGACCTTGCGGTAGCCGCCGCTGGCGTAGTCGCGCGGGTTCCAGCCGTGCAGATCCAGCAACGCCCGCTCCTGCGCACGCCCGACCACGCCGAACCCGGCGCACTGGGCGACGAACTCGGGGAACAGGCTGATGACGTCGATGCGCATGAGGCTGGGAATGGGGAGCCGGGAATGGGGAATGGGAAAGGCAAACGCCAAATCGGCCGCATGGCCGCTTCGCTCAGAACTCGGGGTCCCAGTCGACCACGACCAGGTTGGCTTCGAAATCCACCGACTTGATGTAGTCCGGCTGCACGAACGGCACCAGCCGTTCGCGGTCGCCGCGCACCACCAGCACATCGTTGGCGCCGGTGGAGAACAGGTGCGACACCTGCCCCAGCGCCACGCCGTCGACGGTACGCACGTCCAGGCCTTCCAGGTCCACCCAGTAGTACTCGTCCGGGCGCGGCGGCGGCAGGCTGCTGCGCGCCACGTAGATCTCGGTGCCGCGCAGGGCCTCGACCGCGTCGCGGTCGGTGACCTCGGGCAGCGTGGCGATCAGGTACTTGCCGGACTCGCGGCCGCGCACGCCGCTGAGGCTGCTCTCGCTGCCGTCGGGCTTGCGCACGATCCAGGGCTGATAACGGAAAATGGCGAGGCGCGGCTCGGTCCAGGACTCGAGCTTGGCCTCGCCACGGATGCCGAACGCGCCGAGGACCCGACCGAGCAGGATGCGGCGCTGGCTGTCTTTCATTGGGGCAAACGCGAGGGCCGCGCGCTGGGCGCGGCCCGCGGAATCAGGCCGCGGCGGCCTGGTTCTTGGTGGCTTCCTTGTACAGGTTGCGCACCTTGTCGGTCAGCTGCGCGCCATTGGACACCCAATGGTCGACGCGGGCCAGGTCCAGCACCACGCGCGGCTCGGCGCCCTGGGCGACCGGGTTGTAGTAACCGACGCGTTCGATGTTGCGGCCGTCGCGCGCGCTGCGCACGTCGGTGACGATGATGTGGTAGAAGGGGCGCTTCTTGGCGCCGCCACGGGTAAGGCGGATCTTGACCATGGTGAGTTTCCGGTGTTGCCCAGTCGCCAGGATGGCGCGGTGAACCGACGATTATAGCGGCCGGCCCCGGCTCTGCCAAGTCTGGGCCGTGGCCTGCGGCCGCGGGATTGGGGATTCGAGATTGGGGATTCGCCAGGAGCGGCAGCCATGCCGCGATGGCCGTCCACGGAGTGCTCAGATCGCCTGCCAGGGCTGGGTGTGCAACGCCGCCTCCAGCATGGCCAATAGATCCGCGACCGGGCGCAGCGCGCGCCCGTCCACCGCCGCCACCGCCTGCTGGCCGCGGGCGTTGCAGGTGAAGGCGGCCACGTCCGGCCCGAGTTCGTGGAGCGACAGCGGCCGCACCTCCTGCGCCACGCCCAGCGCGGCGAGCCCGGCCTGCAGCAACCGTTCCTGGGTGCCGCGCAGCGCTGGTGCCTGCGGCCAGTGCAGACAGGCGCCGTCCCACAGTCCCAGGTTCCAGGCCGGCCCTTCGGCCACCTGCCCCTGCGCGTCGACGAACAGCGCGTCGTCGCTGCCGGCCTGCAGCGCAAGGCGGCGCTGGTGGAAGGCGCCGAAGGTGCCGACGTGCTTGATGTGGGGCGTCTCCCGGGCAAATACGCCACTGCGCAGCCGCAGCGGCGCCGCCTCGGCCTGTGCCGGTGGCGCCAGTGACACCAGCAGCTCCACAGCGCAATCGGCATCGGCCCGGCGCAACGTGAATGCCGGCGAGAACACGGTGACGCGGAGCGAGGCGTCGCCAGTGCCGAAGGCGGCCAGCGCCGCGCGTAGCTCGGCGCGCACGCGCTCATGCGGCAAGACACTCCCGAACAGCGCCGCGTTGGCCTGCTGCAAGCGCTGCAGATGCAGGTCGAACCCGCGCACGGCACCGTCGCGGACCTGCATGGTGCTGAAATGCCCGTAGTTCACCAGCGCGGCGGCGGCCAGCAGCTCGGCGCCGGCAGGCTGCCCGTGGTGGAAGACCTGCGATGTCACAGCAGGGCCTGCGCCTGCGACCACCAGCGTTCAACCAACGTCGCGGCGGGCTCGGCCGGCGCCATCCAGGCCGACTGCCCGGCCCAGGCCTGCATCGCCGCCAGGCGGCCGGCGCGCTGTGCGGCCTGGCGCATCGACGCAGTCAGACCACGCTGCACCGGGTACGGCCGCGGCGGCGGCGCCTCCGCGGCAGCGGCGGCGCGCACGTAGTCGGTGGCCAGCGCGCGGCCCAGGCGGCCGGAAAAGGCACGGGTCAACGTGGTCTGCTCGGGTTCGGCCTGGGCCAGCGCATCCGCCCAGGCCGGTGCCAGCGCCGCCTCCGGGGTGCGCAGCAGGGCGGTGCCGATCTGCACCGCGCTCGCGCCCAGGGTCAAAGCGGCGGCGATGCCACGGCCGTCGCCGATGCCACCGGCGGCGATCACCGGGATCTGCAACTGGTCGGCCAGCCGCGGCAGCAGCGCGAACAGCCCGGTCAACTGCCGCTCGGCGCTGCCGGCCTCGAAGGCACCGCGATGGCCGCCGGCCTCCGCCCCCTGCGCGACCACCGCATCGGCACCGGCGGCCTGCGCGGCCAGCGCCTCGTCCAAGGTGGTGGCGCAGGCGAACCAGTCGATCCCGGCCTGCTGCAGGCGCTGCACCTGGTCCGGCCGGAACAGGCCCATGATCGACGAGGCCACTGCCGGCCGCGCCGCGAGCAGGGCCTCGAACTGGGCATCGAAATCGGCGGGCGCCGCATCGCCGGCGGCGGCGTCGACCGGCGGACCCCAGGCCGCGAGAAAGGCGCGCACCTCGGCCTCGGCGGCAGCATCGCGCGCGGGCAACGGATCCGGCACCCACAGATTGACCTGCGCCGGCCCGCCGCCGGCGGCGCGGAACGCGTCCATCCACGCCACGATGTCCTGCGGCGCCGACAGCACCGCGCCCATCGCCCCCATGCCGCCGGCCGCGGCGACCGCGGCCGACAGCGGCACCGGGCAGGCACCGGCCATCGGGCTGAGCAGGATCGGCAGGCGCAGGCCGAAGCGCTCGCAGAACGTGGTGGCGCGAGCCTGAAGCGAAGACTGCATTGCCCTCTCACCGTGCGCGGAAGGCGTCAGTATGCGGGACACAGCCTGCCTTTGCCGCCGGAGGGCACCAGCACAAAGGCGACCTCCCTATCGCGATGGGCGGCGCGTCCAGCGCAAATACCGTGGGCGACTGTATACGCCATGGCATGTCTTGCTGGGATTGCGAACGTCTTTCCCCAACCCGGATGACGTCACCAGCGAAATGGAAGCGGCGGGTCCGTGCATCACGGACCCGCCAAGCGCAGTCAGGCGCCGAAGTGGATGCTGCCTCGTAAAGGTGCGGAATTCGCGTCGCAGAACTGCTCGAAGTCCGCATAGAACCGGACCACGTTGCCCTGCGCATCCTGCTCGATCTTGCGCACGTTCAAGGTGCCACGGGTCGCGTTGCACCCTCGCCCGTTGCCGTAGAAATCGAACCCGGCGTTGAGGCTGTCGGCGAACCGGCTGATGGAATAGCGCCCCGGTACCAAGGTCTTGCCGGCGGGTGCCGCAATGGTCGCAGTCCAATCGTCGCGCAGCCCCGAGGCGGCATACCGAAGCCGTGACGGCGTCCCGTCCAACGCAAACACGCTCGTATCGTTGTAATACGTCTTGTCCACACCACCGCCGACATAGTCGCCATCACCGCTGTTCAATTTCAGATACAGCGGCGCTGCGTTGTAGCTGACCACGCCCGCGAGCGCCGGCGCCTTGTTGGTCTCGCATTGCTGGACGAAGGATGCTTCCAGCTGATCCACGTTCCCGGCGGCATCGAACGCGACCTGCCGGATCGATACCTTTCCCCAGATCCTGTTGCAGCCCCGCCCGGTGCTTGAGACGTCGAGCCCGGGCGAGCGGCCTGTCTTGAACGCCGAGCGCTCTGCATTGGCATAAACGCCGGGAGCCAGCCCAGTCCCGACGGGCGGCCTGATCGTGATCGACCAGTACTCGCCCGCCGTACTGGTGATGGACAGCTCGACCCGATCCTTGGTGCCGCGCACGCCGAATGTCGCGTTCGCGTCGGTCAGAACGGCCTTCTTGCCCTGGCCGATGTAGTCGCCTGCGTTGCTGGAATACGAAAAGATCGAGGCTGCGTCACACGCGAACGCCAATCCGGCACCCGCCAGCACCGCCGCCAACCTGCACACTTGTCCATTGAGTCCTTGCATACATCCTCCGATGATTAGGGTTGCCCGGTCCGGAGCAAGCCATGTCCGTCCGCGGACGCGTCATCCTAGACATCGCCAGTGTCATGCGCTGCGACTGGCATCGCATCCGCTGACGCAGCGAAACGACAGGTCGCCGCACTGCGTACCAAGCCCTCCCTGCCGCCGCCTGCCATCTTCGGCATCAATGCTCTGCGACGGCGACGCTCACGGCAGCGGCACCGGCAAACATTGCCGGTCCCGATCGCCGACCCACACCTGCTGCAGGGAAAAAGCGCGCAACCGTGACGGGCACTGGACGAAGGCACCCCACAGCCGCAAATCGACGAACGTCTCGACAGCACGATCGCGCCACGCCGCCGGACCGGACAGCCGCAGCTCCAGGCAATACAGCCCATCGACCGGACACACCACCTCCACGCACGCCGGCATCGCCGCGGACGGACGCAAGGCCATCAGCTGCGGCCCGTGCAACAGCGCGAACAGCCCCAGTTCGCCGTCGGTCGGACGGCTGCCGCCGGGCACCGGCAGTGGCTGACCGAACAGGCCGGATGTCCACACCGCCTCCAGCACCAGGACGTCGCCCTGGCTCAGCTGCAGAAAGTGACGATGCACGACCACGTTATCCGTGGGATCCGCCACCGCGGTGTCCGGCGCTCCATGCACGTCCCAGACCCGCTCGGCGCCGGCGAACAGCAACGCGGCCGCGGCCGGCACGCGCGCCACGCAACGCGGCGGCAACTGCGCCAGCGGCCATGCGTCACGCGCTGATGCCTCGGCAACGGCGAGGCTGCCATCGGGGCGCTGCGCATACGCCAGCGGCATGCCGCGCAGCGGCTGCACCGGCAGCGCCAGCCGCTCCGGTTCCGGCACGCGCCGCCACAGCGCCACCGTGCCGGGCACCTGCAGCTCGGCCTGGCCGATACCGATCGAGTACACGCCGGTGCGCACGATCGGCACGACGCACTCGGCATCGGCCGCCACGTCCAGCCACTGCACCTGGGTCGCGCCCGGTGCCAGCAGGTCGCAGCGCCACTGCGCGGGGCCGTCGGCGGCGGGATGGAAGGCGAGCACCAGCGCATCGCCGGCGGACAGCACCAGCTCGGAGGCGGTGCAGATGCCCTGGCGCGGGAAGCGCTCCTCCGGGAACGGGACGATGTCCTCGAGATGGCGGCGCCATTGGCGCGGACCGGACGGCCGCGCACGCATCGCCGCAGGTGGGATGACGGGCTGCGCTGGCGGCGGCAGCCGCGCCGGAGCGGGCGTGACGCCGGCCTCGCCAATGGCGGGGCCCAGGGAAGCCGCCGCGGTACTGCCGGCCGTGCGTCGCGCCATCGCGCGATCGATCGCTGCGGCGGCCAGCACCACCAGCACCCAGTACACCAGGGTCGCCGGCAGCACCGCCCAGCCGGAGGCCGAGTGCAGCGCCAGGGCCAGCGCCAGGGCCAGGCGCAGCACGCGCGTGCCGACGGACACGCTCACCGCACGCGCCGTGGCCGCGGGCTCAGCGGAACGGCAGGCCGCCGCGGCCGCCCATGCCGCCGAGCATGCCCTTCATGCCGCGCATCAGGCCCTTCATGCCGCCGCCGGCCATCTTGCTCATCATCTTTTCCATCTGCTGATACTGCTTCATCAGCTTGTTGACGTCGGCCGGCTGGGTGCCGGAGCCGCGGGCGATGCGCGCGCGGCGCGAGCCGTTGAGCAGGCCCGGGTTGCGCCGCTCCTTCTTGGTCATCGAGCCGATGATGGCGATCATCCGCGGCACGTCCTTGTTGCCGGCGACCTGCTGCTTCAGATGGTCGGGGATCTGGCCCATGCCCGGCAGCTTGTCCATCAGCCCGGACAGGCCGCCCATGTTCTGCATCTGCTCAAGCTGGTCGCGCATGTCGTTGAGGTCGAACTTCTTGCCCTTGGCGACCTTCTCGGCCAGCTTCTGCGCCTTGTCCTTGTCGACCTGGTGCTCGACCTGCTCGACCAGCGACAGCACGTCGCCCATGTCGAGGATGCGGCTGGCCAGGCGGTCGGGATGGAACACGTCCAGGCCGTCCGGCTTCTCGCCGACGCCGATGAACTTGATCGGCTTGCCGGTGATGTAGCGCACGCTCAGCGCCGCGCCGCCGCGGGCGTCGCCATCGGTCTTGGTCAGCACCACGCCGGTCAGCGGCAGCGCCTCGCTGAACGCCTTGGCGGTGTTGGCCGCGTCCTGGCCGGTCATCGCGTCGACCACGAACAGGGTCTCGACCGGGGTGATCGCCGCGTGCAGCGCCTTGATCTCCTCCATCATCGCCGCGTCGATGGCCAGGCGGCCGGCGGTATCCACCAGCAGCACGTCGACGAAGGACTTGCGCGCGTCGGCGATGGCGGCGCGGACGATGTCCACGGGCTTCTGCGAGGCCTCGGACGGGAAGAACAGCACCCCGACCTGCTCGGCCAGGGTCTTGAGCTGCTCGATCGCGGCCGGGCGGTACACATCGACCGACACCACCATCACCTTCTTCTTGCGCTTTTCCTTCAGGTGCTTGGCCAGCTTGCCGACCGTGGTGGTCTTGCCCGCGCCCTGCAGGCCGGCCATCAGCACGATCGCCGGCGCCGGCACGTTGAGGTTGAGGTCGCTGGCGGCCGAGCCCATCACCGCGGTCAGCTCGTCGCGCACGACCTTTATCAGCGCCTGGCCCGGGGTCAGGCTCTTGAGCACTTCCTGGCCGACCGCGCGCACCTTGATGCGCTCGATCAGCGCCTGCACCACCGGCAGGGCGACGTCGGCCTCGAGCAGCGCGATGCGCACTTCGCGGGTGGCTTCGCGGATGTTCTCCTCGGTCAGGCGACCGCGGCCGCGCAGGCGCTGCATGGTGCCGGAGAGGCGTTGGGTGAGGGATTCGAACATGCGGGCGGGTCGCGGACGGGAAACGGCCGTCGATTATAGCCGGGCGCGCCGGCGATCCCCGGCGGCGCCGTCACGGCGGCTGGTCCGATATGCGAAACTGGCGCGATGCTCATCACCGTCCTCGCCACCCTGCTGTACCTGGCCGCCACCGGCCTGCTGATCGCCGCGGTGGTGCGCGACCGGGTGGACCGCAGCCGGGCCTGGCTGTGGCCGGCACTGCCGGCGGTGGCGCTGCACGCGGGCTATCACGTGCAGGTGGCCCTGCACACCGCCGGCGGCCCGGACATGCATTTCTTCGCCGCGCTGTCGCTGGTCAGCCTGGGCATGGCGCTGATGACCGCCCTGGTCGGCGCCAGCGGGCGCATGGCCGCGCTGGGCGTGGTGGTGTTCCCGCTGTCGGCGGCGCTGCTGCTGGCCTACCACGGCTACGGCCACGAGCCCGCGCCGGTGCTGGACTGGCGGCTGCAACTGCACGCCTGGCTGGCGCTGCTGGCCTACGCCACGCTGGGCATCGCCGCCCTGCTGGCGGTGATGCTGTGGCTGCAGGAGCGCGCGCTGCGACGCCGCGACTTCCATCCCTGGCTGCGCGCGTTGCCGCCGCTGACCGCGCTGGAAACGCTGCTGTTCCGCACCATCGTGGTCGGCTTCATCCTGCTGACCCTGACCCTGCTGACCGGGGTGCTGTTCGTGCAGGATTTCCTGGCGCAGCGGCTGGTGCACAAGACCGTGCTCAGCGTGCTGTCGTGGATCGTGTTCGGCGCGCTGCTGTTCGGCCGCTGGCGCTACGGCTGGCGCGGGGTCAAGGCGGTGCACTGGACCCTGGCGGCAATGGTGCTCCTGCTGCTGTCGTTCTTCGGCAGCAAGTTCGTGATCGAACTGGTGCTGGGGCACGCGCAGTAGCGGCCGCGTCTTTCCGTAGAAGCGGCTTCAGCCGCGACGGGTGACACCGGGAAAGGCCCGGTCGCGGCTTCAGACACGCCTGCGACGTCCCACGCCTCAAGCGCCGCCCCGCTCCGCCAGCGCCGCCTCCACCGTCGCCCAGTCCGCGCCTTGGCCGACCTCGGCGACGTAATAGGCAATCTGGTGCCGGTAGACCTGGCCGGGACGCAGGATGCAGTCGGGAAAGCCGGGCTGGTTCGGCGCGTCCGGATAGCCCTGCGGCTCCAGGCAGATGCCGCGGCCCAGCGCCGGATGCTGCCGGTCCAGGCCCTGGCCTTCATAGAGTTGCACGGCCGGCATCGGGCTGACGATGCGCATGGCCACGCCGCTGTGCGGCGAATACAGCATGGCGGTGCAGTCGTGGCCGTCGGCCAGCACCAGGCAGTGGTCGTAGCCGGCGCTGAGCGACAGTTGCGGATCGGCGGCGATGTCCTTGTCGGCAATGGCGCGCGCCTGGCGGAAATCGAACGGCGTGCCGGCCACCGTGGCGACCTCGCCGCGCGGCAGCAGCGCCGCATCGCGCACCGGCAGGTAACGGTCGGCCGGCACCCGCAGCCACTGTGCCGCGGCGGGCACCGCGGCATCGCCGGCCAGGTTGAAATAGGGATGATGGGTGAGATTGAGCGGGGTCGGCGCATCGGTCTGCGCGACGAACTCGACGCTCAGGCAACGGTCTTCGACGCGGTAGGTCGCCTCCACCGACAGGTTGCCCGGATAGCCCTCCTCGCCGGCCGGCGAGTCGTAGCGCAACTGCAGCATGCGCTCGGTCTGCGCCGACACCGTCCACACCCGGCGGCCGAAGCCCAGCGCGCCGCCGTGCAGATGGTTGGCGCCCTCGTTGGCGGTGACCGCGTAGTGCCGGCCATCGACGGTGAAGGCCGACCCGGCGATGCGGTTGCCGAAGCGCCCGACCAGCACGCCCAGGTAGGCAGGGTCCTGCAGGTAGTCCTGCAGCGTCGGCAGCCCCAGCACCAGCTCGGTCTCGCCATGCGCGCCGTGCAGGCGCAGGCTGCGCAGCAGGCCGCCATAGGTCAGCAGTTCGGCGCGCAGGCCGTCGCCGCTGTCCAAGACCATGCGCTGGATGGCGGTACCGTCGGGAAGATGACCGAAGAGCGAGGACATGCAGGAGCCTTGGAAGTCGGTGCGCATGCGCGGGGTCCGCAGCATAACCAGCGAGGGCGCGACACGGCCATCGCCGCGCGAGCGCCGACAGCGCGCTGTGCGATACCGCGCACGTTCTGGCAACACACCGCGTGCGGCGCCGTGCCGCGCATTGCAATTCCGATATGGCGGCCTCGCATTTGGGCATTGGTTCGCCCTCCACGTGTCTTCTATGCTCGGGAGCGGGGCACACCGGGGACAGGCGCGGAAGCGATCGTGCCGGGGGGGTGCGCGCCCCGAATGCGGCAGCGCCTGGGCTTCATGGCCAAGGCCGCGCGCCGGCCGTCACTCCCACGCGACGCTGGCGACGGCGCCGCCCTACCCGACAAGGAGCTCCCTATGCGTTCGCCCCGTTTCCTGCAGCAGCGTGCGGCACACTGGCGACGGTTGCCGCTGATCGCCGCGACGCTCGGCCTGGCACTGGCGGCCCAGGCCGCCGATGTCGAGGTGCGCGGCACCCTGCATGCCGACCGCCCTGGCGCCGCGGTGTCGCGCCACCTGTTCGGGCAGTTCGCCGAACACCTGGGCAACGGCATCTACGGCGGCGTCTGGGTCGGCCCGGACTCGAAGATCCCCAACACCCGCGGCTACCGCAACGACGTGGTCGCCGCGCTGAAGGCGCTGGATGTCCCCGACATCCGCTGGCCCGGCGGCTGCTTCGCCGACGAATACCACTGGCGCGACGGCATCGGTCCGCGCAGCCAGCGCCCGACCAGCGTCAATACCCACTGGGGCGGCGTGGAGGAACCCAACAGCTTCGGTACCCACGAGTTCATGGACCTCACCGAACTGCTCGGCACGCAGGCGTACGTGGCCGGCAACGTCGGCGACGCGGCGCCGGACGAGATGGCGCAGTGGGTGGAGTACATGACCGCGCCCACGCGCTCGACCCTGGCCGAACAGCGCCGCCGCAACGGCCGCCAGGCGCCGTGGAAGGTGCCGTTCTTCGGCGTCGGCAACGAGTTGTGGGGCTGCGGCGGCAACATGCGCGCCGAGTACGCCGCCGACGTGTTCCGCCGCTACCAGACTTTCGTCAAGGCGCCGGCCGACCAGAAGATCCTCAAGATCGCGCCCGGCCCGAACGAAGACGACTACCACTGGACCGAGGTGATGATGCGCGAGGCCGGCAAGTTCATGGACGGCCTGAGCCTGCACTACTACACCGTGCCCGGCGGCTGGCCGCCGCGCGCCTCCTCCACCAGCTTCGACGAGGCGGCGTGGATCGAAACGCTGTCGCGCACGCTGCGGATGGACGAGCTGATCAGCAAGCACGGCGCGATCATGGACAAGTACGACCCGGACAGGAAGGTCGCGCTGGTGGTCGACGAATGGGGCACCTGGTACAAGGGCCTGCCCGACGTGAACCCGGGTTTCCTGCACCAGCAGAACACCTTGCGCGATGCGCTGGTGGCGTCGCTCAACCTGGACATCTTCGTCCAGCATGCCGACCGCGTGCGCATGGCCAACATCGCGCAGATGGTCAACGTGTTGCAGGCGATGGTCCTCACCGACGGCGACAGGATGCTGCTGACGCCGACCTACCACGTCTTCATGCTGTACAAGCCGTACCAGGACGCGACCGCGCTGCCGCTGCAGATCAGCACGCCCGACTACCGGCATGCCGGCTATACGGTGCCGGCGGTGCACGGCTCGGCGGTGCGGGCCAAGGACGGGCACGTGTACGTGGCGCTGACCAATCTGGACCCGAACCGCAGCGCCGACGTTACGGTGCAGGTCGACGGCGTGCAGGCGCGCGGCGTCGACGGGCAGATCCTGACCGCACCGACCATCGACGCGCTCAACACCTTCGCGCAGCCGCAGGCGGTACGCCCGGCCGCCTTCGCCGGCGCGCGCGTGCAAGGCGACACGTTGCAGGTGGCGCTGCCGGCCAAGGCGATCGTGATGCTGAAGCTGCAGTAGCCCCAGGCCCTTGCCGCGCTCCTAGCCCCTCTCCCCCCCGGGAGAGGGGTTGGGGTGAGGGTCGGCCCGCGCAGCGCAGCCACTCCTCGCCAATTCCACAAAGGGATCTGAATTCCTATGCGACGTGCCGCGCTGCGCGACTAATCCTGCGCGTCGGCCAGCAGCGCGAACAGCGATTGTCCATCCGGCGCGATCAGGTCGCTGACCGCCCAGCAGCCGTTGCCACGACGCTGCAGTTCGATCTTGACCGAGCCGGCGCCGCCGAGCGTGCGCCGATAATCCATCCGCACCTCCACCACCGTGGCCTGCGCACCACCGGAGACCAGAGTGAATCTCGGCGCGCCCTGCAGTTGCCCGTCCTGGGCATCGGTCCATGGGGCGAAGTCCAGCCGGCACCTGCCATCGCGCCTGGCGCAGCGCCGGTCGGCCTGGAGCGCCTGGGCGAAGGGCGGCGTCAGCAGCCTCTCCAGGTTCTGCGGCTGCCAATCGACATCGCGCGCCCGGAACAGACCCTCGGCCACCTGCAACGGCGTCTGGCATCCCGGCGGCTGCGCCGCGGCGAGTACCGGCGACAGGGCGAACAAGGTCAGCAGGGCAAGACGGCGATGCATGGGCGGCTCCGGCGATCGGGGCCGGCTATGAAGCCTGGATCGCGGCGTCGACGCAAGCGCGGACAAAAAAAAAGAGGAGCCGGCGAACCGGCTCCTCGTCCTCCTGCCGCATCGCCAGCAGGCGATCCGGCTCACGCGGCCTTGACCGGCGCATAGCCATCGAAGGTCATGCTCGCCGATGCGCGTCCCTGGGTCAGCGAACGCAACGCCGTGGCATAGGCCTGCAGTTGCGCCAGCGGCGCCTGCGCGACCACCTCGGCACGGGAGCCACGCTCTTCGATCGCCACGACGCGTCCCTCGCGCCGCTGCAGATCGCCGAGCACGTCGCCGACGCTGTGCGCAGGCGCATCGATCGCCACCGCCATCACCGGCTCCAGCAGCAGCGTGCCGGCCTGCGCCAGCGCCGCCTTCACCGCGTCCGAAGCCGCGCGCTGGAACGCCAGGTCCGACGAATCCACCGCATGCGCCTGGCCGTCGACCAGCACCACCTCCACGCCGACCACCGGATGACCGAGCGGGCCTTGCGCCAGCGCCGCACGCGCCCCCTTCTCGGTGGCGGCGACGAAGGCCTTCGGCACCACCCCGCCGCGGCTGCGGTCGACGAAGGTGACCGCACCGTCCGCGCGCGGCAGCACATCCAGCACCACCTGCGCGAACTGGCCCTGGCCGCCGTTCTGCTTGGACAGCCGTGCCGCCACGCCCAGCGCGGCCGCGCGCGGCGTTTCCTGGTAGGCCACGCGCGGCGCACCGGTGCGCACGTCCACGTGCCACTCGCTGCGCAAGCGCTCGACCATCACCTCCAGGTGCAGCTCGCCCATGCCCCAGATCACCGCTTCGCCGGTCTCCGGATCGCTGTCGACGCGGAAGGACGGATCCTCCTGCGCCAACCGCGCCAGGCCCTGCCCCAGCCGCACCAAGTCGGTCGCGTTGGCCGCGCCGAGCCGCCACGCCAGCACCGGCGGTTGCGTGCGGATGCGTTCCAGCACCCACCGCGCCTGCACGCCGCTGAGCGTCTCGCCGCTGACCGCGTCCTTCCAGCCGAGCACGGCGACGATCTCGCCGGCCTGCGCCTGCGCCACGTCGTGGGTGCGCTGCGCCTGCACCACCGCCAGCCGCCCGACCCGGCGCGGACGCCGCGCATGCGACGTCCACACCGTGTCGCCGACGCGCAAGGTGCCCGAATACACGCGCACGAAGGCCAGCGGCCCCTGCGCGGTATGCGCGAACTTGAACACCAGCGCCGCCAGCGGACCGGACGGATCCGGCGCCAGCAAGGTCTCGTGCCCGTCTTCGGCACCGGCATCGGTGTCCGCATCGGCGCGGGCGACGACCGACGGGCGGTCCAGCGGCGACGGCAGCCAGTCGACGATCGCGTCCAGCAACGGCTCGATACCCTTGCGCTTGAACGCCGAGCCGGCCAGCACCGGCACGCCGGCGCCGGCCAGGGTGGCCCGGCGCAAGGCGGCGCGCAGCAGCTCGGCGTCGATCGCGCGTTCCTCGAGATAGGCCTGCGCCAGCGCCTCGTCGTGCTCGGCCACCGCGGCGATCAACTGCTCGCGTGCGTCCGCGAACGCGGCCGCCTCCTCGGTGTTCCAGGCGCGCGTGTGCAGTTGCCCCGCGTCGTCCCAGCTCAGCAGGCGGCCGTCGACCAGGTCGCTCCAGCCGTCGAAGCCGGAGTCGCCCGGCACCGGCACGCCGACCGGCCAGACCGTCGCGTCGAGCTTGCCGCGCAACTGCGCCAGCACGCCGTCGAACGAGGCACCGGCACGGTCCATCTTGTTGACGAACGCGAGCATCGGCACGCCGTGGCGGCGTGCTTGCCGCCACACGGTTTCGGATTGCGGCTGCACGCCATCGACTGCGGAGAACACCGCGACCGCGCCGTCGAGCACGCGCAGCGAGCGTTCCACCTCGATCGCGAAATCGATATGTCCGGGGGTGTCGATCAGGGTCAGGCGATGCACCGGCTGCCCGGCCGGCGCCCACTGCACCTGCACCGCGGCCGCACCGATGCTGATGCCGCGCGCACGTTCGATGTCCGAGAAATCGGTGGTGGCGGCACCGTCGTGGACTTCGCCCAGACGATGGATCGCACCGGCGGCCCACAACAGGCGTTCGGTGAGGGTGGTCTTGCCGGCGTCGATGTGGGCGATGATGCCGAGATTGCGCCAGCGGGAAAGGGTGTTCGTGTTCATGAGAAAGACTCCGCATTGCCAACACGGGGGACGCCGCATGCCCCGGTTGGCGAGGCGGGCATGCGGCTAGGTTTCGGGTTCGGCGGCGTAGTGCATGGCACGTTCTCCTTGGCGTGTCGGAACGGTGGAACAGCGAAAAACAGGCAATAAAAAAGCACCCATCGGGTGCTTGTCTGCGGCGGATCGGCGATGGCCGGCGTTAGCGCACGGCGTCGACCACTCCTTCAGGCAGGCGCACCCGGCCTGCGCTGACGCGCAGGGCGTTGGGCAATATCAGCAGCGGTGCGTGGGCCATGGCGGCGTGGACGTTCGGGTGGAAATGTGGCCGCAAGTCTGAACCTGTGCGAGGGCCCGGTCAATGCGGGCGGCGCGGTGCCGCTGGAACGGTGAACGACGCCGCGTGCAACGCACCACCTACCGGGGCGTCACGCAGGTCCTTTGCGCACAGCACAGCGTCACACACTCCAGATCTCGCCGAACACCCGTTCGAAATTCGCTCCCAGCACCTTTTCGGCGACCCGGGCACTGTAGCCCTGGCGCAGCAGCGCGTCGGCGACGCCTTCGAGCTTGCGCGGGGTGTTGGCGTCGGGCAGATAGGGCAGACGGTTCTCGCCCGGGGCGCCTATGCCGTCGCGACGGCGCTGCACCAGGTCTTCCTCGAAGGCGCGCCGGTCCTGCTCGGTGATCGGGAAGAACAGCGAGTCGGTGCCGATGCCGACATGGTCCTCGCCGCACACGTCCAGTGCGTGCAGCAGGTGGCGCATGTAGTCGGCCAGCTGCGGCTGGCGGCTGTCCTCGGTCAGGAACGGCAGCATGTACACGCCCATCACCCCGCCCTTGTCGGCCAGCGCGCGCAGTTCGGCGTCCTGCTTGTTGCGCGGATGCACGAACACCGCGGCGCAGCCGGCATGGGTGATGACCGGCGGGCGCTGCGACAGGGCGATGCCGTCGCGGGTGGTCTGCAGGTTGCAATGGCTGAGATCCAGTGCCACCCCGAGTCGGTTCATGCGCGCGATGGCGTCGCGGCCGAGCGCGGTGACGCCGCCCGTGTCGCCGTCCAGGCAGCCCACGCCGAACGGCGTGGTGCGGTTGTAGGTCAGTTGCATGACCCGCACCCCGAGCTGGCGGAACAGGTCGATGCGCGCGGGCTTGTCCTCCAGCATCGCTGCCGATTCGAAGGAGAAGATCAGCGCGACGCGCCCCTCGCGCTTGGCGCGGCGCAGGTCGGCCGGCTGCAGCACCTTGAGGAAATGCTGCGGATAGCGCTCGACCAGCGCCTGCGCGGCGGCGATGTCCTGCACGGCGGTCTCGAAGTCGCCGGCCGCACCGCCCAGCGTGGTCTTCAGCGCCGACACGCCGGAGTCGCGCAATTGCTGCAACAGCTGCGGTGCATCCGGGCCATCGAATACCTGCCCGATCGAGGCCAGGGCGTTGGCGTCGAGCACCAACGCACGCCGGTACAGCGCGTCGGCATCGTCCGCACGGGCAGCGGCGGCGCCCGCGATGGCGGCCCCGGGCAGCACGCCGGCCACTGCGCCCGCGGCAGCGGCGCCCAGGCATTGCCGCCGCGTCCATCCCTTGCTCATCGCTTCGCTCCCCGGTGCGTCCTGCGGTGTCGGCCCGCATGCGTGTACGGCCTGCGCCATGCGCGCGCCAGGCACCATACCGCAACGCGCCCCGCCCCACCATGTGCGGCGCGGCCGCATGGATTTCATCGCCACGGCCTCCTATCATCCGCCGACACTTCCAGGACGGCCGCCCATGACCACCCCGCAGATGTCGGTGTATTTCTTCCTGCAGGCGGCGGTGATCCTGCTGGTGTGCCGGCTGGTCGGCCTGCTGGCCAGGCGCCTGGGCCAGCCGCAGGTGGTCGGCGAGATGATCGCCGGCGTGGCGCTGGGGCCGTCGCTGTTCGGCGCGCTGTTGCCGGACCTGCAGCAGGCGCTGTTCCCCAAGCCGACCCTGGACATGCTGTACGTGGCCGCGCAGTTCGGCGTGGGCCTGTACATGTTCCTGGTCGGCACCGATTTCCGTGGCGACCACTTCCGCACGCGCTACCGCAGCGCGATGGGCGTGTCGCTGGCCGGCATCGCCGTGCCGTTCGTGCTCGCGTTCGTGCTGGCGCCGTGGCTATTGCACGTGCCGGGGCTGTTCTCGGCCAAGGCCAAGCTGCTGGAGGCGTCGCTGTTCCTGGGCGCGGCCATCGCCATCACCGCGTTCCCGATGCTGGCGCGGATCATCCACGAGCGCGGTCTCACCGGCAGCCCGCTGGGCACGCTGGCGCTGACCGCCGGCGCGGTCGACGACGCCGCGGCCTGGTGCATCCTCGCGCTGGTGCTGGCCAGCTTCGGCGGCAGCTGGGGCAGCGCCTATCTGGCGATCGGCGGCGGCGTGGGCTACGCGCTGTTCATGCTGTTGGTCGGCCGCCACTGGCTGCGCCGCCTGGCCGACCACGTGCGCCCCGAGCAGCCGCTGAGCGCCGGGGTGCTGGCGGTGGTGCTGATGCTGTTCTGCCTCAGCGCCTGGGCGATGGACGCGATCGGCATCCACGCGGTGTTCGGCGGTTTCCTGCTCGGCGCCTGCCTACCCAAGGGCGCTCTGACCGAAAAACTGCGCGAGCAATTGCAGCCGTTCGTGGTGGTGTTCCTGCTGCCGATGTTCTTCACCTTCTCCGGGCTCAAGACCGAGCTGAGCGTGCTGCTGGACCCGCAGATCCTGCTGGCCGCCGGCGCGGTGCTGCTGGCCTCGTTCCTGGGCAAGGGCATCGCCTGCTGGGCGGCGGCACGGATCAGCGGCGAGACCAACCGCAATGCGATGGCGATCGGCGCACTGATGAACGCGCGCGGCCTGATGGAGCTGATCATCATCAACATCGGCCTGCAGGCCGGGGTGATCGAACAGGGCCTGTTCTCGATCCTGGTGCTGATGGCCATCACCTCCACGCTGATGGCCACCCCGCTGTTCAACTGGGTGATGCGCCGCGCGGGCGGCGACGCGCTGCCGGCGGTGGCGGGCGGGAGACCCTGAGGCGCGCACGCGTTCGGCGGCGCGTCGCCGACACCGCACACGGATGCAGGAAGCAACGCGGCGTCAGAGCGGCGTCAGCCGCCACAGCCCATAGGGATTGGCGAACAGGTCGCCAGGCCGGAACTGGGTACTCGGCTCGGCCTGGAGCCGATAGCGCGGCGCGTCCGCCGCGACCGAGAAAGTGTGGCCGGCGCGCACGTCGGGCGCTTCGTTGAACAGGTAGCAGGTGAAGGTGTGCAGCAGGGCGACCGGGTCGGATGCCGCCTGCGCCGCGACGATCGCGTCCTTCATGCCGAACTGGTGCATGCCGCAGGAATGCACCTGCTCGCCGGTGATGTTCAGCACATAGGCGCGATGGGCGCTGCCTAGCGACAGGTCCGCGCACAGTTGCCGCCAGTCGGCGGGGCTGTGGGCGACGCCGCTGCTTTCCACCTTCACCCCCAGGCCGCCGGCGTCCAGCAACGCCGCGGCCGCGCGCATCATCGCCTCCGCGCGCACCCGCGAGCCGCCGGCACCGATCAGGTAGACGACCGAGGCGTGCGTCCCGATACGGGCCATGTCCGCGGAGCCGCGCCAGTGCGGCCCGGCGGCGGCGAACGCGTCGGCCATGCGCGCGTCGTGCGGTTCGTACTGCAGTTCGCAGGCCTGGCCGCTGTCCATGTGCATCAGCACCAGCCCGGCGAACAGGTAGCCACCGCTGTCCTGGACGATGCGCGCGAGCAGTTCGGACCGATCCAGCCATGGGCCGGGAATGCACAGCACGATCTTGGGAGGTTCGATCACGGGTGGCGGCTCCTTGCCGTCAGGTGGGAGCGAGCGGTTGACGGGCATGGCAACCGCCGCGACGGCACCGTCCCCCGCCGGAAACGCCGCACTCAGGTCAGCGCCGTCATCACGCCCTTGCGATAGGCCGGGCGCTGCTGCAGACGTTGGTACCAGGCGTGCAGGTGCGGCAGTGCCGGGCGTTCGATCGGCATCTCGAACCAGGCATAGGCGAAGCTGCCCAGCGGGATGTCGCCCATGGCGAAGTGCTCGCCCGACAGCCAGGGCTGTTGCGACAGTGCGGCGTCGGCGGTGTGCAACAGCTCGGCCGATTGCGCCAGCGCGGCGGCGATCCTGGCTGCATCGCGCTGTTCCGGCGCGGTGCGCAGCACACCCCAGAACAGGTCGCGGAAGGCGCCGGCGAAGCGCGAGGTGGTCCAGTCCATCCACTTGTCGCCCTGCGCGCGCAGCACCGGGTCCTGCGGGTACAGCGTGCCCGGGGCGTAGCGCGCGGCCAGGTAGCGGACGATGGCATTGGATTCCCACAGCGCCAGGCCATCGTCCTCGATCGCCGGCACCAGGCCATTGGGATTGAGCGCGCGATAGGCCGGCTGATCGTTGCCGCCGAACGCGCCGCCGACCTCGATGGAGGTGTAGGCCAGGCCAATCTCCTCCGCGCACCACAGCACCTTGCGCACGTTGCTCGAATTGTGGCGGCCCCAGATGGTCAGCATGTCGGCGCTCCGCTTGCGGTTGCCGAATTCTACGCCGCCGTGCCGCTCACTCGCTCGCCGCACCCTGCGGCAGGCGCCGGGTCAGCAACCGCTGCAACAGGCAGAACAGCAGCAACAGGCCGCCGATCACGATGCGCGTCCACCACGAGCTGAGCGTGCCGTCGAACACGATCAGGGTCTGGATCGCGCCCAGGATCAGCACGCCGAACAGAGTACCGATCACATAGCCGCTGCCGCCGGCCAGCAGCGTGCCGCCGATCACCACCGCGGCGATGGCGTCCAGCTCCAGGCCCTGCGCATGCAGGCTGTAGCCGGACAGCATGTAGAACGTGCACACCACCCCGGCCAGCGCCGAGCAGAAGCCGCTGAAGGCGTAGACGCGCACCTGGGTCGCCTCCACCGGCAGGCCCATCAGCCGCGCCGAGGCCTCGCTGCCGCCGAGCGCGTACACACAGCGGCCGAAACGGGTGCATTGGGTCAGCCACATGCCCAGCGCCACCGTCGCCAGCGCGATCAACGCACCGACCGACAGCGATGCGTCGCCGCCCAGCGGCAGCCGCGCCTGCGCGATCGCGGTGTACAGCGGGTCGGTGATCGGGATCGAATCGACGCTGATCAGGTAACTGGCGCCGCGCGCCAGGAACATGCCGGCCAGGGTCACCACGAACGGCTGCAGGCGGTAGCGCTGGATCAGCAGGCCCATGAACGCACCGAAGACGCTGCCGAGCAGCAGCACCAGCGGGATCGCCGCCAGCGGCGACCAGCCATGGCGCTCGACCAGCGATGCCGACAGCACGGTGGTGAACGCCAGCACCGCGCCCACCGACAGGTCGATGCCGCCGCTGAGGATCACCAGGCTCATGCCCACCGCGGCGATGCACAGGAAGGCGTTGTCGATCAGCAGATTGGCCAGCACCTGCGGCGCCAGGAAGCCGTCGTAGAGCACCCCGCCGGCCGCGAGCATGGCCACGAACAGCGCCACGGTGATCGCCAGCGGCAGGCGCGCGCCCTGCAGCACGCCCGCCGCCTTGCGCAGGCCGGACCCAACCAGGCGCGGAGCCGCCGCGCTCATGGCCGCACCTGCGGCGGCGGCCGCCGGATCCAGCCGCGCAGGTTGGCGCGGAAGCGCGGCGATTGCAGCAGCATCACCGCGAACACCAGCAGCGCCTTGATCAGCATGGTGACCTGCGCCGGCACGCCGAAGGCGTAGATGGTCGCGGTCAGGGTCTGGATGATCAGCGCGCCGATCACGCTGCCGGCCAGGCTGAAGCGGCCGCCATCGAGCAGCGTGCCGCCGAGGGTGACCGCGAGGATCGCGTCCAGTTCCATCAATTGCCCGGCGTTGTTGGCGTCGGCGCTCTTGACGTTGGAACTGATCAGCAACCCGGCCAGGCCGGCGCTGAACGCGCAGAACACGTACAGCAGCACCGCGATCTGCCGCGCGCGCACGCCCGCCACCCGCGCCGCGCGCGGGTTGTGGCCGATGGCGCGCACGAACAGCCCCAGCGCAGTGCGCCCCAGCAGCAGTTGCAAGGCCGCGAACACCGCCGCGACCACGAACAAGGCGAACGGCAGGCCGAGCAGGAAGCCGTTGCCGAGATAGAAATAAGGTGGGTAGTAGATGGTGAGGATCTGCCCGTCGCCGATCAGCTGCGCGATGCCGCGCCCGGCCACCATCAGGATCAGCGTGGCGATGATCGGCTGCATGCCGACCTTGACCACCAGCAGCCCGTTCCACAGCCCGCACAGCGCCGCCACCAGCAGCGGCGCCAGCAGCACCGCCCACAGCGGGAAGCGGCTGTGCTCGCCGCCGCCGATCATCCATGCCGCCACCGTCGCGGCGATCGCTACCACCGCGCCGACCGAGATGTCCAGGCCGCGCACCGCGATCACCAGGGTCATGCCCATCGCCACCAGCGCCAGCGGCGCGGCACGGTTGCCGATGTCGACCAGGTTGCCGTAGAGGTGACCGTCGCGCCATTGCAGGCTCAGGAAGCCGGGGTCGAATAGGCCGTTGCCGAGCAGCAGCACCGCCAGCGTCGCCAGCGGCCAGAACAACGGATGCGCGCGCAGCCGCGCCGACCAGCGCGATGCGGTGGTGTCGGGCGTGGCGGTGGCGCTCATGCCGCGCTCCCGGCGATCAGCTCGAAGATCGCGCGCTCGCCGCAGCCGCCGGGCAGTTCGCCGACCAGGCGGCGTTCGCGCAGCACCGCGATGCGGTCGGCGATGCGCGCGATCTCGGCGACCTCGGCGGAGATGAACAGCACCGCCATGCCCTCGCGGGCCAGGGCCAGGATCCGGGTCATGATCTCCTGCTTGGCGGCGATGTCGATGCCGCGGGTGGGTTCGTCCAGGATCAGCAGCCGCGGCCGCGTCGCCAGCCAGCGCGCCAGCACCACCTTCTGCTGGTTGCCGCCGGACAGCAGCCCCACCGGCGTCTCCAGGCTCGCGGTCTTGATGCCCAGCACGTCCACGTAGCCCTGCGCGATGCGCAGTTGCTCGGCCGGCGCCAGGAACCGGCGCAGGCCCATGCGCGCCTGCAGCGCCAGCACGATGTTCTCGCGCACCGACAGTTCGGCGACGATGCCCTCGGTCTTGCGTTCTTCCGGACACAGCGCCAGGCCGTGGGCGATCGCGTCGGGTGGGCCGCGCAGCGCCACGTCGCGGCCGTCGATCGCCACGCGGCCGCGATCGGCACGGTCCAGCCCGAACAGCAACCGCGCCAGTTCGGTGCGGCCGGCGCCGAGCAGGCCGGCCAGGCCCAGCACCTGGCCTTGGCGCAGTTGCAGGTCGACCGGCTGCAACTGGCCGCGCCGGCCCAGACCCTGCGCCTGCAGCAGCGGCGCAGCGTCCTCGGGCGCGGCCGCGCGCACCGCGGCGGCCGCGGCGCTGGCTGGGTCGAGCGCGCGCCCGACCATCGCCGCGACCAGTTGCGGCGCCGGCAATTCCGCCGGTGTGTACTCACCGACCAGGCGGCCGTTGCGCAGCACGCTGATGCGGTCGGCCACCGCGTACACCTGGTCCAGGAAGTGGGTGACGAACAGGATCGCCATGCCGCCATCGCGCAGCGCGCGCATCACCCGGAACAGTTCGGCCACCTCGCCTTCGTCGAGGCTGGAGGTGGGTTCGTCGAGGATCAGCACCCGCGCCGACACGCCGACCGCGCGGGCGATGGCCACCATCTGCTGCACCGCCACCGGATAGCTGCCCAGCGCGCGCCGCACGTCGATGGCGATGCCCAAACGCTGCAGGCCGGCCTCGGCCTCGCGCTCGACCCGGCGCCAGTCGATGCGCCGCAGCCAGCCGCGTAGCGGGTAGCGGCCGGCGAACAGGTTCTCGGCCACCGACAGGTTCGGGCACAGGTTCACTTCCTGGTACACGGTGCTGATGCCGAGCCGTTGCGCCTGCTGCGGCGACGCCGGCGCCACCACCGCGCCGTCCAGCGCGATACGCCCGGCGTCGGCGGCGGTCACGCCGGTGAGCAGCTTGATCAGGGTCGACTTGCCGGCGCCGTTCTGGCCCATCAACGCGTGGATCTCGCCGCCGCGCAGGCGCAGCGCCACGTCCTCCAGCGCGGCCACGCCGGCGTAGGCCTTGCTCAGTCCCTGCGCCTCCAGCGCCAGCGGATGCATGCGCGCGGCCTCAGTACTTGCGCTTGGGCAGTTCGGCCGCGGCCTGGTCCTGGGTGTACACCGACTCCTCCACCACGATGCGCTTGGGCAGCGGCTTGCCGGCCTTGAGGTCGCGGATGGCCTGCACCAGTTGCGGGCCCAGCAGCGGATTGCATTCGACGGTGACGTTGAGCTTGCCGGCCTGCATCGCCTCGAACGCGCCCTTCACCCCGTCCACCGAGATCACCAGGATGTCCTTGCCCGGCTTCAGCCCGGCTTCCTCGATCGCCTGGATCGCGCCGATCGCCATGTCGTCGTTATGCGCGTAGAGCACGTCGATGTTGCGTCCCTCCGACTTCAGGAACGCCTCCATCACTTCCTTGCCCTTGGCGCGGGTGAAATCGCCGCTTTGCGAGCGCACGATCTGGAAGCGCGGATGCGCCGCCAGGATCTCCTTGAAGCCCTTCATGCGATCGATCGCCGGCGCCGAGCCGACGGTGCCCTGCAGTTCGACGATGCGCACCGGCTTGTCGCCGTCCTTCAGCGGCGAGCGCTCGACCAGCCAGCGCGCCGCCTTGCGCCCTTCCTCGACGAAATCCGAACCGATCAGGGTCACGTACAGGCTGTCGTCGGACACCTTCACCGCGCGGTCGGTCAGCACCACCGGGATCTTCGCGGCCTTGGCCTCGCGCAGCACCGTCTCCCAGCCCGACTCCACCACCGGCGAAAACGCGATCACGTCCACGCGCTGGGCGATGAACGAGCGCAGCGCCTTGATCTGGTTCTCCTGCTTCTGCTGCGCGTCGGAGAACTTCAGCGTCATGCCGGCATCGGCCACGGCCTGCTTGATCGAAGCGGTGTTGGCGGTGCGCCATTCGCTCTCGGCGCCGACCTGGCTGAAACCGACGGTGAGTTGCCCGGGCGCCTTGCCAGCGTCCTTGCCGCCGCCGGAACAGGCGGCCAGCGCCATCCCCAGCAGTGCCGCGATTCCCAGCGCCCGCATTCCCGACGTGTGCTTGTGCATAGCCCCTCCTCGTTGATGGCACGCTGGCGGCGGACGGGCCCGGAGGCCGCGACGCGCCGCCCACCCTCCCAGGCCGGCGTGCACTGATTCGATCAGTTCATGGTGCGGATGTGTAAGCCGTCTTGACCGTGGTGTAGAACTCCACCGCATAGCGGCCCTGCTCGCGCGGGCCGTAGCTGGAGGCCTTGCGTCCGCCGAACGGCACGTGCGGGTCGACGCCGGCAGTGGGCAGGTTGACCATCACCATGCCCGCCTGCGCGTGCCGCTTGAAATGCGTGGCGTGCTTCAGCGAGCGCGTGGCGATGCCGGCGCACAGGCCGAACTCGGTGTCGTTGGCCAGGGCCAGCGCGTGTTCGTAGTCGTCGGCCACCAGCACCGCGGCGACCGGGCCGAACACCTCCTCGCGGGCGATGCGGTGCTGCGGCTGCGCGGCCACCAGCGCCGGGCGCAGGTAGTAGCCGCGGTGCGCGCACTCCAGCGCCTCGCCGCCGTAGAGCAGTTCGGCGCCTTCCTCGCGGGCGATGCGCAGGTAGTCGCGGTCCTGTTCGAACTGGCTGGCGCTGGCGACCGGCCCGATGTCCACGCCCGGCTCCATCGCATGGCCGATCTTCAGTGCGGCCAGGCGCGTGCGCACCCGCGCGACGAAGTCGTCGTGCACCGCGCGTTCGACGATCAGCCGGCTCGACGCGGTGCAGCGCTGGCCGGTGGAGAAGTAGGCGCCGTTGACCGCGATCTCCGCCGCCAGGTCCAGGTCGGCATCGGCCAGCACCACCAGCGGATTCTTGCCGCCCATCTCCAACTGGATCTTCAGCCCGCGCTCGGCGGCCTGCTTGAGCAGCCGGTTGCCGGTGGGCACCGAGCCGGTGAAGCTCAGCGCATCGATGCCGCGCTCGCCGACCAGCGCCTGGCCGACCGTGCTGCCGCTGCCGAGCACCAGGTTGAACGCGCCGTCGGGCAGGCCGGCGCGGCTGAGGATCTCGGCCAGCGCCCAGGCGCAGCCGGGCACGATCTCCGCCGGCTTGAACACCACGGTGTTGCCGTAGGCCAGCGCCGGCGCGATCTTCCACGCCGGGATCGCCAGCGGAAAATTCCACGGCGCGATGATGCCGACCGTGCCGACCGGCTCGCGGGTGATCTCGACGTTGACCCCGGGCCGGGTGGAGGCCAGCGTCTCGCCGGGAATGCGCAGCGCCTCGCCGGCGAAGAACTTGAAGATCTGCCCGGCGCGCGCCGCCTCGCCGATGCTCTCCGGCAGGGTCTTGCCCTCTTCCGAGGCCAGCAGCGCGCCCAGTTCCTGCTTGCGCGCCAGGATCTCGCTGCCGACCGCGTCCAGCGCGTCGGCGCGCTGCTGCGGGGTGCTCGCGGCCCACGCCGACTGCGCCGCGTTGGCCGCGGCGATCGCCTCGCGTACCGTGGCCGCGTCGAGGCTGCCGGCCTCGCCGACCGGTGCCGACAGGTCGGATGGATTCTCGTCGGGGGCGAGGTCGTCGCCGGCCACCCAGCGGCCGTCGATGTAGCTCTGGAAACGTCGGGTCATGCCTACCTCCGTGCGGTTCTACAGCGCGCGCACGCCGCCCAGGGCGAATCCGCTGTCGACGCGCTGCAAGGGATTGACCAGCGCCGCGCCGAACTCGGCCAGTTCGATCTCGAAGCGGTCGCCGGGCTGCGCCTGCACGCCATCGGCAAAACTCAGCGTGGCGGTACCGAAGAAATGCAGGTGCACGTCGCCGGGCACGCGGTGCGCGGCGTACTTGAAATGGTGGTATTCGAGATTGGCCAGCGAATGGCACATGTTGGCCTCGCCGGTGACGAAGGGCTTCTCCCAGATCACCGCATCGCCGCGGCGGATGCGGCTGTGGCCGCGCAGGTCGCGCGGCAGCGCGCCGCAGCGCAGTTCCGGGCCGACCGCGCAGGCGCGCAGCTTGGAATGGGCCAGGTACAGGTAGTTCTGGCGCTCGGTGACGTGGTCGGAGAACTCGTTGCCCAGCGCGAAGCCGAGCCGGTACGGCACACCGTCGGCGCCGATGACGTAGAGCCCGACCAGTTCCGGCTCCTCGCCGCCATCCAGGGCGAAGTCCGGCGACGGCAGCGGCGCGCCCGGCGCGACCAGAGTGCTGCCGTCGCCCTTGTAGAACCATTCCGGCTGCGCGCCGGGCTGGCCGTCGCGGGGGATGCCGCCGTCCACGCCGAGCTGGAATATCTTCATCGAATCGGTGAGCGTGCCCTGTGCCGCCTGCTGCTGCAGGTTCTGGTGCATGGCATCGCGGGTGGCGGCGCTGCCCAGGTGGGTCAGGCCGGTGCCGGTGACGCGGCAATGCGCCGGGTCCGGATGGGTCAGCGGCGGCAGCACCCGGCCGGCGGCCAGCAGCGCGGCGTAGTCGAGCACGCGCTCGCCGCGCAGCTGCTGCGCCTGCGCCTCCAGGCTGTTGCCGGCGGCCAGCGCCGCGTTGGCCAGCGCATAGGTGGACGCCACCTCGCGCAGCAGCCGCACCTGGCGGCCGTCGTCTTCCACCACACCGACGCCGGGCGCACCGGCGTCATCGAGCAACTGGATCAATCGCATGCATCGGTCGCCTGTCGGAATGCGGACGCGCAGCGGGCGGCGCGGGACACGCGCGGCGCGATGCGCCCGACCTATTCTGGCCGGACGACCTATATGCAACAAATATCGGTTTTGGCTTAACGTATACGAACATTCATATCACTCTGAGCGCCATGCCCGCCGCCCCGCCCTGGTTTGTCCGCGCCCGCCTGAAGACCCGGCAATTGATGCTGCTGCTGGCGATCGAGGAGGAAGGCAACATCCACCGCGCCGCCGAGACCTTGAACATGTCGCAGCCGGCCGCCTCCAAGCTGCTCAAGGACCTGGAGGACATGCTGGCGGTGCCGCTGTTCGAGCGCCTGCCGCGCGGCATGCGCGCCACCTGGTACGGCGAGGCGATGATCCGCCACGCGCGCATCGCCCTGGCCAGCCTCGGCGAGGCCGGCGCCGAGATCGAGGCGCTGAAGGCCGGCTATGCCGGCAGCGTCGGCGTCGGCGCGATCGCCGGCCCGGCGATGAGCCTGCTGCCGTCGGCGCTGGCCCAGGTCGGCGCGCAGCATCCGCTGCTGCGGGTGAGCCTGCGCGTGGACGGCAGCGACGTGCTGCTGGAGCAACTGGCGCAGAACAAACTGGACATCGTGGTGGCGCGGCTGTTCGCGCGGCACGACAAGCGCCACCTGCACTACCAGGCACTGGCCGAGGAAAAGGTCTGCGCCATCGCCCGCCCCGGCCATCCGCTGCTGGCGGCGCCGGCGCCGACGCTGGCGGTGCTGGCCGAGGCACCTTGGATCGTGCCGCCGGACGGCAGCGTGTTGCGCCACCGCTTCGAACTGATGTTCCAGAACGCCGGGCTGGAGGCGCCCAAGCGGGTGATCGAGACCTCGGCGCTGGTGGTGCTGCCGCAGTTGCTGCGGCATGGCGACGCGCTGGCGGTGGTACCGGAGGACGTGGCCCGGCATTTCGCCGACCACGGCAGCGTGGCGATCGTGCCGGTGGCGCTGTCCTGCCGCATGGACGCCTTCGGCCTGATCACCCGCCGCGACTGGCTGCTGTCGCCCGGCGCGCGGATCGTGCTGCAGGCGCTGCAGGAGGCGGCGGCGACGGTCTACGGCGTCGCCGTGACGGCGACCCCGCCGTCGCTGCCTGCGGACGGCTGATCGCGTCGGGACTGAAGTCCCTCCCACAACGCGCCGCCCAGCAGCAGCGCCCGGCTGTTTGTGGGAGGGGCTTCAGCCCCGACGAGCGAAGCCGGATACCGCCTCCGCTGTTGCCCTGCCCGAACCGGTGCCCCCGCGACGCCCAGCCGCGCGACCGCGCTCAGGTCCAGCCGCCGTCCACCACGAACTCCTGCGCGGTGATCGCGCGCGCCTCGTCCGAGGCCAGGAACAGCGCCATGCGCGCGATGTCCTCGGGCATCACCTTGTCCGGCAGGCACTGGTTGCGCGCCAGTTCGCGCTCGCCGGCCTCGTCCAGCCACAGGGTGACCTGGCGTTCGGTCATCACCCAGCCCGGGGTCAGCACGTTGATGCGGATCCGCGCCGCGCCCAGGTCGCGGGCCAGGCCGCGGGTCAGGCCGTTCACCGAGGACTTGGCGGTGGCGTACACCGGGTAGCCGCCGGTCTTGCTCTGCCAGCCGGTGGAGCCGAGGTTGACGATGGAACCGCCGCCCAGCCGCTGCATGCCCGGCACCACTGCCTGGATGGCGAAGAACGCCGCGCGCTGGTTGATCGACACGCAGCGATCCCAGTACTCCGGGGTCACCGCGTCGAGCGCGTGGCGGTCGTCGCTGCCGACGTTGTTGAGCAGCACGTGGAAGTCGCCCAGCTCGGCCGCCGCCTCGCCGATCGCCGCCTGCAGCGCGGCCACGTCGGTGACGTCGCAGCGACGCCACCACGGCGCGGTCAGGCCGGCCGCGGCCAGCCGCTCGGCCAGCGCGGCGCTGGCCTCGGCCGCGACGTCGACGAAGGCCACCTGCGCGCCCTGCGCGGCGAAGGCCTCGACCAGCGCGGCACCGATGCCGGAACCGCCGCCGGTGATGAAGACGCGGCGCCCGTGCAGGCTGCCATAGGTTGCGTTGCCGAGGGAGGAAGGCGCTGCGCTTGCCGAGTTGTCCATGCCGTTTCGCTCTAGGTGGATAGGATTTCGATATATGAAAACAAATATCCATTCGGAGATATTTGCTATTTTTCACGTATCAATATGCCCGCTAGCATCCCCGGCGTAAAGCATCCGGGGGCGGCTTGCGCACAAGGCGGATCCCGGCGTCCTGGACTCGAGGAATCCGCCGACATGGGCTCACCCAGCAAACCGCCGCGCCGCAGCCAGGCGTGGTTCGGGCGCGAAGGCAAGCAGGGCTTCTACTACCGCAGCTGGCTCAAGAGCGCCGGCCATCCGCACGACATGTTCGATGGCCGTCCGGTGATCGGCATCTGCAACACCTGGTCGGAACTGACCCCGTGCAACGGCCACCTGCGCGAACTGGCCGAACACGTCAAACGCGGCGTCTACGAGGCCGGCGGGTTCCCGCTGGAGTTCCCGGTGATGTCGCTGGGCGAGACGCAGATGCGCCCCACCGCGATGCTGTTCCGCAACCTCGCCAGCATGGACGTGGAGGAATCGATCCGCGCCAATCCGCTGGACGGCGTGGTGCTGCTGATGGGCTGCGACAAGACCACCCCGTCCTTGCTGATGGGCGCGGCCAGCGTGGACCTGCCGACCATCGGCGTGTCCGGCGGGCCGTCGCTGTCGGGCAACTGGCGCGGGCAGCCGCTGGGCTCGGGCACCGGCGTGATCGAGATGTCGGAGATGGTCCGCGCCGGCACCCTGAGCCAGGACGACTTCGTCGAGGCCGAGGCCTGCATGCAGCGCTCCAAGGGCAGCTGCATGACCATGGGCACCGCCTCGACCATGGCCAGCATGGTCGAGGCGCTGGGCATGTCGCTGCCGGAGAACGCGGCGATCCCGGCAGTGGACGCGCGCCGCGCGCGGCTGGCGCGGCTCAGCGGGCGGCGCATCGTGCAGATGGTGGAAGAGGATCTGCGCATGTCGCAGATCCTCACCGCCGACGCCTTCGCCAATGCGATCAAGGTCAATGCGGCGATCGGCGGCTCCACCAACGCGGTGCTGCACCTGCTCGCCCTGGCCGGCCGCGTGGGCGTGCCGCTGCAGTTGGACGACTGGGACCGGCTCGGCTCGCGGCTGCCGTGCCTGGTGAACCTCAAACCGTCCGGCCAGTACCTGATGGAAGACTTCTACTATGCCGGCGGGCTGCCGGCGGTGATGCGCGAACTCGGCAGCGAACTGGCGCTGGACGCGCGCACCGTCAACGGTCGCAGCCTGGGCGAGAACGTAGCGCAGGCGCCGTGCTGGAACCGCGAGGTGATCCACCCGCTGGACGCGCCGGTGCGCGCGGAGGCCGGCATCGCCGTGTTGCGCGGCAACCTGGCGCCGGACGGTGCGGTAATCAAGCCGTCGGCCGCCTCGCCGCACCTGTTGCGGCACCGCGGGCGCGCGGTGGTGTTCGAGAGCATCGAGGACTTCAAGGCGCGCATCGACGACGAGGCGCTGGACATCGACGCCGACTGCATCATGGTGCTCAAGCACTGCGGCCCGCGCGGCTACCCGGGCATGGCCGAGGTCGGCAACATGCCGTTGCCGCCGAAGCTGCTGCGCGCCGGCATCACCGACATGGTGCGCATCTCCGATGCGCGCATGAGCGGCACCGCCTACGGCACCGTGGTGCTGCACGCCTCGCCGGAGGCCGCCGCCGGCGGCACCCTGGCACTGGTGCGCGACGGCGACATCATCGAACTCGACGTCCCCGGCCGCGCGTTGCACCTGGAAGTCAGCGACGAGGAACTGCTGCGCCGGCGCAGCGAATGGACCCCGCCGCCGGCGCCGACGCGCGGCTGGAGCAAGCTCTACGTGGAGCACGTGCAACAGGCGCACCTGGGCGCCGACCTGGATTTCCTGGTGGGCGGCAGCGGCGACGCGGTGGCGAGCGATTCGCATTAGCGGTCGCGGCGGGATGCATCCACCTTGCCTTCGCAGGAGCGGCGGCGAGCCCGCCGTGCGCACTGTGGGAGGGACTTCAGTCCCGACGCATTGCGCCATCGGAACGCACACCACGTCGCGCGTCGCGGCTGCATGACAGGCGACTCCCGCAGGAAGTGGCGAACACCGCCTTGCTCCGCACGCATCGCCCCCACGTCACCGAACCGTCATCTGCAGCTTCTAGCCTGCCCCGCACCCCAGGGACAAGGCAGGCTCGGTGGCGGCTCACCCCAAACGCGCATGGGCGCGCATGTTCGCGGAACACGGCCCGGTGCTGCGCGGCTTCTTCGTGCGCCGTGGCGCACGCGAAGACGCCGAGGACATGGTGCAGGAAACCTATCTGCGGCTGCTGCGCGCGCATCGGCAGCAGGGCGAGGCCATCGCCAATCCCGAAGCCTATCTGTACACCGTCGCGCAGAACCTGGCGCGCGAACAGGCCGCGCGTCGCCGCCAGGCGCCGCTGCGCATCGACGAGATGGAGCAGTTCTCGCAATTGCTGGCGGCGGGAGACGACGTGGAAGACAGCGCACACCGGCGGCAGCGCCAGCAGCACCTGCAGGCCCTGCTCGCCGAGCTGCCCGCGCGCACCCGCGCGGTGCTGGTGATGCAGTACCGCGACGGGCTGAGCTACAAGCAGATCGCCGAACGCATGGGCGTGTCGCCGCACATGGTCAAGAAACATGTGGTGCGCGGGCTGTCAGCCTGCCGCCGCGCGCTGGCCGACAGCGGAGACCGCTGGTGAACGACAGTACGTTCTCTTCGCGCAGTGCCATCGCCGATGCCGCGCACTGGCATGCGGTGCAACGCATGCAGCCGCTGGACGCGAAACAGGAACAGCAGTTGCTGGACTGGCTGACCGCCTCGCCGCAGCATCTGCGCGAGTATCTGGCCATGCAGCGCGTGGCCGGCGAACTCGGCGAGGCGCTGCGCGGCATGGACCTGGACGTGGACGCCTTGCTCGCCAGCGACGACACCGCCGATGGCGCGGCGAGCGGCAACGTCATCGCCCTGCCCGTGCCGCGGCGCGCGACAGCGGCAGCGCCAACGCGTGCGGCGCGCGCCCACGCCGCGCCGCGCTGGCGTCTGGCCGCGGCCGCCGCGGTGTGCGCGGTGTGCGCGGTGGCGGTGCTGGTCGGCTGGGCCTGGCCGCGCAGCCAGACCTACCGCACCGCGCTCGGCGAACAACGCAGCGTGCAACTGGCCGACGGCAGCACGGTGCGGCTCAATGCGCAGACCCGCTTACGCGCCACGCTGACGCCCTGGAGCCGAAAACTGCAGTTGCTGCAGGGCCAGGCCAGTTTCGTGGTCGCCGCCGACCGGCGCCCGCTGCAGGTGCAGGCCGGGGGCCTGCGCGTGGAAGATATCGGCACCACCTTCGACATCGCCCTGCACCCCGACCAGGCGCGCATCGAGGTCTCGGCCGGGCGCGTGCACGTGTGGCGCCAGGATCGGCCGCAACAGCCCATGCTGGCCGATCTCGGCGCCGGCCAGAGCGCGCGCATCGACACCGCCGATGGCCGGGTCGAACTGGGCAACGAGGACGTCGCGGCGATGCACGCGTGGTGGCAACACCGCATCGTGTTCCGCGACGAACCGCTGGCCAATGTCGCCGAGGATTTCAACCGGCTCAACCGCACCCGTCTGCTGATCGACGACGCCGACGCCGGGGCGATGCGACTGACCGGCAACCTGCGTGGCGACGACGTCGCCGCGTTGCGCGCCTTCCTGGATGCGCAACCGACATTGCAGGTGCGCACCAGCGCCGACGGCATCCACGTGCGCAGCCGCACGCCGACACAGGCGCGCCTGCAGTAGCGCGGCAACTGCGTCGCGCGCACTGCGCGACGCACGCATCCTTCAAACCAGACGGCCGGCACGCCATCAGCGCGTCACATGCATCGTGCACGCACGCATCCGTGCGCGCACGCGAAGCCAGCACCCCCACGCACGTGTCACAGAAAATTCATCGAAAAACGGTGCCCGATCTTCGTCGTCGCGCCTCGTAGTCCGGGGACAGCGCAAGCAAACGCCCATGGGCGATGCCGCGCGCACCACACCACCCCCGCTCTCACAGGACCCGACGATGCGCCGCACCCTGTTCCTTTCCATCGCCCTCGCCCTGCACGCCGGCACCGCCGGTGCGCAGACCGCGCCCATCGCGGTCGAGGCGATTCCCGCGCAGCCGCTGGCGCGCGCGCTCAATGCGCTGTCGCGGCAGACCGGCCTGCAGTTCGTCTATGCCGCCGGCAGCACCGGCAACCCGCAGACCCATGGCAGCCGCGCTGGCGCGGCGCCAGAACAGGCGCTGCAGCAACTGCTCGACGGCACCGGCCTGCGCTACCGTTTCCTCACCCCGACCACGGTAACGATCGAGGCAGCGAGCGCGCCGGCGGAAACAGCGGCCACTGCACCGGCGGCGATGGCGGCCACAGCGACGCCGGTACCGACAGCGACCGCGGATGCGCCGGTCAAGCAACTGGACAGCATCCAGGTGCTCGGCAGCTACGCCGGCAGCCTCAGCGCCGCGCTGCGCGAGAAGCGCTACGCCGACAGCGTGGTCGACGTGATCGCCGCCGAGGACATCGGCAAGCTGCCGGCGCAGAACGTGGCCGAAGCGCTGCAGCGCGTGCCCGGCGTGTCGATCGTGCGCGACCGCGGCGAAGGCGTGTACGTGCGCGTGCGCGGCCTGGGGCCCAACTTCCAGGTGACCACGCTCAACGGCCAGACCATGGCGGTCAACGAGAACGTGCGCACCTCCGGCCAGACCGGCCGCCAGTTCCGCTACGACACCCTGCCGGCGGAACTGGTCGCCGGCCTGGAAGTGATCAAGAGCCCCACCGCCGACCTGGACGAAGGCGCGATCGGCGGCATCGTCAACGTGCGCACGTTCCGCCCGCTGGAACTGGGTAAAACGCTTACCAACGTGTCGCTGGAGTCGAGCCAGGCGCAGCGCACCCACGCCAACGACCCGCGCGTGTCCGGCCTGTTCAACTGGGTCAACGCCGACGGCACCTTCGGCCTGCTGCTGTCCGGCGCCTACGCGCAGCGCAGCCTGCGCCAGGACCGGGTCAACGAAGTGAGCTGGGACTACTACCGCAACGGCGTGCCGGGCGTGCCTGGCGCCAACTACGTCCCCACCGGCCTGCGCCCGACGTTGGAACTGGAGCAGCGCGAACGCACCGGCATCGCCGCCTCGCTGCAGTGGAAACCGAGCGCGGCCTGGGAAACCAACCTGGACCTGCTCTACGCCAAGCAGACCGTGCACTACGACGAATACAGCCTGGGCGTGGGCTTCGACAGCCTGGCCAAGCTCAGCAACCTGCGCGTGGCGCATGGCGGCGTCGCCGGCTTCGACTACCGCAACGGCCAGGTGCAGATCTCGCGCGAGACCTCCGGCATCACCGACGACAACCGCAGCGCGCGCCTGTCCAGCACCTGGAGCGGCGATGCGTGGACGCTGGGCGCGGTGGCGTTCCACTCGCAGGCGCACAGCTACGACTCCGATCCGATCCGGCGCACGCGCCTGCGCAGCGGCACCACCCTGTCGATGCGCGTGGACATGCCGCAGGCCGATGGCGACGACGTGCCCGACTGGCGCTTCACCAACGGCTTCGACCCGACCAACCCGGCCAGCGTGGCCGGGCGCCGCCTGGAGTGGCGCGAGATCGATGCGCGCGACAAGGAGGACGCGCTGCAGCTCGACGCCAAACGCGCGCTCGGCGACGGCTTCTTTCGCGAGCTCAAGTTCGGCGCCAAGTACCGGCAGCGCTCGCGCACCTACGATCGCGCCGACCTGCTGCTGACCAGCATCGCCGGGGTGCGCTTCCCGGCCGGCAACTTCACCGCGCTGCCGGTGGACGACATGCTGACCGACGCCAACGGCAACCTGCCGCGGCAGTGGCTGGCGCCGATCGAATCGCGCTTCTTCGGCACCTGGCCGACCGCCGCGGACCTGGTCAACACGCCGAACAGCGCCGACCTGCAGAACTCCTACGAGGTGAAGGAGAAGATCGGCTCGGCCTATGCGATGGCCGACTTCGGCGGCGACCTGGCCGGCCGCGCGCTGCGCGGCAACCTCGGCGTGCGCCTGGTGCGCACCGAGCAGACCACCGACGGCCACGCCGACGTCAACGGCAGCGCGCAGCCGGTGCACTTCGAACGCAGCTACAGCAATGCGCTGCCCTCGTTCAACGCCGCCTGGGACGTGCGCGAGGACATGGTGCTGCGCAGTTCCGCGGCCAAGGTCATCACCCGTCCCGACCTCACCGACCTGTCGTCCAAGCTCACCTTCAATTCCAGCGGCGAGATCCTCACCGCCAGCGGCGGCAATCCGTCGCTGCGTCCGTTCGAGGCCTGGCAGTACGACCTGACCTTCGAGTGGTACATCGACGGCACCTCGGCGCTGACCGGCGGCGTGTTCTACAAGGACATCTCGCGCTTCATCCAGACCCAGATGTCGAACCTGCAGTACCAGGGCCAGACCTACCTGCTCTCGTCCAAGACCAACGGCAGCCAGGCCAGCGTCAAGGGCGTGGAAGTGGCCTACCAGCAGGTCTTCGCCGGCCTGCCGGCGCCGCTGGACGGACTGGGCATGCAGCTCAACTACACCTGGACCGACAGCGAGGCCACCTATCGCGACGGCAGCCGCACCTTCACCGACAGCCTTGAAGGCGTGGCCAAGAACACCTACAACGCGGTGCTGTTCTACGAGAAGGGACCGCTGATGGCGCGGGTGAGCTATGGCTGGAGCGACGACATCGTCAACGCGGTCGGCACCGCCAACGTCGCCACGCTCAACAGCGACAAGTTCGGCAGCCTCGACGCGAACGTGGCCTGGAAGGTCAACGACACCCTGTCGGTGTTCGTCAACGCGATCAATCTCACCGGCGCCGTGCAGCGCCAGTACGTCGGCGACCGCCTGTTTGGCGGCTACACCGACTACGGCCGCACCTGGTCGGTGGGCTTGCGCGCACGTTTCTGATCCGCCGCGCTGCCGCCCACGCGCGGCAGCCCGCCCGCCCCGCGGCCTGCATCGCCGCGGGCGCCGGCCATCGCACCGTGCGCCGCCCGCCGCCGCGCGCGGCGTACCGCCTCTGCCTGGAGCTTGCCGATGCCATCGCTGCCGCGCCTCGCCACCCTCGTCCTGTTCGCCTTCGCGCCACTGGCCTGCACCGCCGCACGTGCGCAAGCGGCCGCGACGGACACGCTGGAAAAAGTCGTCATCCTCAAGCGCCACGGCGTGCGTGCGGCGATGTCCAGCGCGGAGCAACTGGAGCGCTATTCGGCACGCCCCTGGCCGCGCTTCGCGGTGCCCGCCGGGTATCTCACCGCGAACGGCGCGGCGCTGGAACGCTTGTTCGGCACCTACTACCGCGCCCGCTATGCGCCGCTGGGGCTGTTCGCCGGCGACGGCTGCGCGGCCGCGTACTACTGGGCCAACCGCACCCAACGCACCCTCGCCTCGGCGCAGGCGCTGGCCAGCACGCTGACCCCGGGCTGCGCCAATCCGGTGCACAGCGTCGCCGACGATGCCTCCGATCCGCTGTTCGACGGCGCGCCCGCCCTGCGCACTCCCGCCGTGGTGGCGCAGATGCGTGCGGCCATCGCCGGCCGCATCGGCGGCGACGCGCAGGCCTGGAACGCGGCCCAGGCCGATGCCATCGACAGCCTGCAACAACTGCTGCTGCAGTGCGCGCAACGGCCCTGCCCGGCCGACGCCGGCAGCGGCAAGCTGCGCCTGGATGCGGTACCGGCGCGGCTGGGCGATGCCGACGACGCGATCCCCGGCATCGAAGGCCCGGCCTCGACTGCTTCCGGCCTCAGCGAAAGCCTGCTGATGGCCTGGGCCGACGGCCAGGACTTCGCCGCGCTGGGCTGGCGCGGCGTCGACGAGGCCAGCCTGCTGCGCGCCTTCGCCCCGCACCAGGCCGAGTTCGCGCTGCGCCTGCGCGCGCCGGCGGTGGCGCGCATGGCCGCCTCGCCGCTGGCCGCGCGGCTGCTGGCGACGCTGCTGGACGGCAGCGGCCAGGCCACGCGGGCCGAACCGATCGGCGGCGCGGCGCGGCTGTTGGTGCTGTCCGGCCACGACGGCACCTTGACCCTGCTGGCCGGCATGCTCGACCTGCACTGGCAACTGCCCGGCTACCAGCCCGACCAGACCGTGCCCGGCGGCGCGCTGGTGTTCGAGCGCTGGCGCCGCGCCGACGGCGAACGGGTGATCCGCCTGCGCTACACCGCGCAGAGCCTGGCGCAACTGCGCGAACGCCGCGCGCTGACGCTGCAGGCGCCGCCACTGGAGTCGCCCGTGTTCATCCCGCAGTGCAGCCGCGCCGACGCCGCCTACGACTGCCCGCTACCCGCCTTCGCCGCCGCGGTCGAGGCCGCGCTCGATCCGCAGTTCCTGACCCCATGACGCCACGTGCGCCGGCCCCGGCCGGTCGCGCGGCGGCATCGGTGCCTTCCGGCACCGCCCCTGGCGCTCGCGCCACCCGCTGTTCCTCCCAACCCGCAAGAGGCGATTCATGATCCAGCATCTACGCACCCTCGTGAGCTACGGCATCGGATTGAGCCTGGCCTGCGCCGGCGTGGTCCACGCGCAATCGGACGTCGGCGTGCTCGACGTGCTCACCTACAACGTCGCCGGCCTGCCGCAGGGCATTTCCAGCAGCAACCCGGCCGCCAACACCGCCCAGATCGCACCGAAGCTGGCGCCCTACGGCCTGATCAACGTGCAGGAAGACTTCAACTATCACGCCACCTTGTACGCGGGCGACCAGCACCCCTACCGCACGCCCACCAGCGGCGGCGCGGCGATCGGCGACGGCCTCAACACGCTGAGCAACTACCGTTTCGACGACTTCACCCGCATCAAGTGGGACAAGTGCAACGGCACCGACTGCCTCACCCCCAAGGGCTTCAGCTACATGCGCGTGCGCCTGGACGACGGCGTGCTGCTGGACGTGTACAACGCGCACCCCAACGCCGGCACCGAAAGCGCCGACCTGGCCGCGCGGCGCGCCAACATCAGCCAGCTCTCGCAGTTCATCCAGACCTGGTCGGCCGGCAACGCGGTGTTGGTGATGATGGACTCCAACACCCGCTACACCCGCGCCGACGACAACATCCGCACGCTGATCGCCGGCAACGGCCTGACCGATGCCTGGGTGGAACTGGTCAAGGGCAGCGCCCCGGCCGCCGGCGCCGCGCCGCTGCTGTGCGGCACCCCGCCGACCAACGACTGCGAAGTGGTGGACAAGATCCTGTACCGCGACGCGCCGCAGCTGACCCTGGTCGCCAACCGCTACAAGCTCGACGACGGCAACTTCTACGACAGCGACGGCAAGCCGCTGTCCGACCACTACCCGCTGGCCGCGCAGTTCGGCTGGGCAGTCGGGACCACCGTGCGCACCAGCGACCAGTTCGGCGGCCCGCACGGCACCCCGTTCAACGACATCGCCAAGGGCGCCGAGCAGCGCACCATCGCCAGCGTGACCCTGCGCGGCGCCTCGCGCCTGGACGGCATCGCGCTGGGCCTGGACAACGGCAGCACCCTGGCCCACGGCGGCAGCGGCGGCGACGCGGTCACGCTGCGCCTGGGCAGCAACGAGCGACTGACCTCGGCCACGCTGAGCGTGGGCCAGTACAACGGCCACACCCGGCTGTTCTCGCTGAGCCTGCGCACCAACCAGGGCCGCAGCCTCAGCGCCGGCACGCCGACCGCCGAGACCTACACGCTCACCGCGCCCAGCGGCTGGCACATCGCCGGCTTCACCGGCCGCGACGGCGACGAGATCGACAAGCTCGGCGTGGTCTACCGCAAGGATTGACGGACCCGCGGGCGCCATCGCGCCTGCGGCACCGCAACGGCAACGGCGCGCGTGGCGACGCGCGCCGTTCGCCTTACCGAAGAAGAGGCGCCGGCTGCGACCTGCGGCCGGTCGCGCGCATCGACATGCAGCGAGCGGATGCACGTGGCTGACGGTGCGGATCGGAAATCTCCACACCAGGCCGCGCGATGCGGCCACGCGTCTATGTGGGCCGCACTCGCGCGCGCACCACCGCATCGCGATTCGAAGCGACGCAGTACACGGGGACGACGCGCCGCTGCCCGCCGACGCCGCAGCCTATTCGCTCGCCGCTTCCAGCGCCTGCGCCAGGCGCTCCACCGCGATCACCTCCATGCCCTTGACCGTACCGGTCTTGGGCGCATTGGCCTTGGGCACGATGGCGCGCTTGAAGCCGTGCGTGGCGGCCTCGCGCAGCCGGTCCTCGCCATTGGGCACCGGGCGGATCTCGCCGGACAGGCCGACCTCGCCGAAGGCGATGGTCTTTTCCGCCAACGGCCGATCGCGCAGCGACGACAGCACCGCCAGCAGCACCGGCAGGTCGGCCGCGGTCTCCTGCACGCGGATGCCGCCGACCACGTTGACGAACACGTCCTGGTCGCCGACCACGATGCCGCCATGGCGGTGCAGCACCGCCAGCAGCATCGCCAGCCGGTTCTGTTCCAGGCCCACCGCCACGCGCCGCGGATTGGACAGCGGCGAGGCATCGACCAGGGCCTGCACTTCCAACATCAGCGGCCGAGTGCCCTCGCGGGTGACCATCACGCAACTGCCGGGCTGGTGCGCACTGCCGCCGGACAGGAAGATCGCCGACGGATTGGAGACTTCCTTCAGCCCCTTCTCGCCCATCGCGAACACGCCCAGTTCGTTGACCGCGCCGAAGCGGTTCTTGAACGCGCGCAGCAGGCGGAAGCGGCTGCCGCTCTCGCCCTCGAAGTACAGCACCGCATCGACCATGTGCTCAAGCACGCGCGGGCCGGCGATGCCGCCCTCCTTGGTGACGTGGCCGACCAGGAACACCGCCGTGCCGGTCTCCTTGGCGTAGCGCACCAGGCGCGCCGCGCTCTCGCGCACCTGGCTCACCGAACCCGGCGCGGCGGTCAGCGCCTCGGTCCACAGGGTCTGCACCGAGTCGGCGACGATCAGCTTGGGCCGCGCCGCGCTGGCGTGCTGCAGGATGTGCTCGATGCCGGTCTCGGCCAGCGCATTGAGGCCGTCCAGCGGCAGGTCCAGGCGCACCGCGCGCCCGGCGACCTGGCCCAGCGATTCCTCGCCGGTCACGTACAGCACCGGCAGCGTGCCGGCCATCTTCGCCAGCGCCTGCAGCAGCAGGGTCGACTTGCCGATGCCGGGGTCGCCGCCGATCAGCACCACCGCGCCCTCGACCAGGCCGCCGCCGAGCACCCGGTCGAACTCGCCGATGCCGGTGGACACGCGCGCCTGGTCGCGATGCTCCACGTCCTTGAGCGCGGTGATCTTCGGCGTCTCGGCCTTGCCGGCCCAGCCGCTGCGCCGCGCCGCGGCCGGCGCCTTGGCCGTGGCCGCGCTCTCCAGCACGATCTCGCTCAGCGAGTTCCAGGCACCGCATTCGGTGCACTGGCCCTGCCACTTGTTGTACTCGGCGCCGCACTCGCCGCAGACATAGGCCGTTTTCGCTTTCGCCATCTGCTTCTGGTCCGCTCAGACAATGCATCAGCATAGTGGCTGGCGGTCTCAAGGTCCGCGACGCGGCGCCAGGCGCCGCATCGCATTCGCTTCCCCAGCTGGTAACGCGGCGCCGGGAAGACGTCGCGCACTCGGCAGCGACGACGATGTACGGCGGGCGCTGCTGCGTTTCCCCGCGACTGATGACCCAAGTCGCCCGCGCACGGCCGCCAGGCGGCAGCAGGAGGCAGCCTGTGGCGCCGACGTCGGGTCAGACCGATTCTGACCGGGGCGGTGTCCTCTTCGCTTATCGCGGCAGGGAGGCCGTCAGCGCGCCCTCAAGGCAGCAAGCAGGTGTTCCGCCTGCTCCCGTCGCCTAATGCGCACGAAGCGAATATGCGCGTACTGCGGGTTGTGCAGATCGGCCTGGTAGCGCGCGCGGTTGCTGCGCCAGGTCTTGAGCATCCAGATGATGATGGACTCCCGGCTAAAGAAGGCGCGGCGAAAACTCTCGCGATTTCCCGTACCGGGCCACAGCTCATGTTTGTGCCAGGCCCGTTTGAACGCTCTGGCGACAGCCTGGAACAGCGTGCGCCAAAACCCATAGTCCACCCACACCACCAGGTCCACGTCGCGCCATTTCACGGGGCGCGTCCGGTTGTAGTTGCCATCCAGCACCCAGTCCGCAGAGGCGGCTAACGCACGCTCCAGTTCTTTCAGGAACACGTCGTCCGGGGTCCCCTGCCAGTCCGCACGCCAGTAGAGTCTGTCCATTTCGACATAGGGAATCGCAAGTTCCTTGGCGATCAGCCTGGCGAGCGTGCTTTTCCCGCTTGCGCTGGTGCCGACGACATTGATTTTCACCGCCTGACCTCGTCCTCGCAAAGAAGATCGGCCACCTCGACCGCTCCCGCACGGTGCTGCGCTCGCTGCAGGAACGGCTTCACATGGACTGCGCCATCGGTGGCGACCAAACAGTGAGCATCGCGCGCGCAACCGCCGCAAGCGACACGCGCCAGCACGACGACGCCGTCGCCGCACCGCGCACCGAGGCGCCGGCACAACGAAGCGCCGGGCGGCGATCGCGCTCGCCGCCCTCAACGCGCCTTGTACAACTCGCTCAGGCGATCCGGCGTGCCGGCGATGCGCTCCAGGTGCGGATACTGCAGGCCACCGTAGTAGGCGATGCGCACGGTGTCGTAGCGGTCGCCGCGCTTGACCAGCAGTTCGATCGGCGTGCTGCCGCCCTTGGCCGCGGTGACCGCATCCTTGAGCGCCTCGGCGCTGTACTCGCGGCCGCCGACTGCGACCACGCGGTTGCCGGCGATGATGCCGGCATTGAACGTCGGGCTGTCCCACAGCACGGATTGCACCCGGCCCTGCTCGTCCAGGCTCAGGCCCAGCGAGTAGCTCAGGTCCAGGTTCTTGTTGCGCGCCTCGGAGGTCTTGCTGGCCGCGTTCGGCTGATCGGTATAGACCAGCTTCCAGCCGCTGGCCTCGATCCCGCCGACCAGCGACCCGTGCGCATCGAGACGGCTGCGCAGCAGGCTCGCCCAGTCGTACTTGGCGATCCCATCGAGCGTGGCGACGATGTCGTCAAAGGTGTAGGTGTTCACGTCCCAGGCGCCGTCGTGCATGCCGAAGAACGCCTTGGCGAAATCGTCCAGCGAGCGCTTGCCGCCGCTGAGCTCGCGCAGCTTGGCGTTGACCTCCAGCCAGACCATCTGCCCGCCGGAATAGTAGTCCTCGCTCAACTGGTAGCTGCGGTAGGCGCGCGGCCGGCGCATCGACATGGTCGGGTCGTTGGTGGTGTCCTGCAGCGCGCGCCAGGCCAGGCCGGGACGGCCGCGCTGGTAGACCGCGGCGACGTTGGCCAGCATGTCGCGGGCCTGGTCCTGGGTCCACAGCCCTGCGCGCGCGGCGATCACCTCGCCCCAGAACTGGGTCTGGCCCTCGTACAGCCACAGCAGGCTGTCGCCCATCGGCACGTTGAAGTTGGGCGTGGCCAGGTCGGCGCCGCGCCGGTACTTGCCGTTCCAGGAGTGGTTGAACTCGTGCGCGAGCAGGTCGCGCATCTCCCAGCTCTTGTCCCACTCGGTGAAGTAGTCGAGCGGGCCGCTGTTCTCGCTGGAGCGATGATGCTCCAGGCCGATGCCGCCGAGCTTGTCGGTCAGCGCCAGCAGGAACTCGTAGTGGTCGAAGTGACGCGCGCCGTACAGCTTGTCCATCTGCTGCACCAGGGCCACGTGCGCCTTGATCTGGTCGGGCTTGGCCTCCAGCGACTTGGGCTTGTCGGCGAACACGTTCAGCGCCACCGGCGCCTTGCCCTTGTCGTCCAGCACGATGCGCTTGTAGTACTTGCCGGCGAACATCGGCGAATCGACCAGGTCGTCGAAATCGATCGGCTTGAACGTCACCGTATCGCCGCTGCGCGTGGCGGTCTCCAGCGCGGTGGCGTAGCTCCAGCCGGCCGGCAGGGTCACGCTGGCCTGCGCCTGGATGTTGCGCGCGTACACCCCGGCCGGATACAGCGCGGTGGTGTTCCACTGCAGGTTGAGCATCTCCGGGGTCATCATCACCCGGCCCTGGCCGTCGCCCTGCGAGGACAGGAACTGGTACTCGGCGACGATCTCGCTGACGCCGGCGGGCACGTCGATCTTGAACGCATAGACGTCGAACTGGTCGCGCGTCCACGGCAACACCTTGCCGTTGGCCTTGATCACCAGCCCGGCGAGCTTGTCGATCGGACCGGTCGGCGAATGGTTGCCGGGGATCCACTGCGGATACAGCAGGGTCATCGGCCCCGGCGTGGCCGGGATGGTGCTGCGCACGCGGAAGATACGGTGCGCCAGATCGGTGGCATCGACATCGATCTTCAACGTACCGGCGAAGGGCACGTCGCGCGGCGGTGCGGTCTGCGCCGTGGCCTGGAACGCGACAGTGGCGGCCAGCAGCAACGGCGCCATCCAGGCGGTGGACTTGTTCATGGGGTCTCCAGAGGGCGAACGACAGCGGACAGGCAAACTCCCATGCTATGCCTGCGCCGCCGCCGCGTGCCATGCCATAGGTCATGCCCGCGGCGATCGCCGCGCACGGCGCCTGCCGCATTGGCCGGAGCCCTCAGCGCCCGGCCAGTTGGCTGCGCCGCTCGACGATGCGCGACACCAGGCCGTAGTCCATCGCCTCCTGCGCCGACATCCAGCAGTCGCGCTCGATGTCGGCCTCCACGCGCTCCAGCGGCTGGCCGGTCTCGCGGGCAATGACCTTGGCGATGCGGGCGCGCGCCTTGAGGATCTCGCTGGCCTGGATGGCGATGTCGCTGGCCGGGCCGCCGGCGCCGCCGCTGGGCTGATGGATCAGGAACCGGGTCTGCGGCAGGCACACCCGGCGCTCGCGCGGCACGCCCAGGAACACGTGCGTGGCCGCGCTGCCGACCCAACCCGAGCCGATCATGTCGACCGGTGCAGAAATGAAGCGCAGCGCATCGTGGATGGCGTCGCCGGATTCCAGATGCCCGCCCGGCGAGGACACGATCATCGCGATCGGCGCATCGGACTCGGCATCCAGCGCCAGCAGATGGCGTACCGTCTGGTAGGCGCTGGCGTCGGTGATGGTGCCAAACAGCAGCAGGGTCCGCGCGCGGAACGCCTTTTCCTCGAGGAAGGCGGCGGACGGCGACTGCGCGGAGGGCGCGGCGGGGGACGTTTCGTCGGAACGCAGCATCGGCCTATCTCCATGTATGGTGGGTGTCACTCCCAACGAACGACGGGGCCACGACGTGACATCTCCGACCGACACGCCCACGCCGGCCGACGGCGAGGCGCTGCGCCGCCAGTTGCTGGCCCTGGCGCATCGCTGGCTTGGCCAGGGCCAGGACGCCGAGGACCTGGTGCAGGAAGCCTATCTGCGCGCCGCACAGGGACCGCTGCCGGCCAGCGGCCGCGACGCCTGGCTGACCACCGTGCTGCGCCATCTGTGCATCGACCGCCTGCGCCGCCGCAGCCGCTACCGGGTCCTGCTGGAGCGCATCGCACAGGAACACGCACTGTCCGTCACCGACGATCCGGACGGGCCGGAACGCCACGCCCTCCACAGCGCGGCAGTGGCGCACGCGCTGGCGGCGCTGGTGCGCACGCTGCCGGCCGGCGACGTGGCGATGCTGCTGCTCGCCGAGGCCTTCGACTTCAGCCATGCCGACCTGGCGGCATTGTCAGCGCGCAGCGAAAGCGCCTCGCGCCAGTACCTGCGGCGCCTGCTGCAGCGCGCGCGTACAGCGATCGAGGACGCCACTGCACCGACGCGCGCGCACCCGCACGACGACGACGCCTGCCTGCTGGCGCTGTGCCGCCACGCCCTGCGGCACGGCGATCCGGCCGGACTGGTCGCCACGTTGCGTGCGGCGCGGCCGCAGACCCTGCTGGCCAGCGCCTGGTCGGCCTCCGCGCACGCCGCGCCCAGCGCCGCGCCGGTCTATGCCCAGCCGCTGCAGCAACACGGGCAGCTGGGGCTGCTGATCCGCAACGGCGACGGCGTATTGACCTGGCTACCGTTGTGCGAACTCGCCGAGCCGCCCTGCCTGGCGTGATCCCGGCGCATTCCTGCGGACATCGCCAGCGCGATTGCACGCCCCAAACGCAACGGGCCGCCAGTCGCCTGGCGGCCCGTTGCGTTGCGCGGCAGGAGTGCCCGCTCAGTGCATCATGTTGACGTTGAGGTTGTGCATGACCCACAGCGAACCGACCACCACGATGCCGATGATCAGCAGCGAGAACAGGCCCACGTGCACGTTGGAGCGCTGTTCGGCCGACCGGTCCATGTGCAGGAAGTAGATCAGGTGCACCAGCATCTGCACCGCGGCCAGCACCGCGATGACGATGACGGTGACGCCGCGCGGGAACGCCCCGCTCATCACCATGCCGAACGGGATCACGGTCAGGATCACCGCCAGCACGAAGCCGACCAGGTAGGACTTCAGGCCGCCGCCATGGCCGTGCTCGGCGTGCGTGTCGGAGGAATGATGGTTGGCCATTACAGCGCTCCCAGCAGGTAGACGATGGTGAACACGCCGATCCAGATCACGTCCAGGAAGTGCCAGAACAGGCTCAGGCACGCCAGGCGGGTCATGTTGCGCGGGGTCAGGCCGTTCTTCGCGATCTGGATCACCAGCACGGTCATCCACAGCAGGCCCGAGGCCACGTGCAGACCATGGGTGCCGACCAGGGTGAAGAAGGCCGACAGGAACGCGCTGCGGCCGGGGCCGGCGCCTTCTTCGATCAGGTGGTGGAACTCGTAGAGCTCCATGCCCAGGAAGCCCAGGCCCAGCGCCGCGGTGACTGCCAGCCAGCCGTACAGGCCGCCCATGCTGCGCTTGTTCGCCGAGATCATCGCCAGGCCGAAGCCCAGGCTGCTGAACAGCAGCAGGAAGGTTTCCACCAGCACGAACTTCAGATCGAACAGTTCCTTGGCGGTCGGGCCGTCCACCGTCGCGCCGGCCAGCACCGCGTAGGTGGCGAACAGGCCGGCGAAGATGAGGCAGTCGCTCATCAGGTAGACCCAGAACCCGAAGACGGTGTTGCCGCCCGCGTCGTGGTGTTCGTGGTCGTGGTCGTGGCCGCCCGCGTGGGCGGCGTGGGGATCGAGCGTCGTGGAAGCCATGGTTCAGACCGCCTTTGCGGCGTTGGCCGCGTGTTGCTGTTCCAGCAGGGCGAAGCGCGCGTTCTCGATGCGCTCCACTTCCTCCGCCGGGACCCAGTAATCGATGTCGTCATCGAAGGTGCGCGCGATGAAGCTGCCGATCATGCCGACCAGGCCGATCACCGCCATCCACCAGATGTGCCAGGTCAGACCGAAGCCCATGACGATGCTGAAGGCGCCGATCCAGAAGCCCGCCGCCGTGTTGCGCGGCATGTGGATCGGTTCGTACTTGGCCGGACGCGGCCAGCCCTTGCCCTTGAGCTTGTCTTCCCAGAACTGGTCGCGGTCGTCGATGTGCGGCAGCACCGCGAAGTTGTAGAACGGCGGCGGCGAGGAGGTCGCCCACTCCAGGGTGCGGCCATCCCATGGGTCGCCGGTCAGGTCCATGTTCTCCTTGCGCTTCCAGATGCTGTAGCCGATCTGCACCAGGTTCAGGAAGATGCCGGTGCCGATGATCGCCGCACCCACCGCGGCCACCATCAGCCACGGCGCCCACTCGGGGTGGTTGTAGCTGTTCATGCGCCGGGTCATGCCCATGAAGCCGAGCACGTACAGCGGCATGAAGGCGATGAAGAAGCCGATGATCCAGCACCAGAACGAGGCCTTGCCCAGCTTCTCGTTGAGCTTGAAGCCGAACGCCTTCGGGAACCAGTAGGTCAGGCCCGCCAGGTAGCCGAACACCACGCCGCCGATGATCACGTTATGGAAGTGCGCGATCAGGAACAGGCTGTTGTGCAGTACGAAGTCCACCGCCGGGATCGCCAGCATCACGCCGGTCATGCCGCCGATGACGAAGGTGATGATGAAGCCGATGGTCCACAGCACCGGTGCGGTCATGTGCACGCGGCCGCGGAACATGGTGAACAGCCAGTTGAAGATCTTCACGCCGGTGGGGATCGAGATGATCATCGTCGTGATGCCGAAGAAGGCATTGACGTTGGCGCCCGAGCCCATGGTGAAGAAGTGGTGCAGCCACACGATGAACGACAGCACGCCGATGCACGAGGTCGCGTACACCATCGAGGTGTAGCCGAACAGGCGCTTGCGGCTGAAGGTGGCGATCAGCTCGGAGAAGATGCCGAACGCCGGCAGGATCAGGATGTAGACCTCCGGGTGGCCCCAGATCCAGATCAGGTTGACGTACATCATGGCGTTGCCGCCACCGTCGTTGGTGAAGAAGTGCGTGCCCAGGTAGCGGTCCGCACCCAGCAGCGCCAGCGCCACGGTCAGGATCGGGAACGCGGCGATGATCAGGATGTTGGTGATCAGCGCGGTCCAGGTGAAGATCGGCATGCGCATCAGGGTCATGCCCGGCGCGCGCATGCGCATGATCGTCACGAAGAAGTTGATGCCGGTGAGCAATGTGCCCAGGCCCGAGATCTGCAACGCCCAGATGTAGTAGTCAACACCGACGCCTGGACTGTATTCCAGCCCGGACAGCGGCGGGTAGGCCAGCCAGCCGGTCTGCGCGAACTCGCCCACGCCCAGGGAGATGTTGACCAGCGCCGCGCCGGCCACGAACAGCCAGAAGCTCAGCGAGTTCAGGAACGGGAACGCCACGTCGCGCGCGCCGATCTGCAGCGGCACGATCAGGTTCAGCAGGCCGGTCATGAACGGCATGGCCATGAAGAAGATCATGATCACGCCGTGCGCGGTGAAGATCTGATCGTAGTGGTGCGGCGGGAAGATGCCTTCGTTGCCGCCGTGCGCGATCGCCTGCTGGGTGCGCATCATCGCCGCGTCGGCGAAGCCGCGCAGCAGCATGATCAGCGCCACCACGATGTACATGACGCCGATGCGCTTGTGGTCGACCGAGGTGAACCACTCCTTCCAGAGGTAGCCCCACAGCTTGTACTTGGTGACCGCGGCCACCACCAGCAGGCCGAGCAGGCCGGCGCCGCCGAGGGCCGCCATGATGATCGGCTCGTGGTACGGAACCGCCTCGAGCGTGAGTTTGCCTAGCATCACTTGTCTCCAGAAGTGCACATGGCGACCGGCTCAGCAGCCGATGCCGGATGAGCGTCGTGGCCTTCCATCTTGTGGCCCTTGCCCATCATGTATTTGTCGATCAACGACTTGAACAGGCCGTCCTGCACCGAGGCGTAGTACGTCACCGGGTAGGCGGCCTTGTCGTTGCGGTTGGCCGCCAGCACCTGGAACTCGGCCTGGTCCAGGGTCTTCTGCGAGGCCTTGACCTTGGCCACCCATGCGTCGAAACCGGCGCGGTCGGTGGCATGCGCGGCGAAGCCCATCTTCGAGAAGCCGTGGCCGCTGTAGTTGGCCGACAGGCCGAACATCTCGCCCGGCTCGTTGGCGATCAGGTGCAGCTTGGTCTCCATGCCGGCCATCGCGTAGATCTGCGTGCCCAGGTGCGGGATGAAGAACGAGTTCATCACCGTGTCGGAGGTGATCTTGAAGTTCAGCGGCGTGTCGACCGGGAACGCGATCTCGTTGACCGTGGCGATGCCCTGCTCCGGGTAGATGAACATCCACTTCCAGTCCAGCGCCACCGCCTCGATGGTGATCGGCTTGACCTTGGAGTCCAGCGGCTTGTACGGATCCAGCGCATGCGAGGAGCGCCAGGTCAGCACCGCCAGGACCAGGATGATCATGCACGGGATCGACCACACCACCACCTCGATCGCAGTGGAGTGCGACCAGTTCGGCTCGTAGCGGGCCTTGGTGTTGGACGCGCGGTAGCGCCAGGCGAAGGCCAGGGTCATCACGATGACCGGGATCACCACCAGCAGCATCAGCACCACCGAGGTGATCAGCAGCGTCTTCTCGTCGTGGCCGATCTGACCCTTGGGGTTGAGGATGGCCGAGTTGCAGCCGGCCAACAGCAGTGCGGCCAGCAGCAACAGACCGGAGCGCAGCGAGCGCCGGAGTTGTTTCAACGGAATCATCGAACGATCCAATTGCGTAGGGGATGCGAACCGCGCGGGAGCGGGAGGCGGAGCGCCGTAGAGAGGGCTGTCCCGCGTCCGCCGCGGCATCCGGGCCGGCATGCGCGATCAACGACGCATTTTATGCTGCCGTGCGGCAACTCCGGAAGTCATTGACAAGCCCGGGCGGGCGCCAGGCCGCGTTTTTATGTGCGACACATTGCCGCACCCGCCTGCGACACGGCGTCGCAGGCCGCTGCGCGCACGGACCTGCGTCGCAGAAAAACGGGAGCGCAGACACCAGGAAGGCAGCCTCGCGGCTGCCTTCTGGGTACGTCTGGTGCCGGAAACAGGAGTCGAACCTGCGACCTACGCATTACGAATGCGCCGCTCTACCGACTGAGCTATTCCGGCGGAACTGGCAATTCTAGGCGTCGGCCCGGGCCGGGGTCAATCGCTGCCCGGGCCTTCGCGCGCGCGCCGCAATCGATGGGTTACCCTGCCGCCCCCGTCGTACCCATCCCCCTGCTCATCGTGAAGTTGTTCGCCTGGTTCTGGCTCGCGTTCCTGCTGTTTTTCGCCATCCCCTTCCCCTGCATCCTCTACTTCGCCAGCGACTGGCCACGCGTGCTGGCCCAGCCCAGCACGCCCGCATGGGCGCTGACCCTGCTGGCGCTGTCGCTGGGCCTGTGGCTGCACCTGCTCTACGCCTACATGGACACGCTGCTGCTCATGCCCGGGCGCGCCCTGCACCGCGTGCGCCAGCTGCTCGCCCACGGCGTGCGCCGCGAGGCGCTGATCGAACGCATCGCCCCCACCGGCGTCGAGGTCAAGGGCTGGCCGCAGCTGTCGCTGACCCTGGCCTTCGACAACCTGTCCGGCACGCCCATCCGCGACACCCTGCTGATCGTGGACCGCAAGCCGGCGCAACGCCGCTTCGAGAGCGGGCGCACCGTGCCGCTGCGGCTGAGCACCACCCCGGGCGCCGCGCCGAACCTGGTGCTGGAGGACGCCGAGCCGGCGCTGGACCGCGCCAGCCTGTGGCGACGCGCGGCCGGCGCCGTGCTGCTGGTGGTCCTGGTCGGCGCGGCCTACGTGCTGGCCTGGCGCCTGCAGAACCGCGGGCTGGGCTGGACCTTCCTGTCCTTCAACCACCCGTTGCTGATGAGTGCGCTGGTGCTCAACGGCTATGTACTGGCGCTGCGCGTGATCCTGCGCGTGATCCGCCACAATGCCACCGACGAGACCCTGAAGTACCGCGGCCTGCGCGCGCGTGCGCGGGTGCTGGACGTGCGCCAAACCGGCACCACCCTCAACGAGCAGCCGCAGGTGGAGTTCCGCGTGGCGTTCGCGGACGCGTCGGGCAACCCGCACGAGGCGACGATGCGGCGGTTCGTGTCGCTGCTCGACGTCGGGCAGTTGCCGCGCGACACCGTGTCGGTGCTGTACGACCCGCAACACCCCACCCGCGCCGACCTGGAGCTGCCATGAAGACGCCACCCACCCCCGTGGTCTTCGCCGGCGTGGTGCTGCTGCTCGGCGGCCTCGCCTTCGCCGGCGGCGCCTGGGACACCATCCGCGCCACCCTGCAGGCGGGACCACGTCTCTCGGCGGCCGACCTGCAGTCCCCCTCCAAGCCGCAATCGCTGGCGGCGCCGACCCCGACTGCCCATGCTGCCGACACCGAACCGGCGCCGACGCCGGCATCACGCGGCAACCTGCTGTTCGACCCGCAGCGGCTGCGCGCGGCCCGGCAGGCGCTGGCGGACCTGCCCGACCTGCAGGGCCACGACCTGCGCGTGTTCCATGCCGTGCATTTCTACGACAACCGGATCGGACTCGAACTGCTGGACCCCGCACAGCCGGACCACGTGGACGAATACAGCTTCCACGACGACGCCTGGCACAAGGATGCGCCAGTGAATCCGCGCATGTTCGGGCCGTTCCTCAAGCCAGCCACCGACACCGCCGCGCTGCAGGACATCGATTTCGAGGGCGCCTACCGGGTGGCCACGGCCCTGCAGGAACAGGGCCAGGCGCTACAGGCCGAGCCGAAGAAGGTGGATCACGTGTACGTGCTGGTGGGCCGGCGCGGCCGCCTGCGCTGGATGCCCGATGGCGTGGAAGGCGATCGCGTCAGCGTGGACATCGAGTTCGATGCACAGGGACGGCCGCGCGGCACGCAGCGCCAGTAAGCCGTGGCGCTTGCCACGCGACAGCACCCCATCACGTCATCGCGCAGGAGCGGTTCCTGCCCCCTTTTCGGGGATCAGCCGCGACAGGCTTTACCGGGATCGCCCGTCGCAGCTGACAGCCGCTCCTACGCGCGCCGCGACAGATACGCCCATCCAGCGTACGAACACGCGACCGAACGCGACCGTCAGTCGACCAGACGCAGCCGCAATTCCTTCGGCAGGGCGAACACCATCGACTCCGGCTCGCCCGCCAGTTCCGACACGCCATCGGCGCCGAGTTCGCGCAGCCGCGCGATCACGCCGTCCACCAGCACCTGCGGCGCCGAGGCGCCGGCGGTCAGACCGATGCGGCGCTTGCCGGCGATCCAGGCGGGATCGATCTCGTCGGCGCCGTCGATCAGGTAGGACTCCACCCCGTCGCGCCGCGCCAGCTCGCTGAGCCGGTTGGAATTGGAGCTGTTCGGCGAACCGACCACCAGCACCAGGTCGCACTCCTTGGCCAGGTCGCGCACCGCGTCCTGGCGGTTCTGGGTGGCGTAGCAGATATCGTCGTTCTTCGGGCCCTGCATCGCCGGGTAGCGCGCACGCAACGCCTCGATGATGCCGCGGGTGTCGTCCACCGACAGCGTGGTCTGGGTGGTGTAGGCCAGGTTCTCCGGCTGCTGCACGTCCAGCGTGGCGACCTGCTCGATGTCCTCGACCAGGTAGATGCGCCCGGTGCCGCACTCGCGGTCCCACTGCCCCATTGTGCCTTCCACCTCCGGGTGGCCGGCGTGGCCGATCAGCACCACGTCGCGGCCGGCGCGGCAGTGCCGGGCCACCTCGAAATGCACCTTGGTCACCAGCGGGCAGGTCGCGTCGAACACCTTCAGCCCGCGCCGCTCGGCCTCCTGGCGCACCGCCTGGGCCACGCCGTGGGCGCTGAAGATCACCGTGTTGCCGTCGGGCACCTCGTCCAGTTCCTCGACGAAGATCGCGCCGCGCTGCTTGAGGTCGTCGACCACGAAGCGGTTGTGCACCACCTCGTGGCGCACGTAGATCGGCGCGCCCAGGGTTTCGATGGCGCGCTTGACGATCTCGATGGCGCGATCGACGCCGGCGCAGAAGCCGCGGGGGTTGGCGAGCAGGACATCCATTAGCTAGATCCGCCGGCCGCAGGGGGCCAGGCGCTTCGACAGGGAGAGTGGCACCGATTATCCCGCTTTTCGCTTCGCCTTGCCGTCGAACACGCCGAACAGGGCGATGCCGATGGCGCCGGCGACGATCGCCGAGTCGGCGATGTTGAACGAGGGCCAGTAGTGCTCACCCACGTACCACTGGATGAAATCGACCACGTGGCCGTGCATCAGCCGGTCGATCACGTTGCCGATCGCCCCGCCGATCACCAGCGCGTACGGCAGCGCGCTGCGCCACTCGCCGCGCGGGGTGCGCGCCAGCCACCAGGCCAGCAGGGCGCTGATGCCCACCGCCAGCGCGGTGAAGAACCAGAGCTGCCAGCCGCCGGCCTGGCTCAGGAAACTGAATGCCGCGCCGGTGTTGTAGGTCCGGTACCAGTTCCAGAAGCCGGGGATCACCGGCACCGCGGTGAACTCGGGCAGGCTGGACAGCACCCAGGCCTTGCTCCACTGGTCCAGGCCGATCACCGCGGCCGACAGCAGCAGCCAGATCAGGGCGGAGGGGTTGGGTCGTGCGGTCATGCGGGAAGTCCGCCTTGGGCGAAGAAGGAAAGGAAGGATGGCCGGCGCCGCAGCCACGGCGCCGCCGTCGGCCCCGGCGACGCGCAAGCCGCGTGGCTGGGGCCGGCACTCAGAACCAGCGGCGCTCCTCGCCCGGTCCTTCGATGTTGCTGACGCAGCGGCCGCACAGTTCCGGGTGCGCCGGATCGGCGCCGACGTCGGCGCGGTAGTGCCAGCAGCGCACGCACTTGGGCTTCTCGGTGGCCTGGGCGCTGACGAAGATCTCGTCGGTGCTGGCCTCGCGCACCACCACGTCGCCGCTGATGAACAGGAAGCGCAGCTCTTCCTGCAGCGGCTGCAACTTCGCCGCGGTGGCGGCGTCGGCGGCGACGGTGATCTCCGCCTCCAGCGCCGCGCCGATCACGCCGTTGCCGCGCATCGGCTCCAGCACCTTGGCCACCTGCTCGCGCAGCGCCAGCAATTGCTCGAAGTCGGCCGCGCTCAGCGCCGCGTCGTCCGGCAACGGCGCCAGGCCTTCGTACCAGGTCGCGAACAGCACGTTGCCCAGGTGCGCGCCCGGCAGGTAGCCCCACAGTTCGTCGGCGGTGAAGCTCAGGATCGGCGCGATCCAGCGCACGAAGGCCTCGGCCACATGGAACATCGCGGTCTGCGCCGAGCGCCGGCCAAGCGAATCCTCGGCCATCGTGTACAGCCGGTCCTTGGTCACGTCCAGGTACAGCGAACCCAGGTCCACGCTGCAGAAGTTCAGCAGCGCCTGCACGATGGCGGCGAAGTCGTAGCGCGCGTAGGCGGCCTTGATCTGCTCCTGCACCTCGTAGGCACGGTGCACGATCCAGCGATCCAATGCCACCAGCTCCGGCAGCGGCCGCAGGTGCACGGCCGGGTTGAAGCCGTGCAGGTTGCCGAGCAGGAAGCGCGCGGTGTTGCGCAGGCGCCGGTAGGCGTCGGCGTTGCGCTTGAGGATCTCCTGCGACAGCGACATCTCGTTGCTGTAGTCGGCCGAGGCGATCCACAGGCGCAGGATGTCCGCGCCCAGCGTCTTCATGATGTCCTGCGGCTCGATGCCGTTGCCCAGCGACTTGGACATCTTGCGGCCGTGCTCGTCCACGGTGAAGCCGTGGGTCAGGCACTGCCGGTACGGCGCCGCGTGGTCCAGCGCCACGCCGGTCAGCAGCGAGGACTGGAACCAGCCGCGGTGCTGGTCGGAGCCTTCCAGGTACAGGTCGGCCGGCTTGGGCAGGCCACGCTCGGTCAGCACCGCCTCGTGGGTGACGCCGGAATCGAACCAGACGTCGAGGATGTCGGTGATCTTCTCGTAGTCGGCCGCCTCGTCGCCGAGCAGCTCGGCGGCGTCCAGCGCGTACCACACGTCCACCCCGCCCTCCTCGACGCGGTCGGCGACCTGGCGCATCAGTTCGGTGCTGCGCGGGTGCGGCTCGCCGGTCTCGCGGTGCACGAACAGCGCGATCGGCACGCCCCAGGTGCGCTGGCGCGAGATCGTCCAGTCCGGGCGCCCGGCGACCATGCCGGCGATGCGCGCCTGGCCCCAGGCCGGGTACCAGTGCACGCCCTCGATGGCCTGCAGCGCCTCGGCGCGCAGGTTGGCCTGCTCCATCGAGATGAACCACTGCGGCGTGGCGCGGAACGCGATCGGGGTCTTGTGGCGCCAGCAATGCGGATAGCTGTGGACCATGCTGGCACGCGCCAGCAGCAGCCCACGCGCGGCCAGCAGGTCGGCGATGACGTCGTTGGCCTTCCAGATGTGCAGCCCGGCCAGTTCCGTGCCATCGACCGCGGGGGTCGACGGCAGGTACACGCCGCGCGCATCGACCGGGTTGATCTGCGCCGCGCCGTAGCGCTCCAGCAGCCCGTACGGCTTGACCGCCACGTAATCCTCCTGGCCGTGGCCGGGGGCGGTGTGCACCGCGCCGGTACCGTCGGTGTCGGACACGTGGGTGCCGAGGATCACCGGCACGTCGCGCTCGTCGTAGAAGGGGTGCGCCAGCACCTGGTGTTCCAGCGCCGCGCCGGCGACGCGGCCGTGCACCACCACCTCATCCACCCCGTAGCGCTGCAGCGCGCGCTCGGCCAGCGCGTCGGCCAGCACCAGCCAGCGGCGGCGGCCGTCGCGGGCCGGGCCTTCGACCAGCGCATAGACCAGCTCCGGCCCCAGCGACACCGCCAGCGAGGCCGGCAGCGTCCACGGCGTGGTGGTCCAGATCGGCACGGCCACTTCGGCGCCGTCCGGCAGGGTCGCGCCGAACGCGGCGGCCAGCGCCGCGCCGTCGCGGGCCGTGTAGGCCACGTCCACCGTCGGCGACTGCTTGTCGGCGTACTCGATCTCCGCCTCGGCCAGCGCCGAGCCGCAGTCGAAGCACCAGTGCACCGGCTTCACGCCGCGGGTCAGGTGGCCGTTCTCGACGATCCGCGCCAGCGCGCGGATCTCGTTGGCCTCGAAATGGAAGTCCAGCGTGCGGTACGGGTTGTCCCAGTCGCCGATCACGCCCAGGCGCTTGAAGTCGCGGCGCTGGATGTCGATCTGCGCGTTGGCGTATTCGCGGCACTTCTGCCGGAACTCCACCGCATCCAGCTTCACTCCGACCTTGCCGAACTTCTTCTCGATCGCGATCTCGATCGGCAGGCCGTGGCAGTCCCAGCCCGGGATGTACGGCGCGTCGTAGCCGGACAGGTACTTGGACTTGACGATGATGTCCTTGAGGATCTTGTTGACCGCATGCCCGAGGTGGATCGCGCCATTGGCGTACGGCGGGCCGTCGTGCAGCACGAACAGCGGCCGGCCCTGGGCGTTGTCGCGCAGCCGCGTGTACAGGCCCTCGCTCTCCCAGCGCGCCAGGATGTCCGGCTCGCGCTTGGGCAGGTCGCCGCGCATCGGGAACTCGGTCGCCGGCAGATGGAGGGTGGCTTTGTAGTCCTGGGTCACGGGCAGTTACCGGTCGGTGGTCTTCAGGGGGAGGTCCGCGCGCGGGGCGGCGGACACGGGCGGCAGGCCCGCGCCGGCAGGCGCAGCGAGCAATTGCCGCGCCAGCGCGGCGTCGCGGTGCATCTGCGCGGTCAACGCCGGCAGATCGGCAAAGGTTTCCTCGTCGCGCAGCTTGGCGACGAACTCCACCTCGATGTGGCGACCGTACAGGTCGCCCTGGAAATCGAACAGGTGCGCTTCCAGCAGCGGCTCCACGCCCTGCACGGTCGGGCGGGTGCCGAAACTGGACACCGACGGCCACGGCTGCGCCGCCACCCCGTGCACCCAGGTGGCGTAGATGCCGGACAGCGCCGGGGTGCGGGCGAACCGCAGGTTGGCGGTGGGATAGCCGAGCGTGCGCCCGAGCTGCTTGCCGCGCACCACGCGGCCGCCGATCGCATACGGGCGACCGAGCAGTTCGGCGGCATGGGCGAACTCGCCGGCCACCAGCAGCTCGCGGATGCGGGTGCTGGAAATGCGCTCCTCGCGCAGGTGCACCGGCGCGATCTCGTCGGCGGCGAAGCCATGCTGGGCGCCCAGCGCACGCAGCAGCGCGATGTCGCCGCCGCGCTTGTGGCCGAAGCGGAACGCCGGGCCGATCCAGACCTCGCGCGCACGCAGGCGCTCGACCAGCACGCGCTGCACGAAGTCCTCCGCGCTCATCGAGGCCATGCGCCGGTCGAAGCGCAGCAGGCCGACGCTGTCGACGCCGAGTTGGAGCAGGCCCTGCACCTTGGACCGGGCCAGGGTCAGCCGCGGCGGCGGCGCGGCCGGGGCGAAGAACTCGCGCGGCAGCGGCTCGAAGCTCAGCGCCACCGCAGGCACGCCCGCTTCGCGCGCGCGCGTGATCGCCTGCCGCACCAGCGCGCGGTGGCCCAGGTGCAGGCCATCGAAGGCGCCGATGCAGACCACGCTTCCCTGCGGGAACAGGGTCCCGCCCTCGACGTCTCTAAACAGCCTGCTCATTCCTCGGTCCGAAGCGCCGGCGCAGGAAGCGCCGGTCGATGATGCGTAACCGTCGAGTATAGCGGGTGGGGGCTTGGCTCGGGGCTCGGGGCTCGGGGCTCGGGGCTCGGGGCTCGGGGCTCGGGACCCGGGACCCGGGACCCGGGACCCGGGACCCGGGACGGCAGCATCGGCGTGCGGAGCCAGACCGCCGCCAGGCGATCCGGCAAAAACAAAGTGATCACTTTCTGTGGGAGGGACTTCAGTCCCGACGGGCTTTCCCGGGAAGGCCCGTCGGGGCTGCAGCCCCTCCCACAGTTCAATCGCAAGCGCTTAGCACTCGCGGAAACTCCCGGGTCCCGGACCCCGGACCCCGGACCCCGGACCCCGGCTTCAATGCTCGCGCAGATCCCGCGGCCGGAACCCCAGCGCCAGCAACGCCAGCAGATACACCGCGCCGCCGCCGCCGACCAGCAGCAGCAGGCTGCCGATCCGGTGCCACTTGTCCATGGTGGTGAACGCCGGCAGCCAGTGCAGGCCCAGCGCCAGCACGGCGGCCATCGCCGCACAGGCCACGCCCAGCCGCAGCAGGTAGCCGCTCCAGCCCGGCTTGGGCTGGTAGACCTGGTCGCGGCGCAGCCAGCGCCACAGCAGCGACAGGTTGAGGTAGCTGGCCACCGCACTGGCCAGGCCCAGCGCCAGGTGCAGGCCCGGCACCGCCTCCAGCGCCGCGCGCACGCCCTGCGCACGAAGCTCCGCCGGCACCCACAACTGGTACAGGATCGCCAGGAACAACAGGTTCAGCGCCATGTTGGCGACCAGCGCGGCGACGCCGGCACGCACCGGCGTGCGCGTGTCCTGGCGCGAATAGAACGCCGGCAGCAGTACCTTGAGCAGGGCGAACGCCGGCAGGCCGAAGCTCAGCCCGAACACCGACATCGCCGCCATCCGCGTGTCGAAGGCGGTGAACTTGCCGTACTGGAACAAGGTCGCCACCAGCGGCTGGCTCAGCAGCATCAACCCCAGCATCGCCGGCACCGCGATCAGCAAGGTGGTGCGCAGCCCCCAGTCCAGCGCGCTGGAAAAGCCCGCGCGATCGGTCTTGACGTGGTGCCGCGACAGCGCCGGCAGGATCACCGTGCCCAGGGCCACCCCGAATACGCCCAGCGGCAGCTCCAGGAAGCGGTCGGCCTGCGATAGCCAGCTCTGCGAGCCGGCATACAGGAACGAGGCGATCACCGTGTCCAGCAGCAGGTTGATCTGCGCGATCGAGGAGCCGAACAGGGTCGGCACCATCAGGGTCAGCACCCGGCGCACGTCCGGATGCCGCCAGCCCCAGCGCGGCAGGGTCAGCAGGTCGATGCCGCGCAAGGCCGGCAACTGGAACAGCAACTGCAGCACGCCGGCCACCAGCACCGCCCAGCCCATCGCCAGGATCGGCACCTGCAGCCGCGGCGCCAGCCACAGCGCGCCGGCGATCATGCACAGGTTGAGGATCACCGGGGTCAGCGCCGGCAGGCCGAAGCGGTGGAAGCTATTGAGCGCACCGCCGGCCAGCGCGGTCAGCGACACGAACAGCAGGAACGGGAAGGTCAACCGCAGCAGATCGACGATCAACCCGAACTTGGCCGGGTCGTCGGTAGCGCCAGGATTGAACAGCATCGCCACCTGCGGGGTGAAGATCAGCCCCAGCGCGGTGACCAGCAGCAGCACCCCGCCCAGGGTGCCGGACACCCGCGACATCAGCGCGCGCAGGTCGGCGTGCGGGCGGGTTTCCTTCACCTCGGTGAATACCGGCACGAACGCGGTGGCGAACGAGCCCTCGGCGAACAGCCGGCGCAGGAAGTTGGGAATGCGGAACGCCACCCAGAACGCGTCGGTGGTGGCGTTGGCGCCGAAGGAAATGGTGATGGCCTGGTCGCGCACCAGTCCCAGCACGCGCGAGACCATGGTCATGCTGCTGAAGGAGAGCAGCCCGCGGAGCATGCGCGGCTGGCTCATGCGGCAGCCCTCTTGACAATTGACTTGACGCGAATATTCGGACGCTTCATACTCTCCCGCTTGTTTTTATCCACCACACAGCTTTCCAGGAAACCACCACCGTGGCCAATATCAAGTCCGCCAAGAAGCGCGCCAAGCAGACCGTCGTGCGCAACGCGCGCAACACGGCTCAGCGTTCGATGCTGCGCACCGCCGTCAAGAAGGTCATCAAGGCCCTGGACGCCAACGACGCAGCCGGCGCCGAAGCCGCTTTCGCCATCGCCCAGCCGATCCTCGACCGTTTCAGCTCGCGTGGCCTGATCCACAAGAACAAGGCTGCCCGTCACAAGAGCCGCCTGAGCGCCCGTATCAAGGCGATCAAGACCGCCGCCTGATCGGCTGCCGTCGACGCCGGAAGCGCCCACGCTTCCGGCAGCACCACGAAAAAGCCCGGCCTCGGCCGGGTTTTTCGTGTGCGCGTCACCCTGCCCCGCGCGCCGCGGGACGGCGCGACGCTCAGGAGGCATTGGCGGCCGCCTCCAGCGCCTCCTCGCGCTGGCGGTCGAAGAACGCCATCACGTCCTTCATGATCGGCCAGGTGCCTTCGCGGCCCAGTGCCGACACCAGGTACCAGGGCTGGGTCCAGCCCAGCTCGGCGACGACCTGCTCGGCCAGCGCACGCGCCTCGTCCTCGAACATCAGGTCGGCCTTGTTCAGCACCAGCCAGCGCGGCTTGGCCAGCAGCTCCGGGTCGTGCTTCTGCAGCTCGCGCTCGATCGCCCGCACCTGCTCGGTCGGCGACACGCCATCCACGCCACCCTCCATCGGCGCCAGATCCACCAGGTGCAGCAGCAGGCGGGTGCGCTGCAGGTGGCGCAGGAACTGCGCGCCAAGGCCGGCGCCGTCGGCGGCACCCTCGATCAGCCCGGGAATGTCGGCGATCACGAAGCTGCGGTAGGCCTCGACGCTGACCACGCCCAGGTTCGGATACAGCGTGGTGAACGGGTAGTCGGCGACCTTCGGCGTGGCCGCGGACACGGCGCGGATGAAGGTGCTCTTGCCGGCATTGGGGAAGCCCAGCAGGCCGACGTCGGCCAGCAGCTTCAGCTCCAGCTTGAGCGTGCGCTCCTCGCCCTCCTCGCCCGGCGTCGCCTTGCGCGGCGCGCGCGTCACCGAACTCTTGAAGTGCATGTTGCCCAGGCCGCCCTTGCCGCCCTGCGCGACCAGCAGGCGGTCGCCGTGCGCGATCAGGTCGCCAATGACCTCGTCGGTCTCGACGTTGATCACCACGGTGCCGACCGGCACGGTAATGGTCAGGTCCTCGCCGGCCTTGCCGTACATCTGCCGGCCCATGCCGTTCTCGCCGCGCTGCGCACGGAACGCGCGCTGGTGGCGGAAGTCGACCAGGGTATTGAGATTCTCGTCGGCGACCAGCCACACGCTGCCGCCGTTGCCGCCGTCGCCGCCGTCGGGCCCACCCAGCGGGATGAACTTCTCGCGGCGAAAGCCGATGCAGCCATTGCCGCCATTGCCGGCCGTGACCTGGATTTCCGCTTCGTCTACGAGTTTCATGGATAACAACCGGGAATGGGGAATGGTGAATCGGGAATGGGAAAAGCGAGCCATCGCCGTGGCGACGATTCTATGTCGCAGCCACAGATCGGCAAAATCCATCACTGCATTGCCTGACGCAACCAGGACAGGGCGAGTTCACGGGAGGCGCCTTTGCCCATTCCCGATCCCCCACTCCCCATTCCCAGCCGCAAAACAAAAACCCCGCCGAAGCGGGGCTTTCGTCAGCAAGCCTGCGCCACGGCGCAGGCCCTGGACACCGGCGACTTACGCCTCGGTGACCACGCTCACGGTGCGGCGCTTCTTGGCGCCCTTCACCGAGAACTCGACCTTGCCGTCAACCAGCGCGAACAGGGTGTGGTCGCGGCCCAGGCCGACGCCGGCGCCCGGGTGGAACTGGGTGCCGCGCTGACGCACGATGATGTTGCCGGCTTCGATGGCCTGGCCGCCGAACATCTTCACGCCCAGGTACTTCGGGTTGGAGTCGCGGCCGTTGCGCGAGGAACCTACGCCTTTTTTGTGTGCCATGACTGCTGCTCCTTACTTCTTGTCGCCACCGGCGATGCCGGTGATCTCGATTTCGGTGTAGTGCTGCCGATGACCCTGACGCTTCATGTGGTGCTTGCGGCGGCGGAACTTGATGATGCGCACCTTGTCGGCGCGGCCATGGGCCACGACCTTGGCGGTGACGGCGGCGCCCTTCAGCGCGTCGCCGATCTTGATGCCGTCGCTGTCGCCCAGCATCAGGATGTTGTCGAACGTGATCTCGTTGCCGGCTTCGACTTCGAGCTTTTCCACGCGGAGCGTTTCGCCCTGCGCGACGCGGTATTGCTTACCGCCGGTGACCAGTACTGCGTACATGACCAGACTTCCTCTGTAGTTATTGTGGTCGTTCCTGCCGTGCCGTTTCGGGCAGACAGGAGCGGGATTGTAAGCCGCCGCGCGCGGCAGGGTCAAGCCCACCCAGGCCCGGACTGTCAAGCCCCGCGGGCCGGCGCGGCTGCCTGAACCAGCCAGCCGCCGGCGCCCGGCGGCGCTGGGATCTGCGGCAATTGCCCCCACCTGACAAGCTGGGTACGCTGATCGATTGCCGTCCCCTTTCCGCCCCCACACTGGCCAGCGGCACCGCCACGGCCGGCACATTCCGGAATCTCTTCATGGCGATGGATTACATCCGCATCCGCGGCGCGCGGACGCACAACCTCAAGAACCTCGACCTCGACCTGCCGCGCGACAAGCTGATCGTGATCACCGGCCTGTCCGGGTCCGGCAAGTCCTCGCTGGCGTTCGACACCATCTACGCCGAGGGCCAGCGCCGCTACGTGGAGTCGCTGTCGGCATACGCGCGACAGTTCCTCAGCGTGATGGAGAAGCCCGACATCGATCACATCGAAGGCCTGTCGCCGGCGATCGCGATCGAGCAGAAGTCGACCTCGCACAACCCGCGCTCGACCGTCGGCACCATCACCGAGATCTACGACTACCTGCGCCTGCTGTATGCGCGCGTCGGCCAGCCGCGCTGCCCCGACCACGGCTATCCGCTGGAGGCGCAGACGGTCAGCCAGATGGTCGACCAGGTGCTGACCCTGGACCCGGAGCAGCGCTACATGCTGCTGGCGCCGGTGATCCGCGAGCGCAAGGGCGAGCATGCGCAGGTGTTCGAACAACTGCGCGCGCAGGGCTTCGTGCGCGTGCGCGTGGACGGCGAGCTGTACGAGATCGACGCGGTGCCGGCGCTGGCGCTGCGCCAGAAGCACACCATCGAGGCGGTGATCGACCGCTTCCGCCCGCGCGAGGACATCAAGCAGCGCCTGGCCGAAAGCTTCGAGACCGCGTTGAAGCTGGCCGACGGCATGGTGTCGGTGCAGTCGCTGGACGACACCGCGACCGCGCCGCACCTGTTCTCCTCCAAGTACAGCTGCCCGGTCTGCGACTACTCGCTGCCGGAGCTGGAACCGCGCCTGTTCTCGTTCAACGCGCCGATGGGCGCCTGTCCGAGCTGCGACGGTCTGGGCGTGGCCGAGTTCTTCGATCCCGAGCGGGTGGTGGTGCATCCGGAGCTGTCCCTGTCGGCCGGCGCGGTGCGCGGCTGGGACCGGCGCAACGCGTACTACTTCCAGCTGATCGCCTCGCTGGCCAAGCACTACAAGTTCGATGTCGACGCGCCCTGGCAATCGCTGCCGGCGAGCGTGCGCCAGGCGGTGCTGTACGGCAGCGGCGACGAGACCATCACCTTCACCTACTTCACCGATGCCGGCGGCCGCACCCAGCGCAAGCATCGCTTCGAAGGCATCATCCCCAACCTGGAGCGCCGCTACCGCGAGACCGAATCACCGGCGGTGCGCGAGGAACTGGCCAAGTACATCAGCGAACGGCCGTGCCCGGACTGCAAGGGCGCGCGCCTGAACAAGGCCGCGCGCAACGTGTTCGTCGCCGACCGCCCGCTGCCGGACCTGGTGGTGCTGCCGATCGACGATGCGCTGAGCTTCTTCCGCCAGCTCGACCTGCCCGGCTGGCGCGGCGAGATCGCCAGCAAGATCGTCAAGGAGATCGCCGAACGCCTGGGCTTCCTGGTCGACGTCGGCCTGGATTACCTCACCCTCGAGCGCAAGGCCGACACCCTGTCCGGCGGCGAGGCGCAGCGCATCCGCCTGGCCAGCCAGATCGGCGCCGGCCTGGTCGGCGTGATGTACGTGCTCGACGAACCCTCGATCGGCCTGCACCAGCGCGACAACGAACGCCTGCTCGGCACCCTTACCCGCCTGCGCGACCTCGGCAACACGGTGATCGTGGTCGAGCACGACGAGGACGCGATCCGCCTGGCCGACTACGTGCTGGACATCGGCCCCGGCGCCGGCGTGCACGGCGGCGAGGTGGTCGGCCACGGCAGCGTGCAGGACCTGCTGAAAGCGCCGCGCTCGCTGACCGGGCAATACCTGTCCGGCAAGCGCCGCATCGAGATCCCGGCCAAGCGCCACAAGGCCAATCCGAAGATGACCCTGCACCTGCGCGGGGCCACCGGCAACAACCTCAAGAACGTCGACCTGGACATCCCGGCCGGCCTGCTGACCTGCATCACCGGCGTGTCCGGCTCGGGCAAGTCGACGCTGATCAACGACACCCTGTTCACCCTGGCGGCGAACGAGATCAACGGCGCCTCGCACAGCGTGGCGCCGTACCGCGAGATCGAGCACCTGGACCTGTTCGACAAGGTCGTGGACATCGACCAGTCGCCGATCGGGCGCACCCCGCGTTCCAATCCGGCCACCTACACCGGCCTGTTCACGCCGCTGCGCGAACTGTTCGCGCAGGTGCCGGAAGCGCGCTCGCGCGGCTACTCGCCGGGCCGCTTCAGCTTCAACGTGCGCGGCGGCCGCTGCGAGGCCTGCCAGGGCGACGGCCTGATCAAGGTGGAGATGCACTTCCTGCCGGACGTGTACGTGCCCTGCGACGTCTGCCACGGCAAGCGCTACAACCGCGAGACGCTGGAGATCCTGTACAAGGGCTTCAACATCAACGACGTGCTGGAAATGACCGTCGAGGATGCGCTGAAGCTGTTCGAGCCGGTGCCGTCGATCGCGCGCAAGCTGGAGACCCTGGTCGACGTGGGCCTGAGCTACATCAAGCTGGGGCAGAGCGCGACCACTTTGTCCGGCGGCGAGGCGCAGCGGGTGAAGCTGTCCAAGGAACTGTCGCGGCGTGATACCGGCCGCACCCTGTACATCCTCGACGAGCCGACCACCGGCCTGCACTTCCACGATATCGAGGCGCTGCTGGGCGTGCTGCACAAGCTGCGCGACGAGGGCAACACCGTGGTGGTGATCGAACACAACCTGGACGTGATCAAGACCGCGGACTGGATCGTCGACCTCGGCCCGGAAGGCGGCCACCGCGGCGGCACCATCCTGGTCACCGGCACGCCGGAAGACGTGGCGGCCTGCCCGCAGTCGTACACCGGCCAGTTCCTGGCGCGGATGCTGCCCTCCACCAGCGCGCGCCCGGAGCAGCCGGCGGCAATGGCCAACAAGCCCGATGCGCGCCCGCCGCGCAAGGTCAAGCCGGAAAAGCCGGCGAAGAAGCAGGCGGTGGCCGCCAAGAGCGGCAAGGCCAGCAAGAGCACCACCAGCACCGGCACCAAGAAGAAGAAGGACGTTTGATGAGCAGCGAACACAAGATCCTGGCGCGCATCCCGATCAGCGTGCGCTGGCGCGACATGGACAGCATGGGCCACGTCAACAACGCCAAGTACATCTCCTACCTGGAAGAGGCGCGCGTGCGCTGGATGCTGGGCGTGGAAGGCGTCTCGATGAGCGATCGCATCGCCCCGGTGGTGGCGGCGACCAACGTCAACTATCGCGCACCGATCGTGTGGCCCAACGACATCCTGGTCGAACTGTTCGTCGAGCGCCTGGGCACCAGCAGCGTGACCATCGGCCACCGCATCGTCGACCAGCAGGACGAAAGCCGGCTGTACTCCGACGGCCACGTGGTGGTGGTGTGGATGGACACCCAGACCGGCAAGAGCGCGCCGCTGCCGGACGCCGTACGCAAGGCGACGAGCTGAGGCCTGCGCTTGCGCCGGACCCGAGCCGGCGCACCGCCCCTTTGCAGTGACCTGCTCACGCAGGAGCGGCGTGCGCTCCTTGTGGGAGGGACTTCAGTCCCGACGACGGGTGGTCTCAGCCGACGCTGGGCTTCGCCCGTCGCGGCTGATCCCACCAAAGGGGACGAGAACCGCTCCTACGACAAGGGGAGGCGCCTTTTCCCGAGGAGGCTCCCCTACATCGCCTGCTTGCGCACGGTCAGCGTCGCATCGACCTTGCCGCCGCCTTCCAGTTGCAACTGCAGCGGCACGGCCTGGCCTTCGGTCAGCGCGCCCTTGCCCTGCATCAGCATCAGGTGCATGCCGCCGGGCTTGAGTTCCACGCGGGCGCCAGGCGCCAGCGGCACGCGCTCGACCGCGCGCATCCGGCTGACGCCGGCCACGACCGTGGTCTCGTGCAACGACACATCGCCGAAGCTGGGGCTGCTGGCGCCGGTGACCGTGACCGGCTTGCCGCAGCCGTTGTGGAGCACGCCGTAGCCGGCGGTCATCGGCATCGCCGGATTCGGCGGCAAGCGCGCCCAGCCCTGCTCCAGAGTGACGCACGCCGGTTCCGCGGCCGACGCAGTGGCGGCAACCGCCGCACACAGCACGAACAATACGCCAGCGAATGGTTTGGTTATCATCGCCGAGGTTCCTTCTTCGAAAGCAGACCGCAGCATGACGACGCTCATCGACGTGATCAACCATGGCCCCCTCCGCGAACTGCGCCTGGCGCGGCCGCCGGTCAATGCGCTGGACACCGACCTGTGCCGGCACCTGATCCAGGCGATCGAGCAGGCCAACGCCGATGGCGCGCACGGCATCGTGCTGTCGGGCAACGAACGCCTGTTCTCCGCCGGCATGGACGTGCCGCACCTGCTCGGCCACGGCGACGATCGCGCCAAGCTGCTGGGCAGCTGGCAGCAGTTCTTCGGTGCGGCGCGCGCCTTGGCCGCCAGCCCGATCCCGGTGGTCGCGGCGCTGACCGGCCACGCCCCGGCCGGCGGTTGCGTGCTGGCGCTGTGCTGCGACTACCGGGTGATGGCGCGCAGCCCCGATGCGGCGCATCCGCTGCACATCGGCCTCAACGAGACCCAGGTCGGCCTGGTCGCCCCGGAAGGCATCCAGCGCCTGCTGCGGCGGGTGGTCGGCGCGCACCGCGCCGAGCGCCTGCTGGTCGGCGGCGACCTGGTCAGTGCCGAACGCGCGCTGGAGATCGGCCTGGTCGACGAACTGGTCGACGCCGACCTGGTGGTGGCGCGCGCGCTGGCCTGGCTGCTGGACCTGCTCAAGCGCCCGCGGCAGCCGATGCTGCAGACCCGTGCCATCGCCCGCGCCGACCTGCGCGCGGCGCTGGCCGACGAGCACATCGGGCTGGAGCGGCTGATCGACGACTGGCAGGCGCCGGACACCCAGGCCGCACTGCGCGCGCTGGTGGCGCGGCTGGGCAAGGGCTGAGCGGAGCGGGACGCGGGCGGGCGCGGACGGCCCGCTATAATCGGCACACGTCCGTCGCCAGGCCCCGCCTCTTGTCCGCCAAGCCCGCCCCCGTCGTCTCCGAACTGATCGAGCTGCTGTCGCTGGAGCGGCTGGAGGACAACCTGTTCCGCGGCCAGAGCCGCGACATCGGCACCAAGTACGTGTTCGGCGGCCAGGTGCTGGGCCAGGCGCTGTCGGCGGCGCAGGCCACGGTGGAGAACGCGCGCCGCGTGCATTCGCTGCACGCCTACTTCCTGCGCGCCGGCGACATCGAGCACCCCATCGTCTACGACGTGGACCGCACCCGGGACGGCGGCAGCTTCTCGGTGCGCCGGGTCACCGCGATCCAGCACGGCAAGGTGATCTTCTTCTGCGCGGCCTCGTTCCAGGAACAGGAGGACGGCGCCACCCACCAGCTGAAGATGCCGGAAGTGCCGCAACCGGAAGACATCGAGCCGACTCCGGCGGCGCGCCCGGACGTGCTGGCGACGCTGCCGACCAAGGTGCAGCGCTGGCTCTCGCGCGGCGGCCCGTTCGAGTTCCGCCACGTGTATCCGCGCGACGAACTGAATCCGCCCAAGCGTCCGCCGTTCCAGCAGATGTGGCTGCGCCTGAGCGAGCCGGTCGGCGATGCGCCGGAACTGCACCAGGCGCTGCTCGCCTACGCCTCGGACTTCCACCTGCTCGGCACCGCCACCTTCCCGCACGGCATCAGTTACTACACGCCGAACGTGCAGATGGCCTCGCTCGACCACGCGCTGTGGTTCCACCGCCCGTTCCGCGCCGACGACTGGCTGCTGTACTCGCTGGACAGCCCCAGCGCGCAGGGCGCGCGCGGTCTGGCGCGCGGGCAGTTCTTCACCCGCGACGGCACCCTGGTGGCCAGCACCGCACAGGAAGGCCTGATCCGGGTGGTCCCCGACGCCGACGCCGCGGCGCAGGTGCCGGCAAAACGCTGAGGACACGAACATGCGTCAGATCTTCAGCAGCCAACGTGTGGAAACCGCCGAAGGCGTCGCCGCCCTGCTGCGCGATGCCGGCATCGACGTGCGCCTGAGCAACGGCCGCTCCTACCGGACCCGGCGCAGCGGCCAGTTCAGCTATCTCGACCCGGTCGCGGCGCAGGCCCAGCCCACGGTGTGGGTGGTGCACGCCGACGACCAGCCGCGCGCACGCGAACTGCTGCGCGACGCCGGCCTGCTCGACAGCACCCGCCGCGATCCGGAACAGGGCCGTGCGCCCTACTTGAACGAGTTCCGCTCGCAGGTGGAAGCGGACGGCGGCAAGCGCTGGGCCTGGCGCATCCGCATCGCCCTGCTGCTGGCGATCGGTGCGGTGGCGCTGATCACCGTGCTGCGCCATCGCGACAACCGCGCGCCGACCACCGCACCAGCACAGGCACCCGCGACGCAACCGGCCACGCCCCCGGCGCAGGACACCGGCAGCGACGAAGTGCGCGTGCGCGTGCAGCCGGCACCCCGCGGTAACTGAGCCGCGCCGAACGCACGTCCACGCATGCGGTGGATGTCGCCTCTGGCGATGACGCCCTGCCGATGGCCGTCCTTGCGCGACGGCGGAGGCGCCAACGCTGCGACGGCAATCCGATCGGCACGGCGATCGCATCCTGCGCGCGGTGTCCGCCGTAGCGGAGACCGCCACCGCAACCGGCCGCGACGCTGTCGACGCGCCCCGCGCGACCAGGCGCGTCCCGCTGCACCTGCGCCGCACTGCACGCGACGGCAGGTTTCGGCAGATGGAAAAACAAGAACGCCCCTGCGCGCGGGGCGCAGGGGCGCTGTCGATCGGCGCCTTGGTGCAGTGACGCCGCGGCCACCGCCGCGGCGGATGGCTCAGTTGCTGTCCGGCGCCGGCATCGGTGCTGGCGCATCGCTGCCGCGTTGCCCGCCCGGGCGATGCGCCCAGCGCTTGGCCTGCGCCGCATCGAACTCGGCGCGGCTGAGCATGCCGTCCTTGTTGGTGTCGGCCGCGGTGAACCAGGCATCGCGATGCTGCTTGGCGCGCAGTTCGAAGTCGGCACGGTCGATGTAGCCGTCCTTGTTCACGTCCATCTTGTCGAAGCGCGCGGCGAGCTTGGGATCGGCCTGCGCTTCGGCGCGGCTGATGCGGCCGTCCTTGTTGGTGTCCAGCTTGGCCATCATCGCGCCGGGCACGCCGTGGTCGCCCGGGCCGCCGTGACGGCCGTGGCGCGGCCACTCGTCGCGGCTGAGCTTGCCGTCGTGGTTCTTGTCCATGGCGTCGAAATGCTGGGCCAGGCGCGGATCGGCGGCGGCCTCGCTGCGGTCGATGACACCGTCGCCGTTCTTGTCGAGCGCGGCGATGCCGCCGGCATCGGCGGGCGCGGCGGGATCGGCCGGCGGCGGGGGAACGGCGTAGGCGGTACCGGACAGCACGGCCAGCACGGCCAGGGCGAGCAGCGGGTTGCGAGACTTCATGGGTCACTCCCTGAGGATGATGGGAACCTGCCAGGACGGCAGGCGTCCGGCGCCGTGGCGCCTTCCCTGCAGACAACGTCCCGTCGCCGCCACGGTTGACCGGCTGCCGGGCGTATTCATGGTGCGGACAGTCGCGGCCCCTGCGATGGCGAAGCGCTATGCTCGACGCATGGCCATCCATTCCGACGCCAGCGACGACCTGCGGCTGTTCCAGACCGGCCAGCACGCGTGTGGCTACTGGCCCGAGCGGCAGGCCCGCGACCTGGTGCTGGACCCGCACGATCCACGCCTGGGCGCGCTATATCCGCTGGCGCTGAGCTGGGGCTTCCGCCGCTCCGGCGATCTGGTCTATCGCCCGCACTGCGACCATTGCCGCGCCTGCGTTGCGGTGCGCATCCCGATCGATGCGTTCGTGCCCGATCGCAGCCAGCGCCGCTGCCTGGCGCGCAATGCCGATATCGAGGTCCGCATCGTCGCCGCCGAGCGCAGCGAGGAACAGCTGGCGCTGTACCAGCGCTACCTGCGCCACCGCCATCCCGGCGGCGGCATGGACGATCACGGCGCGCACGAGTTCGACCAGTTCCTGATCGGCCGCTGGTCGCATGGGCGCTTCCTGGAGCTGCGGCAACGCATGCCGGACGGACGGCGTGGGCCGCTGCTGGCGGTAGCGGTCACCGATATCGCCGCGCAGGCGCTGTCGGCGGTCTACACCTTCTACGACCCGGACGCCGGCGCGCGCGGCCTGGGCACCCTGGCGATCCTGCAGCAGATCGCCTGGGCGCGACGCGAGGGCCTGCGCCACCTGTATCTGGGCTACTGGATCCGCGGCCACCAGAAGATGGACTACAAGCGCCGCTTCCGGCCGCTGCAGGCCTACGACGGCCGCCACTGGCGCGACTTCGACGACTATCTGCGCCAGCTCGGCGGCTAGCCGACGGCAACCGCTACCGGGCTGCCCAGCCGATGCCGCCGCACGTCGCGGCGCCATCGTGCCGACATGCCGCGCATGCGAAAATCGGCGCATGACATCACGCCTCCTCCTGCTCGCCCTGACCCTGCTGTGCGGCGCCTGCGCGCACACCGCTCCCACGTCCTCCCCGATGACCGACGCCGCCGCGCCCGCCGCCAGGACGCTGCGCCTGGCCACCTACAACACCTCGCTCAATGCCGACGAACCCGGCGCACTGATCGCCGCCCTGCAGGGCGACAGCGCGCAGGCACGCAAGATCGCCGCGGTGCTGCAGCAGGTGCGCCCGGACATCGTGCTGCTCAACGAGTTCGACTACGACGAGGCGCACCGCGCCGCCGACCTGTTCGAGCAGCGCTACCTCGCGGTGCCGCAACCGCACGGCGGCGCTGCGCTGCGCTATCCCTACCGCTACCTGGCCCCGGTCAACACGGGCGTGCCCAGCGGCCTGGACCTGGACAACGACGGCCATGTCGGCGGAGAAGGCCGCGCGCGCGGCAACGACGCCTGGGGCTACGGCCTGCATCCCGGCCAATACGGCATGCTGCTGCTGTCGAAGTACCCGATCGACGCCGCGGCGGTGCGCAGCTTCCGCCTGCTGAAATGGAGCGCGATGCCCGACGCGCTGCGCCCGGTCGATCCGGCCACCGGCCGCTTCTTCCACAGCGACGCGGTGTGGGCGCAGCTGCGGCTGTCGTCCAAGTCGCACTGGGACGTGCCGGTGCGCACCCCGCTGGGCGTGCTGCATGCGCTGGTGGCGCACCCGACCCCGCCGGTGTTCGACGGCGCGGAGAAGCGCAACGCCGCACGCAACCACGACGAACTGCGGCTGTGGCGCGAGTACCTGGACGATGCCGGCAGCGGCAAGGCGCACTGGCTGTGCGACGACGCCGGCCGCTGCGGCGGGCTGGCCGCCGATGCGCAGTTCGTGATGCTCGGCGACCTCAACAACGACGTGATCGACGGCGACGGCCGCCACGACGCGATCCGCGCGCTGGTGACGCATCCGCGCGTCCTGCAATACCCCACCCCGCACAGCGCTGGCGGCGAGGAGACCACGCGCGCCTACGCGGCCACCGGCATCGACCATCGCGGCCCACCGCAGCAGGTCACCGGCGATTTCGGCCCCAAGGCCGGCACCATGCGCCTGGACTACGTGTTGCCGTCGCGCAACTTCCGCTACCTGGACAGCGGCGTGTTCTGGCCGACCTCCAATGACGCCTCCGCCGCCATCGCCGACGGCAGCGACCACCACCTGGTCTGGGTCGACGTCGCCGCGGGGCCGTAAGCGCAGGAGGACCGGGGCGGCGCGCAGCATGGCGCCGCCTAGCAACACCCCACAGGCGGCCTGGCGGCCGCCTTTTGCTTGCCTGGCCGGCGCGCCAGACGCCTGGCGAGCGGCCTGCACCCGCGCGGCCGCGTTGACCGCCGGCCGCGAGGCGGCGCCGGTGTGAGCAGGGCCTGCCCCCTTCGCGGCAGCGGTGCCGCCCATCGGATCGCCCCTCCTGCGCAGCGCCTGCGCCGGGCACCGCCATCGGCCTTGATCCAGATCAAGGGCAAACCCGCGCCGACGCGGTCCAATGCCTCCCGCACCCGGTCGGGATGCGCAAGCGGATGGCGAGCATGCGAACGCAACAGTTGCAACAGGCGCTGGAAGGCCTCAATGGCGCCACTGCCGATATCGAGGCCTCGGCGCTGATCTCCCTGGACGGGCTGATGATCGCCTCGGCGATGCCGCAGGGCATGGACGAGGACCGCGTCGGCGCGATGTCCGCGGCGCTGCTCGCGCTGGGCGAGCGCAGCGCGCGCGAACTGGCGCGCGGCGCGCTGGAGCGGGTGCTGATCCAGGGCGAACTCGGCTACGTGATCATGAGTGCGGCCGGCCGCGAGGCAGTGCTCACCGTGCTGGCCAAACCCAGCGCCAAGCTCGGCCTGGTGTTCCTGGACATCAAGCGCGCCGCGCAGGCGCTGCAACAGATCCTGTAGGGGCGCCGCCATGCCGCTGCCGCCGATGCAAGCGCCGCACGAGCCGCACCGCAGCGCCGAGCTGCGCTATCACGACGGCAGCCGCCGCACGGTGTACTGGAGCGAACGCGAGGTGGCCTATCCGGACGGGCGCCTGATCGTCTCGCGCACCGACCTGGACGGCGTCATCACCCACGCCAACGACGCCTTCGTCGAACTCAGCGGCTGGCCGCGCGAACTGCTGATCGGCGCGCCGCACTGCATCCTGCGCCACCCGGAGATGCCGCGGCGCGCATTCCGCGAACTCTGGGACACCGTGCTGGCCGGCGAGAAGTGGCACGGCTACGTCAAGAACCTGCGCCGCGACGGCGCCTGCTACTGGGTCTACGCCACCGCGTTGCCGAACGTCCGCGACGGCCGCGTGGTCGGCTTCACCTCGGTGCGGCGCAAGCCGTCGCGGCGGCGCATCGACGCGCTGCAGCCGCTGTACGCGCAATGGCTGCAGGACGAACGCGCGGAGCCGCTGGCATGAGCTGCACGTTCCTGGTCGCGCCGGACTTCGCGCCCGAGTACTTCGGCGGCTGGTACCTGCTCAGCACGGTGCTGCAGCGCCGCGCCGGCCTCGGCCTGCGCCTGCTGATGCCGGCCGATGCCGCCGAACAGCGGCAATTGCTGGACGACAGCGTCGTCGACCTGGTGTACGCCAGCCCGTTCGACGCCAGCGCGTTGATCCGCGACCGCGGCTACCTGCCGCTGGTCAGGCCGCGCGGGCACGCCGACGAGGTGGTGATCGCGACCGCGGCCGAGGCGCCGGCGCGCTGCGTGGAAGACTTGCCCTACGGCTGCCGCATCGCCCTGACCGCCAACCACGACGTACGCCTGATCGGCCTGCGCCTGCTGGAACCGGCCGACCTGGAGCCGGAACGCATCGCCTGGCGCCCGGCCAGCAGCTACGCCGCGGTAGCGCGGCTGCTGCTGGAAGGCGAAGCCGATGCCGGCCTGTTCCTGGCCACCGCCTACCACGGCCTGTCGCGCCTGACCCGCGCGCGATTGCGTCCGCTGGTGGAAAGCGCGCTGTGCGACATCGGCCACGTGCTGCTGGCGCATCCGCGCCTGGGCCCGCAACTGCCTGCGCTGCGCGACGCCCTGCTGGCGCTGGGCGATGCCGCGCATCGCGACGACCAGGCGGTGCTCGACGCGCTGGGCCTGGAACGCGGCTTCGAGGCGATGGCCACGGAGGACGCCGAATTCATGATCGACCTGATCGACACCTTGCTGGACTGAGGCGCCCATGCCCACGCTTCCCGCTCGCGATCCCGCACGCCTGGTGATGCGCACCCATGCCCGCGCACTGCTGCGCGACCCGCGCGATGCCGCCGCGCACCTGGCGCGGCTGCACGCCGCACTGCAGTTGCACGACAACGAACCGACCCAGGGCGTGCTGGCCGACCTGTTCGTGGCCTTGCCGCGGCACGACGTCGCCTTGCGCCAGCTGGCGCTGCAGATGGCCGCGGCGCATCTGGCGCCGCACGTGGCCGAGACCTTCCAGCGCCACAGCCAGGGCCACGCGCTGCTGCCGATCAACGCCCTGGCCACGCGCTGGAGCGTGCTGGCGCGGCCGTCCGCCGACGTGCCGGCGCGGGTGCGCCGGGCCAGCCCGGACCATTCGCGGCGGATGGTGCGCGAGGTGGTGGACGCGCTGTGCGACGGCGCACCGATCGCCGCGGCGCGCTGCGAGCGCGAGTTCCTGGACTACTGCATCAGTTGCCAGGACAAGCTCGCCTTCATGCTCGCCACCCGCGAACTGCGCCGCCATGCGCTGGCCCTGGGCGACCGCTGGGACAGCACCGCGCGCTGGCTGCAGCAGCGCGAGCCGCTGGGTGGCCGCAACGTCGACGCCCTGTCCTTTTCCAGCGCGAGTGCGCCGCGATGACCGCCCCCGACCCGACCGGCTCCGAACCGACCTGGCTGATGCCGACCCCGCACGGCGTGCTGCACGGCTTCGCCAGCGCCACGCCCGACCGCCTGCAGCGCGCGCTGCAACTGCTGCTCGGCGCGCACGGCGCGCTGTCGCTGCAGGAGTGGCGCCAGCGCGTGGGCGGCGACGCACAGCGGCTGCTGCAGGAGGCGCGCGAACAGCAATGGGTGCAGTTGCTGCGGCGCGCAGTGCCGGGCCCGGAAATCCGCCTGGACGATTTCGCCCAGCATGTGATCGCCCCGCTGTCGGCCGAACGCCGCGCGGTGCTGGCCTCCGACAGCGGCTTCTGCCTGGGCCATGCCGGCCTGGACCAGGAACAGGCCGACACGCTGAGCGTGGCCGCGGCCGACTTCTCCGGCTTCGCTCAGCGTCAGAGCGCGCGCGGCTGGCACGGCGCGCACCGCTACGTGGCGTTCTACAGCGAGCCGCAACTGCTGCTGCCGGACTGGTCGTTCGTGCCGTTCTGGGTCGACGGCGCCGGCTACTGGCTGGTGCTGGGCGGCGAGGCGCTGCTCAACAACCTGGCGATGGTCGAACTGGTGTGGAGCATCCGCCTGGCGGCGGCACGGTTCGCGCCGCCGGCTTGAGGGCCGGGAATGGGGAATCGGGAGTGGGGAATGGGAAAGCGGGTCCCCTTTGGCCCCGCTTTCGAGCGCTCGCCGTTTTATGCGTCCAGGTCGATGGTGAGGGCGGCGGCGGCGGCGCGGGCGATCTGGCGTGCCTGCTCGATGTCGGCGCCGCGGGCCAGGGTCACGCCGACGCGGCGGTGGCCGTGCACGCTGGGCTTGCCGAACAGACGCAGGGCAGTGTCAGGGGCCTGCAGGGCGGCATCGACGTTGCCGAAGCGCGGCACGCCTTCGCCGTGGGCCAGCAGCGCGCACGAGGCCGACGGGCCGTTCTGGCGGATCGCCGGAATCGGCAGGCCGAGGATCGCACGCGCATGCAGGGCGAACTCGCTCAGTTCCTGCGACACCAGGGTGACCAGGCCGGTGTCGTGCGGCCGCGGCGACACTTCGCTGAACCAGACTTCGTCGCCCTTGACGAACAGCTCCACGCCGAACAGGCCCCAGCCACCGAGATCGTCGGTGACCGCACGGGCGATGTCCTGAGCGCGCTGCAGGGCCAGCGCCGACATCGACTGCGGCTGCCAGCTCTCACGGTAGTCGCCGTCCTTCTGCCAGTGCCCGATCGGATCGCAGAACGCGGTGCCGCCGGCGTGGCGCACGGTCAGCAGGGTGATCTCGTACTCGAAGTCGATGAAACCCTCGACGATGCAGCGGCCGGCGCCGGCGCGGCCGCCGGTCTGCGCGTACTCCCACGCCGCGTCGATATCGGCGGCGCTGCGCAGCGTGCTCTGGCCCTTGCCGGAGGACGACATCACCGGCTTGACCACGCACGGCAGGCCGACCGCGGCGATCGCCTCGCGGTACTGCTCGGGCGTGTCCACGAAGCGGTAAGGCGAGGTCGGCAGGCCCAGGGTCTCGGCGGCCAGGCGGCGGATGCCTTCGCGATCCATGGTCAGCCGCGCCGCACGCGCCGTCGGGATCACCCGCTGGCCGAGGTCGCGCTCCAGCGCCACCAGGGTCTCGGTGTGGATCGCCTCGATCTCCGGCACGATCAGGTGCGGCTGCTCGCGCGCGATCAGTTCGCGCAGCGCCATCGCATCGAGCATGTCGACCACGTGGCTGCGATGCGCGACCTGCATCGCCGGGGCGTCGGCATAGCGGTCCACCGCGATCACCTCCACGCCGAAGCGCTGCAGTTCGATCGCCACTTCCTTGCCCAGTTCGCCGGAGCCGAGCAGCAGCACGCGGGTGGCGGAAGCGGACAGCGGGGTTCCCAGAGTGACCATGACGGCGGCGCCTGCGCGAAGAGGGGAGCCGTATTCTACCGGGCCGGCGCCCCACGCCGGCACAGGATCGGCCACGCCATCGTCGGCGCGCAGCGAGGTGCTATCTTCCGCAACGTCACTGGGGATGTCGCCATGCACGCACACAGCGCCGAACACCGCCACGGCACGCCCTGCCGCACCGCCGAGGCGCGCCCATGCACTCGCTGATGCCGGCCGAGGCCTACATCGACGAGGCCTGGTTTGCGCGCGAGCGCGAGCTCCTGATGATGCCGCTGTGGCAGTTCGTGGCGCCGCGCATGCTGCTGGACAAGCCCAACGCCTTCGTGCGCCGCTCGATCTGCGGGGTGGACGTGGTGGTGCAGCACATCGACGGCGAACTGCGCGCCTTCGACAACCTGTGCCTGCACCGGCAGAACCCGCTGCAACAGCAACCGCAGGGCGTGCGCCCGCTGGTCTGCAGCTACCACGGCTGGCGCTACGGCGCCGACGGCGGCGTGGACAACATCCCGTTCCAGGACGATGCCTACCGCCTCGCTCCAGAGGCGCGCGCCTGCCTGCGGCTGCGCCGCTTCGCGGTGGCCTGCATCGGCAAGCTGGTGTTCGTGAACCTGTCGCCCGCGCCGATGCCGCTGGAGGCGCAGTTCTCGCTGGAGGCGCTGGAGATGCTGCGCGCCGCTTCCGAACAGTTCGACGACGAAGTGCTGGTGGCGACCTTCGAGGCCGACTTCAACTGGAAGCTGGCCTACGAGAACCTGCGCGACGCGCTGCACCCGCGCTTCGTGCATGCGCGCACGCTGGCGCAGCAGGTGAAGTTCCAGGTGCAGATGGACGATGCCGGCGTCGCCGAGGCGCGCCGCTACCATGCCGAGGGCAGCGCCTCGCGCGAGGCGCATCTGGCGCGCCTGCGCGATTTCAGCAGCGGCGGGCTCAACGAGCCGTTGGTGGCGATGGCGCACTATCCCTGGCACGCGCACGTCGAACGCTTCGGCAACGACGACTGGTATCTGAACTGGCTGCTGTACCCGAACCTGCACATCGCCTCGGGCTCGGGTGGCTATTCCTTCATCATCGAGCACCACCAGCCGGTATCGGCGCAGCGCACCGACCTGCTGGTCTACTACGTCACCGCGCGCAAGAAGCATCGCTATCCGGGTTCCGACGCAGTGTTGCTGGGGCACCTGCACGGCGCCGAGAAGGTGCTGCGCGAGGACATCGAGATCATGGAACAGGTGCAGTCGGGACTGCGCGCCGGCGCCCCGCGCGCGGTGCTGGGCGACTACGAGCACGCCAACATGCAGATCGAACGCTGGTACATGGATGTCATGGAGGGCCGCCATGTCCTCTGACAAGTACGTGGTCGGCAGCGGTGCGCTGCTGCGCTGGGCGCTGGCGGCCTGGGCCGAGGCGGCGCCGGACTGCGTGCTGCACCCGGTGGACGTGGCCCAGGGCAAGGACTACCGCTTCGACCTGGATGCCCTGCACGCGCTGGCCGATACCGGTGCCACCGCCTTCGTCGCCTGGGGCGCGCAGTTCCTCAACTTCCGCCGCCAGGAGCTGATGGGGGAATTGAAGGCGCGCGGTTTCAGGATGCCGCCGTTGATCTGCCGCGGCGCGCAGGTGGCGGCCAGCGCACGCGTCGGCGAGAACTGCGCGATCGGCGCCGGCGCCATCGTCGATACGCACTGCGACATCGGCTTCAACGCCTGGATCGGCGCGGCGGCGGTGCTGGAATCGGCGGTCAAGGTCGGCGCCTCGGCATGGATCGAGGCCGGCGTGACGCTCGCTGCCGAAGCGCAGATCGGCGCCCAGGCCACGCTCGGCCGACAGGTCGACATCGGCCCCGGCGTGCGCATCGGCAAACGCTGCCAGATCGAGATTCCCGGCCGCTACCGCAGCGACATCGCCACCGGCACCCACCACCTCAGCGGCTTTCGCAGCCCGGTGCTGATTCTCGGCGGGTGAGTGGCCGCCTCGGCGGCCGGGAATCGGGATTGGGGAATCGTAAAAGCGCTGGGTCTGCTGCCCTCGGCGTGACGGCACGCAGCCGATGGATGCACACCGCCGACGCCCGCCAAGTCGACACCCGGGCTGCCCGCCTCTGCATACCGGCGACTTCAGCACCTTCCCGGTCCTCAAAAGCGGATGCCGCACGCAGGTGGGTAGCCGGCTCCCCTAGACCCGCCCGCCCCCATGAACCCGCTCCCACGATTCCCCATTCCCGATTCCCCACTCCCCGTCTCTTGCAACCTGATATCAATTTGATATCTTTTCGTCCAACCACCCAAGGACGTCCACCATGAAAGAGCAGCCCCGTTCCTCCCTGCCCGGCATCCCGATGATCGCGGGCCTGGTCCTGGTGTTCGTGGCCGGCGCCGGCGCGATCATCGCCACCGGCGTGCTGCAGCCGTCGGCGATGCCGTGGACCCTGCTGGTCGCGATCCCGGTGCTGACCGTCGCGCTGTTCCTGGTGGTCGGCCTGTATGCGCTGGAACCGAACCAGGCCGCGGTGCTGAGCCTGTTCGGCCGCTACGTGGGCACGGTCAAGGACCCGGGCCTGCGCTGGAACAACCCCTTCTTCAGCAAGCGCAAGGTCAGCCAGCGCGTGCGCAACTTCGAGAGCGGGCGGCTCAAGGTCAACGAGCTGGACGGCAGCCCGATCGAGATCGCCGCGGTGATCGTGTGGCAGGTGATGGACGCGTCCGAGGCGGTCTACAACGTCGACGACTACGAGAGCTTCGTGCACATCCAGTCCGAGGCGGCACTGCGCGCGATGGCCACCAGCTATCCCTACGACCAGCACGAGGACGGGCAGATCTCGCTGCGCAGCCATCCCAACGAGATCAGCGAACAGCTCAAGCGCCACCTCGACGAACGCCTGACCCAGGCCGGCGTGGACGTGATCGAGGCGCGCATCAGCCACCTCGCCTACGCCCCGGAAATCGCCCAGGCGATGCTGCAGCGGCAGCAGGCCAACGCGGTGATCGCCGCGCGCACGCGCATCGTCGCTGGCGCGGTGGGCATGGTCGAGATGGCCCTGGCCGAACTGCAGAAGAACGGCGTGGTCGAACTGGACGAGGAGCGCAAGGCGCACATGGTCAGCAACCTGCTGACCGTGCTGTGCTCGGACCGCGGCACCCAGCCGATCGTCAACGCCGGCTCGCTGTACTGAGGTGCCGATGTCCATGCACGCCGCCATCGCGCCGCTGGCGCTCGCCCTCTCCGGCCTGCCGGCCCTGGTCATCGCCGCCTGGGTCGGCGGCAAGGGCGACGACCGCGCGCGCGGGCTGGGCCTGCGCTGGGCGCTGATCGGCCTGGCGATCCTGCTCGGCGCCGCGGCGCTGTACTGGAGCGGCGGCCAGCGCGCCGGCGTCTATGCGGTGGCGATCGCACTGCTGCTGGTGGTGAACGCGCTGATCGTGTCGATGCTGCTGCACCTGCGGCGCAGCGACGCCGCGCGGCAGGAGCGGTCATGAGCGAGAAGAAGGCCTATCCGCTGCGCATTAACGCCGACGTGCTGGCGGCGGCGCAGCGCTGGGCCGACGACGAACTGCGCAGCCTCAACGCGCAGATCGAATACGTGTTGCGCGACGCGCTGCGCAAGGCAGGGCGGCTACCCAAGCCGCGTGACGACAAGGAGCCGGAAGCATGAGCAAGCGCTGGGAATACCTCACCGTCGAGGCCAAGACCAATCTGATGCTGGGACTGAAACTGGACGAACTGCAGGCCGACCTGAACAAGCACGGCAAGCTCGGCTGGGAACTGGTCAATGTCGTCGCACTACCGGGCACCAAGCCGCTGCTGCTGTTCAAGCGGGAGCTCTGACATGCGCCCGCATCGGGTTCTTGCGCTTGCACTGACGGCGCTGCTCGCTCCGCTCACGGTGCTGGCGGCGACGCCGCAACAGACTGCCAGCGCGCTGCTGGATCGCCTGAAGGCCGGCGACCTGGCCGCGGTCGAGGCCGAGTTCACCCCGGCGATGGCCAAGGCGGTGCCACCCGACAAGCTGGCCGAGGCCTGGCGTACGCTGTCCACGCAACTGGGCGCGCTGCAGCAGCGCGGCCCGGCCAGCGAACGCGAGCAGCACGGGCTGCGCGTGATCGAACAGCGCCTGCAGTTCGAGCGCGGCGCACTGCTGGCGCATGTGTCGATCGACGCGGACGGCAAGATCGCCGGCCTGCTGTTCACTCCCGCACCACCGCCGGCGCCGGCGCCGCCCGCCGCCGACGCCGGCTTCAGCGAACAGGCGTTTGCGGTCGGTCCGCTGCCGGGCACGCTGGCCCTGCCGGCAGGCAAGGGTCCGTTCCCGGCGGTGGTCCTGGTGCACGGCTCGGGCCCACAGGACCGCGACGAGACCATCGGCCCGAACCGTCCGTTCCTCGACGTCGCCCGCGGGCTTGCCGCGCAGGGCATCGCGGTGCTGCGCTACGACAAGCGCACCTTCGCCTTGCCGGAGAGCTTTGCCGGGCGCATCAACCAGGGGTTCACCATGGACGACGAGACCACAGACGACGCCGTCGCCGCGGTGGCGGCGCTGGCGCGCACGCCCGGCATCGACCCTGCGCGCATCGTGGTCATGGGCCACAGCCAGGGCGGCATGCTCGCCGCCCGCATCGCGCACCGCTCCGGCAAGACCGCCGGCATCGTGCTGTGGGCGGCGCCGGCGCGACCGCTGCTGGACCTGTTGATCGAGCAGAACCGCTACCTGCTGAGCCAGGAACATCCACCGTCGCCGCAGCGGCAGGCGGCGCTGGCCGAGCTCGAGCGCCGCGTGGCCAAGGTCCGCGGCAGTGGCGAGGTCGCGCGCAGCGATTCGCCATTGGACGTACCTGCCACCTATTGGCGCGCGATCGAACAGGTCGATCCGGTCGCCGACGTCCGCGCGCTCGGGCCGATGCCGGTGCTGTGGCTGCAGGGCGAGCGCGATTTCCAGGTCACCGCGCCGGACTGGCAGCGGTGGCAACAGGCGCTGGCCGACGATCCGCATGCCACCCTGCACCGCTACGCCGCGCTGAACCACCTGGGCATCGCCGGCAGCGGCGCCCCCGGACCGGCCGAGTACGCCACGCCCGGCCACGTCGACCCGGCCCTGATCGCCGATGTCGCGACCTGGGTGCGCGCCCTGCCCGCCAGCCATGGCGCCGCACCATGAGCCGGCTGCGCTCCACGTCGCCCTCCCCGGCACGGCGGTATCCGGTGGCGCCGGCGCATCGGCTGGGCCTGGCCTTGTGGCTGTGGCTGCCACTGCTGCTTGTCGCCGCCGTGATCGGTGGCTTCGCGTTGCACGCCGCACGGCCTGGCGCGCTCTGGTGGCATTTCGGGCTGCTGGCGCTGATCGGCGTGGCCGGCACCGCCACCTTCGCGCGGCAGCGCGTACTGATGCACGAGGGCCTGGTGGACGTGCGTGCGACGTTCCTGACCAAGCGCGTACCGCTGGCCGCGCTGCGCCTGGGGGACGCGCGCGTGATCGCGCTGTCCGAGCACACCGGCTTCAAGCCGGCCTTGAAGCTGCTCGGCTTCGGCTACCCGGGCTTTCATGCGGGCCACTACCGGACCCGCGACGGGCACAAGGCGTTCTGTCTGATCACCAGCGATCGCGTCCTGGCCGTTCCGCTGCACGCCGGCGGCTGGCTGCTGCTCAGCGTCGAACACCCCAGGCAGGTGCTGCAGGAATGGCAGACACTCGCGGCGCAAGCACACTGCGGCGAAGACACGCGCGGCACGGCGCGCCGCATGGCCTGAGTCCGGCGGGCCTCGCCGCGTCGGTCGCTGCTGCGACCGGCCGCGCAGGGCACGACATGCTGCGCGGTGCGGCAAGGTCTCGCCGCGCGACGCGCCCGATCCGTGGAGCACACCGCGTCGAGCGTTCTGGCGTACGCGAAGCGATATATGCTGGAACACCAGCCACGCGCGTCTTCGTCGCCAGCGGCGCGTGTCGCCACGACGGCGACGCCGCCGCCGCCGCCACATGACGCCTCGAGGATCGGCCCGATGGACCACACCGCGCCCCGCGAGACTCCCGCCACCGCACCGGCGCTGCCGCCGACGCTGTCGGCGCGGCTGCACGGCCTGCACTGGCACCGCAATCTGGTCGGCGAAGCAGGCGCCATGGTCTATCGGCTCGGCGGCACCGGCACGCCGGACCTGTACCTCAAGCGCGGCACCGGCGCCTCGCACGACGACGTGGTAGACGAGTTCGCGCGGCTGCACTGGCTGCGCGGAACGGGCTGCGTGCCGCGCGTGCTGCATTTCGAGGCCGACGCCGCCGGCGCCTGGCTGCTGAGCGAAGCGCTGCCGGGCAGGACCGCCTACCAATGGCTGCAGGACGCGCCCGCGCAGGCGCAACGCATCGCGCAGGCGCTGGCCGAGTTCCTGCGCCGCTTCCACGCCACGCCGATCGATACCTGTCCGTTCGACGCCACTCACCCGCTGCGCCTGGCCGCTGCGCAACGCCGGCTGCAGGCGGGCCTGGTCGACACCGAGGACTTCAACGAGGCGCGTGCCGGCTGGTCGGCGGAGGCGGTGTGGCAGGCGATGACCGCGCTGCTGCCGCTGGCCAGCGAGCGCGTGCTGTGCCACGGCGACTACTCGCTGGACAACATCCTGCTCGATGCGCCAGACCACGTGGTCGGCGTGATCGACCTCGGCCGCGCCGGCGTCGCCGACCCGTACCAGGACCTGGCGATCCTGGCCAGTTGCCTGGACGAATTCGACCCGGCGCTCGCCGATCGCTTCTTCGCCGCGTACGGCATCGCCACGCCGGACCTCACGCGGCTGCAGTTCCACCAGTTGCTCGACGAGTTCTTCTGAGCCGCGTCTGCCGCGTCGTGTGCAACGCGGCAGGATCGCCCCACGACTGGCCGCCCGCGCTGCTTGGCCCTACCCTGTGCCGATGCGCACCGTCCCCAGCCTGCTGCTCAACACCGAGACCATCGAACTGCTACCGGCCGCGCGACTGCGCGCGCGCAGCAACGCCGACGCGCGCCAGCTCACGCAGGCGACCTGGCTGCTGCGGCGCAAGCACGACGGGCGCTACCTGGCGACCGCGAACGCACACGGACTGCACGCGCTGGTGCCGCGACTGATGCACGAACCCGGCATCGACGCGGCCCTGGATCGGCTCGACGCGCTGCCCGCACGCGGCACGATGGCGGCTGATGAGACCTGGTTGCCGCTGCACGCGCTGCAGGAGCAACTGGACCAGTTGGGCCTGGCCGCCGACGCCTACGCGCAACGCACCGGCCTGCCGCTGCAGCCGGAACCGGCCACCCTGCACGCGGCCGGCGACGACCGCTACCGACGCCCGCTGTGGCTGAGCGCCGGCGCCGCACGCGCCTGGCACGCACTGCGCCATGCCGCCGCGCGCGATGGCGTGGTGCTGGAGGCGATCTCCGGCTATCGCAGCCACGCGTATCAACTGGGCATCTTCGCGCGCAAGTTCGCCCGCAGGCAGACCCTGGAGCAGATCCTCGCGGTCAATGCCGCGCCGGGCTTCAGCGAGCACCACAGCGGGCACGCCCTGGACATCGGCACACCCGGCGAGCCGCCGGCCGAGGAAAGTTTCGAGCGCACGCCGGCCTTCGCCTGGCTGCGCGACCACGCCGGCGCCTTCGGCTACCGCATGAGCTATCCGCGCGACAACCCGCATGGCATCGTCTACGAACCCTGGCACTGGTGCTGGCAGGAGGCCGCTTGCGCATGACCCGTTCCGATACCCGCCGGCCGCGCGCCGGCACCACCGCCTGGCGGGCCTTGACCCTGCTGGCCCTGGCCCTGCCCACCTGCGCCGCCGCGCAATGGCACGACCGGCAGGGCCAGGCGCTGCCGGACAGCGCCGAGCGCGGCCACGACAAGGCCTTCGCCGCCGCACTGCAGATCGCCGACGACGCCGACTTCAGCGCGTTCGCGCAGGAGTGGGGGCAGACCGAGGCCGCGCATGCGCCGAACCTGCGCACGATCGCGCGCGTGCAGCGCGGCCAGTTGCTGCGCGTGGCGCTGCTGTACGCCGGCTGCGCGCCCAGCCCCAACAACGGCGGCGCCTGCGATGCGCAGATGAGCCTGCGCGTGCTCGGCCCCGACGGCAGCACCACGCTGCAGGACCCGATGCGGCCCCTGGGCATGGGCGGCCCACCGGCCGCCGCCGGCCTGCTGGAACTGGCGCCGCTGTCGGTGCAACTGCGTTTCGAGGACAGCGACCCGCTCGGCACCTACACCGTGCAGGTCACGGTCAACGATCCCAGCCAGGACGCGTGGGTGCGGTTGAAGGCGCAGGTGGAACTGGTCGGCGACCAGTAATAGCCGCGGCGTAGGAGCACTGCGGCCGACTCAGCCCTATCGAGATGCGCCGGCACGCTTTGCAACAATGAAGTTTTTTGCGGCGCTGGCCGATAACGATGTCTCGCCCAACGCAAGGATGTCGCCTCGTGCCGGAAAACCCCTATGCCACGCCGCAAGCGCAGAGCGCACAAAGCGCACCACCTCTGGCGAAAGCACCCGATACCATCACACGCAAGATCGCGGTCGGTTGTATCGTTGCCTGGCTGAGCGCTGCGATCAGCCTCATCTTCGCGATCATGCAATTCGCGAATGGCAGCGTTGGCGGCGGCATCCTCTTCAGCGTCGACGTCGTGCTGATCGGGGTGTGCGCCTACGGCCTGCATCGCCATAGTAGGATCGCCGCGCTTCTGCTGGTGGGGTACTGCATTCTGGCGCGACTGATCTTGCTGGCGTCCGGCAATCTCAATGGGATGGTGCTGGGCGTGATCATCCTGCTGGTCTACTTAAGTGCCGCGCGAGGCACCTTCCAGTACCACCGTTGGCTGCAGCAGGAGCGACGCTTCCCGTCGCCGCAACGGCCAAGGGTCAGTGACGACCCGTTGTTCCGCACACGTCCACCTGAGTCCACGACCGCTGAAGCAGCCATCACGGACGTACCCGTGCCGCCAGCACACTGAAGCGACACATAGCGCCGCCGCCAGACCCACGGGCGGCAGCGCAACGCCAGGATGCGTGCTGGCGCACACCCGACCGCCGCCATCAGCTGCCTGATCCGGACTGCGAGTTTAAGCACGCCCTGAGTTCAGCGCCGCAACGCGTCCACCGCCCACAGCAGCCAGCCCAGCATCAGCGTGGTGCCGCCGATCGGCGCCAGCCGGGTCGGCCACTGCGCCAGCGCGTTGCCGGCCAGGCTGCCGGAGAACAGCACGGTGCCGAGCAGCAACAGACACAGCGCCAAGCGCCCGAGCAAGCGCTCGCTGCGGCGTCCCAGCGCCGCCAGCGCCACGCCGTGGCCGAAGGCGTACAGCGCCGCGGTCTGCAGGTGCGATTGCGCCAGGGGCTCGGCCACGCCGTGCGAAGCATAGGCGGACAGGCCGATGGACACGGCCGCCAGCAGCGCGCCGGCACTGCACAGCCAGAACGGCCCGCGCGTACGGCGATCGAACGTCAGCATGAGGGTTTCCTCCGGGAGCGCGGGCAGCGTTTGCCGGCCCCATAAACAGAACGCGCCGCAAGATGCGGCGCGTTCCGGTTCACTCATCCACCAGGGCGGGACTTACTTGATCGCCCAGTAGATGTCGTAGGTGCCTTCCGGCGTGAACGCCTTGTCCACGCCGCCCTTCCAGGCTTCGTACGGACGGTCGGTCACGTCGTAGCCGCTGGTCGCGGCCCAGGCGCGCAGCGCATTGCGCGCCGCATCCAGACCCGCCATGTGGCCGGTGTAGCTGGCGAAGGCGGAGCGGTGTGCTTCGGTACGCAGGTAGGTGACCGGGGCGCCCTGCGGGATGGTCACCTTCAGCGGCTCGCCGGAGGCGGCAACCGGGGTGGCATCGACCGGCGCGGCGGCCACGTCGTCCTTCTTGTCGTCCTTCTTCTCATCCTTCTTGGCGTCGTCCTTCGGCGCGCCACCGGCACGCTTGCGGACCGGCTGGGCGACGTCGAACGCGTACTTGTCCGAGCCGAAGTCGGTGGTGACGATGCGCACCGGACCGGCCGCTTCCAGGCCGTTTGCGTCCATCACCCGCTTGATCCACTCCTGGTTGTCCTTGATGGACTTCTTGATGGAGTCGTTGTCGCGGTCGATGTTGCCGGCGTTGACCACCAGCAGGTCCTCGGCCGGGACGTCGACGACCTTCAGATCCTTCAGCGGGGTGTCGTCGGAGCGGTAGTCCACGTTCGGCACGGTGGCCAACACGTTGCTCAGGCGCGACAGACCCAGCTTGATGTCGTCGCCGACATGGCGGCTGACGTACAGGCCGGCGTAACGACCCAGCAGGTCCCAACCGTACTTGACGGTGTAGTCCTGGGTGATCTTCACGTTGCGGCCGTTCTTGCCGGTCGACTCGAGCTTGAAGGTGGTGGTCTTGTCCTTGCCCTTGGTCTCGTCCTCGATGGCGATGACCACGTCCTTGTTCTTCTCGGTCGAGGTGATGGTCCAGCTACCCTTGCCGATGTAGCCCTCCTTGGAGCTGTAGTCCAGGCGCGCGCCGACACCGGATTCCGGGCCGGAGAGCTTCAGCTCGATGCGCGGGTCGCGCAGCACCAGGGGGTTCCAGTCCTTGAACCGACGCAGGCTGTTGACCGTGTCATAGACGATGGTCATGCGCCGATTGGTCTCGACGCTTTCGGACATGTGACGCTCCGAGGGCAGCACCACGCCGACAATGACGAACAGGCCAGCCACGATCCCCAGGGCGATCAGGAACTCGATAATACGGGTCATTCAGGAGGTCTCCGGGGCCGATCCCACGGCCGGGTTGATGAAGCGAAGCGCCCATCCTAGCAGGCTTCGCTGTCCGTGGTCAGCACATCACGGAATGCCGCTTCGCCCCGCGCCGCAACGGCCTTGCGCGGTGCCGGCAGCGCCGGTGCGCGCGGCGCCAGGGACGACCAGACCATTGTCCCGGCGACGGCGGCGGACAGGCCGACGCACTCAGGACCTGCCCGCATCGAATCGAGCAACGGCGGCACTCTCGGACAGCCGGAGGTGTCCGGGCCACGCCAAGCCGAGGCCAGACCACTTGCCTGCGCGCGACAGGCGCGACAACGCCATGCCGGCACGGTTTGCATGGCCTCCGGTGACACGGGACCCGGCCGGCGCGCGCGCGACCCGCCTCCGCCGGCCGTCATCCTGTCTCGTTCAGACCACCTGCGGCGCCGGGCGGGGGCATCCTGCTCGGTCAGACCAGCTGCAGCTCGAACGCCTTCAGCACCGCACGGGTGCGGTCGCGCACGCCGAGCTTGGAGAGAATATTGGAGACGTGGTTCTTGATCGTGCCCTCGGCCACGCCCAGCGAGTTGGCGATCTCCTTGTTGGAGAAGCCGCTGGCCATCAGCCGCAGGATCTCGGTCTCGCGGTCGGTCAGCGGGTCGGGCCGGTCCAGGCTGACGAAGTCGTTGCGCATGTGCTCCAGACCGGACAGCAGGCGCTGGGTCACCGCCGGCTGCACCAGCGAGCCGCCGGCGGCCACGGTGCGGATCGCGCCGACCAGTTGCTCCAGCGACACGTCCTTGAGCAGATAGCCCTTGGCCCCGGCCTTGAGCCCGGCCAGCACCAACTGGTCGTCGTCGAAGGTGGTCAGGATGATGGTCGGCGGCAGCGCGGCGGCGCGCGACAGCGTCTGCAGCGCCTCCAGCCCGGACATCGACGGCATGCGCATGTCCATCAGCACCACGTCGGGCAGCACCTGCGGGATCAGCTCCACCGCCTGGCGGCCATCGCTGGCCTCGGCCACCACCTCGATGCCGCCGTCCAGCGCCAGCAGCGAGCGGATGCCCTGCCGCACCAGGGTTTGATCGTCGACCAGACACACACGGATCATCACAACACTCCTTGGGGAACGGCGGGCGGCAGCAGGGTGGCGGCGCCGGGGACCGCGGCGCGCAGGCGGAAGCCGGCGCCCGGCGCGGCCGCCACGTCCAGGCTGCCGCCGTACTGGCTCAGGCGCTCGCGCATGCCACGCAGGCCGTTGCCGGGGGCCAGGGTCTCGCAACCGCGGCCGTCGTCGCGCGCCTGGATCACCACCTGCGGGCCGTCGCGGCGCACCTCGATCCACAGATTGTCGGCCTGGGCGTGGCGCACCGCGTTGGTGATGATCTCCTGGGTGCAGCGCAGCAACACGTGCGCGCGCTCGGGATCCTCCACGGTCAGCGGCTCCTCCACCTGCAGATGGATCTGCAGCGACGGCACCCGCTCGGCCAGCGGCCGCAGCGCCGCCGCCAGGTCGATCGCGCCGCTGTCGCGCAACTGGCTGACCGCCTCGCGCACGTCGGTCAGCAGCAGCTTGGCCAGGGTATGCGCCTGCTGCACGTGCTCCTGCGCGCGGCCCTCGGTGATGTGGCCGGCCACTTCCAGGTTCAGGCTCAGCGCGGTCAGGTGGTGGCCGAGCAGGTCGTGCAGTTCGCGCGAGATGCGGGTGCGCTCGTTGACCCGGGCGCTCTCGGCCAACAGCGCGCGGGTGGCGCGCAGCTCGGCGTTGAGCTGGCGCTGCTCCTCCCGCGCCTGGGTCTGCTGGCGCGCGACCAGGCTGGTGACGAAGATGAACATGGAGAAGCCGCCGTACAGCAGCGACTGCATCAGCGCCTCGAACGGCGGGAAGCCGATGGTCAGGTACACCGGCAGCACTGCCAGCTGGCTCAGCAGCAGCCAGGCCACGCCGGCGCGCACCGGCAGCAGCCAGGGGATCACCCCGGCCGCGACCATCATCAGGATGCTGCCCAGCCCCGAGCGGTGCAGGTAGCCGACCGCCAGGGCGCAGATGGTCAGCAGCACCAGCATGCCGCGGTCGTACCAACGCACGCCGTCGCCGCTGTGCAGGCGCCGGGTCAGCAGGAAATAGACCACGCCGAAGCCCAGGTAGCTGGTCAGCAGCAGCCACACCTCGCCGCTGGGCATCCGTCCCGATTCCTCGACCGGCTCCCAGTACAGGTACAGCAACGGCATGCAGATGACGGCCCAGGTGAACAGGCCGGCATAGCGCAGGACGCGGGTATGGCTGAGATATCCCAACATGCAGCCATCTTAGGATGAACGGCGCGCATTGCACTCCCACGGAAGTCATGCCGGCGCGGCTCGCCGCCCCGGGTCGCGCGTGCGATAATCCGCCCCTGCGGTCCGCACGGGGCCGCGCGCGCATCAGCAATGGAGTCTCAATGTCGATCGTCATCCGCGACGTGCGCGAGCACGAGCTCGATTCGGTCCTGGCCCTGAACAACAACGCCGGACTGGCGATCCTGCCGCTGGATTCGGCCAAGCTGCACCGCTTCTACGAAACCGCAGAGTACTTCCGCGTCGCCGAGCGCGACGGCAACCTGGCCGGCTTCCTGGTCGGCTTCGGCAGCGACAGCGACCACGACAGCAGCAACTTCGCCTGGTTCCGCGAGCGCTATCCGCAGTTTTTCTATATCGACCGCATCGTGGTGGCCAGCCGCCGCCGCGGCGGCGGCGTCGGCCGGGCGTTCTACGCCGACGTGCAGAGCTACGCCGAGTTGCGCTACCCGCAACTGGCGTGCGAGGTTTTCCTGGATCACGGCGCCGATGCGGCGCTGCTGTTCCATGGCAGCTTCGGTTTCCGCGAAGTGGGCCAGAACACGATGAACGAAGTGGAGGTGCGTGCGAGCATGCTGTTGAAGGATCTGTGCAGTTACGCCTGGGTGCGCGAAACCTATGGCGACACCCTGCCCGACCTGCCCTGGGCCGGCCACGCCCATCGTCTGCAGCGGGCGCAGCGCCCGACCGGGACCTGAGCGTGTCGTCGGTGAATCTGGACTTCGAGCAGGCCGGCGAACTGAAGATCGGCCAGGTCGGCATCGCCAACCTGCGCGTGCGCACGCTGGACGTGGCGCGGCTGAGCCAGGAGATGCGCGAGCGCGTGCAGCGCGCGCCCAAGCTGTTCGGCCGTGCCGCGGTGATCATCGATTTCGGCGGGCTGGCGCAGACCCCGGACGTGGCCACCGCGCAGGCGCTGCTGGACGGGCTGCGCGACGCCGGCGTGCTGCCGGTGGCGCTGGCCTACGGTACCCGCGAGATCGAGGAACTGTCGGTGGCGCTGGGGCTGCCGCTGCTGGCCAAGTTCCGCGCGCAGTACGAGCGCTTCGATGGCGGCGCGCCCGCCGCCGCAGCGGCACCGGTCTCGCCGCCGCCCCCGCCTCCGCCGCCGCCCGCTCCGGCGGCGCGGCCGCAACCCGGGCGCATGCAGAAGAACGCGGTGCGCTCCGGGCAGCAGCTGTACGCGGAGAACTGCGACCTGACCGTGATGGCCACCGTCGGCGCCGGCGCCGAGGTGATCTCCGACGGCAGCATCCACATCTACGGCACGCTGCGCGGCCGCGCGCTGGCCGGCGCCCAGGGCAACACCGAGGCGCGGATCTTCTGCCGCGACTTCCATGCCGAACTGGTCGCCATTGCCGGCCACTACAAGGTGCTGGACGATATTCCCAAGGAACTGCGTGGCAAGGCCGTCCAGGTCTGGCTGGAGCAGGACCAGATCATGATCGCCGCGCAAGACTGACGCGGCCCAACCTCGAACGTATCAGGAGATAGTCCTTTGGCTGAAATTATCGTTGTCACCTCCGGCAAGGGCGGCGTCGGCAAGACCACCACCAGCGCGAGCCTGGCCTGCGGGCTGGCGCGACGCGGCAAGAAGGTCGCCGTGATCGACTTCGACGTGGGCCTGCGCAACCTCGACCTGATCATGGGCTGCGAGCGCCGCGTGGTGTACGACTTCGTCAACGTGGTGCACAACGAAGCCACGCTGAAGCAGGCGCTGATCAAGGACAAGCGCTTCGACAACCTGTTCGTGCTGGCCGCCTCGCAGACCCGCGACAAGGACGCGCTGACCCAGGAAGGCGTGGAGAAGGTGCTCAAGGACCTGGCCGCCGACGGCTTCGACTACATCGTCTGCGATTCGCCGGCCGGCATCGAGAAGGGCGCGTTCCTGGCGATGTACTTCGCCGACCGCGCGGTGGTGGTGGTCAACCCGGAAGTGTCCTCGGTGCGCGACTCCGACCGCATCCTCGGCCTGCTCGACTCCAAGACCCACAAGGCCGAGAGCGGCAAGAGCCTGCCCGCGTTCCTGCTGCTGACCCGCTACAGCCCGGCGCGCGTGGAAACCGGCGAGATGCTCAGCATCGGCGACGTGGAGGAAGTGCTCGGCCTGAAGGCGATCGGCGTGATTCCCGAATCCGGCGACGTGCTCAACGCCTCCAACAAGGGCGAGCCGGTGATCCTGGACGCCGAATCCCCGGCCGGCCAGGCCTACGAGGACGCCGTGGCGCGCATTCTCGGCGAGGAACGTCCGATGCGTTTCATCTCCGTGGAGAAGAAGGGCTTCTTCACCAAGTTGTTCGGAGGGTGAGCATGGGACTATTCGATTTCCTCAAGACCAAGAAGAACACCGCCGAAACCGCGAAGAACCGCCTGCAGATCATCATCGCGCAGGAACGCAGCCAGCGCGGCGGCCCGGACTACCTGCCGCTGCTGCAGCGCGAGCTGCTGGAAGTGATCAAGAAGTACGTCAACATCGACGCCGACGCGGTCAAGGTGGACTTGGTCAAGGACGGCGAGCACGACGTGCTCGACATCTCCGTCGCCCTGCCGGAAGGGCCGACGCCCTGAGGCCGCGCGTCGGCCGTGGCAGCCGCCGCGGCTGACGCGTCGATCCGGGCCGGCGCCGCGACGCGCTGTGCCTGCCGTGATCGGGCGCGCCCGCCGCGCCTTTTCCATCCCGACCAACTCCACACAATGCAGACCGACGCCGCCCTTCCCGCTGCCGCCGCCCAGGTGCTGACCGTGGGCACGATCGGCCTGGACGCGCCGCGTGCGCTGCTGGCTGGCTATGGGCTGACCCTGCACCGCGTCGCCGACGGCGCCGCCATTCCCGGCAGCTACTGGGGCGAGCCGGAAGCGGGGGTGATCGCCAGCGACGTCTACGTGCGCGACGACACGCCGGTGCATTCGCTGCTGCACGAAGCCTGCCACCTGATCGTGCTGCCGCCGCAGCGGCGGGCGCAGGTGCATACCGACGCTACCGACTCGGTGGAAGAAGAAGACGCCACCTGCTACCTGCAGATCGTGCTGGCCGACGCCCTGCCCGGGGTGGGCCGTGCGCGGCTGATGGCGGACATGGACGCGTGGGGCTACACCTACCGGCTGGGTTCCACCCGCGCCTGGTTCGAGCAGGACGCCGACGACGCGCGCGCCTGGCTGGCGCAACGCGGGCTGCTGCAGGCGCAAGCCTAGCCCGTCGTCCTTACGACGCGGGCGACGGCGGCGACGCGCCGGGGCGCTTCAGCGCGCTGCTCAGGTCCAGCGTCGCGCGGGTGCCGCTGCCGGCCAGCGAATCCAGGTGCAGCGCCCAGCCCAGGTGTTCGCACAGCCGCGCGATCAGGTCCAGGCCGATACCGCTGCCCTCGCGGCTGCCGCCGCCGCGCGCCATGCGCATGTAGATCGCGCTGATCTCTTCCGGGCTCATGCCGTGGCCGGGATCGTCGATGCAGACCACGCCCGGCGCCAACATCGTGATCTGGATCTGCCCCTTGTCGCTGTTCTCGATGGCGTTGCGCAACAGGTTGCCGATGGCCACCTGCAGGATCGCCAGCGGCGTCTCCACCTCGCACGGCGGCATCGGCGCCAGGGCCAGCTCCAGGCGCTTGTCCGCGCACAGGTGGCGGTGGTCCTCGACGATCTCCGGCAACAACTGGTCCAGCCGCACCAGGTCGCTGCCACGCGCCACCCGCGCCGGATCCTTGGCCAGCACCAGCAGCAGCGAGATGAGTTGGCCGACGCCGCTGGCGGTACGGCGGATGCGCAGCAACTGGTTGCGCACGCTGGGCGGTACGTCGTGCTGCTCCAGCGCCAGCTCGGCGGCGCCGCCGATCACCGCCACCGGCGTGCGCAGTTCGTGGCTGGTGCTGTCGATGAAGGCGCGCTCGCGCTCCACGAACAGGTCGTTGCGCGCCAGGTAATCGTTCAGCGCTTCGGCGATCACCACCTGCTCGGCGCTGGCGCGCGGATGCACCTCGATGCGCTGCCCGGGCCGGTCCGGGCGCAGGCTGCCGATGCGCTGGGCCATGTCGATCAGCGGCTGCACCACCCGGCCCATGCCCCAGGCCACCAGCGCGCCGAGCAGCAGCACCGCCACCGCGTTGGACACCAGCATCCACAGCGCCAGGTTGTCCTCGTGGTCGTGCAGTTCGGTGATGTCCAGCGCCAGCGCCAGGCGGCGGCCGCGCACGTCCTGCACCAGCACCACCTTCTCGCTGCCTTCCAGTTGCACTTCGTCGTGCAGGCCCGGACCCAGCGCCGTCACTGCCGGCGGCAGCGGTGCGCCACCCTCGTCGCCGTACAGGCTCACGGTGCGGGTGTCGATCCAGCGATAGTCCGGGTCGGCCGCGCTGCGCGCCAGGAAGTGGTCCAGCTCGGAGGTCAGCAACGAACGCCAGGTGAGCTGCTCGGCCTGGTCGTTGACGATGTAGCCATGCACGAACACCGCCAGCGACAGCAGCGCCGCGTAGCCCACCAGCCACAGGGTCAGCCGCTGCCGCAGCCCGGCCCTAGTCGGCATGCTCGCCCTCGTGGGGGCCGACCACCGCCAGGCGGTAGCCGATGCGCGGCAGGGTGTGGATCAGCTTGGCCGCGAACGGGCCATCGACGCTGCGGCGCAGGTCGTAGATGTGCGAACGCAGCATGTCCCCGTCCGGCGGCTCGTCGCCCCACAGCGCCTGCTCCAGGCGATCGCGGGTGACCGCGGCCGGGCTGGCCTGCATCAGCACCTCCAGCAGCTTGCGGCAGGCCGGGTACAGGTGCAGGGTGCGCCCGCCGCGGGTCACTTCCAGCGTGGACAGGTCCAGTTGCAGGTCGCCCACGCGCAGCAGCTTGCTGCGGCCGCGGCCGCTGGCGCGCACCAGCAGCGCCTCCAGCCGCACTTCCAGTTCCGGCAGCGCGAACGGCTTGGTCAGATAATCGTCGGCGCCGGCGCGGAAGCCGGCGATCTTGTCCGGCAGCTCGTCGCGCGCGGTCAGCATGATCACCGGCACGTCGGCATGGTGCTCCTCGCGCAGCGCACGCAGCACCTGCTGCCCGTCCAGGCGCGGCAGCATCCAGTCCAGGATCAGCGCGTCGTAGCGCTGGGTGGTGGCCAGGTGCAGGCCGGTCACGCCATCGGGCGCCGCGTCCAGGGTGTGGCCGCGCACCTCGAAGTAGTCGAACAGGTTGGCGACCAGGTTCCGGTTGTCTTCTATGACCAGCAGCCGCATGGGCGCGCTCGAATTCGGGGGACGGACCTGCCCATGCTAGCGGAAGCGTGTCGGAACGAAGTCAGAACGGCTGCGCGCCCTTGATCGAATCTCGACAAACCCTGGAAGGAATCCCAACACGACATCCTCAGGCTGGCATTCCTGCCGGTCACGGACTTGTATGGCCCGGCGCTTGCATCAGTGCGGCGGTGCGCAACCTTCGCTGAAGCCCGGGCCCTCTCACCGACAGTTCCGACAGCTATCCGACACCGGCAACCCGACCATGCCCCCACTTTCCCGCCGTCCCTGGCCGCTTTCGTCGACCATGATCAGTACGCCCCTGCGATTGTCCGCTGCGGCGGCGCCCTACCTCGGCGCACGCCGGCATTTCTATTTGTTCCACCTGTGGGTGCCGCTGGCGCTGGCGCTGCTGGCCAGTGGCGTGCTGATGGGCCTGGGCGGGGATTTCTGGATCGCCGACCTGCTGTATCGCTGGGAAGGCGGACAGTGGGCGCTGAAGGATGCGGCGCTGACCCGTAGCCTGATCCACCACGACGGCAAGATGCTGAGCGCGGCGGCATGGGCGGTGACCGCCGCGCTGGCGGTGTGGGCATGGCGCCGTCCGGATACCCGCCGCTACCGGCTGCCGCTGCTGTACCTGCTGCTGACGGTGGCGCTGAGCACCGGCGTGGTGTCGCTGCTGAAGTCGGTGACCCACATGGACTGCCCCTGGGACCTGGTCCGCTATGGCGGCGAGCGGATCTTCGTAGGCCTGTTCGAGACCCGCCCGGCGGGCATGCCGCGCGGGGTATGCTTCCCCGCCGGTCATTCCAGTGCCGGCTATGCCTGGGTGGGGCTGTACTTCGTCGCGCTGGCGCTCAAGCCGGCCTGGCGTTGGCCGGCGCTGGCGATCGGCCTCGGGGGAGGCCTGCTGTTCGGTCTCGGCCAACAGCTGCGCGGCGCGCATTTCATGTCGCACGACCTGTGGACGCTGGCCCTGTGCTGGGGCGTGGCACTGGGCCTGTACCGGGCGATGCTGTGGCCGCGCGCGACGCTATCGCACGCCGATCAACGCCCTTCCACTACCAACGATTCAGCCGCATGAGCCATTCCGTCGCCCCGCCCTCGCCGTCCACCGCCTCCCGCGCCCGCTGGTGGGCCTGGCGTCCGCAGTTGAGCAACGAGATGCTGGCGCTGGCGGCCAGCGCGTTCTTCGCCCTGGCCTGCAACGGCATGTTCTGGCGCAGCGCGATGAGCGGCCATGGCGGCGACGTGAAGCTGGCGCTGTCGCTGTTCCTGCTGCTGCTGGCGGTGCACGGCCTGCTGCTGGGCCTGCTGCTGTGGCGCGGCATCGCCAAGCCGGTGCTGACGGTGCTGCTGATCACCACCGCGTTCGCCGCGCACTACATGAACAGCTACAGCGTCTACCTGGACGCGGACATGCTGCGCAACGTGCTGGCCACCGACCACAAGGAATCGCGCGAGCTGATGACCCCGGCGCTGATCGCGCCGCTGCTGTTCTACGCGGCGCTGCCGATCCTGGTGCTGTGGCGGGTGCGGCTGATCCGGCGTTCGCCGCTGAAGGCGCTGGCGATCCGCGCCGGCTTCCTGGTGGGCATGCTGGCGCTGGGCGGCGTCGCTGCGATGCTGTCGTTCCAGGACCTGTCGGCGATGATGCGCAACCATCGCGAGATCCGCTACCTGGCCACGCCGATCAATTACCTGGTCGCGCTGCGGCAGAACTTCAAGTCCGACAGCCCCACGCGCAAGGCGCCGAAGCTGCCGCTGGAACACGACGCCAAGGCCACCGCGCGTGCGCCGGGCAGCAAGCCGCGGCTGCTGGTGGTGGTGCTGGGCGAAACCGCCCGCGCGCAGAACTGGGGCCTCAACGGCTATACGCGGCAGACCACGCCGGAGCTGGCCAAGCGCGACGTGATCAATTTCCCCGACATGCACTCCTGCGGCACCAGCACCGAAGTCTCGGTGCCGTGCATGTTCTCGCCGTTCGGCCGCCACGACTACAACGAGAGCAACATCCGCAAGCACCAGTCGCTGCTGCACGTGCTCGAGCACGCCGGCATCAGCACGCTGTGGCGCGACAACCAGTCCGGCTGCAAAGGCGTGTGCGACGGCCTGCAGATCCAGCACCTGGACGACGCCAAGGATCCGCAGCTGTGCAAGGACGGACGCTGCATGGACGAGATCCTGCTGCAGGACCTGGCCGCGCAGGTGCGCGCCAAGCCCGGCGACCGCGTGGTGGTGCTGCACCAGCTCGGCAGCCACGGCCCCAGCTACTTCGAGCGCTACCCGGCCGCGTTCCGCCGCTTCACCCCGACCTGCGACACCGCCGACCTGGGCAACTGCAGCCGCGAACTGATCACCAACGCCTACGACAATTCGCTGCTGTACACCGACCACCTGCTGGCGCGCACCATCGACGCGCTGCAGGCGATGCCCGACTACGACACGGCGATGATCTACCTCTCCGACCACGGCGAGTCGCTGGGCGAGAAGGGCCTGTACCTGCATGGCGTGCCCTACGCGATCGCGCCGCAGGAGCAGACCCACGTGCCAATGGTGATGTGGTTCTCGCCCGGCTTCGCCAGCGCGCGCGGCCTGGACCTGGCCTGCCTGCAGGCGCGGTCGCGCCGCTACGCCGACCAGGACAACCTGTTCCCGTCGGTGCTGGGCCTGATGCAGGTCAGGACCGGCGTCTACGACCACGCGCGCGACCTGTTCGCGCAGTGCGCCAAGCCGCAATGACCGCCGGCCCACGCGCGGTCGTGGCGTAAGCGGACGCGGTGGCGCGACCCAGAGCGCGCCGCCGAACTTGCGGCGGTGCGGGCGGGCCACTAGCCTTCCGGGCAATCGCCCTGCAAGGATTCGCCGTGACCCATCGCTCTCCGCTGCTCGCGCTGTGCCTCGGCGCGAGCCTGCTGACGCTGTCCGCCTGCCGCAAGGAACCCGCGGCCGAGACCGCCGCCCCCGCCGCGGCCCAGCCCCAGGGCGAGAGCGCCGACCAGTTCGTCGCCCGCATCAACGAGGAGTACCGCGCGCTGCTGCCGGAACTGACTGCGGCGCAGTGGCTGTCGGCGACCTACATCAACGGCGACAGCGAGCGACTGGCGGCCAGGGCCAACGCGCGCTGGCTGACCACGCTCAACGGCTGGATCGCGCAGGCCCGGCGCTACGACGGCAAGCCGATGTCGGCCGACAGCGCCCGCGCACTGCGCCTGCTGCAGCAGATGACCGCGATGCCGGCGCCACGCGATCCGGCGCGGCTGGGCGAACTGGCCGGGCTGGCGACGAAGATGGAAGGCGCCTACGGTGCCGCGTCCTACTGCACCGGCGAGGGCGACGCGCGCCGTTGCCGGCAGTTGGGCGAACTGGAGGACGTGCTGCGCCGCAGTCGCGACTACGACCAGCAACTGGATGCCTGGCAGGGCTGGCACGCCGCCGTGCAACCGATGCGCAAGGATTACCAGCGCTTCGTCGAACTGGTCAACGAAGGCGCGCGCGACATGGGCTACGCCGACACCGGCGCACTGTGGCGCAGCGGCTACGACATGCCGCCGGCACAGCTCGCCGCCGAGACCGACCGGCTGTGGGCCCAGGTCAAGCCGCTATACGAACAACTGCACTGCTACGCGCGCGGCAAGCTCGACGCCGAATACGGCAAGGACAAGGGCGAACTGGCCGGCGGCCTGCTGCCGGCGCATCTGCTCGGCAACATGTGGCAGCAGGACTGGAGCAACCTGTGGGACCTGCTGCAGCCCTACCCGGGCGCCGGCAGCCTGGACATCACCGACGCGCTGGAGCGGCAGTACCAGGGCAACCTGAGCGCGGCACTGGCACGGCGCAACGGCGACACCTCGGTGGACGCGCGGTTCATGGCCCAGCGCGAGGCGCAGTTGCTCAGCGCGCGGCAGATGACCGAGCGCGCGCAGGACTTCTATACCTCGCTGGCCATGCCCAAGCTGCCGGACACGTACTGGACGCGCAGCCAGTTCATCAAGCCGCTGGACCGCGACGTGGTCTGCCACGCCAGCGCCTGGGACATGGACATGGCCGGCGACGTGCGCACCAAGATGTGCGTCAAGCCGAACGAAGAAGACTTCACCACCATCTACCACGAACTCGGCCACGTCTATTACGACCTGGCCTACAACCCGTTGCCGCCGCTGTTCCAGGGCGGCGCCAACGACGGCTTCCACGAAGCCATCGGCGACACCGTGGTGCTGGCGATGACCCCGCAGTACCTGCATTCGATCGGCCTGGTCGACGCGCCGCAGGTCGGCCGCGAAGCGCTGATCAACGCGCAGATGCGCATGGCCCTGAGCAAGGTCGCGTTCCTGCCGTTCGGGCTGATGATCGACCGCTGGCGCTGGGGCGTGTTCGACGGCTCGATCGCCCCGGACCGCTACAACCAGGCCTGGTGGGAGCTGAAGGCCAGGTACCAGGGCGTGGCGCCGGCGACGCCGCGCGGCGAGGACTTCTTCGACCCCGGCGCCAAGTACCACGTGCCGGCCAACACCCCCTACACCCGCTACTTCCTCTCGCACATCCTGCAGTTCCAGTTCTACAAGAGCCTGTGCGACGCCGCCGGCTACAAGGGCCCGCTGTACGAGTGCACCTTCTACGGCAACAAGGAAGCCGGGCAGAAGTTCTGGTCGATGCTGCAGCGCGGCGCCAGCCAGCCATGGCAAGCCACGCTCAAGGAACTGACCGGCAGCGAGCGCATCGACGCCGGCCCGCTGCTGGAATACTTCGCGCCGATGCAGGAATGGCTCAAGCAACAGAACCAGGGGCGGATGTGCGGGTGGGAGGCGGCATCTGCCGCAGCGCAACCCACTGCAGTCCCGGCGCAGAAGCAAGGTTGACGCGGCGCGGCGGCCGCAACGCCGAAGCGCAGTCGTCAGGACAGACCGTGCAGGTCAGCGCGCAGAGGAGATACGCGGCGTGCGGATCAGTCAGGCTAGAAAAGAAACCGCGACATGCCTGAAGTGCTCATCGCGTCCGTGCAGACACGTGCTGCGCCTCGCTGTCGGCCTGCGGCAAAGCGAGCGCCACCCCGTCCTTGGCGGGTGATGCGATCGCCTCTTCGGGTCGCGATGGCACCGCAGAGAGATCGACCTTCACCCGGAACCCCGGCGTATACCCTTCGATCCAGGCGTTGCCGCCATCGACCATGACGTGTTTGATCTGCTCGGGCCGCGTCATGCCGTCGCGCTGTGCCTGTGCCGCGGCATGCCTCAGCGTCGCATCCGGCGTGGCGGCCGGGAATCGCTCCTTGATGGCACGAAACAGCGGGTCTCCGTCCCGCACTGCCACCCCCTGCTCCGGCACCTTCAGCGGCACGTGCCAACCCTGCGGCGCGTGGGCGTCCTGCTTCGGCAGATGCAGCCGCCGCATGTGCTCCGACCATTCCGGCGCACCGATACCCTGCCGGCCCTCTCCCGCCGGCAACGGCCCGCGCAGTTCGTCGACGGCGTCACCGGCCAGCCCGCGCACGCCGCGTGCCAGAAGCGTGGTGCCGATGCGCATGGATTCGACATCCTCCCGATACCTACCGATCATCGGCGCGTACTGCGCGGCGCGCTGGTGCGCCGCCGGGTCTTCCAACACGGAGCGGTCTGGCCGCCCGTTGCCGTCCACCGGCAGGAAGTTGTGCATGCGGTGCGACTCGACGATCAACCCGCCGACCGCGCTGAACGGATTGCGCGCATCCCAGCCGCCCCTGCTGTTGTCGTAGCCGGCGCGCTGCAGCGTGGCGACTTCCTCGGGCGTGGCGTAGATGCGGACCTGGCCGTAGTGCCGGCTAGCAGCGCTGACCGGGTCGCCGGCCATGACGTGGTTGACGACGTCGGTGCCGCCTTCGGGGATCCGGCGATCCAGGCTGACCGCGCCGTAGGCGTTGAAGGTCTCGCCCTTCAGGCCGAAGTGGTGGGCCGTGACCTCGGCCAAAGCCCCGCCCAGGGAGTGCCCCGTGACGGTGACGACCGGAGCCGCGCCATCCTTGGCGAGCTTGTCCGCATACTCCAATGCGTGCGACGTGAACGCGACCGCGTCGGCCACCTGCGCGTTGTGACGGGTCATCACCATGCCTCCATCCACCGCGAGCCCATCGCGCAGCGGCTGGCGATCGAACTCGGTCCCGCGGTGGGCAACGATCAGTTCGCCACTGTCCATGCGCTGATACAGGATGCCCTGGTAGCCGCTGGGTCGGTCCACATACTCCAGGCGCTTGTAGAAGACACCTCCGATATCCACCGCCTTGCTGTTACGCCCAGTCTCCTGCGGCGCGTCATATACATCACGCGCAAGCTCGGCATATTGCTGACTGCTCAGACTCACGGCACAGCCCTCTGGGTTGTCAGCACAACTTTGAAGGTATCTGCCCGCGCCTGTTCGTTGAATTCATCAAGGCTCGATCGGCCGCTATCGGGGAATCCGGGCATCTCTTCCTTCGGATACCTTCCCTTCCAGAAATATGTGGTCTTCCGCGACGGCTGCTCGATTTCGCTCTTGAGCAATGCGGGCTGGAAGCGCGTGTCCTCGGCACTTCCGGACGCACTCAGCGTGACCCCGACACTACCCAATTCAAATTTGCAGATACCCCTGCCGTAGTAGTCCGCATCCACCATTCCATCTGCATGGATGGTCGCCACATAGGTGCTGTCATCCACCTTCTGGAATTGGATCGGAATACTGTCCTCTTTCCGTTTAGTGGACATGCCCAGCACCGGATCCACCGGCGCGCATGCGTCACGGTTGACCATGTCGTAGAACGTGGCGCCCGAGACGTATCGGAACGGCCCCGGCGCATCCTCAATCGTCATCGTGATCCGATACGCCTGCGTCGGATGCGGATTCTTGCGGTACACCGGGTCGCCATGGGCGTCGGCACGTGGATTGGCGGCGTTCTCCGAGGCGGTGTTCATCTGGTTGCATCCTGTCAACAGCAGCAGTAGGGACAAAACACAGGGGATCTTGGCGTTCACGGAAAGGGCCTCAGGCCACGAGGGTGCGCCGCGCGGCATGCTCGGCGGCGGCAAGGGCGTCGGTGAGCCGGCGGCAGCCATGGCGCACGTGCAGGCGTTGCATGAGCAGCAAGGCGATCAAGATCGGCAGCGACAGGCCCAGTTCCGGCACCTGGATGAAGAGCGGCAGGGAACCGGGGAGCGCGACGGCCGCCAGGGCAGACAACCACATCAGCAAGGTCATCCCGGCTACCTGCAGGATGGCATGGCACAACTGCCTGGACTGCACCGTCCCCTTGCCACCGGAGCGCAGACGCCACCAGGCGCGCGACGCGCGCACGACCAGCAGCGCCAGCATGCCCACCATGCCCAGTTGCAGCAGAGCACCAAATACCGCCAGCGCCTGGGCCATCAGCAGCGCCGTGCCGCCCGCATGACGGTAGGCCAGCGCAGCCATCCCGGCGGTGAGCAGCAGTGCGAGCAGCGCCGTGGTCAGCAGCGCACACGTGCGCCGCACGCATAGCTGCCACTCCTTCGACCACAGCACGTGGGACATGTCACGGCTCCTGCATCGACCAAGTCAGGGAACGGCAGCGCTGTCCCGTACCACGGAAGAGCGCGGTGTCGCCGCCGCTGCCCCCACCTTCCCGCTCGTGAATGCATGGGGACAGACACGCGCATACATCGCGGACGAGTACGCGTTGTAGCAGTACGGATTGGTGACGGTGAACGCGCCCGTGGCCGGATTGATCGGCGCCCAGCAGTCGCTGGGCACGCCGATCGTGCAGAAAAGAAACGGATCGTTGTCGTAGTACGGAATGAACTCGTAGTAGCCGTCGGTCTGCGCCGACGAGGGCAACGCCATCACTGACAGCAACGCCAAGGGAAACAATCCACGCTTCTTCACGACCCTTTCTCCTTGATGGGTTGCCAATCGTCCAGACCCGCTTGAGGCCAGGCATCAATAGCTCTTGAAAACCGCCCTGGAACATGCGGTGTAGATGACCTTGCATTGCATGCCGGTGACCGCGCGATTGTCTTGCTCGCAACGCTGCACAGCGACATCGCCGGCTGCTTCCTCGCTGCCAGCCGCGACGAAGTTAGTCAGGCCGTCGAGATACGACTTCCCGCCAATTTGTGGCTCCGCGACGGCGGCGCATTGGTTCCGGTAAGAAAGGCCAATTCGGCAGTCCTTGACTCCATTGGAAACGCAGCGCTTCAGCGCGTCAGCCTCCGCTTCGGATTTCGATGCCTTGCCTGTCGTCACCCCAAAGCTGTTCCAGCCATCACCAGGCCCCATGGCAATGGCCCCCCAGGTCTTGACCCAATAGCCGGTCGGCCGGGGAGCCTCCTGCGGGGCCGCTTGGCTCTGTGGTATCGGAGCACAACCGGCAGCGCCCTGGCCTCCGATTGGATACTGCCCGGGGGGACATCCGCCTTCCGCATGGGCGCCATGCGCAGCGACCATCAAGACGCAAAGCGCTAGGAATTTGAACTGCATAGGCTTCTCTCTCACATCAGCTGAACCTGTTGCCCTGGTTGGCCACTCCTCTGCCACCACTGCCCTCGGAAGGAACACTGCTGGAGGGCGCGCCGCTCAAGCGGTTGCCGGATGATCCTACAGCCGTGTGCGGTGAGACCTGCGGATCCGTTCGGGTTTGCGGGGGGCTGTAAGACCCCGGCGGCTGCCCCTGTGGCCCCGGCGAAGACGCAGTCGCAGGGCCGAAGGCCGTGTAGGTCATGAACGTGCCCATGTTGCCTTGCCAGACCGCCGCCGCGATCGTGGGCACCGTGACGATCAGCACCGTCATCAGCAACCCGATCCCGCCCTGCTGCAACGCCTGGGACGACAGGCCTTCGGCGTTGGCCAACGGAATGAACTTCATCGCCCAGTACGCCGCCGCCACCTTGGCCGTGAACTTCAAGACCATCGCCGACACCACCGACAGCATGGACATCGAGAACAGGGTGCCGATCACGTAGAACAGCCACTTCCGGAACAGGTCCTTGGTCTGTTCGAACATCAGGAAGAAGATGAAGATCGGGCCGATGCCCACCAGGAATGCCATGGTGAACTTGAACAGCAGCAACATCGCGCCCGCCGCCATGGGCGGGCTGGCCGTGCCGAAACTGGCCAGCAGCATCGAGCGCCCCTTCTTCTCGATCGATTCGGGATCGTTGGCGTCCACACGCACCGCGTCGAGCGCGGACAGTGCCAGCTGGGTGTACTTCAGGTTGTCGTCGATCGAGTCGGCCGCGCTGCTGGTGTCGTCTCCGGTGAACAACCCGTGGATCTCCATGTCCAGGTTGTCGGTCATCGCCTTGTGCAACGCCGCGCCGTTCGCACCCAGGGTCGACGCGATCATCAGGATCACCGCCACCTTGGCCGCCTTGACCATCGTCGCCATCGCCGATTCGCGCGACTGCCCGGTGACGATGCGGTAGCCCTGGATCAGGATCCAGAACGTGGTCGCCGTCAACGCGATCACGCTCACCCAATGCATCGCGCGGCGCATCAGTTCAAGGCCGAACTCGGCGATCTCGTTGGTGAAGTAGTTGTTCACCAACCGGAAGAACAGGAAGTCGCCCAGATTGGCGTCCGCCAACGGCTGCATCCAGTGCGTGGCGGTGTCGAAGAATCCGTTCATGCTGCGTGCCTACCCGATGTCGCGTGCTGTGTTGGAGTTGCCGGTGCCATCATTTGGACAGCGCCCCAGCGAGCACGCCCGCCTGGATCACCTGCCCCAAGATATTGTTCTTGTTGCCATCCAGCGCCCGCCGCGCCAATCGCGACTGGTCGTCCTTGAGCGCCACGATGTAGGTGTCGTAGGCCTTCATCTGCGCCTGCCAGTAATCCAGGTCCATGGCGTTCTGCGCCACGAAGCGCCGCACCTCGTTGTCGTTGGCGGCCAGCGCGCCCTGGCTGGTCCCGATGCCGTCGCGCTGCGACTGCACCTGCTTGAACTGCTCGTTGCGCTGGATCAGGCGCTTGAGCATGCGCACCGTCTCGTTGTACTGGGCGTTCTTGGCCATCACGATGCGCGCGCAGACCTTCATCTGCTCGTCGACCGCGCTGCCGTTCATGTCCGGCGCCAGCGCCTTGAACTGGTTCATCAATCCGGCGATGCCGCTCTGGCTCGCGCCGGGGCAGCTATCCTCCAGCCCGTAGTCCTGGGGGCGCTCGGGAAAGTTGTCGGCCATGGTGGAGTCGCCGAACTGCAGCCGCTGGAGCTTGATGAGCTGCTGCTGGTAGTGCTCCAACTGCATCTGGTACTGCTTGATCGTCTCGCCCCAGCGTTTGGCCTGCTCGGCGTATTCCTGCAACGCCTTGGCCATCGACATCGGGTCGTTGACGATCCAGGTGGCATTGGCGGGTCCTGCAGCCAGGAAGGCTGCGAGCGCGACACCTGCGAACAGGCGCGACAAGCGGGGGCGACGGGTCGAGGAGTGGGTCATGGGCGATCTCGGCAGGTCTCGTGCGATACAGGGCGCAGCGACGGTTTCCAGCTGCTGTGCGCGGGCGGCAGAGGCCGACCGACGGCCGTCGGCGGCAGCAGCGGAGCCACTGAATGGTCGGATTGGGGAACCTGCTGCGGCCATAGTCCTTTATGAACGGATGAGGCAGGGTGCGGCGGACTCTTGCATGATGTGCATTCCATTTCCACCGGTCCATGCGGCCCCGTAGGGAAGCACATTCAGCGAAGCCAGGCACGCCAATGGTTTCGCCGATCGGGGTAGGAAAACTCCGACATTGCGTCGCGGCATGTCCCGAGCCAGCCAGCGGCGCCGTCACCGCCGGTTTTGCGCAGCCAGGTCCGCGCCAGCCCGCCTCAGCCGACCGCGATGCGACCGCTCAGTCGTCGGCGAGCCGCGCCCAGCGCTCGTGGTCGCGCCACACCCCGCCGATGCGCAGGTAGCGTGGCGAATAGCCTTCGCGGCGGAAGCCGGCGCGCTGCGCCAGCGCCAGCGAGCGGGTGTTGTCCGGCTGGATGTTGGCTTCCACCCGGTGCAGGCCCAGTTCGGCGAAGGCGTAGGCCACGCATAGGCGCAGCGCATGCGTCATCAGTCCGCGGCCTTCGCAGCCGGCCATGGCGTGGTAGCCGAGGTAGGCGCTCTGGAAGCAGCCGCCGACCACCTGGCTGAAGGTGAACAGGCCGGCGAGCGCGCCGCTGCTGCGTTCGCGCGCCAGCAGGGCGATGTTGCTGCCGTCCAGAGTCTGCGCGTACCAGGCCTCGAAGCCAGGCACATCGGTGAACGGGTAGGTCCACGGGTGATGCAGGGCGACGCTGGCGCGGTGCGCCTGGATCAGCGCGATGCCGTCGCGGCGCCGCACCCGCGCCAGCGACACGGCCTCCTGCGCAGCCTGGCCCGCGCTCTGGCCCATGCCTCAGGCCGGAGCCGCCGCGCCGTCGTCGCGACGCATGACCTGGGCGTGGCGCGTCTTGAACTCCTCGAAGCTCAGGCCCTGCGCCTGCGCATCGGCCTGCGCCGCGTCCTTCAGCGCGTCCGAGTACATCAACCGCACCGGCGTGCCGGCGCGCTCGTGCAGCTCCGCCGCCTGCATGATCAGCGAGAGCACCTGCGCGGCGCTCTCGCTCTGCCCGGCGATGCGCCCGTCCATGCCCAGCACCCACTCGCCGTCGCGGCGCACGATGCCGGCCAGCAAGGTGCGCTGCTGGTCGCGCAGTTCCGCATGCGGTTCGATGGGCGCGGCCGGCGCGGCGCCCTCGGCGCGGTGGCGCAGGCGCTCGGCCAGCTTCTTGCGCAGGTCGCGGCGCTGCTTGGACTGGATGGACATGCGGTTTCCTCAACGATGACCCGACGACGATAGCCCAACCGCGGCGATGCTCACAGCGGGTCGGCCGGTTCCAGCCGCGGCACCTGCGCATCCGGCCGCGGCAGGCGCTTGCCGCTGCGCCGCTCCCAACGCCACAAGCCCCAGCCGAGCAGGAAGAACGCGCCCGAACCCAGCGCCAGGTGCAGGGCATGGCCGCTGAGCAGCGGCGACAGCACCCCGGCCACCAGCACGGTCACCATCAACTGGGTGAAGGCCTGCAGCGAGGAGGCCAGCCCGCGCTGGCGCGGGTACATGTCCAGCACCGCCAGCGCCAGGATCGGGAAGATCAGCGCGGTGCCCAGGCCGGCGAAGAAGATCGGCAGCACCGCCCACGGCAGCGCGATGGCAGGCGCCAGCGCGGTGTAGGCGATGTTGCCGGCCATCGACAGGCCGCAGCAGACGAAGCCGAAGCGCACCTGGCGCATCGGCCCCAGCCGCCCGGCCATGCGCCCGGACAGGAACGCGCCCAGGGTCATGCCGCCGATGGTGGGCAGGAACAGCCAGGCGAAGTCGCGCTCGGTCTTGCCCAGCAGGTCGATCATGAACACCGGCGCCGAGGCGATGTACAGGAACACCCCGCCGAAATTGAACGCGCCGGCCGCGGCCAGCCGCTGGAACCGCGGATTCAGCGCGATGCCGATGTAGTCGCGCAGCAGCGTGCGCGGCGCCAGCGGCGTGCGCGCCTGCGGCGGATGCGTCTCCGGCATCCAGCGCAGGGTCGCGACCAGCAACAGCGAGGAGAAGCCGACCAGGAACCAGAAGATCGTCGGCCAGCCGCGGCCGCTGCCCAGGATCCAGCCGCCGATGACCGGCGCGATCGCCGGGGCGATGCCGAAGATCATCGACACCTGGCTCATCAGCCGCTGCGCATCGTCGCCGTGGAACAGATCGCGGATCACCGCGCGACCGACGATCATGCCGACGCCGGCCGAGACGCCCTGCAGCGCGCGGAACACCAGCAGGGTCGGCAGGTCGCGCGACAGCGCACAGCCGGCCGAGGCCAGGATGAACACGACCAGCCCGGCCACGATCACCCGGCGCCGTCCCAACGCGTCGGACAGCGGCCCGTGGGCCAGGCCCATCAGCGCGTAGGCCAGCAGGTACACGCTCACCGTCTGCTGGATCGCCACCGGATCGGCATGCAGGCGCTGCGCCAGCTGCGGGAACGCCGGGAAGATCGTGTCGATGGAGAACGGACCGAACATCGCCAGCCCGGCCAGCAACAGGGCCATGCGGCGTGTGGACACGGACGGGAGCGTCATGGGGACATCATCCTGAAAGCCGGCCGCGGCGGCCGCAGGACGGGCGCACGCGCGGCGACGCCGTCCGGCATGGACGGGCGCGAGAAAAGGGAGTGCGGCCATGATACGCGCTGCGGCCGCAGGCGCGCATCCGCCGCGGCTTGCCCATTCAGGCTGGCGTGGGTGCGTGCGGCCCGCCGTGGGCGCCGCCGGCCACGTTATAATCGCGGCGCAGCAAGGTGGGAGAAGCGGGGCGACCCGCTGCCGAAGGCGCAAACGCCCGTAATCGCTCAGGCCCGATACCACCCGCACCAAGACTCTGGAGAGACCGGTCAAACCCGGCGCCGAAGGGGCACGAAGCGCAGCGCCAGCCGCCGCTTCCAAACTCTCAGGCAAAAGGACAGAGGGGCATTGGGAAGACGCGTGCTTCCCGTCGATCGTGCCCGCCGCTGCGGCCCGACGACGGCCTTGCGCGCGTCCCCGCCTCCTCGTGCCTTCCTCAGCCGGACGACTGCCATGTCTCACACCTCTTCGCTGCGCGACCTCGAACACCACTGCGCCTTCATCGAGCGCCACATCGGCCCGAACGACGCCGAGATCGCGCACATGCTGCGCACCGTCGGCCACGACTCGCTGGAGGCGATGACCGACGCCATCGTGCCCGGCCTGATCAAAATAGGCACGGACAAGTCGCCCGCCGCGCTGGCGTTGCCCGACGCCATCACCGAGGAGGAGGCGCTGGCCAAGATCCGCGCCATCGCCGACAAGAACACCGTGTTCCGCAGCTTCATCGGCCAGGGCTACTACGGCACCCACACGCCGAAGGTGATCCTGCGCAACATCCTCGAGAACCCGGCCTGGTACACCGCCTACACGCCGTACCAGGCGGAGATCTCGCAGGGCCGCATGGAAGCGCTGATCAACTTCCAGACCATGTGCGCCGACCTCACCGGCATGGAGATCGCCAACGCCTCGCTGCTGGACGAAGCCACCGCCGCGGCCGAGGCGATGACCCTGGCCAAGCGCTCGGCCAAGTCCAGGTCCGACACCTTCTTCGTGCACGACGCGGTGCACCCGCAGACCCTGGAACTGCTGCGCACCCGCGCCGAGCCGCTGGGCATCGTGCTGCGCGTGGGCACGCCGGAGGAAGCGCTGCAGGCCGAGTGCTTCGGCGTGCTGCTGCAGTATCCGGACAGCTTCGGCCACATCGGTGACCACCAGGCGCTGGCGGACGCGGTGCATGCGCAAGGCGGCCTGGTCGCCGTCGCCACCGACCTGCTCGCGCTGACCCTGATCGCCGCGCCCGGCGAATGGGGCGCGGACATCGTCGTCGGCAATTCGCAGCGCTTCGGCGTGCCGTTCGGCTTCGGCGGCCCGCATGCCGCGTTCATGGCCTGCCGCGACGCCTACAAGCGTTCGATGCCGGGCCGCCTGATCGGCGTGTCGATCGACGCCGCCGGCAACCCCGCCTACCGCCTCACCCTGCAGACCCGCGAGCAGCACATCCGCCGCGAGAAGGCCACCTCCAACATCTGCACCGCGCAGGTGCTGCTGGCGGTGATGGCCTCGATGTACGCGGTGTACCACGGCCCCGAGGGCCTGGTGCGCATCGCCCGCCGCACCCACCGCCTGGCCGCGATCCTCGCCGCAGCGCTGCGCGGCGCCGGCGTCGCCGTCGGCGAGCGCTTCTTCGACACCCTGCACGTCACCGGCGTCGATGCCGAGGCCATCCACGCCAAGGCGCGTGCGGCCGGCATCAACCTGCGCGCGATCGACAGCGCGTCGCTGGGCATCAGCCTGGACGAGACCGCCACCCGCGCCGACGTGGTCGCGCTGGCGCAGCTGTTCGGCGCGCAGGCCGACGTGGACGCGCTCGACGCCGCCACCGCCGATGCGCTGCCGCCGCAGTTGCTGCGGCACAGCGCGTTCCTGCAGCACCCGGTGTTCAACACCCACCACAGCGAGCACGAACTGTTGCGCTACATGCGCGCGCTGGCCGACAAGGACCTGGCGATGGATCGCACCATGATCCCGCTGGGCAGCTGCACCATGAAGCTCAACGCCACCGCCGAGATGATCCCGGTGACCTGGCCGCAGTTCGGCGCGATCCATCCGCTGGCCCCGGCCGAGCAGAGCGTCGGCTACAAGCAGCTGATCGACGAACTGGAAGCGATGCTGGTCGAGTGCACCGGCTACGACGCGGTCAGCCTGCAGCCCAACTCCGGCGCGCAGGGCGAGTACGCCGGCCTGCTGGCGATCCGCGCCTATCACCGCGCGCGCGGCGAAGGCCATCGCGACATCTGCCTGATCCCCGAATCGGCGCACGGCACCAACCCGGCCTCGGCGCAGATGTGCGGCATGACCGTGGTGGTGACCAAGTGCGACGGCAACGGCAACGTCGACGTCGCCGACATCCGCGCCAAGGCCGAGAAGTATTCGGACCGCCTGGCCGCGTTGATGATCACCTACCCGTCCACCCACGGCGTGTTCGAGGAAGACGTGGTGGCGATCTGCGAAGCGGTGCACGCGCACGGCGGCCAGGTCTACACCGACGGCGCCAACATGAATGCGCTGGTCGGCCTGGCCAAGCCCGGCAAGTGGGGCTCGGACGTGTCGCACCTGAACCTGCACAAGACCTTCTGCATCCCGCACGGCGGCGGCGGCCCCGGCGTCGGCCCTTGCGCGGTGAAGGCGCATCTGGCGCCGTACCTGCCCAAGACCCTGGGCGGCGACGGCGAGGTCGGCATGGTCAGCGCCGCCAGCTTCGGCAGCGCCTCGATCCTGCCGATCAGCTGGATGTACATCACCATGATGGGCAACAGCGGGCTGCGCAAGGCCACCCAGGTCGCGCTGCTCAACGCCAACTACATCGCCAAGCGCCTGGCGCCGTACTACAAGACGCTGTACACCGGCCGCAATGGCCTGGTCGCGCACGAGTGCATCCTCGACGTGCGCCCGCTGGAGAAGACCAGCGGCATCGGCGCCGAGGACATCGCCAAGCGCCTGATCGACTTCGGCTTCCACGCGCCGACGCTGAGCTTCCCGGTCGCCGGCACGCTGATGGTGGAGCCGACCGAGAGCGAATCGCAGCACGAGCTGGACCGTTTCATCGACGCGATGATCCAGATCCGCGAGGAGATCGCCGCGATCGAGGACGGCCGCCTGGACCGCGAGGACAACCCGCTCAAGCACGCCCCGCACACCGCCGCGCAGGTCACCGCCAGCGAGTGGACCCACGCCTACCCGCGCGAGCTGGCCGCGTTCCCGCTGCCGACGCTGAAGCAGCAGAAGTACTGGCCGCCGGTGGCGCGCGTGGACAACGTGTACGGCGACAAGAACGTGATGTGCGCGTGCATCCCGGTGGATGCGTACAAGGAAGACGCGGTGGTCTGAGCCGCGTTCTCGTTCGACGCTGCACCCGAGACCCAGCCTCGTGCGCGAGGCTGGGTTTTTTTATGCGTGCGCAGTGCGCGTACCGAGGTAGACAAGTGCGCGCGATGCGGCGCGTTGCACGGCTCGTTCACGCCGCGCCGCCCAGGATCGGGACTTCCGCCGCGCCCGCATCCTCACGCACCGGGCACCCCACCGCGACGCCTTCTTCCGCCACGCACCGGAGCGATCTCCCATGGCCAGCCGCAAGCGCACGCCCAGCGATTCCGCATCGTCCACCGCCCCCACGTCCACCGCCGCGCCCGCCGATCAGCGCGGCCATGGCGACGAACTGCACCAGCAGGCCGGCGGCACGCATCCGCCGCTGACCACCAACCAGGGCATTCCGGTCGCCGACAACCAGAACTCGCTGCGCGCCACGCCGCGCGGGCCGACGTTGCTGGAAGACTTCATCCTGCGCGAAAAGATCACCCACTTCGACCACGAGCGCATTCCCGAACGCATCGTGCACGCACGCGGCAGCGCCGCACACGGCTACTTCGAACTGACCAAGTCGCTGGCCAAGTACACCACCGCCGCGCTGCTCACCGAGGTCGGAGTGAAGACCCCGGTGTTCACCCGCTTCTCCACCGTCGCCGGCGGCGCCGGCTCGGTGGACACGCCACGCGACGTGCGCGGCTTCGCGGTCAAGTTCTACACCAAGGAAGGCAACTGGGACCTGGTGGGCAACAACATCCCGGTGTTCTTCATCCAGGACGCGCTGAAGTTCCCCGACCTGATCCACGCGGTGAAGATGGAGCCGGACCGCGGCTTCCCGCAGGCGGCCAGCGCGCACGACACATTCTGGGACTTCGTCTCGCTGATGCCCGAATCGCTGCACATGATCATGTGGGCGATGAGCGACCGCACCATCCCGCGCTCGCTGCGCATGATGGAAGGCTTCGGCATCCACAGCTTCCGCCTGCTCGACGCCGAAGGCCGCAGCACCTTCGTCAAGTTCCACTGGCGGCCCAAGCTCGGCCTGCAGTCCACGATCTGGGACGAGGCGGTGAAGCTGGCCGGCGCCGACCCGGACTTCCACCGCCGCGACCTGTTCGAGGCGATCGAACGCGGCGACTTCCCGGAATGGGAACTGGGCGTGCAGTTGTTCACCCAGGAACAGGCCGACGCCTTCCCGTTCGACCACCTGGACGCCACCAAGCTGATCCCGGAGGAGCTGGTGCCGCTGCAGATCGTCGGGCGCATGGTGCTGGACCGCTGGCCGGACAACTTCTTCGCCGAGACCGAGCAGGTGGCGTACTGCCCGGCCAACATCGTGCCCGGCATCGACTTCTCCAACGACCCGCTGCTGCAGGGCCGCCTGTTCTCGTACCTGGACACCCAGCTCAGCCGCCTTGGCGGGCCGAACTTCCACCAGTTGCCGATCAACGCGCCGAAGTGCCCGTTCGCCAACATGCAGCGCGACGGCCACATGCAGATGGGCGTGCCCAAGGGCCGCGTCGCCTACGAACCCAGCTCGCTGCAGGCCGACAGCCCGCGCGAGACCGCGCGCGGCTTCGTCAGCCACCGCACCCAGCCCGACGATGGCGCCAAGGGCCGCGTGCGTGCCGAGAGCTTCGCCGACCACTACAGCCAGGCACGGATGTTCTACCGCAGCCAGACGCAGCCGGAACAGGCGCACGTGGCCTCGGCGCTGGTGTTCGAGCTGTCCAAGGTCGATACCGCGCACGTGCGCGAGGCAGTGGTCGGGCACCTGCGCCACGTCGATCCCAAGCTGGCACAACGCGTCGCCGACGGCCTCGGCCTGGACGCGCTGCCGCCGGCGCCGCCGGCCGCGGTCGCGCCGCAGGACCTGCCGCTGTCGCCGGCGCTGCAGCTCATCGGCCGCATGAAGCCGACCCTGCAGGGCCGCGCGATCGGCATCCTGATCGACGAGGGCTCGGACGCGAAACTGGTGCGCGACCTGCGCAAGGCCGCCACCGACGCCGGTGCCGCGGTCAAGATCGTCGCGCCCAAGCTCGGCGGCGCCGTCCTCAGCGACGGCAAGCGCCTGGCCGCCGACGGCCAGCTGGCCGGCACACCCTCGTTCGTGTTCGACGCGGTGGCGGTAGTGCTGTCGGCCGAGGCCGGCAAGCGGCTGAGCAAGGAGTCGGCCGCCATCGACTTCGTCAGCAACGCCTTCGCCCACCTCAAGGCGATCGCCGCCGACGCCGGCGCGCAGCCGCTGCTGAAGGCCGGCAATGTGCAGAAGGATGCCGGGGTGGTCGAAGCCAGCGACAGCAAGGGCTTCGTGACCGCGGCCAAAACCCGGCAGTGGAACCGCGAGCCGAAGCTGCGCCTGCTGGCCTGAGCAGGGCAGCGGTTCCCGCCATGGCGCCGCAGGGCTGGCGCCATGGCGATGCCGGGAAAGCTGACAGGGCGCCGGCTTCACGCGGAACCCGGGGCCACACGCTGGTCGCGATCCAGGATCTTCGGCACGCTGGCGCTGCCATCGCCCCGGGGCAGCCACACCCTCGCCTGATGGTCGCGCCCGCGCGTGCTCCGGACTGCCGTGCCGCACAGGCACAGATACGACCGCGAGGCGATCGGCGCCCGTCGCCACCGCCCCGACCGCGACCCGGATATGCCCCCTGCGAGGTCCCGGCACAGGCCCCAAGGTGCGGCCCACTGGCGGCCGCAAAATCGCCTGGTCAATTTTTCGCCACCCCTCTTGACACTGTTGTGTCACGGGCCGGCATCGGCCTTATCCACAACCTTATGCAGAAGTCATCCACACCCCCTGTGGACAAGCCGCCGATGCCACCCTCACCACACCGGAACATCCAAGTGATTGATTCGCGGTCAAAAAGCTTGTCACGCACTTGACAAGAAGCGGGCGGGCCACTCCCGCGTGGCCGCCTGACAGCGACGGCGGGAAAAACTTATCCCGAGCCTCGGGGCGGCGCGTCTACATCGGAGCAAGGTGAAGGAGGCGTGAAATCTTCACCTGCTCGCGACGGACGGTTGGCGCTATGTCCCCCATTCGCGCCAGGCAGGCCGAACGCCCATGCCCAGGCGCGCAGGACCGCCTCGCAGGTTGTGCAACGCACCATGCTTTACGCCCGTTCCGACACCTTCAGGCGCGGGCCCGGGGCCGGGTGACCCGCCATGGGGCACCCGGCCACACCCCGGTCACGGCGTCAGGATCACCTTGCGGCAATCCTGCTCCTTCTTGTCGAAGATCGAATACCCCTGCGCCGCCTCGGCCAGGCTCAGTCGGTGGGTGATGATCTCGTTGGGCCGCAGCCGGCCCTCGCCGATGTGCTCCAGCAGTTCGGGCATGAAACGCTGCACATGGGTCTGGCCCATCTTGAAGCTCAGCCCCTTGTCGAAGGCGTCGCCGAACAGGAAACCGTGGATGAAACCGGCATACACGCCCGGCACGCTGACCGTGCCACCGCGGCGGGTGGCGGCGATGCACTGGCGCAGCGCCGTGCCGCTGCTGCCTTCCAGCTTCAGCGTGGCCATCACCGTCTCCACCGTGCTGCCCTTGGCCTCGAAGCCTACCGCGTCGATGCTGGCATCCACGCCACGCCCGTCGGTCTGGCCGACGATGATGTCGGCCGGATCGTCGATCTCCTCGAAGTTCAGCGGAATCACCCCGTAGGTGCGCTGCGCGAAGTCGAGCCGGTACGGATAGCGATCCACCATGAAGATGCGCTCGGCGCCGAGCATGCGGCAGCAGGCCGCGGTCATCAGCCCGACCGGGCCGGCGCCGAAGATCGCCACGGTACTGCCCTGACGCACGCCCGCGTTGACCGCGGCCTGATAGCCGGTGGGCAGGATGTCGGACAGGAACAGCACCTGCTCGTCGTGCAGCACGTCCGGCACCACCAACGGGCCGACATTGGCCTTGGGCACGCGCACGTACTCCGCCTGGCCACCGGCCACGCCGCCGTACAGATGGCTGTAGCCGAACAGCGCCGCCGGCGGGCGGATGCCCTTCTGGTTCAGCGCCGCGCCCTTGCCGGTGTTGGTGGTCTCGCAGGCGGCATATTCGGTCAGGCGACAATGGAAGCATTCGCCGCAGGCGATCACGAACGGGATCACCACGCGGTCGCCCTTCTTCACCCGCTGCACGTCCGGGCCGACGTCTTCCACCACGCCCATGAACTCGTGCCCGAGCACGTCGCCGGTGTGCAGATCGGGAATCTTGCCGCGGTACAGATGCAGGTCCGAGCCGCAGATCGCGGTGGCGGTGACGCGCAGGATGATGTCGTCGGTCTCGACCAGCACCGGGTCGGGAACGGTTTCCACGCGCACGTCCCGGGTGCCGTGATAGGTCAGAGCTTGCATGGGTAGGTCCTTTCGTCTGCGAACACGTGCCCGCAGTGTCGCCGCCGATGCCGTGCATCGTCGGTGACCACGCCGTGAGTCCGATGTCGCGACCGCAGTGCCTGCGCGCGTGATTGCTGCTTTACCATGCGCCGTCCCCACTGCGAGCCGATGCCATGCCCGACAGCCTCCACGACCTGCAGGCCGCCCAGCGCGCCTTCGCCGACGCCCGCGACTGGGGTCAGTTCCACAGTCCGCGCAATCTCGCCGCGGCGCTGTCGGTGGAAGCGGCGGAATTGCTGGAGCACTTCCAGTGGCTGGACGATGCGCAGAGCAAGCAACTGTCTGCAGAAAAAAAGCAGCAGGTCGGCAGCGAGATCGCCGACGTGCTGCTGTATCTGGTCCAGTTGTGCGACAAGCTGGAGATCGATCCGATCGACGCCGCGCAGCGCAAGATGCTGACCAACGCCGCCAAGTATCCGGTGGAGCGCGCCAAGGGCCGCATCACCAAGTACACCGAACTGTAAGACCCCGGCGAGTCGCGCCGATCGCGGATGCGTCGACGCGCGGCGGTGGCATCCGCCGCCGCGCGCCATGGAGCGACTAGCCGCTCGAGCGCGAACTGCGTGTGCGCGCGGACGATGTCTTGCCTGCGCGCTTGCTGGTCTTACGCTTGCTGGATGCGCTCTTCTTCGCTGGCGTCTTCCTCGCGACCGAGGTTTCCGCCGTCGACTTTTTCGACGCTGTCTTCCTGGATGCCGTCTTCTTCGAGGCCGTCTTCTTGGTCGCAGTCTTCTTTGCCGAAGAAGTCTTGCTCGCCGCCTTCTTGCTCGCGGCCTTCTTGGCCGGCGCCCTCCTGGCCGAAGCGGTCTTCGCCGAGATCTTCTTCGCGGCGGCCGTCCGCGTGCCGGCCTGTTTGGCCCGGGTCTTCGCGGCCTTCTTGGCCGCGCTCTTGCGCACCGTCGCGCCCTTGGTCTGCGCGGCCTTCTTCGCCGCGGCCGAGCGGCTGCTGGCGCTACGCTTCTTCGCCGCGCGCTTGGTCTGCGTCGACAGCGCCTGGCTGCCCACGGTCTGCGTCGCGCTCTTGCCCTTGCTGGCGGTCTTCAGCGCCTTCTTGGCGCCGCGCGAGCGCGTTGGCGACGGCTTGGCCTGCTTGCCGCCCTTGGCCTCTTCCTGGGCAACCTTCTTCCTGGTGGCTTTCGACGCGGTCTTCGACGCGCCGGTCTTGACCCGGGCGCGGCGCGCCTTGGACAGGCCGATGGCGATCGCCTGCTTGGTCGATTTCACCTGGGTCTTGCCCTCGCGCACGCGGTCGATTTCCTCGCGCACGAACTCGCCGGCCTGGGTCGTGCCGGCCTTGCCTTCGCGCTTGGCGCGGCGCGCACGGGTGGTGGTGGATTGCTCCGGCATCGATACATCTCCTGAAAGCGGCCACGACGGCCATCGGCTCCGGGTGTAGCAACGCGCAGATCAAGAGCAGGCATACGACAGGCGAAGCGCACGTGCATATGCCTGCACGCGGAAGACGGCGCCATCAGCTGTCGCGACCGCACAACGCCGGCGAATAGGTCTGGATGGCATGCTGGATCGGCGCGTGTCGTCCGTACATCAACGCGCCGACCAGGACCACCGACACGATGGCGTACATGCGCAGGTGCGCGGGCAGCTGCGGCGCACCGCGCCACTGCAGATAGCACGCCGTCGCCGCCGCCCCGACCACCACACCGGCCGCGACCTCGGACAGGCTGTGCGCTCGCGCGTAGACGCGGGCAATGGCGATCACGCTGGCGATGGCGAAACCGCAGGCGATCGCCAGCCGCGGCCGCGGACGGGCGCGCAGACACAGCATGCAGACCATCGGCCATACGCAGGCGGCGAGCATGGTGTGTCCACTGATCACCCGGAACTGCAGCGCGCGCAGCTCCACCCCACAGCCGGCGTAGAGAATCTTGGTCGCCCCGACCAGGGCCGCGGCGCTCGCCAGCAGGCCAAGCCACGTCGCCGCGGCACGCCATCCCGCGCTACCCAGCGCCAGCCACAGTGCGCAGACGAGCGCGAGCGGCAGCGTCATCGCCGCGTCGCCGAAGTTGCTGATGGCAGACCACATGCTGGGGAAAACGTCCTTCGGCGTACGCGTCGTTCGGAGCCCCCGACGCCGTGCGCCGGGGGCGGCCATGATACGGGCGATCGCTCGAACGGGAGGAACCTGGCACGCGCTCAGACCGCGTCCCCTCCTCCGACCAGCGCTATCGCATGACAGCGGACTCCCGGAGAGGCGCAACCGTGATCTTGTGCGCGAGTGCCGACGGCAGCGCTGACCACAAGTCCCTGCTTGTGGGAGGGACTTCAGTCCCGACTGCAACGAGGTCGGTTGCGCAGATGGATTCGCGCATTGCGGGCGAATCGCCGTCGACGCCTGCACGACACCCGACAGCCGGTTCGATCGCGTCGTACCCAGACCACTAGCCGAGCTCTTACTTTGCGCGTGCGGCGCGCCGCTCCGCCACAGCCTCCGGCGCCGGCTCCCAGCCGAACACACTGCGCCCGCCATAGGCATGCGATTGCGCGCGCTCTTCGGCGATGTAGTCGTCCACCGACGGCCCGCGCGCGGCCGGTTCGAGCAGGCGCGCCTGCGCGTCCAGGCGGCGGATCGCGTCCAGTTTCTCTTCGCGGCCCAGCTTGGCCTGCGCCACCGCCGTCTTGAGCACGCCGATGGTGTGGTCGTAGACCCGCGTCGGCACCGGGAACGGATGCCGGTCCTTGCCGCCATGGGCCAGCGAGAACCGTGCCGGATCGCTGAAACGGCACGGCGCGCCGTGCAGCACCTCGGCCACCAGCGCCAGCGCGCGCACCGTGCGCGCACCAACGCCCGGCACCTGCAGCAGGTCGGCGAAATCGCGTGGCCCGCATTCGGCAGCGGCGGCCAGCGCCCCGTGCAGTCGCCGCACCACGATGTCGCTGCCGCGCACGTCGTGGTGGTCGGGCAGCGACAGATGCGGCAGGTCGGCCGGCCGGCGCTCGGGCACCGTGGCGGCCGCCGGCGCGAACAGGTCGCCGGTCTCCGCGAACAGCGCATCGGCGGCCGGCGCGGTGGCGCCCCGCCCCTGCGCGGCGTGGGTCGGCGCCGTGGCGGCCGATGCCGGCGTCTGCGCGGCCTCCAGCGCGGCGTATTCGCGGGCGATGCGCTCCGGTGCCAGCGTCTGCAACAGCTCCACCTGCGCCGCACGCGCGGCGGCGGCGCGATGATCGGCGAGATTGACGATGTGGCCCTGGCGCGGGCCGTCGATCGCCGCATGCGGTGCATCGACGAAGCTGCTCAGGCCTTCCGACAGCCAGTGGTAGCGGCGTGCTTGCTTGCGCGCACCGTGCATGCCCTGCTGCACCACCACCCAGCGCCCGTCGTCGCTGACGATGAAACCGTGCAGGTACAGGTCGAAGCCGTCCTGCACCGCGGCGCTGTCGACCTTGGCCACCAGGCGGCTGACCCGCGCCAGGTCCGCGCCGTCCAGGCCGGTGCGCTCGCCCACCGCCTGCAGCTCGTCCGGCGTGGCCCGCGAATGCCGTCCACGGCCGCCGCACACGTGGATGCCCAGTTCGCCGGACAGCGGCGCCAGGCCGCGCTTGAGCGCGCCCAGCACGCTGGTGGTGATGCCGGAGGAATGCCAGTCCATGCCCATCACCGCCCCCAGCGACTGGAACCAGAACGGATGCGCCAGGCGCCGCAGCAATTCGTCGCGGCCATAGCTGTGCACGATGGCCTGGCACATCACCGCGCCGAGCCGGGTCATGCGCGCGCCCAGCCAGTGCGGCACGCGACCGCCGTGCAGGGGCAGATCGGCGCTGCCGGAACGTCGGCTCATGGGGGCTCCGAGGAACGGGGTGCACCAGGGTAGCCAGTGCGGGTCTCAGCGCGCGAGTCTGGAGGCGAGCGCAGGCTGAGTGATTCAGTGCGGCCGCACGCGCGAAAGCACCCAGGGCGCTGCATGGATCGGCCCTGCTCGTTGCGTGTCCCGCTGGGCATGCCTTTCGACGACGCCGGCGGGCAACTGGATCCCACAGGAAGTCAGCGCCGCTCTCACGGCGGCAGGCACCTCCGCGCAAACGCGCCTGCCGTCGAGGCTTCAGCCCTGAGAGGCGTTACGGCTGGCGTCCCGATCCAGGCGAACGCATCGCGCGGCATCCGGCCGGCACGGGAGACGCGACAGCGGATCGACGACGTTGCTGCGACGACGCAGGCTGCGCGACGCTGCATCCCGTTCCTTGCGCTGCCTTGCAGCTCACCTGGCCGCGCCGGGGTCGTGACATCCTGTCGTGCTTCGACACCGATGCGATCGATGTCTACCAGGTGGATCGCCCTGCGATTGCGCAGTTCGCCATGGACCACCAGCGCTTCGGCGGCGAGTTCAGCTACCACCGGATGAGCTGGATCAAGCCGAATTTCCTGTGGATGATGTCCCGCGCCGGTTGGGCGCGGAAGCAATGACAGGAGCGGATCCTGGCGATCCTGCTGCCACGCGCCTGCTTCGACCCCCTACTGCGTGCCACGGCCCCGTCGACCTTCGATCCGGCGCGCTTCGCCAGTCAGGTCGCGTGGAAAGACGCGATCGAGCGGTCCGATGTGCGCCTGCAATGGGACCCCGACAGCATCGCGGCAGGTGCCGCACGAGCTGGTCCACGTGCCGCAAGCCAGCGCGGCGCAGAACATCGGGCTGGACAACCAGCCCTGTCGTCGGCCGCAGCGCCGCACGCGCCAGGTGCCCGTTGCAAGCGCTGCCGGCACGGCATCACGCACACGGCGCACGACACGCGCCGGGCATAATGCGCCTCAGGTCGACTGTCGCCACACGCCCGATGTCCTACGCCACCCTCCGCACGCTGCTCGCCTCCTGGGGCGAACTGCGTCCGCAACCTGCATCCGACTGGCAGGGCACGCTGCCGCTGCCACAGGCGCTCGCCGACTTCTATGCGCAGGTGGGGCCATGGGGCGACATCCACGACGCCACGGCCGGCCCGACCGGCCTGTCGCTACAACTCGGCGGCAACCCGCTCGACATTCCGCCGTTGTGCAAGCTGTGGGCGCTGCAGGCCGGCTACCGCTGGAACGCGATCGACGGCAAGCCCATTGCCGCCTGGCGCGACCACTGGCTGGTGATCGCGGACCAGGGCGCGGACCCTGTCATCCTCGACACCGCCAACGGCGGCGTGCTGTTCGCGTTCCACGGGGCCGGCGCATGGCGCCCCCGACCGCTGGCCGCCAGCCTGGAGATCGCATTCGGTGGTCTGGCGACCATGGCCAACACTATGGCCGAACTCGGCGATGCCGCATTCGACGACAGCGCCGCGCTGTGCGCCACTGCCCGCAACGCGGTCGCCGCGTCGCTGGCCGCCTATCTGGGCAGCGACGTCGAGGCCGCGCGCTTTCTGGAAACGCTGGATTGGTAGCGGGCTGAGCAAGCAAGACGCGGCTGCGCCAAGCGCGACGTCTACGCCCACGTGGGCGACGGCATCGCCCCTGCCGGTCGCCCCATCGCGATCACGCGGCTGCACGGTGATGTTCCAGGGAGCGCGCCTGCCGACCCACGATTATCGTGCACCGCATCACAACTTCTCGCTCCCGATGAGGTAGCGTGACCATCGGGGTCCAAACAGGGGATTTGCCGATGACGTTTCGTACCACGCGGCGCGGGCTGTTGCTCGGCGCCGGTTCGTTCGCGTTGCTGTCGCACGTGCCGATGGGCCTGGCCCTGCCGCGCACGCCAGCGAAGACGCCGGCCTTCATCGATGCGCTGATCGCGCGGATGACGCCGGAAGAGAAGGCCGGGCAGCTGACCCTGTTCGGTTCGGCGCAGCAGACCGATGCGGCGGCCGCCGCCAATCCGGTCAACGTGCGCCCCACCGCCGAGGGCCAGTTGGCCGCGGCGCGCGCCGGACGCCTGACCGGCATCTTCAACGGCTCCAACGTGCGCTGGCACCAGCAACTGCAGCAGGCCGCGCTGGAGAGCCGGCTGAAGATCCCGATGCTGTTCGCCGCCGATGTGATCCACGGCTTCACCACCGTGTTCCCGGTGCCGCTGGGCGAAGCCGCCAGCTTCGAGCCGGAGCTGGCGCAACGCACCGCGCGTGCCGCCGCACTGGAAGCCAGCGCGGTCGGCATCGACTGGACCTTCGCGCCGATGGTCGACATCGCCCGCGATGCGCGCTGGGGCCGCGGCGTGGAAGGCAGCGGCGAGGACGTGCTGCTGGGCCGGCGTTTCGCCGAGGCCCGCGTGCGCGGCTTCCAGGGCGAGGGCATCGACCATGCCGATGCGCTGGCCGCCTGCGCCAAGCACTTCGCCGCCTACGGCGCGGCCGAGGCCGGCCTGGACTACAACACCGTCGACATCTCCGAGCGCACCCTGCGCGAGGTGTATTTCCCGCCGTTCCAGGCCGCCTTCGGCGCCGGCGCGGTGACCACCATGGCCTCCTTCAACGAGCTGTCCGGCGTGCCCGCCACCGCCAACACCTGGCTGCTGAGCCAGGTGCTGCGCGGCGAGTGGAACTACAGCGGCCTGGTCGTCTCCGACTACACCGGCGACCTGGAACTGGTCGCGCACGGCTACGCCCGCGATGCGCGCGACGCGGCGCGGCTGGCGTTCCTGGCCGGCGTGGACATCAGCATGCAGAGCGGGCTGTACCTGCAGCACCTGCCTGGCCTGGTCGCCGACGGTGCGGTGCCGATGGCGCGGCTTGACGACGCGGTGCGCCGCGTGCTGCGCTTCAAGGCCGCGCTGGGCCTGTTCGACGACCCGTTCCTGCGCATCGTGCCCGAGCGCGCGCAGGCGCGGCAGCGGCGCCCGGAGACGCTGGCGCTGGCGCACGAGGCCGCGCGCAAATCGGTGGTGCTGCTCAAGAACGAGGGCGAACTGCTGCCGCTCAAGCGCCAGGGCCAGCGCATCGCCCTGATCGGGCCGATGGCCAGCAACTGGGTGGAGAGCGCCGGACCGTGGACGCTGTTCGGCGGCGACGACAGCGGCAACGACCTGGCCACGGCCCTGCGCGCGCAACTCGCCGATCCGGCCACGTTGCAGGTGGTGGAAGGCTGCGCGTTCGAACACGCACTGCCCGGCGGCGTGCAGGCAGCGGTGGCCGCGGCGACCGCCGCCGACGTGGCGATCCTGGCGATCGGCGAACCGCTGCGCTACTCCGGCGAAGCGCAGTCGCGCACCGACATCAGCATCCCCGGCGCGCAGCAGTCGCTGCTGGCCGCCGTGGCGGCCACCGGCACGCCGGTGGTGGTGGTGCTCAGCAACGGCCGTGCGCTGGTGCTCGACGGCGCGGTGCTGGACGCGCCGGCGATCCTGGTCAGCTGGTTCCTCGGCTCGGCCTCCGGCCCGGCGCTGGCCGACATCCTGCTCGGCGTGCACGGCCCCTCCGGGCGCCTGCCGGTGAGCTTCCCGCACGAATCCGGGCAGTCGCCGTACTACTACGCTCACAAGCCCACCGGTCGCCCGGATCCGCGCCCGAACGCGCTGACGCCCTTCACCACCCACTACCGCACGATCTCCAACACCGCGTTGTTCCCGTTCGGCCACGGCCTGACCTATGGCCGCATCGAGTACGGCGAACTGACCTTGAGCACGTCGCGGCTGGCCGCCGGCGGCACGCTGAAGATCGCCGCACGCATCCACAACCGCGGCCACCGCGACGCCGAGGAAGTGGTGCAACTGTACGTCCGCGACCGCAGCGCCAGCATCACCCGCCCGGTGCGCGAACTGAAGGATTTCCGCAAGGTCGCGGTGCCGGCCGGCGGCAGCGCCAGCGTGGACTTCGTGCTGCGCCGCGAGGATCTGCTGTTCGTGGGCCAGGCGCTCAAGCCGACGGTGGAACCGGGCCAGTTCGATCTGTGGGTCGCGCCTTCGGCGCAGGCACCGGGACTGACGGCCAGCTTCGAACTGCTGGGCTGATCGCCGCCGCGGCAACCGCTGGCGGTGGCGGCCACGCGGTCGCCACCGTGGCCGACGCGTGGCCAACGTGGGCGGCGTTTCACGTCGGCGGCACTGCGGGCTGTCGCGTCACAATGCGCGATGCGCGATGCGCGACGCGGCATGAGACCTCATTGCGGGAGCGGCTCCAGGCGGCTTTCAGACTACTCGGAGCCGTTCCCGCAGAGCCGTGCGGAGCCTTACCTGGGTGCACTGTGGGAGGGACTTCAGTCCCGACGCTTTGCAGGGTCTGGCACCCGGCAGGCTTCGCTCGCTGCGACTGCATCCTCGTGCATTCCGGCATGCCCTCGCCGTGTCGGAACTGACGAAGACCACGCGCCGCGACGCGCGCGCCTACCCCGCCAATTCCGCAGCCAGGAAAGGCGCCGTTCGGCTGCCTGCATGCGTCGCCACCACTCCCGGTACGCCCGCCGCCACGACCTTGCCGCCCGCCCCGCCCGCGCCTGGCCCCATGTCGATGATCCAGTCGCTGGCCGCGGCCACGCGCATGTCGTGCTCCACCGCCACCACGGTGTTGCCCGCCTCCACCAGCCCGTGCAATTGCCGCAGCAGCGTGTCCACGTCGGCCGGATGCAGGCCGGTGGTGGGTTCGTCCAGCACGTACACGGTGCCGCGGCGCTGTGCGCGCTGCAGCTCGCTGGCCAGCTTGATCCGCTGCGCCTCGCCGCCGGACAGTTCGGTGGCCGGCTGGCCCAGGCGCAGATAGCCCAGGCCCACCTCCATCAGCACCTGCAGCGGCCGCGCGATCGCCGCATCGTCGGCAAAGAAATCCAGCGCCTGCGCCACGGTCATGCGCAGCACCTGTGCGATGTTCTGGCCGCGCAGTTCGATCTCCAGCGTCTTGGCGTTGTAGCGCGCGCCATGGCAGGTGGGGCACGGCGCATACACGCTAGGCATGAACAGCAGCTCCACGCTCACCGCACCCTCGCCTTCGCAGGTCTCGCAGCGGCCCTTGGCGACGTTGAACGAAAAGCGCCCGGCGTCGTACTTGCGCTTGCGCGCTGCCGGCGTGGCCGCAAAACGCTTGCGCACATGGTCGAACAGGCCGGTGTAGGTCGCCAGGTTGGAGCGGGGCGTGCGCCCGATCGGCGCCTGGTCCACCTGCACCAGCCGCCGTACGTGTTCCAGGCCGCCGGCAATGTAGCCATCGGTGGCGACACGCGCACCGCGCTCCAGCGGATCCAGTTCCTCCTCCGCCTCGGCCGGCGCCTGCCCCAGTTGCGTGCCCAGCAACTCCACCAGCGCCTGGCTGACCAGCGAGGACTTGCCCGAGCCGGACACGCCGGTGACCGTGGTGAACACGCCCAGCGGGATGTCCACGTCCAGCGCGACCACGTTGTTGCGGCTGACCTCGCGCAACTGCAGCCAGCCCGCCGGCGAGCGCGGCGCCTGCGCAGCGGCGTGCGGTTCGGCGAACAGGTAGCGGCGCGTGGACGAGGCCTGCACCTGCGCCAATCCCGCGGGCGGACCGCTGTACAGCACCTGCCCGCCGTGCTCGCCGGCACCGGGGCCGACATCGACGATCCAGTCGGCATGACGGATCACGTCGATCTCGTGCTCGACCACGAACAGCGAATTGCCCGCGCCCTTGAGCTGGTCAAGCGCGCCCAGCAACGCCTGCGTGTCGGCCGGATGCAGGCCTGCCGACGGCTCGTCCATCACGTAGACCACGCCGAACAGCTGCGAGCGGATCTGCGTGGCCAGGCGCAGCCGCTGCAGTTCGCCCGGCGACAGCGTCGGCGTACTGCGTTCCAGGGTCAGATAGCCCAGGCCCAACGCCTCCACCACCTGGATCCGCGCCAGCAGGTCCTGGGCGATGCGCTGCGCGGCCAGCGCCTGCTCGGGATGCCGTGAGCGGCCCTGCAGGCGGCCTTCCGCCGCGGGCCGCAGCAGGTCGGCCACCTCGCCGAGCGGGCGCTGCGACAGTGCGCCGATGTCCAGCCCGGCGAAGGTCACCGACAGCGCCTCGCGGCGCAGCCGCTTGCCGTCGCAGCTGGGGCACGCGGTGCTGATCAGGTATTGCGCCACGCGTTTCTTGATGAGCGCGCTCTGCGTGCTGGCGAAGGTATGCAGCACGTAACGGCGCGCGCTGCTGAAGGTGCCCATGTACGCCGGCTCCTGCTTGCGCTTGAGCGCACGCTGGGTCTCGGCCAGGCTGAAACCCGGGTACACCGGCACGGTCGGTTGCTCGTCGGTGTACAGGATCCAGTCGCGGGTCTTCTTCGGCAGCTTCGCCCACGGCACGTCGACATCGTGGCCGAGCGTGGTGAGGATGTCGCGCAGGTTCTGCCCGTGCCAGGCCGGCGGCCACGCCGCCACCGCCCGCTCGCGGATGCTCAGCGAACGGTCCGGCACCATCGACGCCTCGGTGGCGTCGTAGATGCGTCCCAGCCCGTGGCAGGTGGGGCAGGCGCCGGCCGGCGTGTTCGGCGAGAAGCCGTCGGCATGGATGATGTCCTGCCCCGGCGGATAGGTGCCGGCGCGCGAATACAGCATGCGCAGCGAATTGGAGATGGTGGTGACGCTGCCGACCGACGAGCGCGTGCTCGGCGCGCCGCGATGCTGCTGCAGCGCCACCGCCGGCGGCAGGCCGTCGATGGCGTCCACATCGGCGACGCCGGCCTGGTCGATCAGGCGCCGCGCATACGGCGAGATCGAATCCAGATAGCGCCGCTGCGCCTCGGCGAACAGCGTGCCGAACGCCAGCGACGACTTGCCCGAACCGGACACGCCGGTGAACACCACCAGCGCATCGCGCGGCAGCTCCACGTCCACATCCTTGAGGTTGTGCTCGCGCGCACCGCGGACGCGCACGAAGCCGGAAGCGGCGGAAGCAGAAGGCGTGGACATGGGCGGGACCGGCAACGCGAAGGAGCGCGCAAGCTTAGCCGGTCGGCTGCCACGAGCGTGTCGCGGCGACTTTGCTGCGGCGTGTTCGGTAGCGTAGCGGCACGCAGCGCCGTTGAGGCGGAGATCAACCCACCACGGGCGCCACCAGCGTGTCGGCATCCTCGTCGCGCGCGGCCAGCGCCTGCATCCGCGTCACCGCACTGGCGAAGGCGCGCAGCACCGCCACACCGCGTTCGGCGTAGATCGCATGCAGCGCCTGGTAGTACCACAACGTGCCGTCGCGCCCAGCAGTGAAGCGCTCGAACACTGCCGCACCGACCTCGGGATCTTCCAGGTCGGCGACGATGCTGCGCGCGTTGTAGAGCTTGTCGCAGGCCGACACCAACAGCACCGCATCCGGGGCCAGCGCCAGATGCGCCAGGTACGCCTGCTTGCGGATGCGCCAGTCGCGGCGCTTGGCCGGCACGTCCGCGGGCACCGCCTTGCGCTCGGCCGTGGCGTCGGTACACGCCATCACCATGTCCGCCACCGCCTCGCCGAATTGCGCGCGGATCACGCCCTCATGGCCGGCGCCGCAATCCTCCACCACGTCGTGCAGCAGCGCCGCGATCGCCTGGTCCTCGTCGCCGCCGGCCTCCAGCACCAGCGTCGACACGCCCAGCACGTGGCTCAGATACGGCACCGTGCCGCCCTTGCGGAACTGGCCGGCGTGGGCGATGCGCGCGTAGTCCACGGCGCGCGCGTAACGTTCGGTGAGAGCGGTCATGCGGCGATCCTGACGGAACAGGCCGGCATTATCGCCAAACTTGCCGGCGTGAGCGCGTGGAGATACGAGTGGACGTGGCTACCGTTCAAGCCGCGTGTGGCAGCCATGGCGTATCTGATCGGCCGACAACGCGTACGGACGCGGGCTGCCGTGCAGCCCTGCCCTGGTTCAAGCGCGTTCCCCGCTTACACTTCCCTGTTCCCGCACCACCGCAACGCTCGCACGCATGAACGTCCGTCATCTCGACCAGCACGCCCCGGAACTGCCGCAGATCGCCGCCTGGTACCACGCGGCCTGGGGCCGCGAAGCGGGTTTCACGCTGGACGACGAACTGCGCCAACTCCAGCGCGCCGCGGATGCGCATGGCCTGCCGCGGCGGCTGGCCGCCTTCGATGGCGCCCAGCCGATCGCCGTGGTGCAGCTGAAAGACCGGGAAATGGACGCCTTTCCGCAATATCCGTACTGGTTGGGCGGCATGTACGTCGCCGATGCCTATCGAGGGCGCGGCATCGCCGGTCGCCTGCTCGCCCATGCCCTGGCAGACGCCGCGGACCTGGGCCTGGACGCCCTGTACCTGCAGACCGAGCACTTGGACGGCGGCCTGTACGCCCGCCACGGCTGGCAGCCCGTGCAGGAAGCCGATTCCTACGGCACCCGCGTGTTGCTGATGGTCCGCCAGGTCGGCTGAGCCAACGCCAGCGGGACCCGGGCGTCTGCACATTACTTTTCCCCCGCGCCGCGTTAACGTGGCGCTTGGAAAGATAGGGCGTCAGCCACCAACCGACCGCTCGATCGACAGACACGCATGAACGCAGCGCCAAGGATGCAACCCACCATGATCACCGACACCGCCCACGCCGTGGACGACACCGCTACCGACAGTGCCCCGACCCCGCCCGCGCGCCGTGCCGCCATCTCCGGCCGCGCCGCCACGCACAGCGTGTACCGCTCGCCGCTGTCCGCCGACGACGCCAGCAGCGACGCGCTGCGCCTGCGCGAACAACGCGCCAAGCGCGCGGCACAGGTCGCCGCCGTCGGCACCGTCGCCGCCCTGGCTGCCGTGGCCCTGATCGCCTGGCGTCGCGCACGGCGCTGACCGCGCAACAGCCCAAGACGCATCCGGCATCATGCGCCGAGCAGGAAGCTCGCCACCGCGCACGCAAGGAACGTCCTCATGACGCCATGGCACCGCATCGCCCAATTCGCCGGCCTGGCGCTGGTCGCCAGCGCCTGCAGCATGCCCGCCGCCGCCCGCAAGACGCCCATGGCCTCGGCGGTGCTGAGCGTCCCGGCCGACCTGCCCAACCAGCGCCTGTTCGACTGCGCCGAATCCAGCATCGCCACCCTGTCGGAGACCAGCAGCTCCTGGCCCAAGGTTACCCGCGAAGACCTGGCCAAGGGCATCCTGGAATCGGGCGACTTCCCCGAAACCAACCGCAGCGGCTTTCGCCTGCGCCTGGAGCGCCCACCGGGCGCCAACCAGGCCAAGCTCACCCTCAAGGGCGCCGGCGCCTACTTCGTCGACCTGGGCGCCGACCAGGCGATGCAGGATCTCAAGACCGCGTTGGATCGCTGCGTCGCCACGCGGCCGCTGTGAGCCCGAATAGCACACGATAGTTCTGACTCCCGCGCCGTACAGCGACCAAGGAAGGACACGACCATGCCCAATTACGCCATCGAAGCCCGCTCGCTCGGCGTCATCGGCATCGCCGGCCACGCCTTCTGGGTGCTGCGCGAAGAACACGGCAAGGCCGTGGCGGAACTGCATGGCCTGGTCACCGATCGCCAGACCGGCCAGGCCATCCCCATCGGCACCGACGAAACCCGGCACTCGCTGCGCGCCTGGCACTACCCGCACGATCCTGCGTACGCCCGCTCCATCGGCGAAAAGGTCGACAGCACCACCTACATCCGCGACGACCAACCGTCACGCACGGTGGCCACCGGCGACAAGCACGAGATCCTGGAGCGCTGGAACACCGCGGTGCGCGCCGTGCAGGAACTCAACGCCCAGGACCGCGACTATCCGAACTACGGCTTCAAGGTCTTCGGCGAGACCATCAACAGCAACTCCGCCTACCGCACCTTCGGCGAACTAATGGATGTGCCGGTGCAGCGCTTCCCTAGGCGCCTCGAACCGGGCATCGGCAACCGCATGCTGTCGCCGGAACGCACCGAGGAGCTGCGGTATCACGCAGCGGAGGGGCAGGAAAGGCAGCACTTACCGGATCCCACACGTGCCGACCACCCCGATGACACAATGGTCCAGCAGATCCGCAGCGTCGGCCCTAAACGCCCTGAACGGAAGGCGATCCGTGCCATCCCCATGGTCTACGACATCAGCCCGGCAGCGCAGTACCCTATCGAAAGCGGCAAGCCAACGAGCTATTAACGCTTATGCAAAGCAAATGGTGGATGCGTATGCACCATTGCTCCGATCAAAAATAAGACATCCATGGGACACCCAAACATAAACGTTTGAGGTCGACGTCGTTGTGCGGCGCAAGAAGAAGCAACGTCCAGGCCAGCAAAAATGGAGCAGGCAACGTGAAAGCAACTTCAACGATTCCATTGGCCATAGCAATCATCTTTCTATCAACATCCTGCGCAACCACCGGCTTGGCAGCCAACGAGCGACAAGCAGGAAACATGAAGGAGCACACGGAAATGACGCCAGCCGAACTGGGCCATCGCTTCCTAGCGATGATAGAGACTATCGACAAATTCGATGACCTGTCCGCGGAGTCGCTGCAACGGCTCATGGACGTCCCATTCACCAGGGATGAAGCGAAAAATTCCGGGTTCTACGTACTGAATTCCCAAGAAAACTGGAAGTACAACCTCACCTACAACTTCGACGAGAAATTTCCAAGATACTCGAATGTAAATCTGGAAATATCCGCAGCAGGAGGTACAAATGAAGCAAATTCACCGCCATGCGACCTGATATTGAAAAACTACGATGACTCCTTGAAGAAGCACGGCTTCAAGCCCGAGCCAACGTCCTACAACGAGTTCGGCTGGGCGCTTTCCTTCTATTATTCGCGCAACGATCTTTACATCCAAATCATCCCCCAGAACAAAGCACTGAAGTCTCCAGACGCACCTGGCGGAACCTGCATCGAAGCGATCAGCCTCCACAAACTAGAAGGGTGACGACAATGCCAGAAGCTAACGCACAGTTGCAGGCGGCCTTGGCGCGATTCGGCAGCCAGCCCGGAGTCACCGCCGATCAGGCAGCACAGTTGCGCGCAACCATTGCTGCAGATCAGGACCTTACACAGCGCCTGAATCAAGAAGCTGCCAACGGTCATTTGAGCGGCTTCGCATTGAGCCAAAGCGGCTCCCAATCGTTGATCGGGTCTTACGACAAGTCGTCCGGGGTTGTCACCCTTCCCACACTCCAACCCGGCTCCGCCGCTGCAGAAGATTTGCGCGGTACTCTGCGTCTGCAGGAGATGAGCATACGCTTCGCTCACACCACCTATGTAGACGCCAACCAGCAAAGCCATGCGGTGACCCAAGACATGGTCACCAATCTGCAAGCGACGATCAACAGCTCTCCCGCACTGGCCACCGAAATGAAGCGAGCGGTCACCACGATCGACAGCAACACCAGTAGCAACCGGCAACAGCACATGTTGCTTGAGAATTTTGCACCTCTTAGCGGAACTGTCGCAGGCGGAACCTTCAATCCTGCAAACAAGACGATGAGCATCCCGCCTACTACGCTGGGGCAATCGCCAAGCCGGTTCAATCAGAACGGCGCTACCGACCTGACATTCGTACTGGGCCACGAGACCCAACACGCCTTCAATCAAGTGCCGATGGTCGGCGCCTATCGTCAATTCGATTCCGCCGTGAAGGCGATCGCCAGCGACAACAATCCGATCAACGACTACACGGTTCCTATCGAAAACCTGGTTGCAAGAAACCGGGAGGATGAGGCCAAGGCACAAATTTCGGGCTGGAACGCATTGATCGATCGAGAGCGTCAGATCAACCCTCAGGTCGATCTGACCGCCATGAAAGGCATTCCGAATAGCCGCATCAAGGACTTTGTCGAAGCAGACCCGGCCAATCCTAGTCAAGCCAGAGCACGACCAGGACTCAGCTTCAATGCGGACGGTTCGCTCCCGATGACGCCGGAGAACATTGCCGCACAAGGGCACTACTACTTCGACAAGCTTCCCAAAGGCACGCCTGGCCTGTCAGTGGATCAGACAACCGGCATCGGCTATCACGGCGACTCGGACTACCCCAATTACTACGGCGCCTTGGCACTGAGCCGCGCGATCAAGATCGACAGAGAAAACGCGCACTCCATCCGCGGCGTCGCGCCGCAAATGCATCTGAACATGCAACGCCTGCACTTCAATGAGACCTTGCTGGAGCGCAACGGCATCGCTTTGCCGCAAGGCAGCACAGCCACCCCTCAGGCGTTCTGGGATACCAGTACGACCCCGCCAACACCCGGCCTGCTGCAACACACCCAGGATTCCCACCAGCACATCAGTCCAACGCCCGAGCTCGCCCCGTCGCAAGCAGGACGCACCCAGCCGGGCGACCCTGGACATCCCGACACCCCGTTGTTCGAGAAGATTCGCGATGGCGTGCGCGGGCTGGATCAACAAGCAGGCAAACCGTGGGACGAGAACAGCGAGCGGCTGAGCGCAAGCCTGTTGCTGCTGGCGGGCGAAAAGGGATTCACGGCGAGGGACGACCTGAAGATCGCCGCCAACAAGCCAACCGCCACCTTGGGCAGCGGCGAGGTGGTGCACCTGTGGCGCACCGGCCACCCATCGCCCGACCCCGCCGCACACCGAGCGCACATGCCCATACAGGACGCGCTCGCGGTACCGGCGGAACAGCGCTTCGCGCAACTGGAGGCGGTGCAGCAGCAAGTCAGGTCAGAGGAACTGCAACGTAGCCAACAGCAGGAGACCGTGCAGGCGCAGTCGGTGCCGGTGCGTTCGATGTAGTTGCCGCACGCCCTCTTCACATGTATCAGTGCGGACACGGCATCGGCCCGGCCGCGGTGGCGCCGGTAGCCGCAAGCGACGGGCTGCACAACAGCGGCGACTCCGTCGACCGGAGACTGCAAGCATGGGCGAATGGCGACTCGCCTACCGCAGAGGAGGACCCGTCATGGCGCCCCGCTATCGGCGCCGTAGCCCTGTGGCTGATACGGAGACTGACGCTGCGCCGTCCACGACACCTCGCGTAGCACCATGTCCATCTGCTCCGCGAGCAATTCCATGCACACCGCTAGCTCGCCCGCTCGCACCTTCGGCGCGGCCTCCCGCTCTTCGGCCACGCTGCGTGGCTCTGCCAGTCTTGCGAGGAACTTGATGAACTCGCCCAGCCGCACCAGCTGGAACTGGCTTTCTTCGGGCAGAAAATAGCCCGCCATTTCAAGATCGTCCGCTCTGTATTCCGACATCGTCGCCTCTCCTTCCATGAAGTGGCCGTCCGCCGCAAATGGCGGACGGGAAGTCGGGAGGCTAGAAACCGCACACAGCCGGCGGGCTTATTCCCCTTGCGGGTGTTGTATTCACCGCCCTCCCGACACAGACGTTGCGTCGGTTGCACCTGCCTAAAGCATGCAAGCACAAAAAAACCCACCGGTTTGTCGGAGGTGGGTACCGCTGTGTGCGGAGTTTCTAGGCTCCGTGAGGAGAGCGTGCTACCAATTAATCGTCTCGTCAAGCCCTTAGGCCTCGCCTCGAAGGCTGTGGCCACCCCACATAGCCACAGCCTTCAAGGCCAGCCAATTCGCCTGCTACAAGCATCAGTTCTCGCTTACGGCGATTTCGACGTAGCCGATCAGCTCCGCCGAATAGCTGCCGTCCCCGCTCGCCGCCCCTTTATGCTTCAGCTCCCGTTGCAAGGTCGGCTCGACCACCCCGGAAAACAAGTCGATCCGTTGCTCCGGCTGGAAAGTCCGCGTGGCGGATGGCGCTCGCAGGTACTTCTCGCATAGGCGCTCGACCGCTGGAACGCGCGTGCCGTCCTGCTTGACGGCGATGGGCTGCACCACCACGCGGCGCTCGCCCTTGCCAGCGGATGCTTCAACCAGCCACAGCGACAGCAGCACTGGCTCGTCGACGTCGCCGGACACGGCGATGCCGACTTCCTCCGGCGGCACGCTTCGCCAGCGACCCAACTCGTCTTGCACCAAGGGGTGATCCAAGCCCATCAGCTGCAGATCGTCCTGATTGGTCGCGGCTTCGCGGCTCAGTGTGAAGCGGGCGCGGCGGGTACCTTCGGCGGTGACGAGGTCGTAGGTCGCATCGTCCACTTTGACCAACTTCTGCTGGCGATCCGCGACCGCCGCTGAGAGGAAGCGCACCAACCGATCCAGACCAGACGACACGTCCGAGAAGGGCTTGTAGTCGTCGAGACTGAATCCGTCGAGATTTTGGAACAGGTCGAACACCACCTGTCGCGCCTCGCGGGAGTTCGACAGCGCCGCCTCCAGCTCTACCTGCGTGCGCTTCAGCTCCGGGTCGGACAGCGCCTCCTGGTACAGGCGGTCGTAGTTCAAGCGTTCCGACAACTGCCCCAGAATCTGCGCACGCAGGTCTTCGGCCACATTGCCCTGCTCATCCACCTTGCCGACCGTGCGCGCGATCTCGGTCAGCTTCTCGTCGAGCAGCAAAAAGATGCGGCCTTCGATGGTGTCCGACAGCACGAGGTTGTAGACCTGCGCGGTATGGCTCTGGCCGTAGCGATGGATGCGCCCGATGCGCTGCTCCATATCCATCGGGTTCCACGGTAGGTCGAAATTGAACAAGACGCGGGCGAACTGCAGGTTGATGCCTTCGCGCCCGGCCGCCGTGCAGACCAGCACGCGCGGGCCGTCCTTCAGGCGGAAGCGACGCTCCGCCGCCACCTTCGCACCGTGATCACCGCCGCGCAGCACGGCGACGCCCTGGCCGGGAAAGGTCTGCTCGATCTCGCGGGCGATCATGTCCACCGTGCCGAGGTAGGTGGCGAAGATCACGATCTTCTCGTTGGGGTTCTGCCGCCACAGCGTGCCCAAGCCGTCGAGCAGCTTTTGCATCTTGGTTTCGCGCTCTGCCGGGAACACCCGCAGCAGGTCGCCGATGCGCAGGCGCTCCTCCGGCAGATGCAGATCCACTACCGCCGACGCGGCTTCCTCGGCGTGCGAGGATGAATACTCGCTGGCGTAAGGGTCGGAGGCCATTTCCAGCGCCTCTTCGTCCAGCTTCTTGACCAGCCGGTACTTCAGATCGGCCAGCACGCGATCCACCTCACTGCGCCCGATGCTGTCGCGTGGTAGGCCAAACTCCTCGTGGATCAGCTCGCGCGCCTCCTCGGTCAGGCGCTCGCGGCCTTCGATGTCCAGTTCCTTGTCGCGCAGAAACGCCTCGTGCAGCGTCAGCATCAGCAGGCGGCGCTTGAGCGTGCGGCGCACGGCAGCAAAGCTCGATGCCGCGATCTTCTGGAAGATGGCCATCAGGAAGCCCAGCGCACGCCCCTGGTTGCCTTGGCGGCGCGCGAGGTCGAAGCCGTCCTCCAGGTACTCGCGCAGCTTCTCGTAGAACAGCCGTTCGGCCTGGTTCATCACGAAGGATTCGGTGTGAACCCAGCGCCGTGCGAACAGAGGCGAGCCATCGGGCTGACAGGCGTCGGCCTTGGTACGGCGGAACATCACCGTGTTGAGCCGATGCCGTTCCTCCAACATCTCCTCGGGGCTGCGGAACAGCGTCGGGTTCAGCAGTTGCGCCAGCATCCAGAACTGAAAGTGATTGCCCTGGTGTGGCGTGGCCGACAGCAGCACGAGGTCACGTGAGTGATCCTTCAGCGCCTCCGCCAGCTTGTAGTTCTCGGTCTTGCGCACCTTGCCGCCGGTTTTGTAGGCGGTGAGGTGATGCGCTTCATCGAACACCACCAGATCCCAACGCGGCGCGTCCAGCAGGCGTTTGATGCGCGCCGGGCGCTTCAGCGTGTCGATGCTGGCGATCAGCCGGTCGTGCTTGGCGAAGGCATTGGTCTTGCGGTCGGTGATGTCGCCTTCGGAGCCGAACACCTCGAAGTCGAGGTTGAACACCTCGTTCAGCTCGCGGTGCCAGTTGTTCACGAGGCCCGCAGGCACCACCATCAAGGCGCGGGTCAATTCGCCCCGGCTGGCCAGCTCGCGCAGGATCAGCGCGGTTTCGATGGTCTTGCCCAAGCCCACCTCGTCGGCGATCAGGTAGCGCCGGGGCGAGGCGGTGGCGATTCGGTGGGTTAGCACCACCTGATGCGGCAGCAGGTCGATCTTGGCCGAGGTCAGCGCCGAGGCGCTTTCCATCACCGGCAGCGCGTGCGCCTCGTAGGACAGCCACGCCTTGCGCGACCGCTCCGCGCCGCCATCCACGGCGCGCAGGATGCGCTCGGTGCGCGTGAGTTCGCGCCGCAGCGACGCCACCGGCACCCGGCGTTCGCCGACGCCGAAGAACGCGCGCAAATAGCCGTCACGCGCCGGGTCGAGGACGACCCCTTGGCCGTACTCGGGGTGGGTGATGCGCTCGCCGGGTTGGAACTGAATCTCTGCCGTCACTCAGCCACCCTCAAGTAATCCGCAGGTGGAACAGGCCAGCGGGCCTGCCGCTGTCGCGCAGCAGAATCTCCTGCGGGTACTCGTTGGCTTGGCCCCACAAGATGCGGCCGAGGTCGATCTGATGCCCGTGGGGCGCGTGGCATAGCCAACCCACCTCATCGGTGGCGGTATTCGCCCTGACGCGGCTGTGACCGCCGGGCAGCCAGAAGACCAGCGCGCCATCGCTTCCCCACTCATCTTGAAACGACAGGATGGCGGGCTTGATCGCATCGCCCAGCCACGCTTCGGCATCGCCCGGCGTCAGCAGATCGAGACTGCCATCCAGCCCGGCCACCACCAGCGTCCTGCCGCCATTGCTGGGCAGGTCGTCCGGCCAGTTTCCCTTCGCACGGAGGAACTGGCGCAGGCTCCAGACCTCACTGGCTGCGCAGATCTGGTTGCGGGCCTCTTCGTCCCACACCCAACTGGTGCCGCGCACCTGCCAGACCGGGTCGCGCAGTTGTCTCATTGTTCATACTCCCCATCGTCATCGAACAAGGAACCCTGCGCGGGCTGGGGTGCCTGGCTCGCGTGCCATGCGTTGTGGATGGACACCGCGCGCGAGGCTGCGTTGCGGGTGGTCTGATCCGGGCCGTTGCGGTGCAGCCATTCCAGCAGCGGCTTCAGCGCGACGTGCGGCTTGAAGTTCTCGTTCTTCAGCGTGTCCGAGGCATTGATGCCGCTGCCGTCGAAGCACGCGCCGATCAGCACCAGCGCCTGATCCAGATCCGACTTGAGATTGCGGCGATGCTTGCCCGACCACTCGCGGGCGAAGTCCAGCGGATTGATGCGGGTGAACACCTTGTTCTTCTCCGCGCACCAGCCGCGCTGCACGAATTCGTCCGGCGTGGTGATCGAGCCCTTCAGGAATTTCTGCAACTGATCGCGCTTCAGCTCAGGCGCGTTGCCGAAGGTGCGCAGGAATTGGCGCGTGATCGGCTCGGCGTTGACCGGCGGCGCTTCCTTGCCCTTGTCGGCATCCTCGTCGATGAGCTGGTTGATGCCCACCAACGCGTCGCGCACGGAAATCGTGCGGCCTTCGTCCACGTACACCTTGCCGTAGTGGCGCGAGAAGTACTCCAGCGCCTTACCACGTCGGATCACCTGGATGTCGGCTGCTGGCAGGCCTTCCTTGGCGTGGTTTTCCAGCATGGCCTGCAACTGGCGCACATCGGCCATCACCTCGCGGCGCATCCGGCCCCAGCTCACCGGCTTGGGTTCTTCGGTGCGCTTGCGGCAGACGTGGATGATGTCGTACTCGATGGTCTTGGAGCCGAACTCGCCTTCGCCCTTGGTTTCATCGGAGCGGATGGGGTAGGTCGCTTCGAGGTAGTAGCCCGCATCAAACAGCGATTCCAGCACCGCTACCCACGGCTCGTCCTCGCTGTGGTGGAAGGTGAAGGCCAAAATGCCGCTCGGTTTCAAAACGCGATGCGCTTCGCGCCAGCACTGCGTGAGCAGGCGCTGGTAGAAGCCATCCGGGTCTTCTGGTTCGCGCGCGCGGTTGGCCACGGCTTCCAGCGACTTGGGCGTGTAATCGGCGCGGTAGTAGTCGGGATATTTGTCCTTCAGCGCGAGGCGCAGCCAGACGTAGAAGAAGTCGGACAGCTCCGAGTAGTGCAACAGGCCGCCGAAGGGCGGATCGGTGATGACCAGATCAAGGCTGGCCGTAGGGACGTGTGTGAGATCGGTGGACGAGCCTTGGAACACGCCAACTTCGCCAACAGGATCACCGGGAAAGACCTTCACGCTTTTGCCAGAAATTTGCTCTGCCAACGCAGGAGCCTGTCGCTTCAGTGTTTCAAGGCTTGCGGCTTCCCAAGGATCTACTGCCCATTCGCGCCCCTCAACAATGCCCTCGACGCAGGCCGCCCAGTTACCGCGCCCAAGCGCAGGGAACACACAGTTCTCCACAACGGTTGACTTGGGATGAAAGTTGTTGTTTGCAAACTGTGGTTCCAGCTTGTCGCCTTGCACATTCCATAGAGTGAATTGGCTCTGGTTGCGCAGATACTGCTGGAACGCACCGAGCACATACTCGCGCGTTTTCCATTCGTAGAGTCCAACCTCGACAATCGCCTTCAGCAGCTGCGCGTGAACGAGTAGCTGGCGCGGATTGAACATCGTCCACCAGTGCGTGAAGCCGTGGTTCGGCACGCCGCCCTGCAGGTGGTGGGTCATGAAGCCGTAGGCCAGTTCGGAACGCGGCCAGTAGTCCTTCAGGTCGGCGTCCTTCCGCGCTTCCCATTCCGCGAACGCGGCGTCATATTGCTTGGCATGGGTCGTGTCGTAGGCGGCGAAGAAGCGACCGTTGTAGGGCTTGCCCGCTTCATCGCGCTTCGGTGCGTAGCCCTGCACCGCGTAAGCGGCCATCTGGCCGGTCTTGCCCGTAGCCTTGATGGTGGTCAGCACATCCTGCACCGTGCCGCAGGCCGAGCAGGCGTAGTTCGACTTCTTCGGCACCGTGCCTTTCTCGGGCGCGAAGGTGACACCCGTTTCCGGGTCGGTCACTTCATCCGGCAGCGCGCCGCGCACCTCGAGCAACCGAATCTTCGCGGCGCGTGCAGCATCCCAGCGCGTGGTCGCCGCCACATCGTCCTGCGCCGAACCGCCGTAGGGCTGGCCGTTTGCATCCTGCCTCGCTTCGCCCGCCAGCCATTGAGGATGCACCAACAGGCTAAGTTCCACCTTCTTGTTCTTGCCCTTGCCCAGATTCACCATCGCGGTGTGGCCGCAGTGCGGGCAGATCACGCCTTTCCTACGGTCGAGCACGGAATACGGCGCTTCGGTGGGCGCGACGTAGAACGGCGCATCGGGTGCCATGCGCGCGGCTTCTTCCTCCACGTCGAAGCTCTCGCCACACTTGCCGCAGCTATGTGCCCAGTGTTTGACGGTGAGCGTCTTCACCGCCATTACCGGGCTGGTCATGATCGGCGTGCGGTGGCCGCAGCCCGTCACTTGGCAGGGCCCATGCTTGGCCCAGAAGGTGTAGATGATCTCCGGGCCTTCGTAGCGGTATTCCTTGCGCTCTTCACGCGGAATGGCGAGCGGGTCGAAGTCTGCGGGCATCGCCTTGTTGCTGGGCAGATGCGTCCACTTGCCTTTTTCGCCCTGCGGGCCGTCGCAGAAGTAGTACGGCATGATCTGCGGCTTCACTTCGGCCTCGATGTCGGCGAGCAGCTTCTTCACTTGCTCCAGATCGACATTGGCCAGTTCCTGCTTCACCACGAACCACGCGACCGGGTTGAGATCGTTGCCGACCATCTGCATCCCGAGGCGCGAGCCTTCCACCAGCGTGGTGCCGCCGCCCATGAAGATGTCCGCCACCTTCAGGTGTTTGAACGCGCCTTTCTTCTGGTGGTTGGCGTAGTAGTTGTCCCACACCAGTTTGGCTGCGTGCGACGGGTCGTCCGGCGCTTTGGTGGCCGCCGCGATCAACATCGAGCGGAATACGCTGGAACGCCGCCGCGCCCACCACTTCGACATCTGGTAGATCGGCTTGCCCGCGTTGCCTTCGATGATCGCCACCTGATTGACCGGCAGGATGGGGAAATCCACCTCCAGGCAGGTCTTGGGGCGGTTCGGGTCGTTGAAGTCGACGGTTTCGAGTGCGACCGCCTTGCCTGCGCCGACGGCTTTGGCAACTTCTTGTTGGAGTAGTTCTTTCTTGGTGGCCATCAGCCGCAATCCTTACTTGGTCAGCTCGACGAAGGGCGACAACACTTCCAGCAGCGACAAGCCGCCATGCGTGAGCGTCGGGTAGCCGCCCTGGCTGCGCCACTTCCTGCGGCCAAGAGCCAGCAGGTGCGCGCCGTGAGGGCTGTTGATCTGCAATGCCACCGGCGGCACGAAGGGGCCGGTGTCGCCGGTCCCTGTCTTGCTGCGCGAGCTTCCAAACGTCTGCTTGAGGAACTGGCCGACCTCGCCATCGGCATCGGGGAAGTAGCCAGTGGCCGCGTAGCCGTGATCGGAAGTGATGACCAGCCGCCGCCCGGTGGCGAGGCGCTCGACGAAGGCCCAGAAGTCATCACTGGACAACTGCTCGGCCACGTCCTTGGTCAGCGGCTCCAGCCCCTGGCCTGCGCCGGAGCCGTCGTGCAGCTTGGCGTCGGGCCAGTGGTGCCAGAAGATTTGGTTCGGCGCCCTGCCGATCAGGGCTTGGCAGTCCTTCCACGGCAAGTCCACGGTTTCGGTGTTCGCGGCTTGCAGCTTGTGCGCGAGACCGCCACCGTTGTTCTGGAGTTTGCTGCGGCTGGCGAAGCCGAGCGCGCGGGCAAATTCATCGGTTTCGCCGGGCAGCTCGGAGGCACAGGCAGCGACCTCACGCGTGGTGAAGCCGCGCTCCTTCGCGCCCTGCAACAGCCACGGCAGTTCGCGCAGGGAAAGGCCGTCGAGAATCAGCACCGCCTTGGCGCTGAAGGGCTCGGCCCACCAACGCGTCAGGCGATCTGAGGTGCGCTCCACGCTGTCGCCGAAGGCTTGCCACAAGTCCCAGCCGCTGGAGGAGAGGAAAAGATCCAGTGCGCCGATCTCGCGGTCGCGCCGGACGATCTCGCTTGGCGCATTGCCTGCGGCCAGCGCCTTTCTGGCGATCTCGACAGCCTGATCGACGATGACGCGCCAAGCATCGGCGTCGGAGCTTTGGGTCAGAGCCTGCAAGGCGCTGGCAGTCAGGGCCATCAGTCGTCCTCCTTTTCAAGATTCAGCTCGAAGGTCATCCCTTCGGGGAGCTTCTTGAGCAGTTCCTTGAGCTGCGCGCCGGTGGCGGCGGACACCTTGATGGACACCTCCGCGACCTTGGTGGCCGGGCCAATTCCCCAGCCTTCGATCTTGCCGATCAGGTTGAGCGGCGACGTGGCGGGGTTCGACAGAGCCGTGCGCGGCTTGGTGGTGCCGCCGTCGCCGCCGAAGATGCCGCCCGGCGTGGGCCCTGGCGTGGGAGCGGGCGAGCCACCGGGTGTGGGGTCGGGCACGCCCGGCGTGGGGGTCGCGCCACCACCGGATGGCGTACCACCCGGGGACGGCGCAGGCGGCGTTGAGCCACCCGTTGCGGGCACAGCCGATGGCAGCATCACGAACACGTCGTCGAGGTGGCGGCCCGTGAGCGAGAGCTTGGGGCGCAGACGCCGCCACGCGGTGTCCTCGTCCTCACCCGGGTTCGTTTGCAGGTACTCCATGCCACGCACGTTGATGGCGACCTTGCCCTTGGCGCACAAACGCAGCAGGCGTTCCTTCATCGCCGTTTCGCCCAGCCAAGGGATGCAGTCCTGCCCGGCCGGACGCGGCTCCTGCAGCTCGCGCAGCAGCTTGCCGACCGATTCGTTGTTGCTGGCATATTCGAGCACCAGATCCTCGAAGTCCTCCGGCACGAACAGGTCGCCGGTCAGCGCCTCCTCGATGGCTTCGGGAATCTGCGAGCCCTGCTTGTCGAGACGCTCGACACTGAATTTGCACTGCGCGGGGTCGGCGAAATTCCAGCGTTGCAGCACGGCGAAACGGTCGAAGCGCTTCTTGAGGTTGTCGCGCAGGGTGTTCTCGAATTCCTTGTGCAGCTTCTTGTATTCGGGGTTCTGGCCGCCCCATTCCTGCGCCTTCATTTCGGCGCGGGCAAGGATGAGCAGGTCGCGATCCATGAAGGAGTTGGTACTGCCCGCGCGCGGCAGCAGGAATCGCACGGTGTTGCGGCGCTTCTGCAACTGGTCTTTGAGCCAACGCCCCAGCGTGGCGTCAAGCTTGTCGGCTTCCTCCGGCAGTACGAGGATGGGCAGACGGTCATCCCATTTGTCGGGCTGCTCGGCTTCATCAAGCGCCGTCCACGGATCGTTGACCCACGACTTGGGCAGTGCGATCACGCGGAAGGTCTTGGCGACCTCGTCGCTGCCGCCGATGACGTAGCGCACCTGCTTGGCGAGCTGCGCCTGATCCGCGCCGTCGCCGAACAGCTTGTCGTTGCGCGCGTAGGCCATGAGCTTGGCGCGAGGATTCTCTTCCTCGCGGAACAGCAGTTTGGTGCCGTCCTGATGGATGTTGAAGCTGTTCTCGACGATGGTTGCCAGCTCGACCTGGAAGGCATTGTCGTCCACCGGCTTGTCACGGGTGATGTCCAGTTGCAGCGTGGCGGGATCGGCTCCGGCGAGGTTTCCCACGGCAATCGAGCGCAGCCACAGTGCGCCGATGATTTCCTGCAGGTGTGGTGCGACGCTGGCGTGGTCGTGCCGCGCCTCCTGCACCGAGATGATGTTCTGCTGGGCCTTCTCGCGCAGCGTGCGGTGGTGCTGGTTGGCGACGGCTTCAAGCAACGCGCCGATGCCCGAGGTGTCGTCGTCCAGCCGGAAGTCGGCGGCGGTGAGCACGGGCACGGCCTCGCCACGGCTCTTGTAGAGGTTGGCGAGGATGCGGATCAGGTCGCGCGTTTCCTGCGCGTCGGTGGCGATGAGTACCTGTTCTTCGAGCAGGCGCAGCAGGTGCGGCGCGTAGGGCCACGATTCGGTGAACTCCCGGCGCTTGCGTTCCTGCTCGGCGGACGGCACGTCGAGCAGGCGGAAGGATTCGGCGACGTGCTGCGCGACCAGCGATTCGATGGTGCCGCTGGCGATCTGCAGGCGGTTGTCGAACAGGCGGTGCAACAGCATCCGGCGGCGATCCAGCTGGATGCGCTCGGCGCTGCCGCCTGCCTTGAAGTCGATGGCGACCGGGTTGACGCGATGCACCTGCTGGTAGGCGTCGCTGCCGCCGTTGCGCACCGAGATCACCAGCACCAGCAGGTCGGGGCGTTCTTTGGCAATCTCCGAAAGAATCTGGATGAAGTTGAACGCCCAGTGCTTCCACGGATACTGTTTGGTGTTGGTCAAACCGTCATACCACGTCTGGAACTCGTCCAACAGCAGCATCGTCGGCTTGTTCTCTAGCAGTTCGATGATGAGCTTGTCGGATGGGATTTCGGTCTTGGACGCGCCCTGGCCTTCCCACTTACCCTTGATGAAGGTGCCGTGAGGATGGTTCTCAAACAGTACATCCCACAGAAACTTGTACCGGTGGCGGTGCAGACTTTCGCCGATGACGTGCATCCCATTGCGCAACGCAATTTTGCCGACGCCGGGGTCGGCAAGGATAGTTGCCCACGCAGTGAGCCACGCGCCCGTCGATGAGGGATCGGTGACGGCGTGAAAGAGCGCGGCCATCAAATGCGATTTGCCGAGACCTCGTTCGCCGATCACGACAACTGGGCGCCCCTGATTAGGGCCGACGGCTTCTATACCTTTCAGCAGATCGTGCGTGGGATAGGTGATATTCAAGAACTGCTTGGCAGCGATCTGGGTCGCACCTGTGTTCTGGTCGTTGGACAGCTCGATGGCTGTGCCCTTGAGGCGTTTGCCCCGGAACTCTTCTCGTAGCACCAAGCCCAGCATACATTCCCTTTTAAGCGATTTGCCAATACAAACTTAGTGATCTATTAGCAACTCACCTACGCAAAGGTAGCCATTTCGAGTGGCCGATCCTCAAGCGCAGGTTCTCTGCAGGATCATAGTATGATCCCTATCTTGGCAATCGTTGGCGTTCACCGCTCGCGATTGGACTTCGCCTTGGCATGACGTAGGCACGTGGCGTCCAACCGGGACTCCAGTTCGGCCAGCACGTCCTTTGCGGCGACATAGCCGCCTGATTGGCGGGCACGCTCGCGCGACGCCAAGCCGCGGGCGAGGAACGCCTGAAGATGCGGGGTTGTGCTGATGGCGACACCCCCACGAAGCGGTCCTCAGCCACATCCGGCGGCTGCAGACGCGCGGCCTCGTCCGACGGCATCGGCTCGCACGGCCACTGCGCGCGGGTAACGCGCTCGACGCGCTCGACGCGTTCGCCGGTCCAGCGCACGAAGCCGAAGTGGGCGTAGCTGTCCGCGCCTAGGGTCGCTCCTGGCCAACGGCCGGTCTGGGTCGCACTCCATCAGCCAGCGCAGTGTCGCGACGTAGAGCAGCTTGTTCGACAACAGGAACAGATCGCTGCCTCCGTGTTTCTCTTGCCGCGCGAGATCCGCGGCGGTCAACACAGGATCGCGCGGCAGCACCTGCGCACTGACGCCGTGTGCGATGCCGTCGGCGCCGACGTGGAAGGCTTTGTACCCGGTGCCAGCGCTGCAGGCCATGCCGGCGTCGCCTGCACCGCACCGCACCGACCAAACCAGGTAAACGGTCTTTTGCGGGTCGGGGCTCTCGAAGGAGCGCACGGTGATGTCACCGACCACCACGGTGAAATCCGGGCGGCGCCCCTGCCCTGGCGCCGCCAGATAGATCGCGTCGCGCAGGCCTGCGGCGCGCGCGTCCTGGCTCATGGTGAGCGCGTCGGGCTGGATGCCGAGCAGCGCGCGCGCCATGTGCGCGGGTGCGGGGCCCGCGGCAGTACGCGTCGCGCAACAGCAACGCAGGCGCACGGCTGCGCGCCTGGTCGCCATCGACACAGACGGCGCCCAATTGCCGCTCCACCTCGAACGGCCGCCACAGCTGCGGCGTACTGGCCGGCACCACGGGGAAGCCGGCCATGGCGTCCGCCGCGCCTCCCGGCGCCGCGACATGCGCGCGCGCGTGCACGCTGCCGAGTACAGCCAGGGACAGCATCCATCCCACCATCGTGCAACGTGCGAAGCGCGCCATACCGCCTCCTCCATGAACTGCGTTGTGTTTGGATGATCCGGCCAAAGCGATTTTCCGCACCTGCTCCGCCCCCTACCCCTCGCGCCCCAGCGCCACCCGCACCGCATCGCACGCCCCAATCAAATCCAACACCAACCGCTCACTCACATCCAGCTCGCCCTCGTACTCGGCAACGTTGCGCTGGTGATGGCATTTTGTCCAGCACCCGCCACACCTCCGGCCCCAGGCCCAGGGTGTGCGGCAGCACCTGGAACACGATGTAGCGGTTGTTGGCGCGGTAGCTCTTGGCGCGCAGCGCTGCCAGGCACAGCGCGTGCGCTGCGTTGTAGGCCAGGTCGAATCGGCTTTCCAGGGCGAGCGAGGCGTTCTTGGCGTCGCCCAGGCGGGCCAGGGCAGAGCGGATCAGGCCGTCGAATTCGCGGGGGTCAGTCGGTTCGGCGCTGAGTTGCTTGCCGGAGCCAGACAGATTTTCAAGTGGCGAGGTCATCCATGCCTCCGATCACCCAGATCTTGGGTTGCTGCAGCACCCGCTGCAGGAATGCGTTTTCGTCGCGCAGCCGCTTGGCGTAATCGGCACGCGTGTACAGCGTGGGATTGACCGGGCGGCCCAGCCGCGCCTGCATGCCATCCAGCGCGCGCATCAGATCGGCATAGCCCAGCGTATCGGAGATCACCATCAGATCGATGTCGCTGCGCGCGGTGTCGCTGCGCTTGGCGACCGAGCCGTAGACGAAGGCAGCCACGATGTCTGCGGCGATGGGCTGCAAGGCCTCGCCGAGCGGGCCGGCCAGGCCGATGGTCTTCTGCACGATGCCGAGCAGTTCGTCGTGGATGGGCGAGTGCGGATTGGCCTGGTAGCGCTTCTGGTTGCCGATGCGCTGTACCGTGAGCAAGCCGACGTCGGCCAGCTTGGCCAGTTCGCGCTGCACGGCGCCGGAGCCGCCGCTGGCAGCGGCGATCAGTTCGCCGACACCAAAGCTGCGCTGCGGCTGACCGTACAGCAGGGCCAACACGCGTTGCTGGGTGCGAGTGAACAGAGCATTTGCCAGACCCGACGTCAGCGCGTGGGAAGAGCGCAGCGCCTCGCCTACGCCCGCGGGATTGAGCAGGTTGTTGACCATGCGGTGCAGCTTACTACCCACATGGACAATTTTCTTCCCATTATGGGTATTTATTTACCCTTTTTGGGTAAATTTCGTCACTTGATCCGCTTTGATCTTGCATCCCTCCCAGCGCTAACTCACACCACCCCCTGCCCCACCAGAAACACCACTCCATCGCCCCCACCCTCGGTCTGCCGCAGCAGCCCCTCCGCCTCCAGTGTCTCCAACGGCACATCGGCGCCGAGATCTGTGGCCACCCCGTCCAACGTCAGCCCCACCCAACGATCGCGGCCGGCATGCTTGGCGCGGTACAGGGCGGCGTCGGCAATGCGCAGGCTCAGCGGCCAGTCGCCGCCGGGGTGGGTAGGGAACAGGCTGACGCCCATCGACACGGTGAGGGCAATGCGGCCGGTCGGGCGTACCAGCAGGTCGGCCTGCAGGCGCTCGCTCAGGCGGCGGAACAGACGCGTGGCGTCGGCCAGGGTGCCACCGGGGCAGATCCACAGGAACTCTTCGCCGCCCCAGCGGGCGATGATGTCCGAGCTGCGCGCACACTCGCGCAGCAGATCGCCCAGTCGTATCAGGGCGTGGTCGCCGCCTTCGTGGCCGTGCAGGTCGTTGACGCGTTTGAAGTGGTCGATGTCCAGCAGGGCGATCAGCAGCGGTTCCTGCGTGCGCTCGGGCGTCGCTGCAGCCTCGCGCGCCTGTAGCCAGGCGGTAACGTAGCGGCGATTGCGCAGGCCGGTGAGGGCGTCTTCCTCGCTCTGGCGACGGATGGTGGCGGCGAGCTGTTCCAGTTCGCGGTGCTGCGCCTGGATCTCCTCGTTCTTGCGCGCCAGTTCCGCGTTGATGCGCCGACGCGCGCGGCCTTCGCGCACCTTGAGCAGGAAAAAGCCGGCCAGCGCCAGCAGCGCGGCCAGCAGGCCGTAGAGCACGCTGCGCTGGCGCTGCGCGCGCGCCTGCAGTTGCGCATACGCCGCCTGTTCGGCGGCACGGGTGCGGGCAAGTGCGGCCAGTTCGCTGTTCTTGCGCGCCAGGTCCACCGCCGATTCGAGCTCGGCGATCCGGGTCTTGGATTCGACGTTCACCGCCTTGTCGTTGACCTCCTTGTACTCGCGCATAAGAGCAAGTGCCTCGCGGTCGCGGCCGAGTGCGTCGAGGTTGTCGATCATGCGCGGGTACAGTTCCAGCCGCCGGGGGACGTTGTCCCACTGCGTGAACATCTGCCGCGCGCGCTCGAACGCGGCGGCCGCGGCGTCGCGTTGGCCGAGATCGGCCAGAACGTTGCCGAGCGTGGAATAGACGATGCCTCCCTCGCCATGATCGCCGCCTGGCGCCGCCCCCTCCAGCATCGCGGCCGCTTCGCGCAACAAGGGCAACGCCTCGCGCGGGCGATGCTGCAGCGCGAGCACGTTGCCCAGGTTGTTCAGCAATCCGATCAGCGACGTCTTGCCATCGGCACGTCCCGCCGCCAACGCCTGCCGGTAGATCGCTTCGGCGCGCTGCAGTTCGTTTGCGCCCTGATAGGCCGTGCCCAGGTTGTTGAGTATGTCCGCGCGCGTCAGGTCCTTGTACGGCATCGCATCGTAGGCAGCGAGCGCACGCTGGCCGTAGGCGATCGCCTTTTTCCATTCGTGGGCATAAATGAACACGCCGGTGGCGTTGTGCAGCATGGAGACGTCGTCGGGCTTGCCCAGCGCCTTGACCACACGCTCCGCCTCGAGCAGGGCGGCGATGGCATCGGGCATGCGCCCCTGCTGAGCCGACACCAGGAACACGGTCTGGTTGGCCTTGTACTCCACCGGATCCGGATGCCGACGTACTCTGGACAATGCGATGCGGGCGACCCGCAAGGCGTCGTCCTGCGCACCCATCTTGTAGTAGGAGCGGGCCAGCAGTCGCCACAGCTCGGCGATGTGGGGATCGTGCGGCAGTTCCGTTTCCAGCCGCCGCATCTCGCCTTCGAGCTGCGCGATGCGGAGCGCGTCGCGCGGCCGCCAAATCTCGGCATTGAGTTGCGTGAACAGGCGCACCCGCTGTTGCGGCGACAACGGCTGGGCGAGCAGCGCCGAGCCGATGGAGACCACCCTGTTCGGCTGGCCCGCGGCGGCGGCCGCATCGACCAGTTCCAGGCCGAGCGCGATCGAGCCTTGCTTGTCGGCCGCGGCGTCCCAGGCCGGCATGCCCATCTGCAGCGCGGCCGCCGGGTCTGCGGCACGCACCGCCGCCACGCAGGCCGGCAACGCCTGCGCCGGTGCGCACCGCTGCATCGCGGCCGCGTGCGCTACCGCCGACGATACCAGCACACTCCCACACAGCAGCATCCTGAGCGACTGCAAGATCAAGCGACTGCGCACTGCCGTTCTCCCCAAGATGCCGCAGCACACGCCGGGTCCGTGAATGCGGCGGATATCGTCGCACTCTGGTCCCACGCACGCCGTTGCCGGCGTGCAACAACGCCGACCCGTGCAAGGCCATCGGCCACACGGGCAATTTCTTGAGCTCTATCCCATGCAAGAAGCCACGTTACTCACGCTACGCCTGCATGCGCTTTTACCCGTGGGACCGCAACTAGCCCCTCTCCCACCGGGAGAGGGGTTGGGGTGAGGGTCCGAGCACGCAGCACATCCATGCATCCCCCAACTCCAACCCCCAAGTCCCATCACAGCGGCGTCAGCTGCCTGAGTTGCGCGTCATCGGGAAACGTCTGGACGCGGTAACGCGGCGGATACAGCGGCGGCTGGGGCTCCATCATGTCGCCAAACGCGGCAACAGCCTCGTCCCAGGACACCAGGACGACCGCGTCCTCCTCCGCGTCGTCGCGCGGGACGACCAGGGCGATCCGGTCGGCTCTGGGCAACAACGTATCGACGCCCTTGGTCCAGGTGCAGAGCGAAAACTGCCGCGCGCCGTCGTCGCGCTCCTGGTAGACGCTGAACGATGCGACGAAGATGTCCTGGTCGGTCGCGTCGTGGAGCTTGTCCAGCGCCGCCTTCTGATCGGCATAGGCAGGCGCGTCCAGCAGCCGGCGCAGGTCCGCCTGGCGCTGGCGGTGCTCGGGCAACGCCAGCGCGAACGGCACCATGCGGCGTGCCTCGTCGTAAGTGAACACCAGCGCGGAGACGTTGCGGCCCTGCGCGGCTGCTTCCACGCTCAGTTCCAGCATCGCGCCGATGGCGGCGGCGTCGCGATCGCCCACCACCAGCAGGCAGTCGCGCGCCGGCAGCATGAACAGCGGATTGCCCGCCACCGGAACGCGATACAGCACGTCGGGCAGCAACGCGCGGCTGGTGTCGTAGGCATCCTGCCATGCGCCGCGGAACACCCCGGGTGCGACTTCGACGAAATGGTCGGCGGTCGCGTCGCGCAGATTGTCGCGGGCGATGGCCAGGCCTTCGTCCAGGGTGATCCCCCATGCCGCGCGCGGCCCCTGGAACAGCGTGGAGATCGTATCCGGCAGATCCAGCGCCAGCAGCTCGACGCAATCCTCGGCGATGTCGCGCCATGCATACGGGAATGGCGCATCGAGGCCTTTCTCCAGCAGGTGCTCCAGCCGCAGCTCCTCGAACATGCCGCGATTGCGGATCACCGGCATCAGCGTCGCGCGCACCTCGTCGAATGTCTTTTCCCGGCCACTCTCTTCCTGCGCGTTGAGCGAGGACGTCACATAGGCGCGCAATGCCTCGGCGCGGCCTTTGCGCGTCGCGGCCCTGTAGGCCTGATAGGCGTTGTGCAGATAGATGGTGTAGCCATTGCCGCCGACCAGTCGGAACGCGTCGGGCTGATAGACCAGCTCCTCGCGATAGCCCCGCGCGCGCAGGGCATCGGTGTACAGCCTGGCGAAGGCGTCGGGGCTGGGCGTGCGGCGGAACAGCGTGTCGAACAGTACAGCGAACATCGGCGGTCGTCCTTGTCGAGTGGCGGCATGCGGGCGCCGCGCGGAATGCTAGCGCAGCTTTGCGGCAGCCGCAGATGGACGCGGACTGCAGTGTCCGCAACGGCACTCCGGCAACTCCGATTGCATCGAGCACCCAGAAAGCGCGCGCACGCTGCTCGGTCAGCTGTCCCTCCCACGTGCATGCACGGCGCACTGCATTGCGCGTGTCCGTGTGCGGCATGAAACAAAAAGCCCCGCTGTCGCGGGGCTCTCTGGAGACTCGGCACGTCCTTCTCCCGCATGCGGGAGAAGGAGTCGCGTGCTGCCCGCCTCAGGCGAACGGATCCTGCAGCACCATGGTGTGCTCGCGGTCCGGACCGGTGGAGACGATCGAGATCGGGCAGCCGGCCAGTTCTTCCAGCGCACGCAGGTAGGCGCGGGCGGCGGGCGGCAGTTCGTCCCACACGGTGATGCCGTGGGTGTTCTCGCTCCAGCCCGGGAACTCCAGGTACACCGGGGTGCACTCTTCCCAGCCCTGCGCGTCCAGCGGCGCGTATTCGGTGCGCTTGCCGCGGTATTCGTAGGCGATGCACACCTTCAGCTTCTCCATGCCGTCGAGCACGTCGAGCTTGGTGATGCACAGGCCGGAGATGCCGTTGATGGCCACCGCGCGCTTCAGCGCGACGATGTCCATCCAGCCGCAGCGGCGCGGACGGCCGGTGGAGGCGCCGTACTCGGCGCCGCGGTCGCGGATGCCCTGGCCGATCTCGTCGTCCAGTTCGGTCGGGAACGGGCCGCCGCCGACGCGGGTGGCGTAGGCCTTGGCGATGCCCAGCACGTAGTCGATGTCCTGCGCGCCCACGCCGGTGCCGGCCAGTGCGCCGCCGACGGTGGTATTGGAGCTGGTGACGTAGGGATAGGTGCCGTGGTCGATGTCCAGCAGCGCGCCCTGCGCGCCTTCGAACAGCACGCGCTTGCCCTGCTTGCGCAGGTCGTGAAGGATGCCGGCGACGTCGGACTTCATCGGCTGCACGTACTCGCCGAAGGCCAGCGCTTCGTCGAAGGTCTTCTGGAAGTCGACCGCTTCCACGCCCAGGTACTTGGTCAGCACGAAGTTGTGGTAGTCCAGCGCGGTGCGCAGCAGCTCTTCCAGCTGCGGCGGGTAATGCAGGTCGGCGACGCGGATGCCGCGGCGCGCCACCTTGTCTTCGTAGGCCGGGCCGATGCCGCGGCCGGTGGTGCCGATGGCCTTGCCGCCGGCGGCCTTCTCGCGGGCCTGATCCAGGGCGATGTGGTACGGCATGATCAGCGGCGCGGCCGGCGAGATCTTCAGGCGCGACCGCACTTCCACGCCGGAGGTCTCCAGCTCTTCGATTTCCTTGCGCAGCGCGGCCGGGGAGATCACCACGCCGTTGCCGATCAGGCACAGCGCATCGTCGCGCAGGATGCCGGACGGGATCAGGTGCAGGACGGTCTTCTTGCCGTTGATGACGAGGGTGTGGCCGGCATTGTGGCCGCCCTGGAAACGCACGACGGCACCGATTTCCTCGGTGAGCAGATCGACGATCTTGCCTTTGCCTTCATCGCCCCACTGGGCGCCGAGCACGACAACTGACTGACCCATGGCTGGGTAACTCCTGGTTTGCTGCGCGACCGTCGGGGCCACGCGGATGTGGTGGCCGTGCGGGGACCGACCGGCGCCGATGCGGTTGCTCCATCGGGGAGCGTCCAGGCGGCGGCGGACCCATGCACGGAAAAAGCCGGTCGAGACGCTCGCGTGGAGCGGGCCCGGCCGGCTTTTGTGCATTATCCGGGTTTTGGGTGGCGGTCACCACCCCTTCCCCTGCCGCGTTCAGCCGCGCCGCGCTGACCAGCTGGATACGGCTCGGCCGCGGCCGTCGGCACGCGCGTTCGGCACGGGCATGGACCACCTCGCCGACGATGACAGCACGGCAACACCATCCCCCCGGCGGCAGACCAGCATCGATTGAGCCGGGCTCCGCGCGCGTCTATGGTGTCGGATGCTCAAACGCCATCCATGACATGCACACGACCGATCGCCTGGCCTTTCTCGATGCACTGCGTGGCCTTGCCGCTCTGTATGTCGTGCTGTTCCACGTCATGGCCATGCCCTCCCCGGCGGTGTCCGCCGGACCGGTCCTGACGCCGATACTTGCCGCCGGCGGCACCGGGGTGGCCCTGTTCTTCGTGATCAGCGCGTTTTCCCTGTGCTACACCATGCCGCGGCACACGGCCACGGGGAAGCCAATACGCAGCTTCTACCTCCATCGCTTCTTCCGCATTGCGCCGTTGTTCTACTGCTGGCTCGCGTTTTCCCTATATCGCGACGGCCGCGGTGCGCACGTCGGCCATGCAGCCGCCGAAGTGGCGGCCAATGTGTCTTTCACCTTCAACCTCGTCCAGGGATGGCAGCAGGGCATCGTCTGGGCAAGCTGGGCCATCGGCGTGGAAATGTTGTTCTATGCGCTGTTCCCACTACTGCTGGGCGCCATACGTGGCTTGCCTGGCGCGTTGCTGCTGGCGGCGGCACTCACGGGCGTGGCAATGCTTGCGTCGTTCGGACTGCTGGGCGAACAGGCCAAGGTCTGGACCGGCGATTACGGTCTGCTGCGACATGCGCCGGTCTTCGCCTTCGGTCTATGCGCCTTCTTCGCCTATGAACGACTGACGGCACTCGAAGGGGAGCGCGCGTGGCGCTGGGGCATCGCCTTGGGCGTGGCCGGACTGCTTGGCCTGGCCGCCACGGTGGCCTTGCTGTCCTGGGCCATCGCGCCCGCGATCGGCTGGATCGCCTGCGGCCTGATGTACGCGCTCCTGTTGCTGGGCATGTCGCAGTGCGCCCCCCGCTTCGTCGTCAACCCGATCAGCACGTCTCTCGGCAAGATCAGCTATTCGCTCTATCTGGGCCACCCCGCGGTCATCGCGATCCTGGGGCCGCTGTTCGGCCACGTTCGCCAGGCGACTTCCGTCCCGGCACTGGCCTATGCGACATGCGCACTCGCCACGCTCGCGGTGGCACTGCCGCTGGCCTGGCTGACGTACCGGCTCATCGAGGTTCCGTGCATCGCGCTGGGCAAACGCCTGGGGCCGCAACGACGACCGGTGGATCCGGCGTCATTGCGGGCCGCGGAGCGCTGATGGGGAGATGGGCTGCGGCTGCGAACAACTCAAGCCCTGCCCCCTCGTCGCGAGACACGCAGCGGCGATGACATCATGAATGGCGCCAGCCAGATTAGGCAGCCTCTGGACAGTGATGGCAACAGTTGGAATCGCGACAACCGCATTACCGGAACAGAGTCGCAAATGAAGCCGCTCCTGCAGGGTCATGAAGGACCGGGGATCCGCTCTAGCGACTCCCCAATCCCGCCCCTCAGCGATCGCTCTTGAGGTACTGCAGGAACGGATCGTTCTTGTCGAGCACGATCACGCCGTTGCCGTCGGCCATGGCGCCGCGGTAGGCCTCCAGGCTACGGTAGAAGGCGTAGAACGACGGGTCGGCGGAGCCGGCCTTGCCGTACACGCTGGCGGCCTCGGCATCGCCTTCGCCGCGCAGCTTCTGCGCGTCGCGCTCGGCCTCGGCGACCAGCACCGTGCTTTCGCGGTCGGCCTGGGCGCGGATGGTCAGTGCCTGCTCCTCGCCTTCGGCGCGCAGCTTGGCTGCTTCCTGCTTGCGCTGCGCGCGCATGCGTTCGTACACGTCGGTGATCACCTGGCTGTCGGTCGGCAGGTCGATCTGCTTGATGCGCAGGTCGACGATCTGCATGCCCAGGGTCTTGCTGGCCGCGTTGATCGCCACCAGCTGCTTGGCGATCAGTTCGCTGCGGTCGCCGGACACCAGCTGCTGCAGGGTGCGCGAGTTGATCTGGTTGCGCAGCGAGTCGGTGATGATCGGCGCCAGCAGGCTGTTGGCCACCTTCTCGTCGCCGCCGGTGGTGGCACGGTAGAAGGCGCGCACGTCGGAGATGTAGCCGATGGCGAAGAAGCTGACGCTGACGTCCTTCTGCTCGGCGGTGAAGTAGCGCGCCGGGTTGGTGTCGATCACCTGGAAGCGGCGGTCGAACATGCGCACCGATTCCACCAGCGGCACCTTGAAGTGCAGGCCCGGCTTGAGATCGGCACGCACCACGCGGCCCAGGTTCAGCACCATCGCCGCCTTGTCCTCGGGCACCACGAACACCGAGCTGAGCAGCGCGAACAGCGCGACGACGGCAATGCCCGCCCACAATGACAGTTTCATCGCTGGATCTCCTCACGGCCGGTCGGGCGCGGCGTGCGCTCCGGGTTGCGGACACTCTCGGCCGAACTGCTGTTCAACGCCGGCATCAACACGTCCTGCGGCACCGTCGGCAGCGAGGTGGTCGGCGCCGGCGGCGGCGCCGCGGCCGGCGCCTTGCTGTCGGCCGGCATCGGCACGTAGATCAGTTGGCGGCCGTCGCCGCCGATGACCTTGCGGTTCTCCGCCAGCACCTGCTGGATCGTCTCCAGCCACAGCCGCTTGCGGGTGACCTCCGGCGCGTTCTGGTACTGCTGCTGCAGCAGGGTGAAGCGCTCGGCGTCGCCCTGCGCGCGGGCAATCGCCGCTTCCTTGTAGCCTTCGGCGACGGTGCGGGTGCGTGCGGCCTGGCCACGCGCCTCCGGCACCACCTTGGCGGCGTAGGCCTGGGCCTCGTTGATCAGCCGCTCCTTGACCTGCTGGGCGCCGTTGACCTCGTCGAAGGCCGATTTCACTTCCTCCGGCGGACGCGCGTCGGGCAGGGTCAGGCCGGTCACGATCAGGCCGGTGTGATAGGCCTTCAGCGCGGCCTGCAGGCGCTCGCGCGCGGCCACGGCCATCGGCCCACGGTTGTTGAGCACCGTGTTGAGATCCGAGCGGCCGATCTGTTCGCGCACCGCGCTCTGCGCGGCCTGCTCCAGCACCAGGTCGGCGTTGCGCGCGCCGAACACGTAGGTGCGCGGGTCCTCGACCCGGTACTGCACATTGAGCGAGACGTTGACGATGTTCTCGTCGCCGGTCAGCACCGGCAGCTGGCTGTCGAAGGTCTTGATGCGGGTGGCATCGACCTTGCGCACGGTCTCGATCGGCCACGGCAGCTTGAAGTTCGGGCCAGGCTGCAGGATCCGCGAGAACTGGCCGAAACGCAGCACCACGCCGCGCTGCTGCTCGCCGATCAACTGGAAGCTGCTGAACAGCAGCACCAGCACCACAGCACCCAGGATCCAGCGGCCGATGCCGCCGCCATCGCCGAACAGGTCCTTCAACGGACCCGGCAACCCGCCCCACCTGCCTCCCCCATTGCCGCCACGCGGCGGCCAGGGACCGCGCCCGTGATTGTCGGGGCCGTCTCCGCCCTTGCCGCCAGGTGTGTTCCAGGCCATGCATGCTCCAAGAAGGAAGGTGGCGACGCGTCGGTCACGCGCCGGTCACCGGATAATGAGTCGCCGATTCTACAAGATGGGGCAGACCCGCCGTTTCGAAAGGGTATCTTGGTGCATTCCTGCGTGCCGACCAAGGTGTTCCATGTCCGTTCCCGCCCAGTTCTCCGCCTTCCGCATCCACCAGGACGCCACCGGCTACCACGCCGGCCTCGCCCCGCTGTCGCTGGACCAGCTCAGCGACGGCGAGGTGGTGATCCGCGCCGCCTGGTCGTCGGTGAACTTCAAGGACGCGCTGGCCGGCACCGGCCAGGGCAAGATCCTGCGCCGCTTCCCGCTGGTCGGCGGCATCGACGTGGCCGGGCACGTGGTCGCCTCCCGCGACCCGGCGTTCAAGGAAGGCGACGCGGTGCTGGTCACCGGCTGCGGCCTCAGCGAGACCCGCGACGGCGGCTACAGCGAGTACGTGCGCCTGGAGTCGAAGTGGGTGGTGCCGCTGCCGGCCGGGCTGAGCCTGCGCGAGAGCATGGTGCTGGGCACCGCCGGCTTCACCGCGGCGCTGGCGCTGCTGCGCCTGCTCGACAACCGCCAGACCCCGGCGCATGGCCCGCTGTGCGTGACCGGCGCCACCGGCGGGGTCGGCTCGCTGGCGGTCGACATCTTCAGCCGCGCCGGCTTCGAGGTGCATGCGGTCAGCGGCAAGGCAGACCGCGCCGAGCAGCTCAAGGCCTGGGGCGCCACCCAGGTGCTCGGCCGCGAGGCCCTGCAGACCAGCCGGCCGCTGGAATCGGTGCGCTTCGGCGGCGGCCTGGACAACGTGGGCGGGGCGATGCTGACCAGCCTGCTGGCGCAGACGGCACCGTACGGCAACGTCGCCAGCGCCGGCCTGGCCGCGACCGCGGAGCTGGACATGACGGTGATGCCCTTCATCCTGCGCGGGGTGTCGCTGCTGGGCATCGGCTCGGCCGGCACCGCCCGCGACCTGCGCGACCGCATCTGGCAGCACCTGGGCAGCGACTGGAAGCCGCGCCACCTGGAGACGATCTGCACCCGCGAAGTGGACCTGGCCGGCCTGCCGGAGGTGTTCGCGACGATGCTGGCCGGGCAGTCGTTCGGGCGCACGGTGGTGCGGCTGGATGCGAGCGCGTAGCCACGCCGACGCTTTGTGACACGCAACGCTTTCCGCCTTCGCGCCGCTGCCTCTACACTCGGAGCCTCCTAGGGGGAACCACATGGCACGCATTCTGATCGTCGACGATTCGCCGTCGCAGTTGCTGGGCATCCAGCGCATCGTCGAAAAACTGGGGCACGAAACGATCACCGCCACCGACGGCGCCGCCGGCGTGGAAGCGGCCAAGGCGGCCTTGCCGGATCTGGTGCTGATGGACGTGGTGATGCCCAACCTCAACGGTTTCCAGGCCACCCGCACCCTGCGCCGCGAGCCGACCACGCAGAACATCCCGGTGATCCTGGTCACCACCAAGGACCAGGACACCGACCGCATGTGGGGCATGCGCCAGGGCGCCCGCGCCTACATCACCAAGCCGTTCTCCGAGGACGAGCTGTACGAGGTGATCGAGCGTGTGTTCAGTGGCGAGGATGCGCCTTAAAAGCCGGGAATCGGGATTGGGGAATGGGGAGTCGTAAAGACGGGTTTCCGGGCGGCGTTTGCGCGCGCGGCGTAAGGCCGCATTGCACTCGGCGCCCCTTGTAGGAGGGGCTTCAGCCGCGACGGGCGTTACCGGTAACGCCTGTCGCGGCTGAAGCCGCTCCTTGTATCTGGACATGTCGCCCCTAAACAGGCGTCATGTCTTCCGACTGATCATCGGAGGAGGTGTGGGAGGTCCAGTCGCTCCTAAAGCTTCGAGCTTGCATCGTAGATCGGCTCCGCCCTCCACATGCTGGCCCTTGTGTGTCCGAACGGTATCCAGAGTCCGCCAGCGGGCGTGAACTCGCATCGACAAGGCAGGACCGGGCCCAGCGCCGATCATGACCCTGACACGATGGAGGAATCGCCTATGTCTCCCGTCATCGGCATCGACGTCGCCAAACGCAGTTTCGATGTGGCCATCGAGCTGACCAATGGCAAGCACCGTACCAAGGCCAAGTTGTCCAACGATGCCAAGGGCTTCCAGGCCCTGCAGGCATGGCTGCAGACGCATGCGCAGCCCGATAGCTGGATCGCCATGGAGGCCACCGGCACCTACCACCAGGCGCTGGCCGAGTTCCTCCACGCACGCGGCTATCGGGTGTGCGTGCTCAACCCGGCGCAGACGGCCGCGTACGCGCGCAGCCAACTCAGCCGGGTCAAGACCGATCGCAGCGATGCCAAGCTAATCGCCAGTTATGCCCTGCGTCACCGCGAGCAGTTACGCCGTTGGTCCCCTGATCCACCGGCGCTCAAGCAGCTCAAAGCGCTGGTGCGCCGGCGCCAGGATCTGCAACAGATGCTGCAGATGGAGCGCAACCGGCTAGACGTCGCTCCGGCCCAGGTGAAGGACTCGATCCAGGTCCATCTGGCCGATCTGCAACACCACATCGCTCAGATCGAGCAGACCATCGATGACCATATCGACCAGGATCCGACCTTGCGTGGGCAGCGCGAGCTGCTGGTGAGCATCCAGGGCATTGCCGACACCAGCGCGGCCTTGATGCTGGCCGAGCTTGGCGATGTGAGGCGCTTCGCCGATGCCTCGGCGGTGACCGCCTTCGCGGGCCTGAATCCGTGCCTGCAGAAGTCGGGCGAGCGCAAAGGCCACGTCTGCATCTCGCGCACCGGCTCACCCCGCTTGCGCGCAGGCCTGTTCATGCCGGCTCTGGTGGCCATGACCCACAACCCGATCATCCGGGCGCTGAAACAACGGCTGAGCGAACGTGGCAAAGCCGGCAAGCAGATCGTGTGCGCCGCCATGCGCAAGCTCCTGCACCTGGCTTATGGGGTTCTCAAATCGGGCACGGCGTTCGATCCGAAAAGGGGCCTTGCCTGCTAGGGGGTAAGACGGTATCTACGACGCCACAGCGCGAGGGGAGCCCGCTTTTGCGAATCCCCAATCCCGACTCCCCAATCCCGCCTCACTTCACACGGCCTCGCCAAACGCCTTGGCCAACCCGCGATACGCCTTGCGCTGCGCTTCGGTTTCCGGCGCCGGCGCCAGCACTTCCAGTTCGACGATCTGGTCGCCCGGCGGAGTGCCGGGCAGGCCGCGGCCGCGCAGGCGCAGCTTGCGGCCGGCGTCGGACTCGGGCGGAATCTTCAGTTCCACCGCCCCGCCCAGGGTCGGCACGCTGATGCTGGTGCCCAGCGCCGCCTGCCAGGGCGTCACCTGCAGGGTGTAGAGGATGTTGCGGCCGTCCACCTCGAACTGCGGATGCGCGGCGTACTCGATCTCCAGCAGCAGGTTGCTGCCGCCGTTGCCCTGCCCGCCCAGCCGGATCACCTGGCCGGGGCGCACGCCCTTGGGCACGCGCACGTCCAACTGCTTGCCGTTGATGGTGATGCGCACGCTGTCGCCGGCGTACACCGCCTCAAGCGGCACCGCCAGCTTGGCGCGGGTGTCGCCGCGCGGCGCGCCGGGTCCCGGGCCGGGGCCGGCGCCGCCCTGGCGGGCACGCTGCTGGCGGGCGAACAGACTCTCGAAGAAATCGCTGAAGCCGCCACCGGCGCCGCCGTTGCCGAACACTTCCTCGAAGTCGAAGCCCTGCGCGCCGCCGTAGTTCGGCGGCGCGTGGAACTCCTCGCCCGGCCGGTAGCCCTGCGCGCGCAACTGATCGTAGGCGGCGCGCTTGGGCGGGTCGCGCAAGGCCTCGTAGGCCTCGTTGATCGCCTTGAACTTCTCTTCGGCCCCAGGCTCCTTGCTGACATCGGGATGGTACTTGCGCGCCAGCCGCCGGTACGCGGTCTTGATCTCGGCATCGCCGGCGCTGGGTTCCACGCCCAGGGTCGCGTAGTAATCCTTGAATTCCATCCATCACCTCAAAAAGAGTCGGCCCGCCGCCTTGCGGCAACGGGCCGGTTGCATGCACTGCGCCATCGCCCGGCCATTCTACGGCCGGCGGCGAGGGCGCGGCGTCGCGGTGGCGACGCCGCTGCGAGCAGGCGCTTACTGCACGATCGTGGCCCCGGTATCGACCTGGATACGGCGCGGCGTGCTCGCCGGACGCTTGGGAATGCGCACTTCCAGCACCCCATGGTAGCCGGTGGCGGAAATGCCGTCCGGATCGGCGCTGTCGGGCAGCGCGAAGCGGCGGTGGAAGCTGCCGTAGCGGCGCTCGATGCGCGAGAAACGCTCGGCGTCGGCGGCCGATTCGCTCTTGCGCTCGCCCTTGATCGAGAGGATGCCCTTGTCCATCGACACCTCGATCTCCGACGGGTCGATACCCGGCAGGTCGGCGTACAGCACGAAGCGCTCCGGCTCCTCCTTGATGTCCACGCGCGGCACCCACTGCGCGGTGACGACGGCCGATTCGTCGGTGCCGCCGTTGGGGTCGAAGAAGCGGTCGAACACCTGCTTGATCTCGTTCTGGAATGCGGCCTGGGCCGGCCACTGGCGATAACGGACGATGCTCATCGTGGTCTCCTGAAACGTGAATGAGGTACACCCCGGAGGGGACGGTTCGCGGCGGCGGGACCGGCCCGCCGTCCATGCCGGTCAGATAGGCCTGCCGCGGCGCTTTTCAAGGCGTTGACGCCACCTTCCCATTTCCGTTTCTAGACTCGGTTCATCAAAGGAGCCCGACATGCCCATCCAGACCGGCGAACGCATTCCCGAAGTGGTGCTGCAGCGCATCCGCGACGGCGTGGAAGCCGTGGACACGCGCACGTTGTTCGACGGCCGCCGCGCGCTGTTGTTCGCGGTGCCCGGCGCCTTCACCCCGACCTGTTCGGAGAAGCACCTGCCCGGCTATGTGGAGCACTTCGAAGAGTTCCGCAAGCGCGGCATCGAGGTGTACTGCATGGCGGTCAACGACCCGTTCGTGATGCAGGCCTGGGGCAAGAGCCAACTGGTGCCGGACGGCCTGCAGATGCTGTCCGACGGCAATGGCGACTTCGCCAAGGCGCTGGGCCTGGAACTGGACGCCAGCAGCTACGGCATGGGCGTGCGGGCGCGCCGCTTCGCGCTGTACGCCGACGACGGCGTGGTGCAGGCGCTGTTCGTCGAGGCGCCGGGCGAGTTCAAGGTCTCCGCCGCCGACTACGTGCTGCAGCACCTTCCCGACTGATCCCCTTACCCACCACAGGAAACGGCCAGCCATGTCCAACAAGCCAGCCACCCCGAAGACCGATGCCAAGCCGCTGCAGCACACCGCCGGCCTCACCGACACCGCCACGCTGCGCGCCAACGCCCGCCAGAGCATCGAAGACGGCGCGATCACCAAGAGCTACAGCGCCGACCGCGAGGCGGTGATCAAGATGCTCAACGACGCGCTCGCCACCGAGTACGTGTGCGTGCTGCGCTACTACCGCCACTACTTCATGGCCGCCGGCATGCTCGCCGACGCTGTCAAGGCCGAGTTCCTGGAACACGCGCAGCAGGAGCAGGCGCACGCGCACAAGCTGGCCGAGCGCATCGTGCAGTTGGGCGGCGAGCCGGACCTCAACCCGGACACGCTGACTGCGCGTTCGCACGCCGAGTACAAGGAAGGCGAGGATCTGCGCGACATGGTCAAGGAGAATCTGATCGCCGAGCGCATCGCTATCGACAGCTACCGCGAGATGATCAATTTCGTCGGCGACAAGGACACCACCACCAAGCGCATCCTGGAAGACATCCTGGCCCAGGAAGAAGAGCATGCCGACGAGTTCTCGGACATGCTGGAGGGCTGGATCGGGAAGTAAGCCGGTTCAGCGTTACGCCCTCTCGTAGGAGCGGCTTCAGCCGCGACAGGCCGTTTCGATGGAGCCTGTCGCGGCTGAAGGCGCTCCTATGGCGCTTCTTTTCGCACTACAAGCAATTCTCAAGCCACGGCAAAGACTTTCGCCCTTACGGGCGAGTTACTTTTCTTTGCTTGTGCAAAGAAAAGTAACCAAAAGAAAGCACACCCTGCCTCGCGCCCTCCGCGCTAACGCGCTCCGGGTGCGCGGCCATCCCGGGGATCCGCGGAAGGGGCATCCTGCCCCTGCCGCGGACGGCGCACATCCATGTGCGCCGCCCTTCGGGTGTTTCCCCGCGATGGCCGCCGCTTCGGAAGGGAACCCGGCAAGTCAAAAGCAACAGCAAGAGCGACAGCAACAGCCAAAGCCGAAGCCGAAGCCAAGCGACAGCCCCCCCCCCCAGGGACTCGCGGTTATCGGTGTCCGGGAGCGATTGTGGGAGGAACTTCAGTCCCGACTGCTTCCGAGGTCGGATCGCCCGCCTACTCTGATCGTCGTCGTTGCGTGACAGTTGGCTTCTACGAGCGCGCGCCACCGCTGCTCAACGCAACACCCGGAACCGCACCTGGGTCCAGGCGCCGTTGCTGGCCAGGGCGGTCAGGGTGTGGTCGCCGGCGTCGGCGAAGTCGCGCTGGAAGGTGCGTGCGCCCTCGGTGCGGGCGATCCAGCGGCCGTCCAGCAGCCAGTCCACCGGGGTGCTCGTGCCCAGTGCGCGCACCTGCAGACGCACTGTGGTGCTGCCCGGCGCGCGTGCCAGGGTGGCGCGGTCGTTGAGGCCTTCGATACGCAATACGTCGCTGCGGCCACGGCCGTCGTCGCGGCAGTCCGGTGACAGCGCCGGCAATTGCCCGGCCTGGCGCTCGCTGGCGTGCAGCCACGGCGTCAGCAGCGCCGGCCAGCGCGCCAAATCGCGGGTGACCGCCTCATGCGGTTGCGCGCAGTCCGGCGACAGGCGCAGGCCGCTGTGCGCGTCCACCTGCACGGTCTCGCGGCCGGCGCTCCACAGCCGCGCGTCGCGCTCGGCGAAGGTCGGCGGCACGGCGCCGTCCAGCGCATAGGCGGAGAAACGGCGCTGGCACAACGCCGGCGGCGTCTGCTCGGCGGCGATGCCCAGCGGCCAGCACACGTCCACCTGCTGCACCGTCGCCGGCATCGGCCGTGGGGCGTTGTCGCCGCGCAGGCGCGGCAGGCTGTCGATGGTCTCGAACATCAGCGGCAAGGCGGTCACCGCGCCGTATTGGCCGGGCAGCGGCGTGCCGTCGGGGCGGCCGACCCAGACGCCGACGGTGTAGCGGCGGGTGCTGCCGATCGCCCAGGCATCGCGGTAGCCGTAGCTGGTGCCGGTCTTCCACGCTACCCGCGGGCGCGTCCCGACGTCGAAGGTGCCGACGCCGTAGCCCGGACGCGGATTGGCCTCGAGCATCTCGCGCACGATCCAGGCCGCGCCGGGCGACATCAGCCGCCGTTCGATGCGCTTGTCGGTTGCGCTGTAGCGCACGTGGCCGGCGATGCCGTCGCGGTTGAGCGCGGCGAAGGCGCCGACCAGTTCCTCCAGCTTGGCGCCGGTGCCGCCGAGGATCAGCGCCAGGTTAGGGGTACTGCCGCGCGGGAACTTCAGGCCGATGCCGGCGTTGCTCAGGCGCGCGGCGAAGCGCGCCGGCCCGACCCGGTCGAGCAGATCCACCGCCGGCACGTTGAGCGACAGGCGCAGCGCGCTGGCCGCACCGATCGGGCCGTTGAAGGCTTCGTCGAAATTGCCCGGGCGGTAGTCGCCGAAACTCTGCGGCGCGTCGACCAGCAGGCTTTCGGAATGGATCAGGCCATCGTCCAGGGCCATGCCGTACAGGAACGGCTTGAGCGTGGAGCCGGGCGAGCGCCAGGCCTGCACCATGTCCACGTCGCCGAGCCGGCGGCGGTCGCCGAACTGCACCGAGCCGATGTAGGCGCGCGCCTGCAGGTCGCGATTGTCCACCACCAGCAAGGCCGCCGAGGTGCGCTCGGGCAATTGCGAGAAGTAGGCGCTGACCCGGTCCTCCAGCGTGCGCTGCAGGTCGGCGTCGAGGGTGGAGACGATGTGCGCGGCATGCGGGCGCTGCTGGCGCAGGCGCTCGGCCAGCAGCGCGGCGTACAGCGGCGTCTGCAGCGAGCGCGCCACCACCGGCTCGATACGCGCATCGTCGACCTGTGCGCGCGGCCACACGCGCAGCGCGACCATGCGTTCGAGCACCTTGTCGCGCGCCGCGCGCGCCGCCTCCGGATGCCGGTCCGGGCGCAACCGGCTCGGTGCCTGCGGCAGCACCGCCAGCAACGCCGCCTCGGCCTGCGACAGGCGCGCGGCCGGCTTGCCAAGGTAGGCCCAGCTCGCCGCCTCCACGCCTTCGATGGTGCCGCCGTAGGGCGCGCGTTCCAGGTACAGCTGCAGGATCTGCCGCTTGCTCAGGTGCGCTTCCAGTTGCAGCGCACGCAGCGCCTGCTGGGCCTTGCCCCACGGCGTGCGCGTACTGACCTCGGGCGGCATCAGGATGCGCGCCACCTGCATGGTCAGGGTGGAACCACCGGAGACGATGTGGCGCGAGAACAGCCACTGCTTGGCCGCACGCAGCAGCGCCCAGGGATTGACCCCGGGGTGCTGCCAGAACCAGCGGTCCTCGTAGTTCAGCAGCGCCTGCAGGTACAGCGGCGAGACGCTGTCCGGCGTGGCCGGATAACGCCAGACGCCGTTGCTGTCGGCGAAGGCACGCAGCGGGGTGCCGTCGGCGGCCACCACCAGGGTCGAGGTGTCGCGCGACTTCGGCAGCGGCAGCGGAAACGCCAGGTCCAGCAACAACAGACTCGACAGCAGCGCCACCGTGCCCCAGCGCAGCCACGGCAGCAGGCGCGTCCAGCGCCGGGGGCGCCGCGCGGCGTGCGGGGCGGCGGTGTCGTCCAGTGGCATGCGGGCTCCCGATGGAAGCGGCCATTTTGCCTGTTGCGGTGGCGACGCGGCGAGCGGGATATCCCCTGCCCGTTCGGCATCGCCGACGATGGGTGCCCAACTGCTCCGGGGCACCAGCAACAATGCGCTCCTTCTGCCACTACGCCAGCGGCAATCGCAGCGTCGCCACGCTGCCTTGCGCGTCCGTACGGGCCTCCAGGCTCAGGCTGCCGCCCTGCGCTTCCAGGATCTGCCGCGACAGCACCAGGCCGATGCCCGAGCCGCCGGGCTTGGTGGTGAAGAACGGCACGAACAGATTGTCGCTGGGCGGCAGGCCGGCACCGCCGTCGCACACCTCGATCGACACGCTGGCGCCGTCGGCACTCGCGCGCAGCGTCACCGGCGCGCTGCCGCCGGCTTCCAGCGCGTTGCGCAGCAGGTTGATCAGCACCTGTTCGAGCTGGTCGGCGTCGGCGCACGCATGCAGCGACGGCGCGACCTCGACCTGCACTCGTGCATCGTCCAGCAGCCGCTGCACACGCGCGCACAGCGGCGCCAGCGCCACTGGCGCCGGGACAGGCGCGGGCAGCCTGGCCAACCGCGCGTAGCCGCCCAGGAAGCGCTGCAGCGCCGCGCTGCGCTGTTCGATCACGCCCAGCCCGTTGTGCAGATCGGCCTGCAGTTCGGCGTCGAGCGCCTGCGGCGCAGCCGCCAGCAGCCGCGCGAGCGTGTCGGCGATCGAGGCAATCGGCGTCAGCGAGTTGTTGATCTCGTGACTAAGCACGCGCAGCAGGCGGCGGAAGGCCTGCGCCTCCTCCTCGCGCAGTGCGCGCTCCATCGGCTGCACCAGCAGCAGCCGCCCGGCCTGGCTGCGGCTGCGCAAGGCGGCGTGGCCGATCTGCCAGCGCCCCTGCTGTCCGGCGAACGCATGCGCCTGGATGCTGCCCGACGGCACATCGAACAGGGCGGCCAGTCCCAATGCCTGCGCGGATTGCCCGATCGCCTGCTGGGCGGCGACGCCGAGCAGGCGCTCGCCGGCCGGATTGACCAGGCGCAGGCGCTGGTCCTGTTCGAAGGCGAACACCGCCCCGTCCAGCGCCGCCAGGGTCTTGCTCAGCAGTTGCAGGCTTTCGTGCGAATCGCGCTGTTCGTCCTGCAGGCGCTGCGCCAGGGCGTTGAACCGCGCCAGCAGGCCGTCGGCATCGCGCGCGTCCTGCGCCGCCCGCACGCTGTAGTCGCCCTCGCGCAGCGCGTCCAGCAGGCCACCGAGGGTGCGCAGACGCTGCCCGGCGTCGCGCTGCTGCCAGCGCCACAGCGCCATGGTCAGCAGCAGCACGCACAGCAGCAGCACGATCGCCTCGGGCAGCCGCGGCGCGCCGGCGGCGAGCACCAGCACCAAGGCCAGCAAGGCCGGCGCCACCAGCCACAGCGGCCGGAAGCGCTGTCGCTCAGCCGGCGTCATCGCTGCGCAGCCCGTGCTTGCCCAGGCGCCGGTACAGGCTCTGCCGGGTGATGCCGAGCTGGTCGGCGGTGCGCTGCAGATTGCCCTGGTGCTGCGCCAGCGCCTGCTTCAGCAGCAGCGCCTCGGCTTCTTCCAGGGTGAGTTGCGTCGACAGTGCCGGCACGGCATTCGTCGCCGGCTGCAGGCGCAGGTCGTCGCTGCCCAGGGTGCTGCCGTCGGCCAGCAGCGCCGCGCGCTCCATCGCGTGCGCCAGTTCTCGCACGTTGCCGGGCCAGGCGTAACCGAGCAGGGCGCGCTCGGCGTCGCGCGCCAGCGTCGGCAGCGGCCGCCGGTAGCGGGTGCAGGCGGCGACGAGGTAATGCCGCGCCAGCGGCAGGATGTCGGCGCCGCGCTCGCGCAGCGGTGGCACCCGCACCTGGAAGGTGTTGAGTCGGTACAGCAGATCCTGGCGGAAGCGGCCGGCCGCCACCTCCGCCTCCAGGTCTGCGTTGGTTGCCGAAACGATGCGCACGTCCACCCGTTGCGTGCGCGAGGAGCCGAGCCGCTCGAACTCGCCGTCCTCGATCGCGCGCAGCAGCTTGGGCTGCTGCTGCAGCGGCAGGTTGCCGATTTCGTCCAGGAACAGGGTGCCGCCGTCGGCCAGTTCAAAACGGCCGGTGCGGTCCTGGCGCGCGTCGGTGTAGGCGCCGCGCACGTGACCGAACAGTTCGGCCTCGAACAGGGTCGGCGCCAGGCCGCCGATGTTGACCTTGACGAAGGCCTGCGTGCGGCGCGGCGACCACTGGTGCAGCAACTGCGCCAGCAGGCTCTTGCCGGTACCGTTCTCGCCCAGCAGCAGCACGTTGGCGCCGCTGCCGGCGATGCGCAGCAGATCCTCGACCAAGCGCTGCATCTGTGCCGATTCGGCGACGAAGCCGGCCGCGCCGTCCTGCAGCAACAGCGCCTGCGCCTCGCCGAGCCGTTGCGCGGCGCGGCGGCTGCGATCCAATGCGATGCGGCTCTCCAGCACCGCCAGGACCCGCGCGTTCTGCCAGGGCTTTTCGATGAAATCCACCGCGCCCTCGCGCATCGCCGCCACCGCCAGTTCGATGCTGGCCCAGGCGGTCATCGCGATCACCGGCAGTCCCGGCCATTGCGCGGCGATCTGCGCGATCAACGCCAGGCCTTCGGCGCCGGAGGTGGTGTCGCGCGCATAGTTCATGTCCACCAGCACCGCGGCGAACGCGTCGCCGCGCAGGCAGGCCAGCGCCAGCTCCGGCGACTCGGCGCCGACCATGCCGTAGCCGGCGCTCTTGAGCAGCATGCGCAAGGCCTCGCGCACGTCGGCCTGGTCGTCGACGACGAGAATGCGCGGCAAGGGCGGTGTGCGGGCGTCGGTCATGGCGCAGAGTCTAGCGGCCGGGCGTGGCGGACAGGCGCCACGGCGCCGGGCGTGGCGTACCCGCATCGGAACGCAAAGCGCATCATTCGGCGCGCAAGGCCTGCATCGGCGGCACCCGCGCCGCGCGCCGTGCCGGCGCCAGCGCGGCGAGCAGGCCGGCCGCGGCCAGCACCAACAGCACCGCGCCGATCGCCAGCGGGTCGGCCACGCGCACCTCGAACAAATACCGCTGCAGCAGCCGCGACAGCGCCATCGCCACGCCCAGGCCCAGCAGCAGGCCCACCACGATCTGCACGCCGGCCTCGCCCAACACCTGCCGCCGCAGCCGCGCCGGCGGTGCGCCGAGCGCGGCGCGCACGCCGAACTCGTGCTGGCGCGCGGCCACCGCCACCGCCATCACCGCGTATAGGCCGACCGCCGCCAGCAACAAGGCCAGCCCCGCGAACAGGCCGACCAGCAGCAGGTTGAGCTTCTGTTCGCCGGTGGTGCTGGCGACCAGCGCCTGCATCGGCTGCAGATCGGCGATCGGTTGCTGCGGCGCCACTTCGTCGATCGCCGCGCGCAGCGCGCGCTCGTCGGCACCCAGTGCGCCGGCCCGCAGATGCACCGCATAGGTCAGCGCACCGAAGCCGCGGAGGATCTGCCACATCGGCTCGCTCATCTGTGCCAGCGGCTGGTACACGGTCGGCTCCGGTGGCTCGGCCGGGCTGGTGTGGCGCACGTCGCCGACCACGCCGACCACCCGCATCGACACGCGCTGGTCGCCGCCGTCGTCGGGCAAGCTGACGATCTTGCCGAGCGCCTGCCCGTGCAGGTAACGCGCAGCGAAGCTGGCGCTGACCACGCAGACCCGCTCGCCTCCGGCCACATCGCTGTCGGCGATCCCGCGCCCGGCCAGCAAGGGAATGCGGAAGACCTCCAGGAACTGCGGCGTGGCCAACCGGTACTGGCTGTCGACGGACGGCGCGCCATCGATCTCCACGCTCCAGCTCAACCGCGTCGCCGTCGGCGGATTGGTCGACACCCCCACGCGGTCGATGCCAGGCACCTGCTGCAAGCGCGCGACGATGCGCCGGGTCTGCTCCACCGCATCGGCCGCGGTGATGTAGCGCTCCTTCACCGGCGCCAGGGTGAACACCACCGCCGAGCGGCTCTCGAAGCCCATCGGCACCTCCGCCAGCTTCTGCAAGGTGCGGGTGAACAGGGCCGCGCCGATCAGCAGCACCACGGCGATGGCAACCTGCGCGATCACCAGGACACGGCCGAGGCGGCCGGCCTGCAGGCTCCAGCCGCCGCGCCCACCGCCAGCCAGTTCAGTCACCAGATTGCGGCGGCGGCCGCGGACGATGCCCAGCGCTGCGGCCAACAGCGCCGTCGCACCGCCGGCGAGCAGCGCGAACAGCACGCTGGCGCCGCTCAGATGCGGCGCCTCGCCGCGCATCCACATCAGCGGCACCCAGCCGCCGAGCAGGCGCAGCCCCAGCCAGGCCAGCACCAGGCCGGCCAGGCTGCCGAGCGCGCCGATCAGCAGGCCTTCGGCCAATGCCGGCAGGCTCAAGCGCAGCCACGAGGCGCCCAGCGCGGCACGCACCGCGCTGTCGTGGCTGCGCCCGAGCGCGCGCAACAACATCAGGCTGGTCAGGTTGATCGCGGCGATCAACAGCACGCAGGCGGCCGCGGCGAAGAACAGCCACAGGGTGTTGCCGCTGTTGGCGGCGTACAGGCTGTCCTGCAGCGGCAGCGCGTTGGGCGGCCGTCGCTGCAGCGACGCCCACCACGACGCGTCCATGTGCGGGCTGTTGCGCAACAAGGCCTGGAGCGTCGTCGCGGTCTGCGCGGACGCCGCGGCCACGCTGATGCCGGGCCGCAACCGCGCCACCACGATCTCGTTGGTGGACAGGTTGGTCGCGGCCAGGTCCGGCTGCATGTTGCGGATCAGGTCGAACGGCTCGGCCCAGGGGAACTCCGCCGGCAGCACGCCGACGATCTGCACCGGCTTGCCTTCCACCTGCAGGGTGCGTCCCACCGCGGACGGGTCGCCATCGAAATAGCGTTGCCAGAAACGATGGCTGAGGATCACCGCCTGCGGCCCGCCGGGCCGGCTTTCCTCGTCGTTGAAGTTGCGCCCGGCCGCCATGGGCAGGCCGAGCGTGCGCAGGAAGCCGGCATCGGCACTGATCGACGCGACCACTTCGCTGGCAGCGCCGCGGGCGACGTTGGCCGGCACCGGGAACCCGCGCGCGATGCCGATGGACTGCAGGCTCGACATGCGCCGCAACACCGGGTAGTAGCCGGGTGCAGCGACATTGCGGCCAGGGTCGCTGGACAGGCCGAGGGTGACCAGCCGCTCCGGCTGCGGGAACGGCAGCGGCTTCAGCAAGGCCTGGTCGAGCAGCGCGAACACCGCGGTGGTGGTGGCCACGCCCAGCGCCAGGGTGAGCACCGCCAGCAGCAGATAGCCCGGCTTGCGCGCGAGCGTGCGCCAGGATTGCCGCATCTCGGTCCACTGCAGGGCGGCGCTCATCGTGCCTGCCCCGCGGCGCGTGCCGGCAGCGCCACGTCCTGTTCGTGGCGCAACCGCTCGAAGGTGTCTTCGTCGACGATGCGGCCGTCGAGCATGTGCACGATGCGCTGCGCGCGCCGCGCGAACGCCGGATCGTGGGTGACCATGCACAAGGTGGTGCCGTGGTCGTGCAGTTGTTCCAGCAACTGCATCACCGCCTCGCCGTTGCGGCTGTCCAGGTTGCCGGTGGGTTCGTCGGCGAGCAGGATCGTCGGATTGCCGGCCAGTGCGCGCGCCACCGCCACGCGCTGCTGCTGGCCGCCGGACAACTGCCCCGGATAGTGCTTGTGGCGATGCTGCATGCCGACCAGTTCCAGCACCTCGCGCACGCGCTGGCGGATCTGGCTGCGCTGGGCGCCGTCGCGGTAGGTCAACGGCAGCGCCACGTTCTCTTCCACGGTGAGGTCGGCGATCAGGTTGAAGGCCTGGAAGATGAAGCCGATCTCGGCGTTGCGGATGCGCGCGCGACCGACCGTGTCCAGCTCGGCGACGCTGCGGCCGTTGAGCCGGTAGGTGCCGCCGCTGGGCGCATCGAGCAGGCCCAGGATCGACAGCAGGGTCGACTTGCCGCAGCCGGACGGGCCTGTGATGGCGACGAAATCGCCAGGCGCCACGTCCAGTGCGATCTCGGCCAGGGCGTGGGTTTCCACTTCCTCGGTGTGGAAGACCTTGCTGAGCCCGTGCAGGTGGATCAGCGGCGTGGCGGATGGTGCGGGAACTGCGGTCATGCGGGATCTCTCCTGGTGAGGCTAGCGTAAGCGCAAGGTGGCGTCGGCATTCCACTGGCTGGTGTCGGACAGCACGACGCGGTCGCCGGCGCGCAGGCCGGCGCGGACTTCGATACGGTCGCTGGAGGCGGCGCCGAAGCGCACGCGGATGCGCTGCGCGGTGTCGCCGCCGTCGCGCAGCACGAACAGGCTGCCGGCGGCGTTGGGCACGGCCAGCGCCGGGCGCGGGATGCTGACCACGTCGCGCAGCGTGCCGAGCACGATGCGGCCGTCCACCGACAGGTCCGGGCGCACGCCGGGCGGCAACGGCGGCGTCAGCCGCACGTCGACCGCCACACTGCCGCTGCGCACCGCCGGATCGATCCGTGCCACCTGCCCGCCGACCACGCCGTTGTGCGTGTCCACCGCCACCGGCTGGCCTTCGATCACGTCCTTGGCCAGGATTTCGGGCACCTGCAGACGCGCCAGCAGATCGTCCGGGCGCGCCACCCGCGCCAGCTTGGCGCCGGCCTCGACGCGTTGGCCGGGCTCCACGTCCACTTGTTGCAGGATGCCGTCGCTGCCGGCACGCACCTGCAGCGAGTCGGCCTGTTGCGTGGCGATGGCCAGCGCACTGGCGGCCTGCTCGCGCCGTGCCTGTGCCGCACGCAGTTGCGCGGCCATGTTCTGCCGGAACGCGGCGACGCGCTTGCGTTCGATATCGGCACGGCCGCGTTGCTGCGCCTCGACGATCTGGCTCTGGGTGAGATCGATCGCCGAGATCGCGCCGCCGTCGTGGCCGCGCCGGTAGGCCTTGGCCTTGATCTGCGCGATCTGCAACTCGGACTCGGCCTGCGCCTGCAGCGCCTGCTGGTCGAGCAGTTGCGAGGCCAACGCGGCGTGCAGTGCGGCCAGGTCGGCATCGGCGCCGGCCAGCGCGGCGCGTGCGCGATCCAGGCCGGCCTCCAGTTCCGGATTGACCAGTTGCAGGATCGGCGTATCGGCCAGCACGCGCGCGCCGGCCTCGACCCGTTGCTGTTGCACGGTGGCCGGGGCCCCGGCGGTGATCCAGCGGATCTGCCGCGGCACCAGCACGCCGTTGGCGCGGACCTCGCGACGCATCTCGCCGCGCGTGGCCGCATCGATCCACACTTCGCTGCGCGCCACCCTTGGTGCGGCGCGGCCGCTGCCGAGCAGCGCCACGCCCAGCACGATCGCCACGGCAGCGGCTGCCACCAGCCAGCGGCGGCGGTGGCGCCAGAACGAACGGTTCGGGGATTTCGCGATATCCATGCCTGCTGTACAGCAGGCTGCATGCCAATCGGCGAACCGCGCTAACCCATTGAATCCGTTGCGCCGCGACCGCTGCGCGCGCGGTCGCGGCGTCCGCAAGCGGTCGCGCAGCGACCGATTACGGACAGTTGAACGGCCATGCGCCGGTCAGGGCTTTTCCAGCGACGCGCGATAGCGCAGCAGCGCTTCGGGTTCGTCGGTCTGGAAGGCGCCGATGCCGGCGCGGTACAGCCGCCCCCACACCGCCTCCGGATCGCGCACCGCATCGGCATCGCCGCCGACATCGGCGACGAAGCCTTCCCACAGCGTATTGACCAGTAGCCGCACGTGCCGCTGCTTGGCCAACGCCGCCACCGCCGGCAACTGGGCCAGGCGCATCCGCGGCAGCTCGATCGCCACCGGCCGCACCTTGCCGTCGGTCTGGGTGCGCACGGTCTGCACCAGGTCGTCGGTGCCCGGCGGGTTGAGCAGCACCGGGGTGAAGTTGATCCGGTCGAACGGCGGCATCGACGCCAGGTCCTGGCTGGCGACGCCGACTTCGGTCTTCACCACCACCTGCCGCTCCATGCCGGCGCGGCGCACCGCGTCGACCACCTCGGCGTAGATCGGCGCCTTGACGTCGAGGTTGAGCATGATCCGGCCCTTGGCCGCGGCCAGCATCTGCTGCAGGGTCAGCGGATGCTGGTCGGTGAGCGGCGCGTCGGCGCCGCCCTCGTCGTCGCGCAGGCGCAACCGCGACAGTTGCGGCCAGGTCAGTTCGGCGACCTTGCCGGTGCCGTCGGTGGTGCGGTCGACGGTGGCGTCATGGAACATCACCAGGGTGCCGTCGCCGGCGCGGCGGATGTCGGTTTCGAGCATGTCCACGCCCAGCGTCACGCAGCGCTCCAGGCCCAGCAGCGAATTCTCCGGCGCATGCCCGGCGAAGCCATGCGCCGGCGCGGGATTGTGGCAGCCGCGGTGGGCGACGACGAAGATGCCGCCGTCGGGTGCGGCCAGGCGCGCCTGGATCGGGGCGATGGCGGCGATGGCCGGGGCCGTCGCGGTCAGCAGTGCGGCAATGATCGCGCCGCGCGAGAAAAGCAGGTTCATGGAAGGTCTCCGGCAACGGTCACAGCGACGGGGTGAAGCGCAGGCCGAGCCAGTAGGTGGTCGGCATCGAATAACTGTCCTTCAGCAGGTTCTCGCCGGGGCCGGTGAAGCTGGTGAGGCGGCTGTGGGTGACATTGCTGATCTGGCCGACCACGCTGAGCTGCTTGCTCACCGCCCAGGTCGCCGACAGGTCCAGCTGCGAACGCGGCGCCCAGTACAGATCCTGCCAGGCGATGTTGCTGACGATGGCGCGCAGCGCCTTGCCCTGGCGGTTGTAGGCCGCACGCAGTTCGACGCCGCCGACGGTGTAGAACAGCGAGGCGTTGGCGGTGTAGTCCGGCTGCCCGACCAGGCGATCGACGGTGCGCTGGCTCTGCACCAGGTTGGGCGCGCTGCCGCTGGTGAACGGCACGTCCATGCCGCCATCGAGCAGGGCCAGGTTGGCGCTGGCGCCCAGGCCGGACAGCGCCGGCACGCCCGGGAACAGGGTGTTGAACACTGCGCTCAGTTCCAGGCCGCGCACGTGCGCCTTGGCGGCGTTGGCCGGGGTGCTGATCAGCACGTTGGAATAGGTGGTGCCGTTGAAGCTGAACTGGTCGGTGCGCGAGAGGGTGAAGATCTCGTCCTGGATGCGCTTGTCGAACAGCGCCGCGGCGAGCATGCCGTCGAAGTCGTCGGGCAGGCGCCATTCCAGCGACAGGTCCAGATTGGTGGACACGCGCGGCTTGATGTCGGGATTGCCGATGGTGACGGTCACGCCCTGGGCGTTGGGATTGCCCATGTCGCTGCTGTTGACGAAGCCGATCGAAGTGCGCGCGGCGTAGGCGTCGTAGGGCGGACGGCCGAGCGTGCGGCTGGCGCCGGCGCGCAGGTCGAGGCGGTCGTTGACGTGGTAGGTCATCACCGCCGACGGCAGCACCTTGGCGTAGCGCGACTCGGTGGGCGCATCGACGTAGACGTAGCTGCCGGTGGCCGCGTCCAGTTGCCGCTGGCGGCCGACGGTGGACTGGTCGGTATGGTCGTAGTGCAGGCCGGCCTCCACATCGAAATCGTCGGCGCGATAGCCGACCAGGCCGTAGGCACCGAAGATCTCCTCGCGATGGCTGAAGTTGTCCTGGTTGCTGAAGGCGCTCTGGTCGGTGCGGTTGAACGCGCTCAGCGGCGTGGCGCTCAGCACCTGGTTGGCCTTGTCCGGATCGATCGCGATCAGGTTCAGGCCCAGGTAGCGCATCGGCGCATTGGACGGCGCCAGCACGTCGGCGATCTTCAGCGGCGGCGCGCTGCGGTTGGGCTGGTATTCCACGCGGTAGATGTCGAAGCCGGGTTCGTCGCGGGTGTAGCTCAGGCCGCTGCCGAAGCCGAAGCCGCGGTCCATCTCGCCACGGTTGAAGGCGTAGTCCAGGCGCCCGGTGAGCACCTTGTCGCGCGCATTGCGCTGGTAGTCCGGACGCCAGTACAGCAGGCTGTAGTTGTCGTAGTTGTAGTACGCCTGCGCCGCCATCGGGAAACGCTGGTTGAGCGCGGAGGTGTCGTAGTTGAAGCCATAGGCCGCCGTCGGCACCACGGTGACGCCGGGGCCGGTCTGCCCGGTCGGCACCGCCGCCGGGCGCTGCGCGCCGGTGACGTACTTGATCATCTTGATCGGTTCGGCATAGGTGGCATCGGACCAGGACGCGCGCGCCGACAGCACCTGACGGTCGTCCGGACGCCATTCGAAGCCGGTCTGGCCGAGCTTGGTGCGGGTGGTGGTGATCTGGTTGGAGTAGCCCACTTCCACGTCGCCGACGGGGTAGGTGCCGCTGGTGGCGGTCTGGTTGTAGACGCGGTTGCGGTTGCGCGGATCGAGGATGACCTCGTTGCGCTCCATGTTGTCGCGGAAATAGTAGTAGCCGGCCATGGCGTAGGCCTGGAGGGATTCGCTCAACCGCGCCTCGAACTTGCCGGTGAGGCCGTAGCGGTCGCGCTTGTCCATCACGTACCAGTACTTGTCCTGCTGCGGCACGGCCCAGCCGTTGCCCAGGTTGGTGCCGCTCTGCAGTACGCCGCTGTTGTCGTAGAACCCGTAGTGCACCGTGTCGGTGGTCATGTGGGTTTCGGTATAGCTGCTCAGCGTCTGGTAGTTGCCGGACAGGGTCAGGCCGTACTGCCCTTCGCTGCCGAAGGTGCGGCTGCCGGTGGCGAGCAGGCGATAGCCCGGGTCGTCCTGGTCGCGCGGCTTGCCGACGTCGTTGGCATGGCCCAGCGAGGCCTCGGCGGTGAAGAACGGCTTGCCGCCGTTCTCGAACGCGCTGCGGGTCTTGAGGTTGATCGCGCCGCCGGTGGCGTTCGGGTCCAGGTCCGGGGTGAAGGTTTTGATGACCTGCAGTTCGCTGACCATCGAGGCCGGCAGGATGTCCAGGCGCACGCCGCGGGTGATCGAGCCCAGCGTGCCGTTGGGCGTGCCCGGCGAGGCCACGGTCAGGCCGTCGATGGTGACGTTGTTGTAGGACGGGCCGAGGCCGCGCAGCACCGGGGTGGCGGCTTCGTCGCGCGGATGCTCGTTGTCGGTGGCCGGCAGCACCGACAGGCCGGGGATGCGGCGCAGCGCCTCGACGATGGTGGTGTCCGGCAGCGCACGCACGTCGGTGGAGCTGACCACGTCGGTGATGTTGGTGGCCGCGCGCTTGCTCTCGATCGCGGCGGCATTGGCCTTGCGCACGCCGGTGACCATCACGCTGGACAGCGTGGTGGTGCCGTCGGCGCTGGCGGCGGCGTTGGGCGTGGTGTCGGGCGTGGCGTCGCCGACGGCCGGTGCGGTGGCGGCCGCGACGGCACTGGCGTCGGCAGCGAGCGTCGCCGTGGTGGATGCGGCGTCCTGTGCGAGCGCGGCCTGGCAGCTGGCGGCGAGCGCGCAGACGATCAGCGCGCGGCGCCGATGGGTGAGTGGTTGCATGGCGATGTCCCCTGGTTGACCGAATTAAGTAACTTAAAGTTCGTTATTTAATCCCAGGGATATGACGCTGCGATGGCGGCTAGCGGAAAGCCTGGCGACAGCGCACGCACGGCGATGGCAACGGCGTTCTGTACGGCATCGGCCAACGGCCGGCCGCTCGCAGGGCTTGGATTGGAGCGGCCAATGGCATCGCTGCCGGCGCAACGGCGCCGGCACCGTGATCGCCAGGGCGCGGCGACGGCGCGGCGCGGATCAGGGCGCTGGCGCGCGCGGCGGCAGCAGGCCCAGCGCGACCAGGTCCTCACGCAAGGTGACGGCGTCGCGGAACTGCAGCGCGTGCATGCCGGTGGCCGCAGCGGCGTGCACGTTGCGCGGCGCGTCGTCGATGAACACCGCCCGCGCCGGGTCGATCGCATAGCGTTCGCACAGCAGCGCGAAGATCGCCGGGTCCGGTTTGACCAGGCGCTCCTCGCCCGACACCAGCACGCCTTCGAACCACTGCAGGAACGGATAGCGCTCGCGTGCGATCGGGAAGGTCTCGTGCGACCAGTTGGTCAACGCGTACAGCCGCACGCCCTGCCCGCGCAGTTCGTCCAGCACTGCCACCGTGGCGTCCAGCGACCCGCCGAGCATCTCCGGCCAACGCGCGTGGTAGGCGGCGATCATCGGCGCGTGCGTCGGATGCAGCGCGCTCAGTTCGGCCACCGCCTCCTGCCATGGACGTCCGGCATCCTGGCGCTCGTTCCACTGCGGGCTGCACACCTCGCGCAGGAAGGCTTCCATCGCTGCCTCGTCGTCGAACAGTCGGCGGTACAGATGGCGCGGGTTCCAGTCGATCAGGACACCGCCGAGATCGAACACCACGGTGTCCAGATGGGGTGCGGCAGGCGGGGAGGATGCGGGGGGCATGACAGGCTCCAGGAACAAGAGGGGGACGCAGCGGCGGACCAGGCGTGCGCCGGCGGCGGCGCGCTGGGTGCGGCGGTCATGGTAGCCGTCCCTTCGGGCTGACAGTGCTGGCCGGCGTCCCTTCATCCCCGGCCCCTGGGGGCTGGTGCGGGGTTGCTGGTGGGGTTCTCTGGCGGTCGGACCCTCACCCCCGGCCCCTCTCCCGGAGGGAGAGGGGAGTTTGGTGCGGCGTTGCTGGTGGGGTTCTCTGGCGGTCGGACCCTCACCCCCGGCCCCTCTCCCGGGGGAGAGGGGAGTTGGTGCGACGTCGCTGTTGGGCGGCCCTGGCGGTCGGACCCTCACCCCCAGCCCCTCTCCCGGGGGGAGAGGGGGGCTTTCATCAGGGCTGCACGACGTTGATCGTGCCGGGGTTGCTGCGCCCCACCCCGCGCAGGTCGGGGCGGTACATGTCCTCGACCAGCGACGGCGGCACCGTGTAGGTGCCCGGGGTCACCGCGCGCACCAGGTAGAACACCTGCGCCTTGCTGCCCGCCGACAGGCTCAGCGCGGCCACGTAGCGGTCGTCGCGGAACTCCTCGTGCTTGACGTCGGCGGCGTTGGAGCGGTCGCTGATCTCGATGCCGTCCACCACCACGTCGGCCCACTGCTTGGCGTCGCCCAGGTTGAAGTTCTCGATCTCCAGGCCGGCCGGCAGCAGGTCGGTCAGCAGCGCGTCGGGCATGCTGGTGTCGGAGGTGATGGTGACGCGCACGATCAGCGCCTCGCCCTCCTTCAGCGGCTGCGGCGTCCACGGCTTGCCGTCGGTGCCGTAGAAGCTGCGCTCCACCTTCAGCGTGCTGGCGTCGGCCGCCGGCGGGGTGCGCGGCACGCCGGCGATTTCCAGGCTGGCGTACAGCGGCGGCTGGCCCTGCGGCACGAAGTGCACGCCGCGCGCCAACTCGGCCTCGCCGAACTGGCGGCCGAAGGCCTTGGCCGGGGCGATCGCCTCGCTGCTGTCGCCGATGCTCAACTGCCCGGACACCTGCGCAGTCTGGCTGTTGAGCAAGGCCTTGCCCATGCGCGCCAGCGCCACCTGCTCCTGCGTGCTCAGCCACAGCCAGCCACCGCGGCGGCGCGCGTCCAGCTCGCGACCCAGCGCCATCACCCGCGCGTCGTACTCGGGCTTGGCCAGGCCGCGCTCGTGCAGCAGCGCGATCATCAGCGCATCGTCGCGGACCACGCTGCCGTAGTCGCCGAAGTAGCGCGGCCGGTCGGCGCTGTCCTTGGCGAAACCGGCGGCGATCGCCGCCTCGCCGCGCTTCTTGTCGCCCTGCAGCGACAGCGCCACGCCCAGGTGCACCAGCGACAGGCCGGTCAGCGCCTTGCCGCGGTCGTTGTCGTACAGCGCGCGCAGCGTGCCCAGCGGCGCGCGGTTGACCCGCGCCAGCACGTAGCCGGACCAGGCCTGATTGGCGAACTTCAGGTTCTCGCGGCGGTCCTGGCCGTAGAAGTTGTTGCCGCCGGACAGCAGGTCCTCGCTGAGCCGGTTCAACGCCTTCTGCAGCACGTTGTCGGGCACCGCGAAGCCGGCGTCCTTGGCGTCGAGCAGGAACTCGGCGATGTACGGGGTCAGCCCCGGATTGACGTAGCCGTCGTCGCCCCACATCGAGAAGTGACCGCTGGACACCTGCATCGAGGCCAGCCGTCCGAACGCGCCTTCCATGCGCGCGCGGCGCGTGGCCGCATCCAGGCCCTTGACCCCGAGCAGGCGCGCGGTGGCGTCGTCGAGCAGCAGTGCGGCGTAGCCCTTGCTGGTGGTCTGCTCGGCGCAGCCGTAGGGATATTCCAGCGCGCCCTGCAGGGCGCTGGCGAACGGAATCGGCGGCAAGGCGCTGACCAGCATGCGTGCGTTGACCGAGCCGGCCATCAGGCCTTCGGCATCGCTGGCGCCCAGGGTCACCGGCGCCAGCGTGTCCAGCACGCGGGTCTGCGTGCGCAGCACCGACGGCCACGCCGCGCGCACCGGCAGGTCGTAGCGGCGGTCGGCGGCATAGCCATTGCCTTCCACCCGCACCCGCACCTTGGCCACGGTGTAGCCTTCCTGCGCCACCAGCGGGAAGCTCAGGGTGGCCTTGCCGTCCTTGCCCAGCTTGGCGCTGCGCGCGTTGTCGGCGATCGCCAGCGGGCCTTCGCCGTCCACCCGCACCTTGAACTCGCCCGGCTGGCCGGTGAAGTTCTGCACGTCCAGGGTCACCGTGCTGCGGTCGCCCGGCGCCATCACCCGCGGCATGCTGGCCTCGGCCACGATCGGCGCGCGCACCAGGGTCTCCACGTCGCGGTTGCCGTAGCGCTCGTCCGAATAGACCAGCGCCGACACGCGCAGGGTGCCGTTGAAGTCCGGCACCGGCAGTTGCACGCGGGCGTTGCCCTTGGCATCCAGTTGCACCGGGCCGGAGAACAGGTCCACGGTCTGCACCCGCGCGGTCGGCCGCTTGGCCTGCGGCAACGCCGCCAGCGCCATGTCGCCGCCGAAGCGCAGCTTGCCGGTGCCGCCCTCGAAGCTCTCGATGACCCGGCCGTAGATGTCGTACGCATCCACGCCCAGGCGCCGCTGCGCGAAGAACTGCGCATTGGCGTCGGGCACCGGGAAGCGGGTGATGTTGAGGATGCCCACGTCCACCGCGGAGATGGTCACGTGCGCCTGCTTGCCGGCCAGTTCCGGCACGCTCACCGTCACCGGCAGCGGCTGCTCCGGACGCATCTGCTTGGGCGCAACCAGGCCCACCGCCACGCGCAGTGCCTTGCGGTCCATCGGCACGTAGGCCACGCCGACCGCGCGCGCCGGGGTGATCTTGCTCGGTGCCGAGCCGCCGCGGAACACCAGCGCGGTGACGTAGACGTCGTGGCGCTCCCAGTCCTTGGTCACCGGGATCTCAAACGTGCTGCCCGGCTTCACGTCGATGTCCTGCACGTACAGCATGCGGTCGCTCTCGACAATCAGCAGGCCGGGGCCGGCGTGCGGCGGGGTCAGGGTGACCTTGAGCGTGTCGCCGGCCTTGTAGCCGGTCTTGTCCAGCGCCAGCTTGACCTTGTCCGGACGCGCATCGAGGCCGCGGTTCTCGTCGTTCCAGCTCCAGCCCGCATGGAACGGATAGCGCGTGGTCAGGCCGGTGGCCGGGTCGAACACGTCCACCCGGTACTCGCCCCACTCCACCGGGAAGTCGAACTTGGCGGCGCTGGCGCCGGCATCGACGGTGAGCGTCTGCTTGTTCTCGAAGCGACGGGTGAAGTCGTAGTCCCAGCGGTTGTCGGCGAACGCCCAGTGGTAGTCGCGCAGCTCGCGCACCAGGGTCACCTTCAGGCCCTTGGCCGGCTGCGGCTTGCCCTGCGCATCCACCCGCATCAGTTCGAAGCGCGCGTTAGCGTTGGCGTCGGCACCGTCCTTGTCGTCGAACAGCGGGCGCACGCCGACCAGCGCCGGCGCCGGCCACAGCACGCGCTTGAGCGTGCGGGTGACGGTGCGGCCGCCGGTCTCGTACACGCTGGCCGAGACCAGCGCGGCGATGGTGCTGGTCGGCTTGGCCTCGTCGGGCAGCGCCAGGTCCTCGCTGAGCTTGCCGTCGGCGCCGAACTCGGTATCGACCACGTCCTTGGCCTCGCGCGGCAACTGCAGGGTCGGGTCGCCGAAGAAGTAGCCCGGCAGCGCCTCCACCGGATGCTGCTCGACCGCCACCGCCAGCTTGGCGGTAAAGCGGTTGCCCGCCGCCGGCGCGCCGTACAGGTAGGCAGCGGTGGCCTGCAGCTTGAACGGCTCGCCCGGCTTGAGCGTCTTCTGCGCGCTGTCCAGGTCCAGCTTCATGCGCTCGGGCAGGAACTCCTCGATGCGCAGGGTCATGCCCTGCACCGCTTCCTTGCTGGTCGGGTCGGTGCGGAACTCCACCTGCCAGCGCCCGGTCGGCGCATCGGCGGGGATCAACTGCTCGAAGCTGAAATAGCCCTGCTCGCCCGGCTGCAGCCGGGTCTCGCGGAAGATCTTGCCGTCGGGCTGCTTGAGCCGCAGGAACACCGGCTGCGCGCCCTTGCCGGTGGTCGGCACCGGCTTGCCGTCGTTGTCGCGCAGCAGCGCCGATACCCGCACCGTCTCGCCGGGGCGGTACAGGTCGCGGCCGGACCAGGCGAACACGTCGAACCAGGCGTTTTCGCGCCCGGCCACGGCGAACTCGCTCAGGTCCAGCGCCGGCTGGTTGAACGGCAGCATCGACAGGTCGGTGCCGCTGCGCGCCACCAGCACCTGGCCGGCGTCGAGCGTGTAGTTCAGCAGCGCGTTGCCGTTGTCGTCGGTCTGTCCCTTGAGGAACAGCTCGCCGTCGGCGCCGAGCACGCGCAGCTCCACCTTCTTCAGCGGCTCGCCGCTCTGCAGCGAGGCGGTGTGCACGAACAGCTTGTCCTTGTAGGCGCGCGCGTGCAGGCCGATGTCGCTGACGGTGAAGAAGGCGGTGTCGTATTCGTTGTCGAACTTGCCGGGGCGGCGCAGCACCGCGAAGTACAGGCCCGGCGCCTGCAGTTCCTTGATCTCCTGGATCGGCAGGTAGGTCAGCGCGCGCTCGTTCTTGTCGCCACCGAGCACGAAGCGGTTGACGTAGACCGAGTCGGCCATCTGCGAGATCGGGGTGTGCTCGCCGTAGTCGCTGTCCAGCTCCCAGGTGCCGCGGCGGCCGCCGCGCTGGTACTGGGCGAAGAACGTCGGCAGCGCGCCCTCCTTGACCCGCATGAACTCCACGTCCACTTCCGGCACGTTGAGCGAGACCACGGGCAGGCCGCGGCTCTCGCGCGCCGGCAGCACGCTGCCCTGCGAGGCGAAGCCGACCGCCGGGGTCAGTTCGCCGGTGTAGACCTTCTGCTTGAGCGGCTTGCCCAGGCGGCTGCCGTCGGCGGCCAGCAGGTCGGCCGAGATCACCACGGTGTAGTCCTTGGCCGCCTCCACGTAGGGATAGCGCAGGGTCTTGCCGTCGTCGGACAGCGACCAGGCGCTCTCGTCGGTGCCGACCTTCTCCTCGAAGCGCAGCAGCTTGTCGAAATCCTGGGTGCCGACCAGCGGCCGCGAGAACTCCAGCGCCAGCGACAGCCCGTCGCTCTTCTGGTCGGGATAGGCGCGGACCAGGCCGAAGCCCTTCATCGCTTCCTTCTGCCCCTTCACCGGCTCGCCGCTGGCCTCGGGCAGCTGCCCGGATTCGTTGCGCTTGCAGCCGCCCAGCGCCAACGCCAGGCCCAGCAGCAAGAACGTTCCCATCAACCCTGCGCGCAGGCCCGCCCAGCGCCGCTTCGAATCCGTGTGCATGCGTTCGCTCCGTGAATGTGGCGCGAGTATAAAGCGCCGGCGCGACGGCTGGAGAGGCGAAGGTGCGCCATCTGTCGGCGTGTGCGCGGCAGGCTGCCGTCGGCGCGGAAGCACGTCCCGCAACCGCGCCACCGGCCGCCGTGGAGCCCCCCCCCCCCCAGCTCTACATGGCTTCGGGCCATCGGCCGCGACAGGTAGCCCCGGGAACACCCGTCGCGGCCGAAGCCGCTCTTACCCTGAGTACCCGCGCACCTTCGCTCGAGGTCATGTGGGAGGGACGTCGGTCCCGGCGCGGCGGCAGTGAATGCGCCGATGGCTCCACTCGTCGGGACTGAAGTCCCTCCCACAGGGGAGCCAATCCGATCGCCCATGCCGACAGCACCCACGGCGCGAGCCTCTTGTGGGAGGGACTTCAGTCCCGACTGCAGCGCAACGGATCGGCCAGTGGCTGCGCTTGTCGCGATGAAGCTGCTTCCACAGCGGGCAATCCCATGCGCCATGCCGACATCCACAGCACCGGCGGCGCGAGCCTCTTGTGGGATGGACTTCAGTCCCGACTGCAGTGCAACGGATCAGCCCACTGCCCCGCTTGTCGCGACCACACGTCAGCGCAGCAGCCGCTGCATGTACAGCGCGATCAGCCGCGGCCGGTCCAGCGCCAGGCAGACCTGCGCGTTGGCCGCGGCGCCCGGCGCGTCCGCGGTCGTCGTCTCGCGGGTGTAGCCCTTGTCGTCGACCACGATGCGCAGCGGCACGGTTGGGCACAGGCCGGGATCCAGCAACTGCGCCACCGGCACCACGTCGAACAGGGTCGGGGTGGCGCTGGCCCAGGGCTGGTCGGTGTCGCGCCACTGGTAGTAGAGCTGCGCCAGCGCATCGGTCAGCGGCTCGCCATGGGCGAACAGCGCCACCCGCTCCGGCTCCTCCAGGGTCACCTGGGTGGCGTCCAGCGGCAGCATCACGATCGGCACGCCGGCGCCGAACACGCGTTGCGCAGCGGGGATGTCGGCGGCAATGTTGTACTCGGCCGCCGGCGGATTCGACGGACGGTAGCGCGACTTGCCGTAGCCCGCGCGCACCGAGCCGCCCATCAACACCACCTGCTTGAGTTGCGCGAAACCGGCCGGGTCGCGCTGCTGCGCGCGCGCCGCGTCGGTCAGCGGGCCGAGCACCAGCAGAGTGACCTCGCCGGGATGCCGCCGCGCCTGGTCCAGGATGAACTGCGCCGCATCCGGCGCCTTGCGCGGCAGCGTACCCTTGGCTGCCCAGCGCGCTTGGCTGAAGGGAATCGTGCTGTCGGTGCGCTGGCCGATCGCCAGTGGAATCTCGCTGCGGCCGGCCTGCTGCAGCAGCCGCTGCAGCAGTTGTGCGCGCAGGCAGGTGTCGCCCCAGGCCGAAGCGATGCCCAGCACCTGCAGCTCCGGGCTGCGCAACAGTAGTGCCAGCGCGAATGCATCGTCGATGTCGTCGCCGACGTCGGTGGACACCACCACCTTCTGCACCGGTGCGCTCGTCGTTGGCGCTGGCGCCGCCACCGCATCGGCCGCCCAGGTGGCCGCGATCAGCAGCGCCGACGCCGCCCATTGCTTCAGCACGCGCATGCGCGTCTCCCAAAAAAAGAACCGCCGGCATGATAGCCGGCGGTCGGTGTTGCGACGGCGAGGCCGCGAATCAGAAGTTGGCGCGGAACTGTGCGCCGACGATGCGCGGATCGTTGATGAAGCCGGTGAGGTTGTTGAAGTCGATCGCACCGGTGGCGCGGATCTGGTTGGTGCAGTTGCGGCAGAACACCGAGACTTCGTACGCGCCGGCGCCCCAGTTGTAGCCGATCTTGGCACCGCCCTCGAGCAGCGGCTGGCCGACGAACTCGCGCGAGTCGTACAGGAAGAAGTTGATCTCGCTGCGGTAGGACCAATCGGTGAAGAAGAAGAACTCGGCGTCGTCGCCGACCGGGATGCCGTAGCGCAGGGTCGCGTTGCCCATCCACTTGGCCGCCTGCGGCAGCACGTTGCCGTCGATCAGCGCGCGGCCGGAGGCATTGATCGGATCGGTCACGGTGCAGGTGCGGCACACGCCCACCGACAGAGTCGGGTCCTCGATGCGGGTCCAGTTGTAGGCGCCGCCCAGGGTCATGCGCAGGTTCTGGGTCAGCAGCGCTTCGAAGTCGAACTCGGCGCCGCGCGCCTTGGAGGCCTTGGCGTTGAGCAGGCGCACGTCGTTGGAGGCGCCGCCGACCGCGGTCAGCTGCTGGTTCTTCACCTTGAAGTCGTAGACGTCGAAGCTCAGGCGCGCACGCTTGTCGAACAGGTCGGACTTGATGCCGATCTCGTAGGAGTCCACGGTCTCCGGCGCGGCCACGGTCAGCGGCGCGGTGGCCGACGGCACGCCGAAGCTGGCGCCGCGGAAACCGCGGGCGGCGCGCCCGTAGACGTTGACGTTGTCGTTGATGGTGTAAGTGGCGCTGAGGTCGCCGGTGACCTTGGAATTGTCGGTGCTGCCGCTGGAGGGCTGCTGCAGGGTCACGCGGTCCAGCGCGAGCACGTCGAAGGTCTTCTTGTCGTAGGTGTAGCGGATGCCGGCGCGCAGGTTCAGGCGCTCGGTGGCCGCGTAGTTCAGCGAGCCGAACGCCGCCCACGAGGTGTTGCGCTGGCGGGTCAACTGGTAGCTGGACAGGGTGCCGCCGGCCAGGGTGTTGTAGGTGTAGTTCTCGCCTTCCACCGAATCGTTGAAGTAGTACAGGCCGGCCTGCCAGTTCAGCGGCCCGGCGTACTGCGACTCGGCGCGCAGCTCCTGCGAATACTGGTCCAGGTTCTTGATGCCGCCGGCGGTCTCCACCGGGAACGCGATCACCCCGGGGCCGGACGGCGGCGCGAACACCGCGCCGTAGCCGCCGTCGATGTCGCCGCGGCTGTAGTACTTGCCGATGCCCTCGTAGCCGGTGATCGAGTGCAGCACGATGTCGCCCAGGTCCCAAGTCAGGTTGGCGCTGCCGCCGTAGGTCTGCAGTTCCTGGGTGTTCTTGCCGTCGATGGACACCTTGTCCGGGTCGAAGCCGGCGACCAGCTGGTTGGTGCCCGGCTGGAAGATGTTGGCGCGGAACAGCCGCGCGGTGCCGTCGAGGTGGCGCGCATGCGCGTTGAACAGCGCGCTGAAGTCCTCGCCCGGCTGGAACAGCACCTGCAGGCGCACCGCCGAGTCCATGTAGCCTTCGAAGGAGCGATTGTCGATGGTGTTGTCGACCCAGTCGCCGCGGCGCTGGCCCAGCGCCGACAGGCGCGCGGCCCACTTGTCACCCATCGCCACGCTCAGGCCGGTTTCCATGGTCATGGTGCCGTAGGTGCCGTAGGACAGGCTGGCGTAGCCGTCGTTGGCGCCGATGGTCGGCTTGACCGAGTTGAACTTGACCACGCCGGCGGGGGTGTTGCGGCCGAACAGCGTGCCCTGCGGACCGCGCAGCACTTCCAGGCTCTGCAGGTCGAAGATCGGGAAGCCCTTCAGGAACGCGTTCTCGGCGACCACGTCGTCATAGATCAGCGACACCGGCTGTGAGGCGTAGGTGTTGAAGTCGGTGTTGCCGTAGCCGCGGATGTAGAAACGCGGGAACACGCGGCCGTTGGACGACTCGACGTTGAGGCTGGGCGCCTTGCCGGCCAGCACGCGCACGTCCGAGCCGCTGGTGGCGATGGCGTCCAGGTATTCCGGGCGCAGCACGCTGGCCGACACCGGCACGTCCTTGGAGTCCTCGGCGCGGCGCTCGGCGGTGACCTTGATCGTGTCCAGACGGGCGACCCCGTCGGTGCTGTCCGCCTGCTGGGCGGCGGCGGGGAACGAAAGCGCGGAAACGACGGCAACGGCAAGCGCACTGGCGCGCAGCGACCAACTGGCAGACATGGGAACTCCGGGATGGGTGGGCGTAATCGGGAGCGCGCCGAGTCCTTGCCGCGCCGCAGCATAATTAACACAAAATATACAACCTGCGGCGGCCGGCGTCACCTGGGTGAGGCGGGGATTTGGGATTGGGGAGTCGGGATTGGCAAAAGCGGGGCCGTTGCGGGGGCTGCTCGCCTGCCGGCCCGGGCCGGCTTCCCTTCTCGGATGGCCGCAGCCGCTTTTGGTCGCGTCGGGACTGAAGTCCCTCCCACAAGGGCATGCACAGCGCGCAGTCGCAGTCGCCGGTGACGACGGCGGCGGCGGCGGCGGCGGCGGCGGAGCATGGAACCGCGAGATGCCTTGTGGGGGGGACTTCAGTCCCGACGCGCGAAGTCCTCAGGCTCCAGACCGCTTTGGCGCACGGGTGGCACCAACCCGCCGCGACGATGCTCCATCCATGCCACGCCGCTCTTCCAAACGCCCACACCAAACCGCATGTCCTGCGCCCGCGACCGAAAGGCCAGCGGCAAAAGGCCATCACGCTGCCGCAAGTCCACCCGGGCCGCACGAAATCGCATCGCATACCGCGCGCCGCTTCACACAGCGACCGCTACTGACGTCTGAAGAGCGCGCATCCGCGCTGCCCTGGAGAGACCCCGATGTTCACACCCCGATCCCTGTCCCTCGTCGCCGCGTTCTGCGCGACGCTGGTCGCCTGCTCCGCCCAAGCCCTCACCCCCTGCGCCGACAAGGACAACATCATTGCCAGCGCCGCGTCCGATACCGCCAACCGCGCTGCCGGCGGCCAGGGCGGCCATGTCGGCCTGCACATGCGCGATGCACAGAGCCCGCTTCCGAAAAGCGGCGACCAGAGCCAGCTTGGGAAATCGGCCTTCGCCAACTGGGCGACCTTCAAGGGCGCGTTCGACACCTGGCGTGGCGCAGCCGGCACACATGCCGAATGCGGCACCAGCGGCGGCAAAAGGGACATCGCCGATGCGGCCACCGTCGGCGTCACGTCGGGCTGGACCTGCACCGCAGTCGGCAAGAACAACATCTGCACCGAGTGGACCGAGTTCACCCCGGTCAAGGTCTGCTTCTGGTACGCCAACTCTCCGGGCGCGAAAGGCACGGCTGGCAAATGGCTGCTCAATACGGCCTACCCGTCGCTCAACGCGGACTGCAGTTGAGCGGTCCCGCCACCGTTGACTGCGCCGTGCGGCGCTGGTGCCTGCGCACGGCCTGCCGGCTCAACCGGCCGGCGTCTCCGGCACCCGCACCCAGCCTTCCATCAGCACGCGCGCGCTGCGGCTCATCAAGGCCTTGGTGACGGTCCACTGGCCGTCCACCTGGCGCGCCTCGGCGCCGACCCGCAAGGTGCCCGAAGGGTGGCCGAAGCGCACCGCGGTGCGTTCGCCGCCGCCGGCGGCGCGGTTGACCAGGGTGCCGGGGATCGCCGCGGCGGTGCCGATCGCCACCGCCGCGGTGCCCATCATCGCGTGGTGCAGCTTGCCCATCGACATCGCCCGCACCAGCAGGTCGATGTCGGCAGCCGCCACCGGCTTGCCGCTGGAGGCGGTGTAGTCGGCCGGCGGCGCGACGAAGGCGACCTTGGGCGTGTGCTGGCGGGTCGCCGCATCGCCCAGGGTGGCGATCAGGCCCATGCGCATCGCGCCGTACGCGCGGATGGTCTCGAAGCGCTGCAGCGCCTGCGCATCGCCGTTGATCGCGTCCTGCAGTTCGGTGCCCAGGTAACCCAGCGCCTGCGCCTCGAGGAAGATCGTGGGAATGCCGGCGTTGATCAAGGTCGCCTGGAAGCTGCCGACGCCGGGCACCTCCAGCGTGTCGACCAGGTTGCCGGTGGGGAACATGGCGCCGCCGGCGCCGTCCTCGTCGGCGGCCGGGTCGAGGAATTCCAGCGCGATCTCCGCCGCCGGGAAGGTCACCCCGTCCAGCTCGAAATCGCCGGTCTCCTGCACCGCGCCGTCGGTCATCGGCACCTGCGCGACGATGGTCTTGCCGATGTTGGCCTGCCAGATCCGCACCGTGGCCACGCCATCGCGCGGAATCCGCGCCGGATCCACCAGCCCGGCGGCGATCGCGAACGGCCCCACCGCGGCGGACAGATTGCCGCAGTTGCCGCTCCAGTCCACGAAGGCGCGCTCGATCGCCACCTGGCCGAACAGATAGTCGACGTCGTGGTCCGGGCGCGTGCTCGGCGCCACGATCACGGTCTTGCTGGTGCTGGAAGTCGCCCCGCCCATGCCGTCGATCTGCTTGGCATAGGGATCGGGGCTGCCGATCACCCGCTGCAGCAGCGCATCGCGCGCCGGGCCCGGCGTCTGCGCCGCCGCGGGCAGGTCCTGCAGGCGGAAGAACACGCCCTTGGAGGTGCCGCCGCGCATGTAGGTGGCGGGGATGCGGAGTTGCGGAGCGTGGGCCATGGCGGTTCCGGGGTGCGTACGAAAAGAAGAGACGGCGGATCAGGGCGAATCGGGAATTTCGGGTTCGACCAGTTGCGTCAGCAGGGTCAGCGACTCCTGCCAGCCGAGATGGCAGAACTCCACCGGGATCTGCGGCGGGATGCCCTCCTGCACGATCTCCAGCGCGGTGCCGCAGGCCACCGGCCGCAGCCGCACGGTCACGATCATCTCGCCGGGCAGGTCCGGGTTGTCGAAGCGGTCGGTGTGACGGATCAGCTGGCCGGGCACCAGTTCCAGATAGGTGCCGCCGAAGGCACTGCTGGTGCCGGTGCCGAGGTTGGTGAAGCTCATCCGGAAGCTGCCGCCCACCCGCGCGTCCAGCGCATGCACGGTGGCGACGAAGCCATGCGGCGGCAGCCATTTGACCAGCGCCGCCGGCTCCAGGAAGGCGCGGTAGACGCGTTCGGTCGGCGCGCGCAGCACGCGATGCAGGTGGACGGTTCCGGTGGTGGCGGCTGACGTGGTCATGGCGGTCTCCTCGGCGGTGGCGGGCGCGGCCAGCATGGCACGCGCCCGATGACAGCGGCAGCCGGCTCAGGCGCTGCGGGCGTCCTCGAGGAAATCCTGGGCGAAGCGCTGCAGCACGCCGCCGGCCTCGTAGATGGACACTTCCTCGTTGCTGTCCAGGCGGCACAGCACCGGCACCTCCACCACGCCGCCGTCCTTGCGCACGATGCGCAGGGTCAGCGTGGCGCCCGGGGTGCGCGCGCCGACCACGTCGAAGGTCTCGCTGCCGTCGATGCCCAGGGTCGTGCGCGTGGTGCCCGGCAGGAACTGCAGCGGCAGCACGCCCATGCCGATCAGGTTGGTGCGGTGGATGCGCTCGAAGCCCTCGGCCACGATCGCCTCGACCCCGGCCAGGCGCACGCCCTTGGCCGCCCAGTCGCGCGAGGAACCCTGGCCGTAGTCGGCGCCGGCGATCACGATCAGCGGCTGCTTGCGCGCCATGTAGGTCTCGATCGCCTCCCACATGCGCAGCACCTGCCCGTCCGGCTCCAGCCGGGTCAGCGAGCCCTGCTGCACCTTGCCATCTACTACCGCCATCTCGTTGATCAGCTTCGGGTTGGCGAAGGTGGCGCGCTGCGCGGTGAGGTGGTCGCCGCGATGGGTGGCGTAGGAATTGAAGTCCTCCTCCGGCACGCCCATGTGCGCCAGGTATTCGCCGGCGGCGCTGTCGGCCAGGATCGCGTTGGACGGCGACAGGTGGTCGGTGGTGATGTTGTCGCCGAGTACCGCCAGCGCGCGCATGCCGCGCAGCGTGCGCTCGCCGGCCAGCGCGCCTTCCCAGTACGGCGGGCGGCGGATGTAGGTGCTGCGCGGGCGCCAGGCGTACAGCGGCGCCACCGGCGCGCCCTGCTCCACGCGCACGTTGAACATCGGCGCATAGACGCGGCGGAACTGCTCCGGCTTCACCGCGGCGCGCACCGCCGCATCGATCTCGGCGTCGCTGGGCCAGATGTCCTTCAGCCGCACCGCGCGGCCGTCGGCGTCGGTGCCCAGCACGTCCTTCTCGATGTCGAAGCGCACCGTGCCGGCGATGGCGTAGGCGATCACCAGCGGTGGCGATGCCAGGAACGCCTGCTTGGCGTAGGGATGGATGCGCCCGTCGAAGTTGCGGTTGCCCGACAGCACCGCGGTGGCGTACAGGTCGCGCTCCACGATCTCCTGCTGGATGCGCGGATCCAGCGCGCCGCTCATGCCGTTGCAGGTGGTGCAGGCGAAGGCGACGATACCGAAGCCCAGCGCCTCCAGGTCCGGCAGCAGGCCGGCCTCTTCCAGGTACAGCTGCACCGCCTTGGAACCGGGCGCCAGCGAGGTCTTCACCCATGGCTTGCGGGCCAGGCCGCGCGCGCGCGCATTGCGCGCCAGCAGGCCGGCGGCGATGACGTTGCGCGGGTTGGAGGTGTTGGTGCAACTGGTGATGGCGGCGATGATCACCGCGCCGTCGGGCATGCGGCCCTGCGCCTGCTCGGCCTGGCCGGCGGCCAGCTTTGTGGCGTCGGCGATGCCGCGCGCGGCCAGTTCGGTGGTCGCCACGCGCTTGTGCGGGTTGCTGGGGCCGGCCATGTTGCGCACGACCTGCGACAGGTCGAAGCGCAGCACGCGCTCGTACTGCGCGGTGGCCAGCGCATCGGCCCACAGCCCGGTGGTACGTGCGTACTGCTCCACCAGCGCCACCTGCGCTTCCTCGCGCCCGGTCAGGCGCAGGTAGTCGAGCGTCTGCTGGTCGATGTAGAACATCGCCGCGGTGGCACCGTATTCCGGGCACATGTTGGAGATGGTGGCGCGGTCGCCGATGGTCAGCGCGGCGGCGCCTTCGCCGAAGAATTCCAGATAGGCGCCAACCACACGCTCCTGGCGCAGGAACTCGGTCAACGCCAGCACCACGTCGGTGGCGGTGATGCCGGGCTGCGGCCGGCCGCTCAGCTCCACGCCGACGATGTCCGGCAGGCGCATCCACGAGGCGCGGCCTAGCATCACGCTCTCCGCTTCCAGCCCGCCGACGCCGATCGCGATCACGCCCAGCGCGTCCACGTGCGGGGTGTGGCTGTCGGTGCCCACGCAGGTATCGGGGAAGGCGACGCCGTCGTGCACGTAGATCACCGGCGACATCTTCTCCAGGTTGATCTGGTGCATGATGCCGTTGCCTGGCGGAATCACGTCCACGTTGCGGAACGCGCGCTTGCTCCAGTCGATGAAGTGGAAGCGGTCCTCGTTGCGGCGATCCTCGATCGCGCGGTTCTTGGCGAAGGCCTGCGGATCGTCGCCGCCGCACTCCACCGCCAGCGAGTGATCGACGATCAACTGCACCGGCACCACCGGATTGACCTTGGCCGGATCGCCGCCCTGCTCGGCGATGGCATCGCGCAGCCCGGCCAGGTCGACCAGCGCGGTCTGGCCGAGGATGTCGTGGCACACCACCCGCGCCGGAAACCACGGGAAATCCAGGTCGCGGCGGCGCTCGATCAACTGCAGCAAGGCGTCGTGCAGCAGGTCCGGATCGCAGCGGCGCACCAGGTTCTCGGCGAACACGCGCGACACGTAGGGCAGGCCGGCATAGGCGCCCGGGCTGATCGCATCGACTGCGGCCTGCGCGTCGAAGTAGTCCAGCGCGGTGCCGGGAAGGGATTTACGGTAGTGGCTGTTCATGGCTGGCTACAGTAGAAAAAAAGCGAAGACAGGACCCCTTCTCCCTTCGGGACCTTGGCCCCCTTCTTGGGGGAAGGTGCCCCGAAGGGGCGGATGAGGGTACGGGGCGAAGCCTGGTGCAATCCGATTCCTCATGAGGGGCGGATGAGGGTACGGGCGAAGCCTAGTGCACTCAGTCTCCTCATGAGGGCGGATGAGGGCACGGGCGAAGCCCTGTGCAACCCAACACCACGAGGCTGCGCCCGTACCCTCACCCCCGACCCCTCTCCCGGTGGGAGAGGGGAGTGTCATTCGGGGTCGAGGCGTACAGGCGCATCACTTGCGCTGATCGATCGGTACGAACGCCTGATCCTCCGGCCCCACGTAGTGCGCGCTGGGACGGATGATCTTGCCGTCGACGCGCTGCTCGATGATGTGCGCGCTCCAGCCGGCGGTGCGGGCGATCACGAACAGCGGGGTGAACATCGCCGTCGGCACGCCCATCATGTGGTAGCTGACCGCGCTGAACCAGTCCAGGTTGGGGAACATCTTCTTGATGTCCCACATCACCGTCTCCAGGCGCTCGGCGATGTCGTACATCTTGCGGCTGCCCTGCGCCTCGGACAGTTCGCGCGCCACGTCCTTGATGACCTGGTTGCGCGGATCGGACACCGTGTACACCGGGTGGCCGAAGCCGATGATGACTTCCTTGCGCTCGACCCGCGCGCGGATGTCGGCCTCGGCCTCGTCCGGCGTGTCGTAGCGCTTCTGCACCTCGAAGGCGACCTCGTTGGCGCCGCCGTGCTTGGGCCCGCGCAGCGCGCCGATGCCGCCGGCGATGGCGCTGTACATGTCGCTGCCGGTGCCGGCGATGACCCGGCAGGCGAAGGTGGACGCGTTGAACTCGTGTTCGGCGTACAGGATCAGGCTGGTGTGCATCGCCTGCACCCATTCCTCGTGTGGCTTGAAGCCGTGCAGCAGGCGCAGGAAATGCCCGCCGATCGAATCGTCGTCGGTCTCCACCTCGATGCGCCGGCCGTTGTGGCTGTAGTGGTACCAGTACAGCAGCATCGAGCCGAGGCTGGCCATCAGCTTGTCGGCGATGTCGCGCGCGCCGGGATGGTTGTGGTCGTCCTTCTCCGGCTGCACGCAGCCCAGCACCGACACGCCGGTGCGCATCACGTCCATCGGATGCGCCGACGGCGGCAACTGCTCCAGCGCGGCCTTGACCGCGGCCGGGATGCCGCGCAGCGAGCGCAGCTTGGCCTTGTAGCCGCGCAGCTCGCTGTTGCTGGGCAGCTTGCCGTGCACCAGCAGGTAGGCGATCTCCTCGAACTGGCTGGTGCGCGCCAGGTCCAGGATGTCGTAGCCGCGGTAGTGCAGGTCGTTGCCGCTGCGGCCCACCGTGCACAGCGCGGTGTTGCCGGCGGCGGTGCCGGACAGGGCCACCGATTTCTTCGGCTTGAAGGTAGGGGCGGTCTGCGGAGCGGTGTCGTTCATGGCGAATCTCCCGGTGTTGCGGTCGGATGGACGCAGTGGATCAGGGGGCGTGCGGCGCCGGTGGCCAGGCCCCGGCGCGCTCGAGCAGTTGCTGCAGCATGGCGATCTGGCGGTTCTGCTGATCCACCAGCGTCGCCCAGTCCTGCTCGCGCAGCTGGTTGAGCTTCTCGTGCACCTGCAGGATCTCCAGCTCGGCCTTGATGTTCACTTCGTAGTCGTTCTGCGCATGCAGGCGGTCCACCGCCGCCTGGCGGTTCTGGCTCATCATGATCACCGGCGCCTGGATCGCGGCCAGGCACGACAGGCACAGGTTGAGCAGGATGTAGGGATACGGATCGAAGGCGTGCGCCAGCACCAGGCTGTTGAGCACGATCCAGCCCAGCAGCACCACGCAGAAGCCGATGATGAACGTCCAGCTGCCGCCGATCGCGGCGACGCGGTCGGCGACGCGCTCGCCCAGCGAGCGGTCGCGGTCGGCCTGCGTGACGATGTCGCGGGCCACGTGGCGCTTGGCGATGAAGCGCTCCACCACCTCGCGCTCGGCCTCGGACAGCTTGTCCAGTTCGGTCTGCAGCAGCTGCCGCGCGGTCTGGCGGCGGTCGATGCGGCTGCGCAGGAACGAGGCAGCGCTGGCGTGGGTATTCATGGGCAGGCCCGGGCAGGAAAATCGCCGCCGATCATGCGCCCTTGCCGGCGAACAGCGCATCCAGGCGCTGCTCGAAGGCGTGGTAGCCGATGCGCTCGTACAGCTCCTCGCGGGTCTGCATGCGCTCCAGCACTCCCTGCTGATGGCCGTCGCGGCGGATCGCGGTGTACACGTCCTCGGCGGCCTTGTTGGCGGCGCGGAACGCCGACAGCGGGAACAACTGGATCGCCACGCCGGCCGACGCCAGTTCGTCGCGGGTGAACAGCGGGGTCTTGCCGAACTCGGTGATGTTGGCCAGCACCGGCACCTTCACCGCGTCGACGAAACGGCGGTAGGTGTCCAGGTCGTACGCGGCCTCGGCGAAGATGCCGTCGGCGCCGGCCTCCACGCAGGCGATGGCGCGTTCGATCGCCGCGTCCACGCCCTCGGTCTGGATCGCGTCGGTGCGCGCGATCAGGAAGAAGTCCGGATCGGTCTTGGCATCGGCCGCGGCCTTGACCCGGTCCACCATCTCGCCCTGGCTGACGATCTCCTTGCCGGGACGGTGGCCGCAGCGCTTGGCGCCGACCTGGTCCTCGATGTGGCAGGCCGCCGCGCCGGCCTTGATCAACGCCTTGATGGTGCGCTCGATGTTGAACGCGCTCGGCCCGAAGCCGGTGTCGATGTCCACCAGCAGCGGCAGCGGGCACACGTCGGTGATGCGACGCACGTCGATCAGCACGTCTTCAAGTGTGTTGATGCCCAGGTCCGGCAGGCCCAGCGAGCCGGCGGCAACACCGCCGCCGGACAGGTAGATGGCCTTGTAGCCGGCGCGCTGCGCCAGCAGCGCATGATTGGCGTTGATCGCGCCGATCACCTGCAGCGGCGCTTCGGCGGCCAGGGCGGCGCGGAAACCGGCGCCGGGGGAAACGAGGGACATGGACGGCTCCTGACGAAGAGGCGGTGGCGCCCCGCCGGGCGTTCCGCGATGGGCGCCAATCTGGCACTCTCGCCGGCATGGATCAATCTTGATTCAATGAATCAACCTATCGTCCCTTCATGTCCGACAGCCCCGACCGCAACCTGATCTCCGCCGCGCAGGCCTGCGCCCTGCTCGGCATCAGCAGCGCCACCCTGTACGCCTACGTCAGCCGCGGCCTGCTCAGCTCGCGCGCTGGTCCCGACCACCGCAGCCGCGCCTACCTGCGCGCCGAAGTGGAGCGGCTGGCGCAGCGCAAGCGCGCCGGCCGCGGCGCCGCGCGCGGTGCCGCGCAGAGCCTGGACCGCGGCCTGCCGGTGCTGGAGACGCGGATCTCGCTGATCCGCCCCGACGGCCCCTACTATCGCGGGCGTTCGGCGGTGGCCATGGTGCGCGCCGGCGCCAGCCTGGAGGACGTCGCGCGGCTGCTGTGGGACTGCCCGGAGGGCGAAGACCCGTTCGCCAGCGCCCCGGTCGCGCCCTGGCCGGAGGTAGTGGCGCCGCTGGCCGGCCATGCCGCGCTGCCGCCGCTGGAACGCGCCATGGCCTGCATCTCGCTGCTGGCCCTGGACCTGCGCCAGTCGCTCAACGCCGCCCCCGGCGTGCGCCGCGAGATCGCCGCCACCCTGCTGCGGCAGAACGCCGCGCTGCTGGTCGGCACCGCGCCGGACGCGCGCCCGCTGCATCGCCTGATCGCCGACCACTGGCGTCCCGGCGACGCCGACTTCGCCGAACTGGTGCGCGCCGCGCTGCTGCTGTGCGCCGACCACGAACTCAACGTCTCCGCCTTCGCCGCCCGCGTGGTCGCCTCCACCGGCGCACCGCTGCACGCCACCGTCAGCGCCGGCCTGGCCGCGCTGTCCGGCCCGCGCCACGGCGGCGCCACCGCCCGCGCCCACGCCCTGCTGCGCGACGCCCAGGACGCGCCCAGCGCCGCCGCCCTGATCGCCGAACGCTGGCAGCGCGGCGACGACCTGCCCGGCTTCCACCACGCCCTGTACCCCGACGGCGACCCGCGCGCGGCCGAAGTGCTGCGCCTGCTGCGCGAACGCTGTGCCGGCAGCGCGCGCATGCAGCACGTGGATTCGGTGATCGCCGCCGCCCAGGACTGCAGCGGCCAGCGCCCGAACATCGACTGCCTGCTCGCCGCACTCTGCTTCGTCCACGACCTGCCCGCCGCGCACGCCCTGGTGCTGTTCGCCGCCGCCCGCCAGGCCGGCTGGCTGGCCCACGCCCTGGAGCAGCAGGCCCTGGGCAAGCTGATCCGACCACGGGCGCGCTACACCGGGGCGATGCCGGAGGATGCGGCCGGACGTAGCTGACACGTCGGGAGACGCCAAACCCGTTCAGCGCCCCCATCTCGCCAAAGGCACCGCCAAAGGTGTACAAATGTACACCATGACCACCCTGTCCCCGCAGCGCGCCGCCATCCTCGCCTACGTCCACGCCTGCGCCGAGCAGGACGGGCGGCCGCCGAGCCTGGCCGAGATCGCCGAACGCTTCGGCTTCGCCTCGCGCAATGCCGCGCGCAAGCATGTGCAGGCGCTGGTCGAGGCCGGACTGCTGGAGCAGGTGCCGCAGCAGGCGCGCAGCCTGCGCCCGGCGCAGGCCGGCGCGCGCAGCGAACTGCTGCAACTGCCGGTGCTGGGTCGGGTCGCCGCCGGCGCGCCGATCGGTGCCGACATCGGCCTGGACCAGCAGTTGCGCCTGGACCGCGCGGTGTTCGCGCTGCGCCCGGACTACCTGCTGCGGGTGCAGGGCGATTCGATGATCGACGACGGCATCCTCGACGGCGACCTGGTCGGGGTGCGCCGCGCCGCCGATGCGCACAACGGCCAGATCGTGGTGGCAAGGCTGGACGGCGAGCTCACCATCAAGCGCTACCGCGCCGATGGCAACGGCATCGCGCTGCTGCCGCGCAATCCCGCCTATGCGCCGATCGTGGTCGCTCCCGGGCAGGACTTCGCCATCGAAGGGCATTACTGCGGCCTGATCCGGCCCGGCTGATGGCCGCCGTCGTCCCCCTCGACCGCCTGCTGGCCGAACGCCGGGTCTGGCGCGGCCAGCCGACGGCGCTGCCGCCCAGCGCGCAGCCCACCGGGCACGCCGCGCTGGACGCGGTGCTGCCCGCGCGCGGCTGGCCGGAGATGGCGCTGACCGAACTGCTGCACGCCGCCGACGGCATCGGCGAACTGCAGCTGCTGTGGCCGACGCTGGCGCGGCTGTCGCAGGGCGGCGGCCGCATCGTGCTGGTCGATCCGCCGTACCTGCCCTACCCCGCTGCCTGGGCCCAGGCCGGCGTGGCGCTGGCGCAGGTGCAGATCGTCCGTGCCGGCGCCGACGCGGCCTGGGCCGCCGAACAGTGCCTGCGCGCCGGCAGTTGCGCGGCGGTGCTGTGCTGGCCGGGGCTGGCCGGCGACAAGACCCTGCGCCGGCTGCAGGTGGCCGCCGAGACCGGGCGCACCCTGGGCTTCGCCTACCGGCCGCTGAAGGCCGCCGCCAATCCGTCGCCGGCCGCGCTGCGCATCGCCATCGACGCCGCGCCGGCGCAACTGCGCGTGCTCAAGTGCCGCGGCGGGCTGCCGCCGGCGCAGCCGATCGCGCTGTCCGCCCTGGCGACCGGGTGAGGCCGCTGCCGTGCGCTGGGCCTGCATCCTGTTGCCGCAACTGGCGCTGGACACCGTCCTGCGCCGCTGGCCATCACCGGACGAACCGCTGGCGCTGCTCGACGGTCCGCCGCAGCGGCGCACGCTGAAGGCGGTCAACGCCGCCGCGCGCGCCCGCGGCCTGCGCCCCGGACAATCGCTGGTCACCGCGCAGGCCCTGTGCGATCGCTTCGCCACCGCCCTGCACGATGCCGAAGAAAGCCGCCGCAGCCAGCAGTTCCTTGCGGCGTGGGCGTACCGCTTCAGTTCGCTGGTCAGCACCGACTACCCCGGCGCGCTGCTACTGGAGATCGAGGCCAGCCTCGGCCTGTTCGGGCCCTGGCCGCGCTTCGAGGCACGGCTGCGCGAGGAACTGACTGCGCTGGGCTTCCGCCACCGCATCGTGGTCGCGCCGCACCCGCTGGCCGCGCGCGCGCTGGTCAATGCGCACGACGGCATCGCCCTGCTCGACAACGCCGCGCTGCAGCGCGCGCTGGGGCAGTTGCCGATCGCCCGCGCCGGGTTGTCGCCGGCCCTGGCCGAGGGCTTCGCGCGGATGGGCCTGCGCCGCCTGCAGCAGCTGTTCGCACTGCCGCGCACCGCGCTGGCGCGGCGCTATCCGCCGGCCCTGCTGCAGCACCTGGACGCGTTGCGCGGGCAGGCGCCGCTGCCGCTGCAGTACTACCTGCCGCCGGACCGCTTCGATGCGCGCGTGGAACTGGGCTATGCCACCGAATCCAACCAGGCGCTGCTGTTCCCGCTGCGTCGCCTGACCCAGGACCTGGCCGCGTTCCTGGCCGGACGCGACGGCGGCGTGCAGCGCTTCCGCCTGCTGCTGGAACACGAAGATCTGGAACCGAGCGTGGTGCCGGTGGGCCTGCTCGCCGCCGAGCGCGATGCGGCGATGCTGTTCGAACTGGCGCGCGGGCGCCTGCAGCAGGCCAGCGTGCCGGCATCGGTGCAGGCACTACGCCTGTGTGCCGACGAACTGCCGCCGTTCGTGCCAGCCGCGCGCGAACTGTTCGACGAACGCGCGCAGCAGGCGCTGCCGTGGGAACAACTGCGCGAACGCCTGCGCGCGCGCCTGGGCGACGACGCCGTGCACGGCCTGCGCGCGCACGCCGACCATCGCCCGGAACTGGCCTGGCGCGCCGAATCCAGCACGGCGCGCAGCACGGCCACACCCGCCGCCAACGCGCCGCCACGGCCCGGCTGGCTGCTGGCGCGGCCAGTGCCGCTGCGCGAACGCGCGCCCGAGCGCCTGGCCGGGCCGGAACGCATCGAGAGCGGCTGGTGGGATGACGGCGACGTGCGCCGCGATTACTACGTGGTGCGCACCCGCCAGGGCCAGCGCGCCTGGGCCTTCGCCCCGGCCGACGCGCCGGACGCACTGATGCTGCACGGCTGGTTCGCATGAGCCACACCCCGCCGCATCCACGCATGCCGCCGCGCCTGCGGCTGCTGCCGACGCCGGCCCCTGCGCCAACCAGCGCACCCGCCGCCAACGTGCCGCGCACGCCAGCGGACTCCACCCTGCCCGACTACGCCGAACTGCATTGCCTGTCCAACTTCAGCTTCCAGCGCGGCGCCTCGCACCCCTGGGAACTGTGCGAACGCGCGCTGCACCACGGCTACCGCGCCCTGGCGATCACCGACGAATGCAGCCTGGCCGGCATCGTGCGTGCCTGGCAGGCGGCCCGGGACATGGGCCTGCACCTCATCGTCGGCAGCGAGATCCAGTTCGAGCACGGCCCCAAGCTGGCGCTGCTGGCCGAGACCCTGCACGGCTACCAGCGTCTGTGCCGGCTGATCACCCTGGCCCGGCGCCGCGCCGACAAAGGTACCTATCGCGCGCTGCGCGAGGATCTGGCCAGCGCGGACGACGGCGCCGGCCTGCTGTGCCTGTGGCTGCCGCGCGGCGACGGCGACGACGCGGCGGACGGCGCCTGGCTGCAGGCGCGCTTCCCGCAGCGGCTCTGGCTGGCAGTGGAACTGCTGCGCGGCCCCGACGATGCCGCGCTGCTGCAGGCGCGGCTGCAGTTGGCACATGCGCTGCAGCTACCGGCCGTGGCCAGCGGCGACGTGCACATGCACGCACGCGGCCGCCGCGCGCTGCAGGACACCTTGACCGCAATCCGCCAGCGCCTGCCGCTGCACGAAGCCGGCGCCCACCTGTATCCCAACGGCGAACGCCACCTGCGCCCGCGCGCCACGCTGGCGACGCTGTATCCGCCGGAACTGCTGGCCGAAACCGCGCGCATCGCGCAGCGCTGCACATTCGACCTCGGCCAACTGCAGTACGAATACCCGCACGAACTTGTGCCGCCCGGGCACACGCCCACGCAATGGCTGCGCATCCTCACCGAACGCGGCGCGGCGCAGCGCTGGCCGCACGGCGTGCCGGACAAGGCACGGCGCCTGATCGAACACGAACTCGGCGTGATCGAGCGGCTGAAGTACGAGTCCTACTTCCTCACCGTCTACGACCTGGTGCGCTTCGCGCGCTCCAAGGACATCCTGTGCCAGGGTCGCGGCTCGGCGGCGAACTCGGCGGTGTGCTACGCACTGGGCATCACCGCGATCGATCCGGACCGCATCGGCATGCTGTTCGAGCGTTTCATCTCCGAGGAACGCAAGGAGCGGCCGGACATCGACATCGATTTCGAGCACGAGCGCCGCGAGGAAGTGATCCAGTACATCTTCCGCCACTACGGCCGCGAGCGCGCCGCACTGGCCGCGGTGGCGATCAGCTACCACACGCGCAGCGCGGTGCGCGACGTGGCGCGCGCACTGGGCCTGCCCAGCGACACCGTCGATGCACTGTCTTCCGCACTGGGCCAGCGCGATCCGGTGGAGTCGGCACAGGAACTGCTGCGCGAACGCGGCTTCGACCCGGACACGCCGGTGATGCGCCGGCTGCTGGTGCTCGCCGGCCAACTGATCGGCTTCCCGCGGCACCTGTCGCAGCATCCCGGCGGCTTCGTCATCTCCGAGCATGCGCTGCACACCCTGGTGCCGGTGGAGAACGCGACCATGGCCGAGCGCACGGTGATCCAGTGGGACAAGGACGACCTGGAACTGGTCGGGCTGATGAAGGTCGACGTGCTCGCGCTGGGCATGCTCAGCGCGCTACGCCGCACCCTGGACCTGCTGCGCGCGCACCGCGGCCGCGACTACACGCTCGCCACTATTCCCGCCGAAGACCCTGAGACCTACGCGATGATCCAGCGCGCCGACACCATCGGCGTGTTCCAGATCGAATCGCGCGCGCAGATGGCGATGCTGCCGCGGCTGCAGCCGAAAGAGTTCTACGACCTGGTCATCCAGGTGGCGATCGTGCGCCCCGGCCCGATCCAGGGCGGCATGGTGCATCCGTATCTGCGCCGGCGCAGCGGCGAGGAGGCCACCGACGATCTGCCAGACGAGTTGCGCGAGGTGTTCAAGCGCACGCTCGGCGTACCGCTGTTCCAGGAACAGGTGATGCAACTGGCGGTGGTCGCCGCCGGCTACACGCCGGGCCAGGCCGATCAGTTGCGCCGTTCGATGGCGGCCTGGAAACGCCACGGCGGGCTGGAACCGCATCGCGACAAGTTGTTGCAGGGCATGCTGGAGAGGAACTACACCGCCGAATTCGCCGGACGCATCTTCGAACAGATCAAGGGCTTCGGCAGCTACGGGTTTCCCGAAAGCCACGCCGCCAGCTTCGCCCTGCTCACCTACGCCAGTTGCTGGCTCAAGTGCCACGAACCGGCCGCGTTCACCTGCGCGCTGATCAACAGTTGGCCGATGGGCTTCTACAGCCCAGATCAGTTGCTGCAGGACGCGCGTCGCCACGGCCTGCAGGTGCGACCGGTGGACGTGCGCTACAGCGACTGGGATTGCAGCCTGGAAGCGCATAGTCCCGACGCGCAGGTGCAGCCGGCGATCCGCCTGGGCCTGCGCCTGGTCCGCGGCCTGGCCGAGGACGCCGCCCTGCGCCTGCAGCAGGCGCGCGCGCACGCCCCATTCCACGACCTCGCCGACCTGTGCCACCGCGCTGCACTCGACGACAAGGCCCGCGCCGCGCTCGCCGACGCCGGGGCGTTGAAAGCGCTGGCCGGCCATCGCCATCGCGCACGCTGGGCCGTGGCCGGCGTCGAGGCGCAGCGCCCGCTGTTCGAAGCGCTCGCAGCGACGCCCGAACAGCAGGTCGCGCTTCCGCTGCCCAGCCAGGGCGAAGACATCCGCGCCGACTACGCGACGCTCGGCACCACCCTTGGCAAGCACCCGCTGACCCTGCTGCGTGCGCAGCTGCGCGCGCGCCGCTACCGCCATTCCGGCGAACTGCGCGCGTTGCCGCATGCCAGCGCCGTCGCCATCGCCGGTCTGGTGACCATGCGCCAACGCCCGCAGACCGCCAGCGGCGTCACCTTCGTCACCCTCGAAGACGAGCACGGCCTGGTCAACGTGGTGGTGTGGCGACGCCTGGCCGACCGCCAGCGCCAAGCCCTGCTCGAGTCCCGGCTGCTGCTGGTACGCGGTCGCGTCGAGACCGAAGGCAATGTCCGCCACCTGATCGCCGCCCACCTTGAAGACCTGACGCCCATGCTGCTCGGCCTGGATATCCGCAGCCGGGATTTTCATTGAGGCCAGCAGCTTGTTTTCCAGATGATTTCTGCATGAGGATCTCGCGATTGCGAAAATCTCAAGCACCATAGAAATCGTAGAAAATCTTCCTGAGGTGCCGACAAGTAGTCGGCACCAGATACAGCATCAGGGGCACTCAGGCAGACTCAACAAATTGTCGGGCGTGTCGCTGTCCGCCTCGGTTCGAAGGTACTTCCTGCCGTTTCTGGAGGCCACGATCACCCGCCTTTCATGGCCTCCGACGTGCGTATAGAAAGACCACTTCCCCGATTCAATACCATTGATGGCTTCGTCAAGGGTCAGCTTCCATCTTGCGCCATCGGGGTTTACTCCGCCAACGTGCGTAATGCGGTTGTACTTATCCTGCCTGTCATCTTTGTTGATGCAACCAATCTTATGGCGACTTGCCATGTGTCCTCTCCTTGGTACGCCGGGGACCGCCCCCGGTCGAAGCCAAGCATACACAAAGTGCGACGCAATTCACATTTTAGGCGTAAGACTGAGGGAAACCAAGATTGAGGTGTAAACAAGCTCTCAAAGCTGGGCCATATCCAGCTTTTTAGCTCTATGCATCAACCTGATAAGGGCTAATCGACATGTAGTCAGAACGTCCCCTAGACAAGCCCAAGCCCGTGTCGCTTTTGGCAGTGCTCGCAGAAGAACGCGCGCCGCTGCGCCTTGCCGAGTTGCTTGCGATAAGTGAGCAAATGACCGTCGCGCGGACAGACCGTCTTGGTGTGCACCTGGTAGTGCTTCTTCAGCTCGTAGGCTTTCTTCCAGCGATAGAAATCGAAACTGTACTCGCGCGCCTGCGTCACCAGCTCGCCCAACTTGCGCGGCGGCAACGCCCCGATCTCGCTCTCGGGATGCACACGGATGCGGTGCAGCACCTCGTTCTTGATGATGTTGCCGACGCCGGCGAACACATCCTGATCCAGCAAGGCATCGGCGGCGAGCGCATGCGGCCGCAGCCGCAACTTGCGCCGCGCCTGCGCCGCATCCCAATCGGGATTCATCACGTCCGCGGTCCAGTCGTAGGCCGCCTCCAGCGGACCGTCGATGAACTTGATCGAACACGCGTAGAAATTCAGTTCCTCGCCCTTGGCGAAACTCAGGCTCAAACGCGCCGACGCGTCCTTGCGTGCATTGATCCGGTAGCTGCCGAACAGCAGGAAATGGATGCGCACACTGAACGCATCGAACTCGATCAGGAAATGCTTGCCCCAACTGCGCAGCGACAGGATCTTGCGCCCTCGCATCCGCTCCAGATCCAGCTTGCTGTTGCCGGACACCCGCAGCACCTTGCGCCCGGCGAACGCAGCGGCTTCTTCCTTCAGGATGACGATCGGGGGACCTTCGGGCATGCGTGCAGTATCGAGCGATGCCGTGAGCGGGCTGTGAGCCTAACGCACCCAACTACAGCACTAGCCGCTCGACCGAAGATCGCCAGTCACCAACAGTGTAGTTTGATAACTTCCATTGATAAGCCTCCTAATGAGCGTACAAATTCTTGTACAACTCCGAGCACAGCATGGACACAATCACCTACAGTGCTACACGTTCTTCTCTAGAGGACATTATGGACCGTGTGGTCAATAACCACGAGGCAGTGGCCATTACGCGTGGCCACAAGAAAGCCGTAGTCATGCTATCACTGGAGGACTACAAAGCGATGGAGGAAACCGCCTCTACTTCGCAACCCAAATAATGCGCTTCGCCTGCTAAATTCAATTAATCAACTTGAGGAAGTCGATCAAAAATATTAAATTATTAAAAACACCCAAGAAGCCAAACCCAAGACACATCACCACACGACAATCAAATAATTAGTGCGAGATTTAAGGATCGCCCTCTACCAATCAAAGAAATGCATCAGCATTAAGTCTTCCCATTTTCTCTACATTCTCAACTGTCATGCCAGCGGCAGCCAATCGTTCACCTATAGCCCAAGCCACATATGCACGTGCATCAAGCAGAACAGCCTCTGCATCTTTACTGGCATCGATACGCCGCATGCGAGAGTCTGCTAACGCCAAAAAGATTGCTCGGCATTTCTCGAGATTATCAGGAGTTTCAAAATGATTAGGAGCATCTCCGCGCGCGCGAATTCGCTGCAAGCCGACTAGCGGATCCAAGTCCAACAACAGCAGCAGATTCGGGCGAGGTGCAAAGCTATTCGCCTGAAGGAGCTCATCTACGGGCAAACCGGCAGCCCCTTGATATGCGATCATCGACGGAAAATATCTGTCTAAGATGACAATCTCGCCACGCTCCAGCGCTGGCGCAATGAGTTCATGCACATGTTGCTGGCGATCCAAAAGCAGGTACTCCACCTCCTGCGCCGGGCTCAGCCTACCCACAACAGCTGAATCTCGCAGCTTCATTCCCCAAGGGCCGGTGGTTGGCTCCTTGCTCAGATTAACCACCGCACCGTTTGCCTCAAGAGCTGCGGCAAGGCTTCGAGCGAGCGTGGACTTGCCTGCCCCATCGATACCCTCGATGGCGATCAGCAGCCCCCCGGGGATGGTGTCTTTCGTCATGGTGGGTACTTTAGCGGAATCAGGGCCAGCCACACAGAGTGGCAAGCGGCAGGAAGGGAGGCACGTCGGCACTGGCCTGAAAGGCTTCTAACATCAGCCTCTTCAGCTTCACCAAACACCCTAAACAGGCCATTGAGCAGCCGGCGCCAAAGTTGCAAAAACAAAAAAGCCAGCACGAGGCCGGCTTTTTCATGACAATCAAATCCGTGGTGGGCGGTGCAGGGTTCGAACCTGCGACCCTTGCCGTGTGAAGGCAATGCTCTACCGCTGAGCTAACCGCCCGTGTCGCGAGCCGCACATTATAGGGCTGTGGCGCGCGGCGTCAATGGGTCCTGTCGAAGTCCATAGCGCCACGTCGCCGCAGCGGCGCTACATGGTCTGGGTGGGCTTGTCGGCGTTGAGGATGCCGGCCAATTGGGTCTCGATCTTGGTGCGGATGGTCTCGCCTTCGCTGTTGTCCGGCAGCTGCACGCCGATGCCGGCGGCGCGGTTGCCCTGGGCGCCGACGGGGGTCACCCAGATCACCTTGCCGGCCACCGGCAGGCGCTCGCTGGAATCGGGCAGCGTCAGCAGCAGGAACACTTCGTCGCCGAGGAAGTAGCGCTTGGGGGTGGGCACGAAGATGCCGCCGTTCTTCACGAACGGCATGTAGGCGTTGTACAGCGCCGCCTTGTCCTTCACCGCCAGCGACAGGATGCCCTGGCGTCCGCTCATCGCGCTCATCGTTGTGCCCCTCTCCGGGCCGGGCGATCGCCATCGCGCCAGGCCAGCAACAGTTCCGCGATCGCCAGGTCGGCGCGCACGGTGGTCCGCAGCAGATCGCGTGTGCGATTGGCGGCGTCGAACCACGCGGCCAGCTTGTGCAATCGCGCCGGGTCGGTCAAGCCGGCCTGCGACGCCTGGGCAAGCGCCAGGTCGGCGGCATGGCCCAGGCGCTGCTCGGCCAGCGCGTCGCCGCTCCAGCGCTGCGCGGCGTCCAGCGCGCCGAGCTTGCCGGCGGCGACCTGTTCCAGGTCCGCGGCCACCTGCCGGCGCAGCTTCAATCCGTCCTCGCGCAGCCACTGCGCGGCCAGGCCGGGATGGCCACGCGCGGCATCCAGCGCTTCGCGTGCGGTCTTCTCGGGAAAGTCCTGCGCCAGCAGCCAGGCGATCGCTTCGTCGGCCGGCGGCAGCTTGAATTCCAGGCGCTGGCAGCGGCTGCGGATGGTCGCCGGCAGGCGCGCCGGCTGCGCGCTGATCAGCCACAGATAGCGGCCGGGCTGCGGCTCTTCCAGCGTCTTCAGCAGGGCGTTGCAGGCGGCGCGATTGATCGCGTCGGCCGGGTCCACCACCACCACCTGGGCCACGCCGTACTGCGGGGTCAACGCCAGCTTCTGCGAGATCTCGCGCACCTGCTCGATGACGATCTCCGTGCGCAGCTTGTCGCCGGTGCGGTTGGGGATGAACGAGATCAGGTGCAGGTCCGGATGGGTGCCGGCGGCGATCAGTTGCGCGCTGCGCACGTTCGCGGCCGGTTCGCCCTGGCCCAGCACGTGCGCGGCCAGCTTCAGCGCCACCGCACGCTTGCCCAGGCCTTCCGGCCCGCAGATCAGCAGGCCGTGGCCGAGGCGGCCGGCGTCGAGCGCGGCCACGGTCTGGTCGTAGGCGCGCTGCTGCCAGGGCGCGAACGGCACGTCGCTCATGGCGTCGGCTCCTGTTGCTGCTGCACCCACGCCGCCAGCGCGGCAGCGACTGCCTGGGCGACCGCCTGCGGCGGCTGGCTGGCGTCGATGACGCGGAAGCGCTGCGGATCCTGCGCGGCGCGCTGACGGAAGCCGGCACGCACGCGCTGGAAGAAATCGTCCTGCTCGCTCTCGATCCGGTCCGGCCACAGATCGCGGCCGCTGGTGCGGGCGCGGCCGATCTGCACGTCCAGGTCCAGCAGCAGGGTCAGGCCCGGCTGCAGGCCGACCGCGCGCCGCTCCAGGTCGACGATCCAGGCGCGATCCAGGCCGCGGCCTTCGCCCTGGTAGGCGTAGCTGGAATCGGTGAAGCGGTCGCTGACCACGTAAGCGCCGCGCTGCAGCGCCGGGCGGATCACCTCGCGCACGTGCTGCGCGCGCGCGGCGAACACCAGCAGCAGTTCGGTCTCGGCGGCCAGCGGCTCGGCGACCTCGCCGGGGGTCTTGTCCAGCAGCAGCGCGCGGATGCGCTCGGCCAGCGGCGTACCGCCCGGTTCGCGGGTCAGCACCACTTCGTGGCCCTGCGCCTGCAACGCATCGCGGATCGCGTTGATCGCGGTGGTCTTGCCGGCGCCCTCGCCGCCTTCCAGGCTGACGAAGCGATGGTGACGCAGCACGGCCTCGCTCATGGCGTCACCGCCGCGCCGTTGCGCGCCTGGCGCAGGCGCTGCAGGTAGCGCGCCACCGCCGCGTTGTGCTCGGCATAGCTGGAGGAGAACGCGTGCGCACCGCTGCCGTCGCCGATGGCCACGAAGTACAGGCTGTCGCCCGGCGCCGGGTTGGTGGCGGCACGCAGCGCCTCGCGTCCGGGCATGGCGATCGGGGTCGGGGTCAGGCCAGTGCGGGTGTAGGTGTTGTACGGCGTATCGGTCTCCAGGTCGCGCTTGCGGATGTTGCCGTCGTAGGCGCTGCCGATGCCGTAGATCACGGTCGGGTCGGTCTGCAGTTTCATGCCCAGTTGCAGGCGGCGCACGAACACGCCGGCGATCTGCGGGCGCTCGGCGGCCAGGCCGGTTTCCTTCTCCACGATCGAGGCCAGGATCAGCGCCTGCTCCGGCGACTGCAGCGGCAGATCCTTGGCGCGCGCGTCCCAGGCCTCGGCCAGGGCCTTGTCCATCGCCGCATGCGCGCGACGCAGCAGTTGCAGATCGGTGTCGCTGCGCTGGTAGAGGTAGGTCTCGGGCAGGAAGCGGCCTTCCGGGTGTTGGCCGGGCTGGCCGAGCTTGGCCATCAGTTCGCTGTCGCTGAGGTCGGTGGTGGTGTGCACCAGCGGCGTGGCCGCGTTCAAGGCGCTGCGCAGTTGGCGCACGTTCCAGCCTTCGACGATGGTGAAGCGGTACTGGATCACCTGGCCCTTGCGCATGCGCAGCAGCAGCTCGCGCGGGCTCAGTGCCGGCTGCAGTGCGTATTCGCCGAACTTGAGTTTGCCGGCCACGCCCAGCTCGCGCGCCAGCAGCTGCCACTGCAGGTCGCTGCCCTGGGTCACGCCGGCGGCGCGCAGCTTGCGCAGCACGCCGTTGAGCGAGGCGCCGCGCGCCACTTCCACGCTGGGCTGGGACGCCTGCAGCGGTTGCTCGGCGAAGGCGCGATAGCTGTGCCACCACCAGGCGCCGGCCGCGGCCACCAGCAGCGCCAGCACCAGCAATGTTCCCAGCAGGGTCAGACACCCGCGTTTAGCCCAAGCCACGACCACCTCGGAGCGAATTCAATGGCGTGCAGGATACCGCGCGGCCGGCATGGCCCGGTATCGCGCGGCCCCGCTCATGGCTCCAGCGCACGCAGCAGGCCGCGCGCCTTGGCCCGGGTCTCGTCGAGTTCGCGCTCCGGGTCGGAGTCGAACACGATGCCGGCGCCGGTACGGAACTGCACCTGCGCGCCGTCCACCTCGGCGGTGCGGATGAGGATGTTCAGGTCCATGTCGCCGTCGCGGTTGAGCCAGCCGAACGCGCCGGTGTAGGCGCCGCGCGGGGTCTGCTCGAGCTCGGCGATGATCTGCATGCAGCGCACCTTGGGGCAGCCGGTGATGGTGCCGCCCGGGAAGGTGGCGCGGATCGTCTCGCCGGGGGTGGTGCCCGCACGCAGCCGGCCGCGCACGTTGCTGACGATGTGGTGCACGTGGGCGTAGCTCTCCACGGTCATCAGCTCGTCGACCTCGACGCTGCCCGGCGCGCAGATCCGCCCCAGGTCGTTGCGCTCCAGGTCGATCAGCATCACGTGCTCGGCGCGCTCCTTGGGGTGCCCGACCAGTTCGCGGATGCGCGCGGCCTCGTCGTCGCCCGGCGCGCGTGCGCGGGTGCCGGCGATCGGCCGGGTCTCGACCACGTCGCCGCGCACCGACACCAGCCGTTCCGGCGAGGAACTGACCACGGCGCGGCCGTGGCCGACGAACAGGCCGGCGAACGGTGCGGGATTGGAGCGGCGCAGTTGCGCGTACAGCGCCGCCGGCGCCAGCGGCGCGGCGAAGCGCGCCGACCAGCGCCGCGACAGATTGACCTGGAACACGTCGCCGGCACGCAGGTAGTCGAGGATGCGGCGCACGCCGTCGACGAAGCGCTGTGGCGGGTCTTCCTCGATCGCCAGCGGCGCCTGCCACGCCGGCGCCGGTGCGGCCGCGGGCAGCGCCTGCAGATCGGCGAGCACGGCGTCCAGCAGCGCTGCATGCGCGGGCTCGGCCAGCGCCACGCAGTCGCCGGTGACGTGATCGCGCAGCAGCGCGGCGGGACAGCGCAAGGCCAGCGCCGCAGGCGTGGCCGCAGCGGAGGGCGGCAGTTGCAGCACCGGCTCCACCTGCGCGGCCAGTTCGTAGTCCAGCAGCAGCGCCCAGCCGCCACGGAACGGCCAGCGCGGCTCGTCGCGTTCGCAGCGTTCGGCCTGCCAGTGCGCGTCCAGCGCATCGAGGAAATCGCCGGCGACCGCCGCACCATCCAGCGCGCGGGTCACGCCATCGCGATCCAGCCGCAGGCCCTGCCCGTCGGCGACCAGCAACAGATCCCAGCGCCCCTGCGCCGTGCCCGACGCCGCCGATTCCAGCAACACCGGATACCGCTGCGGTGCCAGGCGATGCAGCGCCAGCAGATCGACCTCGGCCGGCAAGGGAACGGTACGCAGCATCGAAGATCCGCTGGAAGAATGAAAGAAACGTCAGGGAACGGGAGGCGTCGCCAGACAAGCTCCAAGCGAGACCGCAGCAACGCGCGCGGACCTCACGCGCGCCACTCGATAGATGGACGCGCGCGACGGGAGTGAGGCGCCGGCTGTGACGATTCCCGATTCCCTATTCCCTATTCCCGAATCCCGGCCCTCAGACCCGCTTGAACACCAACGTCCCGTTGGTCCCACCGAAGCCGAACCCATTGGACATCGCCACGTCGATCTGCTTCTCGCGCGCCACGTTCGGCACGTAGTCCAGATCGCAGCCTTCGCCCGGCTCGTGCAGGTTGATGGTCGGCGGGATGATGCCGGCATGGATCGCCATCACCGAGAAGATCGCTTCGGCACCGCCGGCGGCGCCGAGCAGGTGGCCGGTCATCGACTTGGTGGAGCTGACCATGGTCTTGTAGGCGTGATCGCCCAGCGCACGCTTCATCGCCAGGGTCTCGGCCAGGTCGCCCAGCGGCGTGGAGGTGCCGTGCGCGTTGAGGTAGTGGATCTGGTCCGGATTGAGCTTGGCGTCCTTCATCGCCGCCACCATGCTGCGCGCGGCGCCTTCGCCGTCCTCGCTCGGGGCGGTCATGTGGAAGGCGTCGGAGCTGGCGCCGAAACCGACCAGCTCGGCGTAGATGCGCGCGCCGCGCGCCTTGGCGTGTTCGTACTCTTCCAGCACCAGCACGCCGGCGCCGTCGCCGAGCACGAAGCCGTCGCGCTCCTTGTCCCACGGGCGCGAGGCGGCGGCGGGATCGTCGTTGCGGGTGGACATCGCCTTCATCGAGCAGAAGCCGCCCACCGAGGTCGGCGAGGAGCCGCGCTCGGCGCCGCCGGCCAGCATCACGTCGGCGTCGCCGTGCTGGATCATGCGCATCGCGGTGCCGATGGAATGGTTGGAGGTGGCGCAGGCCGAGACCGCGGAGAAGGTCGGCCCCTTCAACCCTTTGATCAGGCTCACCTGGCCCGGCAGCATGTTGATGATGGTGCTGGGCACGTAGAACGGCGAGATCTTGCGCGCGCCGCCCTCGTGGAATTTGATGGTCTGCTCCTCGATGCCGAGCAGGCCGCCGATGCCGGAGCCGAGGATCGCGCCGATGCGCTCGGCATTGGCCTCGGTGATCTCCAGGCCGGAATCGTCCAGCGCCATGAACGAGGCACCGACGCCGTAATGGATGAACGAGTCCATCTTGCGCGCGTCCTTGGACGAGATGAACTTGGTCGGATCGAAATCCTTGATCTCGCCGGCGATCTTGGTGGTGAACTGAGACGCATCGATCTGGGTGATCGGGCCGATGCCGGAGCGTCCGTTGACGATCCCTTCCCAACTGCTGGCCAGGTCATTGCCCAACGGCGACACCAGGCCCATGCCGGTTACGACGACACGACGGCTCATTGCGAAATCTCCTCACCGCGATACGCGCGGCCTTGACGCTGTAAAAACACAGGGCCGCATGCGCGGCCCCATGGGATTGTCACGCGCATCGGGCCCACGCAGGCGCCGATGGCGATCGCGAACGCAGCATCAGCTCTTGACGTGCGCCTTGACGTAGTCGATGGCCTGCTGCACCGAGGTGATCTTCTCGGCTTCTTCGTCCGGGATCTCGCACTCGAACTCTTCTTCCAGGGCCATCACCAACTCGACGGTGTCCAGCGAGTCGGCACCCAGGTCATCGACGAACGATGCGTTGTTGGTGACTTCTTCTTCCTTGACGCCGAGCTGTTCGACGACGATTTTCTTGACGCGTTCTTCGATGGTGCTCATTGGGATATCGCTCCAGATGGAGTAGTGGTGGTTCGAGTTTTAGGATCCCCGCACACGGATGTGCGGTGCTCCTGTGAGGGACTCACAAAACGCCATCGGGCTGCGATGGCCGCGTTGGGTAGTGTAGTGGAAACCGACTGGCCCTTGCAGCACTGCACAAATGCCGGCCGATCAGCCACTTAGGCGCGTCCGTTGCGCCGCAGGCTCACGGCATGTACATCCCGCCGTTCACGTGCAGGGTTTCGCCGGTGATGTAGCCGGCGCCGGGCCCGGCCAGGAACGCCACCGCGTTGGCGATGTCGGACGGCTGGCCGAGCTGGCCGAGCGCGATCTGCTCCAGCAGCGCGGTGCGCTGCGCTTCCGGCAGCGCCTTGGTCATGTCGGTGTCGATGAAGCCCGGCGCGACCACGTTGACGGTGATGCCGCGCGAGCCGATTTCCTTGGCCATCGACTTGGAAAAGGCGATGATGCCGGCCTTGGCCGCGGCGTAGTTGGCCTGGCCCGGATTGCCGGTCACGCCGACCACCGAGGCGATGTTGACGATGCGGCCCTTGCGCGCCTTCATCATGCCGCGCAGCACCGCCTTGGAGGTGCGGAACACGCTGGTCAGGTTGGTGTCGATGATCGCCTGCCAGTCGTCGTCCTTCATCCGCATCAGCAGGTTGTCGCGGGTGATGCCGGCGTTGTTGACCAGGATCGAGACCGGGCCGAATTCCTTGGCGATCGCCTCGATCAGCGCGTCGACCGCGGCGCCGTCGGTGACGTCCAGCGCACGGCCGTGGCCGCCGTGGGCGGCCAGGCGCGCGCCGATCGCTTGCGCGCCGGCGTCGGAGGTGGCGGTGCCGATGACGGTGGCGCCCTGCGCGGCCAGTTCGTCGGCGATGGCGGCACCGATGCCGCGGCTGGCACCGGTGACCAGCGCGATCTCGCCCTGCAATGGCTTGCTCATCTGCGTTTCCTTGGAGACGGACGGCGCATGGCGCCGGGGGAAAGGAAGGAAACCAGCGCGGGCGAACGGCGCACCGCGCGGCGACCGGCGATCAGGAGGCCCAGGCCTCGCGCGCGCCGGCGAACTCGGCGGGCGTGCCCAGGGCGCGGCCGTCGAGCGACTTGTCGATGCGCTTGACCAGCCCGGTCAGCACCTTGCCCGGGCCGCACTCGGCCAGGCGGGTGGCGCCGCCGGCGGCCAGCGCCTGCACGCAGCCGGTCCAGCGCACCGGCAGATACAACTGCTCGACCAACGCCTGGCGGATCGCCTCGACGCCCTCGTGCACCTGCGCATCGGCGTTCTGCACCACCGGCAGCTGCGGCGCCTGCCAGGCCAGCCCGCGCATCGCTTCGGCCAGGCGGTTGGCCGCCTCGCGCATCAGCGGGGTGTGCGACGGCACGCTGACCGCCAGCTTCACCGCCTTGCGCACGCCGCGCTCGGCCAGCAGCGCCAGGGCGCGGTCGACCGCCGCGGCATCGCCGCCGATCACCACCTGCCCCGGCGAGTTGTAGTTGGCCGGCACCACCACCTGGCTGCCCGCGGCCTGCGCGCAGACCTCTTCGACCAGCGCGTCCTCGGCGCCGAGCACGGCGGCCATGGCGCCCACGCCGGCCGGCGCAGCGTCCTGCATCAGTTGCCCGCGCAGCCGCACCAGGTGCGCGCCGTCGTGCAGCGACAGGGCGCCGGCGGCGACCAGCGCGCTGTATTCGCCCAGGCTGTGCCCGGCCAGCTGCGCCGGACGCGCCCCACCCTCGGCCAGCCACAGCCGCCACAGCGCCACGCTGGCGGCCAGCAGCGCCGGCTGGGTGTACTCGGTGCGGTTGAGCATCTCTTCCGGGCCGCCCTGGCTCAGCGCCCACAGGTCCACGCCGGCGCCGTCGGAGGCTTCGGCGAAGCTGTCGCGCAGCTGCGGATGCAATTCGGCCAGTTCGGCCAGCATGCCCAGCGATTGCGAACCCTGGCCGGGGAAGACGAAGGCGAGTGTGGAATCGGTCACGCGGTTGGCCCTGCGAAAATCGAGCGGCGATGATACGGGCGAAACCGGCCGGGCGTCTGTACCCGGGCGTATGTGAAATGACGGCCGGCCCATCGCGTGCCGCCGATCGTGCCTCGCTCGGCGGCGCCCGGTGCCAGGCCGACAGCACACGTGAAGCGCGGGACGCACGCCAGCGCAAGGCGTTGCGATCGTGCGCGCGGGCAAGGGTGCTGGCAGCGCGTCACTGCGGAGAGGCGGAACGAGGGGCATGTCCGATGGGCGCGGCTGGACGCCCAGGCGACAACGCCAAAAGCGCACAGCTACAGGCGAACACGCTGGGCGAATCGCGCTTTTCGCGTACGACGTGATGTCGCGAAAGGAAGGCAGGCGCGGACGCATCGCGGCACAAGCCGCGCGCGACCACGCACCGCGATGCACGCGCCGGACGCGCTGGCGTGATGAGAATTGGGTTCGGCGAGCGCATTGCCGCGCGTCGTGGCGACGACGCACGGCACCCGGCATCGGATCGCGATCGCGCGCCACGACGCCGCCAACGGCGCCGTGCGCGGAAACAGGCTCAGTAGCGCAGCAGCGCCGAGCCCCAGGTGAAGCCGCCGCCGAAGGCTTCCAGCAGCAGCAACTGGCCGCGCTGCACGCGGCCCGAACGCACCGCCACGTCCAGCGCCATCGGCACCGAGGCGGAGGAGGTGTTGCCGTGGATATCCACCGTCACCACCACCTGCTCCATCGGCAGCTCCAGGCGCTTGGCGGTGGCCTCGATGATGCGCAGGTTGGCCTGGTGCGGGATCAGCCAGTCCAGGTCGTGCTTGTCCAGGCCGTTGGCCTCGAGGGTCTCGTCGACCACGGCGTCCAGCGCCTTGACCGCGTACTTGAACACCTCGCTGCCCTTCATCTGGATGCCGCCGGCGGCCGGATCGCCGGTGCCGTCGCCCAGCCCGGTGGCGATGCCGACCGGATTCCACAGCAGCTCCTTCTTGCTGCCGTCGGCATGCAGATGGGTGCTGAGGATGCCCGTGTCTTCGTCGGCGCGCAGGACCACCGCGCCGGCACCGTCGCCGAACAGCACGCAGGTGGTGCGCTCGGTCCAATCGACGATGCGGCTGAGGGTTTCGGTGCCGATGACCAGCACGGTCTTGGCGTCGCCGCTGCGGATGAACTTGTCGGCCACGCTGAGCGCGTAGACGAAGCCGGAACAGGCGGCGTTGACGTCCAGCGCCGGGCAACCGACCACGCCGAGGCGGGCCTGGATCAGGCAGGCGGTGGACGGGAAGATCAGATCCGGCGTGGTGGTGCCGACCACGATCATGTCGAGTTCGGCGGCATCGATGCCTGCGGCTTCGATGGCCTTCAGCGCGGCCTCGTAGCCCAGGTCGCCGGCGGTCTGGCCGGGGGCGGCGATGTGCCGCTCGCGGATGCCGGTACGGCTGCGGATCCATTCGTCGCTGGTGTCGACCATGTGCGACAGATCGTCGTTGGTCAACACTTTTTCAGGCAAATAGCTGCCGGTGCCCGCGATCCTGGAATAGATCCGCTTGCTCATGCTGGTTCCTGTTGCCTGTTACGCAGGCCGCCCCGATGCGGCGCGGCCTGTGAAGATGGGTGACTCCATCCACCGCAGCGCGGTGGACGGGCACGGATCAATCTTCTTCGACCTGCGCGGTCTTGGTGGCGATCACCTTCTTGCCACGGTAGTAACCGTCGGCGGTGACGTGGTGGCGCAGGTGGATCTCGCCGCTGGTCGGATCGGTCGACAGCTGCTTGGCGCTGAGGGCGTCGTGCGAACGGCGCTGGCCGCGGCGGGACGGGGTGACACGGGATTTCTGCACAGCCATGGGATTGCTCCAAACTCGGTTCGTTTACATCTGTCGTCATTACGTCGCGCAGGACGCGCGCGTCCGGCAACAACCTCAGGCAGCGGCAGGCGGACCGACCGCTACTGTTTCTTCAGCGCCGCCAACGCCGCGAACGGGTTGACCTTGCTCGTTTCTTCCTCGGTCGCCGGCCAGTCGCGATCGACCGCCTCGCTTCCGGGCGCCACCGGCACCAACGGCACCGCCAGCACCAGCTCGTCCTCGACCAGATCGGCCGGCCGCAGCATGCCGTCTTCCGGCACCAGCAAGGCCTCGTGATCCGGCGGCAGCGCGGCTTCTTCTTCCTCGCTGCGGATCAGCCCCAGCCGCTGCACGCTCGACACCGGCAGCAGGAAGCGCTGCAGGCTGCGCTGACAGATCAGCGGCAGCTCGGTTTCGATCTTCAGTTCGACATAGGACACTTGCAGTACAGCGTCGCGGCCGAATTCCAGCGTGTAGCGGCATTCGCCTTCGGTGTCGGCCAGGCTGCCTTGCAGACGGGTCATCGCCGAGAGCGGCAGGCGGTCTTCGAAGACCCTGCGCGCTGCGACCATCCGCCAGGCATCCAACAGTTCGGGCACGTTCGCGGACATAAGCCGCAGAATGTTAAGGACTGCCGGGGCCGCTGTCAAACCGCCCCCTGGGCCGCTGGCAGCCCGGCACCGAACCGCCTTGCCGGTCCGCGCCAGCCGCCGCAGACTGCCGGCCCCGGCCTGCCGCCGCCCGCCCTTCCGCCGATGCCCGCGCTGATCCTGGCTTCCACTTCCGCCTACCGCCGCGAACTGCTGCAGCGGCTGCGCCTGCCCTTCGAGTGCGCCCGCCCGCAGGTCGACGAGACCCCGCTGCCCGGCGAAGCGCCGCTGGCGCTGGCGCAGCGGCTGGCGGCGGCCAAGGCGGCGGCGGTCGCGGCCACTGCCGGGGAGGCCTGGGTGATCGGCTCGGACCAGGTCGCCGAACTGGACGGCCAGCCGCTGGGCAAGCCCGGCAATGTCGCCGCGGCACACGCGCAGTTGGCGGCCATGTCCGGGCGCAGCGTGCGCTTCCACACCGCGGTCTGCCTGCAGCGCGGCACACGCACCCTGCACGCCTGCGACCTCACCGAAGTGCAGTTCCGCGACCTGCAGGCCGAGGCCATCACCCGCTACGTCGCCGCCGAACAGCCGCTGGACTGCGCCGGCAGCTTCAAGTGCGAAGGCCTGGGCATCAGCCTGTTCCGCGCGATCCAGACCCAGGATCCGACCGCGCTGATCGGCCTGCCGTTGATCGCGCTGTCCGAGTTGCTGCGCGAGGCCGGCTTCGTGCTGCCCTAGCTCACTGCAGCCGGCACCACTGGTACGGGAAGCGCGCCTGCCCGACCCAGGATTGGTAGATCTGACAGGACCCCGGCTGCAGCGCCAGGCCGTAGCGCGCCAGTTGCTGCGCCGCCAGCGCCTGGGTCTGGCGATCCGCGGCGGCGACATCCACGGCCCGTTCCGGCAGCTGCACCCAGCGACAACGACCGGCATCCACCTCCACACCGGCGCGCACCGGGCGCCGCGCCAGCCGCCGCATCAGCGCACAGTCGGGGCCGCGATCCAGGCCCAGGCGCGCGGCCACGGCATTGAGCCGCTGCAGGCGCTCGACATTGCGATCCACTTCCGCCGGCAACAGCGCATAGCCCTGCCCGCGCGCCGCCAGCATCTCGCGGATCCGCGCGGCGTAGGCCGGCGTTTCCGGGAAATTGGAGGCGACCGACGCGTAGGCTGCCTGCGCGGGCAGGAACGGAATGCGCCAGGACTCCGGCGCATCGCCGACCAGCAGCACCAGGCTGTGCTCGGGTTGCGGCATCGGCGGCGCCTGCACCCGGAACGCCTCGCGCGCCCAGCGCTCGTGCCCCCACTCGCCCCAGCCGTACAGCGCAAAGGCCGCACAGGCGATCAGGGTCCAGCGCGCCGCCGGGGCAGCGATGCGCGCCGGCAGCAGCCGCCGCAGCCCCACCCACAGCAGCAACGGCGCCAGCAACTCCGGCACCACCAGGTAGCGCTGGATGCTGAAGGCCGCCTGCCAGGCGAGGAAGGCGACCACCACGAACACCAGCACCGCGCGCCACGCCGGCGCGACCACCTCCGCCGGCGCGGAGCCGCGCAAACGCCGCAGCATCCAGCGCAGCAGCGCGACCAGGCCCAGCAGATACAGCAGCGGCCATACCAGTTGCCGCAGGCGCACCTCGCTGACCCGGTTCGGCGCCAGCGAGAACTGCAGCGGCCAGGTCAGCCACTCCCACAGCGTCTTCGGCAACCAGCGCGTGTCGCTGACCGCCACCGGCTGCGCCAGCGGCGCCAGGAAATGGCTGTTGAACTGCGGGAACAGCGGATTGCCGAAGGTCTGCCACACCCGCAGCAGCCACGGCCCGGCCAGCAGCGCGAAACTGAGCACCGTCACCGTAGTCAGCACTGCGGCGCCGCCGATCCGTTGCCGCGGGCGACCGCCGGCGACCAGCGCGGCCACGCCCAGGGCCAGCGCGAACAGGGCGTTGGTCAGCTTGCAGGCCATCGCCAGCCCGAGCAGGGCGCCGGCCAGCGCCCACCAGCCCAGCGCCACGCCCTGCCCCGCGACCTGCTGGCGACGTTGCGCGTGCAGCGCGGCAAGCAACGCGCCCAGCACCGGCAGCGCGCTGGTGTTGTCGCCCATGGTGCCGGCGAACTCGGACAGGAACGCGGCGCTGCACAGCCCGGCCAGCGCCAGCCACGGCACCAGCCGCGCGCGGTCCAGCCGCGGGTCCAGCACCTGCCAGACGATGCCGGCCAGCAGCAGGAACGCCAGTGCGTGCAGCACGCCCATCGCGAACCCGGCCAGCGGCGCAGGCAGGCCAACGAACAGCGCGTAATGCAACACGTCCAGCAGCGGATTGAAGTAGCTCTGCATCTGCGCCGGCGCCAGGTCGATGCCGAGGCGGCCGTGCAGGACGGCGTAGCCGTTGTACAGGTGGTAGTTGCGCAGGTCCCAGTTGGCGTCCTGACCCAGCCACAGCGACAGCAGCCCACCCAAAAGCGCGACCGCCACACCCGCCGCGATCACGTTGCCGCGGCTGTGGAAGGCGAAGCGGCGATCCAGCGCGGCCAGCAGGCGCTGGCGGCGCGTCAGGCGCGGCAGCGCCGCAGCAGCAGTGGTGCTCATGCGCCGTCACCATGATGCGCACCCTGCGCGTCCGCCGCCGGCCAGGCCGGGATCGCCAGGTAAGCCAGGCGCTTGGCCTCGATGCGGCCGCGCGTGACCGTGTCCAGGATCAGCCCGCAGGCCAGCAGCAGCACACCCAGCAACACCAGCGCCGAACACAGGATCGCGGTGGGAAACCGCGGCACCAGGCCGGTCTGCGCATAGGTCAGCAACAGCGGCACCGCCAGCGCCAGCGCCAGCAGCACGCAGGCGCCGAAGCCGAGCGAGAAGAACAGCAAGGGCCGCTCGGCCTTGAACAGGCGCAGGATGGTCAACAGGATGCGGGTGCCGTCGTGCCAGGTGCGCAGCTTGCTCTGCGATCCTTCCGGACGCGCGCCGTAGGCAGTGTCGACTTCCGCCACCGGCATGCGCAGTTGCAGCGCGTGCACCGCCAGTTCGGTCTCGGTCTCGAAGCCGGCGGCATGCGCGGGGAACGACTTCACGTAGCGCCGCGAGAACACCCGGTAGCCGGACAGCATGTCGTCGAAGCTGCGCCCGAACAGGAAGCCCACGCAGCGGGTCAGCAGCACGTTGCCGGTGCGATGGCCGGCGCGGTACGCCGCCGCTTCGTCGCTGCGGCGCGCGCCGACCACCATGTCCAGTCCGTCGCGCAGCAGCCGCTCGACCAGCGCCGGCGCCATCGCCGCGTCGTAGGTCGCGTCGCCGTCGACCAGCACGTAGACGTCGGCCTCGATGTCGGCGAACAGGCGCCGCACCACGTTGCCCTTGCCCTGCAGCGCGACCTCGCGCACTACCGCGCCGGCCGCACGCGCACGGGCGATGGTGGCGTCGCTGGAATTGTTGTCGAACACATGGACCTGCGCGCCCGGCAGATGCGTGGCGAAATCGGCCACGACCCGGCCGATGGTGGCCGCCTCGTTGTGGCAGGGCACCAACACCGCGATCCGCGGCGCGGCCGCGGGGCGATCGGAGGGGAAACTGGACATGGGCGGCGTGCGGTCCTGCGCGGCAGCGTGGAAAGGCGCGCCATCCTAGCTCAGTGCGGGCGCAGCACGATCGGTTGTTCCCACCAATCCTCGACGCTGCCGTCGCGGCCGTGCAGGCGCAGGCCCAGCCAGTGCGTGCCCGGTGCCAGGCCGCCGGCATCGACGGTGGCGCGGAAGCCGATGTTCGGATGGTTCGGATCGGTGGAGATCTTCCAGAACCTGGTCACGTCGTAGACGTCGCCATAGTGCGCCTGCGCCGCGACCTTGCCGTCGAGCAGCACCTCGACCCGGTCGATTCCCACGCCGTCCTTGAACGCCCAGCCGGACACGTCGAAGCGGCGGCCGACGCTGGCATCCACGTCGGGGGTGTTGAACCAGGCCATTGCCGGCGTGGTGCAGGGGCCGGTCGCACGCTGCGCCGGCAGCGCGAACAGCAGGAAGCGCTGGCTGCCGTGATCGCTGGACACCACCCGCGGCGGCGGCAGCGGGCCGAGCAGGTCGCACACCGCGTGGTAGCGCTGCAGCAGCAGCCGGTACTTCATGTCGCTGGGCGAGAGCACCAGCAGCCGCGGACCGTCGCGGTGGCCGTCGCCGAGCAGACCCCACTGCTGCAGCTGTGCGCTGCGCCCGTGCTTGTCGTTCAACGGATGCGGCAGCACCTGGATGTTGGGATCGCGCAGTTCGAAGCCGAGTTCGGCGCCGACCTTGAAGTTGTCCGCCAGCACCTGGGTGCCGGGCGGCATGCTCGCCAGTTCGCGCCGCACCGCGCCGGCCAGCGGCCGCCAGCCGGCGAAGTTGCGCGGGTAGTACTTGTCGCCGGCGGTGTGCGCGCGCACCGCCGGCACCGACACCGCCAGGTAGTAGCCGAACGCACCGACCAGGCCCAGCCCGGCCAGCAGCCAGGTGGCGCGGCGCAGCGGCTTGCTCCAGCCGTTGAGGATCACCGGCGTGGCGATCAGCAGCGCCAGATAACCCGGCAGCGGCCAGTGGAAGCTGACCCGCTCGGCGTCGGTGAAGAACCCGAGCAGGAAGATGCCCAGCGTGGACACCCCGCCGAGCAGGCCGAAATACCGCCACTGCACGCGCGTGCCGCTGCTGCCGCCGCGCGTGGCCATCAGCGCCACCTTGGTCATCGCCACCGCCAGCAGCGGCGTGACCAGCAGCAACTGGATCAGCAGGAAGGCGATGCCGGCGGGCTGGAAGCTCCAGGGATGGCGGTCGACCAGCTGGAACTTGAGACCGGCTTCGCCGTTGTCCGCGTTCCAGGCCAGCAGCGGCAGCCAGGCGACCATGCCCAGCGCCAGCGCGACCCACACCTGCGGATCGCGCAGCATGCGCCGGCCCTGCGGGATCAGCAGCAGCGCGATCGCGCCGACGCCGATCACGCCGACGAAGCGGTAATGGCTCAGCGCGCCGATGACCAGGCCCAGCGCCAGCTCCACCGCGCTCAGCGCCTCGGTCTGGCGCAGCAGCCGCGCAGTGGCGTCGATGCACAGGATCGTCGCCAGCGCCATCGGCACGTCCGGCAGCGCCAGGATGCCCAGGGTGCCGGACAGCGGCATCAGCAAGGCCAGGCTGCCGGCGCGCCAGCCCGCCACCGCACCGAACCAGCGCGTGGCGATGCGTGCGATCAGCCACGGCACGGCCGCACCCAGCAGCAGGAATGGCGCGCGCAACGCGAGCAGGTGGTCGCCGCCGAGCGCCACGCCCAGCCGCGCCAGCCACGCGGTCAGCCCGGGCAGATCCGAGTAGGCCAGCGCCAGATGCTGGCCTTCCTGCCAATAGAATGCCTCGTCCACGAACAACGGCAGGCGCGCGGCGACCAGCAGTTTGGCGGCGGTGACGAGCGTCCACAGCACGATGAAGACGCTGCGTGCACGTTGTTCCCCTTGCATTGCCCGTACACTCCCTGAAACCGTTGCGAGACTGCGATGCCTACTCCGCTCCGCTTGCCGGAAATGCTAACCGATACGTTGCGCGAGGCGCTCACGCGCGCCCAGCAGCAGGTCAATGCGCTGGTCCTGGGCAAGCCGCAACAGGTGCGCATGGCGTTTGTCGCCCTGCTGTCCGGCGGACATCTGCTGATCGAGGACCTGCCCGGCCTGGGCAAGACCACGCTGGCGCATGCGCTGGCCGCGAGCCTGGGACTGGGCTTCCAGCGCGTGCAGTTCACCTCCGACTTGCTGCCGGCCGATGTGCTCGGCGTGTCGGTGTACGACGCGCAGTCGCGCCAGTTCCAGTTCCATCCCGGCCCGGTGTTCACCCACGTGCTGCTCGCCGACGAGATCAACCGCGCGCCGCCGCGCACGCAGAGTGCGCTGCTGGAAGCGATGGCCGAACAGCAGGTCACCCTCGACGGCACCACCCATCCGCTGCCGTCGCCGTTCTTCGTGATCGCCACGCAGAACCCGGTGGACCTGTCGGGCACGTTCCCGCTGCCCGACTCGCAACTGGACCGCTTCCTGCTGCGCCTGGCGCTGGGCTATCCCAACGCCGAGGCCGAACGCGCGCTGCTCAGCGGCAGCGATCGCCGCGACCTCATCGCACAGGCGCAGCCACTGCTCGGCGAGGCCGACATGGCCACGCTGCGGCAGGGCGTGGAGCAGATCCACGCCAGCGAGGCGCTGGTCGGCTACGTGCAGGCGCTGCTGGCGCGCAGCCGCCAGCATCCCGGCGTACGCGTGGGCCTGTCGCCGCGTGCCGGCATCGCCCTGCTGCGCGCGGCCAAGGCACATGCGCTGCTGCTCGGCCGCGGCCACGTGCTGCCCGAGGACGTGCAGGCGCTGTTCGTGGCCGTGGCCGAGCATCGCCTGGTGGCCGAACAGGAATCGGCGTCCGGCCAGACCCTGGCCAAGGCGATCCTGCACAGCGTCGCGGTGGACTGACACCGATGCCGGGCGGGCGGCGCGACTGGCGGCAGCGACTGGCGCAGTTGGCCGCGCCGCGCGCGCCGGAAGCCCTGCCAGTACAGTTGGACCGGCGCCGCATCTACATCCTGCCCACGCCGTTCGGCGGCTTCCTGGCGCTGCTGCTGGCGGCGATGCTGCTCGGCGCGCTGAACTACAACAACAACCCGGCGCTGCTGCTGGCGATGCTGCTCGGCGCGGCGGCAATGGCCAGCGCCATCGTCGCCCATCTGCAGTTGTCCGGGCTGCGACTGGAGGCGCTGTCGGCCGAGCCGGTGGCGGCCGGGCAGGCGCTGCGCCTGCGGCTGGCATTGGCCACCGCCGACGGCCGCCGACGGCGCGGCCTGCGCGTGCGCCACGGTGCCGCCCACACCTACCTGGACCTGCACCGCGACGATCGCAACGAGGCCGACCTGGAGGTGCCCACCGAACGCCGCGGCTGGCTGGACCTGCAGCGCATCCAGGTCTCCACCACCCAGCCGCTGGGCCTGCTGCGCGCCTGGGCCTGGTTCTGGCCGGACGCCCCGCTGCTGGTCTATCCGCAACCGGAGGCCGACGGCCCGCCGCTGCCTGCAGGCGCCGGCACCCCAACCCAGACCCGCCTGCACGCGCTCGGCGAGGAGCTGCATCAACTGCGCCCGTATCGGGCCGGCGACGCGCCGCGGGCGATCGCCTGGAAGCACTCGGCGCGTCGCGACACCCTGCTGGTGCGCGAGTACGAACGCCCGATCGGCGTGGACGTGGTGCTGGACTGGCGCACGCTGCCGGCGTTGCCGCACGAACGCCGTATCGCACGGCTGGCGCGCTGGGTCGAGGAAGCCGAGCGCGACGGCCGTCGCTACCGCCTGCTGCTACCGGGGCAGCCGGCGCTGGGGCCGGGCCGCGGGCCGCAGCACCGGCATCTGTGCCTGCGCGCGCTGGCGCTGCTGCCGCATGGCTGAGCCGCGCTCGCCGACGCTGCATGCCGCCAGCCGCGCCTGGGCGCTGGGCGCGGCGCTGCTGGCCTTGCTGCCGCTGCTGCTGCAGTTGCCCGGCACCCTGGCCTGGCTGATCGCGCTGTCCGCCCTGCTGATCGGCGCCAGTTCGGCATGGCGGCCGCTGCCGGCGCTGCTGCGCCTGATCCTGGTCGCCGTCATGCTCGCGGCGCTGTACTGGCAGGTCGGCCTGCGCTTCGGCCGCGATACCGGCTGCGCGTTGCTGGCGGCGATGCTGGCGATCAAGCCCTCGGAACTGAAGAGCCTGCGCGATGCGCGCAGCCTGCTCGGCTTCGCCCTGTTCGCCCCGTTCGCCGCCTTCCTGCTCGACCAGGGGCCGGTGACGATGGCGCTGGGGCTGGCCGCGGTGATCGCGGCGTTGCTGTGCATGCAGCGCTTGGCCGACCAGGAAGGGCACAGCGCGCGTCGTCCGTTGCGCGGGCAACTGCGCGGCGTCGGCCGCCTGCTGGCGCTGGGCCTGCCGCTGGCGCTGGCCGCGTTCTGGCTGTTCCCGCGGCTGGGTTCGCCGCTGTGGGGCGTGCCGGAACGTGCGCTGGGCCGGCCCGGCCTGTCGGACACGATGAGTCCGGGGCAGTGGCTGGACCTACTGGCCGACGACACCCCCGCATTGCGTGTGCAGTTCTTCGGCCCGGTGCCGGCGCCGGCGCAGCGCTACTGGCGCGGCCCGGTGCTGTGGGATTTCGACGGCCGCACCTGGCATGCGCAGCGCGAGAACGCCTTCGCGCCGGCACCCACGATCCAGCTCGCACCCGGCGGCTGGGACTACCAGCTCGAGGTGGAACCGACCGACCGCCGGCAACTGGTCGCCCTGGACCTGCCGCGGCAGGCACCGCCCGGCACCCGGCTGACGGCCGACGCCGTGCTGCAGACCGAGCGCCCGCTCAGCGCGCTGACCCGCTGGCGGCTGCGGTCGGCGCTGCCGCAACGGGTGGAGGCCGATCTCGCGCCGGCGCAACGGCAGCGCGCGCTGGCGTTGCCGCCCGGCTACAACCCGCGCACCCTGGCGCTGGCCCGGCAGTGGCGGCAGCAGGCCGGCGCCGACGATGCGGCGATCGTCGCCCGCGCCCTGCAATGGATCCGCCGCGACTTCGCCTACACCCTGGAGACGCCGCTGCCCGGCCGCGACGGCGTGGACGAGTTCCTGTTCCAGCAGAAGGCCGGGTTCTGCCAGCACTTCAGTTCGGCGTTCGTGGTGCTGATGCGCGGCGCCGGCATTCCTGCACGTGTGGTCACCGGTTATGCCGGCGGCACCCGCAATGCGTTCGGCGACTACTGGGTGGTGCGGCGCATGGACGCGCACGCCTGGGCCGAGGTGTGGCTGCCGCAACGCGGCTGGGTGCGGGTGGACCCGACCGCGGCGGTGGCGCCGGAACGCATCTACGACACCCTGGAGGACCGTCTGGGCAGCGATGCCGGCGCGCAGGGCGGCGGCGCCGACTGGCGCTGGCGCGACCTCGCCGACTGGGCACGACGCGGCTGGAACGACCTGGTGCTGTCCTTCGACGCCAACCGCCAGCAGCGCCTGCTCAGCCAGTTCGGCATCGCCCGCCTGGAACCCGGGCAACTGGTGGCGCTGTTCGCCGGATTCGCCGCGGTGCTGCTGGGTGCGATGGCCTGGTGGCTGGCGCGCGGCGAGCGCGAACGCGATCCGCTGCTGCGGGCATGGCGGGCGCTGGGCCGGCGCTACGCCCGGCGCGGGCTGGGCCGCGACCCGCACGAACCGGCCCTGGCGTGGGCGGCGCGCGTACAGCGGGAAACCGGCGATGCGAGCCTGATTCCGCTCAGCCGGCGTTTCGCCGATGCGCGCTACGCTGGCGCTGATTCGGACAGCGCTTCATTGTTGCGCGACCTGCGCAGGCACCGTCCGCCCACTGGAGCATCCCGATGAAGATTCGCCTGCTGTTCCCCGTGATCGCTGCGCTGGCGCTCGGCGCCTGCGCCACCGCCCCCAAGCCGCTGCAGGGCCAGTTCGCGCCCGTCAGCCCGCGCGACTCGGTCGCCGGCCAGCAGGCCGGCGCGCCGGTGCGCTGGGGCGGCAAGATCATCAAGACCACGCCCGGCCAGGGCCAGACCTGCTTCCAGATGCTGTCGCGTCCGCTCAATGCCAGCGGCCGCCCGGACAGCGATGCCGCCGACGCCAGCGATGGCCGCTTCATCGCCTGCCGCGCCGGCTTCTACGATCCGGCGGTGTTCGAGCCCGGCCGCGAGGTGACCTTCATCGGCCACGTGTCCGGCTACGACAACACCCGCATCGGCGAGTACGACTACCGCCTGCCGAAGATGGACGCGGACGTGGTGTACCTGTGGCCGGTGGTGCGCCAGGTCGAAGTGGTGCCCGCCTATCCGTACGGCCCCTGGGGCGGCCCGTGGGGCCCGTGGGGTCCGCGCTGGGGCTGGTGGTAAGCCCTGCGTTTCTGCCGCAACGAAAAACGCCGCTGATCCAGCGGCGTTTTTTTATGCCTGCACGTTCGCGCCAGCCGCTGCTCAGGGCGTGCCGAAGCGCCCGAGCGGCGCACCGGCGAGCAGATGCAGGTGCAGATGGAACACGGTCTGCCCGGCGTGCTCGCGGCAGTTGATCACCACCCGGTAGCCGTCCTGGGCCAGGCCCTGCTCGCGCGCATAGCTGGCCGCGGCCAGCACCAGCCGGCCGACCAGGGTCGCCTGCTCCGGCGCCAGGTCGTCCAGGGTCGGAATCTCCACCTGCTTGGGAATGAAGAGCACATGCACCGGCGCCTGCGGCGCGATGTCCTTGAAGCCGAGCACGGCGTCGTCCTCGTAGACGATGCTGGCCGGAATTTCGCGACGGATGATCTTGCCGAAGATGGTGTCCATGGAGCGCGCCCGGAACGAAAGAAGGGGCCGCCGTTATAGCCCAATTCGGCGTCGCACCGCAGCCGCGTGCGGCGGTTATTCGCCGGTGCCGGTGCGCGGCACTTCGCTGCGGCTGCCGAAGGCGTGCGACAGCGTGCCGCGATCCACGTACTCCAGCTCGCCGCCGAGCGGCAGGCCCTGCGCCAACCGGCTCGGCCGCACGCCATGCTGACGCGCCAGTTGCGCCAGGTAATGCGCGGTGGCCTCGCCTTCGACCGTGGAGTTGGTGGCGATGATCAGTTCGGCCACCTCGCCCTGCGCCAACCGCGCGGCCAGCCGGTCCAGGCCCAGTTCGCGCGGGCCGATGCCGTCCAGCGGCGACAGCCGGCCCTGCAGGATGAAGTACAGGCCGCGGTAGCCGGTGGCGTGCTCGATCGCCAGGCGGTCGGCCGGCGACTCCACCGCGCACAGCTGCTGGCGATCGCGGGCCGGACTGGCGCAGATCGCACAGACCTCGGTTTCGCTGAAATCGCGGCATTGCGCGCAATGACCGATGCGTTCGATCGCCTCGTGCAACCGCTCGGCCAGACGCTGCCCGCCCTCGCGCTCGCGCTCGAGCACGTGATACGCCATGCGCTGCGCGGTCTTCTGGCCGACGCCAGGCAACACGCGGAACGCATCGATCAGTTGTTCGAGCAGCGGCGAGCTCATTGTGGTTGGGGATTCGGGAGTGGGGATTGGGGATTCGTAAAAGAAACATCGCTGTCACGCGATGTTTTCGTAGGAGCGGCTTCAGCCGCGAGGGGCGTTACCGATAATGCCCCTCGCGGCTGAAGCCGCTCCTACGCGGAGGAATTCACCGAAGCAGGAGAGGCAGCGCACTCGCGAAAAACCGCGAATCCCCAATCCCGAATCCCGGCAACTCAGAACGGCAGCTTCATGCCCGGCGGGATCGGCATGCCGGCGGTGGCCGCGCCCATGCGCGCCTTGGATTCGGCATCGATCTTGTTGGAGGCGTCGTTGAAGGCAGCGGCGATCAGGTCCTCGGCCATTTCCTGGTCGGCCAGGATGCTCGGATCGATCCGCACCTTGCGGCACTCCTTGGCGCCGGTCAGGGTCACGTTGACCATGCCGCCGCCGGCGCTGCCGGTGACTTCCAGCTTGGCCAGTTCTTCCTGGGCGCGCTGCAGGTTTTCCTGCATCTTCTGCGCCTGTTGCATCAGTTGGGCGATATTGCCGCGCATCGTGGTTCACTCATCGTAGGGACGGATGGAATCGGGGACGACCCGCGCGCCTTGCTGCTGGATCAGCGCCTGCACCGCCGGGTCGTTCATGAACGCGGTCTCGGCCGCGTTCTGGCGCTCGCCGCGTTGCCGGTGCGAGCGCTCATGCAGGGTTTCGGCATCGACCGCGATGCCGCTTTCGATGACGATCTTCGGCCGCTGGCCCAGCGCATCGGCCAACGCCGCGGCCAGTTCGCCCAGCGAGCGTTCCGACTGCAGGTACTCGAAGCCCGGCGACAGCGACAGCCGCAGCACGCCCTCGGCATGACTGACGAAGGCGGCGTTGGCGGCGAGTTGCCGCGAGGGGCCGCTCAGGCCGCAATCGGCGACCAGTTCCAGCCAGTCCTCGGCACTGTGCAGCGCGCGCGGCGTATCGGACACGGCGGCGTGGGTGCGCGGCGGCGCCAGCGGCGGCACCATCGCCATTTCCGGTTCGGCGGCCGCAGCCGTGGCCGCGGCCGGAACGACCGCTGGCGCCGGCGTCGCGACGGGCGCGGACGGCGCTGGGCGTGCCGCCGGCGGTGCCGGCGGATCCCATGGCGGGTCCAGCGGCGCCGCCGCCGGACTGGGCGCAGCCGCCACCGGCGCGGCCGGGATCGGTGCCGGTGCGGCGACGACGGGCGCGGCCGGCGCGGCAGCAGCAGCCACCGCAGCCGGTGCCGCCATCGCCGCGGCAGGCGCGCTGGCAGCCGCCGCCGATGCATTGCCGTGTCCTTGTGCAGCCGCACCGGTCGCGGTGCCGGCCGGCAGCGCCGCGGCGCCCATCGGACGGAACGCCAGCATGCGCAGCAGCGCCATCTCGAAGCCGGCGCGCGGGCTCGGCGCCAGGTACAGGTCGCGACGCCCGTTCAGCGCCATCTGGTACCACAGCTGCACGATCTCCGGACGCAGGCGCTCGGCCAGCGGCGCCGGGTCCAGGCCGTCCAGCGCTGGCGTGGCCGCGCCCGGCACCAGTTGCCGCACCTGGATGCGGTGCAGGGCCTCGGCCAGCGCCTCCAGCACTCCGCCCCAGTCGGGCGAGAACTCGGCCAGGCCGGCGACCACCTGCAGCAGCCGCTGCCCGTCGGCATCGGCCAGCGCATCGAGCATCGCCCCGACCTGGGTACGGTCGACCGTGCCCAGCATCGCCCGCACCACCTCGTCGCGCAGCGCGCCGCCGGCGTAGGCGATGGCCTGGTCGAGCAGCGACAGGCCGTCGCGCAGACTGCCATCGGCGGCCTTGGCCAGTTGCACGATCGCCGAGGCATCCACCTCGATCTGCTCGGCGGCCAGGATCTTGGTCATCTGCCCCTGGATCTGTTCCTCGTCCAGGCGCTTGAGGTTGAACTGCAGGCAGCGCGACAGCACCGTCACCGGCAGCTTCTGCGGGTCGGTGGTAGCGAGCAGGAACTTCACGTGCTCCGGCGGCTCTTCCAGCGTCTTCAGCAGCGCGTTGAACGCCGCCTTGGAGAGCATGTGCACTTCGTCGATCAGGTAGACCTTGAACTTGCCGCGCGAGGGCATGTACTGCGCGTTCTCGATCACTTCGCGCACGTCGTCCACGCCGGTGTTGGACGCGGCGTCGATCTCCAACAGGTCGATGTAGCGGCCGGCATCGATGTCCAGGCAGGCCGCGCACTGGCCGCAGGGATCGGCGCTGGTGCCCTGCTCGCAGTTCAGCGACTTGGCGAAGATGCGCGCGATCGTGGTCTTGCCGACGCCGCGGGTACCGGTGAACAGGAATGCGTGGTGCACCCGGCCGCTGTCCAGCGCGTTGGTGAGCGCGCGGACCACATGCTCCTGCCCCACCAACTCGGCGAAACGCTTGGGGCGCCACTTGCGGGCGAGAACGAGATAGGACATCAGGCGACCGTCTTCATCTGAACCGCCATTGTGCCACGCCGGGCCACCGCGATCGTTCAGTCGCCCGGTCATCTGCCGTCCCGACGCGCGCCGCCTCCGGCGCAGGGCCACCTGTGACGATGAACAGGGGCAAAGGTGACGCCGGTCAGCGCGGCAGCGGCGATTCGCCTTGTGAACGGCGGCCATGACGGCTAGAATTCCCGCCCTTGCCCGGACCGCATGGCCCGCGCAAGACCCGGAGAGGTGTCCGAGTGGTTGAAGGAGCACGCCTGGAAAGTGTGTAAGCGTCTAAACCGCGCTTCGGGGGTTCGAATCCCCCTCTCTCCGCCAGATTGAAAGTGTTGAGATGGCCCAGTCGCGTGAGTTTCGCCGGCGCCTGGGAGGGGGTGAGAACCCCCGGGTTCGACAGGTGGCGTAGCCACCTGCACGGCGAAGCCGCCCGCAGGGCGAGGCATCGAAGATGCCGAGTGAATCCCCCTCTCTCCGCCAGATTCGAATGCGTTTCCTCTCGCAGAATGCTCCCACCCTGGTGGCGGTGTTCAAATGAGGAAAGACCGCGCCACTGGCGCGGTTTCGTCTCTATGGTGGCCCCGTCGGCCCCTCGCGACGCTAGGTCGAAAACCCCGCCAGGGCCGGAAGGCAGCAACGGTATCGATCGACGCGGGCGCCGAGGTCAGCCGGCGGGGTTACCACCCTTCTCGACGACGAACGATCAACCTAGATCGCAAGCAGCGGCTGCGCCTGCAGAAAGCAACCGCCATCCCGGCCTATCATTCGTTCCGGCCGTGGCGACGGCACAGAGAGCCTTGCGGCGGCAGACTATGCCTGGCGCGGTCAGCCGGCGGGGTTACCCCCCTCCTCTACGAAGACACGATCGACACCTGATCGCGCGCGCTGCTATTCGCGTTGCGGCGCCTGCGCCTCCGGATGCAGCCACCCCGCATCGCCCTCGCGGTAGCGTTCGCGCTTCCAGATCGGAACGCGTGCCTTGACCTCGTCGATGACGTAGCGGCAGGCGTCGAACGCGGCGCCGCGGTGCGCAGCGACAACGCCCACCCACACCGCCAGGTCGCCGATCGCCAGTTCGCCGACGCGGTGCACGCAACGCAGGTCGAGAATGGCGAAACGGGCCAGGGCCTCGTCGACGATGCGTTGGCCTTCGGCCTCGGCCAGTGCGGCGTAGGCCTCGTAGTGCAGGCCGTCGACCGCGCGGCCGTCGTTGTGGTCGCGCACCCAGCCTTCGAAGCTGGCATAGGCGCCGGCCTGGGCGTGCGCCAGCGGGGCGCGCAGCGTGGCGATGTCGAGCGGGTGGTCGGCCAGCCGGAAACGCGGTTCGGTGGACATGGCTCAGCCTCCCGAAACCGGCGGAATGAACACCACTTCGCTGCCGTCGCGCACCGCCTCGTCCCAGCCGACGAAGGCGCTGTCCACCGCCACCCGCAAGCGATCCAGCGGCCAGCGCAGGCCATGGCGGGCATCGAGTTCGGCATACAGCGCGCGCAGGTTCGGCGCATCGGTATGCACCTGTTCGCGTTCCAGGCCCGCGGCCTCGCGCAGGCTGGCGAAGTACAGCACGCTCACCTGGACGCTCATGCCACGCTCCCGACGTCGCGCTTGCCGCCACGCTTGCCGACCAGCCGCACCGGGCCGATGGTCATCGCGTGGGTCAGCGCCTTGCACATGTCGTAGACGGTCAGCGCGGCGACGCTGGCGCCGGTCAGCGCCTCCATCTCCACGCCGGTGCGGTGCACGGTGCGCACCGTGCATTCGATGCCCAGCACCTGCGGCGAGCGCCAGTCGATGGCGAAGCGGCAGCCGTCGATCGGCAACGGATGGCAGAACGGAATCAGTTCGTGGGTGCGCTTGACCGCCATCGTGCCGGCGATCACCGCGGTGTCGACGATGCCGCCCTTGGCGCTGCGCAACGCGTCGGCGCGCAACTGCGCGGCCACGCGGGCGGGGAAGCGCACCTGCGCCTCGGCCACCGCCACACGCGCGGTGGCGGCCTTGGCGGAGACGTCGACCATGGTCGGCAATCCCTGCGGGTCCAGATGGGTCAGCCCCGGCGCGGCGGCGCGCGCGGACGTGGCGGAGGTCTTCTTGGTCATGGACTGCGCTGCCGCTCCCACGGCGCGATCTTCAAGCGCCGCCGGGGATCGGCGTGCCTTGGTGGAACAGCATGCGCCATTGGCCGTCGCGATACCGCCAAAGCGAACTGCGCAGCGCCTGCCGCGGCGGCTCGCCACCGCCGCTGCGCTCGCTGCGATAACGCAGGTGCGCCAACTCCGGTTCCAGCAGCTGCACATCGATGTCGAATGCACAGTAGCGAAATGCGCCCGACTCCGCCGCCAACGCCTGCAGCACTGCCGGCTTGTCGAAGCGGCGACCGGAGGCGCCGAACTCGACGAAGGCGTCGTCGAGCAGTTCGGCCACGCGCGCCGCCGAGGCACGCACCGCCGGCTCCAGCAATTCCAGTTCCAGCGCGACCAGCGCGCGTTGCACGGCGGCGTCCATCGCTCAACCGCCGATCAGGAACATTTCGACGTGCTTGCCGCGCGTGGCGGTCGCCGCGCCGCGCAGTTCGCTGTAGCGATCGTCGCGACGCTCCCACAGCGCACGCACGCGTTCGGCCAGCGCCTCCTCGCCCCCCGCCAGCGCCGGCCGCAAATCGGTGCCCTCGCCCGCGAACAGGCAGGTGTAGAGATGGCCGTCGGCCGAGACCCGGGCGCGGTGGCAATCGCCGCAGAACGGCGCACTGACCGAGGTCACGAAGCCGATCTCGCCGCCGCCATCGGCGAACGCATAGCGCGCGGCGACCTCGCCGGAATAATGCGGCGCCAGCGCCTGAAGGGGCCAGCACGCGGCGATGCGGTCGCGCAACTCGGCGGCCGGCACCACCCGCTCGCGACGCCAGGCGTTGCAGGTGCCGACGTCCATGTATTCGATGAAGCGCAGCACATGGCCGCTGCCGCGGAAATGCGCCAGCAACGGCAGCACCTGGTCGTCGTTGATGCCGCGCTGGACCACGCAGTTGAGCTTGACCGGCCCCAGCCCGGCCGCGACCGCCGCGTCGATGCCCTCCAGCACCTGCGCGATCTCGCCACGGTCGCCGGACAACTTCCGGAACACCGCCGGCTCGATCGCATCCAGGCTGACCGTGACCCGGCGCAGGCCGGCCTCGCGCAAGGCCTGCGCATGCCGCGCCAGCAGCGCGCCATTGGTGGTCATGGCCAGATCGTCCACGCCGGGGATGCGCGCCAGCCGCCGCACCAGCTCGGGCAGATCGCGGCGCAGCAGCGGTTCGCCGCCGGTCAGGCGCAGCTTGTTGACGCCGTTGCGGACGAAGGCGCGGGCCACCGTCTCCAATTGCGCGAACGACAGCCGCGATGCGGCGTCGAAGCCGTAATCATCCGGCACCTTGTCGGCCGGCATGCAGTAGCCGCAGCGGAAATTGCAGGCCTCGATCACCGACAGGCGCAGGTCGCGCAACGGCCGCCCGCGCCGGTCCGCCGGCGTCGCCGACGCGAGCGGCGGGCGCGGCAGCGCGTTCATCCCGCCGGCACCTGCGGCGCGCGCGGCGCCGTCAGCGCCACGCGCTCGCCCGGCCGCGCCACGCGGTGGCCACGCGCGCGCAGGGCCTCGGCATCGTCGTCGCTGGCGTAGTGGTAGAGCATGGTTCGTTGCAGCAGCTCTGCGGGGTACTCCCGCTCCAGGTCGTCCACGCCAGTATGCGACGGGTTGCCGTGAAGACCGCAGTCGTGCGCCACCAGTTCGCCGTCGTCGGCATACCGGTTCAGCATTTCCGGGATCGGCCGGGTGTCCCCGCTCCACACCAGCGCGCCCTGCAGGCGCAGGCCGTAGGCGGTCTCCGGCCAGTGGTGGCGCACCGGGAACACCTCCAGGCGCACGCCCTCGTGCCAGAACGCATCGCCCACCGCGATCAGCTGGAACGCATCCCAGAAGTTGGCGCCGCCCTCGGCCAGCACGTTCGGGTAGTCGGCCACGCGGCGGTGCAGCAGCGGCACCACCGTGGCCGGCACGTACAGGCGCACCTTGCCTCGGCGCGCGGAGAAATAGCTGTCCACGAACAGCCGCTCGAAGCCGGCGACGTGGTCCAGATGCACATGGGTGACGAACAGCGCATGCGGCATCTCGCCGTAGTGCGCCTGATAGGCGGTCAGGCCCTCGCCGCCACAGTCGATGTTCAGCCACGGCCGGCCGTCGCGCTCGATGGTGGCCATCGGCGAGCCCAGCGCCACCGCCGAGGCATTGCCCACGCCCTGGAAGCGCAGCGCCCAGTCCGTCATCAGCAGCCGCGCTCCCAGGCCAGGTCGTAGGCGCGGCGCAGGCGCGCGTAGTCCTTCTCCACGGCATCGACGCTGCGCTCGCCGCGCAGCTTCAGCAGCGAACGGCGCAGCCGCTTGAGGTTGCGCTCGCGCCAGCGGGTGGCGGGAATGCGCAGCACGCCGCGGTCGAAGTCGATCAGCCAGCCGCGGCCGTTGCCGTCGAACAGGATGTTCTGCGCATTGAGGTCGGCGTGGTCGAGGCCGGCGCGATGGAAGCGCGCGATCAGCCGCCCCGCCTCCTCCCACGGCGCGCCGCGGCCGGCCAGATGTGCGCGCTCGGCCAGCGAGCGCACGCCCTCCAGCCGCTCCATCAGGATCGCCGCGCGGTAACGCAGCCCCTGGCGCAGATAACAGGCCGCCAGCGGCCGCGGCACCGGCAGCTGGCGCGCGATCAGCGCGCGCATCAGCCGGAATTCGGCGAAACTGCGGGTGCGGTCGGCGCCGGTCCACAGGTAGCGGTCGCGGACCAGCTTGGCGACCAGCCCGCCGCGGCGGTACTGGCGCAGCACGCAGCTGCCGAACGGGGCATCGACGAACCAGGCGCCGCCGCGGCCGCCGGCATCCACCGGGCGGGCGCGTTCGCCCCAGGCGGCGGCGGAAAACAGCGCCGGCTCGGCTTGCCGCAGCCGTTCGCGGTCGAACAGAATGGCCCCGTAGCCGCGGCCCTCGCGGTACGGCGTCAGTGCTTCGGTGGCGTCGAATGCAACCATCCAGCGAGTCTAACAACACCATGCCGGCAACGCTCCCTTCGCTGTGCCTGTTGCGCCTGTCGGCGCTGGGGGACGTGACCCACGTGGTGCCGCTGGTACGGACCCTGCAACGCGCCTGGCCGCAGGCGCCGGCGTTGCACTGGATCATCGACAAGGCCGGGCACAAGCTGCTCGACGGCCTGCCGGGCGTGGTGTTCCACCCGTACGACAAGCGCAGCGGCCTGGCCGGCATGCGCGCCTTGCGCCGCGCCCTGCCGGCGCAAGGCTTCGACGCGCTGCTGCAGATGCAGGTGGCGTTGCGCGCCAACGTGCTGTCGGCGTTCGTGCCGGCGCGCCGCCGCATCGGCTACGACCGCAGCCGCTCCAAGGACCTGCACGGCCTGTTCGTCAACGAACGCATCCCCGACCGCCCCGGCATCCACGTGCTGGAGGCGATCGGCAGCTTCTGCGAGCCGCTGGGGCTGCGCCAGACCGAGGTGCGTTGGGACCTGCCAGTGCCCGAGGACGCCCATGCCTGGGCGCGTGCGCAATGGCCCGAGGACGGCCGTCCGGCGCTGCTGATCTCACCTTGCTCCAGCCATCAGCGTCGCAACTGGTATGCCGAGCGCTACGCCGCGGTGGCCGACCATGCCGCCGCGCAGGGCTGGCGGGTGGTGCTGTGCGGCGGCCGCAGCGACCTGGAGCGCAGCACCGCCGACGCCATCGTCGCAGCGGCGCGCACGCCGGTGCTCGACCTGGTCGGCCGCGACACGCTCAAGCAACTGCCGGCGCTGCTGCAGCGCGCCGCATTGGTGATGACACCCGACTCCGGCCCCATGCACATCGCCAACGCCATGGGCACCAAGGTGCTGGGCCTGCACGCGGCCAGCAACCCGCGCCGCAGCGGCCCGTATTCGGACATCCGCTACTGCGTGGACAAGTACGACGCCGCCGCGCGCAAGTACCTGGGCAAGCCGGCCGCGCAGTTGAAGTGGGGCAGCAAGATCGAATTCGACGGCGTGATGAAGCTCATCGCGGTGGACGATGCGATCGCCGCATTCGAGCGCTATCGCGCCGACCACGGCCACTGAGCCCGGTTGCGGCGCCCGTGGCGCCGCTCTACCATCGCCGCGCGTCCTGCCGCCGACCCGGCCTGCAGGAGCCGCCGTAAGCGTTTACGTCAATCAACGCGCCAACTGCGCCGGATCCGTCCGGGGCTGTTTCCCGTCGGGGCCTGGCAGGCCGTTGGCGGGTGGCGCCTTCGATCGACCGGCTTACGGAGAGTCCGCAATGTCACGTTCCCCGCTGTTCTCCCGCAAGCTGTCCCCGCGCCATGCCGCCTGGGTGACCCCGCTGCTGCTGTCGGTGCTGATGACCTGCATCGTCTCGATGATCAGCACCCTGCGCAGCGTCGGGCTGGCGCCCGGCGTCGGCACGCTCTGGCTCGGCGCCTGGGCGCTGTCCTGGCTGGTGGCCTTCCCCACCCTGCTGCTGGTGCTGCCGCTGGTGCGGCGCCTGACCGGACTGGTGGTCGCACGCAACTGAGGTGCGGCGCGTTCCGGGAGACGGCAACGCCTCCCGGAACTCTGCCCTCACGCCGAGGCGTTGCGGTAGTCCTGGTAGGACTTCTCTTCCACGTAGCTGGAGCCCAGTGCCAGGTTGATTTCCTTCTTGAGCCGCGCGCGTTCGTCGTTTTCGTAGTACACGCTGCGCGCCAGCTTGATGAACTCCTCGTCGAAGGCCTGCGCCTTCTCCTTGATCCGGATCTCGTCCTCGATCACCCACAGGCGCTCGTTGACCGCCTTCAGTTCCGCGCGCAGGCGCGCCACGTCGCCGCCGGCCGCCGGATGCGCCATCCAGGTCTTTTCCAGTGCCGACAGTTCGGCACGCACATTGGCCAGCTTGCCCGGATCTTCGATGCGCTCGGACTTGATCTGCAGGATGGCGATCTTGTCGAGCAACTCGCCGAAGGACACGGGCACCAGGATTTCGGACATGGCAGACACCAAAAACAGGAGAAGGAAGAGTGTAACGGCGACGCCTTAAGCCAGCGTCGGCACACTGTCGCGAGCGCCAAAAAGCAAAAGGCCCCTGACGGGGCCTGATGCGAAACTGGCAGGAAGGGGGGATGCACTCGGTGCATGCTGCACCTCGCCCTGCGGGCGGCTGCGCCGTGCGCATCGGCTGTCGCCGATGGGTCGAACCCGCGGGGCTTCTCACCCCCCACTCCTGCACCTATCGCACTCTGCGACCGCTGGAGGGTGCGCGCGCGATGAAACTGGCGGGAAGGGGGGGATTCGAACCCCCGAGGCGCTATAAACGCCTGCCTGATTTCGAGTCAGGTACATTCAACCACTCTGCCACCTTCCCGGGTGGTCCCCGGCGGACCGGGGGCGTGCATCATACGGTCCCCGCCGCGCGCGGACAAGCGGCCAGGCGCCGAGCCCCCGCAAGCGCCCCGGCGCCGCGGGGCGATGAACCCCGCCTGCTGCGTGCCGCGCGCGGCGATTGCCTGATCCGCGCGCGACCGCGATGATGCCCGTCGACCCCAGAAAACACCGGCCGGCCGCAGGCGCCCAATGATCGAATTCGGACATCTCACCCACGTCGGCCTGCGCCGCGACCTCAACGAGGACACCTACTACGGCGACCACGAACTGGGGTTGTGGCTGGTGGCCGACGGCATGGGCGGCCACGCCTGCGGCGAGGTCGCCAGCGCCCTGGCGCGCGAGGCCATCGTGCGCGAAGTGCGCGGCGGCACCGCCCTGGCGCAGGCCATCCGCATCGCCGACGAGGAGATCATCCGCGCCTCGCAGCGCCGCAACGACACCCTGCCGATGGGCACCACGGTGGTGGCCGCGCGGGTCCAGGGCAACCGCTTCGAGGTGGCCTGGGTCGGCGACAGCCGCGCCTACCTGTGGCGCGACGGCAAGCTGGCCCAGCTCAGCCAGGACCACAGCTACGTGCAGGAACTGATCGCGCAGGGCGCGCTCACCGCCGAGCAGGCCCGCGCCCATCCGCACCGCAACGTGGTCACCCAGGCACTGGGCGTCACCGATCCGCAGCACCTGAACGTGGCGACGATGACCGGCGAGCTACGCCCGGGCATGCGCCTGCTGCTGTGCAGCGACGGGCTCACCGAGGAAGTGGACGATGCCGGCCTGGCCAACGCGCTGGGCCACGACGACTGCAGCGCGCAGGAATGCGTGGACATGCTGGTCGCCGCCGCGCTCGACGAAGGCGGCTCGGACAACATCACCGCGATCCTGGTGCGCTGTCACTGAATTCGGTGCGGCGCGGCGGCTCCGGCCGCGCAAGCCACGTCAGGGCACCGCTGGATACTGCATTTTAACGCTCAACCCGGCCAGGCTGCCCTGCAGGAGCAGCTGCAGCTGCGACAGGGCTTTACCGGGAACGCCCCGTCGCGGCTGACGCCACTCTACAACAGACGTCCCATCGTCATTCGAGGTGCCCTTCAGCCGGCCACCGCGTCCACCACGACCGGTTCGGCGTCGTCCCACAGCGCGCGGCCGGCCTTCTTGCGCAGCTTTTCCAGCCGCGCCTGGTGCGCTTCCAGTTCCGAGGCCGTCGGCACCACCCGCGGCCGCGGCAACAGCATGGTCATGTCGAATGCCGGCCCCTGCGCCGCCGCATGCGCGGCGCCGTCCTCGGCCAGGGCGAAACCGATCTCCTCCTGACCGGAGGTCAGCGCGATGTACACGTCGCTGAGGATCTGCGCATCGAGCAGCGCGCCGTGCAGTTGCCGGTGCGAGTTGTCCACGCCCAGCCGCTTGCACAGCGCGTCCAGCGAATTGCGCTGACCCGGAAAGCGCTCGCGCGCCAGCAGCAGGGTGTCGATCACCGTGGCGCGATCGAGGATGCGGCCGTAGGACTCGCCCAGCCGCGACAGTTCGTAATCCAGAAAGCCCAGGTCGAACGAGGCGTTGTGGATGATCAGCTCGGCGCCGTCGATGAACTCCAGGAATTCGTCGACCACCTCGTGGAATTCCGGCTTGTCGGCAAGGAAATCCAGGGTCAGGCCGGTGACTTCCTGCGCGCCGGGTTCGAAATCGCAGTCCGGGCGCAGGTAGCGATGGAAGTTGCGCCCGCTGGGGCGGCGTTCGAGCAGTTCCACCGCGCCGATTTCGACGACACGGTTGCCCTTCTTCCATTCCAGGCCGGTGGTTTCGGTATCGAGGATGATCTGACGCATGGGACTCGCAGCGGAAAAGGAAGACAAGATCAGGTCGCGACGGCGGCGCCGCCGGCGCGCACGTGCAGGGCCTGGTTGCGCGCCAGCTGGTCGACCCGCTCGTTGTCCGGATCACCGTTGTGGCCCTTGACCCAGCGCCAGTCGATCGTATGCCGCTGCGCGGCCGCATGCAGCCGCTCCCACAGATCGCGGTTCTTGACCGGATCGCCGCCGGCGGTCTTCCACTGCCGGCGCACCCAGCCCGGCATCCATTCGGTGATGCCCTGGCGCACGTACTGCGAGTCGGTGTGCAACACGATCTGGCACGGCTCGTTGAGCGTCTCCAGGGCCATGATCGCGGCCATCAGCTCCATGCGGTTGTTGGTGGTGTGCGCCTCGGCGCCGGCCACCTCGCGCTCCAGTCCCTTGTAGCGCAGCAGCGCGGCCCAGCCGCCGGGGCCGGGATTGCCGAGGCAGGCGCCATCGGTATGGATGTCGACAGTCTTCATGAAACTCCGTGTTCAGATGGAAGCGACCGAGCCGCGCCAGCGGACCGGCGCGCGCAGCGGAATGGGGCCGATGCCGGCGGCGGTGCGTTTTTCCGCCTGCAGCAGGCAGACCGCGCGCAGCGGCGCGGTGGAGGTGGCCGGGCCGACGCCACCGCGGGTCGGCCACACCGGCCCGAGATAGCGCAGTTGCTCCACGCACGGCAGGCCGACCTGTTCGAGCAGGCCGCGCCAGCTACCTGGCGGACGCGCCACCAGGCCCTGGCGGCGCCAGCGCAGCCGGTACGGGCTCACCGCATTGAGCGCGAACAGCCACACGCGGCCGCCCGGCATCAGGATGCGCTCGCATTCCTCCAGCAGCGCCGCCGCGTCGGCGGCGAGCACGTGCTGCAGGACGATGGCGTTGACGCTTTCCGACGGCAGCGGCAGTGGCAGCGTGCACACCAGGTCGCCGGCGTAGCCGCAGGCGCTGCGGTGCAGGCGCACGCCCCGCCCCGGCAGCTCGCGCGCGGGGGGTGGTAGCGGCACCGGGGCCAGCCACAGCCAGGGTTGCGCGGGGCGCTTGAGCAAGGCGTCGAGGATCAGCGGCTGCTCGGCCTGCAGCAACGCCTGCGCCCCGGCAGTATCAAACCAGGATGAGACGTTGGCTTGACGAGGGAGCGACACGGCAGGCATGGTGCCAATTCTATGCGACTGATCGCCCTGCCCGCATTCCAGGATAACTACATCTGGGCGATCGCCACGGACGACGGGCGTGCGTTGCTGGTCGATCCAGGCCAGGCCGAGCCGGTGCTGGAGGCCGCGGCCCAAGGGCTGCAACCCGCCGCCATCCTGCTCACCCATCACCACGACGACCATATCGGTGGCGTCGCCGCCTTGCGCGAACGCTGGCCGGATCTGCCGGTGTACGCGCCGGACGACCCCCGCATTGCCGGATTTTCGTGCGAGCGGGTCGGAGATGGCGAGGTCGTGAAGGTGCTGGACTGGCAGTTCGATACCCTGGCCGTCCCCGGCCATACCCGCTCGCACCTGGCCTACGTCGGCCAGGGCCATCTGTTCAGCGGCGATACGCTGTTCAGCCTGGGCTGTGGGCGCATGTTCGAAGGTACGCCCTCCCAGATGTTGGGTTCGCTGCAGCGCCTGTCCGCCCTCCCGGGGCAGACGCTGGTCTGCTGCGGACACGAATACACCTTGGCCAATGCGGCATTCGCCGTCACGGTCGATCCCACCAACGCTGCCCTGCGGCAGCGCCATCAGGAAGCCCAGGCCATGCGTCACGCTGCCCGCCCCACCGTTCCCGTCACGCTCGCCAGCGAACTGGCGACCAATCCGTTCCTGCGCACCGCTTCGGCGGCGATCCAGCAGGCGATCGGCGCCCGGCTCGGCCGGGGGGTGTCCGACGAAGTGGAAGTCTTCGCCGAATTGAGGCGCTGGAAAGACGATTTCCGCGCATGAGGGCGCTGGCGTTGACGGCGGCGCTGACGCTGGCGATAGCGTCGGCGGCGCCCCCCGCGGCGGCCGCGACTCCGCTTGCAGCGGCACTCGAACAGACCGTGGCGGGCCTGAACGGCCTGCCGACGGACGCGGCGGCACTGCCGCCGCCGACCACCCGTAACGGGCACGACATCCTCGCCCGCTTCCGCGACGGCCTGGCCGATGCGCGCTGCGACGCCGGCGCCACCGATGCGCGCTGGCAGCAGCAGTTCTCGCGCGCGCCGTCGCGGCTGGCCGACGAGGACGAGGACGTGCTGCCGCTGTTCGGCTACGTGGTCGACGAACTGCGTGCGGCCAACCTGCCGACCGAATTCGCGCTGATCCCGTTCGTGGAGAGCGGCTACCGCCCGGCCGCGCGCAACAGCAGCGGCCCCGCCGGCCTGTGGCAGTTCATCCCCGGTACCGCGCGCAACCACGATGTCCCGCTGGAGAACGGCTACGACGGCCGTCTGTCCGCGGTGGACTCCACCCGCGCCGCAGTGCGCTATCTGAAGACCCTGCACGGCATGTTCGGCGGCGACTGGCGCCTGGCGATCATGGCCTACAACGCCGGCGAATACCGCGTGCTGCAGTCGATGCGCCGCGCCGGCATGAACGCGCAGAACGCGCAGCCGGACAAGCTGCCCGGGCTGTCCTCGGTCACCTACGCCTACGTCGAGAAACTGCATGCTTTGGCCTGCGTGCTGGAACAGGCGCAGACCCGCGACGAATGGATGGCCTCGCTGGACCGCGACGTGCCGATCCTGCAGGCGCGGACCCTGCCCGCCGGCATGGCACTGGACGAATGGGCGCGGCGCCAGGCGCTGCAGGGCAATCAGCTCGCCCGGCTGAACCCGGCCCTGGGCAGTGGCCGCAGCACCAAGCGCGCGCTGCCGGTGCTGGCGCCGCGCAGTCTGGGCGGCCCCGTGCTGGCCCAGGACACCGCGCCGCCGGCGCAGGACGACACCCCGGTCGTCGCCACCGTGGCCAGCGCCGACGACGCTCCCGCGCCAAACCGTGCCAAGCGCGCCGGCGCACGCTCCCGCCACACGCACACCGTGCGCGACGGCGACACCGCCTGGAACATCGCCAAGCGCTACGGCATCACCGTGCAGGCGCTGCTGATGAAGAACGGCCTGTCCGCGCGCAGCGTGCTGCGTCCCGGCATGGTGCTGAGCTACGAGGACTGATCGCACTCCCGCTGCGGCGGGACGAGGTCCGGCCCATGCTGCAACGTCCGCGGATGTGCAGCCACGCTGCGGGGATGACCACCCGTTTCCTCGGCCCGATGGGCACCTACGATCAGCATGAGCGCCTGGAAGGCAGGCGTATCGCCACGTCCAGCCGCTAGCGCAACTGCGCGCACGCGCCATCGGCAACAGACTCTGTTTCGATGGCCGCCAGCAGGGACAGCGCATCGCGCCGGCCAAGGTAGCGACGTAACGCGCTTGCCGCCCATTCGCGCCACTGAAGGCATGCCGGCCATCGGCAGGCGCACGTCCACACTTGCGTCAACGTTGCGCGCCTCCCCCACAGCAAATCGCACACGCCGATAAACCACGCACCTGAAACGCAACAGGCCCGGCAATGCCGGGCCTGTTGCGTGCCGCTTTGCGCTGTCGAAGCCGCGGTTACAGCTGCGATTCCTGCACGCTGATCTTGAAGCGCTTGCGCATCGCATCGACGTAGGCCTTGGCGTCGGCCTCGCCTTCGATGCGCGCCAGCTGCTGCTGGAACATGGTCTGCTGCTCGGCCGGCACCTTGCTCAGGTCGCCTGGCGTCACCTTGGTGACCGCAAACAGCGCATAGCGCTTGCCCACGGTGCCCGGCGCGGCAGGCAGCTCGACCTTGCCCACCGACGGCTTGCCGTCGGCCGGCTGCGGCGCGCTGAAGATCGCCTGGCTGGCCTGCGCGCTCGGCATCGGCACGTTGCGCGGCAGACCCGGCATCGGGTTGATCTGCAGCTTCTCCGCGCCGGCCAGGGCCTGCAGGGTCTCGCCCTTGCGCAAACGCTCCAGCAGCGCATCGGCCTTGGCAGCGGCCGCCTTGGCGGTGCGGTCGGCATGCACCGCGGCCACGACCTGCTCATGCACCTTGGCCAGCGGCTGGATCTGTTCCGGCTGGTGCTGGGTCACGCGGATCAGCACGCTGTGGTTCGGCCCCAGGTTGATCGGGTCGCTGACCGTGCCGTCCTGCACCAGGGTGTCGGAGAACGCGGCGCGCAGCACCGCCGGCTGTGCGGCGATGCCGCTGGCGGTGGCGCGCGAGAACGGCCCCAACGTCTGCACCGGCAGTCCCACTTCCTTCGCCGCCGAAGCCAGCGCGGTCGGGTTCTTGTAGACCAGGTCCACCAGCTTGCCGCTCAGGTCGCTGAAGGCCTTCTCGCCGTCGGCCTTCAACTGCTCGCTGGCGAGCTGGTCGCGCACCTGCTCGAACGACTTGCCTTCGCCGCCCTTGACTTGGCGCAGCTGGATCACGTGATAGCCGAATTCGCTCTTGATCGGGCCGACGATCTCGCCGGGCTTCATCGCGAACAGCGCGTCCTCGAACGGCTTCACCATCACGCCCTTCTCCACCCAGCCCAGATCGCCGCCGGCGTTCTTGGAACCAGGGTCATCGGAGTTGGCGCGGGCCAGCGCGGCGAAATCGGCGCCGGGCTGCTTGGCTTCGGCCGCCAGCTTGGCCGCCTTGGCCTCGGCAGCCTTCTGCGAGGCCGCGTCCTTGCCGGCGCTGATCAGGATGTGCGAAGCCAGCCGCTGGTCGGGCTCGACGAAGCGCGCCTTCTCGTCGTCGTAGCGCTTGCGCAGCGTCGCCTCGTCGGCCGGCTTGACCGGCGGAAGGCTGGCCGCGTTGAGGTCGACGTACTCGATCGTCACGGTTTCCGGCTGCTTGAAGTCGGATTTGTGCGAGTCGTACCACTGCTGCACCTGCGCGTCGCTGACCGGTGCGGTGTCGGCCGGCATCTCCGGCAACAGCGCCATCTCCACGTCGCGGGTCTCGCCCAGCATCTTCAGCAGGCGCTCGGTTTCCGGCTTGGTGGCGAACGCCGATTCGGCGATGCCCGACGGAATCACCGACTGCTGCAGCGCGTCGCGCACCAGTTGCTGGAACATGGTCGGCGTACGCGGCGGCGTGCCCGAGGCCAGAGCCAGGCGGTAGCGCTCCGGATCGAACTTGCCGTCGTTCTGGAACGCAGGCATGGAGCTGATGTAATCGCGCACCGCGGCATCGCCGATGACCACACCGGCGCGCTCTGCCGACAACTTCGCCACCTGCTCGTCGATCAGCTGATCGAGCAGCTTGCGCTTGTTGTCGATGCTTTCGAACGCGCGCGGATCGAAGTTCTCGCCCTGCTGTTCGCGCGCCTGGATGCGCGCCTGCTCGAAGCGGGTACGGAACTGCTCCGTGCTCACTTCGTGGTGCTGCCACAGCAGCGACACCGGCCACCACGACGGCGCCGACGACCACCACGACGGCGGCGCCTGCACCTTGGCGACGTTGTTGGCACCGACGCCACCGAGGTAGCTGTTGTCGATGACGAACAGGAACGGAATCATCAACAGACCGATGATCGCGGTGGCGATCCAGCCCGAGGTCTTTTCGCGAAGTTTCTGCAGCATTGGGAACCGACGGCCTATTGGCGAGCCGCGCAGTTTAACCCGCTTCACGCCTTGCGGCAGAACCGGCGGCCCGGCAACCCGCGCCACTCATGCGTCGAGGCGGCGAATCCGGAGCGCATCGAGGACCAAAACCAGCGTACTGCGGAAAAAAAGAAACCCCCGATCGCTCGGGGGTTTCGCGTACAAATGGCGGAGTGGACGGGACTCGAACCCGCGACCTCCGGCGTGACAGGCCAGCATTCTAACCGACTGAACTACCACTCCGCGTTTGAACGGAGGCGGGCGCGAGGCCCGCTTTCCCGAAGCGGCCGGGCCGACGCTGGCGCGTGGCGGCGACTGCGAGAAACGAAACCCCCGATCGCTCGGGGGCTTCGGTACAACTGGCGGAGTGGACGGGACTCGAACCCGCGACCTCCGGCGTGACAGGCCAGCATTCTAACCGACTGAACTACCACTCCGCTTTTGAAACTTGTCGCTCGGTGCTCTGGTGGGTGCTGAGGGTTTCGAACCCCCGACCCTCTCCGTGTAAAGGAGACGCTCTACCGCTGAGCTAAGCACCCTAGCGAGTCGATTAGTTTACGGCATCCTTCAGCGCTTTACCAGCCTTGAACGTCGGATTCTTCGACGCCGCGATCTTGATGGAGTCGCCGGTCTTCGGGTTGCGGCCGGTGCGCTCGGCACGGTCGCGCACCTGGAAGGTGCCGAAGCCCACGAGCGTGACGCTGTCGCCCTTCTTCAGGGCCTTGGTCACTTCCGACACGAAGGCGTCGATGGCACGACCGGCTTCGGCCTTGGAGATATCGGCGGCAGCGGCGATCGCGTCGTTCAGTTCGGCTTTATTCATTTCTTGATGACTCCATGTGCGGCAGAAGACCGCGGATTGAGGATCGGGTGTCGGCGTGGCCTGCCTCGCCTGGGCGAGACCCCGATGGATATGTTTTGCACTACCAAGCACGCCCGTTCGCGGTGCTCGCAAGCGCTGCATTTATACCAGCGGGCCCATACCCGCGCAAGCCGAAAAGCCAACAACGGCGCGGGTTTGAGCCGTTTGCGCGGGTGCGGTTCAGCGCGCGTCAGTGCTTGACGCGCGGGTTCGAGGATGCTTTCTGCTTGCGCCGCGACGGTGCCTGTTCGGCGTCGGCGGCGGGCTTGGGCGCGAGCGGACGCTCCAGTGCCAGATCCAGCACTTCGTCGATCCACTTCACCGGCACGATCTTCAGATCGCGGGTGACGTTCTCCGGGATGTCGGCCAGATCCTTGCGGTTCTCCTCGGGGATCAGCACGGTGCGGATGCCGCCGCGCAATGCGGCCAGCAGCTTCTCCTTGAGGCCGCCGATCGCCGAGACGCGGCCACGCAGGGTGATCTCGCCGGTCATCGCCACCTCCGACTTGACCGGCACCTTGGTCAGCATCGACACCAGCGAGGTCACCATCGCGATGCCGGCGCTGGGGCCGTCCTTGGGCGTGGCGCCGTCGGGCACGTGCAGGTGGACGTCGTGCTTCTGCAGGAAGTCCGCCTCGATGCCGAGCCGCTCGGCGCGCGAACGCACCACCGACAATGCGGCCGACGCCGATTCCTTCATCACGTCGCCGAGCTGGCCGGTCAGGATCACCGCGCCCTTGCCCGGAACCAGGGTCGATTCGATCTGCAGCAGATCGCCGCCGACCTCGGTCCAGGCCAGGCCGGTCACCAGGCCGATCTCGTTCTGCTCCTCGGCGCGACCGAAGTCGTAGCGGCGCACGCCCAGGTACTTGTCCAGGTTCTTCGAGCCGACGCTGACGCGCGCCTTGTCCTTGCGCGCGGCGGCCTTCTTCGCTGCGGCCTTCTTCGCCGGGGCGGCCGGCTGCGGACCGGCCAGGGCGATCTCCTTGACCACCTTGCGGCAGATCTTGGCCACTTCGCGCTCGAGGTTGCGCACGCCGGATTCGCGCGTGTAGTAGCGCACGATGTCGCGGATCGCGTCGGCACCGATCTCCAGCTCGTCCTGCTTCAGGCCATTGGCCTTGAGCTGCTTGGGCACCAGGTAGCGTGCGGCGATGTTGAGCTTCTCGTCCTCGGTGTAGCCGGGGATGCGGATCACTTCCATGCGGTCCAGCAACGGGCCGGGGATGTTCAGCGAATTGGAGGTCGCCACGAACATCACTTCGGACAGGTCCAGGTCCACTTCCAGGTAGTGGTCGTTGAAGGCGTTGTTCTGCTCGGGGTCGAGCACTTCCAGCAGCGCCGAGGACGGATCGCCGCGGAAATCCATCGACATCTTGTCGATCTCGTCGAGCACGAACAGCGGGTTCTTGCTGCCGACCTTGTTGAGGTTCTGCACGATGCGGCCCGGCATCGAGCCGACGTAGGTGCGGCGATGGCCGCGGATCTCCGCCTCGTCGCGCACGCCGCCCAGCGACATGCGCACGAACTTGCGGTTGGTGGCCTTGGCGATGGACTGGCCCAGCGAGGTCTTGCCCACGCCCGGCGGCCCGACCAGGCACAGGATCGGCCCCTTCATCTGCTTCACCCGCGACTGCACCGCGAGGTATTCGAGGATGCGGTCCTTGACCTTCTCCAGGCCGTAGTGATCGGCGTCGAGGGTTTCCTGCGCGACCTTCAGGTCCTTGCGCACCTTGCTGCGCTTCTTCCACGGCACGCCCAGCAGCCAGTCGAGGTAGTTGCGCACCACCGCGGCTTCGGCCGACATCGGCGACATCTGCTTGAGCTTGTTGAGTTCGGCCTTGGCCTTGGTCTCCACCGGCTTGGGCATGCCGGCCTCGGCGATCTTGCGCGCCAGTTCCTCCAGCTCGCCCGGCGCGTCGTCGAGGTCGCCCAGTTCCTTCTGGATCGCCTTCATCTGCTCGTTGAGGTAGTACTCGCGCTGGCTCTTCTCCATCTGCGACTTGACCCGGCCGCGGATGCGCTTCTCCAACTGCTGCACGTCGATCTCGCCGTCGACCAGGCCGACCAGCATCTCCAGGCGCTCGCCCACTTCCAGGGTTTCCAGCAGGCGCTGCTTGTCGGCCAGGCGCACGCCGATGTGCGCGGCGATGGTGTCGGCCAGGCGGCCGGGCTCGTCGATGCCGGACAGGGTCTGCAGCAACTCCGGCGGCAGCTTGCGGTTGGTCTTGACGTACTGCTCGAACAGCGACATCAGCGAGCGCGCGATCGCCTCGACCTCGCGCTCCTCGCGCGATTCGGCGGCGTCGATCTCGCGGCCTTCGCCCTGCAGCGCGCCGTCGCGCTCGGCGACCTTGTCGACGCTGACCCGCGACAGGCCCTCGACCAGCACCTTGATGGTGCCGTCGGGCAGCTTCAGCAGTTGCAGCACCTGCGCCAGCGTGCCGACGTTGTATAGGTCGGCCGCCGCCGGGTCGTCGGTCTCGGCGGACTTCTGCGCGACCAGCAGGATGCGCTTGTCGGCCTCCATCGCGTGCTCGAGCGCGCGCATGGATTTGTCGCGACCGACGAACAGCGGGATGACCATGTGCGGGAAGACCACGACGTCGCGCAACGGCAGGACCGGCAGGTCGAGGACTTCGGATTGGGACTGGGCCATGAGGATTCCGATTTGGGAGGCGGGAACGCGATGCGGGCGGCCATAAAAACGCCGATGGCCCCGTTATGGGGCCATCGGCTGGACGATGCAAGGGGAGCGCATAACCCCTTTATGTTTCAGCGACTTACCGGCAGGCACGGGGCGCGGGACGGGGTCGCCGCGCACCGCCTGCCCAGGTCACTCCGCGGAGGCGACCTTGGGCGCCGCCGGCGGGGTCTGGTAGATCAGGTACGGCTCGGACTTGTGCTCGATCACCGACTCGTCCACCACCACCTTGCTGACGTTTTCCTGCGACGGCAGCTCGTACATCGTGTCCAGCAGCACCGACTCGACGATGGTGCGCAGGCCGCGCGCGCCGGTCTTGCGCTTGAGCGCCTTCTTGGCGATGGCCAGCAGCGCGTCCTGGCGGAACTCCAGCTCCACGCCTTCCATCTCGAACAGCTTCTTGAACTGCTTGGTGATGGCGTTCTTCGGCTCGGTCAGGATCTTGATCAGCGCCGGCTCGTCCAGCTCCTCGAGCGTGGCGACCACCGGCAGGCGGCCGACGAACTCGGGGATCAGGCCGAACTTGATCAGGTCTTCCGGCTCGACGTCGGCCAGGATCTTGCCGACCTCGCGCTTGCGCTCGGAGCTCTTCACCTTGGCGCCGAAGCCGATGCCGCCGGCGTCGTTGGAGCGCTGCTGGATCACCTTGTCCAGGCCGGCGAACGCGCCGCCGCAGATGAACAGGATGTTCTTGGTGTCCACCTGCAGGAATTCCTGCTGCGGATGCTTGCGCCCGCCCTGCGGCGGCACCGAGGCGACCGTGCCTTCGATCAGCTTCAGCAGCGCCTGCTGCACGCCTTCGCCGGACACGTCGCGGGTGATCGACGGGTTCTCGCTCTTGCGCGAGATCTTGTCGATCTCGTCGATGTAGACGATGCCCTGCTGCGCCTTGTCGACGTCGTAGTCGCACTTCTGCAGCAGCTTCTGGATGATGTTCTCCACGTCCTCGCCGACGTAGCCGGCCTCGGTCAGCGTGGTCGCATCGGCGATGGTGAACGGCACGTTGAGCAAGCGCGCCAGCGTCTCGGCCAGCAGCGTCTTGCCCGAGCCGGTCGGACCGACCAGCAGGATGTTGGACTTGGCCAGTTCGACCTCGTCGTTCTTCTGCCGGCTCTCGATGCGCTTGTAGTGGTTGTACACGGCCACGGCGAGCGTGCGCTTGGCGCGCTGCTGGCCGATCACGTACTGGTCGAGCACTTCCAGGATCTCGCGCGGCTTGGGCAGGCTGCTGCGTGCCGACTGCGCCTTCTCCTCGAGCTCCTCGCGGATGATGTCGTTGCACAACTCGACGCATTCGTCGCAGATGAACACGCTGGGCCCGGCGATCAGCTTACGGACCTCGTGTTGACTCTTGCCGCAGAACGAGCAGTACAGGATCTTGTTGCTGTCGCCGGAACGGCCTTGCCGGTCTTCGCTCATTGCTTCGCTTACCCAGTTACCCCACCCGATGAACGGGGGTTCGATTTCGAGAATAGCACAGGGCCGGGAGGACGCTAGCCCGACCCCGGCCCTGCGGAATACGCTGCGTTTTGCAGTACATGCAAGCCTTATGCCGGCTGGATGGACTCATCCGGACGACGCTCCAGGACCTGGTCGACGAGGCCGTAGGCCTGCGCGTCGACGGCGCTCTTGAAGTTGTCGCGCTCGGTGTCGCGGGCGATGGTTTCCAGCGACTGGCCGGTGTGCTTGGCCAGGATTTCGTTCAGCCGCGCGCGCAGCGTCAGGATCTCGCGGGCGTGGATGTCGATGTCGGTGGCCTGGCCCTGGAAGCCGCCCAGCGGCTGGTGGATCATCACCCGCGAGTTCGGCAGCGCATAGCGCTTGCCGGCAGCGCCCGACGCCAGCAGCAGCGCGCCCATCGAGGCGGCCTGGCCGACGCAGATGGTGCTCACGTCCGGCTTGATGTACTGCATGGTGTCGTAGATCGCCATGCCGGCGGTGACCACGCCGCCCGGCGAGTTGATGTAGATGCTGATGTCCTTCTCCGGATTGTCCGCTTCCAGGAACAGCAACTGGGCCACGATCACATTGGCCATGTGGTCGTCGATCGGGCCAACCAGGAAGATCAGGCGCTCCTTCAGCAGGCGCGAATAGATGTCGTAGGCGCGCTCGCCGCGGCTGGTCTGTTCGACCACCATCGGAACCAGATTCAAGGCCTTGGTCACATTGTCCACGCGGTGATCTCCTGCTGCTCGGGGTCCATCCCTGCACGGGGGTGTGCAGGGCTTCGCATCGTGTTGCGCCCCGCCGCCGCGGGGAGGTGAAACGGGATCCGCGTCGCGCAGGTCGGCTGCGCAACGCGGCGACGCGTCGTCTTATTGACGGATCGCATCCTGGAACGACATCGCCTGCTCGGTGTGCTGGGCGCGCTCGGCGATCCAGTCGATCACCTGCTCTTCCATCACGCGGCTCTGCAGTCCCCCCATCAATTGGGGATCGTTGCGGTACATCTCAATGACCTGCTCCGGCTCTTCGTAGGTCGAGGCGATCAGGCGCAGCGTCTCCGAGACCCGCTTCGGGTCCAGGCGCAGTTCGTTGCGGCGGGCGACCTCGCCGACCAGCAGGCCGACCAGCACGCGCTTGCGCGCGGCGTCCATGAAGCCCTGGTGGGCGTCGCCCGGCACCTGACCCGGGTCGCGGCCGGAACGGCGCATCTGCTCGACCTGCTGCGCCAACATGGCGCGCGCTTCGTTCTCGACCAGGCGCGGCGGCATTTCGACCGAGGCGTAGGCGGCGATCAGCTGCTCGCCGACTTCGCGACGCAGGCGGTTCATCAGCGCGCCCTTGAGCTCGCGCTCGAGGTTGATGCGGATGTCCTTGCGGAACTGCTCGGCATCGCCGCTCTTCACGCCGAAGCTCTTGATGAACTCTTTGTCCACCTCCGGCAGCACCGGCGCGGCGACGTCGACCGCCTTCACATGGACCTGGACCTGCTTGCCGGCGAACTGCGGCACGCGCCAGTCGGCCGGGAAGTCGACGGTCAGGGTCTTCTCTTCGTCCTTGGACAGGCCGACCAGGCCCTGCTCGATCGCCGGGAACATGACGCCCGAGCCGATCACGCTGCTGCCCTTCTCCACGCCCTCGGCCGGCAGGCGCTCGTCGCCGACCTGCGACCAAGTCTCCAGGGTCACCAGGTCGCCGTCCTGCGCGGGACGCGCGGCCGGCTGCCAGGTGCGGCGCTGCAGGCGCAGGTTCTCGATCATCTGCTCGATGTCGGCCTCGGTGACCTCGGCGGTGTGGCGGATCACCTGCAGCTTGGACACGTCGATGTCGCCGAAGTCCGGCACCACTTCGAAGGTGGCCACGAACTGCAGCTCGTTGTCGCCGGCGCGGTCGATGCGCGGGTTGCCGGCCAGGCGCAGTTCGTGCTCGCGCACGGCCGAGTCGAAGGTCTCGCGCAGCAGGCCGTCCAGCGCCTCGGCGCGGATCTGCGGCCCGAAGCGCTGCTCGATCACCTTGGCCGGAATCTTGCCCGGACGGAAGCCCTTGATCCGCGCGGTGCGCGCGACTTCGCGCAGGCGGCCGCCGACATGGGTTTCCAGGCGATCCTCCGGCAGGGTGAAGGTCAGACGCCGTTCCAGGGTACCGGTGGTTTCGATCGAAGCTTGCATGTGGACTCCTGCCACCGGGAGCCCACGGCTCTCGGCACGATGTAGAAAAGTACGGGTTGGCGCGGGCACGGGACAGCCGCCGCAGCCAGATAGTTTCGCCTATTCCCGCGGCGCCTGCCAGCGCAGGGCCGGGAGGCCGCCGTGGCGACGCCGAACCCGCCATCGCCACAAGGGGCCATCGGGGGCTGGATGGTGCGAAAGAGGGGACTCGAACCCCTACGCCTTGCGGCACTGGTACCTAAAACCAGGGCGTCTACCAATTCCGCCACTTTCGCGCTGCGGCGCCGGAAGGCGCCTGCCGGCACATTGTTGCAGGCCGGCCGGCAAAGAAAAAGGCACCTGCCGGAGCAGGTGCCTTTCGTTTTGGTGGGCCGTCAAGGATTCGAACCTTGGACCTATTGATTAAGAGTCAACTGCTCTACCAACTGAGCTAACGGCCCTGAAACTGAGTCGCACATTCTATGTGCTTTTTTGCTTCGTTGCAACACCCCGCGAAGCATCGGGTCACGCGATCAATGGGGTGGCTGAGGGGACTCGAACCCCCGACATCTGGAATCACAATCCAGTACTCTAACCAACTGAGCTACAGCCACCATTGAAACCTTGCATCTCCTGCCCGGCGCCATGTGGCGCGCCCGACAGGAATCGAACCTGTAACCGCCGGCTTAGAAGGCCGGTGCTCTATCCAGTTGAGCTACGGGCGCCCTGGCTGGATTGTCGCATTCCTTTCCGCCGTTGGACATCGGATTGGTCGGGGTAGAGGGATTCGAACCCCCGACATCCTGCTCCCAAAGCAGGCGCGCTACCAGACTGCGCTATACCCCGGCGGAACATCCCTCGCGGCCAAGGCCGGAAAGGTCGGCTATTGTGGGAAGCTTGCGGCCCGCTGTCAACGTCGCATGCACGCAACATCGCCTGCGCTATGCTCACGGCTTGCCATCGGCATCGGCCGAGAGCCATTTTGAAGGAGAAAACAGCATGCTTCGCAGCGGCAACCCCGCCCTGAAGGAATCCACCTTCCTCGATCTGCACAGCGGCAACGTGGTCTCGCCCGGCAACGGCACGGTCGTCGCGCGCGACAGCGGTGCGATGACCCTGAACGGCACCGCCAACAAGACCGGCATCCTGTTGATGCTGACAGCGCTCACCGCCGTGTTCGCCTGGAGCCAGTCGGTTTCGATCGATGCCGCGGGCAACGCGATGATCGCTCCTGGCGTGGCCGGCTACGCGCTGGGCGGCCTGATCGGCGGCTTCATCCTGGCCCTGATCACGATCTTCAAGAAGGAATGGTCGCCCATCACCGCGCCGCTGTACGCGCTGGTGGAAGGCTTCTTCCTGGGATCGATCTCGGCGATGTACGAAGTGCGCTTCAACGGCATCGTGCTGCAGGCCGTGCTGCTGACCTTCGGCACCCTGTTCGCGATGCTGTTCGCCTACCGCAGCGGCATGATCAAGGCCACCGAGAACTTCAAGCTGGGCGTGGTCGCGGCCACCGGCGGCATCGCGCTGGTGTATCTGGCCACGATGGTGCTTGGCTTCTTCAACATCCAGATCCCCTACATCCACGCCTCCGGCACGGTCGGCATCCTGTTCAGCCTGTTCGTGGTGGTGGTGGCGGCGCTGAACCTGGTGCTGGACTTCGACTTCATCGAGAGCGGCGTCGAACAGGGCGCACCCAAGTACATGGAGTGGTACGGCGCGTTCGGCCTGATGGTGACGCTGGTGTGGCTGTACCTGGAGTTCCTGCGCCTGCTGTCGAAGCTGCAGTCGCGGAATTGAAGCCGGGAGTCGGGAATCGGGATTGGGGAATCGTAAAAGCGAACTCCCCTTGATCGATGAGCGGGCTTGGCTTCAGACAAGTTTCCGAGCAAAAGAAAGGGCGCCCTGGGGCGCCCTTTCTTTTTTCTGCGATCTTCCGGACGCTCAGAGGCGGCTGGCGATGGCCTTGGCGAAGCCCATGGTGTTGCCGCTGCCACCCAGGTCCGGGGTCAGACCGTCCTTGGCTTCCAGCGTGGCGACGATGGCGTTGCGCAGGCGCTCGGCGTTCTGCGGCTGGCCGATATGGTCCAGCAGCTGCGCCGCGCCCAGCAGCAGCGCGCACGGGTTGGCCTTGCCCTGCCCGGCGATGTCCGGAGCCGAGCCGTGCACGGCTTCGAAGATCGCCGCGTCCACGCCGATGTTGGCGCCCGGTGCCAGGCCCAGGCCGCCGACCAGGCCGGCGCACAGGTCCGACAGGATGTCGCCGAACAGGTTGGTGGTGACGATGATGTCGAACTGCTCCGGGCGCATCACCAACTGCATGCACGCGTTGTCGACGATCATTTCCTGGAATTCGATCTCCGGGTAGTTCGCCGCCACGTCGCGCGCCACCTTCAGGAACAGGCCCGAGGTGGACTTGATGATGTTGGCCTTGTGCACCGCGGTGACCTTCTTGCGGCCGGTCGCGCGGGCCAGGTCGAAGGCGTAGCGGACGATGCGCTCGGAACCCTTGCGGGTCACCTTGGCCATCGACAGCGCGGTCTCGCCGTCGGCGGACACTTCCTGGCCTTCGCTCAGGTAGGCGCCTTCGGTGTTCTCGCGCACGGTGATCAGGTCCACGCCGGCGCCGAAGCGCGACTTGGTGTTGGGGAACGACTTGGCCGGACGCACGTTGGCGTACAGGTCGAACTGGCGGCGCATGGCCACGTTGATCGAGCTGAAGCCCTCGCCCACCGGCGTGGTCAGCGGGCTCTTCAGCGCCACCTTGTTCTTGCGGATCGACTCCAGCGTGGCGGCCGGCAGCAGGTCGCCGTGCTTCTCCAGCGCCACCAGGCCCGCATCGGCGTATTCGTAGGTGAGGCCGGCGTTCAGCGCGTCGAGCACGAACAGCGTGGCGTCCATGATCTCCGGGCCGATGCCATCGCCACGGATGACCGTGATTGTCTGCGTCATAGGGTTGCGGTTTCCGTACAAGAGGGGGGAGCGCCGCCCGGGAACCGGGGCTGCAGGCGCAAGGAGGTTTCAGCGGTAATTATGCCCGAAGCCGGTGAAGGCGCCCAAAACCGGACGGCCTCCGGCGCGGGCGCCGGTGGCCATCGGGGCAGCCCGAAGCGGCTCAATCGTGCGCGTGCTGCGCTGGCGCGGCGGCGCCGGCCTCCAGCGTGTCGAGGAAGTCCACGGCGCGACGCAGGTGCGGGATCACGATGGAGCCGCCGACCACCAGGCCCACCGAGAACGTCTCGAAGAACTCCTCGCGGCTGACCCCGGCCTCCTTGCACTGGGCCACGTGATAGCTGATGCAGTCGTCGCAGCGCAGCACCAGCGAGGCGACCAGGCCGAGCAGTTCCTTGGTCTTCACGTCCAGCGCGCCGGCCTGGTAGGTCTGGGTGTCCAGCGCGAAGAAGCGCCGCACCACCTGGTTCGGCTCGGCCAGGATGCGCTGGTTCATGCGCTGGCGGAACTCGGTGAACTCGCGGACGCGGTCCTGCCCGGAGGCGCCGCCCTCGCCCGTCGCGGCGCCGCTCATGCCTGCGCCTCGGGGGCGTGGCCGTCGAGCAGCGGCTCCAGCTTGCCGGCGCGGTGCAGCGCCATCATGTCGTCGTAGCCGCCGACGTGGACGTCGCCGACGAAGATCTGCGGCACGCTGGTGCGCCGCGCCAGCGCGACCATCTTCTCGCGCTCGGCCGGGTCCAGGTCGATCCGCACCTCGTTCCAGGTGCGGCCCTTGCTCTTGAGGAAGTTCTTGGCCGCCACGCAGTACGGGCAGATCGCGGTGGAATAGAGGGTGATCGGCGGGCCGCCGGCGTGGCCGGTGTCGGCAGTTGGGTTGTCCACGGGAAACTCCGGGCGGTGTAGAAGGTCCAAGCCACTATGGTAGCGGCCGGGTGGATTTTCGAGGCCGCTGCCGCAACACTGCGAATCATCCCGGATTCACCGTCGTCCCGGCCGCCACCCGGCGTCCGCCTGCCCCCCTGGAGCCTGTCTTGCGCCTGCTGCCGCTCGCCTTCGCGATCACCCTGGCCACCGCCTGCGCCGTGGCGCCGGCCCAGGAGAACAAGCTGCCGGACATCGGCTCCTCGGCCGGCGAGCTGCTGACCCCGGCGCGCCAGGCCGAGTACGGCAAGATGATGCTGGCCGAGCTGCGCAGCTACGGCTACGTGCTCGAAGACCCGCTGATCGACGACTGGCTGCAGACCATGGGCACCCGGCTCGGCGCCAACAGCGACCAGCCGCAGCAGAAGTTCACCTTCTTCATGCTGCGCGACCGCCAGATCAACGCCTTCGCCACTCTCGGCGGCTACGTGGCGGTCAACGCCGGGCTGGTGCTGACCGCCGAGCGCGAGGACGAGGTCGCCGCGGTGCTGTCGCACGAGATCGCCCACGTCACCCAGCAGCACGTGCTGCGCGGGGTCGAGCGGGCGCAGCGCGACCAGATCCCGATCCTGCTCGGCATGCTCGCCGCGGTGGTCGCGGCGCAGCAGGCCGGCGGGCGCTCCAGCGGCGACGCCACCCAGGCGGCGATCGCCAGCGGCCTGGGGCTGATGCAGCAGCGCCAGATCGACTACACCCGCTCCAACGAATCGGAGGCCGACCGTCTGGGCATCCGCACCCTGGCGCGCAGCGGCTACGACGTCGACGCGATGGCCGGCTTCTTCGAGCGCATGTCGCTGGCGATGCGCGGCAACCAGGGCGGCTACAGCACCCCCGACTTCCTGATGACCCACCCGGTCACCACCACCCGCATCAGCGAGGCCCGCGAGCGCGCCGAGCAGATGAAGAAGAACACCCTGACCCTGACCACCAGCGTGCCCGGCGGCACCCTGAAGGAGCGGGTCGATCCGAACGACGTGTCGCTGAGCCAGCCGCTGGGCGCGCCCAGCAACCCGCTGCTGCCCGGCGGCCTGCAACTGCCGTTCGCCAACTACGCGCGCGGCCCCAGCGGCCAGTTCGAATGGGCCCGCGAGCGGCTGCGGGTGTTCAGCGCCAACACCCCGGCCGATGCGATCCGCGAGTACGAAGGCCTGCGCCAGGGCAGCAAACAGGGCCTGAGCGATGCTCAGCGCTACGGCCTGGCGCTGGCCCGGCTGCGTGCCGGCGGCAGTGCGCAGGAGGTCGCGCAGACGCTGGAAAGCCTGCTGCAGGCGCACCCGGACAACTGGTGGCTGACCGTGGCGGTGGCCGAGGCCGAGGCCAAGGCCGGCCGCAACCAGGCCGCCGACCAGCGCTTCGAGGCGCTGGTCAAGCGCATGCCCAGCAACCGGGCAGTGGCGCTGAGCTATGCGACTGCCCTCAACGAACAGGGCGGCCGCCAGGCCGGCCAGCGCGCCCAGGCGGTGCTGCGGCCGCTGCTCGGGGCGGCCGCGGAGGATCCGGTGTTCCAGCGCACCTTCGCCCGTGCCTGCGAACTGGCCGGCGACGACACCCGGGCCGGCGAGGCCTATGCCGAGGCGGCCTACCTGAACGGGCATCCGGAGCAGGCCCTGATCCAGCTGAGCAACCTGAAGAAGCGCAGCGACCTGGACTACGTGGCGCGCGCGCGCATCGACGCGCGCATCGCCGCGATCACCCCGACGGTGCTGGAACTGCGCCGCCAGGGCGTGCAGGACCCGGACATGCAACGGCGCTGAAACGCGCCCGTGTCAGCCGTCACTCAAGCGTAATAAAACCGTAGTCTACTGGCGACCTTCCTCCCCAGTTCCACGGTGCCGTTGTGCAGAAACGCATCCTGATCGTCGACGACGAGCCGGCCATCCGCGACATGGTCGCGTTCGCCCTGCGCAAGGGCGACTTCGAGCCGGTGCACGCCGGCGATGCCCGCGAGGCGCAGACCTCGATCGCCGACCGGGTCCCGGATCTGATCCTGCTGGACTGGATGCTGCCCGGCACCAGCGGCCTGGAACTGGCCCGGCGCTGGCGCAAGGATGCGATGACCCGCGAAGTGCCGATCATCATGCTCACCGCCCGCGGCGAGGAGAACGACCGCGTCGGCGGCCTGGAGGCCGGCGTCGACGACTATGTGGTCAAACCGTTCTCGGCACGCGAGCTGCTGGCGCGGATCCGCGCGGTGATGCGCCGCACCCGCGAGGACGACGAGGACGGCAGCGTCTCGGTCGGCAGCCTGCGCATCGACGGCGCCGCGCACCGGGTGTTCGCCGGCGAGGCGCCGGTGCCGATCGGCCCGACCGAGTACCGCCTGCTGCACTTCTTCATGACCCACCCCGAGCGCGTCTACAGCCGCGCGCAGTTGCTCGATCACGTCTGGGGCGGCAGCGTCTACGTGGAAGAGCGCACCATCGACGTGCACATCCGCCGCCTGCGCAAGACGCTGGAGCCGTTCTCGGTGGAAAACATGGTGCAGACCGTCCGCGGTTCCGGCTATCGCTTCTCTGCGTCCATCTGACCGCCGCCTTCGCCTGCTATAACGGCGGACGGATCACGATCCTTTGCGACAGAGTGCGTTCCCGATGCCCCGCCACATCCGCTCCGCCTGGTTGAAGACCCTCGGCACGCTCGCCGGCCTGCTGTTGCTGGCGTTGCTGATCGGCTGGATCGGCGGCCATGTGTGGATGGCGCTGACCCTGATGTCGCTGGGGGTGATGGGCTGGCACTACTGGCGGCTGCGGCGGGTGCTGCGGCGGCTGACCGCGCGCCAGCGCTGGGAGCCGCCGGCCGGCACCGGCGTGTGGAACGAACTGGACCGGCTGCTGTACCGCAGCCAGGCGGAAATGCGCGTGCGCAAGCGGCGCCTGCTGGACATGCTGCGCGCCTACCGCGCCGCCGCCGCGGCGCTGCCGGACGCGGTGGTGGTGGTGGACCGCAACAGCCAGCGCATCCAATGGTTCAACGAAGCAGCCGGCACCCTGCTCGGCCTGCGCCACCCCGGCGACCTCGGCGCGCCGGTGGTGGAGCGGCTGCAGCCGATGCCGCTGGCGCACTGGCTCAGCGGCGGCCGCAACGCCGAGCCGATGCTGGACATGCCCTCCCCGGTCGACGACCGCCTGCGCCTGAACCTGCGCCTGATTCCCTATTCCGACGACCACTGGCTGCTGGTCGCGCGCGACGTCAGCAAGCTGCTGCAACTGGAGCAGGTGCGCCGGGATTTCGTCGCCAACGTCTCGCACGAGTTGCGCACGCCGCTGACCGTGGTCCACGGCTACCTGGATATGCTCGACCCGGAGGACTTTCCGGATTCGGGGCCGATGATCGCCGAGATGCGCAAGCAGTCGCAGCGCATGACCCAGCTGGTCGAGGACCTGCTGACCCTGTCGCGGCTGGAATCGCAGGAGCACGCCAACGAGGAGTCGATCGCGATGGCGCCGATGCTGGCCACGCTGCGCCGCGAGGCCGAGGCGCACAGCCAGGGCCGGCACCGCATCGAGGTCCACGACGAAGCCGATTGCGACCTGGTCGGCTCCAACAAGGAACTGCACAGCGCCTTCTCCAACCTGGTCACCAACGCGGTGCGCTATACCGCGGCCGGCGGCACCATCCGCATCACCTTCGCCCGCGAGGGCGATGGCGCGGTGCTGGCGGTGCGCGACAGCGGCTACGGCATTCCCGCGCATCACCTGCCGCGGATCACCGAGCGCTTCTACCGCGTCTCCAGCAGCCGCTCGCGCGAGAGCGGCGGCACCGGCCTGGGCCTGTCGATCGTCAAGCACGTGCTCGGCCTGCACCAGGCGCGGCTGGAGATCGAGAGCGAAGTCGGCAAGGGCAGCACCTTCTCCTGCCACTTCGGCGCCGGGCGCGTGCATCCGCGGCACGACCATGCCACCCTGACCTCCGCCTAACGAGAGACACCATGCCCCGCCGCGCCCCTGCCCTGCCGCCCACGCCGCCCCCGGACATTCCCAGCGACCCGCTGCGCGACCCCGCGCTGTACATCAACCGCGAGCTGTCGCAACTGGACTTCAACTTCCGGGTGCTGGCGCAGGCGCAGGATCCGCAGGTGCCGTTGCTGGAGCGGCTGCGTTTCCTGTGCATCTCCTGCACCAACCTCGACGAGTTCTTCGAGATCCGCGCCGCCACCGTGCGCCACGCGCAGGAATTCGGGCTGCCGCCGGCGCCGGACGGGATGAGCCCCAACGCCATCCTCACCTCGATCCACGACCGCGCCGCGCAACTGGTCGACCAGCAGTACCGCTGCTGGAACGAAGTGCTGCGCCCGGCGCTGAAGGACGCCGGCATCGGCGTGCTCGGCCGGCATTCCTGGAACGCGCGGCAGAAGCGCTGGCTGCGCGCCTACTTCCGCAACGAGATCATGCCGGTGCTGTCGCCGCTGGGCCTGGACCCGGCGCATCCGTTCCCGAAGATCCTCAACAAGTCGCTGAACATCGTGGTGGTGCTCAAGGGCACCGACGCGTTCGGCCGCGTCGGCCACCTGGCGATCGTGCGCGCGCCGCGCTCGCTGCCACGCATCATCCAGTTGCCGGAAAGCCTGGCCGAGGGCGGCCAGAGCTTCGTGTTCCTGTCCTCGGTGCTGTCCACCTTCGTCGACGAGCTGTTCCCGGGCATGGAGGTGATGGGCTCCTACCAGTTCCGCGTCACCCGCAACTCGGAACTGGTGGTGGACGAGGAGGAAGTGGAGAACCTGGCGCTGGCGCTGCGCGACGAACTGGTCAACCGCGGCTACCGGCCGGCGGTGCGGCTGGAGATCGCCGAGGACTGCCCGAAGTCGATCGTGCGCACCCTGCTGCAGAACTTCGAACTGCCGGAAAACGCGGTCTACCGGATCAACGGCCCGGTCAACCTGAGCCGGGTCAACCAGGTCTACGACCTGGTGCAGCGCCCAGACCTGAAGTATCCGGCGATGAATCCGCGCACCCTGCGCGACAGCGAAGGCATCTTCGAGATCGCCGCCGCCGGCGACGTGTTGCTGCACCACCCGTTCGACGCCTTCACCGCGGTGCTGGACCTGATCAAGCAGGCCGCGATCGACCCCAACGTGCTGGCGATCAAGCAGACCCTGTACCGCACCGGCAAGGACTCGGCGATCGTCGATGCGCTGGTGCTGGCCGCGCGCAACGGCAAGGACGTCACCGTGGTGGTGGAGCTGCGTGCGCGCTTCGACGAAGAGGCCAACCTGGGCCTGGCCGACCGCCTGCAGGAAGCCGGCGTGCAGGTGGTGTACGGCGTGGTCGGCTACAAGACCCACGCCAAGATGCTGCTGATCGTGCGCCGCGAGGGCCGCAAGCTGCGCCGCTACGTGCACCTGGGCACCGGCAACTACCACAGCGGCACCGCGCGCGCCTACACCGACCTCAGCCTGATCACCTCCGACGTGGACATCGGCAACGACGTGCACCTGCTGTTCCAGCAGTTGTCCGGGCTGGCGCCGAAGATCCGCCTCAAGCGCCTGCTGCAATCGCCCTTCACCCTGCATCCGGGCGTGCTGCACCGGATCGAACGCGAGACCAAGCTGGCGCATGCCGGCCGCCCGGGCCGCATCATCGCCAAGATGAACGCGCTCAACGAGCCGCAGGTGATCCGCGCGCTGTACGCGGCCTCGCAGGCAGGCGTGAAGATCGACCTGATCGTGCGCGGCGCCTGCACCCTGCGCCCCGGCGTGCCGGGCGTGTCCGACAACATCCGGGTGCGCTCGATCGTCGGCCGCTTCCTCGAGCATAGCCGGGTCTACTGGTTCGGCAACGACGGTGCGCCGGAACTGTTCTGCGCCAGCGCCGACTGGCTGGAACGCAACCTGCTGCGGCGCGTGGAGACCGGCTTCCCGATCCTGGATCCGGACCTGGTCAAGCGCATCCACCGCGAGGTGCTGCAGAACTACTTGGCCGACAATCTCAACGCCTGGGAACTGGACGCCGACGGCAACTACCGCAAGCTGGCCCCGGGCCAGGACCAGCCGCCGCATTCGGCGCAGCTGGCCCTGCTCGACGGGCTCTGAGCACACCGCGGCGCAGCGCCAACGGCGCGCGCCGCGCATCGGCTACCATTCCGCCATGCCTGCCACCTCCCCCACTCATCCGCCGCTGCGCGACGGCGACCTGCTGGCCGCCATCGACCTGGGTTCCAACAGCTTCCACATGGTCATCGCCCGCTACCAGCTCGGGCAGTTGCGGGTGGTGGACCGCCTGCGCGAGACCGTGCGCATGGCCGACGGCCTGGACAACAAGGGCGGACTGTCCACCGAGGCGCGACAGCGCGCGCTGGAATGCCTGGCGCGCTTCGGCCAGCGCCTCCGCGACCTGCCCTCGCTGCGGGTGCGCGCGCTGGCCACCAACACCGTGCGCCAGCTGCGCTCGCCGCAGACCTTCCTGATTCCCGGCGAAACCGCGCTCGGCCATCCGATCGAAGTGGTCAGCGGCCGCGAGGAAGCGCGCCTGATCTACCTCGGCGTGGCCCATGCGCAGCCACCCAAGCCGGACGAACGCCGCCTGGTGATCGACATCGGCGGCGGCTCCACCGAATTCATCATCGGCAGCGGCTTCCAGACCCTGGAACGCGAGAGCCTGCAGGCCGGCTGCATCGCCAGCACGCGGCGCTTCTTCCCGGGCGGCAAGCTGTCCAAGAAGAAGTGGAAGGACGCGCTGACCGAGATCGGCGCCGAGTTCCAGCAGTTCGCCGGGCAGTACCGTGCGCTGGGCTGGCACGAGGCGCTGGGCTCGTCCGGCACGCACAAGGCGATCGGCGAGATCTGCGCGGCGATGAAGCTGACCAAGGGCGCGATCACCGCCGAGGCGCTGCCGCAGTTGCGCGACCGCCTGCTGCTGGCCAAGCGCATCGAGGACATCGACCTGCCCGGCCTGTCCGCCGACCGCCGGCCGATCATCGCCGGCGGCGTGCTGGTGCTGGAGGCGGCATTCCAGGCCTTGGGCCTGCAACGGCTGATGGTGAGCAAGGCGGCCATGCGCGAAGGCATCCTCTACGACATGCTCGGCCGCGGCGGCGAGAACGATCCGCGCGAAACCGCGATCGCCGCGCTCACCCAGCGCTACGGCATCGACGAGGCGCAGGCCGCGCGCGTGGAGCACACCGCGATGGCGCTGTTCGAGCAGGTCGCCGGCGACTGGGCGCTGGATGCCGACGACGCGCGCATGCTCGGCTGGGCCGCGCGCCTGCACGAACTCGGCCAGGCCATCGCGCACAGCCAGTACCACGTGCACGGCGCCTACGTGCTGGAGCACTCGGACATTGCCGGCTTCTCGCGGCAGGAGCAGCAGGTGCTGGCCACGCTGGTGCGCACGCACCGCCGCAACGTGTCCAAGACCGCGTTCGACGCACTGCCCGACCGCCTGCTGCTCAGCGCCAAGCGCAAGGCCGCGCTGCTGCGCCTGGCGGTGCTGCTGCACCGCGCGCATGAAGCCGACCCGATCCCGGCGCTGGAACTGAAGGCCGACGGCGCCAACCTGCACCTGATCCTGTCGCAGCCGTGGATCGAGTCGCGGCCGTTGCAGCGTGCCGACCTGATCGGCGAGGTCGAGGGCATGGCCGGGTTGGGGATCAATTTCCGTCCATTTGTGGCTTGAAAGCCGGGATTGGGGAATCGGGAATGGGGATTGGGTGGTTTGCTTGAGCTGAAGCGACACGGGTAAGGCCTCGCTCGCCTGCAGGCCATTGCACCTGGTCGCCTGATGATGCAAGCGCACCTAAACGCCCGGCGTGGGCGTCATCGTTCCTACATGCGCTGGACATGTTCGCTTCACTGCATTGCGCGAGGCTTAGTCAAACCGGAGCCCCCGCATGCGCTACGCGATCGTCACCGAGACGTATCCCCCTGAGGTCAACGGCGTCGCGCTGACCGTGCAGGGGCTGGAACTGGGGCTGCGCGCGCGCGGCCATACGGTCGACGTGGTGCGTCCGCGCCAGGCCGGCGACGCCGACCCGGCGGATCTGCGGCTGGTGCGCGGTGCGGCGCTGCCGCGCTACCCCGGATTGAAATTCGGCCTGCCCGCGCCGCGGCGCCTGACCAAGCTGTGGCAGGCGGCGCCGCCGGATGCGGTGTACATCGCCACCGAGGGCCCGCTGGGCTGGTCGGCGCTGCGCAGCGCGCGGCGCCTGGGCATTCCGATCGCCACCGGCTTCCACACCCGCTTCGACGAGTACCTGCCGCAGTACGGCGCGGCCTGGCTGCAGTCGACCGCGCTGCGCTGGATGCGGCGCTTCCACAACCAGGCCCAGGCGACCCTGGTGCCGACCCGCGAACTGCGCGACTTCCTCGCCACCCAGGGTTTCGAGCGGGTGCGCCTGCTGGCGCGCGCGGTGGACAGCAAGCAGTTCGAGCCGCAGCGCCGCGATCCGCAGTTGCGCGCGCAGTGGGGCCTGCAGGACGACGACTGCGCGGTGCTCTACGTGGGCCGCATCGCCTCGGAGAAGAACCTGCCGCTGGCGGTGCGCGCGTTCCGCCAGTTGCAGCAGCAGCGTCCGCGGGCGCGCTTCGTCTGGGTCGGCGACGGCCCGCTGCGCGAGCGCCTGGCGCAGGAGAATCCCGACTTCATTTTCTGCGGCATCCAGCGCGGCGACGCGCTGGCGCGGCATTTCGCCAGCGGCGACCTGTTCCTGTTCCCCAGCCGCAGCGAGACCTTCGGCAACGTGACCCTGGAGGCGATGGCCAGTGGCGTGGCCACCGTCGCCTTCGACTACGGCGCGGCACGCGAATACCTGCGCGACGGCATCAATGGTGCGGCGGTGGCCGACGACGAGGCCTTCATCGCCGCCGCGCTGCGCCTGGGCAGCGACGACGCGCTGCGCCAGCGTCTCGGCGAGGCGGCCTGCGCGTCGATGCAGCAACTGCGCCCGGAGCGCGTGGTGGCCGATTTCGATGCCCTGCTCAACCAACTGGCGGACACCCGGAGGACGCATGTCGACGCGGCTTGAGATCCTGCGCGGGCACGAGACCCGCTGGTGCCGGCGCGCCAACCACTGGTGCCGGCGGCGCTCGGTGCGACGCTTCTTCGCGGTGATCAGCCGCCTCGGCGACGGCGTGTTCTGGTACGCGCTGATGACCCTGCTGGTGCTGTGCGACGGCATGGACGGCGTGTTCGCCTCCGCGCACATGGCCGCCACCGGCGTGGTCGCGCTGAGCCTGTACAAGGGTCTGAAGCGCTGGACCCGCCGCCCGCGTCCATACGCCGCCGATATGCGCATCCGCGCCTGGGTGGCGCCGCTGGACGAGTTCAGCTTCCCCTCCGGCCACACCCTGCACGCGGTGTCCTTCGGCATCGTCGCCCTGGCCTACTACCCCTGGCTGGCGCCCCTGCTTGTGCCCTTCATCGCCTGCGTGGCGCTGTCGCGGGTGGTGCTGGGCCTGCACTACCCCAGCGACGTGCTCGCCGCCACCGGCATCGGCACGTTGTTGGCGGGCGTGTCGTTGTGGTTGATATAAGGCCGGGAATGGGGAACCGGGAATAGGGAATGGAAACAGCCGGCGCCGTCCGGCTCCATGCTCTCTCCTCACTCCTGGCTCCGGACAAGGTCGCAGCTGAAGCCGCTCCTACGAGAGCGCAACATCGCCTGCGTTAGCGCACCCTCCGAATCCCTAATTCCCGTTCCGAATCCCAATCCCGGCCCTTCGAAAGCGTAGCAACGCCTGCGCTCGCGAACACTCACCATTCCCCAATCCCGATTCCCCACTCCCGGCCTTACAATGGCCGAATGACCACGCTGTTCATCTCCGACCTGCATCTGGACCCGGCACGGCCGGCGATCACCGCGCTGTTTCTCGACTTCCTGCGCGGGCAGGCGCGGCAGGCCGAGGCGTTGTACATCCTCGGCGACCTGTTCGAGGCCTGGATCGGCGACGACACGCCGTCCGAGGCGGCCGATGCGGTGGCGGTGGAGCTGCACGCGCTGCACGAGGCCGGGGTGCCGGTGTTCTTCATGCACGGCAACCGCGACTTCCTGCTCGGCGCCGACTACGCGCGGCGTGCCGGCCTGCGCCTGCTGCCCGATCCCTGCGTGATCGATCTGCACGGCGAGCCGACCCTGCTGCTGCACGGCGACCTGCTGTGCACCGACGACACCGCCTACCAGGCGTTCCGCGCGCAGACCCGCGACCCGGCCTTCCAGCAGCAGTTCCTGGCGCAGCCGCTGGCCGCGCGCATCGCCTACGCGCAACAGGCGCGCGCCGCCAGCCAGGCGCGCCAGGCCGAGTTGAAACAGGACGACAGCGCGCAGTTCGAAACCGTCACCGACGTGGCCCCGGCCGAAGTCGCCGCCACCTTCGCCCGCTACGGCGTGGCGCGGATGATCCATGGCCACACCCACCGGCCGGCGGTGCATGCGCTGGACGTGGACGGCCGCGCCTGCACCCGCATCGTACTCGGCGACTGGTACGAACAGGGTTCGGTGCTGCGCGTGGACGCGCAGGGCTGCCAACTGCAACAGCTCTAGCGCCAGCGTCCGGCGCGGCCGCGGGCAGCCCGGCGATGCGCACCCGGCACTTCGCGGCAACGCATTTCCCTGCGACCGCGGCGCGGCTGCAGGACGGCGCCGAATAGCGCTTCCGCCCCGGATTCCGCAGGGCCGCCGATGACGGCATCCCAGCGCACCGGGTCGTCTCCGCCCACCTCATGGCAGTCCGCAATCAGGCCTGACGATCCGGGCCGCGACGTCGACACCGCCCACATCCGGGCCACCGTCCTCCACCCCAGTTTTCCTGGCCGCGCAGCGCCGCGACCACGCGCGCGGCGCGGTGCGAAAATCCGCCTGTCAGGGCAAGCCGCCACCGGCTTGCTGCTGCCGCCATTGCGCGTATTCGACGAAGTCGCCGTCGACCACGTCGTACCACTGGATCGAACCGGAGCGCTCGACACGGAAGCGGTCGCGGACCGGCTCGGTCTGCGGGTCGCCCGGGCAGCCGTTGCCGTGCTTCTCGCGTACGGCGATCTCGATCGCCGCCGGCGCGGCGGCCTCGGGTGCGGCCGCTGCAGACGCTGCCGGGGAGGCGGCGTCCTCGCCGTCCTCGACAACGTAGCCCAGGCACTGCAGATCGGGATAGGCATGATCGGCCGACAGGCGCGCCTGCAACACGTCCATCGCGCGGTTTCCGTCGAAGGTGTCGGCCGGTGCGGCCGGTGCGGCCGGTGCGGCCGGCGGGGTCGCCCGCGGCGCGTCGGTCTTGGCGGCCGGCGACGGGGTCTCGGTCTGCCGGTCGGGAGCGGGGCCGCAGCCCGCGCTCAGCATCGCCAGCAGCAGCGCGGCCGGCAGTCGCATGCGCTTGAACATCGTCGATCCCAGGAAGTCGGTCGGCACCGGCCGCGCCGGTACCGCTTCCCAGCATAGTCGAAGCGGGCGCCGCCGCGCCCGCTCCGGCCGTCTTCGCCGCGCGTAGCGCAGGCACGCGGCCTGCGCCACGCGCGTGCCGGCTTAACGGAACCCGGCCACCGTCGCCTTGGTGTTGACCAGCACGCGCTGGTTGTCGGCGGTGCTGGCATTGCCCATCGGCACGCCGTTGTAGGACACGTTCGGGTTGGACCAGTAGTTCAGCCGCGGGCAGCTGCTGGTGCAGTTGTAGGCCATGATCGTGCGCCAGCTGTTGCCGTAGCGATAGCCGTGGCCATAGGCGTACGGCGAGGTGCTGGAGTCGGTGGCCACGTCGTGGCGCGCGCTCTGCAGGTGGCCGATCTCGTGGGCGAAGCTGTAGTAGCCGGTGGCGCAATCCCAGTACACCGCCGCGAACGCGGTGGCGGCGGTGGAGCCGATGCCCGAGGCGAGGCCGCAATAGGCGGAGTTGTCGATGATCAGCACGCCGACGTCGGCCGCGGTGCTGTTGCGCGAGGTATGGATGCTGTCCATGTAGCCGTCGCTGGTGCCGCGGAAGCGGGTCAGGTCGGTGTTGAAGTCGCCGGACTCGGTGTAGTTGGTGGTCTCGTAGCCGGCCAGCTGCATGGTGATGCCGACGTTGCTGTTGGTGTAGCCCTGGTTGGACTCGGCCACCGCCAACTGCACCAGCGACTGCATGTTGCCGCCGTAGCTGGTCACCGCCTTGTTGGTCGCCACCACCAGCACGCGGATGGTCGCGGGCGAGCCCGACGAGGCGCCGGCGGCGGTCACGCGTTCGTCGATCACCGACTGCGGCATCTGCACGGTCGGCAGCAGCGCGTAGTCGGCCGGATGCTCGGCCGGCATGCGCCGTTCGTCGACCTCCACCAGCACATGGCCGCCACCGGCGATCGGACGCAGGTGGAACAGCGTGCCGTTGCTGCGGATGCTGCCGGTGATGGTGTCGCCGCTGCGCACCAGGATCGCCGAGTTCAGCGGATCCAGGCCGGACAGCGCACGGGTCCGCGCCACCGCGGCATTGCCGAGATTGCCGTACCAGATGCTGTTGCCGCCTTCCAATTGCTCGGTCTTCAACTGCGTGGCGGTGATGCGCTGGCCCAGCAGGTCCAGCTCAAGTTGCTTCTGTCCGGCGGTGACCGCGGTGGCGTTCACGCCGACCCGCTGCACCGCGCCGGTGGCGGGATTGGCCAGCAGGCGGCTCAGCGCCGGCTCGCCGGCGATGGACTTGGAGACGTACTGGCTGCTCTGGAACAGGGGCGTTCCGGCTGCGGAGGCGGAACCGGCGACACACAGGGCAAGCATCGCGGTAAGGCTGCACATCGACTTCATGTCGGACTCCTGGGTGGTGAGTAGGGACGAACGTCGCCCCGCGCGCGGCCGGAGACGGGGGAGGCCGCGCGGGGGAGTTCGATTAGCCGCTCAGCCACCGTTCAGCGCAAGCAACAAATGCAGCGGGGTCTCCGCTCGGAGATAGGCGTCACAGAACGCACGCAAGGGCGTTCATGCCGCCGCCTGCGCGTTGACGCGACCCGGGCGCCATGCCGCGGGAGGACGCCGCCTCAGCCGGCCTGCTGCTGCAGCGCCAGCAATTCGTCCTCGTCGAACCCGGCCAGCAGGCGCGCCTGCAGGTTGAACGGGCCGTGCAGGTAGCCGCCGGCGTACTCGCGCAGCAGCGCCGCGAAGCGGGCGCGCGGTTCGATCCCGGCCTGCGCGCAGTACCAGCGGTACCAGCGCGAGCCGGCGGCCACGTGCGCCACTTCCTCGCGCAGGATGATGTCCAGGATGTCGGCGGTGGCGTCGTCGCCGAGCGCGCGCAGCTTGGCGATCATGCCCGGGGTCACGTCTAGGCCGCGCGCCTCCAGCACGCGCGGCACCAGCGCCATCCGCGCCAGGCCGTCGTGGGCGGTCTTCTCGCACATCTCCCACAGGCCGTTGTGCGCGGCGAAATCGCCGTAGGCATGGCCCAGCGCGCGCAGGCGGTCGCGCAGCAGCACGAAATGGCGCGATTCGTCGTCCGCCACCGCCACCCAGTCGGCGTAGAACGCCGGCGGCAGGCCGCGGAAGCGGTAGACCGCGTCCCAGGCCAGGTCGATGGCGTTGAGTTCGATGTGGGCGATGGCGTGGATGAACGCCGCACGGCCATCGGCACTGCCGAGGCCGCGCCGCGGCAGCTCGCGCGGATGCACCAGCAGCGGTCGCGGTGGCCGCCCCGGCATGCGGATCGGCTCGGGCGCCGGCGCCGCGGCCGGCACCGCGAGCGCGCCGTCGCGCCAGGCCGCGGCATGGCGCTGGGTCAGCGCCACCTTCTCGTCGGGGTCGGCGGCGTCCAGGCAGGCGCGCGCGGCCTGGTACAGGTCGCCGTTCACGGCGCCACCGGCGGATGCGCTGCCGCCTGGCGCCGTTCCAGCCAGGTGCGCTGGGCCTGCTCGCAGCGGTTGCCGGGCACCTTGAACACGCAGTCCACGCGATGCGCGCAGGCCAGGGCGAAGGCGCTGCGGCGGTCGGCCGCGGGCGGTTCGGGGATGCTCGCCAGCGGTGCGCTCGACGGCCAGCCGGCGTCGACGCCGATGCCGGCGGCAAGCAGGCGCGACGTGCCGTCGCGGCAATCGACGGCATATCCCCACTGCGGCGCATCGGCGCGCACGTCGTCGGAGGAGCCCTGCGCACGCAGGCGCAGCAGCAGCAGGTCCTCGCCGATGCGCTGCGCGCCGGCGATCGCCAACGGTGCGCGGTAGTCCGGCTGCAGCACCGCCAGTTGGTCCGGGGCCATGTACAACTGCAGCATGGTCAACTGCGCACTCGGCACGCTGCCGTCGCGCAGGCGCGGATCGTCCAGCGCCTGCACCGGCCGCGTGGCGTCGTCAGCAGTGCAGCCGCCGCACAGCGCCGCCAGACCCGCCAGCGCGAGCATGCGCCGCGCCCGGGCGCGGCGGCGGCGGGACTCAGGCACGGCGCTTGCGCTTGGCCTCGTCCGAGCGCAGCTGCATGATCCGCTCGAAATAGCCCGGTTCGATGCCGGTGGTGTACTGGCCGTTGAAGCACGAGGAGTCGAACGCCTTCAGTTCCGGGTTGCCCTCGCGCACCGCGGTCTCCAGGTCTTCCAGGTCCTGGTAGATCAGCCAGTCGCAGCCGAGGAATTCCTGGATCTCCTGCTCGCTGCGGCCGTGCGCGACCAGTTCGTCGGCGGCCGGCATGTCGATGCCGTAGATGTTGGGATAGCGCACCGGCGGCGCGGCGCTGGCCAGGTACACCTTGCGCGCGCCGGCGTCGCGCGCCATCTGCACGATCTGCCGGCTGGTGGTGCCGCGCACGATCGAGTCGTCGACCAGCAGCACCACGCGGTTGCGGAATTCCAGATGGATCGGATTGAGCTTGCGGCGCACCGACTTCACCCGCTCGCCCTGCCCCGGCATGATGAAGGTGCGGCCGATGTAGCGGTTCTTGACGAAGCCCTCGCGGTACTTCACCCCGAGCACGTTGGATATCTCCAGCGCGGCGTCGCGCGAGGTGTCCGGGATCGGAATGATGGTGTCGATGTCGTGGTCCGGGCGCAGGCGCAGGATCTTCTCGCCCAGCTTCATGCCCATGCGCATGCGCGCCTTGTGCACCGAGACGTTGTCGATCATCGAGTCCGGCCGCGCGAAGTACACGTACTCGAAGATGCACGGAGTGTGGTCGGTGGGCGAGGCGCAGACCTCGGAGAACAGCTCACCACGGCCGGTGATCACCAGCGCTTCGCCGGGGCGCACGTCGCGCACGCGGGTGAAGCCGAGGATGTCCAGCGCCGAGGACTCGGAAGCGACGATGTACTCGTCGCCCTCCACGCTCTCGCGCTTGCCCAGCACCAGCGGACGGATGCCGTGCGGGTCGCGGAACGCGACCAGGCCCAGTCCCAGCACCACGCTGACCACCGCGTAGCCGCCCTTGCAGCGGCGGTGCACGCCGGCCACGGCGCGGATCGCCGCCTCCGGGGTCAGCATGCGCTGCGCGTCGAGCTCGTAGGCGAACACGTTGAGCAGCACTTCGCTGTCCGAATCGGTGTTGATGTTGCGGCGGTCGGCCTCGAACACCTGCTGGCGCAGGGCTTCGGTATTGACCAGGTTGCCGTTGTGGGCCAGCGCGATGCCGTACGGCGAATTCACGTAGAACGGCTGCGCCTCGTCCATGCCTTCCGAGCCGGCGGTCGGATAGCGGCAATGGGCGATGCCGACGCGGCCTTCCAGCACCGCCATGCGCTTCTCGTCGAAGACGTCGCGGACCAGCCCGTTGGCCTTCTGCACGCGCAGGCGGGTGCCGTCGGCGGTGGCGATGCCCGCCGCGTCCTGGCCGCGGTGCTGCAGCACGGCCAGGCCGTCATAGAGTTGCCCGGCCACGTTCTGGTTGCCGACGATTCCGACGATGCCACACATGTCAACGCTCTCCGCGGCGGGGATGCCGCTATTGGGAAGGTGGCCGTGCCTGGCCGTTGGGTTCGACCCGTGCCGGGTCGAATTGCGCCGGACGCGCCTGCGCCGGATCGATGTTCGCGGGCATCAGTTGCGACGGATCGCCCCCGGGCTGCGCGGACCGCACCCCGGGACGTCCCAGGGCCTTGGACATCATCTCCTGCAGCCCACTGGCCTGCAGGGCGTTGCCCAGCGCGGCATTATCGCCTGCCGCGGGCAAGTTGCCCAAATTCATCTGCGACACGTTCAGTTGCGGCATCTGCGACAGGTTCATCTGCGGCATCTGCGGCATGTGCCAGTCCGGTATCTGCGCGCGCATCCAGCCCACGCCCGGCTTGAGCACCGGCAGCACCATGGAATGCTGCCAGTCCGGCTCGCGGGTCAGCGGAGTGAAGCTCATCAGGAACGCCAGCACCGCGGCGAAGAAGCCGCCGCGCGCCGCACCCAGGCCGAAGCCGAGCGCGCGGTCGGTGCCCGACAGCGCGGTCGAGCGCACCGCGGTGCGGATCACCATGCCGGTGATGCCGACCACCGCCATCACCGTCACGAAGGTCAGCGCGTAGCCGCCCAGGTAGTAGCTCATGCTCGGCCGGGACCCGTTGGCCAGCCACTGCCCGGCATTGCCGCCGAACTGGAACGTGGCCCAGCCGGCCAGGAACCAGGACAGCGTGCCGACCACGATGCCGACGAACCCGCGCAGGGCCCCAAGCAGGGCCGAGACCAGGATCACCGTCAACAGCACCATGTCGATCATGCGCGCCTCCCGCGGCCGAGCCGCTGCATCGCGCCGATCGCGCGTCGCGCCTGCCTTCCCTGGACCATCGTGCTACTCCATGGGCCGAAGCCCGATCAAGGATGTGGACGTACCATACCGCTGATGCCGACCTTGGCCGCGACCTGGGCGCGCAACTGCTCGGCATCGGCGCGGTTGGCGACCGGGCCGACCCGCACCCGGTTCAGCGCGCCCTTGTCGGTACGCACCTGTTCGACGAAGGCGCTGAAGCCGGCCGCGCGCACCTTGTCGCGCAGGGCATTGGCGTCCTCGGCCTTGCCGAAGGCGCCCAACTGCACGGCGAAGCCGGTGCCGGAAGCGGCAGGCGCGGCGGGCACGCTCGGCGCCGGCTTGGCGGCCGCCGTGGTGGCCGGGGTGGCCACGGGCTTGGCGGGTTCGGGCTTGGTCGCAGCCGGCTTGGCCGGCTCCGGCTTGGGCGCCGGCGGCGTCGCCGGCTTGGTGGTGGCGACCGGCTTGGCCGGCTCCGGCGGCAGCGCCTCGGTCCTGGCCGGGGCGGCGGGCGCGACGGCGGCGACGTTGCTGGCGGCGGCCGGCGTAGCGCTGGCCGGGGTGGCGTTGCTCGGCGCCGCATCCAGGGTCACCACCTGGGCGTTGACGTCGTTGCGGACCTTGACCGCCTGCAGGCGCACGGATTCGGCCTGGGCGCGATCGGCATACGGTCCGATCCGCACCCGCCAGGCCTGGCGCCCGCCGATCGTGGCCTGCTCGCGGAAGCCCGGCAGTTGCGCCTGCTTGAGCCGCGCGATCACCGCATCGGCATCGGCGGCGGTGGCGTAGGCGCCGAAATTCACCGCGTAGTTGCCGGCGGCCGTGCTCGGCGGCAACGGTTGCGCGGCGCTGCCCGCGGCCGGATCGGCCAGGTCGGCGGCATCGGGGTTGTCCTTGACCGGCGCCGGCGCGGCGGCTGGCGCAGCGGCGGCGCCCGGCGCCTTGGCCATGCCCACCGCCCCGCCACTGGGTGCGTCGCCCGGGGTCACCAGCGGTAGCTCGCGGGTCTCGAACTGGCCGTCGGCCGGCGCGTCGGGCGCCTTCAGCGGCACATTGGCCACGCCGCTGTCGGGCGCAGGCCCCTTCACCAGCATCGGCAGGAAGATCACGGCGAGCGCTACCAGGACAAGGGCGCCAATCAATCGCTGTTTCAGGACGGTATCCACGGAAAGGCTGAGGGGGCGGCGTGGCGGAGTGCCGTGCCGATTATAAGGTGGGCCCGCGCGGAGGCGGGATCAGCCGGCTGAATGCAGCCAGTGCAAGGCCTCGGCGGCGGTATGGAACGAACCGAACACCAGCACCCGGTCGCCCGGCTGCGCCTGCGCCAACGCCGATTGCAGCGCCTGCGCCACGCTCTCGGCGCCGCCGGCCTCGGCGGCGGCGGTCCCCGCCAACCGCGCGCGCAACTGCGCAGCGCTCTGGCCGCGGTTGCCGGCCAGGCCGGCCAGGTGCCAGGCATCGACCTGCGCAGCCAGTGCCTCCACCACGCCGGCGGCGTCCTTGTCGGCCAGCGCCGCGAACACCGCGCAGGTGCGGCCGGCGACCGGCTGCGCCTGCAGCGCGGTGGCCAGTTCGCGGGCCGCCTGCGGGTTATGGCCGACGTCGACCAGCACCTCCACCCCGTCGCGCACGCACGGCTGCAGGCGCCCGCGCAGGCGTGCGGCGGCGATGCCCTCGGCGTAGGCGTTGCGTGGCAGCGAGCGACGCAGCGCACGCAGGGCGGCGATGGCGGTGGCGGCGTTGGCGCGCTGCACCGGCGCGCGCAGCTGCGGCAACGGCAACTGCAGTTCGGTGCCGACGTCGCGCCAGCGCCAGCGGTCGGCGTCGATCGGCTCGTGGAAGAAGTCGCTGCCGGCGCGCAGCGCATTGGCGCCGATCGCATAGGCGCGGCGCAGCACACTGGAGGGCGGATCGATCTCGCCGAGCACCAGCGGTTTCCACGGCCGCGCGATGCCGGCCTTCTCCGCACCGATCGCCTCGCGGTCGGTGCCGAGCCAGTCGGTGTGATCGATGTCCACGGTGGTGATGACCGCCACATCGGCATCGACCAGGTTCACCGCATCCAGGCGGCCGCCGAGGCCGACTTCCAGCACCGCCAGTTCCAGCTTGGCCTGCTGGAAGAGCCACAGCGCCGCCAAGGTGCCGTATTCGAAATACGTCAGCGCGGTGTCGCCGCGCGCGGCCTCCACTGCCGCGAAGGCGGTCACCAGCTCGGCATCGCTGGCCTCGTCGCCGTCGATGCGCACGCGCTCGTTGTAGCGCAGCAGGTGCGGCGAGGTGTAGCTGCCCACGCGCCAGCCGGCGGCACGCGCGATGGCCTCGACGAAGGCGACGGTCGAGCCTTTGCCGTTGGTCCCGCCGACGGTGATGACGTGCTTGGCCGGCTTGGTCAGGTGCATGCGTGCGGCCACGGAGCGCACCCGTTCCAGGCCCATGGCGATGTCCTGGGGGTGTTGGCGCTCGATGTAGGCGAGCCATTCGGGGAGGGTGTTCATGGAGACGATTGAACTCGACTGATGCGACAACAGCACGCGCACTCATAGCGGCGACGCATTTTGCTGCTGCTTTGGTTTTGGTTCCGGTTTTGGCTGTTGCTGTTGCTGTGGCGGTTGCTTTGGCTTTGGCTGTTCAGGGTCCCGTGAGGCACGGCAAGCAGACCGGACGAAAACCCCGCAGGGGCGGCGCGCAGGATGCGCGCCGTTTTTCGACGGCACATGGATGTGCCGCCGAAAAATGTCCGGTCTGCTTGCGCACCCGGAGCGCGCAGCGCGGAGGGCGTGCCGCCCGGGTGTGCTTTCTTTTGGTTACTTTTCTTTGCACAAGCAAAGAAAAGTGACTCGCGCGCCAAGCGCGAAAGCACTTGATCTTGCCTTTGCATCAACTCAACGCATCCTGGCAACGAATCAGCAGAAGCCTACAGCGCCCGATGCTTCGCCTCGCCGAAGAACGGCGTGTGGTGCGCGCAATCGTTCAAGCGCACCACTTCCAGATGCTCCACGTCCGGCCCTTCCAGCAGGTTCAGCGTGGTCGGCGCCTGGCGGAAACTCCACAGCCGCGCGATCGGCAGGCCCAGCACCCGGCACAGGATCACCCGGTTGACCGCATCGTGCGCCACCACCAGCAGCGTGTCGTGCTCGCCCAGGCCCTCGGCGGCGCGGGTCAGGCCGCGCCAGGAACGCTCCAGCACCTGCCGCAGCGACTCGCCACCCGGCATCAGCACCGTATCCGGTTCCTCGCGCCAGGCGCGCAGACGCGCCGGATCCTTCTCGTGGATCTCGCTGGCCAACAGGCCTTCCCACTCGCCATGGGCGATCTCCTGCAGGTCCGGATCGGTCTGCAGCAGCGCCTCGCGCTCAGGGCCCAGGGCGAAGCGCGCGGTGCGTTGCGCGCGGGCCAGCGGCGAGGCCACGGCGCGGGTCAGCGGCACGTCGCGCAGGCGTGCGCCCAGCGCCTGCGCCTGGGCGTCGCCGACCGGCGACAGCGGGATGTCGATCTGGCCCTGGTAGCGGCCTTCGGCGTTCCACGGGGTTTCGCCATGGCGGGCGAGCAGAATGCGCATGCGCTGGATTCCTTGGGGGGAAGGGGCCGTCTCGCAAACGAAAACGGAGCGGCATGATACCCGCTCCGTCGCCGGAAACCCTGTGCTGCATCCCGCGTGCCCGCCGCGGCGTGCCGGGGCGGACATGCGGACGGCGGCCGTAGCCGCCGCCCGCCGGAACCCGGCTCACTTGGCCAGGTTCAACTCCTTCAACAGCCGCGGCGCCGGCATCACTTCCTGCATGATCCAGTGCAGGTAGCGCGAATCGACCGCAATCATGCGCGTCATCGCCGGATCGAACACCCAGTTCGAGCTCACCGACTCCCAGTTGCCGTCGAAGGCCAGACCGACCAGCTTGCCGTGCGCGTCCATCACCGGCGAACCGGAATTGCCGCCGGTGATGTCCAGGTCGGACAGGAAGTTGACCGGCACCGTACCCAGCCGCTTGTCCTCCAGCCCACCGTAGCGCTTGGCCTTGGCCGCCTCCAGCAGCGCCTTGGGCGAGTCGAACGGCTCCACGCCGGTGTCCTTGGCGACCACGCCTTCCAGCGTGGTGAACGGGGTGTAGGCCACGCCGTCCTTGGGCACGTAGCCCTTGACGTTGCCGAAGGTGATGCGCAGCGAGGAGTTGGCGTCCGGATACACGAACTCGCCCTGGCTCTTCTTGTAGTCGGCCACGGCCTGCAGGTAGCGCGGACGCGCCAGCAGTTCCTCGCCCTCACGCCGCTTCTCGTCCTGCTCGAGTTGCAGCAGGGTCGGCATCAGTGCCACCGCATAGCGCAGCGCCGGGTCGTCGCTGGCCTCGAACGCGGCGCGGTCGGCATGCAGCCACTTCAGGCGCGCCTCGGTATTGCCCAGTTGGGTGCCGGCCAGACGCGTGGCGGCGGCCTGCGCGTCGGCACCGGCCAGCCACTGGTCCAGCGCCGGCAGGCGCTGCGCCTTCGGCAGCTTCAGGTACTGGTCGAACCAGTAGCGCTGCAACTGGCTGTCCATGGCGGCGACGTAGCGGCGCTCCATCTGCTTCATCGCGCCCTCGATCTCGGGCAGGTCGCGCTCCTGGTAGCCCGGCTCGCGTTCGGCGTCCGGCTTGGCGCGTTCGATCGACAGGCGATACAGGGACACCGCACTGCCGAGCACGCCGGTGCGGCGCATCTGCCGCAGCACCAGGTCGCGATCGCGGGTGGCCTTGGCCTGCTCGCCCAGCGCCAGCAGTTGCGCATGCGCCTGCAGGGCGGCCTTGCCCTCGCCGCCCTGGCGCTTGAGCCAGGCCAGCACCGCGTCTTCCTCGGCGTGCTTCTTGGCCGCCGCGTCGATGCGCTTGAAGCCCTCCAGCTGGCCCTCGTAATTCTTGGCGACGTTGTTCCAGCTGGCCATGGTCGCGGCGTACTTCACCTGGATGTCCGGGTTCTGTTTGCCGGCCTGCTCGACCAGCGCGATCAGGTCGCGGTACTGGCGCGCGGCGGTGGGGTAGCCCCAGCTCGCGGTGGCGTCGAACTCGGAGGCCAGCGCATAGCGGTTGGTGCGGCCCGGGTAGCCGGCGACCATGACGAAATCGCCGGCGCCCAGCGGCTGGTCGGCGAACTTGAGGAAGTGCTTGGGCTGGTACGGCACGTTGTCCTTGGCGTAGGCGGCCGGCTTGCCGTCCTTGCCGACGTAGGCGCGGTAGAACGAGAAGTCGCCGGTGTGGCGCGGCCACATCCAGTTGTCGACGTCGCCGCCGAACTTGCCGATGCCCGACGGCGGCGCGTAGGCCAGGCGCACGTCGCGGATTTCCAGGGTGCGGAACAGGCGGTAGGTGTTGCCGCCGGAGAAGCTGTACAGCTCGCAGCGGTAGCCGGCATCGGCTTCGCACGCGGCGACCTGGGCCTTGTCGAAATCCTCCAGCGCCTGCGTGCGCTTGAGCGCATCGTTGCCGGCGGCGGCCATCGCCGCCTTGGCCTGCGCGGTGACGTCGGTGATGCGGTCGAGCACGTAGATGCGCGCGTTCGGGCCCGCGCTCAGTTCGGCGCCCTGGCTGGCAGCGCTGAAGCCGTCGCGGATCAGGTTCTTCTGCGGAGTGGAGTTGAGCTGGATCGCGCCGTAGGCGCAGTGGTGGTTGGTCACCACTAGGCCCTGCGGCGAGACGAAGCTGGCGGTGCAGCCGCCCAGCGAGACGACCGCGCCCATCGGGTCGCCGGTGAGATCGGACAGTTGTTGCGGCGACAGCTTCAGGCCGGCCTGCTGCAGCGGCCCGGCGATGTCCGGCAACTGCTGCGGGACCCACATGCCCTCGCCAGCGTGGGCGACGGAGGCGCCGGACAGGGCGGCCACGGCGGCGATGGCGACAGCCAACGAATTCGAACGCATCCAATAGCTTCCTTGATGACAGACGTTAGAGTGTAACGGCTGTCATCAACTGGCCGGACCGTGACCAATGGCACCCTGACCGCGCCGCAACATGGCCGCGTCGGCCGGGCGCTTATACTGCGCGCCCTCTTCCCATCGAATCTGCACCGACATGGCGCAAACAATGAAGGCGCTGGTCAAGCGCGAGGCCGCCAAGGGCATCTGGCTGGAACAGGTGCCGGTGCCGGTGCCCGGCCCCAACGAGGTGCTGATCAAGCTGGAAAAGACCGCGATCTGCGGCACCGACCTGCACATCTACCTTTGGGACGAGTGGAGCCAGCGCACCATCAAGCCCGGCCTGACCATCGGCCACGAGTTCGTCGGCCGCATCGCCCAGCTCGGCTCGGCGGTCACCGGCTACGAGGTCGGCCAGCGCGTCTCGGCCGAAGGCCACATCGTCTGCGGCCACTGCCGCAACTGCCGCGGCGGGCGTCCACACCTGTGCCCGAACACGGTCGGCATCGGCGTCAACGTCAACGGCGCCTTCGCCGAGTACATGGTGATGCCGGCCTCCAACCTGTGGCCGATCCCCGACCAGATCCCGTCCGAACTGGCCGCGTTCTTCGATCCCTACGGCAACGCCGCGCACTGCGCGCTGGAGTTCGACGTGATCGGCGAGGACGTGCTGATCACCGGCGCCGGCCCGATCGGCATCATCGCCGCGGGCATCTGCAAGCACATCGGCGCGCGCAACGTGGTGGTCACCGACGTCAACGACTTCCGCCTGAAGCTGGCCGCGGACATGGGCGCGACCCGCGTGGTCAACGTCGCCAACACCTCGCTCAAGGACGTGATGGCCGACCTGCACATGGAGGGCTTCGACGTGGGCCTGGAGATGAGCGGCAATCCGCGCGCCTTCAACGACATGCTCGACTGCATGTACCACGGCGGCAAGATCGCCATGCTCGGCATCATGCCGCGCGGCGCCGGCTGCGACTGGGACAAGATCATCTTCAAGGGCCTGACCGTGCAGGGCATCTACGGCCGCAAGATGTACGAGACCTGGTACAAGATGACCCAGTTGGTGCTGTCCGGCTTCCCGCTGGGCAAGGTGCTCACCCACCAGTTGACCATCGACGAATTCCAGAAGGGCTTCGACCTGATGGAAGAAGGCAAGGCCGGCAAGGTCGTGCTGAGCTGGTGATGCGCGCGCCGCGGCTACGCGGCGATGCGATGCCGAAAAAGACGAAGGGCGCCTCGCGGCGCCCTTCGTCGTTTCACGAGACGATGCGGTCAGAACGCGATCGTGCCCGAGACCACCACGCGGTGACCGGCCAGGCGCTCGGTGAAGTTCGCCGCGCCCTTGTTGTCGGTGTCGTAGTAGCCCACGCTCAGCGCCAGCGGGCCGACCATCTTGCCCACGCTGACGTTGTAGTCGGTGTAGTCCTGGTACGCGGTCAACGCGCTTTCGTAGGTGGTGCGGCCGACGTGCGCGCCGACGCTGAAGCCCTGCGGCAGCGACCAGTTCCCGTCCAGCGCGTAGTAGAAGCTGTCCCGGTCCAGGTTGTACACGTTGTCGGTGTAGGCCACGGTCAGGGTGTAGGTCTTGAGGAACTTGGTCTTGGTGATCAGTTCGTTGTAGTTCGACTTGCCGGCGCCCGGATAGCCGTAGCGGTTGACCATCACGTCGAAGTTCCAGTCCGGCGAGAAATCGACGTTGTAGCCGACGAAGCCGTCCACTTCCCAATCCGGATCGCCCGCGCCGAAATCGACGTTGGAGCCCCAGGTGCCCACGTACAGGCCGAACGGCGAGGTGTAGGTGAGGCCGGCCTGGAACGCCGGGCCCTTGTTGGTCTGGGAGACGCCACGGAACACGTAGTCGCTGACCACGCCATAGGAGCCGGTGATCGGCGAGGTGGGCTCGTCCTGGGCCAGGACGGTGAGCGGCGAAGCGGCCAGTGCGACGGCCAGGGCGAGAGTGGTCTTGTTCACCGGTCATTCTCCTAGGGTTGACGAGGAAGGGGTGCAGCGACGAGGCGGATGCGCCTTTACGGTTTTTTAACTGCTTTGATCGTGCAGTGCAACAACTTTTCACGCGGCGCATGCCACGCCGTGACACAAAACCCCCGATTCGCGCCAAGCGCGGACACAGCGAGCCGCCGACAGCGGGAGCCGGCCTGCCAGGGAAGGCCCTCGTCCGGGAGTTGGCGGTCAGGCCGCGACCGGGCAGGCAGCCGCTGGCCACACCAATGCGCAGGCGCGGGCGATCGCCGATCGGCAGGGCGCGATGGCGCCTCAGTCGGGCCGGGCGAAGACCCCGAAACGGCGTGCGCGCAGGTGCAATGGCTGGCCTGGCGCGTAGTTGGGTGCCCCCTCGCCCGCCGGCAGTTCCACCTCGACCTCGTCGTGGCCGTGCGCCAGCTGCGCGCGCAAGCGCAGTCGCGGGCCGCTGCGCTGGATCGACAGCACCGTCGCCGCCCAGCCCTCGTTGCCTGGCGCCAGGTCTTCCGGCCGCACGTACAGCTCGACCGGACCACTGGACAGCGGCGTCGACGGCGCCGGCAAGGCCAGGCCGCCGACCTGCACCGCCCCGTCGTGCAGACGCGCGGGCAGCCGGTTTACCGCACCGACGAAGGCGTAGACGAACGGCGAAGCCGGCTGCTCGTAGACCTGTGCCGGGCTGCCGATCTGCTCGATCCGGCCGCGGTTGAGGATGGCCACGCGGTCGGCCAGTTCCAGCGCCTCTTCCTGGTCGTGGGTGACGAACACCGTGGTCAGGCCGGTGCGTTCGTGCAGCTCGCGCAGCCAGCGCCGCAGGTCGCGGCGGACCTGCGCGTCGAGCGCGCCGAACGGTTCGTCGAGCAACAGCACGCGCGGCTCGATCGCCAGCGCGCGGGCCAGCGCCACACGCTGGCGCTGGCCGCCGGACAGTTGCGCCGGGTAGCGTCGCTCCAGATCGTGCAACTGCACCAGCGCCAGCAGTTCCTGCACCCGCGCGCGGATGCGCGACTCGCTCCAGCGCGTCTCGCGGCGCACGCGCAGGCCGAAGGCGATGTTCTCGTACACGCTCATGTGCTTGAACAAGGCGTAGTGCTGGAACACGAAGCCGACCCGGCGCGCCTGCACCGACAGCGCGGTGGCGTCCTCGCCGTGGATCAGCACGCGTCCGCGGTCGGCATGTTCCAGCCCCGCGATCACCCGCAGCAGCGTGGTCTTGCCGGAGCCGGAGGGCCCCAGCAGCGCCAGCAGTTCTCCCTGGCGGATGTCCAGGCTGACGTCGTCGAGCGCGGCGAAATCGCCGAAGCGCTTGCCCAGATGCTGTACGCGGATGCTCATTGCAACCTCAATGTCGGTGAGTGGCGGCCAGCGCCGCGCCGTGGCGCCAGTGCAGCCAGGACTTGACGGCGAGCGTCAGCAGCGCGGTCAGCGCCAGCAGGCTGGCGCAGGCGAAGGCCGCGCTGTAGGCGTATTCGTTGTAGAGGATCTCCACATGCAGCGGCAGCGTGTTGGTGCGCCCGCGGATCTGTCCGGACACCACCGATACCGCGCCGAACTCGCCCATCGCCCGCGCACTGCACAGCAGCACGCCGTACAGCAGGCCCCAGCGGATGTTCGGCAGGGTCACCCGCAGGAACGTCTGCCAACCGCTGGCGCCCAGGCTCAGCGCCGCCAGCTCCTCGTCGTCGCCCTGCTGCTCCATCAGCGGCATCAGCTCGCGGGCGATGAAGGGAAAAGTGACGAAGGTGGTCGCCAGCACGATGCCCGGCAGTGCGAACACGATGCGCGGCAGATGCAGCGACACGTCGCCCAGCGGCGGCAGGTGCAGCCACACGCCTTCGTCGATCAACGGCCAGGCCCAGCCGTTGCGGCCGAAGATCAGGATGAACAACAGGCCGGCGACCACCGGCGACACCGAGAAAGGCAGGTCGATCAGGCTCACCAGCAGGCGCTTGCCGGGGAAACGGTGCTTGCTGACCGCCCAGGCCGCGGCCACGCCGAACACCAGGTTCAACGGCACCACGATCGCCGCCACCAGCAGGGTCAGGCGGATCGCCGCCAGCGCGTCCGGATCGGAGATCGCGCGCCAGAACACGCCGACGCCGCTGCGCAACGCCTCGGTGAACACCAGCAGCAAGGGCAGCAGCAGGAACGCCAGCAGGAAGCCGAGCGCGCCGCCGATCAGCAACCGCCGCACCCAGCGCGGCTCGTCGACCACCGAAGCCCGCACGTGCGCGGCGACGGCGACCGCACCGGCCTGCCCGGGGACGTGCGCGGCCAGCGCGGACACGACCGACGCCATCACGCCACCGCCCTGCCGCGCCGCGCGAACCAGGCCTGCGCCCCATTCACCAGCAGCAGCGACAGCAGCGACAACAGCAGCATCGCCGCGGCGATCGCGCTGGCGCCGCCGTAGTCGAACTCTTCCAGGCGGATGGTGATCAGCAACGGCGCGATCTCGGTGGCATTGGGCAGGTTGCCGGCGATGAAGATCACCGAGCCGTACTCGCCGACGCCACGCGCGAAGGCCAGCGCGAATCCGGTCAGCACCGCCGGCCACAGGGTCGGCAGCACGACCCGGCGCACCGTCTGCCAGCGCCCGGCACCGAGCGTGGCCGCCGCCTCTTCCAGTTCGCGCTCGGCCTCGGCCAGCACCGGCTGCACGATCCGCACCACGAACGGCAGCCCCACGAACACCAGCGCCACGACGATGCCCAGTGGCGCGTAAGCGACCTTGACCCCGCTCGCCCCGCTGACCTGCATCAGCCCGACATAGCCGATCAGCAGGCCGCCGACGCCCAGTGCGGCCAGGCTCAGCACGGCGACCGTGCCGAGCAGGCGCTGCAGCACACGCAGCGGTGCCGGCAGCAGCGCCTGGCTACGCCGCAGCAGCGCGTAGCCGGTCGCCGCCAGCGCCAGCAGCAGCGCCAGCCGCGGCCACCACCAGGCCAGCGTCGGCAGGCTGGCGGCCAGCGCCTGCGTCGGCTGCTCCAGCCAGCGCCCGATCCAGCCGTTGCTGCCGTACAACGCGGTCAGGGCAATGCCGGCCACCGCGGTCGGCAGCGCGAACGGCAGATCGATCATCGCGTCGAACAGGCGCTTGCCGGGAAAGCGATAGCGCACGAACACCCAGGCCACCCAGGTGCCCATCACCGCATTGAACGCGGCCGCGGCCAACGCGGTGCCGAAACTCAAGCGCAACGCCGCCAGCACCCGCGGCTCGCTCCACACCCGCCACACGCCGTCCCAGCCCAGTCCGCTGGTCTTGAGCAGCACCGCGAACAAGGGGATCAGCACCACCAGTCCCAGCCAGGTCAGGGTGATGCCCAGACTCAGCCCCAACCCCGGCATCACCCGGCGCTGGCGCGGGGCGCGGGCAACGGCGGCGGCGGTCACGGCCATCGCGTCACTTGCTCGCCTGGATCTGGTCGAACAGGCCGCCGTCGTCGAAGTGCGTGGCCTGCGCCTTGGCCCAGGACCCGAACGCCTGATCGATGGTGACCAGGCGCACCTTCGGCAGCCGCGCCAGATCGGCGCGATCGGCGTACTCGGGATGGCGCGGCCGGTAATAGTGTCTGGCCGCGATCTTCTGTCCTTCCGGCGAGTACAGGTACTTCAGGTATTCCTCGGCCACCGCGCGGGTGCCGTGCTTGTCCACGTTCTTGTCGACCAGCGCCACCGACGGCTCGGCCAGGATCGACAGCTTCGGCACCACGATCTCGAACTTGTCCTGGCCCAGTTCCTGCTGCGCCAGGAACGCCTCGTTCTCCCAGGCCAGCAGCACGTCGCCGATGCCACGCTGGACGAAGGTGGTGGTGGCGCCGCGCGCGCCGGTATCCAGCACCGGCACGTTGCGGAACAGCGCGCGCATGTAGTTGAGGATGCGTTCGCGGTCGCCCTTGAAGATGTGGTCGGCGTAGGCCCAGGCAGCCAGGTAGTTCCAGCGCGCGCCGCCGGAGGTCTTGGGATTGGGGGTGATCACCGACACGCCACTGCGCAGCAGATCGGGCCAGTCCTTGATCCCTTTCGGATTGCCCTTGCGCACCAGGAACACGATGGTCGAGGTGTACGGCGCGCTGTTGTCGGGCAGGCGCGTGGCCCAGTTCGCATCGATCAGCTTGCTCTTGGCGGCGATCGCATCGACGTCGTAAGCCAATGCCAGCGTCACCACGTCCGCCTCGACCCCGTCGATCACCGCGCGCGCCTGCTTGCCGGAGCCGCCGTGCGAGGTCTCCACCGCGACCTGCTCGCCGGGATGCAGCTGCGCCCAGTGCCTGGCGAAGGCGGCGTTGTAGTCCCGGTACAGCTCGCGGGTGGGATCGTAGGACACGTTGAGCAGTTGCGTCTCGGCGGCGGCCGCGGCCCCGGCGAACACGCACAGTGCGAGCGCGAGCAGCGGGCGCCAGCGGCGCGGCGGAAGGCTGGACATGGGCGGTTCTCCGAAAACACACAGGCCGACGCCGCGGCCGATACCCGCCGCGGACCATGACGCATGCTGCGCAGCGGCAGGCGGCGGGTGAAATGACTTCCCGGCAGCGGCTCATGCCATTTGCGCATGACGGCCGCGGCCGGCGCGGGCGCCGCGGTAAAATCGACGCTTCTTTCCGCCGCGCGTGCCCGTCATGACCGACTCCCGCCTCACCCAGCACTACGCCGAGGAACTGGACGCGATCCGCGCCCAGGGCCTGTTCAAGTCCGAGCGCATCATCGTCGGCCCGCAGGCGGCGGAAATCGTCCTCGCCGACGGCCGCCGCGTGCTGAACTTCTGCGCCAACAACTACCTGGGCCTGGCCGATCATCCGGCACTGATCCAGGCCGCCAAGGACGCGCTGGACACGCACGGCTTCGGCATGGCCTCGGTGCGCTTCATCTGCGGCACCCAGGACCTGCACAAGCAACTGGAAGCGCAGATCGCCACGTTCTTCGGCACCGAGGACACCATCCTCTACGCCGCCTGCTTCGACGCCAACGGCGGCCTGTTCGAACCGCTGCTCGGCGAGCACGACGCGATCATCTCCGACGCGCTCAACCATGCCTCGATCATCGACGGCGTGCGCCTGTGCAAGGCCAAGCGCTTCCGCTACGCCAACTGCGACATGGCCGACCTGGAAGCGCAGCTGCAGGCGGCCGACGCCGCCGGCTGCAAGACCAAGCTGATCACCAGCGACGGCGTGTTCTCGATGGACGGCTTCATCGCCCCGCTGGACGAGATCACCGCGCTGGCGAAGAAGTACAACGCGCTGGTGCACATCGACGAATGCCATGCCACCGGCTTCCTCGGCGCCAGCGGCCGCGGCTCGGCCGAGGTCAAGGGCGTGCTGGACCGGATCGATATCGTCACCGGCACCCTGGGCAAGGCCATGGGCGGCGCGCTGGGCGGTTTCACCACCGGCCGCCGCGAGGTGATCGAACTGCTGCGCCAGCGCTCGCGGCCCTACCTGTTCTCCAACTCGCTGCCGCCGCACGTGGTCGCCGCCGGGATCAAGGCCTTCGCGATGCTCGACGCCGCCGACGACCTGCGCGCGCGCCTGGTCGAGAACACCGCCTACTTCCGCGAACGCATGGCCGCCGCCGGTTTCGACATCAAGCCCGGCACCCATCCGATCTGCCCGGTGATGCTGTACGACGCGCCGCTGGCGCAGCGCTTCGCCGAGCGGCTGCTGGAGGAGGGCATCTACGCCATCGGCTTCTTCTTCCCGGTGGTGCCCAAGGGCCAGGCGCGGATCCGCACCCAGATCAGCGCCGCGCACACCCGCGCCCACCTGGACCGGGCGATCGACGCATTCACCCGCATCGGCCGCGAACTGGGCGTACTCGCCGCCTGAGATGCGCGCCGCGCTGCGCCAACGGCTGTTGCTGGCGGCGCAGACCGACGCCCAGGCGCAAGCGCTGGAGGACGGCTGGGAGACCCGCTGCCTGCATTGCCGCCGGCGCCTGCGCCTGCGCGCTGACGGCGAACCGCTCGGACACAGCACGCTGGAACACGTAGTGCCGCAGGCCTGGTTCGGGCGCCGCGTCGCCGCGGCGCTGTGCGCCCAGGTCGGCGACGATGCCAACGATGCGCGAAACCTGGCGCTGGCCTGCGCCGGCTGCAATCACGCCAAGGGCCGTCACCACGATGCGCGTGGGCCGCAGGATGCGCGCGCCCGCGAGGTGGTCGCCGCCCTGCTCAGCGCGCGGCTGGCGCGCTGGCGTCCGCCGCCGGCGCCAACGCCCTGACTTCAGCGGCGCTGAGCTCGCGCCACGCGCCCTTGCCCAGGTCGCCCAGCACCAGGTCGCCGACCGCCACCCGCACCAGCCGCAGCACGTCCAGGCCGAGCGCGGCCAGCAGCCGCCGGATCTGCCGGTTGCGTCCCTCGTCCAGCACCACTTCCAGCCAGGCATGGCGCTCGCCCTGGCGCAGCAGGCGCGCCTGCTTGGCCCGCAGCGGTTCGCCATCGTCGACCACGCCGGCACACATCCGTGCCAGCAGCGCCGCGTCGGGCACCGCGTCCACCTGCACGTGATAGGTCTTGTCCGGGCCGCTGCCCGGATCGGTGACCCGCGCCGCCCACTGCGGGTCGTTGCTGAACAGCAACAGGCCCTCGCTGGCCTTGTCCAGGCGCCCGACCGGTGCCAGCCACGGCAGGCCGGCACCGTCGAAACAGCGGTACACGGTGTCGCGGCCACGCTCGTCCTGCGCACTGGTGACCAGCCCCCGCGGCTTGTTGAGCATCAGGTACAGGCGCTTGGTATCGGCCAGTGGCGCGCCATCCACGGCCAGCCGGTGGCGGCCCTGCAGGATCGGGAATTCGGGATCGGTGACGATGCGTCCGTCGACGGCGACGCGGCCGGCGGTGATCCAGCGCGCGGCCTCGGTGCGCGAGCACAGGCCCAGCTTGGACAGGGTGCGGGCCAGGCCGTGGCGCGGCACGGCCGGCGCGGCGGCGCTGCGCGCGGGCAGGCGCGGACGTGCGGGCGCCGCCGGGGACGACGCCGGACGGCGGGAACGCGGCGGCTTGGCCCCTCGCACGGCGCGAACGGGCGCGGCCGCGAGCGGCCGCGCGCCGGACTTACTGCTTGTTAGCGTCGGCCGGCGCCGGCGCCTCGGCGGCGGCGGCGGGTGCCGGAGCCGGACGCGCCTTGACCACGCGCACGCCGCGCGCCTTCATCCAGGCGTCGAACTCCTCGGCGGTCATGCGCTTGCCGTTCTGGCTCATGTCGAACCGCCATGGCGTGTTGTCGAAGGCGGTGGCCGGCTTGTAGGCGGCCGGATCGTTCGGCTTCACCGCGCCCGGGGTGGCATTGGCCAGGCTCTGGCAGCCTTCGGCGCGCAGCCGCAGCAGCACCCGGTCCAGCGACTGGTCGCTGCTGTAGGACTGGGTCAGCACGCCGCTGGGCATACCCAGTTGCACGTTGCGGCTGAACAGTTCCGAAGCGACCGGCGCGGCGACCGTGGCCGGCAACGCCAGCGGCTTGGGCAGCAGATCGCCGGAGCAATCCGGTGCGGCGTGGGCCGCAGGAATCAGGGCAAGCGCGAGCAGGCTGGCCGTCACGATACGCAGCATCGGTTTTTTTCCATTCAGGCGAGTCGACGAGCGAGTGTAGGCAGGCCCCGGCGTGCTTTCAACTGTTACCGACACTACATGCGCTAAATAATTGGGATTGCTGAAAAAATTCAGCTTGAATGCTTTGTGCATCCTGCAGAAGCGGCTTCAGCCGCGGCAGGCATTTCCGGGACGTCTGTCGCGGCTGAAGCCGCTCCCACAACGACACCGACATACATTTCCCACACACAAAAACAAAGCCCGGCACGAGGCCGGGCTTTGCTTGAGACTGGAAGCGTCCGATTAGTTCTGGACGTTCAGCTCGGTACGACGGTTCTTCGCACGGCCTTCCGGATTGTCCGAACCATCCGGGTTGGTGTTCGGGGCAATCGGACGGCTCTCGCCGTAGCCGATCGGACCGACCAGACGCGAAGCGTCCACGCCGTTCTTGGTCAGGTAGTCGTACACGACGCGGGCGCGGCGCTCGGACAGCTTCTGGTTGTAGGCTTCGGTACCCTTCGAGTCGGTGTGACCGGCAACCTCGACGCGCAGGTCGGGGTAACGCTTCAGGATCTCGGTGGCCTCGCCCAGGATCGCCACAGCGTCCGGACGCAGGTTCGCCTTGTTGAAGTCGAAGTTGACGCCCTTCAGGTCGATCGACACCGGCACCGGGCAGCCGTCCGGACCGATGGTCTGGCCAGGCTGGGAGTTCGGGCACTTGTCGTCGCAGTTGTTGACGCCGTCACCGTCGTCGTCCAGATCGGCGCAGCTCGGCGCAGCGGCCGGCGGCGGCGGCGGGGCGACCGGGGCAGCCGGCGGCGGGCCCAGCGGGATCACGACGCCGACCGAAGCCAGCACGTCGCCGAACCAGTTCTGCGACGGAGCGGCAACGCTCTGGTCGTCGAAGTCAGCGCGGTAGGCCACTTCGGCACGCACGGCAACGCGCTTGTCGAAGGTGGTCTGCAGACCGACGCCGGCCTTGGCGGCAAAGTTGCCGTCCTTGCGCTGGCCCGGGGAGACCGGACCGCCGGTGTCGAACTCTTCTTCCGAGCGCTGGTAGCCCAGGCCGAACAGCAGGTACGGGTTCCAGCCGCGGCCTTCCTGGATGAAGTGGCGACGCAGGTCGAACGAGATGCCGTACTGGCTCCAGTTCAGGTCCTGGTTCTTGTCGAAGTTCGGGTTCTGATAGTTCAGCTCACCGTCCAGCGACCAGTTCGGGTTGATGAACTTGCCCAGGCCCAGGGTGACGAAGGGCGCATCGTTGGTGGTGCGGTCCTTGTCCTGGAAGTTGAAACCAGCCGAACCGGTCAGGTACCAGCGGTCGTCGAATTCCTGCGCGGACGCTGCCTGGGCGACGGCCAGACCGCCCAGCAACGCGGCGGTGAGAATTTTCTTGTTCATTAATACAACTCCTTGTTTCGGGGAGATAGAAACCGGTAGAGGCATGGTTCAGTACAGATGTCTCGTCACATCCAGACGGCCGTTTCCGCACGCCATCGCCGCGCACATTATGCGCGGCATAGTGAAGATGGCGTTAACGAGCACGTAACATGTGAAAGTCAACGCCAGCCCCTCCTAGGCCGTGGATACACCCTATACAGGTTAATGAAATCCCGCAATGCGGCACGGAGATGACCGTTTGCGGTCGTAGACAACGGCCAGCAGGGCGACCCAGTTCTCACCGCGGCCGCGCCCATGGCGGCGGGTCGGCCAACTCGGCCTGCATGAACTCGACGAAGGCCCGCACCCGCGGCGGCACCAGCCGGCGCTGCGGCATCACCGCGTGGATGCCGGTTTCGGTCAGCGGGTAATCGGCCAGCACCTGACGCAACCGCCCCTGCCGCAGGTCCTCGGCCACGTGCCATTCCGAATGCAGGGCGATGCCCTGGCCGTTGACCGCGGCATCGCGCAGCACCTCGCCGAAGTTGGTCTCCAGCGGCCCGGCCACGCGGACGGCGATTTCGCCGTCGGGTCCCTGCAGCCGCCAGGTGTCCTGGCGGCCGTCGCTGCCGGTCAGCAGCAGGCAGGCGTGCGCGGCCAGGTCGGCCGGCGTGGCCGGGGTGCCGTGGCGGCGCAGGTAGTCGGGCGAGGCGCAGAGCATGCGCCGATTGCCGGCCAGGCGCCGCGCGACCAGGCTGGAGTCGCGCAGGGTGCCGATGCGGATCGCCAGGTCGAAGCCTTCGCTGACCAGGTCCACGACGTTGTCGCTCAGGTGCACGCTCAGCCGCACCTGCGGATGCAGCGCCATGAAGCGCGGCAGCAGCGGCGACACATACAGGCGGCCGAATGCCGCCGACATCGTCACCCGCAAGGTGCCGGCGGCGACGACACCGGCCTGGCGCAGGCCGCCGGCCAGCGATTCCAGGTCCTCGACCAGCGGCCGCCCCTGCTCGGCCAGTTGCAGGCCTTCCGGGGTCGGGTGCAGGCGCCGCGTGGTCCGGTGCAGCAGGCGCACGCCGAGCGCGCGCTCCAGCCGCTGCAGCCGCTGGCTGGCCACCGCCACCGACAGGTCCAGGCTGCGCGCGGCGGCGCTGATCGAGCCGAGGTCGAGCACGCGCAGGAACAGGGCGATATCGCCGATCCGGTCCATTGTGTGGATTCCATTGAAAGTCGTTCAATATTTTTACTGTTTTTGCTGAGAACCTGCAGGCCTAGGCTGCCGTCCTCCCGTCACTTCCGGAGCCGCCGCATGGCCGCCTCGCTCGCCCCGCCTCCCCATCCGCCCGCTGCCGGGCGCACGCCGATCGCGCTGTTCGCGCTGACCGCTGGCGCCTTCGGCATCGGCACCACCGAGTTCGTGATCATGGGCCTGCTGCTGCAGGTCGCCGCCGACCTGCGGGTCAGCGTTCCGTCCGCCGGACTGCTGATCTCCGGCTATGCGCTGGGCGTGTTCCTCGGCGCGCCGCTGCTGACCGTGGCCAGCCGGCGCTGGCCGCGTAAGCGCGTGCTGCTGGCGCTGATGCTGGTGTTCACCGCCGGCAACCTGGCCTGCGCGCTGGCGCCGAGCTACGCGGCGCTGATGGCGGCGCGGGTGGTGACCTCGCTGGCGCACGGCACCTTCTTCGGCGTCGGCGCGGTGGTCGCCACCACCCTGGTGCCCCCGCAGCGCAAGGCCTCGGCGATCTCGACCATGTTCACCGGCCTCACCGTCGCCACCCTGCTCGGAGTGCCGGCCGGCGCCTGGCTGGGCCTGCATTACGGCTGGCGCGCCACGTTCTGGGCGGTGGCGGGGATCGGCGCGCTGGCCACCGTGGTGATCGCCGCGCTGGTGCCGGCCGATCGTGCCGCACCGGCGGCCGTGCCGCTGCGCGAGGAACTGCGCGCGGTCGGCCGCGGCCCGGTGCTGCTGGGCCTGGCGACGACGGTGCTGGGCTATGCGGGCGTGTTCGCCGTGTACACCTACGTGCAGCCGCTGCTGACCCAGGTCACCGGCGTAGCCGACAGTGCGGTGTCGCCGCTGCTGCTGGTGTTCGGCGTGGGCATGATCGTCGGCAACGTGCTCGGCGGACGTCTGGCCGACCGCCGCCCGCGGCAGGCGCTGCCGCTGAGCTTGGGCGTGCTGGCGGTGGTGCTGGCGGCACTGCCCCTCGCCTTGCCGTCGGCGCCGGCGATGACGCTGGGCATCGGCCTGCTGGGCGTGGCCGCGTTCGCCACGGTGGCGCCCCTGCAGGTGTGGGTGCTGGGCAAGGCCGGCGAGGCCGGCCGGCATCTGGCCTCAAGCCTGAACATCGGTGCGTTCAACCTGGGCAATGCGCTGGGTGCCTGGCTGGGCGGCCTGGTGCTCGGCCATGGCGGCAGCCTGTCGCAACTGCCCTGGGTGGCGGCACTGCTGACCCTGGCCGGATTGGCGGTGGCGCTGGGCGCGCTGCGGCTGTCGCCGGCCACCGCCACACCCGCCGCCAATCACGGCGCGGGTTGCGCCGCCGGCGGTGCGGCATGAGCCGGCCGATGGCGCGGGCTGCGCTGGCGACGGCGCTGCTGGGCGCGGCGCTCGTTGGGGACGCGGCGTCGCGCGAGTGGATCGCGACCTGGCAGGCCAGCCCGCAGCCGCTGTGGGCCGCGGACTTCCCGTTCCCGACACAGACGCCATTCCACCTGTGGCGGCAGACCGTGCGCCAGGTGGCGCGGGTGAGCCTCGGCGGCAGCGAGCTGCGGGTGGAACTGAGCAACGCCTATGGCGATGCGCCGCTACACATCGGCGCCGCCTCGCTGGCCCTGGCCGGCGACGGCGCCGCGACCCTGCCCGGCTCGCAGCGGCCGCTGCGCTTCGGCGGCAAGACCGAGGTGACCGTGCCGCCGGGCGCGCCGGTGCTCAGCGACCCGGTGGCGCTGAGCGTGCCGGACCTGGCCCGGCTCAGCATCAGCCTGTACCTGCCGCAGCCGACCGCGCCGTCCACCTTCCACTGGGAGGGCCTGCAAAGCGCCTGGCTGGCCGCGGGCGACCGCACCGCCGACGCCACGCTGGCCGATGCCACGGCGCTGCCGGTACGGCTGTTCGTCAGCGGCATTCATGTGCGCCGCGCCGATGCCATCGGCGCGGTGGTGGCGCTGGGCGATTCGATCACCGACGGCGCCGCGTCGACGCCGGGGCAGGACCGGCGCTGGCCGGACCAGTTGGCCACGCGGCTGGCCGCGCAGCGGGTGGCGGTGCTCAACGCGGGCATCTCCGGCGGGCGCGTGCTGCGCGACCGCATGGGCCGCAACGCGCTGGCGCGGCTGGACCGCGACGTGCTGGCGCAGCCCGGCGTGCGCACCGTGATCCTGCTGATGGGCATCAACGACATCAGTTGGTACGCCACGCCGTTCGCGCCGGACGATGCGCCGGTGCCGGCCGAGGACCTGATCGCCGGCTACCGGCAGGTGCTGCAGCGCGCGCAGGCGCGCGGCCTGCGGGTGATCGGCGCCACCCTCACCCCGTTCGAGGGCGCGCTGCCGGACTCGCCGATCCCCGGCTACTACAGCCCGCAGAAAGAGGCCGTGCGCCAGCAGGTCAATGCCTGGCTGCGCGCGGGCAACGGCTTCGACGCGATCCTGGATTTCGACGCCCTGCTGCGCGACCCCGCGCATCCGGCGCGGATGCGGTCGGAATTCGACTCGGGCGATCACCTGCATCCCGGCGATGCCGGTTACGCGGCCATGGCCGAGGCCGCCGCGCAGTTGCTCGGCGCCGACGCAACCGCGCGCCCTCCCGCTCACGCCACTGCGGACGCGGTCGACGCCGCCGCCGCGGCGCGCTGACGCCTTATCCCCCCCTTCCCCACCATCAGGAGTGTTCCATGGAATACCGTCATCTCGGCGCGTCCGGCTTCAAGGTCCCCGTGCTCAGCTTCGGCACCGGCACCTTCGCCGGCACCGATCCCTTCTTCGCCACCTGGGGCAACTCGGACGTGGACCAGGCGCGGCGCCTGATCGACATCTGCCTGGAGGCCGGCGTCACCCTGTTCGACAGTGCCGACGTCTACTCCGGCGGCGCCGCCGAATCGGTGCTGGGCGTGGCGATCAAGGGCCGCCGCGACCAGGTGCTGCTCTCGACCAAGGCCGGCTTCCGCTTTGACCGGGCCGCAGCCAACAGTGTCGGTTCCTCGCGCCTCCACCTGGTGCGCGCGGTGGAAGCGGCGCTGACCCGCCTGGGCACGGACTATCTCGACCTGTTCCAGTTGCACGGCTTCGACGCGCACACGCCGGTGGAGGAAACCCTGGCCACGCTCGACGACCTGGTGCGCGCCGGCAAGATCCGCTACCTCGGCGTGTCCAACTTCTCCGGCTGGCACCTGATGAAGTCGCTGGCGGCGGCCGACCGCCACGGCTGGTCGCGCTATGTCGCGCACCAGGCCTATTACTCGCTGATCGGGCGCGACTACGAGGAGGAACTGATGCCGCTGGGCCTGGACCAGGGCGTGGGCGCGCTGGTGTGGAGCCCGCTGGGCTGGGGCCGGCTGACCGGCAAGCTGCGCCGCGGCCAGCCGCTGCCGGAAAGCAGCCGCCTGCACGACAAGGCGGTCACCGAGGCCGGGCCGCCGGTGGAGGAAGAGCGCCTGTACCGGGTGATCGACGCCCTGGAAGCCATCGCCGCCGAAACCGGCCGCAGCGTGCCGCAGATCGCACTGAATTGGCTGTTGCAGCGACCGACGGTCAGCAGCGTGATCATTGGCGCACGGACCGAAGACCAGTTGCGGCAGAATCTGGGGGCGGTCGGCTGGACCCTCGATCCCGCCCACGTGCAACAGCTGGATGCGGCCAGCGCGGCGGTACCGGCGTATCCGTACTGGCACCAGCGCGGCTTCGCCGAGCGCAACCCGCGGCCGGTCTGAGCCGCGGCCGTGCCCTCCTTTCCTTCACGTCCAGGAGCCTCCATGAAAGCGGTCGCCACCCTCCATCCCCTTCCGATCGACGATCCGCAGTCGCTGCACGACCTCGACCTGCCGACGCCGCCCGCGCCCGCCGGCCACGACCTGCTGGTGCGGGTGGAGGCGGTGTCGGTCAATCCGGTGGACACCAAGGTTCGCGCCAAGGGCGCGAGCGACGGCCAGCCCAAGGTGCTGGGCTACGACGCCGCCGGCGTGATCGAGGCGGTCGGGCCCGAGGTCGACGGCTTCGAGCCGGGCGACGAGGTCTACTACGCCGGCGACATCACCCGCGCCGGCAGCAACGCGCAATACCAACTGGTGGATGCGCGCATCGTCGCGCGCAAGCCGGCCACGCTGGACTTCGCCCAGGCCGCGGCGCTGCCGCTGACCACCCTGACCGCCTGGGAGCTGCTGTTCCAGCGCATGCCGTTCGACTTCGACGACGAACACAACCGCGGCCGCCGCCTGCTGGTGATCGGCGGCGCCGGCGGGGTCGGCTCGATCGCGATCCAGTTGGCGCGGCATGCCGGCTTCGAGGTGATCGCCACCGCCTCGCGGCCGCAGACCCGCGACTGGTGCCTGCAACTCGGCGCGCACCACGTGATCGACCATCGCCAGGCGCTGGCGCCGCAGCTGCAGGCACTGGGCATCGACCAGGTGGACGCCGCGTTGAACCTGGCCGATACCGACCGCTACTGGCAGGCGCTGGGCGAGTTGCTGGCGCCGCAGGGCCACGTCGGGCTGATCGTCGAGCCGAGCGGTCCACTGCACATCGGCGACCCGTACAAGGCCAAGTGCATCGGCATCCACTGGGAAATGATGTTCGCACGCGCCCGGTTCCGCACCGACGACATGATCGAACAGCACCGCATCCTGGCACGCACCGCCAGCCTGGTGGACGCCGGCGAACTGCGCACCACCCTGACCGAGACCCTGACCCCGATCAACGCCACCACCCTGCGCGAGGCGCACCGCCGCCTGGAGTCGGGCAGCACCATCGGCAAACTGGCCCTGGTCGGCTGGGGCTGAGCGGGCGGCGCATCGATCGAAACATTCGCGCGATCGCCCAGCCGACCGTAACCGCTCCCGCTCCTGCTCCCGCTGTTGCTGTTGCTGTGCTGTTGCTGTGCTTTCGCTTTGCTTTTGATCTACCGGGTCCCCTCGGCGCGGCAGCCACGGCGGGCGAATACCCGAAGGGCGATGCGCAGGATGCGCGTCGTTTTTCGCCGGCACATGGATGTGCCGTCGAAAAATGCCCGTCGTGGCTGCGAACCCGGAGCGCGCAGCGCGGAAGGCGCGCTGCGGGGTGTGCTTGACCAGCCTTCGGCTGTGGTGAAGCGCTTCTTTTGGTTACTTTTCTTTGCACAAGCAAAGAAAAGTGACCCGCGTCAGCGGAAGCTGTCGCTCTTGCTTCTAAGCGCCATGCTTCAAAATCCCAGAGCGATGTAAAGGCGGCTTAAGGCAACGCCCCTCTTGCCGTAGCCCAAGTTTCACGGCACCCTGCGCCCTTCCGTACGCTTGCGTATCCACGCCATGTCGCCCGCCCCCGGCCAGCCCGACCCCACCCCCATCGCCTACCCGCACCTGTTCGCCCCACTGGACCTGGGCTTCACCCAGCTGCGCAACCGCATCCTGATGGGCTCCATGCACACCGGCCTGGAAGACCGCGCCCGCGACTTCCCCAAACTGGCCGCGTACTTCGCCGAGCGCGCCGCCGGCGGCGTCGGCCTGATCGTCACCGGCGGCTTCGCACCGAACGTGGTCGGCTGGCTGAAACCGTTTGGCGGCAAGCTGTCCTGGCCATGGGAAGTGCGCCCGCACCGGCAGGTGACCGCCGCGGTGCACGCGCATGGCGCCAAGATCTGCCTGCAACTGCTGCACGCCGGGCGCTACGCCTACCACCCCCTGTCGGTGGCACCGTCGAAGCTCAAGGCGCCGATCAACCCGTTCACCCCGCGCGCACTGTCGGCGCGCGGCGTCGAACGCCAGATCGATGCCTACGCACACGCCGCCAGGCTGGCGCGCGAGGCCGGCTACGACGGCGTCGAGGTGATGGGCTCGGAAGGCTATCTGATCAACGAGTTCATCGCCCCGCGCAGCAACCGCCGCAACGACGCCTGGGGGGGCGATGCGGCCAAGCGCATGCGCTTTGCGGTGGAGATCGTGCGCCGCATCCGCGCCGCCTGCGGACCGGACTTCATCATCGTCTACCGGCTGTCGCTGGTGGACCTGGTCGAGGACGGCAGCGACTGGCAGGAGATCGTGCTGCAGGCGCAGGCGATCGAGGCCGCCGGCGCGACCCTCATCAACTCCGGCATCGGCTGGCACGAAGCACGCGTGCCGACCATCGCCACCTCGGTGCCGCGCGCGGCCTTCGCCGCGGTGACCGCCAAGCTCAAGCCGCACGTGCGGCTGCCGCTGATCGCCACCAACCGCATCAACATGCCCGACGTGGCCGAGCGCATCCTGGCCGGCGGCGGCGCCGACATGGTGTCGCTGGCGCGGCCGCTGCTGGCCGACCCGGAATGGGCGAACAAGGCGCAGCGCGGCCAGGCGCAGGCGATCAACACCTGCATCGCCTGCAACCAGGCCTGCCTGGACCACGTGTTCGAGAACAAGACCGCCAGTTGCCTGGTCAATCCCCGCGCGGCCGCCGAGACCGAACTGAACTACCTGCCGACCCGCGCGCCCAAGCGCATCGCCGTGGTCGGCGCAGGCCCGGCCGGCCTGGCCTGCGCCACCGTGGCCGCGCAGCGCGGCCACCGCGTCACCCTGTTCGACAGCGCCAGCGAGATCGGCGGCCAGTTCAACGTGGCCAAGCGGATTCCCGGCAAGGAGGAATTCCACGAGACGCTGCGCTACTTCCGCCACCAGATCGACGCTACCGGCGTGGAACTGCGCCTGCAGACCACCGCCGATGCGGCCCTGCTGGCCGACTTCGACGAGGTGGTGCTAGCCACCGGCATCGTGCCGCGCACGGTGGATTTCCCCGGCGCCGACCATCCCAGTGTGGTCAGCTATCTGGACGTGCTGCAGGGCCGGGTGCAGGCCGCGGACAAGGTCGCGATCATCGGCGCCGGCGGCATCGGCTTCGATGTCGGCGAGTTCCTGGTGCACGCCGGCGAGTCGACCGCGCTGGACCCGGCGCGCTGGATGGCCGAGTGGGGCGTGGACCCGCAATTCGAAGGCCGTGGCGCGCTGTGCAAGCCACGCCCGGAGCCGCCGGCGCGCAGCGTGTGGCTGCTGCAGCGCAGCCCGGGCCGGCCCGGCGCGCGGCTGGGCAAGACCACCGGCTGGATCCATCGCGCCACGCTCAAGGCCAAGGGCGTGACCATGCTCGGCGGCGTCGAATACCTGGGCGTGGACGACAGCGGCCTGCGCATCCGCGTGGACGGCGCCGAGCAACTGTTGCCGGTGGGCACGGTGGTGGTCTGCGCCGGCCAGGAACCGCGGCGCGACCTGCAGGCGGCGCTGCAGGCCGCCGGCCGCAGCGCGCACCTGATCGGCGGTGCCGATGTCGCCGCCGAACTGGACGCCAAGCGCGCCATCGCCCAGGGCAGCCGGCTGGCGGCGCAGTTGTAGGGCGTGCGCTGACCTGGTCGGCCATCGGCGACCATCGCGGGCAGCGTCGCGTCGACGCACGCGGCGCTCTGTCGGGCACAGTCGGCGATCGCTCTCGATCCCGGCACGCGCAAGCCCAGGTCGCCCGCAGCAGTCAGGCCCGGCGCCCGTCACCGACGGGCCTGTGACGCTCAACGCGCCGCGCAGGGGAACGCGTCGTGCAGCGCCTGCTCCACCGGAACCGCGGCGCGCTGCCGCAACTGCGCCGGCGGCAGCGCGGCGAGCGCGGTGAACACGCGATCGACCAGTTCGTGCGTCAGCACGCCCTGCGCGCCGGCGCACCACTGTCTGCCTTCGCTGGCGTCGGCGACGCCGGCGATGTACAGCCGCGCCAGCGCGCCGGCCTGCGCGCGGCGTTGCTCGGCGCTGCCGGCGAGCGGCGTCGCCGCGGCCTGCGCATCGCCGCGCAGCAGACGCAACAGGTCGGCGGCGGACAGCTGATACACCGCCTGCGGGCGCGCGGCCACGGACGCGACGGCAGGCGCAGCGAAGGCGGCAAGACACAGGCACAGCAACCGGGGCCATGACCATGACAGCGACATCGGCGAACTCCTCGAACGACGGGGACCAGCGCCTTCGATCCTAGCAAGCCGGCGCGGCGGACTTGGTGCTGTCGCATCGCGCGGCTATAAGCCTGGGCATGCCGCACCCCTCGCCCCTGCCCGCCCTGCCCCGCCTGCCGCAGACGGCGCTGGCGGCGTATGCCGGCGCGCATTTCGGCAAGAGCCTGCTGTGGTACGCCGGCGAACTGCTGCTGATCTACTCGATGACCGAACATGCCGGCCTGCGCGCGATCACGGCCGGGCTGGTGCTGGCGCTGGGCCTGCTGCTCAGCGCCGCGATCGGCCTCGGCACCGGCTGGGGCCTGCGCCGGCGCCTGCGCGACGTGCGCAGCGCCGGGCGCCTGCAATGGCACGGCCTGGCCGCCGCGGCGCTGGCGCTGCTGCTGGTGTTCGCCGCACCCTTGCTGCCGCCGCCGCGGCGGCTCGGCTATGTGCTGGCGGTGAGCCTGCTGTTCCGGCTGGCCTACGCCGCCTGCGACGTGGCCCAGAACACCTTGCTGAGCCTGGCGCAGTGGCCCTGGCGCGGCCACGACGGCGCCAGCGCGCTGCGCCTGGCCGGCAGCGGCGCGGCGGCGCTGCTGATCAGCAGCGTGGTCGGTGCGGTGCTGGCGCGCGGGACCGATGGCGGCAGCCTGGCGCTGCAGGCCAGCGCGGTGCTGGCGGCGGTGGCGATGCTGTGCGCCTGGCAGTTGCAGCGGGTGCTGCGCCATCACGCCACTGCGCACCCGGCCCCCGCCGACGCCACGGCCGTGATCGCGATCGACCGAGCGCCCTCGTGGCGCGCGATTCCCTGGCAGCCGCTGGCACTGATCGCAGCGGTCTCGCTGACCCTGCCCGCGTTCACCAAGCTCGCCCCGTACGTGGCCGCCTACGGCCTGCTCTCGCCCGGCTGGGGCAGTGCGGTCCTGATCGCCTATGCGCTCGGCACGGTGCTGGTGCAACCGCTGGCCGCGCGCTGGGGCCGGCAGCGCACGCCGACGCAACGGCTGGCCTGGCTCGGCGGCGCCCTGTTGCTGTGCGCGCCGCTGTTCGCGCTGGCGTTGCCGGCGCAGCCGCTGCTGAGCCTGGCCGCAGCGGCCTGCATCGGCGCCATCGGCGGCAGCGGCGGGCAACTGGTATGGGCCTGGCACGCGCAGTGCACCGCGACCCGTGCGGTCGCCGAGCATGCGCTGTGCTTCGCCGCACTGACCGCCGCCGCACAGGTCGCCCTGGCCGCCGGGGTGGTGCTGATCGGCGTGCTGCTGGATGCGCTGGCCTACCGCGACGGGCACTGCCTGCTGCTGTGCTGGGCGATGGCGGCCGGCCCGCTGCTATGCGGGGCGCTGTGCCTGCTGCTGGCGCTGTTGACGGGACGCCGGCGATCGCATCCGATCGGTGCCGGCCTGGCGGCCAACGCCAGCAGCGGCTGAGACAGCGGACGCTGCGACGCAACGAGCGAGCATCAGGCCCGAATCCTCGGCGACACGGCGCCATGTCGCTGGCTTGAACGCGGCGCACAGCGCACGCGCATGTCTCAGGCGAAAAACGCCCGCTGCAGCGGCATCAACGCCGCGCCCAGGGTCACCGCGTCGCCGACGGTGCGGGCAATGCACAGTTGCGGCAGCGGCGGCGCCAGGCCGTGCCGGTTGGGTGCGCGCGGGATGCGGATGCGCTCGATCAGGCGCTGCGCGATCGCGGCCGGCAGGCGCCCGCCGATCACGATCGCCTGCGGATCCAGCGCATAGGCCAGATACGCGCACAACTGCGAGAACGGTGCCTCGGCCATGTCCAGCCAGGCGTCCACGCCCGGGGTGTGCGCGTCGATCGCGCCGAGCATCTGCTCGACTCCGGCGTAGTCCTGGCCGGCCGCGCGCACCAGCGACAGCAGCGCGTCCAGGTTCGGATACGCCATGCCGCCGACAGTCCAGATGCCGCCGAACTCGCCGGCATTGCCGCGGTGGCCACGGAACAGCCGGCCATCGGCGATGATGCCGCCGCCGAAGCCGTTGGTCAGGTGCAGGTAGACGAAGTCGCGGCAGTCGCGGCCGACCCCGTACAGACTCTCGGCCACCGCCGCCGCCGCGCCATCGTTCTCGATGGTGACCGCGCAGCCCAGGGCGTCTTCCAGGATCGGCACCAGGTCCACCTGGGTCCAGTCCTCCAGCGCCGGCGGCCCGGCCATCTGCCGGCCCTGCCCGGTGAAGAACGCCGAAATCGCCATGCCCATGCCGACCACCCGCGCCGGGTCCACGCCGGTCTCGGCCAGCAGCTCCGCACGGAATCGCTGCAACTGCGCCAGCACCGGCGCGCGGCGCATGTCGGCCAGGCCCACGCGGCGCTGGCCGCGCACGGTGCCGGCGAAATCCACCAGCGCCAGCGCCACCACGTCGCCCATCAGGCCGATGCCGAAGGCGTAGGCGTAATCCGGCGCCAGCCGCACATCGACGCTGGGATTACCGCGACCCTCGGCGGCACGGGCGCTGAGCTGGACCATGCGGTCCTGCACGAAGCCCTGCAGCAGGCGCGCCACGGTGGGCTGCGACAGAGCCAGGTCGCGGCTCAGCGCCGCCTGGGTCTGCACCCCGGTCTTGAACACACGGTCGAGCAATTGGCGGCCGCCGGCACTGACGCGCGGCGGGAAATCGGAATGCGGCATAGGCGGACGCAAAGCGTGATGGATGCACGAACCGCAACAACCTAGCACGTGGACATCTAAGTTTCATACATGGTAAATAGTATTAACCCCACATTCTTTTACTGGGGGTCTTCATGCGTACCGTTCATCCGCACCCGATCCTGCTGGCACTGGCGCTCGCGTCCATCCTCGGCAGCGCCGCGACCGTCCATGCCGAGGACGCGCCAGCACCCCCGGCAGACGCCACCACCACGCTGGACCAGATCGTGGTCACCGGCACGCCGCAGGGCCAGTCGCAGAAGGACGCCCCCTTCGCGATCAGCGTGGTGTCCAAGGAACGCCTGGAGCGCAGCACCCCGAGCAGCAGCGTGGACATGCTGCGGGCGGTCCCCGGCTTCTCCGCCGAACCCTCCGGCGGCCAGGGCGGCGGCCAGAACCTCTACGTGCGCGGCCTGCCGGCGGGCGGCTGGTACTACGTGCAATACCAGGAAGACGGCCTGACCCTGTTCGACGAGCCGCAGGAAAGCTTCTTCAACGTCGACACCCTGTTCGCGCTGGACATGATGACCGAGCGCCTGGAGGTGGTGCGCGGCGGCACCTCGCCGCTGTTCGCGACCAACGCGCCGGGCGGCACGGTCAATGCCATCACCCGCCACGGCACCGCCACCCCCGAAGGCGCGGTGCGCATGAGCGTCGGCAGCGACGGCCTGCGCCGCGAGGACGCCTACAGCGCCGGCCCGCTCAGCGAGAACGTGCTGTACAGCATCGGCGGCTACCACCGCAGCGACGACGGCCTGCGTCGCACCGGCTACACCGCCGACCAGGGTGGCCAGTTGCGCGGCAACCTGACCTTCCTGATGGGCGATGCGATCCTCGACGTCGACGCCAAGTACCTCAACGACCGGACCGCCTTCTACAACCCGATCCCCCTGGCCGACCCACGCAACCCGTCGCAATCGCTGTCGGCGCTGATCGATCCGCTGGACGGCACCCTGCTGTCCAACGACCTGCGCCACACCACCGCGCTGAGCTTCGACGGCAACGGCCCGCTGGCGCGCAACCTCGACCTGGCCGACGGCATCCACAGCAAGGTCAAGCAACTCGGCACGCACCTGGAGTGGGATCTGGGCGACGGCCTGACCCTCAACAACCGCATGCGCTTCGTCGATGCGGAGGTGGACTACACCGCGCTGTTCTCCGGCGCCGCGCCCTACGACGCCGGCACCTACCTCAACACGCAACTCGGCCGCGCGCGCAGCGGCTTCGGTGCGCGGGTGGCGCGGGTCGGCTACGTCGCCAGCCGCAACGGCGCCGCCTACGATCCAGCCGCGGCCAACGGCCTGGTGCTGGAGAGCGGCCTGTGGAATACGCGCACGCATCTGCGCACGCTGTCCGACGATCTGCGCCTGAGCAAGGCGTTCGACGACACCGCGCTGGGCCAGCACACGCTCACCGCCGGCCTCAACGTGCAGCACTTCGAATACCGCCAGGACCGGTTGCAGAACACCGTGCTGACCACGCTGCAGAACAACGCGCAGCGCCTGGACGTACTGGCCTACGACGCCGCCGGCAACGTGGTCGGTTCGGTCACCCAGAACGGCTTCGTGCGCTACGGCAATGGCGTCACCAGTGGCTTCGCCAACGGCACCTACCTGTCGCCGTACCTGTGGGACTCGGTGCGCTTCGGCCGCCTTGGCCTGGATGCCGGCGTGCGCTACACCCGCTACAACGCCAACGGCGGCGTCTACGCCACCACCACGCGCAATCTCGGCGATCCGACCACGCTGGCCGACGACAACGTCGGCGGGCTCAGCGGCGCGTTCAGCCCGCGCACCGATCATCGCCATGCCACGCAGTGGACGCTCGGTGCCGAGTTCGCGCTGACCCCGCAGTTGCAGACCTTCGCCCGCTACACCCAGTCGCAGCGCCTGCCGCGGCTGCAGAACGTCTACCAGACACAGAACGCCGACGTCACCGATATCGACCAGGCCGAGGCCGGCCTGCGCGGCAGCTTCGGCGACACCTTCTCGTTCTCCACGGTCGGCTTCTGGAGCCGCTTCAACGATCTGTCGATCAGCGCCATCGTGCTCGACGGCAGCGGTGCGGTGCAGAGCCTGGCGCTGGTCGGCAAGACCCGCACCCTGGGCCTGGAATCGGAGTTCACCTGGCGGCCGCTGCCGCTGTTCGGCATCACCGGTTCGGCCACGCTGCAGGATCCGCAGACGCGCGGTCTGAGCAACGCGACCACCGGCCTCAGCTACGGCGACCTGGACGGCAAGCAGATCTCGCGCATCCCGAAGTTCATGGCGTCGATCAGCCCGACCCTGTACTTCGACATCGACGGCCGGCCGCTGGAACTGTCGGCGACCGCCTATCGCATGGACCAGCGCTACGTCGACTACACCAACGCCACCGCCCTGCCCGCCTATACCACCTACGACCTGGGCCTGTTCGCGCGGTTGAGCGCGCACTTGGAGCTGCAGCTGCACGCCGCCAACGTCGGCAACGCGCTCGGCCTGACCGAGGGCAATGCGCGCGTGGACACGCTGTCCGGCCAGGGCACCGCCGACGCGATCTACGCGCGGCCGATCTTCGGCCGCAACTACAACGCGTCGCTGACCTGGAGATGGTGAGCATGCGCTGCCGGAGACTGCTGATGAGCGCCGTGCTGTCGATGCCGGTCCTGGCCATGGCGGCAACGCCAAGCCTGCCCGACCGGCTGCGCGACCCGCATGGGCCGGCGCTGGTGGTGTCGCACCGCGCCTGCTGGACGTTCGCCTCGGAGAACACCCTGGACGGCATCGCCGCGTGCATCGCGCGCGGCGTGGACATGGTCGAGATCGACGTGCGCACCACCCGCGACGGCGCGCTGGTGCTGATGCACGACGAGACGGTGGACCGCACCACCGACGGGCACGGCGCGGTGGCCGATCTGGACGCGGCGCAGATCGCCGCCTTGCGCGTACGCAGCCGAGGTGGCGGCCGCGACAGCACGCTCACCGCGCGGCATCCGCCGACGCTGGCGCAGGCGCTGGCCGTGGCGCGCGACAAGGTCCTGGTGAACCTGGACGTCAAGGCCGCGGCGCTGGACCAGGTGATCGACGTGGTGGAGGCCGCCGGCGCGCAACGCGACGTGCTGCTCAACGTGCCGCTGGACGCGCCCGCTGCGGTGCTGCAGCGCGCGCGCAAGGCCGACATCGCGGTGCAGGCGCTGTACCTGCAGCGTGAATCGACGCTGCCGCCCGAGCAGGCCCTGCGCCGCGCCGCCAGCTTGCAGCCGGCGGTGGTGCAGCTGATGTTCGACGACCCGGTGGTGCTGGACATCGCGCAGCGCGAACTGGCGCCGCACGCGCGCCTGTTCGTCAACACCATGACCAACGACATCGCCAGCGGCAGGCCGATGCGGCTGTCGGCCAACTACACCGACCAGCGCGCGCTGCGCGATCCGGCCGCGGTCTGGGGTGGGCTGCGCAAGCACGGCGTCAGCATGATCCAAACCGACGAGCCGTTGGCATTGCAACGCTACCTGCACGGCGCGGACACGCCACGGTAGCCGGCCTCGGTCCAAATCCCGGCGACACCGCGCGGTGGCCCACGCGGGGTGTCGCCAGGATTCCAGTTTCAGACGGGTGGCATGCAACGCCAGGACGATGCCCGTCGCTTCGAGCATTGCGCTGCAGACAACCGCGCCCATGGGCGCGGCGGTTGCCGCGCGCTGCGCTGCTTCACTTCATTCCATCAACCCCGAACGGAAGAGAGCACATGAAACTGCCCAAGAAACCCGCCAAGGTTCTCGCCCTGGCGCTGGCCTGCGCGTCGCTGGCCACGCTGTCCGGCATGGCGTCGGCCGCCAGCAACTGGAACCCGCAACATATCCTCAACGTGATGAAGAATCCCTACCAAGGGAATCACGCCGATGTCGTGGTGATCTCGCATCGCGGGCTGGTCGGCAACGGCTGCGCGGAAAACTCCACCTGCTCGATCCTCAGCACTTACAACAACAACATCGAAGCGATCGAACTCGATGTCAAGCAGGCCTCCGACGGCATCCTTTGGCTGTTCCACGACCAGAACGCCGGTCGCGTGGTGTATCACGAGCCCGGCTTCTATATCTTCCAGCCGGCGACCAATCCGAAGGGCTGGAATCCGGACATCAGCACCCTGACCAGTCATGATCTGGTCAACTCGTTCCTGCGCGACAAGAACTTCGCCAAGACCAACGACAATCCGACCTCGCTGGCCAAGGCGCTGAACACCGTGGTGACCTACGCCAACCACATGGTGGTGGTGCTTGATCTGAAGAACCTGGATGCAGTCTCGCGCGCGGCCGACCAGGTCCATGCGTTCCGCATGGAGAACCAGGTGGTGCTGAAATTCAGCGCCTCGCTGCTGCCGAAGACGCCCAGCGAGATCACCCGCTTCACCAAGGGTGTGCCATTCGCGCCGACCATCTACGCCGGCGACATGGACAGGCTGGCCGATGGCGGCTACGTCGGCGAGTGCGGCTCGGGGCGCGGCGACACGCCGGCGTGCCGGGTCAACGCCTGGATCAACGAGGCGCGTCGCCAAAACGGCTTCGCCTGGCTGGAAATCGGCAACAAGCAGCCCCGCCGCGGCGACCCGACCGCCGAACTGCTGGCCGAGAACCAGGCGCAGAAACGCGCGATCGGCGCGTTCTCGCCGGTGCCCGAGTACCGCCTCAGCAGCCATGACGGCCAGCACTACGTGCGCAGCAACGGCACCTGCTGTGCCTCGCTCGACGATTACCTGACCCGTACCAAGTACTTCGGCAACGAGACCGCCGACGACCGTCCGGACTTCCGCGCGCAGGTCACTGCCGGCTTCACCAGCATCATCACCGACGATCCGCTCGGCGTGATTCGCGCCAACGTGCCGCGCAACACCGCGCGCTACAACTGACCACTGGATGGTCGCCCGGGGAGTGCGCTCCCCGGTCCTGCACGGCGCCCATGCGCCGTGCAGTCCGTCGCCCGCCTTCAGGAGTTCCCATGCGTTACGCCCCACGTCCCCGCCATCTGCTTCTCGCGCTGCTGGTCGCCGGCGCCTGCGTGCCGCTGCTGCAACGCGTGGCCACCGCCCACAGCGCGCAACCCGCAGCGCCGGCTTCCCTCGCAACACACCCCCCTGCCGGTCCGGCCAGTGCGCAGACGCCGCCGTCCGCTGGCGCCGATTCGATGAACGGTAGCGCCGTGCCCGGGCCACCTGCGAGTGCGGTGCTGGCTGCGGCGCAGGCGCTGCCTGCCGACTTCCAGGCCGATGTGCTGCTGCGCTTGGCTGCATCCGCCGATCTTCCAGCCGACGGCAACCGGGCCGCTGCCGCGCAACGGCTGACCCAACAGGCCGTGACACTGGCCGAGCGCGCGCAACGGCGCATGCCAGGCCTGGCCCGCGTCGGCAGCATCGACGAAGAGCACGACGACGAACTTCGCTCACCGCGCACCGCTGGTCTGGATCGGCTGACGCTGCAGACACGCGCCGCACAACACGCCACGCCAGCGCAGGTTCAGGCGTTGTTCGCCGCGCTGCCGACGCCGCACGCCGGCAGTTGCGATGCGGACTATCTCGACGATCCCAGCCCGACCTATGCGTTGGCCAGCGCATTGCAGCCGGCACCACCGGCAGCGCGCGCCAGCGCAATCGCCGCACGCGTGGACGCGGCGCAACACGAAACCGACACCGCCCCGGCGCTGAAGATGGCGCTCGCCGCGGCGCCGCTGGACACTGCGGGACAGGCACAGCTCGGCGACAGCCTGGTGCGCATGTTCGAACGCATCCGCGGCGACGACGCCGGTTTCACCGCCACCGAACTCAGCGTGGCCGGCGACATGCCGCTGGTGCTGCAACAAGTGTCCGACAGCGCCCTGCGCGAGCGCCTGCACGCCGCCTACCGCGGCTACGTCGCTGCGCATCTTGCGCAGACGCGCTGCCCTTCCAGCGTGCTCGGCAACCACTGGCTGCTGGAACAGCGCTTCGTCGCCGAGCTGCCGGCCGAGCGCATCGTGCCGGCACCGCAGCTCCCCGCGCAGTCGATCGACGCCGATGCGATCTCGCTGATCCGCCAGGCCGGCTACAACATCCGCACGCAGTTGCTGGATCCGGCTTCCAGTGCAGGCGATGCGGCCACGGAAAAAGCATCGATCGAGTTCCTCGACCAACTCGACCACGGCGTGCTGCAGCAGACCGCCGCCAGCGACGACAGCGGCCGCGTGCAGCGTGCGCGCCTGCGCGAACTGTTGCGCTATCTCGAGTACGCGCCGGCGGGCGCGGCGCGCGACCGCGGCATGCACCTGCTCGCCACGCTGCTGAGCGGCCCGTATTACGCACGCGATCACGACACCTGGTTCGGCGATCTGCGCGTGCTCGCCGATCAGGCGCAGCGTTGGCCGGATCGCGATCAACGCCTGGCGCAACTGAGCGGACACGCCGATCCGGTGGTGAAGGTGTACGCCATGCTGATGCAGCGCAGGCAGTTTCCCTGAGCCTCATGCGCCGCAGTGCGGCGCTGCACAATGCCGTCGTGCGGCCAGGCACGACGGCATCTCGACACAGCGAGATGTGAACCCTGTCAACACTCGGGATTCAGTTGCGATTCGGGAACCGGCCCCTATCGTTCGCGCCTCTTCTCGATCCGCCCATCTTGGCGGATCCGCCGGACTTCAGATTGCCGGCACCCGGGCGGCCCGTGACAGGCCGCCTCCCCATGACGCCAAGCCGCATCGCTTGCCGCGCCATCCCGGCGCAGCGCCACGACGACGGCCCATACGGAGCAAGGAGTACGATGAAACTGGCCTGGATTCTCTGGCTCTCGCAATTGTTGCCGCAACCCGCTGCCGATTCGCTTTGCCTCAGCACCACCGTGTACCTGGAAGCGCGCGACCAGACGCTGCGCGGACAACAAGCCGTCGCCGAAGTGGCGCTGCGTCGCCTGGACAGCGGCCTGTGGGGCGATTCGATGTGCCAGGTGGTCACCGCACGCAAGCAGTTCGCGCCAGGCCTGGTGAAGCCGGGCACCGAACTGAAGAACGACGACGCCTGGGCCGATGCGGTCAAGGTCGCCTTCGCCGCCGAGCGCAACTGGGCGCTGCCGCAGGGCCAGCGCAAGGAGATCGTGCCGGGCGCCAGCCACTTCGCCGCGCATGCCATCGCCAGCCCGAGTTGGCGCAATGCCTATCAGGTCGCGACCATCGGCGACCACACGTTCTATCGCGTGCAGAAGCTGCGTCCACGCAACGCGTCCTGATTGTTCGCCACACAGGCATGTCCTGACGCAGGCGCGCGCGCCACGCAAGGCGCGCCTTCATCGCCAAGCGCCCCGCGCAGCAGGTACGCTCTGCCGTCCTGACCGATGCGGAGCCGCCTGCCATGAAACTCTATTCCAAGCCCGGCGCCTGTTCGCTGGCCGATCACATCGCGCTGCGCTGGGCCGGATTGCCGTTCGAACTGAAGCTGCTGGATGCCGCGGCGATGAAGGCGCCGGCGTACCTGGCGATCAATCCGGCCGGCGCGGTGCCTGCGCTGCAGATGGACGACTGGGTGCTCACCCAGAACTCGGCGATCCTCAACTACATCGCCGATCTCGTGCCCGACGCGCACCTGGCCGGCGACGGCAGCCCGCGCAGCCGTGCCGAAGTGCAGCGCTGGCTGGCCTTCCTCAACGCCGATCTGCACCCGGCGTTTCATCCGCTGTTCGGCAGCACCCGCTATCTCGACGATGCCGCGGTGATCGCCCGCACCCAGGAACATGCACGCGAACGCGTGCGCACGCTGTACGCGCGCGTGGAAGCTGCGCTGGAACAGCAGACCTGGCTGGGCGGCGCGCGCCGTTCCATCGCCGATGCCTACCTGTTCGTCACCCTGCGCTGGGCGCGCGCGCAGCAGATCGCGCTCGGCCCCAATCTGCAACTGCATTTCGAACGCATGTCCGCCGATCCGCAGGTGCAGGCGGCGCTGCAGGCCGAAGGGCTGAGCTGATCGGCGATGCGGACGCCGGCGCGGCTGCGCCGGCGTCGCCGGTCGCACGTCAACCGCGCAAGGCGCGACGGATTTCCTCCAGCGCGCCGGGATCGTCCAGCGTCGACAGATCGCCCGGATCGCGCTGTTCGGCCAGCGCCTGCAGCGAGCGCCGCAACAATTTGCCCGACCGCGTCTTCGGCAAGGCCTGCACCAGATACACCTGCGCCGGGCGCGCCACCGCGCCAAGACGCTGCACCACGCACTGGCGCAGTTCCTCGACCACTGCCGCGGCATCCGGCGCGACCTGCTTCAGCGTCGCGAACACCACCGGCACCTGCCCCTTCAGTTCGTCATGCATGCCGATCACCGCGACCTCGGCCACGTCGGCGTGGCCGGCGATGGCTTCCTCGATCTCGCGCGTGCCCAGGCGATGTCCGGCCACGTTGATCACGTCGTCGGTGCGGCCGAGGATGAAGGTATAGCCTTCCTCGTCGCGGATCGCCCAGTCCAGCGAGCTGTACAGCAACGTATCGAAATGGCTGAAGTAGCTGCGCAGGAAGCGCGCGTCGTCGTTCCACACCGTGGTCATGCAGCCCGGCGGCAACGGCGGCTCGATCACCAGCACGCCCTTGCGCCCGGCCGGCACCTCGACGCCGTGCTCGTCGACGATGCGCGTGCGGTACCCAAGATTGGGAAAGCCGGGCGATCCCGGTTTCACCGGCCGCAACTCGACGCCCGGTAACAGGGTCAGCACCGGCCAGCCGGTTTCGGTCTGCCAATAGTTGTCGATCACCGGCTTGCCCAGCGCTTCGCCGATCCACAACGCAGTCGGCTCGTCCAGCGGCTCGCCGGCCAGGAACAGATAGCGCAGCGCACTCAGGTCGCGCTCGCGCAGGTAGCGCGCCGGATGCTTCTTCAGCACGCGGATCGCGGTCGGCGAGGAAAACATGGTGCGCACCCGGTACTTCTCGCACAGCGCCCACCACACGCCCGGATCCGGCTGCACCGGCAGGCCTTCGTACAGCAGCGAGGTCGCGCCGACGATCAGCGGGCCGTATACGTTGTACGAATGCCCCACCGCCCAGCCCACGTCGGAGGTGGAGAACATGGTCTGCCCCGGGCCGCAGTCGAACACCGTGCGCATCGACAACGCCAGCGCCACCGCATGCCCGCCGACATCGCGCTGCACGCCCTTGGGCTTGCCGGTGGTGCCGGAGGTGTACAGCAGGTAGCTGGGCTCGTTGGATTCCAGCCACACCACCGGCACCTGCGCATCGCCGACCTCGGCGCGCAGCTCGGCATAGTCGACGTCGCGCCCGGGCAAGCGCGGCTGCGCCGGATCCAGCCCGCGCGAGACGATCAGCACCGTCGGCGGCGGCGCACTGGCCTCCGCGCAGGCGGCATCGACCAGCGGCTTGTAGGGAATGCGCTTGCCGCCGCGGCTGCCGGCATCGGCGGCGATCAGCAGCTTGGGCCGCGCGTCGTCGATGCGCAGCGCCAAGTTGTGCGCGGCGAAGCCGCCGAACACCACCGAATGCACCGCGCCGATACGCGCGCAGGCCAGCATCGCGTACACCGCCTCGGCCATGTTCGGCATGTAGATGACCACGCGGTCGCCCCGCTGCACGTCCAGCCGCTGCAGCACCGCGGCGAAGGCGTTGACCTCGCGATGCAGCTGCGCATAGGTGATCTCCTGAGTCTGCCCGGTTTCGCTGGACACCGCGACCAGCGCCAGTTGCGTGGCGCGTTCGGGCAGATGCCGGTCCACCGCGTTGTGGCACAGATTGGTCAGCCCGCCGGCGAACCAGCGCCGGAACGGCGGCGTGTCGTACTCCAGGATCGCCTGCGGCAGCCGCTCCCAGTGGATCGCCCTGGCCTGCTCGGCCCAGAACTCTTCGGGCCGCTCGATCGAACGCCGGTACAGCGTCGCGTAGTCCATGCCGCCCCTCCCAAGGCCGGTGCACCGGCTCCGAGCATAGTCCTTCGGCGGGGAGGGCGTCGTTCCGACCTTGGTAGAAGGGAGCGATGGATAAGCATCTGGCTCAAGCCGCATGGAAAAGTCACTTCGGCTTGGATGAACTGCCTATCACTACTTAGTCGTGACCTTATGTCTCTTAGGCTCTACTCGAACCATCTTGCCCTCACGCATAAGCAGTCCAAGTACACTCCAACTCAAATAATCTTTTGAGCCGCCAAGATAGTCACTCTGCAGGCCAAGTGCCTTTGCGACATCCGAATTAAGGACACCTTCCGGATTAGCTCGAGCCAACTCAAGAATAGATGACTTTAAAAATTCCAGACCAATTTGAGCCTTTTCTACGACTCCAGAAGGAATTATCAAGTCATCTTTGACCTTCTTCCTCACACCCTCCGGTATGACTGAGTTTGTCAACACCCCCCAGCCAATTCGCTCCCAAAAGCGGATATCAACTCCGCTTCGAGCTTCAAAGCTTGATATTCCGTCAGGTCATCCGCGAGAACCGCAGTGATTACATCATAACCATCAGCTTTAATTTTCTCAATTCTCTCACCCTTACGAGTCTTGTCGACTCTCAATGTGTGCTCCCACGCCCGAATCCCTGTACCCTTACCGATATAGAAAGGAATAGCAGGTGTTCTGCGTGGATCCTTGAGTGCATAGATGTAGTAAGGATTCATGCAGAGGCCAGCATCTAAATTAGGTTGCGCAGCGAAGGAGCATTGACCCTGAAGGATTTGCAATAATCATCATCCGCCCAAAATAAACCTAAACTCATCCTCAAGCTTAGCTTTAGCGAGAGGAACCTCTTTTTCCATAAATTCCCAAGCCCTCATCCAGACATCGTACTTTCTTTCGAGAGCCTTTGAATTCAGCCCCTCATCCTTGTGCTGCGTGTACATGCCGAAGCTAGCGATTTGCCGCCGAATACCCTCAACCAATTGATCAATTGAGTCACACAACTCTGATGTTGGCAAGTAGATTCTATTTCTATCAAAGTACTGAAAAAAATCGAACAAACTATTATGAGCCTCAATGTACTGCTCATCTTTCCCTGGCCCACCAGTCAACTCAACCGGCGACGCAAAGGTTGATGCCTTTCGGTAGGCTTCTGTCAGCAAAGAATAAAGCTGCCCTACCACTTCTGCCCTCTTCTCATGCAGTCTTTGGAATCGGACAGCGTGCTCCGTAGCTTGAATGCTTAGCTGAGAGCGGAGTCGCTCGGTCTCTACAGCTGCCTGGGCCTGCAGCTGCGCTTTGTGAGACTCTAGCTTTTCGTCGTATTCGTGCTTTATCGCGCTCTTCAAACGTTCTGATATCCATGAACGCAAAAGCCAGAATAGGGCGCCACTCAACGCCAAGCTAAGAGCTCCCGAGAGGACTAGCTGAGCGCCAAAGTCGATCATTTTGCTTACGCCTGCTAATGCTTCTGCGCCGCCGCGGTCGGTGACGCCGACGCCGCACGCGGCGGCGCCTGCTTCACGTAGCGGTCGAACCACTCCAGCATCTCAGCCACCACGTCCTCGTTGGACTCGCGCGCGGTGTACCAGTGCGGTTCGAACGGCAGCAGCACCAGCCGCGCGGTGCCGCCGAGGCCGCGGATGGCCTGGAACATGCGCGGGGCCTGGGTGGTCTCGGTGCCGGGGTTGGCATCGTCCATGCCGTGTACCAGCAGCAGCGGCTCGTTGATCTTGTCGGCGTGGAAGAACGCCGAGGCCTGCGCGTACACCTCCGGTGCGGCCCAGAACGAGCGCCGCTCGTTCTGGAAGCCGAACGGGGTCAGGGTCTTGTTGTAGCTGCCGCTGGTGGCCACCCCGGCGCGGAACAGGTCGGTGTGCGCCAGCAGGTTGGCCGCCATCAGCGCGCCGTGGCTGTGGCCGGTGACGCCGATGCGGTCGCGGTCGACCACACCCAGCGCCACCGCCTTGTCCACCGCCGCCTGCGCGTTCTCCACCAGCTGCTGCAGGTAAGTGTCGTAGGCGGTCTTGGGGTCGCCGACGATCGGGAACGCGGCGTCGTCGATGATCGCGTAGCCGGCCAGCAGCAACAGTTGGTAGGAATGCAGGCGGGTGAAGTCGCGGTCGTTGGCGCCGCTGACCTGGCCGGCCTTGGAGGCATCGGCGTAGTCCAGCGGATAGGCGTAGAGGATCGCCGGCACCCGCGTGCCTTCCTTGTAGCCGGGTGGCGTGTACAGGGTGAAGGACAGTTCCACGCCGTCCTTGCGCTTGTAGGTCACCAGCCGCTTCTTGATCTGCCGCACCACCGGGGTCGGATCGGGGAAGCGAGTCACCGGCGCCAGGGTGGAGGCGACCACCGCCTCGCCGGCTGCCGCAGCCGGCTGCGCCTGGCCCAGCGTGCGCAGGTAGACGTTCGGCGGGTCGCTCGGCGACTGCCGCCAGGTCAGCAGGCGGGTGGTGTCCTCGCCGGCGAACCCGGCGAAGGCCTCATCAACATCGGCGCCGCTGCGGAACAGACGCTGGGTCTTGCCGCTCGCCAGATCATAGCGATCCAGGAACGGCCGGTCGCCGGCCGGGGTGGCGCCCTGCCCGCTCAGGAACAGTGCGCCGTTGTCCTCGCGCAGCACGTATTCGCCGTTGGCCAGGCGACGCAGCTCGGGCGTGCCGGGATCGGCGTAGAGGTCGTCGGTGGACAGGTCGAACAGCACCCGCCCGGCGCTGCCGGGGCGGTCCGCGTCCAGCAGCGTGGTGCGGCGCCAGTGGCGGTTCTCGTCGTACTCGTCCAGCAGCGCCTGCCCGCCCTGCGCGAACCAGCTCAGGCCGGCGTAGCGCTGGGTCACCTTGGCCAGTTCGCGCGGCTTGCCGGTGAACGGTGCCGACAGGGTCAGCAGCTTGTCGCGCGCCGGCACATTGGTCTTCCAGTCGCCGCCGTCCAGCGCCTCGGCCCAGACCAGGGTGGCCGGCTGGTTGGCGCGCCAGCCGTAGGCGCGCGGCCCGGTGGGCACGCCGTGTACCGGCACGCGATCGGCCACCGGCAGGTTCGCCAGCACGCGCTCGCTGCCGTCTGCCAGGTCCAGCACCGCCACGTCGTGGGCGAAGCGGCCGTAGGTGGTGACGTAGGAGTACGGGCGCTGCAGGCGCTCCACGCGCACGTGGCGGCCGTCCGGCGCACCGTCGACCACCGAGTACACCGCCGGCTTGCCGACCGTGCGCAGCTTGCCGCTGGCGGCATCCACAGTGACCAGCTGCGCCGTGGCGTAGTAGGTGAACTGGGCCTCGTCCTCGGGACTGGACAGGGTGTCGCGAGCCTCGTAGGTACTGCTCTCGCCCTTGCCGCGGATCGCTTCCTTGACCTCCGGCCCCGGCGGCACCGCCGCCTTCACCGGCGCCGGACCGAGGTCCTGGGGCACCGCACGCACCAGCAGCGTGTCGCTGCCGCCCAGCCACTGGATCTCGCCGCCCAGTACCGGGTTGAGCTGCACGCCGTCGATGCGACGCACCGCGCCGGTGGCGACGTCGCCCAGCCACAGTTCGACGCGGTCGGCCGCGGTGTTGTTGAAGGCGAAGCGGCGCCCGTCCGGCGACCACACCGGCTGCGCCGGGCAGGCGCCGGCCGGCAGGGTCACCGCGGTCTGCTTGCCGCTGGCCACGTCGACCAGGCTGAAGCCGTCCAGGCAGGCGCGGATGCCATAGCCGTTGGACATGTCGTGGCGGGCGTGGGTGCGCGGTTCCACGCGCACTCCGGCCAGCTTCAGGTACGGCTCGGCGACGCGCGCGATCGGCGGGTAGGCCTGGCGCTCCACCAGCAACAGGGTGCGCCCGGTCGGGTCCAGCCGCGGCGTCGGATTGAGCGGGGCGCGCATCACGCCCAGCAGCGGCTCGGGCGGTTGCCGGTAACCGCTGTCGGCGGTGGCGGCGTGGGCGGCGACAGGCAACGCACTGGCGAGCGCCAGGGCGCCGATCCAGCGGAACGGCATGAGCATGGTCGAAATCCCCTTTCGAATGGCCCGGGCAACCTAGCACGGCCGCCGCGCCGCGGCCGAGCGCCGAAGGTCATGCTCTCCCCGCCAGCGCGCCGCGCTCAGGCCGGGCGCAGCGCCTGCTCGGCGGCCAGCGCCGCCGCCACGCTGGGACGCTGCGCGATGCGCGCCGCGTACGCCGCCAACGCCGGAAGCGCGTCCAGCGACAGGCCGAACCGCGGCAGCCAGCCGAGCACGGTGAACAGATAGGCATCGGCCACGCCGAAGCGCTCGCCGAGCAGGTACGGCTGCGTACACAGCATGGCCTCGGCATGGGCATAGCGCTGCAGCAGGCGGGCGGCGACCGCGCCGCGCCGCGCCGGTGCCAGCCCGGCATCGAACAGCGGCACGCTGCCGGCATGCAGTTCGCTGTTGATGAAGGCCAGCCACTCGTACAGGCGGTAGCGCGACAAGGCGTCTGCGTCCGCGGGCGGCGCCAGCGCCACCTGCGGACAGCGATCGGCCAGGTACAGCAGGATCGCCGGCCCCTCGGTCAGCACCTGGCCGTCGTCCAGCTGCAGCGCGGCCACGTAGCCTTTGGGGTTGATCGCGAGGTAATCCCCGCCCTCGTCGGTGCGCTTGCTGTGGTTGTCCACGCGCACCAGACGGAACGGCAACTGCAGTTCGCGCAACACGATGTGCGGCGCCAGGGAACAGGCGCCAGGAGCGGCATAGAGGAGCATCGGAACGGTCTCGCAGGGGCGCCGGACAGTCGGCGCGCGCAGTGTGTGCGGCACGGCGGCCTGCGGAGAAACAAGAATGTCAGGACGGGTCAGTAGCGCCGCTAATGGCCTCGTCCAGGAACCGGCGCAGTTGCCGCGCGGCCGGCGCCGCGTGTGCAGCAGCGACCAGGGCGAAGCGGCGCTGCAGCCGCGGCTGCAACGGCAGCACCTGCACGCCGTCGCGCTCGGCCGGCAGCACCGACGCCGGCAGCAGGCTGGCGCCCGCGCCGTCGCGCACCAGGGTCCAGGCGCTGGACCAGTCGCGCACCTGCAGGCGCAGGTCGGCGATCGCCAGCCCGGCGCGTTCGGCCAGGCGCTGCGCATGCAGCCAGCAGCCGCCGGTGGCCAGTACGAACGGCAGCGTCAGCAGTTCCGCCAGGGCGATGTCGCGCGCCTGCGGACGCGCCAGTGCCGGCGGCAGCACCGCCAGCCACTCGTCCATGCCGAACACCATGGCGTCGCGCTCCGGCGCCGGATCCAGTACCACGCCCAGGTCGACCGTCCCGGCCGCCAGCCAGGCCTCGACCTCCTCGTCGCCGCCTTCCAGCCAGACCACACCCGTGTCCGGATGCGCCCGCTCGAACGCGCGCAGGCGTGGCGCCAGCCATGGCCGCGACGAGGCGAAGCCGGCGACCCGCAGCGAGGCCGCACCCGGTGCGCGCTGCGCCCTGGCCAGGGCCTGGATCTGCCCCAGCTCGGCCAGCATCGCCCTAGCATGTTCCAGCGCACGCGTCCCGAATGGGGTCGGCCGGATCCGCCCGCGCTCGCGCAGCAGCAGCGCCGCGCCCAGCACGTGCTCCATCTGCGCGATGGCCTGGCTGGCGCCGGACTGGGTGATGCCGCAGCGCGCGGCACCGGCGCTGATGCTGCCGCACTCGACGACGGCGACGTACAGCCGCCAGTGGATCAGATTCATCATGTCGGACTCCCACAACGCGAAACGCCGGGCGGGGCCCGGCGTTCCGTGACGACGCGATCGCGTTGGCGATCAGCCCAGCAGGTGGGCCACGCCGCTGCGCTCTTCTTCCAGCTCGGCCAGGGTCTTGTCGACGTACTTCTTGCTGAAGTCGTCGATCGGCAGATCCTTGACGATGGTGTAGGCGCCGTTCTCGGTGGTGACCGGGAACCCGAAGATCACGCCTTCCGGGATGCCGTAGGAGCCGTCGGACGGCACGCCCATCGTCACCCACTTGCCGTTGCTGCCCAGCACCCAGTCGCGCACGTGGTCGATGGCGGCGTTGGCGGCCGAGGCGGCCGAGGACAGGCCGCGCGCTTCGATGATCGCCGCGCCGCGCTTGCCCACGGTCGGGATGAAGGTGCCGGCATTCCATTCCTGGTCGTTGATCGCCTCGGCGATGGAGGCGCCGTCGGCGGTGGCGAAGCGGTAGTCCGGGTACATGGTCGGGCTGTGGTTGCCCCACACCACCAGCTTCTCGATGCCGCCGACCGGCTTGCCGAGCTTGAGCGAGAGCTGGCTCAGCGCGCGGTTGTGGTCCAGGCGCAGCATGGCGGTGAAGTTCTTCGGGTTCAGGTCCGGCGCCGACTTCATGGCGATGTAGGCATTGGTGTTGGCCGGGTTGCCGACCACCAGCACCTTGACGTCGCGCTTGGCCACCTTGTTCAGCGCCGCGCCCTGCGCGGTGAAGATCTTGGCGTTCTCCAGCAGCAGGTCCTTGCGCTCCATGCCCGGGCCGCGCGGACGCGCGCCGACCAGCAGGGCGATGTCGGCGTCCTTGAACGCGACTTCGGCGTCGTCGGTGCCGACCATGCCGGCCAGCAGCGGGAACGCGCAGTCTTCCAGCTCCATCATCACGCCCTTCAGCGCGGCCTGGGCCTTCTCCATCGGCAGTTCCAGCAACTGCAGGATCACCGGCTGGTCCTTGCCCAGCATTTCGCCGGAGGCGATGCGGAACAGCAGGGCATAACCGATCTGGCCGGCGGCGCCGGTCACGGCAACACGAACGGGTGCTTTCATGGGGGATTCCTCTGCTAAGAAAGTGGGTGGGGTGGATCAGTAGACGCGATAGCCCAGCGGCTGCAGGTGCAGGTCCAGGGCGGCGGTGTCGTAGCCTTCGACCACGTGCTGGCCGATCACGGTGATCGGCACGCCTTCCAGGCCCAGCGCGGCGGCGGCCTGGCGGCCGGCCTCCTGCTCCACGTCCAGGATCGTGTAGCGGACCTGGGCGCGGGCGAAATCGGCCTGTTGCCGGCGGCAGTAGCCGCACCAGTCGGCGGCGAGCATGACGATGCCGGCCTCGCCGGTCAGCCGCCGCGGGTCGCCCGCGGCCAGTGCGGCCGACGGCGCTGGGTCCGCGCTGCGCCACCAGGCATGCACGCCGCCGCCGATGGCGAGCAGCAGCAGGCACAACACAAGGGGGCGCATCGTCATCGGCGGTCGGGTGCGGCAATCAATCGGGAAAATGGTAGCACGCAGGCTCCGCGCGCCCGGCCGCAGGGCCGGTCGCGCGGACAGCGCCGGATCAGGCGTCGAGGGTGCGGTTCCACTCGGCGACGCGGTCGGCCTTGGCCGCCAGCACCGCGTCGGCGTCGCCTTCGATGGTGATCTTGTTGATCACGTCGCCCTGGGCGACGCTGTCGACCACGTCCAGGCCGTCGAGCACCTTGCCGAACACGGTGTGCTTGCCGTCCAGCCACGGAGTGGCGGTGTGGGTGATGAAGAACTGGCTGCCGTTGGTGCTGGGGCCGGCGTTGGCCATGGACAGCACGCCGCGGTCGTGGCGCACGCCGTTGTTGGTCTCGTCCTCGAAGCGGTAGCCCGGGCCGCCGCGGCCGGAGCCTTCCGGGCAACCGCCCTGGATCATGAAGTCGGCGATCACGCGGTGGAAGTTCAGCCCGTCGTAGAAGCCGCGCTTGGCCAGGTTCACGAAGTTGGCCACGGTCAGCGGGGCCTTGTCGGGATACAGCTCGATCTTGATCGGGCCGCGGGCGGTGTCGAAATGGGCGATCAGGGACATGGGATTCCTTGGAAACGGGGGCGTCATGAGGGGCGCATAGGATACACGTCGCCTCGTTCAGGCTTTGCCCGCGCCCGGCGCCGGCGCCTGAATGCCCCCGCCCGGCCCACCGCCGCCGACCGCCGGCAGGCGTCACGGGATCCGGGTATACTAGGTGGCTTCCTTTCCTTCCTTCTGGCGCCGGCTGGCCCCCTTTCGCATGTCCATCGAAAATCTTCGCAATATCGCCATCGTCGCCCACGTCGACCACGGCAAGACCACCCTCGTCGACTGCCTGCTGAAGCAGTCCGGCACCCTGTCCGAGCGCACGGTGCTGGCCGAGCGCGTGATGGACAGCAACGACCAGGAAAAGGAACGCGGCATCACCATCCTGGCCAAGAACACCGCCATCACCTGGCAGGGCAACCGCATCAACATCGTCGACACCCCAGGACACGCCGACTTCGGCGGCGAGGTGGAGCGCGTGCTGTCGATGGTGGACACCGTGCTGATCCTGGTCGACGCGATGGACGGCCCGATGCCGCAGACCCGCTTCGTGACCCAGAAGGCGTTCGCGATGGGCTTCAAGCCGATCGTGGTGGTCAACAAGATCGACCGCCCCGGCGCGCGCCCGGACTGGGTGATCGACCAGGTGTTCGACCTGTTCGACAAGCTCGGCGCCACCAACGAGCAGCTCGACTTCCCGATCGTCTACACCTCGGCGCTGAACGGCTACGCCTCGCTGGACGACAGCGTGCGCGACGGCGACATGACCCCGCTGTACGAAGCGATCATGCAGCACGCGCCGAAGCCGGACGTGGATCCGGACGGCCCGTTCCAGATGCGCATCAGCCAGTTGGACTACAACAACTTCGTCGGCGTGATCGGCATCGGCCGCATCCAGCGCGGCGTGCTGAAGAAGAACATGCCGGTGGCGGTGATCGACCGCGAAGGCAAGAAGCGCCAGGGCAAGGTGCTGCAGGTACTGGGCTTCCTCGGCCTGGAGCGCATCGAGCAGGACAGCGCGCAGGCCGGCGACATCGTCGCCATCTCCGGCATCCAGGAACTGACCATCTCCGACACCGTGTGCGCGCTGGAAGCCCCCGAGGCGCTGCCGCCGCTGACCGTGGACGAGCCGACCATCTCGATGACCTTCCAGGTCAACAACTCGCCGTTCGCCGGCAACAAGGACCTGTCCGGCGGCAAGTTCCTGACCAGCCGCCAGCTCAAGGACCGGCTGGAGCGCGAGACCGTGCACAACGTGGCGCTGAAGGTGCAGCAGCTGGAAGACGCCGACAAGTTCCTGGTCTCCGGCCGCGGCGAACTGCACCTGTCGGTGCTGATCGAGAACATGCGCCGCGAGGGCTTCGAACTGGCCGTGTCGCGCCCGGAAGTGATCATCAAGGAGATCGACGGGCAGTTGATGGAGCCGGTCGAGCAGCTGGTGGTGGACATCGAGGAGCAGCACCAGGGCGGCGTGATGGAGAAGCTGGGCATCCGCAAGGGCCAGCTGAAGAACATGGAGCCGGACGGCAAGGGCCGCGTGCGCCTGGACTACATGATCCCGGCGCGTGGCCTGATCGGCTTCCAGAACGAGTTCCGCACCCTGACCCAGGGCTCGGGCCTGCTGTTCCACGTGTTCGACCACTACGGCCCGAAGGAGCAGGGCGCCATCGCCAAGCGCCAGAACGGCGTGATGATCGCCAATGCGCCGGGCGCCACCCCCGCCTACGCGCTGGGCCCGCTGGAAGAGCGCGGCCGCCTGTTTGCCGCCGAAGGCGACAACGTGTATGAAGGGCAGCTGGTCGGCATCCACTCCAAGGACAACGACCTGACCGTCAACGCGATCAAGACCAAGCCGCTGACCAACATGCGCGCCTCGGGCAAGGACGATGCGATCAAGCTGACTCCGGCGATCAAGTACACGCTGGAGCAGGCGCTGGACTTCATCGAGGACGACGAACTGGTCGAAGTCACCCCGAAGGAGATCCGCTTGCGCAAGAAGCACCTGACCGAAAACGAGCGCAAGCGCGCCGGTCGCGCGGGCTAAGGGATAGCGCACGCCCATGGCCGCCGACAAGGCGTACAACCCGGATCCGCACGCGCATCCGGGTCTGCACCTGATCGCACTGCTGGAGGCCGGCAAGGGCCTGCTCGCGGTGCTGGCGGCCACGGGGCTGGAACTGATGGGTCCGGCCCCGCTGCGCGCGGGGGTGGACAAGCTGATCGTGCGTTTCAGCCTGGACCCGGACCACGGCGCCCTGCCCTCGCTGCTGACCATGATCAACCCCGGCGCGGTGCACCTGGCCGCCGCCGGCATGCTCGCCTACGGCGTGCTGCACATCATCGAGGCCTGGGGCCTGTGGCGCGCCAAGGCCTGGGCCTCGCTGCTGGGCTGCATCTCCGCGGCGATCTACCTGCCCTTCGACGTCTACGCGATCGTGCGCCACCCCGGCTGGGCGTCGTGGGCGGTGCTGGCGATCAATCTCGCCGTGGTCGGCATCCTCGCCCGCGACCTGGTGCGGCGCCGGCGGCATCCTCCTGCCTGATCCGCGCCCCATCGCTGTCACGGCGGCTATCGCCGCCCCCGTCCAAGGTACATCGTCCCGATGACCCCGGCCTCGCCACACCGCGAGGTCGGAGGACATGCCGTTTCAAAACCCTCCCATCTTGATCGACAGAACACGTCAGCCGACAGATGTCCGCCGGATGGATTTGTGATGTCATCCACGGTACTTCTGGGCACAATCCCCGCAACGCGATCTTTCCTCGAAATTGTCTACAGAATTGTCCAACACAGTCGATTCTGACCATTGACTAGTTCCGGACACCCCGGAACGCACGCCATCCCCAACAGACCGATGGCGGAGATCAACTCAGGGGAATCGACAATGCGAATCGCGAAAGCGATGGGTTGGAGTGTGGCGGCGCTACTTTGCACCGGCCTGAGCGCCTGCGGCGGCGCCATCGATCACACACACAGCGCCACCTCGGCCGGCAAGCACGCGTCCGCGGCGGCCACCACCGCGCCGCCAATGGCCGCCGCTCAGCGCGCGTCCCTGTTCGACGCGCAGGACAGCGGCGCACTGATCCAGTACACCAGCCGCACCCCGACCGGACACGACGGCGCGTTCGCCCTGTATCCCATCACCGTCAGCGAGGCGCATGCCGTCAAGGCCAGCGTCGACGGCACGATGACGATACCGACGCCGGACGGCAAAAACCTGCAGATCACCTATCAGAGCCGACGCGATGCCAAGCGCGGCATTTGGACCTGGGTCGGCCGGGTGGATGGCCAACCGGTCGGCAACGAGACGGTCATCAGTTTCGGCAAGGACGCAGTGTTCGGATCGCTGGGCACCATTGATGGCATGACCTACCAGATCACCACCATCGGCGGGATGCCTTACATCATGGCGGCCGCCAGCGCCGACCTGCATTCCGCCGGAAGCCACGCGGATGGGCGGCGACTGGCCGATTCTGTCATCCAGCTCCGCGCCGGCGACACCGCGCAGGGCTATATCGCCGGGTACAGCAGCCTGGCGCAGGTCAACGCGCAGGCGGGCAGCACCTCGACCAATACGATCGACGTGCTGCTCGGCTATACGCCCGGCTATCGCGACTACCGCGGCGGCATCACGGCGATCGATACCGTACTCACCAACATGGTGGAGACGGCGAACCAGTCCTTCGCCAACGCCAACATCAATGTGCGCTATCGCCTGGTCGGGACGGTGCAGGTCGACTACCCCGACAATACGCTCAACGACGGCACCCTCGACGAACTCACTGGCGTCAGCCAGGCCACCGCCGCGGCGCTGGTGCCGCTGCATGATGCGCGCGACCGCCTCGGCGCCGACATGGTCGGCCTGGTGCGGCGCTTCAACAATTCGCAACAGAGTTGCGGCGTCGCCTGGCAATCCGGCGGCACCGATTCGCGCTGGGGATACGCGGTGATCTCCGACGGTGTGGACGGCGGCTACTACTGCACCCGCGGCACCCTCGCCCACGAATTCGGCCATTTGCTCGGCTCCGGCCACCAGCACGAAACCGGCCAGGAGCCCGGTTTCAATTTCGGCCACCGCAGCGACACCGGCAGCTTCCACACCACGATGGCCTACGCGGTCAATGGGCAGAGCGAGATCCTGGTGTACTCGTCGCCGGCGATCAGCACCTGCAACGGACAACCCTGCGGCGTGCCGGACCAGGCCGACAACGCCCGCGCCTTCCTCACCACGGTCCCCAACGTCGTCCAGTATCGGCAGACCGTGGTGCCGCTGGATGATTCCAGTTCGCCCGGACAGATCATGGGCCCGTCCGGGAAATGTCTGGATGTCCGGGATGGCGCGACCGCCAATACTTCCGCCATCCAGGTCTGGAGCTGCAACGGGCTGCGCCAGCAGAAATGGGGACTCCAGGCGGGCACTCGCAGTCTGCGGAGTTACGGCACCGACAAGGTCCTCGACATCACCGGCGTCAGCCAGAGCAACGGTGCGCCGATCCAGCTCTACCAATCGCTGAACACCTCGAACCAGGGCTGGTACTTCACCAACGCCTCGCTCATCGCGACCGGCGGCAAGGTGCTGGACGTGGCATCGGCCCGCTCGGACAACGGCGCCCCACTGCAACTGTGGGACAACCTCAGCGGTGCCAACCAGCGCTGGTCGTTCAATCCCACAAGCGGCGAAATCCGGGTCTCCACCGGACGCTGCCTGGATGTGCCGGAATTCAGCACCACCCCTGGAACACCGGTGCAGATCTGGGATTGCAACGGCACCAAGAACCAGGTGTGGCAACTCAGCAAGAACGGCGCGATCGTGGGCTATGGCGGCAACTGCCTGGAGGCAGCGAATGCCACCCAGAATGGCACTGGCATTCGCATGGCTGCGTGCACGGGGATGCCCGCGCAGGCATGGCGGATCCGCGGCCAGATCCGCAGCGAACTGCACGGCAAGTGCCTGGACGATTCTGCCGGCGGTACCCGCAACGGCGCGGGAGTGCAGATGTGGGAATGCCTCGGCAACGTCAACCAGCTCTGGGAAGTGCAGTCCAACTGACGCGCTTGTTCAATCGTCGCGACCGGCATGCTCAGCGCCGGCCGCGGCCTCCCCTGTCCTAGCGCCCGGCGCAGCGGTTCACGCGGGATCGCGTTGCACCGGAACAGGCGCGGCCGGCGCCCCATCCTCCGCACCGGGCGAACGCATCGCCTCCGAGTCGCTGGCGCGCACCGGCGGGTGCGACAGCCGCACGGGCTCCGGCGCCACTTCCGCGCGCAGCAGCGGCAACGCGTAGGCATGCTCGCGCACCAGGAAATCCAGCATGCGTTCGCGCACGATGCAGCGCAGGTCGAAGGCGTCGCCGGAGTTGCGGGCACTGACCAGCAGGCGTACCTGGATCGTGCGCTCGCTGGTGTCGGTCACCTGGGTCACGCAGACCCGCCCGTCCCACAGCGGCTCGCTCTTGCAGATGCGCTCCAGCTCGGCGCGCACCTGTGCGATCGGCGTGCGGTAGTCCAGCCACAGGAACGCGGTGCCGAGCAGGTCGGCGCTGTTGCGCGTCCAGTTCTGGAATGGGTTCTCGATGAACCAGGTCAGCGGCACCACCATGCGCCGCTCGTCCCAGATCCGCACCACCACGTAGGAACTGCCGATCTCCTCGATGCGGCCCCACTCGCCTTCGACGATGACCACGTCGTCGAGACGGATCGGCTGGGTCAGCGCGATCTGCAGGCCGGCGATCAGGTTGCCGAACACCGGCTTGGCGGCGATACCGGCGACCAGGCCGATGATGCCGGCCGAGGCCAGCAAGGTGGTGCCGATCTGCCGCACCGCCGGGAAGGTCAGCAGCACGATCGAGGTGCCCACCAGGATGATCGTGCCCATCGCCACCCGCGCCAGCACCCGGGTCTGGGTCTGCACGCGGCGTGCGGTGAGGTTGTCCGCCACCTCGATCGGATGGCTGCGCAGGATCGCCGTTTCCAGCGCCGCCACGCCGCGCACCAGCAGCCAGGTCACGCAGCCGATCATGCCGATGTGCAGCAGGTGCTGCAGGTCGGTCAGCGCCTTCTCGTCCAGCGGCGTGGATTCGAGCGCGAAGCTGAGCATCAGCATCGGCAGCAGGAAGGCGACCGGCACGCTGATCACGCGCACGATGCGCGCACGCCGGTAGTCGCGGCCGCGCATGCGCTGGGCGATGCGCAGCAACAGCCACCAGGCCAGGAAACCGAGAATCAGCGCGGCGCCGATCGGCAGCGTATAGGCACGCCAGGGCACCCAGTGAAGATCGAGGGTCAAGATGCGCTCCTTTGTCGGGGGGAGGAGTCGCGACAGTCTGGCAGTGGAGGGATTAGCACGATGTCGAGCACGCGCGGCGGCGCCGGGCGACGGCAGCCGCCTGGCATACAGGCGCGCGTGCAAACGCTTCCGAAAAGCGGCGCATGTCGCCGGCGACGCGAAGCCGACGCGCGGCATCGCACGCAGCGATGCCGCAGCCCTCGGGCAACGGCACGACAAGGCGCCGCACATGCGGCAGCGGCACGCGCCGCGGACTACACCAACCGACTACGCCAGCGGCGTGGCGACGTTGCGTCCGTTCTGCTTGCGCACGATCGCCATCGCGATCTCCAGCGACTGCTCGTAGTTCAGGCGCGGGTCGACGCTGGAACGGTAGGCCCGCTCCAGGTCGCGCTCGGTGAGTTCGCGCGCGCCGCCGGTGCACTCGGTGACGTCCTCGCCGGTCAGTTCCAGATGCACGCCGCCCAGGCGGGTGCCGGCCGCGGCGTGGATGTCGAACGACTGCTCCACCTCGCCCAGGACGTTCTGGTAGCGCCGGGTCTTGTAGCCGTTGCTGGTGCTTTCGGTGTTGCCGTGCATCGCATCGCACACCCACAGCACGCGGCGGCCGTCGCGCTTCACCGCGTCCAGCAGCGGCGGCAGCTTCTCGGCGATCTGCGCCGCGCCCATGCGGTGGATGAAGGTCAGCCGGCCCGGCTCGTCTTCCGGATTGAGCACGTCGATCAGGCGCAGCAACTGGTCCGGCTGCGCCGACGGCCCGACCTTGATCGCGATCGGATTGCGGATACCACGGAAGTACTCCACATGCGCGCCGTCCAGCGCCGCGGTGCGCATGCCGATCCACGGATAGTGCGTGCTGAGGTTGAACCAGCCCCACTGCCGCGGGACCTCGCGGGTCAGCGCTTCCTCGTAGGGCAGCAGCAAGGCCTCGTGCGAGGTGTAGAAATCGACGCGATTGAGGTTGTACAGCTGCGCGCCGGACAGGGTCTCCATGAAGCGCACCGCATCGCCGATCGAGGCCACCATCTTCTGGTAGTCCTCGGCCAGCGGCGAGCAGCCGACCCAGCTCAGGTTCCAGTACTCGGGATGGTGCAGATCCGCGAAGCCGCCGTCGATCAGCGCGCGCACGAAGTTCATGGTCATCGCCGAACGCGAGTGCGCGGTGATCATGCGCCGCGGGTCCGGCACCCGCGCCTGCGCGGTGAACTCCGGGCCATTGACCACGTCGCCGCGGTAGCTGGGCAGGGTCACGCCCTCGCGGGTCTCGGTATCGGCCGAGCGCGGCTTGGCGTACTGCCCGGCGTAGCGACCGACCCGCACCACCGGCAGGCGCAGGCCGTGCACCAGCACCAGGCTCATCTGCAGCAGCACCTTGAGCCGGTTGGAGATGGTGCCGGATTCGCAATCGCTGAAGTTCTCCGCGCAATCGCCGCCCTGCAGCAGGAAGCGCTTGCCTTCCTGCGCCTCGGCCAGCTGCTTCTTCAGCGCGAAGATCTCCCAGGAGGTCACCAGCGGCGGCAACTGCCGCAGTTCCGTCAGCGCGGTCTCCAGCGCCTGCGGGTCCGGATACACCGGCATCTGCAGCGCCGGCCTGTCACGCCAACTGGCAGGTGACCAGGACGACGAGGCGGATGCGGACACGGCGGCGGCGGACAGATTCATGAAAGGACTCCTTGGCAGTGTGCGATGTTCGCAGAGCCGGGGCGCGCCGCATAGCGCCGCACGCCGGTCACGCTGGCAGCGCCAGGACATGAACGGCAAGCAACATCGCGATGCCACCATGACTTCCGGCCTACGCCGGCGTTTTTGCGAAAGCACACTGTTATTAAGTAACAATTCCTTTCCATTCGGTCCACCTCGCCATGACACGTCGCCCCCTCTCCTCCGCCATCGCCCTGATCCTCCTGGTCGCCCCCGGCCTCGCCCTCGCTGCGGATACCGCCGCCGACAGCAGCGCTGCCGCCGAGCCGACCGTCGATCTCGATCCGGTCACCGTCACCGCCAAGCTGGAAGCCGCGCGCAACGCGCTGTCGCCGGACATCGGCAGCAGCCAGTACGCGATCAGCGCCGAGGACATCGCGCGCCTGCCGCTGGGCGCTTCCACCCCGCTCAACCAGGTGCTGCTGCAGGCACCGGGCGTGGTCCAGGATTCCTATGGCGGCATCCATGTGCGCGGCGACCACGCCAACCTGCAGTACCGCATCAACGGCGTGATGATCCCCGAATCCATCTCCGGCTTCGGCCAGACCCTGGATCCGCGCACGATCAAGAACATCCGCCTGCTCGACGGCGCGCTGCCGGCGCAGTTCGGCGACCGCACCGCGGCGGTGGTCGACATCACCACCAAGAACGGCGTGGAACTGGGCAACGGCGGCAGCGTCGGCATCACCGGCGGCTCCTACGGCACGCTCAACCCCAACGCCTCGTGGTGGGGCAGCGACGGCCGCTTCAGCTGGTTCGCCAGCGGCAACTACCTGCAGAACCGCATCGGCATGGAGAACCCGACCGACAGCGACAACCCGATCCACGACAAGACCCACCAGGGCAAGGGCTTCGCCGACCTCAGCTATCTGCTGAACGAGAACACCCGGCTCAGCCTGCTGGTCGGCTACGCCAACAACCGCTTCCAGATCCCCAACAACCCGGGGCAGACGCCGGCCTTCACCTACCAGGGCACCAGTACCTTCGATTCGGCGCAGCTCGACGAGAACCAGCGCGAGAACACCCGCTTCGGCACCCTGGTGCTGCAGGGCGCACTCGGCGACACCAGCTACCAGCTGTCGGCCGGCCAGCGCTACAGCAGCGTCGCCTTCTCCCCGGACATCGCCGGCGACCTGATCTTCAACGGCATCGCCTCGCAGGTGCAGCGCGCCAACCGTGCCAGCACCCTGCAGGCCGACTTCTCCACGCCGTGGGGCAGCACCCACACCTTGCGCTACGGCGTGTACGGCAACTTCGAACACGCCAACGCCAGCAACAACGCCTATGTGTTCCCGGCCAACGACGACGGCAGCCAGAGCAGCGACGTGCCGCTGTTCATTCCCGACAGCAGCCGCTTCCACGCCAGCACCTACGCGGTCTACCTGCAGGACGAGTGGCAGCCGAGCGACGCCTGGACCATCAACTACGGCGTGCGTGGCGACCGCTACAAGGCCTTCGGCACCACCGAGGGCCAGCTCAGCCCGCGCCTGGGCGTGGTCTGGCACGCCAGCGACAGCACCACCCTGCACGCCGGCTATGCGCGCTACTTCACCCCGCCGGCCACCGAGCTGATCTCCACCAGCGACATCGCCCTGTACGACGGCACCACCAACCAGCAGTCGGCGGCGGGTGGCCCGACCAAGCCGCTGAGCGAGCGCAGCGACTACTACGACCTGGGCATCTCGCAGATGGTCGGCGACCACCTGACCCTGGGCCTGGACACCTACTACCGCAAGGCCGATCGCCTGCAGGACGAAGGCCAGTTCGGCGCCGCCTACGTCTACTCCACCTTCAACTACCGCTACGGCCGCATCCGCGGCGCCGAGTTCAGCGCCGACTACAGCAACGGCCCGATCAACGCCTACTTCAACGCGGCCTACAGCAAGGCCATGGGCAAGCGGGTGATGACCAGCCTGTACAACTTCGACCCGGACGCGCTGGCCTACGCCTACGACCACTGGATCCACCTGGACCACGACCAGAAGCTGACCTCCTCCGGCGGCATCAACTACGCCCTGGCCGACGACAGCCGCATCGGCGCCGACTACCTGTTCGGCAGCGGCCTGCGCACCGACGCCGACGGCGTGCCCAATGGCGGCGAGCTGCCGGCGTACTTCCAGCTCAACCTCAGCGCCGGCCACGACTTCGCCCTGGCCAGCAGCCACCCGCTGCACGCACAGCTGGCCGTGCTCAACGTGCTCGACCGCCACTACCAGTTGCGCGACGGCGGCGGCATCGGTGTGTTCGCGCCGCAGTGGGCGCCGCGCCGCGGCGTCTACCTGAGCCTGCAGCAGGACTTCTGAGCAAGTCCCTGACGGCGGCCTGCGGCATGTCGCGCGACGTGCCGCAGGCCACGACACGATGGATGACGGCGGTTGTGGCGGAGTGATGCAAACGCAACGGTGGCCAGGAAGCCGCTACCGATCGGTCGAGGGGCCGCCGCCAATCGCCGGGTAAGATGCATCCGGACCACCCGACCAAGGCACGTCCAGCAGGACAGCGAAGCCGCGCGCCGCGTCGTGGCCGTGGGATCGCCAGCGGAGGCAGCGCCACACGGCACGCCGATCGCACACGAACCGCCACGACGCGTTGCCACGCCCGTCCAGGCAGGTTTCGCACATGCGCCAGCACCTGTTCGCCGCCTTCGCGGCCACCCTTCTCGCCTGCGTTGCGCCATTGCCGGTGCATGCCAAGCGCGTTACGGACTTCCGGATGCCGGTGGTCTTAGAAGGCGTCGGCTACGATCTCGCCGCGCGCGTGTATCGCCCCACGGGCCACGGTCCGTTCCCGCTGATCGTCATCCACCACGGCACGCCCGCGGACAAGCGCAAGCTCGCCGACACCCGCCTCGGCTTCGCCCGCGCCGCGCGCTGGTTCGCCGCCCGTGGCTACATGGTGGTGCTGGCGCTGCGGCCTGGCTACGGCAGTTCCAGCGGCAGCTACCTGGAAGGCGCAGGCAACTGCCACGACGTCGATTTCGTCGTCGCCGGGCGCAGGATCGCGGCGGCCGAGGCGGCAATCGTCGACGCCGCCGCTCGCCTTCCCGACGTGGACCCGCAGCGCATCGTCGTGGTCGGCCAGTCCGCCGGCGGCCTCGGCGCGGTGGCGCTGGCCGATGCGCCGCCACCCGGCGTGCGTGGCGTGATCAGCTTCGCCGGCGGGCGCGGCAGCAACGGCAAGGAGTTCATCTGCGCCGGCGAGGACCGCCTGGTCGGGGCGGAGAAGACGCTGGGCGCGGCGAATATGCTGCCGCAGCTATGGCTGTACGCCGAAAACGATCACTTCTTCCGGCGCGACCTGGCGCACCGCATGTACGCCGCCTACCGCGCCGGCTCGACGCCGCCGGTGACCTTCGTCGACCTGCCGCCGTTCGGCGACGATGGCCACAAGAGCTTCGCCCAGGCCGATCCGTCGGTGTGGGCAACACCGGTGGCGGCGTTTCTCGCCCAGGTCCTGCCGAAGGCTGCGAAGGCGCCTGCGCAGGCCGGTCTCGCGCCAGCGATGGAGGCGCCAGCCAAGTAGGTCGGCAGGATCGCAGGGCGACCTGTACGCGACGACAGCGAGCGCCGACGCTTCCCGGCGTGACCGCGGCACCGCCCAGCAACGCTGCCGCCAGGCGCCCGGTCAGGCCGGGCGATCGACGCGCAGCAGGCGCATGCTCAGATCAACGTGCGCTTGCGGCTCTTGAAGCCCGCATACAGCGCGAACACCCCCAGCAACACGAAGCAGATCAGGCACCACATCGGCATCGACAGGCCGAGGAAGCGCCAGTCGATGTTGCCGCAGTCGCCGGTTCCGGTCAGCACCCGGCGCAGCACCTCGAACGGCCCCATGGTCTCGCGCAGGAAACTCAGCGGCGGGCCGCAGGACGCCATCGGGTCCGGGAACAGCTGCACCGAGACATGCTTGGTGGAGATGCCGGCGCCCACGAGCGCGGCCAGGAACGCCAGGACGCCATAAATCTTGCGCCCGCCGGCGCTGCGCGGCCCGTGCAGGGCACCGAGCAGGAACAGCACGCCCAGTGCGGCGAACGCGATGCGCTGGAAGATACACAGCGGGCACGGTTCGATGCCCAGCTGCAGCTGCACGAAGATCGCATAGCCCAGCAGGCCGGCACAGATCAGAAAGCCGAGCAGAAACTGCGCGCGGAAACCCCAACGTAATGGATTCATCGGACTCGAACTCGCATCGACGATCCACGCATTATCCGCGATCGTGCGCTCCATCACCATGTGTCATGGCGCTGTCCGCCGCCCCAGCCCGCGCCGCGACTGCGCTCTCCCCGTCCCCAAGCCCGACTCCGCGATCCCCCAAAAACAAAAAGCCCGGACATGCCGGGCTTCTTGATGCTGCAGATGCGAACCGATTACTCGGCCACTTCCTCGGCCACGGCCGGGCGATCGACCAGCTCGACGTACGCCATCGGCGCGTTGTCGCCGGCACGGAAGCCGCACTTGAGGATGCGCAGGTAGCCGCCCGGGCGCGCCTGGTAGCGCGGGCCCAGCGTGGTGAACAGGGTGCCGACCGCTTCCTTGTCGCGCAGGCGGGCGAACGCCAGGCGGCGGTTGGCGACGTTGTCGACCTTGGCCAGGGTGATCAGCGGCTCGGCGACGCGGCGCAGTTCCTTGGCCTTCGGCAGGGTGGTCTTGATCAGCTCGTGCTTGATCAGCGACGCCGCCATGTTCTTGAACATCGCTTCGCGGTGGGCGCTGGTGCGGCTGAACTTGCGGCCGGATTTCTGGTGACGCATGGGTTGGGATTCCTATGGAAGAGTGTGACTGTTGGAGATCGCTGTCGCCGTCCTGGCGTTGAAAGTGGACTGCGGATGGTCCGTGCCGGCCGTCCCTGACCGGGCGACGCCGCGGGCTTGGCGACCCGTCGACGTGGTGATGCTGATGAAGCGAACGACACGCGGCCGATGCCTTGCGGCACCGGCCGGATGCGCAAAACTCAGCCGAGCATGCCGTGCTGGGCGACGCCGGCCGGCGGCCAGTTCTCCAGCTTCATGCCGAGCGACAGGCCACGCTGGGCCAGCACTTCCTTGATCTCGGTGAGCGACTTCTTGCCCAGGTTCGGGGTCTTGAGCAGCTCGACTTCGGTCTTCTGGATCAGATCGCCGATGTAGTAGATGCTCTCGGCCTTCAGACAGTTGGCCGAACGCACGGTCAGTTCCAGATCGTCGATCGGACGCAGCAGCACCGGATCCACGCCGTTGCTGGCCGGCTTGGCCGCGCCACGGTCGCGATGGGTGAAGTCGCCGAACACCGACAGCTGGTCGCTGAGGATGTCGGCGGCGGTGCGCACGGCTTCCTCGGCATCGATCGTGCCGTTGGTTTCGATGTCCAGGACCAGCTTGTCCAGGTCGGTACGCTGCTCGACGCGGGCCGATTCGACCGCGTAGGCGACGCGGCGCACCGGCGAGAACGAGGCGTCCAGGACCAGGCGACCGATGGTGCGGGTCTCTTCGTCCGGACGGCGGCGCGCGGCGGCCGGCTGATAGCCGAAGCCACGCTCGATCTTCAGACGCATGTTGATCGCCGTGTCCTTGGTCAGGTGGCAGATCACGTGGTCGTTGTTGAGGATCTCGACGTTGTGGTCGGTCTTGATGTCGGCGGCAGTGACCGTGCCCGGCCCCTGCTTGGACAGCGACAGCGTGGCGCTGTCACCGGTATGCATGCGGATGGCCACGTCCTTGAGGTTCAGCAGGACTTCCAGCACGTCCTCCTGCAGCCCTTCGACCGTGGTGTACTCGTGCAGCACGCCGTCGATCTCGACTTCGGTGATCGCGAAGCCGGGAATCGAGGACAGCAGCACGCGACGCAGGGCGTTGCCCAGCGTATGCCCATACCCGCGCTCCAAGGGCTCGATCACGACCTTGGCGCGGTTGTCGGTAAGGCGTTCGATCTGCGGCCCACGCGGGCGCAGAACCTGGTTGGCGGTAACCGTCATGTTGCGGGTTCTCCTGACGAGCCTCCGTGGACCGGAGGCTCTCCGATGTGATTACTTCGAATACAACTCGACGATCAGCGCTTCGTTGATGTCGGCAGGCAGGTCCGCACGGTCCGGCACGGCCTTGAAGATGCCGCTGAACTTCTTCGAATCGACCTCGACCCACGACGGGTTCAGGTCGTGCGTTTCGGCAACGGTCAGCGCTTCCTGCACGCGAAGCTGCTTCTGCGCCTTTTCCGACAGGGCGATCGCGTCGCCGGCCTTGACCTGGTACGAGGCCAGGTTCACCGACTTGCCGTTGACCAGCACGCCGCGGTGCGACACCAGCTGGCGCGCGGCCGGACGGGTGACGGCGAAGCCCATGCGGTAGACGACGTTGTCCAGGCGGGTTTCCAGCAGCTGCAGCAGGTTCTCGCCGGTGTTGCCCTTCTTGGTCGAGGCCTTCTTGTAGTAGTTGCGGAACTGACGCTCCAGCAGACCGTAGATACGCTTGACCTTCTGCTTCTCGCGCAGCTGGGTGGCGTAGTCGGACAGCTTGCCCTTGCGGGCGGTCGCGCCGTGCTGGCCGGGCTTCTGCTCCAGCTTGCACTTGGAGTCCAGCGCACGCGCCGGGCTCTTGAGGGAAAGATCGGCGCCTTCGCGGCGCGCGAGCTTACAGGTAGGACCGATATAACGAGCCATTTCTTATCGCTCCTTTAGACGCGACGCTTCTTCGGCGGACGGCACCCGTTGTGCGGGATCGGCGTCACGTCGATGATGTTGGTGATCTTGTATCCGACGTTGTTCAACGAACGGACGGCGGACTCGCGACCCGGACCCGGGCCCTTGATGCGCACTTCCAGCGACTTCACGCCGTAGTCGAGCGCAGCGCGCCCGGCCTTCTCGGCGGCCACCTGCGCCGCGAACGGCGTGGACTTGCGCGAACCGCGGAAACCGGCGCCACCGGAGGTCGCCCAGGACAACGCATTGCCCTGACGGTCGGTGATGGTCACGATGGTGTTGTTGAACGAAGCGTGGACGTGGGCGACGCCGTCGGTGACGACGCGCTTGATCTTCTTCTTGGTCTTTGCTGCTGCGGGCTTAGCCATGTCGGTCCCTTACTTCTTGATCGCCTTGCGCGGACCCTTGCGGGTGCGGGCGTTGGTACGGGTGCGCTGACCGCGCAGGGGCAGGCCACGACGGTGACGCAGGCCGCGGTAGCAGCCCAGGTCCATCAGTCGCTTGATGGCGATGCCGATTTCGCGACGCAGGTCGCCTTCGACGATGTACTTGCCGACTTCGAGACGCAGGCGCTCGATTTCCGGCTCGGACAGGTCGCGGATCTTGGTGGTCGAGGTCACGCCTGCGGCTTCGCAGACCTTCTTCGAACGGGTACGGCCGATGCCGTAGATGCTTTGCAACCCGACCCAGACGTGCTTCTGGGCTGGCAGGTTGACGCCTGCAATACGCGCCATGACGCGGTTCTCCAACTGAGTGATGGCCCGACGGCGCACCACGGCGCCATCCGGCAGGATGGATCAAAAAGTGAACTTGTAAGTCTAGCAAGGTCTCGGGTTACATGGAAGCCCGCGGAACCGCAAGGTTCCGCAAGCCCGGCATGGGGAGTGTGCCCATGCTCCGGCGCCGGACGTCGTTGGCGAGGCGATGTATCCACCTTGCCGCCCGCGCTACTCCAGCGCAGGACCACCACGTCTCACCCACGCACGAGACCGCTGCACGGGCCGCCCTTCAAGTCGGAAGACTGCGCCCGGGATCCGGGGGCGTCTTCGCGGAAGGATTCAAACAGTATAGCAATCAACCGCGGGCAAAACCGCCGCCGCGCGAGCCACCCTTGAGGTTGGCCTTCTTCAACAGGCTTTCGTACTGGTGCGACATCAGGTGCGCCTGGATCTGCGCGATGAAGTCCATCACCACCACGACCGCGATCAGCAGCGAGGTGCCGCCGAAGTGGAACGAGGTGCCGAGCTGGGCGCGCATCACTTCCGGCAGCAGGCACACGATCACCAGGTACACCGAGCCGGCCGCGGTCAGGCGGGTCAGCACGCCGTCGACATAGTCGGCGGTGGCCTTGCCCGGACGGATGCCCGGAATCAGCGCGCCGGACTTCTTCAGGTTGTCCGCGGTTTCCTGCGAGTTGAACACCAGCGCGGTATAGAAGAACGCGAAGCCGATGATCAGCGCGGCGAACACGATCATGTGCACCGGCTCGCCCGGGCCCAGCGCGTTGGCGATGCGCTGCAGCCACATACCGAACGTGCTGTTGGAAGCGGCCTGGCCCGACCACATCGACAGCGTCGCCGGGAAGGCGAGGATGCTCGAGGCGAAGATCGGCGGAATCACGCCGGCCATGTTGAGCTTCAGCGGCAGGAACGAGGTCTGGTTCATGTACGCGTTGCGACCGCCCTGGCGGCGCGCGTAGTTCACCGTGATCCGTCGTTGTCCGCGCTCGACGAACACCACGAACAGGGTGAAGGCGAGGATGGTCAGGATGATCAGCAACAGCGAGATGAAGCTCATGTTGCCGTCGCGGTAGGCTTCCACGGTCTGGATCGCCGCCGCCGGCAGGCCGGCAACGATGCCGGCGAAGATGATCAGCGAGACGCCGTTGCCGATGCCGCGCTCGGTCACCTGCTCGCCGACCCACATCAGGAAGATGGTGCCGGCGGTCAACGCGATCACCGCGGTGAGCACGAAGCCCATGCCGGGGGCGTACACCACCGGCGCGCCGCCGGGTGCGGTCTGGTTCTGCAGCGCCAGGGCGATACTGCCGCCCTGCACCACCGCCAGCAGTACTGCGCCGATGCGCGAATACTGGGTGATCTTGCGCCGGCCCGACTCGCCTTCCTTCTGCATCGCCTTCAGCGACGGAAAGATGTGCGTGGCCAGCTGGATCACGATCGACGCCGAGATGTACGGCATCACGTTCAGCGCGAAGATGCTGAAACGGTGCAGGGCGCCGCCCGAGAACATGTTGAACATGTCCACGATGCCGCCGCCCTGCGCCTGCATCAGCGCAAGCATGGCTTCGGGATTGACGCCCGGCACCGGCACGTAGCAGCCGATGCGATAGACGATCAATGCGCCGAGAACGAACAACAGGCGCTGGCGAAGTTCCGTGAACTTGCCGAGCCCGCCGCCGAGGTTACCCATGCCAGCCTGCGCCATCTGCGTGTTACTCCTGCACGCTGCCGCCGGCAGCTTCGATTGCCGCCTTGGCACCGGCGGTCGCCGCAACGCCCTTCAGCACGAACTTCTTGGTCAGTTCGCCCTTCAGGACCACCTTGGCCTTCTTCGCGGTGCTCGGGACCAGCTTCGCGGCGCGCAGCGCAGCGAAATCGATCTCGCCGGCCGGCAGGTTGTCGAGCTGGTAGGACAGCACTTCGGCGGTGTCCTTGGCCATCTTCGAACGGAAGCCGATCTTCGGCAGACGGCGCTGCATGGGGGTCTGGCCGCCTTCGAAGCCGGCCTTGATCTTGCCGCCGCCCTTGCGCGCGAACGAACCCTTGTGGCCGCGGCCGGCGGTCTTGCCGAGACCAGAACCGATGCCGCGACCGACGCGGGTGCGCTCGGTACGCGCGCCCGGCGCGGGCTTCAGATCATTCAGATGCAAAGTCATGGTCGATTACTCCTCAACCTGGACGAGGTACTGAACCTTGTTGATCAGGCCGCGCACTTGCGGGCTGTCCTTCAGTTCGCGCACATCGTTGAGCTTGTTCAGGCCCAGGGCACGCACCGACAGGCGGTGACGCGACTGGGTACCACGCAGGCCGCGCACCAGGCGCACCTTGACGGTCTTGGTGGATTCATTAGCCATGGGTCAGATCCTCCACCTTCTTGCCGCGCTTGGCCGCGATGCGGGCCGGCGACTGCATGTCTTCCAGGCCGCGCAGGGTGGCGCGCACCAGGTTGATCGGGTTGCGCGAACCGACGGCCTTAGCCAGCACGTTCTTCACGCCCACCGCTTCCAGCACGGCGCGCATCGCGCCGCCGGCGATCACGCCGGTACCTTCCGAGGCCGGCATCATGAACACGCGCGCCGCGCCGTGGCCGGACTTCACCGGGTGCCACAGGGTGCCGTTGTTCAGATCGATGTTGAGCATGCCCTTGCGCGCATACTCCATCGACTTCTGGATCGCGACCGGCACTTCGCGCGCCTTGCCGTAACCGAAGCCGATCTTGCCGTTGCCGTCGCCGACCACGGTCAGCGCGGTGAAGGTGAACTGGCGACCGCCCTTGACCGTCTTGCTGACGCGGTTGACCGCGACCAGCTTCTCGATCATGCCGTCGTCGACTTTCTCTTCGCGGTTGCGGTCGCGATCACGACCCCGCGGTGCCCGCTGTTCTTCAGCCATTGTGATGTCCTTGATAGAGGAAAAGATTTACGGCTTCGTTGCCGCTTGTGGTTGTGGTCTGGAGCCGTGTTCCCCGGACGCGCGCAGAAGGCGCGCCAAGGTCCGATGCAGCCCGCATCGGCGGGACGGACGCGGCATCGCCGCGCCCGCAAGGATCAGAACTGCAGGCCGCCTTCGCGCGCGGCGTCGGCCAGCGCCTTGATGCGGCCGTGGTAGCGGTAGCCCGAGCGGTCGAAGGCGACCTTCTCGACGCCCGCGGCCTTGGCGCGCTCGGCGATCAGCTTGCCGACCTTGGCGGCGGCGTCGCTGTTCTTGCCGTTCTTCAGGCCGTCCTTGACGTCGGCCTGCAGGGTGTTCGCCGCGGCGAGGACCTTGGAGCCGTCGGCGGTGAAGACCTGCGCGTACAGGTGCTGGCCGGTGCGCAGCACCGACAGGCGGGCGACGCCGAGCTCGCGGATGTGGGCGCGGGTCGACTTGGCGCGACGCAGGCGGGCGATGTTCTTGTTGATGCTCATGGTATGTGTCCTAGGAAAGCTGAAGGGGAACAGGCTTTTGCAGTGGAGAGTCCGGCCATGGATGGCCGGGCTCCTCGCAGAAGGACCTGCCTTAGGCCTTCTTGGCTTCCTTGCGAATGATGGCTTCACCGGCGTACTTCACACCCTTGCCCTTGTAGGGCTCCGGCGGACGGAAACCGCGGATCTTGGCGGCGACTTCGCCGACGCGCTGCTTGTCGGCGCCCTGCACCAGGATCTCGGTCTGGGTCGGAGCGGCCAGGGTGATGCCTTCCGGCGCGCTGAACACGATCGGGTGCGAGAAACCGAGCGCCAGGCTCAGGTCCTTGCCCTGCATCGTGGCACGGTAGCCGACGCCCACCAGCTCGAGCTTGCGCTCGAAGCCCGCGGACACGCCCTGCACCATGTTCGCCAGGATGGCGCGAACGGTGCCGGTGATGGCGATGTGCGACGGATCGTTCGCCGACAGCGTGGCGACACCGTTTTCCTGCTTGATTTCGACGCCGGCCGGCTTCGGCAGCGACAGGGTGCCCTTCGGGCCCTTGACGCTGACCTGATCGGCCTGGACGGTGAGTTCGACGCCCTTCGGGAGGGAGATCGGCTTCTTGGCTACGCGGGACATGTGAGTACTCCTTCCCTTAGGCCACGAAGCACAGGACTTCGCCACCGACGCCGGCCTGACGGGCCTGCGCATCGGTCATGATGCCCTTGGACGTGGAAATGATGGCAACGCCCAGACCGCCGAGAACCTTCGGCAGCTCGGTCTTGCCGCGATACTGGCGCAGACCCGAACGCGAAACGCGCTTGAGCGTATCGATGACCGGACGGCCCTCGAAATACTTCAGCACGATTTCCAGTTCGGACTTGTTGTTCTCGATCGCGTTAACGCGCAGATCGCTGATGTAGCCTTCGGCCTTCAGCACTTCCGCGATCGCAACCTTGATCTTGGAGGACGGCATCTTCACCGTCGGCTTGCCAACCGCGGCCGCATTCTTGATGCGGACCAGCAGGTCGGCGATGGGATCAGTCATGCTCATGGTGTCTACCTTTGAGTGCACCGATATCCGCTTTCGCGAAAATCTTGTGTGGTGGAGCGGTGGAATGACGCAGGGGGTGAAGCGCGCAACCGCCGGAGGAACCCGCGGCGGCTGCCATACCCGTCCCTGCCGCGAGGCAAGGAGCGGGAGTATACGACAAAAAGTCCGACTTGCGTCGGACTCGTTGTCTGAACGACACGCGGGCGACTAGACCGCCCTGCCCGGCCCCGCGAACGGGACCGGCGCCGCTGGCATTACCAGCTGGCCTTGCGCAGGCCCGGAACGTCGCCGTTCATGGTCGCCTTGCGCAGCATGTTGCGGCCCAGGCCGAACTTGCCGTAGACGCCACGCGGGCGGCCGGACAGTTCGCAACGGGTCCGCTGGCGGCTCGGCGACGAATCGCGCGGCAGCTTCTGCAGCTTGGTCACGGCCTCGGCCTTCTCGTCGTACGAGGCGGTGCCGGAGGCGATGATCTTCTTCAGCGCATCACGCTTGTCGGCGAACTTCTTCGCCAGCTTCTTGCGCTTGATGTCGCGGTTGACCATGGAGGTCTTTGCCATCTGTAAATCCTCGGGATTCGAGATTGGGGATTTGAGATCTGCGGAACCCGGGGTGGCGGGCCTGACGCCCTTCCATCCCGAATCCAGAATCCCGAATCCCGGCGTCAATCAGTTACGGAACGGGAACTTGAACGCTTCGAGCAGCGCCTTGGCTTCGGCGTCGGTCTTGGCGGTGGTGGTGATGGCGATATCCATACCGCGGATCGCGTCGACGGCGTCGAAGTCGATTTCCGGGAAGATGATCTGCTCCTTCACGCCCATGTTGAAGTTGCCGCGGCCGTCGAACGAACGACCCGAGACACCACGGAAGTCGCGCACGCGCGGCAGCGAGATGTTGATCAGGCGGTCCAGGAACTCGTACATCTTGGCGCGACGCAGCGTGGTCTTGCAGCCGATCGGCCAACCATCGCGGATCTTGAACGACGCCACCGAGATGCGCGACTTGGTCACCACCGGCTTCTGGCCGGAGACCTTGGCCATGTCGGCGACGGCGTTTTCCAGGATCTTCTTGTTCGTCGCGGCTTCGCCCACGCCCATGTTCAGCGTGACCTTGACCAGCTTCGGCACTTCCATCGGATTGGTGTAACCGAACTTCTTCATCAGAGCCGGTACCACTTCTTCCTTGTAGATCTTTTCGAGACGGGAAGTCATTGTGTCATTCCTCAGGCGTCGAGCGCCTCACCGCTGGAGCGGAACACACGCAGTTTGCGTCCATCCTCCAGCACCTTGAAGCCAACGCGGTCGCCCTTGCCCGTCGCCGGGTTGACGATCGCCACGTTGGAAATATGGATCGACGCTTCGCGCTCGACCACGCCGCCGGCGACGCCCGCCTGCGGGTTCGGCTTGGTGTGGCGCTTGACGATGTTCGCGTTGGAGACGACCACGCGGTCGCCGTCGACGCGGACGACTTCGCCCTGCTTGCCCTTGTCCTTGCCGGTGGTGACGACGACCTGGTCGCCCTTCTTGATACGGTTAGCCATGTGTATGTCCTCCGCTCACAGCACTTCGGGAGCGAGCGAGACGATCTTCATGAACTTCTCGGACCGCAGCTCGCGGGTCACAGGCCCGAAGATGCGCGTGCCGATCGGCTCCTGCTTGTTGTTGAGCAACACCGCGGCGTTGCCGTCGAAGCGGATCAACGAACCGTCCGGACGACGCACACCCTTGCGGGTACGCACGACGACGGCGTCGTAGACTTCGCCCTTCTTGACCTTGCCGCGCGGGATCGCGTCCTTGACGGTGACCTTGATGATGTCGCCAATGTGCGCGTAGCGGCGCTTGGAGCCGCCGAGCACCTTGATGCACATCACTTCCTTGGCGCCGGAATTGTCGGCGACGTCGAGGTAGCTCTGCATCTGGATCATGATTCAGATCTCCCTTATTCGGCCGCGCGGGTGACGATTTCCACCACCCGCCAGTTCTTGGTCTTGGACATCGGCGCAATCTCGGTCACGCGCACGACATCGCCTTCGTTGCAGGCGTTGTCGGCGTCGTGGGCGTGGAGCTTGGTCGAGCGCTTGATGTACTTGCCGTACAGCGCATGCTTGACCTGACGCTCCACCAGCACGGTGACGGTCTTGTCCATCTTGTTGCTGACCACACGGCCTTCGACCGTGCGCAGCGTCTTGCTTTCGTTATTGTCGCTCATCGCGGCCATCCTTACTTCGTGCTGCCGAGCAGGTGCTTGACGCGAGCGATCTCGCGGCGCACCCGGCGGGTTTCGTGAGTCTTCGGCAGCTGCCCGGTGACCTGCTGCATGCGCAGGGCGAACTGCTCCTTGCGCAGATCGGTCAGGTGGGCCTTCAGATCGTCGGCCGACTTCTCGCGGAGTTGTTTGATATCCATCAGCGTACCGTCCGGGTCACGAAGGTGGTGGTCACCGAAAGCTTGGCAGCGGCCAGGCGGAACGCCTCGCGCGCGACATCTTCGCCGACGCCTTCGATTTCATAGATCATGCGACCGGGCTGGATCTGCGCGACCCAGTACTCGACGTTACCCTTACCGGAGCCCATTCGCACTTCGATCGGCTTCTTGGTGATCGGCTTGTCCGGGAACACGCGGATCCACATCTTGCCTCCGCGCTTGACGTAGCGGCTGATCGAGCGGCGCGCCGCTTCGATCTGGCGCGCGGTCAGCTGACCGTGCGCCGTGGCCTTCAGCCCGTACTCGCCGAAGCTGACGGCGTTTCCGCTCCACGCCAGGCCGTCGTTACGACCCTTGTGCATCTTGCGGTATTTGGTTCGCTTGGGTTGCAACATTGCCGTTACCTCGCTTCACGGGCCGGACGCGACGGACGGTCGCCACGGTCGCCGCGATCGTTACGATCGTTGCGCGGGGAATCGTCCTGCTTTTCCTGGCCAACCTGGGAGAAATCGAAGATCTCGCCCTTGTAGATCCAGACCTTGATGCCGATGATGCCGTAGGTCGTCTTGGCTTCAGCGAAGCCGTAGTCGATGTCGGCACGCAACGTGTGCAGCGGCACGCGGCCCTCGCGGTACCACTCGGAACGGGCGATTTCCGCACCGTTCAGACGGCCGGCGACGTTGACCTTGATGCCCAGGGCACCCAGGCGCATCGCGTTGCCGACCGAGCGCTTCATCGCGCGGCGGAACATGATGCGACGCTCCAGCTGCTGCGCGATCGACTCGGCGACCAGCTGCGCATCCAGCTCCGGCTTGCGCACTTCGGTGACGTTGATGTGGGCGGGGACGCCCATCATCTCGCTCACTTCCTTGCGCAGCTTCTCGATGTCCTCACCGCGCTTGCCGATCACCACGCCCGGACGGGCGGTGTGGATCGTCACGCGCGCGGTCTTGGCCGGACGCTCGATGAGGATCTTGCTGATGCCCGCCTGCGCCAGCTTCTTGCGCAGCATTTCGCGGACCTTGAGGTCGGCTGCCAGGTAACCGGCGAACTCGGCCTTGTTGGCGTACCACTTGGAATTCCAGTCCTTGGCGATACCCAGGCGGATTCCGATCGGATGAACTTTATGACCCATCGTCTTTTCCTTTCCGCTTACTTGGCGGCGCCCACAACCACAGTGATGTGGCTGGTGCGCTTGAGGATGCGGGTACCGCGGCCTTTCGCCCGCGCCATGAAACGCTTCAGGGTCGGACCTTCATCAACCATGATGGTCTTGACCTTCAGCTCGTCGACATCCGCGCCTTGATTGTTCTCGGCATTGGCGATCGCCGACTCCACCACCTTCTTGATCAGGTGGGCAGCCTTCTTGTCCGAGAACTTCAGCAGGTTGACCGCCCGCTCGGCGGAAAGACCGCGCACCTGGTCAGCGACCAGGCGGGCCTTCTGCGGGGAGATGCGCGCGGTGCGCAGGATTGCTTTCGCTTCCATCGTCATCTCTCCTTACCGGCCCGACTTCTTGTCGCCACCGTGACCCTTGAAGGTCCGGGTGACGGCAAATTCGCCGAGCTTGTGGCCGACCATGTTCTCGTTGACCAGCACCGGAACGTGGTTCTTGCCGTTATGCACGGCGATGGTGAAACCCACCATCTCCGGCAGGATCATCGAACGTCGCGACCAGGTCTTGATCGGACGCTTGCTGCCGGCCGCGGCCTCCACCTTCTTGACGAGGTGGTGATCGACGAACGGGCCCTTCTTGAGTGAACGTGCCATGGTCGATTAGCCCCTACGATCGCGGACGATGAATTGTTCGGTGCGCTTGTTATGGCGCGTCTTGTAACCCTTGGTCGGGACACCCCACGGGGTGACCGGATGCGGATTACCCTGACCGGCCTTCGCCTCACCACCACCGTGCGGGTGGTCGACCGGGTTCATGGCCGCACCGCGAACGGTCGGACGCACGCCGCGCCAGCGCTTGGCGCCCGCCTTGCCCAGCTTCTCGAGGTTGTGCTCGTCGTTGCCGACTTCGCCGATGGTGGCGCGGCACTCGGACGGCACCTTGCGCATTTCGCCGGAGCGCAGACGCAAGGTGGCGTAGATGCCTTCACGCGCGACCAGCTGCACCGCGGCGCCGGCGGCACGCGCGATCTGCGCGCCCTTGCCCGGCTTCAGCTCGATCCCGTGGACGGTGGTACCGACCGGGATGTTGCGCAGCGGCAGGGTGTTGCCGGTCTTGATCGGCGCATCCGAACCCGCGATCACCTGGTCGCCGGCCTTCAGGCCCTTCGGCGCGATGATGTAGCGGCGCTCGCCGTCGGCGTAGCACAGCAGGGCGATATGGGCGGTGCGGTTGGGATCGTATTCGATCCGCTCCACGCGCGCCGGGATACCTTCCTTGTTGCGCTTGAAGTCGATGACGCGGTAGTGCTGCTTGTGGCCACCGCCGACGTGGCGGGTGGTGATGCGGCCGTGGTGGTTACGACCACCGGACTTGCTCTGCTTTTCCACCAGTGCAGCGTGCGGGGCGCCCTTGTGCAGATCGGGCGTGACCACGCGCACGGCCGAACGACGGCCTGCGGAGGTGGGCTTGAATTTCATCAATGGCATGGGATGTACCTCAGGCCTTGGCCGTTACGTCGATGGACTGGCCTTCGGCCAGACGCACGTACGCCTTGCGCCAATCGCCGCGACGACCGCTGCGCGAACGGAAGGACTTGTTCTTGCCCTTGACGTTCAACACGTTGACCGACTCGACCTTGACGTCGAACAGCTGCTCGACCGCGGCCTTGACATCGGCCTTGGTGGCTTCGTTCGAAATCTCGAAGACGTACTGATTGGAGAGTTCCTGCAGGCGCGCGGTCTTTTCGGAGACACGCGGAGCGCGCAGCACGCTGAAGATTTTTTCGTTGCTGCTCATGCCAGCCACTCCTCGACCTTCTTGACCGCATCGGCGGTGATCACGACCGTGTCGGCCCCGACCAGCGACACCGGATCCAGGCCCTGCACGTCGCGCACTTCCACGTAGGGAAGGTTGCGGGCCGACAGGTACAGATGCTCGGACGCTTCTTCGGTCACGATCAGCGGGCGCTTGCCCACTTCCAGACCCTTCAGCTTCTCGACCAGGCCCTTGGTCTTGCTGGCCTCGACGTCGAACGCGTCGACGACCATCAGGCGGCCCTGACGGTTCAGTTCCGAGAGGATCGCGCAGATGGCCGCGCGGTACATCTTGCGGTTGACCTTCTGCTCGAAGCTGCGCGGCTTGGCCGCGAAGGTCACGCCACCGCCGACGAAGATCGGAGCGGTCAGCGCGCCGTGGCGAGCGCCACCGCCCTTCTGCTTCTTCGACTTCTTGGTGGTGCCGTTGACTTCCGAACGCGTCTTCTGCGCCTTGGTGCCGGCGCGGCCGGCGTTGCGATAGGCGACGACGACCTGGTGAACCAGATCTTCGCTGAAATCGCGGCCGAACACGGCGTCGGAGACCGAGACCTTGTTGTTGCTACCCGTGATAACGAGTTCCATCGTCATCTCTCCTTATGCCTTGCTAGCCGGACGCACGATCACGTCGCCACCGGCAGCGCCAGGCACAGCGCCGCGAATGGCGATCAGGCCACGCTCGACGTCGACCTTGACCACTTCCAGATTCTGCGTGCTCTGCTGCACCGCGCCCATGTGGCCGGACATCTTCTTGCCCGGGAAAACGCGACCCGGGGTCTGGCGCTGACCCAGCGAACCCGGCGCGCGATGCGACAGCGAGTTACCGTGAGTGGCATCGCCCATGCGGAAGTTGTGCCGCTTGATGGTGCCCTGGAAGCCCTTGCCCTTGGTGACGCCCTGGACGTCGACCTTCTGGCCGACAGCGAAGATGTCCGCCTTGATTTCGCCGCCGACGGCGAACTCGCCCAGCTGCGCGTCCTCGACGCGGAACTCCCACAGGCCGCGACCCGCTTCGACCTTCGCCTTGGCGAAATGGCCGGACGCCGGCTTGTTGACCAGCGCGGCGCGACGGGCGCCCACGGTGATCTGCACGGCGCTGTAGCCGTCGGCTTCGACGGTCTTGAGCTGGGTGATGCGGTTCGGGGTCGCTTCGATCAGGGTGACCGGGATGGAGCGGCCGTCTTCGGTGAAGACGCGGCTCATGCCGGCCTTGCGGCCCACGAAGCCCAACGAATACTTCTTCGTCATGGTCGTAGTCCTCAGGTCAACTTGATCTGGACATCGACGCCAGCCGCGAGTTCGAGCTTCATCAGCGCGTCCACGGTCTTGTCGTTGGGGTCGACGATGTCGAGCACGCGCTTGTGCGTGCGGGTCTCGTACTGGTCACGCGCGTCCTTGTCGACGTGCGGGGAAACGAGGATGGTGTAGCGTTCGATCTTGGTCGGCAGCGGGATCGGGCCACGCACTTGCGCGCCGGTCCGCTTGGCCGTCTCGACGATCTCGCTGGCCGAACGGTCGATCAAACGATGATCGAACGCCTTCAGCCGAATCCGGATCTTTTGGTCCGCCATGACGGTGGGTTCCTTCGTTAAAAGAGCGACGGGCAAGGCCTCTGGGATACCTGCCCCGGTTGTTTCCTGATGTCGTACCGCAGAGCATCCGGCTCGGCGGGGGCATTCCTCCGCCCCAAAAACTGGGGCAGACCAGTCGACCCGGCCTGCCCAGACGGAAAAGTATAATGCGCAGCTAGAGCAACGTCAACAACCCGGGGCTGTTGAGTGCTCCATGCGACGCGACCTTCCCGGTCCTGCGAACACGAGCGGCGTCCTGCCTCTCTTTTCGCTGTCTTACCGGCGCCCTACCCAGGAACGCCGAGCCGCGCATTATAGCGACGACTTCACGCCTCCGCAACACCTCGCAACAACAAATCTCCAGAACATTCGCCTGCCCGGAAACGACGAAGAGCCGGCTTGCGCCGACCCTTCGCGATGCCGGCGACCGATGTCGCTGGCGATTCCAGCCGGCGGCCTGCGCCGCCGGAGGGCATTACTTGATGATCTTGGCCACCACGCCGGCGCCGACGGTACGGCCGCCTTCGCGGATCGCGAAGCGCAGGCCCTCGTCCATCGCCACCGGGTTGATCAGCGTCACCACCATCTTGACGTTGTCGCCCGGCATCACCATCTCCACGCCTTCCGGCAGCTGCACCGCACCGGTGATGTCGGTGGTGCGGAAGTAGAACTGCGGACGGTAACCCTTGAAGAACGGGGTGTGACGGCCGCCCTCGTCCTTCGACAGCACGTACACCTCGGCTTCGAACTCGGTGTGCGGCTTGATCGAACCCGGCTTGCACAGCACCTGGCCGCGCTCCACATCGTCACGCTTGGTGCCGCGCAGCAGCAGGCCCGCGTTGTCGCCCGCCTGACCCTGGTCCAGCAGCTTGCGGAACATTTCCACGCCGGTCACGGTGGTCTTCTGCGTCGCACGGATGCCGACGATTTCGATTTCGTCGCCCACCTTGATGATGCCGCGCTCGATACGGCCGGTCACCACGGTGCCGCGGCCCGAGATCGAGAACACGTCTTCCACCGGCATCAGGAACGGCTTGTCCACGTCGCGCTGCGGCTCCGGGATGAACGAATCCAGCGCGTCCACCAGCTTCAGGATCGCCGGCACGCCGATCTCGCTCTGGTCGCCTTCCAGCGCCAGACGGGCCGAACCGTGGATGATCGGGGTGTCGTCGCCCGGGAAGTCGTACTTGCTCAGCAGCTCGCGCACTTCCATCTCGACCAGCTCGAGCAGCTCGGCGTCGTCGACCATGTCGGCCTTGTTCAGGAACACCACGATGTGCGGCACGCCGACCTGGCGCGACAGCAGGATGTGCTCGCGGGTCTGCGGCATCGGGCCGTCAGCGGCCGAGCACACCAGGATCGCGCCGTCCATCTGCGCCGCACCGGTGATCATGTTCTTGACGTAGTCCGCGTGACCCGGGCAATCCACGTGCGCGTAGTGGCGCGTCGGGGATTCGTATTCCACGTGGGCGGTCGAGATCGTGATGCCGCGCGCCTTCTCTTCCGGCGCCGCGTCGATCGCGTCGTACGCCTTGAACTCGCCGCCGAAGCGCTCTGCGCCGATCTTGGTCAGCGCCGCGGTCAGCGTGGTCTTGCCGTGGTCGACGTGACCGATGGTGCCGACGTTGACGTGCGGCTTGGTGCGCTCGAACTTACCCTTTGCCATGTCTTCTCTACCTCGTGATTCGTATTGGGGGACGAGCGAGCGGGATGCGGCGCGGATCAAGTCCGCGGCACGCATCCCGTCGCTCTAATCTCAGTTCTTCTTGATGACCGAGTCGGCGATGTTGGCCGGCGCTTCGGCGTAGTGGTCGAACTCCATCGAGAAGGTGGCGCGACCCTGCGACATCGAGCGCAGCGTGGTGGCGTAGCCGAACATTTCGCCCAGCGGCACCATCGCGTTGATCACCTTGCCCGACGGGCTGTCGTCCTGACCCTGCAGGATGCCGCGACGACGGCTCACGTCGCCCATCACGTCGCCCAGGTAATCCTCCGGGGTGACGATCTCGACCTTCATGATCGGCTCCAGCAGCACCGGGTTGGCCTTGTTGAAGCCTTCCTTGAAGCCCATCGAGCCGGCGATCTTGAACGCCATTTCCGACGAGTCGACGTCGTGGTACGAACCGTCGATCAGGCGCACCTTGACGTCCACGATCGGATAGCCGGCCATCACGCCGTTGGCCACCGCTTCCTGGATGCCCTTGTCCACCGCCGGGATGTATTCCTTCGGCACCACGCCGCCGACGATCGCGTTCTCGAAGGTGTAGCCCTGGCCGCGTTCCTGCGGCTCGATCTCGAGCACGACGTGACCGTACTGGCCCTTACCGCCGGACTGACGCACGAACTTGCCTTCCTGCTTGACCGCCTTGCGGATGGTCTCGCGGTAGGCCACCTGCGGCTTGCCGACGTTGGCTTCGACGTTGAACTCGCGCTTCATGCGGTCGACGATGATTTCCAGGTGCAGCTCGCCCATGCCGCGGATGATGGTCTGGCCGGACTCTTCGTCGGTGTTGACGCGGAACGAGGGATCTTCCTGCGCCAGACGGCTCAGCGCGATGCCCATCTTTTCCTGGTCCGACTTGGTCTTCGGCTCGACCGCCATCGAGATCACCGGCTCCGGGAACACCATGCGCTCCAGGGTGATGATGTGGTCCTGCGCGCACAGCGTGTCGCCGGTGGTGACGTCCTTCAGGCCCACCGCCGCGGCGATGTCGCCCGCGCGCACTTCCTTGATCTCTTCGCGGTTGTTGGAGTGCATCTGCAGGATGCGACCCACGCGCTCCTTCTTCGACTTGACCGGGTTGTACACCTGGTCGCCGGAGTTCAGCGTGCCCGAGTAGACGCGGAAGAAGGTCAGCGAGCCGACGAACGGGTCGGTCATGATCTTGAACGCCAGCGCCGAGAACGGGGCGTTGTCGGTGGCCGGACGGCTGTCTTCCTTCTCGTCCTCGTCGATGCCCTTGACCGGCGGACGGTCGCTGGGCGACGGCAGCAGCTGGATCACGCCGTCGAGCATGGCCTGCACGCCCTTGTTCTTGAACGCGGTACCGCAGTACACCGGCACCACTTCCACCTTCAGGGTGCGCTCGCGCAGACCGCCCAGGATCTCGGCCTCGGACAGGTCGCCCTCGTTGAGGTACTTGTCCATCAGGTCTTCGTTGGCTTCGGCCGCGGCCTCGACCATGAACGCGCGCGCGTCGGTGGCCTTGTCGACCAGGTGCGCGGGGATGTCGCGGTATTCGAACACGGTGCCCTGCGAGGCGGTATCCCAGTGGATCGCCTTCATCTTGACCAGGTCGACCACGCCCTCGAAGCCGTCTTCGGCGCCGATCGGCACCTGCATCGGCACCGGGTAGGCGCCCAGGCGGGCCTTCAGCTGCTCGACGACCTTGTCGAAGTTGGCGCCGGTGCGGTCCATCTTGTTGACGAACGCCAGACGCGGCACCGCGTACTTGTTGGCCTGACGCCACACGGTCTCGGACTGCGGCTGCACGCCGCCGACCGCGCACAGCACGAACACCGCGCCGTCGAGCACGCGCAGCGAGCGCTCGACTTCGATGGTGAAGTCCACGTGCCCGGGGGTGTCGATGATGTTGAAACGGTGCTGCGGCATGGACTTGTCCATGCCGGTCCAGAACGCGGTGGTGGCCGCGGAGGTGATCGTGATGCCACGCTCCTGCTCCTGCTCCATCCAGTCCATCGTCGCGGCACCGTCATGCACCTCGCCGATCTTGTGGCTGACGCCGGTGTAGAACAGGATGCGTTCGGAGGTGGTGGTCTTGCCGGCATCGATGTGAGCCATGATGCCGAAGTTGCGGTAACGCTCGATGGGAGTGGTACGGGCCACAGGGAGCCTCTCAAATTTCTTGGATTTCGGATGGCCGAACGCCGCCTTGCGGCGGCCTTCGGATTTGTGCCACGCGCAACGGCGCGGCTAGCGGCACTCAGATGGTGCCAGCGGGCCCCGTTTCCAAGGCCCGGAAGGTCACCAGCGGTAGTGCGCGAACGCCTTGTTCGCTTCCGCCATGCGGTGAGTCTCTTCGCGCTTCTTGATGGCGCCGCCACGGTTTTCCGAAGCATCGACCAGCTCGGCCGCGAGCTTGCGCGGCATCGAGTTCTCGCCGCGCTTGCGCGCCGAGTCGATCAGCCAGCGCATCGCCAGCGCCATGCGACGGGAGGAACGCACCTCGACCGGCACCTGGTAGGTGGCACCGCCGACGCGGCGGGACTTGACTTCGACCGCCGGAGCGACGTTGTCCAGCGCCTTCTGCACCAGCTCGATGGCGTTGGGGTTCTTCTCGCCGATCACGTCCATCGCGCCGTACACGATCTTTTCGGCGACCGACTTCTTGCCGCTCAGCATCACCATGTTGATGAAGCGGGCGATGGTTTCGCTCCCGTGCTTGGGGTCCGGGAGAACGGCGCGCTGCGGCGTATTACCTTTACGAGACATGTGTACTTTCCCTTAGCTCTTCGGGCGCTTGGCGCCGTACTTGGAACGACCCTGGCGACGCTTGGCGACGCCGGCGGCGTCGAGCGAACCGCGCACGGTGTGGTAGCGCACGCCCGGCAGATCCTTGACGCGGCCGCCGCGGATCAGGACCACGGAGTGCTCCTGCAGGTTGTGGCCTTCGCCGCCGATGTAGCTGATGACCTCTTCCTGGTTGGTCAGGCGCACCTTGGCGACCTTGCGCAGGGCCGAGTTCGGCTTCTTCGGGGTGGTGGTGTACACGCGCGTGCAGACGCCACGGCGCTGCGGGCACTTGTCCAGCGCCGGAGAGGCGCTCTTGTAGGTGGTCGCCTGCCGCGGCTTGCGGACCAGCTGGTTGATCGTCGCCATCAGTGGATTCTTCTGATTGAGGCCGTCGGGCCTGGATGCGTGAAAACGAAGGCAGGCCGAAGGACGGCCTGCCGAGACAGGAAAGTATAGCGGGCAAGTCAAAGCGCCGTCAACACAACGGAATTTTTACTTGCTGGCCCATCCGGGGCCGGAATACGGGGCGCTTCCGCTGCGCCCCCTTTCGCGTGGTAGACCGGCCCCGCGGGCGGGACCGGTCCGGCGTGCTGCTTACTCTTCGCTGCCGGCAGCCGCCGGGGCGGAGGTCTCGACCGCCGGCTCGGCGCTGCCGCCGGACAGGGTCTGCATCTCCGACTCGGTCAGGCCGCTGGCGTTGCGGCGGCGCGTGTTGTGGTACGCCAGGCCGGTACCGGCCGGGATCAGGCGACCCACGATCACGTTTTCCTTCAGGCCGCGCAGCGTGTCGCTGGTGCCGCGGACCGCCGCCTCGGTGAGGACGCGGGTGGTCTCCTGGAACGACGCGGCCGAGATGAACGACTCGGTCGCCAGCGAGGCCTTGGTGATGCCCAGCAGCACCGGCTCGTACTTGGCCGGCAGTTCGTTGCGGGTCACCAGGCGGGCATTCTCCTCGATGACGCGCTGGCGCTCGGCCTGCTCGCCGTTGAGGAACTTGCTGTTGCCCTGGTCGGTGATCTCGACCTTGCGCAGCATCTGCCGGGTGATGACCTCGATGTGCTTGTCGTTGATCTTCACGCCCTGCAGGCGGTACACGTCCTGGATTTCCTTGACCAGGTACGCGGCCAGCGGCTCGACGCCCAGCAGACGCAGGATGTCCTGCGGGCTCGGCTCGCCGTCCACCACGGTTTCGCCCTTGGCCACGTGCTCGCCTTCGAACACGATGATCTGGCGGTACTTCGGGATCAGCTCTTCGTGCTCCGACCCGTCGGTGTCCTTGATGATCAGGCGCTGCTTGCCCTTGGTGTCCTTGCCGAAGCTGATGATGCCCGAACGCTCGGCCAGGATCGCCGGATCCTTCGGCTTGCGCGCTTCGAACAGGTCGGCCACGCGCGGCAGACCACCGGTGATGTCGCGGGTCTTGGACGCTTCCTGCGGGATCTTGGCGACCACGTCGCCCACGCCGACCGGCGCGCCGTCCTGCAGGTTGACGATCGAGCGCGGCGGCAGCAGGTACTGCGCCGGCAGATCGGTGCCCGGGATGGTCAGATCGTTGCCCTTGGCGTCGACGATGCGCACGATCGGGCGCAGGTCCTTGGCCTGGGTGCCGCGACGCTTCGGATCGGTGATCTCGCGCGAGGCCAGGCCGGTCAGTTCGTCGGTCTTCTCGATGACGGTGACGCCGTCGATGAAGTCGATGAAGCGGATGAAACCGGCCACTTCCGACACGATCGGGTGGTTGTGCGGATCCCAGTTCGCCACCGACTGGCCGGCCTTGACCGCGTCACCGTCCTTGGCGGTGATGGTGGCGCCGTACGGCAGCTTGTAGCGCTCGCGCTCGCGGCCGTGGCCGTCGAGCACCGACAGTTCGCCCGAACGCGACACCGCCACCAGCGAGCCGTTGGCGTGCTCGACCGACTTGAGGTTGTTGAACTTGATCGAACCGGTGGTCTTGACCGTGATGTTGTCCACCGCCGCCGCACGCGAGGCCGCGCCGCCGATGTGGAAGGTACGCATGGTCAGCTGGGTACCCGGCTCGCCGATCGACTGCGCAGCGATGACGCCCACCGCTTCACCGATGTTGACCAGGTGGCCACGGGCCAGGTCGCGGCCGTAGCAGCGCGCGCACACGCCGAACGCCGATTCGCAGGTGATGGTCGAGCGGACCTTGACCGACTGCACGCCGGCCTCTTCCAGCTTGGCCACCCACTGCTCGTCGAGCAGGGTGTTGCGGGTGACGATCGGATCCTCGTCGTTGCCCGGCAGGAACACGTCCTCGGCCACCACGCGGCCGAGCACGCGGTCGCGCAAGGGCTCGACCACGTCGCCGCCTTCCACGATCGGGGTCATGGTCAGGCCGTCGGTGGTGCCGCAATCCGGCTCGGTGATCACCACGTCCTGCGCCACGTCGACCAGGCGACGGGTCAGGTAACCGGAGTTGGCGGTCTTCAGCGCGGTATCGGCCAGACCCTTACGGGCACCGTGGGTGGAGTTGAAGTACTCCTGCACGTTCAGGCCTTCGCGGAAGTTCGCCTTGATCGGCGTCTCGATGATCGAGCCGTCCGGGCGGGCCATCAGGCCGCGCATGCCGGCCAGCTGACGGATCTGCGCCTGCGAACCACGCGCGCCGGAGTCGGCCATGATGTACAGCGAGTTCATCGACTTCTGGTCGATGGTCTCGCCCTTGGCGTTGACCACCTTCTCGGTGCCGATGGTGTCCATCATCGCCTTGGCGATGCGCTCGTTGGTGCGCGACCAGATGTCCACGACCTTGTTGTAGCGCTCGCCGGCGGTGACCAGGCCGGACTGGTACTGCTCCTGGATTTCCAGCACTTCCTGCTCGGCTTCGCCGAGGATGCCCTTCTTCTCCGACGGGATCAGCATGTCGTCGATGCCGATCGACACGCCGGCGCGGGTCGCGTAGGCGAAGCCGGTGTACATCAGCTTGTCGGCGAACACGACGCTGTCCTTCAGACCCAGCTGGCGGTAGCTGGAGTTGATCAGGCGGCTGATGTTCTTCTTGGTCAGCTCGGTGTTGGCCAGCGCGAACGGCAGGCCTTCCGGCAGGATCTCGGCCAGCAGCGCGCGCCCGATCGTGGTGTCCACGATCGAGGTCTTCTTGCTGCGGTTGCCGTCCTCGTCGATCACCGTCTCGGTGATGCGGACCTTGACCTTGGCGTGCAGTTCGACCGCACGGTTGTCGTAGGCGCGCTTCACTTCGGCGATGTTGGCGAACACCATGCCCTCGCCTTTCTTGTTCTCCAGCGCGCGGCTCATGTAGTACAGGCCCAGCACCACGTCCTGCGACGGCACGATGATCGGCTCGCCGTTGGCCGGCGACAGGATGTTGTTGGTGGACATCATCAGCGCGCGCGCTTCCAGCTGCGCTTCCAGCGACAGCGGCACGTGCACGGCCATCTGGTCACCGTCGAAGTCGGCGTTGAACGCGGTGCAGACCAGCGGGTGCAGCTGGATCGCCTTGCCTTCGATCAGCACCGGCTCGAACGCCTGGATGCCCAGGCGGTGCAGGGTCGGCGCACGGTTCAGCAGCACCGGGTGCTCGCGGATCACCTCTTCCAGGATGTCCCAGACCTCGGCTTCTTCGCGCTCGACCAGCTTCTTGGCGGCCTTGATGGTGGTGGCCAGGCCGCGACGCTGCAGCTTGGCGAACACGAACGGCTTGAACAGCTCCAGCGCCATCTTCTTCGGCAGGCCGCACTCGTGCAGGCGCAGGGTCGGGCCGACCACGATCACCGAACGGCCGGAGTAGTCCACGCGCTTGCCGAGCAAGTTCTGGCGGAACCGGCCCTGCTTGCCCTTGATCATGTCGGCCAGCGACTTCAGCGGGCGCTTGTTGGTGCCGGTGATGGCACGGCCGCGACGGCCGTTGTCCAGCAGCGCATCGACCGATTCCTGCAGCATGCGCTTTTCGTTGCGCACGATGATGTCCGGCGCGTTCAGCTCGAGCAGGCGGCGCAGGCGGTTGTTGCGGTTGATGACGCGGCGGTACAGGTCGTTCAGATCGGAGGTCGCGAAGCGGCCGCCGTCCAGCGGCACCAGCGGACGCAGATCCGGCGGCAGCACCGGCAGCACGGTCATCACCATCCACTCCGGACGGTTGCCGGACTCGATGAAGGCCTCGATCAGCTTGATGCGCTTGGTCAAGCGCTTGAGCTTGGTTTCCGAACCGGTGCTGGCGATCTCTTCGCGCAGGCGGGTCATCTCCGACTGCAGGTCGATGGTGCGCAGCAGTTCGTACACGGCCTCGGCGCCCATGGCGGCGTCGAAGTCGTCGCCGTGCTCCTGGCGCGCGGTCAGGTACTGCTCTTCGGTCAGCAGCTGGCGGCGCTCCAGGGCGGTCAGGCCCGGCTCGGTCACCACGTAGGCTTCGAAGTACAGCACGCGCTCGATGTCGCGCAGGGTCATGTCCAGCATCAGGCCGATGCGCGACGGCAGCGACTTCAGGAACCAGATGTGCGCGACCGGCGAGGCCAGGTCGATGTGGCCCATGCGCTCGCGGCGCACCTTGGCCAGGGTCACTTCGGTGCCGCACTTCTCGCAGACCACGCCGCGGTGCTTCATGCGCTTGTACTTGCCGCACAGGCACTCGTAGTCCTTGATCGGGCCGAAGATGGCGGCGCAGAACAGGCCGTCGCGCTCGGGCTTGAAGGTCCGGTAGTTGATGGTTTCCGGCTTCTTCACTTCGCCGAAGGACCACGAACGGATCAGGTCCGGCGAGGCCAGCGCGATCTTGATCGCGTCGAAGTCCAGCGTCTGGCGCTGCTGGTTGAAGAGGTTGAGCAGGTCTTTCATTTGATTTCTCCGGGAATCGGGAATAGCGAATAGGGAATCGTTGGAAGCGGAGAGGCGGGACAGGAAACGCCGGCGGCCTGTGGGCAAACGCCCGGGCGGTTTCCTAGTCCCGACTCCTCATTCCCTGCCCTCAGTCTTCCAGTTCCATGTTGATCGCCAGCGAGCGGATTTCCTTCACCAGCACGTTGAAGGACTCCGGCATGCCGGCGACCATCTCGTGCTCGCCGTCGACGATGTTCTTGTACATCTGGTTGCGGCCCTGCACGTCGTCGGACTTCACCGTCAGCATTTCCTGCAGGGTGTAGGCCGCGCCGTAGGCTTCCAGCGCCCAGACTTCCATTTCGCCGAAGCGCTGGCCGCCGAACTGCGCCTTGCCGCCCAGCGGCTGCTGGGTGACCAGCGAGTACGGGCCGGTGGAGCGCGCGTGCATCTTGTCGTCGACCAGGTGGTTCAGCTTCAGCATGTGCATGTAGCCGACCGTGGTGTGGCGATCGAACGCCTCGCCGGTGCGGCCGTCGTACAGCTGGGTCTGGCCGCTGATCGGCAGGTCGGCGAGCTCGAGCATGTGCTTGATCTCGGCCTCGGTGGCACCGTCGAACACCGGGGTGGCCATCGGCACGCCGTCGGTCAGGTTCTTCGACAACGCCAGCAGCTCCGCGTCGCTGAACTGGTCCAGATCCACGCGGTCCTCGCCCAGCTTCTGGTCGTGGTTGTAGATCTGCGCCAGGAACTTGCGCAGGTCGGCGACCTTGGCCTGGGCCTCGAGCATGTTCTGGATCTTGCGACCCAGGCCCTTGGCGGCCCAGCCCAGGTGCACTTCCAGCACCTGACCGATGTTCATACGCGACGGCACGCCCAGCGGGTTCAGCACGATGTCCACGGTCTCGCCGTTGGCCATGTACGGCATGTCCTCGATCGGCTGGATCATCGACACGACACCCTTGTTGCCGTGGCGACCGGCCATCTTGTCGCCGGGCTGGATGCGGCGCTTCACCGCCAGGAACACCTTGACCATCTTCAGCACGCCCGGGGCGAGGTCGTCGCCGGCGGTGATCTTGCCGCGCTTGTCGGCGAAGCGACGCTCGAACTCCTTCTCGTGCGCCTGGATCTGCTTCTGCGCGCGCTCGATCGCCTCGGAGGCGTCCTCGTCCTTCATGCGCAGCGCGAACCAGTCGGACTTCTTCAGACCGTCCAGGTAGGCGTCGCTGATGGTGTCGCCCTTCTTCAGGTTCGGACCGCCGTTGGCGACCTTGCCGATCAGCTGGCCACGCAGACGCGCATAGATCGCGCTCTCGAGGATGCGGAACTGGTCGTCGAAGTCCTTCTTGACCCGCTTGATCTCGTTTTCCTCGATCTGGCGGGCGCGCTTGTCCTTCTCGATGCCGTCGCGGGTGAACACCTGCACGTCGATGACGGTGCCGTCCATGCCCGGCGGCACGCGCAGCGAGCTGTCCTTCACGTCCGAGGCCTTCTCGCCGAAGATCGCGCGCAGCAGTTTCTCTTCCGGGGTCAGCTGGCTCTCGCCCTTCGGCGTGACCTTGCCGACCATGATATCGCCGGCGCGCACTTCCGCACCGATGTACACCACGCCGCTCTCGTCCAGACGGTTCAGCGCCTGCTCGGACACGTTGGGGATGTCGGCGGAGATTTCCTCCGGCCCCAGCTTGGTGTCGCGCGCCACGCAGGTCAGCTCTTCGATGTGGATCGTGGTGTAGCGATCCTCTTCCACCACGCGCTCGGAGAGCAGGATGGAGTCTTCGAAGTTGTAGCCGTTCCACGGCATGAACGCGATCAGCATGTTCTGGCCCAGGGCCAGCTCGCCGATGTCGGTCGAGGGGCCGTCGGCCAGCACGTCGCCGCGCGCGATCACGTCGCCCACGTTGACCAGCGGACGCTGGTTGATGCAGGTGTTCTGGTTGGAGCGGGTGTACTTGATCAGGTTGTAGATGTCGACGCCGGCGTCGGTGCCGCCGCCGATCTCGGCCTCGTTGACCTTGACCACGATGCGGCCGGCGTCGATCTGCTCGATCACGCCGCCACGGCGCGCGTTCACGGTCACGCCCGAGTCGCGCGCCACGGCGCGCTCGATGCCGGTACCGACCAGCGGCTTCTGCGCACGCAGCGTCGGCACGGCCTGGCGCTGCATGTTCGCGCCCATCAGCGCGCGGTTGGCGTCGTCGTGCTCCAGGAACGGCACCAGCGCGGCCGCGATCGACACGGTCTGCATCGGCGACACGTCCATGAAGTGCACTTCCGCCGGCGGCTTCAGCAGCGACTCGCCCTGGTAGCGACACGGCACGAACTGCTCGGTCAGGCGGCTCTTGGCGTCGTGCAGCGCGTTGGCCTGGGCGATGACGTACTCGTTCTCTTCGATCGCCGACAGGTACTCGACTTCGTCGGTGATCTGGCCGTCCACGACCTTACGGTACGGCGTCTCCAGGAAGCCGTACTGGTTGGTGCGGGCATACACCGCCAGCGAGTTGATCAGGCCGATGTTCGGGCCTTCCGGCGTTTCGATGGTGCAGACGCGGCCGTAGTGGGTCGGATGCACGTCGCGCACTTCGAAGCCGGCGCGCTCGCGGGTCAGACCGCCCGGACCCAGCGCGGAGACGCGACGCTTGTGCGTCACTTCCGACAGCGGGTTGTTCTGGTCCATGAACTGCGACAGCTGCGAGGAGCCGAAGAACTCCTTGATCGCGGCGGCCACCGGCTTGGCGTTGATCAGTTCCTGCGGGGTCAGGCCTTCGGACTCGGCCATCGACAGACGCTCCTTGACCGCGCGCTCGACGCGGACCAGGCCCACGCGGAACACGTTCTCGGCCATTTCGCCGACCGAACGCACGCGACGGTTGCCCAGGTGGTCGATGTCGTCGACCACACCGCGGCCGTTGCGGATCTCGGTCAGGACCTTGATCACGTCCAGGATGTCGGAGCTGTCGGCGTGCTCGGCGACCAGGCGCTTGGACTCCTCGTCGTTGCGCTCGCCGAAGTACTTCTTGTCGTACAGCACCGACTCGCCGGTGACTTCCTTGCGGCCGACACGGCGGTTGAACTTCATGCGGCCGACCGTGGACAGGTCGTAGCGCTCGAAGGTGAAGAACAGGTTGTGGAACAGGTTCTGCGCCGCGTCCTTGGTCGGCGGCTCGCCCGGACGCATCATGCGGTAGATCTCGACCAGCGCCTCGAGCTGGGTCTTGGTCGGATCGATGCGCAGGGTGTTGGACAGGTACGGGCCACGATCCAGGTCGTTGACCCACAGCGTGCCCACGGCGTCGACGCCGGCCTTGCGGAACGCGGTCAGCTGATCTTCGCTGATTTCGTCGTTGGCGCTGGCCAGCAGTTCGCCGGTCGAGGCATCGACCACGTCGTGCGACAGGATGCGGCCGACCAGGTACTCGTCGGGCACGGCCAGCGCGGCGATGCCGGAGGCCTCGAGCTGCTTGACGTGGCGCGCGGTGATGCGCTTGCCGGCTTCGACGATGACCTTGTCGCCGTCGGCCAGGTCGAAGTTCAGGGTCTCGCCGCGCAGGCGCTCGGGCACCAGCTCCAGCTGCACGCCTTCCTTCGGGTCGATGTGGAAGGTGTTGATCTCGAAGAACTCGGACAGCATCTCCTCGTTCGAGTAGCCGAGCGCGCGCAGCAGGATCGACACCGGCAGCTTGCGGCGGCGGTCGATACGGGTGAACAGCGCGTCCTTCGGGTCGAACTCGAAGTCCAGCCAGGAGCCGCGGTACGGGATGATGCGGGCGCTGTACAGCAGCTTGCCCGAGCTGTGGGTCTTGCCGCGGTCGTGGTCGAAGAACACGCCCGGCGAGCGGTGCAGCTGCGAGACGATGACGCGCTCGGTGCCGTTGACGATGAAGGTGCCGTTGTCGGTCATCAGCGGGATTTCGCCGAGGTAGACCTCCTGCTCCTTGACGTACTTGATCGCCTTGGTCGAGGACTCGCGGTCGTAGATCACCAGGCGCACGGTCACGCGCAGCGGCGCGCCGTAGCTCATGCCGCGCTGGCGGCATTCACGCTCGTCGAACACCGGTTCGCCGAGCTTGTAGCCGACGTACTCCAGCGCCGCGTTGCCGCTGTAGCTGGAGATCGGGAACACCGATTTCAGGGCCGCGTGCAGGCCGTGGTCCGAACGCTTGTTCGGGTCGGTGTTCTCCTGCAGGAACTCGCGGTAGGAATCCACCTGGATGGCGAGCAGGAACGGCACTTCAAGGATCGAGCGCTGCTTGCCGAAGTCCTTGCGGATACGCTTCTTTTCGGTGAACGAATAAGACGTCATGAGGTATCACCTTGGCTGATGCGGGCCACGCGTCCGCGGCCCTGAGTGAACATAAATTGTCAGTTGGAAGTCGCTGGTATTGCCGGCACCAGCACGCCTTCTCCCGCTACTTCCAACTACCAACTCGGTGGTGAAGCGGGGACTGGGGAATGGACAAAGGGGAATCGCGGAGCGCACGTAGCGTGGCTGTTCCGATTCTCCCTTCCCGATTCCCGGTTCCCGCCTGAAACGGCCAAAGGCCGGGGGCTTTCGCCCCCAGCCTTCAGTGCATCGCCTTGAACGGCTGGCGATGCAAGGGACTGCTTACTTGACTTCGACCTTCGCGCCAGCGGCTTCCAGGTCCTTCTTGAACTTGTCGGCGTCTTCCTTCGACACGGCTTCCTTCAGGACGCCGCCGGCCTCGGTGAGGTCCTTGGCTTCCTTCAGGCCCAGGCCGGTGATGGCGCGGACGGCCTTGATGACGTCGACCTTCTTGGCGCCGGCGTCGATCAGGATGACGTTGAACTCGGTCTGCTCTTCGACCGGCGCGGCGGCCACGGCCGGACCGGCAGCGGCGACCGGGGCGGCGGCGGAGACGCCGAACTTGTCTTCGATGGCCTTGACCAGCTCCATCACTTCCATGAGGGTCTTTTCGGCGATTGCGTCGACGATCTGCTCGTTAGACAGGGACATTGTGATTACCTTTGGAATTTTTTCTGGATGAGGTTCTAGTGAACCGTTTCAGGTGTCGCGAACTTAAGCCGTTTCGGCCGGGGCTTCCGCTTCGGCGTCGGCAGGCGCGGCGTCGCCGCCACCCTGCTTGTCGCCCACGGCCTTGACCGCACGGGCGAACATGCTCGCCGGCTCGGCCAGCACGCGTGCCAGCATGGCCAGCGCCTGCTCGCGGGTCGGCAGCGACGCCAACACCTCGAGATGAGCGGCCGGATACAGCTGACCACCCAGCGACACGACCTTGGCCTGCAGCTTGTCGTTACCCTTGGCGAATTCCTTGATCAGACGACCGGCAGCGCCGGGTTCTTCCGTCGAGAACGCATACAGCAGCGGACCGACCAGCGCGTCCTGGACGCACTCGTATTCGGTACCGGCAACGGCACGCGCGGCCAGGGTGTTCTTGACAACACGCAAGTACACACCGGTTTCGCGCGCCTTCTTGCGCATCGCGGTCATTTGCGAGACCGTGATGCCGGCGTACTCGGCAGCAACCAAGGAGTGGGCCTTCGCGGCGACGTCGGCCAGTTCGGCGACGACTTCTTGCTTCTGGGACAGATTGAGAGCCATTGCACTCCTCCGTTAAAGCCGGGAGTTGAAATGCGCGACCTGGGATGCGCCAGGAGCGATACCGCCGCTCTTGCCAATCCCCAATCCCGAATCCCGAATCCCTGCTTCAAACTTACTCCGCTCGCGGCTCCTGCCGCTTGCGGTCCTGGGCGGCCTCCTTCCTGGATGCCGGGGATGCCGCATGGCATCCCAGTTGGTGGCCGTTCCAGACCTGGAGTGAGCGCGCCCGGAACACCGGGCTGGCCTGCACCAGAAAAACTCCAGAAAGGCGGCACCATCTACGCCGGCTGGCCCCGAGGGGCTGATTAAGCGATCCCGCTGTACCGACGGCGACTCCTTGCCGTGTCGAGCTTCCGTGCCCGTCGTCGGTGTGCGCAGACCGCGCCTGCGGTCTTTGACGGCTTCGCGTCGGGTTGCCCCGGGCGACGCCTTCAAAAGGGTGACACCGGCGCCGCACCTGTCGGGCGGCGCCGTGTTGCGATTACTTCAGGGACAGCGACGCCTGATCGATGGTGACGCCCGGACCCATGGTCGAGCTCACCGAGATCTTCTGCAGGTAGGTGCCCTTCGAGGTCGCCGGCTTGGCCTTGACCAGGTCCAGCAGCAGCGCCTGCAGGTTGCTCTTCAGCGCGTCGTCTTCGAAGCTGGCCTTGCCGATGGTGCAGTGGATGATGCCGGCCTTGTCGGTGCGGTAGCGCACCTGGCCCGACTTGGCGTTCTTGACCGCTTCGGCCGGGTTGGCGGACACGGTGCCGACCTTGGGGTTCGGCATCAGGCCGCGCGGGCCCAGCAGGGTGCCCAGCTTGCCGACGACGCGCATCGCGTCCGGGGTGGCGATGACCACGTCGTAGTTCAGGTCGCCGCCCTGCATCTTCTCGGCCAGGTCGTCCATGCCGACGGCTTCGGCACCGGCGGCCAGCGCCTCATCGGCCTTGGCGCCGGCGGGAGCGAACACCGCCACGCGCACGCTCTTGCCGGTACCGGCCGGCAGCACGGTGGAACCGCGCACCTGCTGGTCGGACTTCTTCGCGTCCACGCCCAGGCGCACGGCCACGTCGACGGCTTCGACGAACTTGGCCTTGCTGGTGGTCTTGACGATCTTCAGCGCTTCGTCGATCGAATACGCCTTGCCCGGCTGCACGGCAGCACGGATCGCTTTCTGTCGCTTGGTCTGTGCCATTGCTTAACCCTCCACCGTCAGGCCCATGCTGCGGGCGGAACCCGCAATCGTGCGTACCGCCGCTTCCAGCTCCGCCGCCGTCAGGTCGGCTTCCTTCGCCTTGGCGATCTCTTCGAGCTGCTTGCGGGTCACCTTGCCCACCTTCTCGGTGTTCGGGCGCTTGGAGCCGGAGCTGACGCCCGCGGCCTTCTTCAGCAGCACGCTGGCCGGGGTGCTCTTGGTGACGAAGGTGAAGGTACGGTCCGAATAGGCCGTGATGATGACCGGAGTCGGGAGGCCCGGCTCCAGCTTCTGCGTGGCGGCATTGAACGCCTTGCAGAATTCCATGATGTTCAGGCCACGCTGACCCAGCGCAGGACCGACCGGCGGCGAGGGGTTGGCCTGACCGGCCTTCACCTGCAGCTTGATGTAACCGACGACTTTCTTTGCCATTTTAGTGTCTCCGGGTGCTAGCGCCTAAACCGCAGGCTCCCCATCGCGACGGGAAAATCACGTGTCCCGCCATCACGTTTTTGAAGTGCGCAGAAAGCCGCCTCGCGGCGGCTTCCGTTCTGCCCGACGGCTTGCCTGGACAGGGAGCCGCGCAGTATAGCAGAGATTTTGGCGCCCGGCGCAGCCGCGCCGGGACGGGCTCAGGCCTTCTCGACCTGACCGAATTCCAGTTCCACCGGGGTGGAACGGCCGAAGATCAGCACCGCCACGCGCAGGCGGCTCTTCTCGTAGTTGACTTCCTCGACCACGCCATTGAAGTCGTTGAACGGGCCGTCGGTGACGCGGACCATCTGGCCCGGCTCGAACAGCACCTTCGGACGCGGCTTCTCCACGCCATCCTGAACGCGCTGCAGGATCGCATCGGCCTCTTCGTCGCGGATCGGCAGCGGACGATCGGCGGTACCGCCGATGAAGCCCATCACCTTCGGCGTTTCCTTGACCAGGTGCCAGCTTTCGTTGTCGATGCGCGGAATGCCGCCTTCGTCGTGGGTTTCGATCTGGACCAGCACGTAACCCGGGAAGAACTTGCGCTCGGAACGGCGCTTCTGGCCGGAGCGCATCTCGATCACTTCCTCGGTGGGGACCAGCACGTCACCGAAGCGCTCCTGCATCTCGTCACGCGCAATACGGTCGCGCAGCGCTTGGGCCACGGACTTCTCGAAGCCTGAATAGGCGTGAACGACATACCAACGCTTCACTGCTGCACTCTCCTCAACGGCTCACGAACCACTGCATCAGCTTCTGGATCAGGAAATCGAACCCGCCCAGCAACAGACTCAGAATGATCACCACCACGATCACCACCCAGGTGGTGCGGATGGCTTCCTGGCGGGTCGGCCACACCACCTTGCGCAGTTCGAAACGGGATTCGGACAGGAACTCGCGGCCCTCGCGGCCCTTGGCCGTCAACAGGAACACCGCGGCACCGGCGACCAGACCGGCCACAACCGCCAGTCCGCGCAGCGGACCGGACCAACTCCCCAGCTGTGCAGCACGGCTCGCATCGCCGAACCAGAACCAGACAAACAGGCCGGCGACCACCAGCAACGCAGCGATGACGTACTTGACGATATCGCCACCGACAGAGGCGGCGGGGCCTTTGGAATGCTCGATCTTGCTGTTCATCCGACTCTTGCTGCTATGCGACCGAGGTCACTGGATAGGGAGCGGCAGATTGGCACGCCAGGAGGGACTCGAACCCCCAACCTGCGGTTTTGGAGACCGCTGCTCTGCCAATTGAGCTACTGGCGTGTAGTAAGAACGACTGCACTTCCCTGAGACGGCGAAGGCGGACCGAAGGTTCCGGCCCGCCCTTCGCTGAACCCGACGGCCATAGCCGCCTGCACCTCGTCGGATTCCGGCGACCGAGACCGCCATCCTGCCGTCGAGCCCGGCGGCCTTCGCCGCCGGAGGGCATTACTTGATGATCTTGGCCACCACGCCGGCGCCGACGGTACGGCCGCCTTCGCGGATCGCGAAGCGCAGGCCCTCGTCCATCGCCACCGGGTTGATCAGCGTCACCACCATCTTGACGTTGTCGCCCGGCATCACCATCTCCACGCCTTCCGGCAGCTGCACCGCACCGGTGATGTCGGTGGTGCGGAAGTAGAACTGCGGACGGTAACCCTTGAAGAACGGGGTGTGACGGCCGCCCTCGTCCTTCGACAGCACGTACACCTCGGCTTCGAACTCGGTGTGCGGCTTGATCGAACCCGGCTTGCACAGCACCTGGCCGCGCTCCACATCGTCACGCTTGGTGCCGCGCAGCAGCAGGCCCGCGTTGTCGCCCGCCTGACCCTGGTCCAGCAGCTTGCGGAACATTTCCACGCCGGTCACGGTGGTCTTCTGCGTCGCACGGATGCCGACGATTTCGATTTCGTCGCCCACCTTGATGATGCCGCGCTCGATACGGCCGGTCACCACGGTGCCGCGGCCCGAGATCGAGAACACGTCTTCCACCGGCATCAGGAACGGCTTGTCCACGTCGCGCTGCGGCTCCGGGATGAACGAATCCAGCGCGTCCACCAGCTTCAGGATCGCCGGCACGCCGATCTCGCTCTGGTCGCCTTCCAGCGCCAGACGGGCCGAACCGTGGATGATCGGGGTGTCGTCGCCCGGGAAGTCGTACTTGCTCAGCAGCTCGCGCACTTCCATCTCGACCAGCTCGAGCAGCTCGGCGTCGTCGACCATGTCGGCCTTGTTCAGGAACACCACGATGTGCGGCACGCCGACCTGGCGCGACAGCAGGATGTGCTCGCGGGTCTGCGGCATCGGGCCGTCAGCGGCCGAGCACACCAGAATCGCGCCGTCCATCTGCGCCGCACCGGTGATCATGTTCTTGACGTAGTCCGCGTGACCCGGGCAATCCACGTGCGCGTAGTGGCGCGTCGGGGATTCGTATTCCACGTGGGCGGTCGAGATCGTGATGCCGCGCGCCTTCTCTTCCGGGGCCGCGTCGATCGCGTCGTACGCCTTGAACTCGCCGCCGAAGCGCTCTGCGCCGATCTTGGTCAGCGCCGCGGTCAGCGTGGTCTTGCCGTGGTCGACGTGACCGATGGTGCCGACGTTGACGTGCGGCTTGGTGCGCTCGAACTTACCCTTGGCCATGGCTGCTTCTTCTCGGTGATCGTAGAAAGATTTGACGACTGAATATGGTGCTCACGAAAGGAATCGAACCTTCGACCTCCTCCTTACCAAGGAGGTGCTCTACCGACTGAGCTACGTGAGCGTTGTTCTATTGTGACACAAGCGCGTTCAATGGAGCGGGAGACGGGAATCGAACCCGCACCATCAGCTTGGAAGGCTGAGGTTCTACCGTTGAACTACTCCCGCTACGGGATGCCGCACTGCCACAACAAAATAACTGGTGGAGGGAGGTGGATTCGAACCACCGAAGGCGTAAGCCAGCAGATTTACAGTCTGCCCCCGTTGGCCGCTTGGGTATCCCTCCAACTTACCCACTCGAACCCGGCTGCGAGGCCGAAATCAGAGAGGGGTGAAACAGCCCGCTATTCTTCCCTGACATCCCCGCCTTGTCAACAGTATTTTGACGCGATGTCGCAGGAAATCGTCGTGGCTCGCGCGCGCCCGGCCAGGACACGCGCACGCATCAGACGTTGAAGCGGAAATGCAGGATATCGCCTTCCTGCACGCGGTACTCCTTGCCCTCCAGACGCAGGCGCCCGGCTTCCTTGGCGCCGGCCTCGCCCTTGTACTTGATGAAGTCGTCGTAGGCGATGGTTTCGGCGCGGATGAAGCCCTTCTCGAAGTCGGTGTGGATCACCGCCGCGGCCTGCGGTGCGGTCGACCCGGCCTTGACCGTCCAGGCGCGCACTTCCTTCACCCCGGCGGTGAAGTAGGTCTGCAGCCCCAGCAGGGTGTAGCCGGCGCGGATCACCCGGTTCAGGCCCGGCTCGCTCAGACCCAGATCGGCCAGGAACGCATCGCGGTCGGCGTCGTCCAGCTGCGACAGCTCTTCCTCGATCGCCGCCGACACCGGGACCACCTCGGCGCCCTCGGCGGCGGCATGCGCGCGCACCGCATCCAGGTGCGGATTGTTCTCGAAGCCGTCTTCCAGCACGTTTGCGATGTACATCACCGGCTTGAGGGTGAGCAGGAACAGGTCGCGCACCAGCGCCTTCTCTTCCTCGTCCAGCCCGGCGTTGCGCCCGGCCTTGCCCTCGGCCAGCGCGGCCTGCAGCTTGGCCAGCACCGGCTTGCGCGCCGCCGCGTCCTTGTCGCCGCCCTTGGCCGAACGCTCGGCGCGGTTGAGCGCCTTCTCGACGCTATCCAGGTCGGCCAGGGCCAGTTCGGTGTCGATGGTCTCGATGTCGGAGACCGGGTCGACCTTGTTGTTCACGTGGATGATGTCGCCATGCTCGAAGCAGCGCACCACGTGGGTGATCGCATCGACCTCGCGGATGTGCGCCAGGAACTTGTTGCCCAGGCCCTCACCGCTGGCCGCACCGGCGACCAGGCCGGCGATGTCGACGAACTCGACCGCGGTCGGCACGACCTTCTGCGGATTGATGATCGCCGCCAGCGCATTCAGGCGCGGATCCGGCACCGGCACCACGCCCACGTTCGGCTCGATGGTGCAGAACGGAAAATTGGCCGCGGCGATGCCCGCCTTGGTCAGCGCATTGAACAGGGTCGACTTGCCGACGTTGGGCAGGCCGACGATGCCGCATTTGATGCCCATGTGTGTAATCCGGGAATGGAGAATCGGGAATAGGGAATCGGAAAGCATAGCCGCCTTTCCATTCCCCATTCCCCATTCCCTATTTCCCCTGCGTATGCAACCGCTTCATCGCCTCGTTGAAATCGCCCTGCACGGCCAGCGGCAGCACGTCGATGGCGTCGTCGATGGCGCGATCAATGAGCACCTGGTCGTCCTTGCCGGCGCGCCCCAGCACCCAGGGCACCACCTTGTCCTTGTGGCCGGGATGGCCGATGCCGATGCGCAGGCGATGGAAGCCGGCATGCCCGAGCAGGCGGATGGTATCGCGCAGTCCGTTCTGGCCGCCGTGGCCGCCGTCGAACTTGAGCCGCGCCGTGCCCGGCGCCAGGTCCAGCTCGTCATGCGCCAGCAGCGCCTGCGCCGGTTCGATCTTCCAGAAGCGCAAGGCGGCCGTGACCGACTTGCCGCTGAGGTTCATGAAGGTGGCCGGCTTCAGCAGCCACACCGACTGCCCCGCGACCTCGACCTTGGCGGTCTCGCCGAACAGCTTGGCGTCCACACTCCAGCGCGCGCCGGCCCGCTCGGCCAACGCGTCGACAAAACGAAACCCGGCGTTGTGCCGGGTGTTCGCGTGTTCGGCGCCGGGGTTGCCCAGGCCGACGATCAGACGCAGACCAGTCATGCGCAATGCATCGCCGCGGCGTCCGGACCGATGGCCCGGACGCCGCGCAGGCGATTACTTGCCGTCCTTCTTGGCCGGCTCGGCGGCAGCCGCCGCGTCGGTGGCTTCCGGCTCTTCCTCGACACGGCCGTGCTTGGCGATGACCACCGCCACGTCGTGCTCCTTGCCCAGCTTCAGTTCCGGCAGCTCGACGCCAGCCGGCAGCTTCAGGTCGGACAGGTGGATCACGTCGCCGACCGACAGCGCGGCCAGGTCGACTTCAACGAACTCCGGCAGGTCCTTCGGCAGGCACACGACCTGGATTTCGTTCAGCTCGTGGGTGACGACCACTTCGGCCGACTTGCCGGCCGGGGACACGTCCTCGTTGATGAAGTGCAGCGGCACCGAGGCATGCAGGGCCTCGTTGTCGTTCACGCGCTGGAAGTCGATGTGCATGATCAGCTGCTTGAACGGGTGACGCTGCATATCGCGCAGCAGCACCTTCTGCACGTCGCCGTTCAGGCTCAGGCTGAGGATGGACGAATAGAACCAGTCGTTCTGGCTAGCCAGCCAGACTTCGTTGTGGTCGAGCTGGATGTTGACCGGCTTCAGATCGCCACCGTAGACGATCGCCGGGATCAGGCCGTCGCGACGGAGGCGGCGGCTCGCACCCTTGCCCTCGACTTCGCGGCGCTGAACCTTGATTTCATGCGTGGTTGCCATTTGCGTTTACTACCTTGGTTGAATGAACCGCCTCGCGGCGGTTTTGATGACTCTTCCGCGACCAGAAGAGTCTGTGAAGCCGGGAGTGGGGAACCGGGAATGGGGAATCGCAACAGCGCAATGCCGCGCTTCGCCCATTCCCTATTCCCGATTCCCCATTCCCAGCCTTTAATCCACGTACAACGAGCTCACCGACTCGCCGAAGGCGATGCGGCGGATGGTTTCGGCCAGCAGCTCGGCGACGCTGAGCTGGCGGATCTTGCCGCAGGCGCGAGCGGCCTCCGACAGCGGAATCGTGTCGGTGACCACCAGTTCGTCCAGTTGCGAATTGCTGATGTTGCTCACCGCCGGGCCGGACAGCACCGGATGCGTGCAGTACGCGGCGACCTTCAGGGCGCCACGCTCCTTCAACGCGGCCGCGGCGGCGCACAGGGTGCCGGCGGTGTCGACGATGTCGTCGACCAGCACGCAGGTCTTGCCCTCGACGTCGCCGATGATGTTCATCACCGTGGACACGTTGGCGCGCGGGCGGCGCTTGTCGATGATCGCCAGGTCCGCATCGTCCAGGCGTTTGGCCACCGCGCGGGCACGGACCACGCCGCCCACGTCCGGCGACACCACGATCAGGTTGTCGGTGCCGTAGGCGCGCCAGATGTCAGCCAGCAGCAGCGGCGAGGCGTAGACGTTGTCGACCGGGATGTCGAAGAAGCCCTGGATCTGGTCAGCGTGCAGGTCCACGGTCAGCACGCGGTCGGCGTTGACCGCGCTGAACATCTTCGCCGCGACCTTGGCGGTGATCGGCACGCGCGAGGAGCGCATGCGCCGGTCCTGCCGCGAGTAGCCGAAGTACGGCACCACCGCGGTGACGCTGGCGGCGCTGGCGCGCTTGAGCGCGTCGATGATCACCAGCAGCTCCATCAGGTTCTCTGCGCTGGGCGCGCAGGTCGGCTGGATCACGAACACTTCCTGCCGGCGCACGTTCTCCTCGATCTCCACCTGCACTTCGCCGTCGGAGAAGCTGGAGACCATCGCCTTGCCGGGGCGCACGCCCAACTCACGGCAGATGCTTTTGGCCAGGGGCTTGTTGGCGTTGCCGGAGAACACCAGCAGGTTGCGTTGGTCTTGCATGAGGGGTCTCTCGGGTGGCTGCAAAGAGCGTGTGGCGGCGAAAAGAGGGTGAATCGGAACGCGAGGAGAAGCGATGCCTTTCCCGTTGAATCCCCGCACATGAATGTGCGGGCTCTTGCAGAGGGATCTGCATACCTAAATGGCAGGGGCGGTAGGATTCGAACCTACGAATGCCAGGATCAAAACCTGGTGCCTTGGGCCTCTTGGCGACGCCCCTGCGTAAACCTGTATCAAGCCTCCAGCGCGTCGAGCAGCGGCGAACGCGGGACGCCACCTGCCACCCAGGCGCGCATCCCGTCCGGCAAGTCCGCCAGCGCGCGCACGGCGGCAGCGCGATCGGCGAACTCGACGAAACAACCGCTCCCCGACCCGGTCAGGCGTGGCGTGCCGATCCGAGCCAGCGCCTGGAACGTGGCCTGGACGGCCGGTTCGCGGCGAAGCAGGACCGGCTCGAACGCATTGCCGAGCAGGAAACCTGAAACGAAGTCCGCTATTTTCGCGGGCGCAGCATCCCGCGTCAAATCCGGGGACTGGAACAGGGCCGCGGTGGGCACGTGCACCCCCGGATCGGCCAGCACATACCACGCCGGCGGCAGGGTGATCGGGGTCAGTTGCTCGCCCACTCCCTCGGCCCAGGCGTCGCGCCCGCGCACGAACACCGGCACGTCCGCGCCCAGCGACAGGCCGAGGCCGGCCAAGGCGTCTTCGTCCAGCCCGGCGCCCCACAGGGCGTTCAGCGCCACCAGCGCGGTCGCCGCATCGGACGAACCGCCACCGAAGCCACCGCCGGCCGGGATACGCTTTTCGACGCGGATATCCACACCTTGGGCGATATTTGCCGATTTTTGCAGCAGGCGCGCGGCACGCACCAGTAGATCGTCGGCCTCGGCGACGCCGGCCACGGACGGACCGATCCGCGCCACCACCCCGTCCGCACGCGGCCGCAGATGCACCGTATCGCCCCAGTCCAGCAGGCGGAACACGGTCTGCAACTGGTGGTAGCCGTCCGGCCGGCGGCCGGTGATCTGCAGGAACAGGTTCAGCTTCGCCGGGGCCGGCCAGGACGACCAGCCCCCGTCGGTGCCCCCGCTCATGGCGCAGGCACGGTCCAGGCGTCGACCAGCAGGCGCACCTTGGCGTCGCCGTTGCGCGCCTCGATGCGCCGCGGCAGCGCCGGACGACCGTCGCTGGGCGGATACCAGTCCTGGAATTCGATCTCCCAACCCATCTGCCGCAGCGTATGCGGCCGGCCCTGCGCGTCGTAGTCGACCCGCTCCGGCGCCTGCGCGTCGGCGGCCACCAACCCGCGCACCCAATCGGGCAGCAGGTTGACCGGGATCTCCCAGCCGGTCGCCTCCAGCAGCAGCTGCTCGGCGTTCTCGCCGTCGCGCGGACCGCCCTCCAGCCCCTCCAGGCGCCCGGCCTCGGAGTGGCTGTCGCCGGTCAGGCGCCAGCTCTGCCGGGTCACCGGCGCGCTGAGTTGCACCTCGTACTGGCGCTGCCGCTGGGTCCAGTCGATGCGGCCGCTGCCGCCGTTGCGCCCCTTGGTGATCGCCACCCGCCCCTGGAACGACCAGTCCGGATGCACCCGCAGCCACTGCGCACGCGCGGCCTCGGCCTGCTGCGCAGCGGCGTCGGGGGCGGCGACGGCGACCGGCGACGGGGTGCGGGTCGGCAGCGCACTGCAACCGGCCAGCAGCAGCCCGGCGGCCAGCGCCCAGGCGGTGCGCAGGCCCGCGGTCACGGCGCCACCTTGTCCAGGGCGCGGCGCAGCGCGCGATTGTCCGGATCGAGCTTGCGCGCCTCGTCGAAGTACTTGTCGGCCTCCTCGTGCTTGCCCTGCTCCCACAACACCTGGCCGATATGCGCGGCGATCTCCGGATCCTTCACCAGGCTCCAGGCGCGGCGCAGTTGCACCAGCGCCTCCTGGGTCTTGCCGAGCCGGTACAGCACCCAGCCGTAGCTGTCGATGATCGCGGCATTGTCGGGATCGGCGGTGCGGGCGCGGTCGATCAGCTGCAGCGCTTCGCGATAGCGCTTGGTGCGGTCGGCCAGGGTGTAGCCGAGCGCGTTCAGCGCCGCCACGTTCTCCGGGTCGGTGACCAGGATCTTGCGCAGGTCGGCCTCGGCGCGGTCGATGCGGTCGCGACGCTCCCAGGACAGTCCGCGCGCGTACAGCAGCGCGTTGTCGTCCGGATACGCAGCCAGGCCGCGCTCGAACACCTGCAGCTCGCCGGCGTCGTCGCCGCTGCGCTGGCGCAGTTCCGCCTCCAGCACGTAGGCGTCGCGACGCGCGGCATCGTCGGCCTCGGCATCGTCCTGCAGCGCGCGCGCCTCGGCGAAGGCCGCGTCCTTCTGGCCGAGCGCGTACAGCGCGCCGGCGGCGCGCAGCCGCGCCTCGCTGCGCAGCGGGCCGCCCGGCACGCCGCGGTACCAGTCCACCGCCTCCTGGTTGCGCTTGAGGAACTCGGCGATCTTGCCGAGCAGCAGGCGCCGCTCCGGATCGGGCCGGTCGGCACCCTTGCGCAACTCGTCGTACAGCGCGGTCAGGGCCGCATTGTCCTGCAGCTTGGCCAGCATCGAGGCGCGCAGGCCGTAGTTCTGGGTGGTCTGCGGCCCCAGCGCCAGCACCCGCGCCGCGGCAGCGGTGTCGCCGATGGCGTCGTAGGCATAGGCCAGCGCCGTGCGCAGTTCCGGGTCGCCGGACACCTTGGGCTCCACGCCCTGCAGCAACGCGCGCGCCTGTTCGGTCTTGCCCGCCTGCTGCAACTGGGTGGCATGCAACAGCGCCACCCGCGGCTCCTGCGGGAAACGCTTGACCAACTGGTCGACGATGCGCTCGGCCAGCTTGGGCTGGTCCAGGCGCAGCGCCAGGCGCCCGAACTCCTGCCAGGCCTCGAGCTGGTCGGGGATGGCATTGGCGTCGAGCAACTGGTCCAGGGCCTTGGCCGCGACCTCCGGATCGCGGTTGCCGCTGACCAGGGCGATCAGCGCGAAACGCCAGCCGCGCGGGTCCTTGTCGCGCAGCAAGGCCACCAGCAGGCTGCGCGCCTGGCGCAGGTTGCCGTTGCGCAGGGCCAGCGAGGCCTCGGCGCTGCGCATGGCCAGCGACTCGGGCGCGCGCTGCCGCCACAGCGCCAGCGCCTGGGCGGCGGCCGCGGTGTCGTTGGCCAGCATCGCGATGCGGGTGGCGCGCTCGGCCAGGCCGGCATCGCCGGGGCTGTCGTTGGCGGCCTGCAGGTACCAGCGCGAGGCGTCGGCCAGTTGCCCGGCCTGCAACGCGAACTCGCCGGCCAGCACCGGGGTCATCACGTCCTGGGCGGGACTCGGTGCCTTGGCCGCGGCCGGTGCGGCCACGGCGGCGATTGCGGACAGCAGCAGAAAGGTACGGATGCGAATCAGTGCGGGCATCGGAAGCGGCCGGGCCGTAAAATGGGGCCCTGAATGGCCAGCAGCTTATCGCAAGCAACTGAACAGATGACGTTGTGGGTGCTCGGATTGAACCACCAGACCGCGCCGGTCGACCTGCGCGAACGGGTGGCATTCGCCGGCGACGCATTGCCGCGCGCACTGCAATCGCTGCGTGGGCTGCCCGACGTCGCCGAGGCGGCACTGCTGTCCACCTGCAACCGCACCGAGCTGTACGCCATCGCCGGCGATGCGCAGCACCTGGCCGACTGGCTGGATTCGCATGCCGCCGGCCTACACGGCTATCTGTACCAGCACCAGGACGCGGACGCGGTGCGGCACCTGTTCCGGGTCGCCACCGGGCTGGACTCGATGGTGCTGGGCGAGCCGCAGATCCTCGGCCAGGTGAAGGACGCCTGGTCGCTGGCACGCGAGCATGGGGCGATGGGCAGCCGCCTGGACCGGCTGTTCCAGCAGACCTTCTCGGTGGCCAAGCGCGCGCGCACCGACACCCGGGTCGGCGCCAATCCGGTCTCGGTCGCCTCCACCGCGGTGCGCCTGGCGCAGAGCTCGTTCGCCCGGCTCAGCGAATCGACCGTGCTGCTGGTCGGCGCCGGCGAGACCATCGAGCTGGCCGCCAAGCATCTCAGCGAGGGCCGCGTGCGGCGCCTGCTGATCGCCAACCGCACCCTCGCCCACGCACAGGAATTGGCCAGCCGCCACGGTGGCGTGGCGCTGCCGCTGAGCGAACTGGAGCGGCACCTGCACGAGGCCGACGTGGTGTTCTCGGCCACCGCCGCGCGCGAGCCGGTGGTGACGCGGGCCCAGGTCGAGCAGGCGCTGCGCGCGCGCAAGCACAAGCCGATGCTGCTGTTCGACCTGGCGGTGCCGCGCGACATCGAGGCCGGCGTGGCCGACCTCGCCGACGCCTACCTGTACACCGTCGACGACCTGGAGCGCGCGGTCGAGGACAACCGCCGCGGCCGCCGCGAGGCCGCCGAGGCGGCCGAGGCGATCATCGACCTGCAGGTCGTGCGCTACATGGAGGCGCTGCAGGCCAGCACCCGCCAGGCGCCGCTCAAGCGCCTGCGCGCGCACGGCGACAGCACCCGCGACGACGTGCTGGCCAAGGCGCGGCAGCAACTGGCGCACGGCAAGCCTGCCGACGAGGTGCTGGAATTTCTCGCCAACACCCTGACCAACCGCCTGCTGCATCCGCCCACCGCGGCGCTGCGCGAGGCGGCGCTGCGCGGCGACGCCGAGCTGGCGCGCGCCGCCGAGCGCCTGTTCCCGGAGAAGCCGGGCTATTTCCACCCCATTCTGAAGACCGATGACACCGACCCTGCGCCGTAAGCTGGAGGCGCTGGCCGAGCGTCGCGAAGAACTCGAACGCCTGCTGTCCGACCCCGAGGTGGTGAGCGACAACACGCGCTTCCGCGACTACTCGCGCGAATTCGCGCAACTGGAGCCGGTCGCCGCCGCGCTGGCCGCCGAGGCCGCGGCCAAGGCCGACCTGGCCTCGGCCGAGGCGATGCGGGCCGATCCGGAACTGCGCGAACTGGCCGAGGAGGAAATCGCCGCCGCGCAGGCGCGCCTGGCCGAACTCGACGCGGAACTGGCGCTGCTGCTGGTGCCGCGCGACCCGCGCGACGACGGCAACCTGTTCCTGGAAGTGCGTGCCGGCACCGGCGGCGACGAGGCGGCGATCTTCGCCGGCGACCTGTTCCGCATGTATGCGCGCTACGCCGAGCGCCAGGGCTGGAAGGTGGAAGTGGAATCGGACAGCCCCGGCGAGCACGGCGGCTACAAGGAAGTCGTGGCGCGCATCGTCGGCCGCGGCGCCTACTCCAAGCTGAAATTCGAATCCGGCACGCACCGCGTGCAGCGCGTGCCGGCGACCGAATCGCAGGGCCGCATCCACACCTCCGCGGCAACCGTAGCGATCATCCCCGAGGCCGACGACGTGGAGGAGATCGCGATCAACCCGGCCGACCTGAAGATCGACACCTTCCGCTCCTCCGGCGCCGGCGGCCAGCACGTCAACAAGACCGAGTCGGCGATCCGCATCACCCACGTGCCCAGCGGCGTGGTGGTGGAGTGCCAGACCGAGCGCAGCCAGCACGCCAACCGCGACAAGGCGCTGAAGCGGCTCAAGGCGCAGCTGCTGGAGGCCGAGCGCAGCAAGCAGGCCGCGGCCGAGGCGCAGGACCGCAAGCTGCAGGTCGGCAGCGGCGACCGCAGCCAGCGCATCCGCACCTACAACTTCCCGCAGGGCCGCATCACCGACCACCGCGTCGAGGGCCTGACCCTGTACGACCTGCCGAACGTGATCGAGGGCGACCTCGATGCACTGATCGGACGCCTGAGCCACGAGCACCAGGTCGACGAACTGGCGCGCCTGAGCGACAGCCCATGAGCGTGCGCGTGCGCCAGGCCGATGCGCACGACCTGCCGGCGCTGGCAGCGCTGTTCGATGCCTACCGGCAGTTCTATGGGCAGGCGCCGGACCCGGCGACCGCGCACGCGTTCCTGGCTGCGCGCCTGGCCAAGGCCGAGTCGGTCGTGCTGCTGGCCGAACGCGATGCGCAGGCCGCCGGCTTCGTGCAGTTGTATCCGTCCTTCTCTTCGGTGCGGGCAGCGCGGCTGTGGATCCTCAACGACCTGTACGTCGCCCCGGCGCACCGCCGCCACGGCGTGGCGCAGGCGCTGCTGCATGCCGCCGAACGCCATGCCGCGAACGATGGCGCGGCACGCATCGTGCTGGAGACGGCGCAGGACAATCTGTCCGCGCAGGCCCTTTACCGCGCCTGCGGCTGGCAGCAGGACCTGAGCGCGCAGCACTACGCCAAGGCGCTGGTGCCGTGAGCGTGCACCGCCCGCGGTCGATCGCGGCCGCCACGGCCGCATGAACGGCGGCGGCGTCGACGAACGCCTGCAACTGCAGGCCGCGGTGCGGCGCGATCCGCAGGACTTCCTGGCCTGGGTGATGCTCGCCGACGCCGAACTCGGCGCCGGCGCAGTGGCGGCCGGCGAACAGGCCGCCGTGCGCGCGCTGCAGTTGCGCCCGGGGCATCCGGAGGCGCTGGCGCGACTGGGACGGGTGCGCTGGACCCAGGGTCGTCATGCCGACGCAGCGCAGGCATTGCGCGAGGCACTGCGGCAGGCGCCCCAGCACCCCGGCATCGCGGTATGGCTCGGCCACGCCCTGGAAGACAATGGCGAGGCGGAAGCCGCGGCGCAAGCCTATGCCCACGCGCATGCACTGTTGCCGCAGGAACCGTCGATCGCCGCCTACCTGCTGAACTGGCGGCGCAAGCTGTGCGACTGGCGCGGACTGGACGCGCTATCGCAGCAGGTGCGCGGCGCGGTACGGCAAGGCCACCCGGCAATCGAACCGTTCGCCTTCCTCAACGAGGACGCGGGCGCGGACGAACAACTGCGCTGCGCGCGCAACCGCGCCCAGGCGCTGGCGCGCTCTCTCGCGCCGCTGCCCGCTGCGCAGGTGCGCGGCGATGGCGCGCTGCGCATCGGCTTCCTGTCCAACGGCTTCGGCGCGCATCCCACCGGCCTGCTGACCGTTGCCCTGTTCGAGCGCTTGCGCGCGCATGCCGACCTGCAGGTGCACCTGTTCGCGCTCAACGGCGACGACCGCAGCGCGCTGCGTGCGCGGCTGCAGGCGGCTGCACATGCCTGGCACGACGTGGCCGGACAGCCGCATCGGCAGATCGCCCAGCGCATCCGCGATACCGGCATCGACCTGCTGTTCGATCTGCGCGGCTGGGGCGGCGGCGGCACGCCGGAAGTGCTGGCGCTGCGTCCGGCGCCGGTGCAGGTGAACTGGCTGGCCTACCCCGGCACCTCCGGCGCACCCTGGATCGACTACGTGGTCGGCGACGCCTACGCGTTGCCGCCGACGCTGGCCGCGCACTACAGCGAGCGGGTGCTGCGGCTGCCGCGCGCGTTCCAGCCGTCCGACGACACCCGCCATGTCGGCACCCCGCCCGCGCGCCGCGACTGCGGCCTGCCCGAGCACGGCACCGTGTTCTGCTGCTTCAACAACAGCTACAAGCTCGGCCCGCGCAGCATGGCGCGGATGCTGGAGGTGCTGCGCCAGGTGCCGGACAGCGTGCTGTGGCTGCTGTCCGGCCCGGGCCAGGCCGATGACCGACTGCGTGCGGCCGCCGCGGCGGCCGGCGTGGACCCGACGCGCCTGCGTTTCATGCCCAAGCTGGCGCATCCGGACTATCTGGCACGCTACCGGCAGGCCGACCTGTTCCTGGACACGCATCCGTACAACGCCCACACCACCGCCTCCGATGCCTTGTGGGCCGGCTGCCCGGTGCTGACCTGCCCCGGCAGCACCTTTGCCGCACGCGTGGCCGGCAGCCTCAATCATCATCTCGGCCTGGACGACATGAATGCCGCCGACGACGCAGCGTTCGTCGCCACCGCGGTGCGCCTGGGGCGCGATCCCGCGGCGCGGCAGGCGCTGCGCGAGCGGCTGCAGGCGCGGCGCGCGGACAGCGGCCTGTTCGACATGCGCGGCTTCGCCGACGACTTCGCCGCGCTGCTGCGCGACACGGCTTCGCGGCATGGATGGGAAGGCGCAGGCTCGACCTGATCGATCGCTCACGGATGCGCCACAAGGCCGCGGCGGCACATCCAGCAACGGACGGCGTAGCGACGTATCGCCAGTCAACGTCGCCATCGACATCACCGCCGGTACATCCGCATCGCCGTCTCCCATCGCCGAGCGCGCTTGCGTCACAGCGCACGGTTGGTGTGGACGAGCGTCGCTGCAGGTCGCAGCGACCCAGCCAACGGCAGCCCGTGAGGCGCATGGGCGCAGTCGCCAGCGTGCAAGTCGAGCTACCGAAGCGCTTGACCTCAAGTGAACTTGAGGTCCGACACTGCGCGCACGCTCCTCGTGCAGATCCCGCAATGTCGCTGCCGCTCCCGATGCCGACGCCCGATTCTTCCGCCCCCGTTCGCAGCATGCTGCTCGCCGAAGCCCCCATTCCGGATCGCGCCGCGCTGTTCGACTGCATGCGCGGCCTGTGCGATCACCGGCTGCATGCCCTGACCTGGATGGAATCGCTGGGCGATGCCCCCGACCTGCTGTACGCACGCTGCTGCTGCGACGCGGCGCCAGCACTGCATGGACTGCTGCGTGCACGCCTGCCGGCGCTGCGGCGGACGCTGCGGCGCTACCGGCGCATCCGCAGCGGCGTATCCGATCCGCACCGGGCAGCGTCCTGCGTGGTGATGACCCGCGTCCCGACCCGCAATGCAGCGCAGGCGCAAAGCCGCGCCGATGCCGCCTTCGCCGCCCTGCAGGATGGCGCACATGCGCTGCGCGGCCTGATCGCCGCGCACCTGTACCTGTCGGACGACGGCCGCACCCTGCTCGAATGCACCGAGTGGCACAGTGCGGAGGCACAGCGACGTGCCCTGCAGCGCGAACCCGAGCGCTTGCCGCTGGCCGCCGATCGTGCCGCCAGCGTCCATCGTTTCCGGCCACGCACCCTGGTCCTGCCATGCGACGGCACGACCCCGGTCCACCTCCACGCCTGAATCGGCGGGCGCGCGCCAGCAACGTGCGCGGATGCGGCTCCCCGCCCGGGCGGCGATCCCAGCGCGCGATCACCACGCCCAGGCGCACACTTCGGCGGCCCGAAGCGCCCCCATTGCCGTCGTCCACCACAACGCGCCAACCCCGCCGTAGCCGCGGCTGAAGCGCCAACGCGCCCAGGCTGTACGCCGGCCGGGCGAGCCGCTAGGCTGCCGGCATGACCGCCAACGCCGACTTCATCGCATTGAACCTGTGCGTGCTGACCGTCTCGGACACGCGCACCCTCGACCAGGACAGCTCCGGCGACTATCTGGTCGCCGCTCTCGGCGGCGTCGGCCATCGCCTGCACGCACGGGAACTGCTGCCGGACGACCGCTACCGGATGCGCGCCACGGTCTCGGCCTGGATCGCCGATCCGGAGGTGGACGGCATCCTGGTCACCGGCGGCACCGGCTTCACCGGCCGCGATTCCACGCCCGAGGCGCTGCTGCCGCTGCTGGACAAGGAGATGCCAGGCTTCGGCGAGCTGTTCCGCGCGATCAGCGTCGAGGAGATCGGCACCTCCTCGCTGCAGTCGCGCGCCTTCGCCGGCCTGGCCAACGCCACCTTCCTGTTCTGCCTGCCCGGCTCCACCTCGGCCTGCCGCACGGCCTGGGAGCGGATCATCGCCGCGCAACTGGATGCCCGCACCCGCCCCTGCAATCTGGCCACGCTGCGCCCGCGGCTGAAGGAATGACCTGGACTCCCGCATGCCCCTGGACACCACGTTGCGTCTGCTGGCCAAGGCCAGCGGCATGAGCGCCGCGGACATCGCCGCGGCCATCCCGCGCGCCGGCGCGGCCACGGTCAAGGCCTGGATGGCGGGCGAAAAGCTGCCCGGGCGCGCCCAGTTAACCGCGCTGGCGCGCACCTTCGGCGTCCCCGCCGGCGCCCTGCTCGGCGAACTGGCCAGCCAACTGGACCCGGCACGCACCCGCGGCGAACACGATCTGCTGCAGGCCTACCGCGCCCTCGACACCCGCCAGCAGGGCGCGCTGCTGGAAGTGGCGCGCAGCATGGCCGGCACCGGCACCCGCAAGCGGAGCAGCAAATGAGCCACCTCAAGCGCAAACAGTACAAGTCCCTGATGCAGCCGCTGCAACTGGAACTGACCGCGATGGCGCAGGCGGTGCAGCACAGCGGCGAGCGCGTGCTGGTGCTGTTCGAAGGCCGCGACACCGCCGGCAAGGGCGGCGCGATCCAGGCCATCGCCGAACACCTGAACCCGCGCCAGTGCCGCGTGGTCGCCCTGCCCAAGCCGACCGACCGCGAAGCCACGCAGTGGTATTTCCAGCGCCACATCGCGCACCTGCCGGCGGCCGGCGAGATCGTGCTGATGGACCGCAGCTGGTACAACCGCGCCGGCGTGGAGCGGGTCATGGGCTACTGCAGCGATGCCGAATACCACGCCTTCCTGCGCCAGACCCCGCTGTTCGAGCAGTTGCTGGTGGACGATGGCATCCGCCTGTTCAAGTACTGGCTGTGCGTGGACCAGGCGCAGCAGGAAAAACGCTTCGCCGAGCGCCTGCACGATCCATTGAAGGGCTGGAAGCTGTCGCCGGTGGACCTGAAGTCGCGCAGCCAGTACGCCGACTACACCCGCGCGCGCGAGGCGATGCTGGAAGCCACCCACCGCGACTATGCGCCATGGACCCTGGTCGACTTCAACGACCAGAAGCGCGGCCGCCTGACCCTGATCCGGCACCTGCTCGACCAACTGCCGGAAACCCGCCTGCACGAACCGGACCTGGATCTTCCGCCGCTGAAGCAGAAGCTGCACAAGGAAAAGTTCGGATTGCTGCAGCCGATTCCGTCGTATGAGGCGGGGAGTGGGGATTAGGGATTGGGGATTGGTTGAAGCCTGCGGCGCGCAGTCGTCGCTTTGCGACCGCGCGTCGCCGAGCGCGCCACTCACAGCCATTCCGGGAACAGCGCGCCGCGGTTGAAGCCGCCTCTACGGTCGTTTCGGCTCTCGCACCACTAAAGAGGCGGCTGTCCCCGCAGGAGCGGCTTCAGCCGAGGCTGAGCGAAGCCATCCCGTCCTCTGGTCGCGCAAGGCGTCGGGACTGAAGTCCCTCCCACAAGGAAGACTTTTCGCTTCCGACGCGCGCATCCCCAATCCCGAATCCCCAATCCCGGCGGCGGCCGCGGTCACCCAGGCCACCGCCCCCTCACCCCGCCGCCTTTCCCTTCCCCTTGCCCTGCCCGGGCGCCGGGCCACCGGCCGCGGCGATCGCGGTTTCGATGTCGTGGGCGGTGACCGGCCCCAGGAATTGCTTGGCGAGCTTGCCGTCGGGCGCGATCAGGTAGGTCATCGGCAGGCCGCGCGGGGTGGCGAAGTCGGCCGGCGGCGCATAGGTGTCGACGATGACGATCGGATAGGCGACCGGGTGCTGCTTCAGGAACGCCTGCATCTCCGCCGGCTCGATGTCCTCGTAGGCCAGGCCCACCACCTCGATGTTGTCGCGCATCACGTGCAAGGCCGACAGTTCCGGCATCTCCTTCAGGCACGGCGCGCACCAGGTGGCCCAGAAGTTCACCACCACCCACTGCCCGCGGTGCGCGGCCAGGTCGTACTCGCGGCCGTCCACCGCCTTCATCTTCAGGGTCGGCTCGGGGCGGGTCTCCTGCACCACGGACGGCCCGGCCGCCGGCGCGGCCGGCGCCTCCGGCGCTGCCGGGGCGGGTGGCGCCTTGGGCGCGGTGGACGACGCGGTGGTCGCGGCGCCGTCGGCCGGCTTGGGCGTGGGCTGGCGGTCGCACCCGGCCAGCAGGGCGGCAGCGGCGAACAGCGGGAACAGCAGGCGCATGGCGGTCATGCAAGGTCTCCAATCTCGGTGTAGAGGTCGCCGACGCGACGCTTGAGCACGTCGCGCAACGGCAGGCGCAGTTCGTCCAGCGCGCGGCACGCCGCCTGGCCCAGGGCGTCGTCGCGGCACGGCAGATAGGTCTCGACGACAGGGATGCGCAGTTGGCAATTCTCGTACAGCTCGGCCACCGGCACGTCGCTCAGGTCGCGAGCCAGCATCCAGTCGCCCTGCTCGGTACGACTGAGCAGGCGGATGCGCTCCAGTTCGCACAGCAGTTCCTGCACCAGCGAATCGGTCAGCATCGGCTCCAGTTCCAGGAGTTGGTCCTCCTGCAGCCCCCTGCCCTGCCTGCGCGCCTGCGCGAAGCGCCCGAGCAGGCGCAGCAGGCCGTAGATCTCATAGCCGGCGGGCAGGCGCATCGAGGCCGGCTGGTAGCGGAAGGCGGCGATCGAAGAGGACACCGAGGCACCGAGCAGGATCGCGATCCAGCTCAGGTAGATCCACAGCAGGAAGATCGGCACGAACGCGACCGTGCCATAGATGCGCTGGTACGACTGAAAGCTGCCCAGGTACAGGCTCAGGCCCCATTTCACCAGTTCCAGCAACAGCACCGCCAGCAGTGCACCCGGCACCGCATGGCGCAGCTTGACCGTGTGATGCGGCACCACCCGGTACACCAGGGTGATGCAGACGAATTCGATCAGCACCGGCGCCACGCTCAGCACCACCTGCGCCAGCAGCCGGCCCTCGCTGGTCTTGAACAGCGGCAGCGCGAAGAACCGCGCCGACACCGCCAGCGAGGCCGCGGCCAGCAGCGCGCCGAGGGTCAGCACGGTCCAGTACACCAGGAAGCGGGTCAGCTGCGGCCGCGCCGACACCACCCGCCAGATCTGGTTGAAGGTCTGCTCGACGCTGTTGAGGGTGATCAGCAGCGAGACCACCAGCGCGATCACGCCGGCGGTGGTCAGTTGCCCGGCGCTGGCCGAGAACTGCCGCAGGTAGGACTCCACCGAACGCGCCGCGGCCGGCACGAAGTTGGAAAAGATGTAGTCGCTGAGCTGGTCGCTCCACTTGTCGAACACCGGGAACGCCGACAGCACCCCGAACACCACCACCGCCAGCGGCACCAGCGCGAAGATGGTGGTGTAGGCCAGCGAGGCCGCAGCCTGGAACAGGCGGTCGTCGAGGAAGCGCCGCCACAGGAAGCCGGCGAAGCTGCGCATGCGCGCGCGGTCGCGCAGGCGATCGGCCCAGAGATTGACGGTGTCCAGCGGCTGCATCGGGCAAGGGTACCCGATGCGCATGGACGCCGGCATCGTCGATACTGGCGGCCGTTCCGATCCACGAGAGGGCCGCATGGCCGAGATTCTGGTCCTGTACTACAGCCGCGGCGGCTCGGTGGCGCGCCTGGCGCGGCAGATCGCGCGCGGCGTCGGCGAGGTGCCGGGCATGGCCGCGCGCCTGCGCACCGTGCCGCCGGTGGCGGCGGTCACCCAGACCAGCGCACCGCCGGTGCCCGACAGCGGCGCGCCGTACGTGGACGCCAGCGACCTGCGCGAGTGCGTGGGCCTGGCGCTGGGCAGCCCGACCCGCTTCGGCAACATGGCCGCGCCGGTCAAGCACTTCATCGACGGGCTCGGCGCCGACTGGGCCAGCGGCACGCTGGCCGGCAAGCCGGCGGCGGTGTTCACCTCGACCGCGTCGCTGCACGGCGGCCAGGAAGCTACCCTGCTGTCGATGCACCTGCCGCTGCTGCATCACGGCTGCCTGATCGTCGGCATTCCCTACACCGAACCGCTGCTCAGCAGCACCCGCAGCGGCGGCACGCCGTACGGCGCCAGCCACGTCGCCGGCGCCGACGACGATCCGCAACCCAGCGAGGAAGAAGCGCAGCTGGCGCGCGCGCTCGGCCGGCGCCTGGCCGACATCGCGCAGCGACTGGCAGCGCCATGAGCGGCGGGCGCCTGCGGGTGGCGCTGGGGGCGACGCTGCTGGCGTTGGCGGCACTGTTCGCGACCTGGTTCCACGACGATCGCCACCGTCTCGCCGCCCTGCTGGTGTTCGCGCTGCCGCCGCTGTTGCTGGCCGTGGGCGTGCTGCGCGGCTCGGCAGTGGCACGATTCTGGAGCGGCGTCGGCGCGCTGCTGTGGTTCAGCCACGGGGTGATGACCGCCTGGAGCCACCCGCCAGAGCGTGGCTACGGCTGGGCGGAACTGCTGCTGGCGCTGCTGGTGGTGGGCCTGTCCAGCGCGCCGGGCATCCGCGCACGCTTCGCCCGCCGCCGCAGCGCGGCCGGGCGCGACTGAGCGGCCGTACCGCCGCGCCCGGTATCATGGACGGCCTGCGCGGCCACGGCCGCGCCCCGACATGCTTCTAGGAACGGCAATGGAAGAACTCCTGATCGTCACCACCGGCGGCACGATCGACAAGATCTACTTCGACGACAAGTCCGACTACCAGATCGGCGACCCGCAGATCGGCCAGATCCTCAAGGAACTGGGCGTGACCTTCCGCTTCACGGTGATCCCGATCATCCGCAAGGATTCGCTGCACATCACAGACGAAGACCGCGAGCTGATCCGCGCCACCATCGCCGCGCAGTCCGCGCGCCACGTGCTGATCACCCACGGCACCGACTCGATGGTGCAGACCGGCAAAGTGCTGCAGGCGATCGAGGGCAAGACCATCGTGATGACCGGTGCGCTGAACCCGGCGCGCTTTCGCGGCTCCGACGCCGAGTTCAACATCGGCTGCGCGGTCGGCGCGGTGCAGTCGCTGCCGGCCGGCGTCTACATCGCCATGAACGGGCGCATCTGGGACCCGCAGAAGGTGCGCAAGAACGTGGCGGCGAACCGTTTCGAAGCGGCCTGAGCGGCGACGATGTCCAAGGCCACGCGCGCAACCAAGGCGCTGGATGCGGCCGGCGTCGTCTACCGGCTGCATCCCTACGACTACGAAGCCGAAGCCGGCGCCAAGGGCCTGCAGGCGGCACAGGCGCTGGGCCTGCCGCCGGAGCGGGTGCTGAAGAGTCTGATGGCCTGGGTCGACACGCGCGCGGTCTGCGTGGTGGTCCCGTCCGACCGCCGCGTGCAGTTGAAGAAACTGGCCGCCGCCGCGGGCGGCAAGGCGGCGCGGATGATGGAGGCCGCCGAGGCCGAGCGCCGCACCGGCTACAAGGTCGGCGGCATCAGTCCGCTGGGCCAGCAGCGGCCGGCGCCGGTGCTGATCGAGCAAACCGCACTGGGCGCAGGCAGCGTCTGGTTCAACGCCGGGCAGCGCGGCCTGCTACTGGAAATGGAGGCCGCGCAGGTGCTCGACGCACTGCAGGCACGTGCCTGCGATCTGTGCGAGTGAGGCGCGTCAGTAACTCGCGGTCGCACTCACGCCCGCCACCGCGGTGACCGCCTTGATCCGCACGTAATAGAGCCCGGCCGGCAAGGTCAGCGTGCATCGCTCGGTGGTACCGGCGGCGACCGACCGGCAACCGTATGCGGTATCGGTCGGCAGGGCGCCCGCGCGCAGGTACAGATCGGCATTGCCGCTGCCGCCGCTCAGGGCCAGCGTCAGCGCCGACGTGCCGGCGGGCACGGTGATCTGGTAGTACAGCGACGTTCCCGCCTTGAGCGACAGATTTGCCATCGGCACGCTACGCACCAGCGTCTGCGCCTTCACTGTCGCCGCCACCGCCGCACCCGCATTGACCAGCCCTGCACCGCAGCCGGCAGTGCACGCCACCGGCAGCGGGCTGGCGGTGGCCTTCAGCCGAGCCTCCAGTTCCGCCGGCGTCAGCGGATTCAGCGCTGCCGACAGCACCAGCGCGGCGACGCCGGCCACGTGCGGCGCCGCCATCGAGGTGCCGCTGTAGGACGCATACGCCGGCGCCCCCGGCCCCAGCGTGCCGGTATTGAGCGTGGACAGGATGCCCTGTCCGGGAGCGGCAATGTCCACGCCCGCCCCATAGTTGGAAAAACTGGCACGGGCGCCGGCGGAGGTGGTCGCGGCCACCGCGATCACGTTCGGACAGTTGGCGGGCACGCTGCCGGCGACATCGCTGTTGCTGTTGCCCGCAGCGACGACGACGCTGGTCCCGCGCGCAACCGCACTCGCGATCGCCCCTGCCATCGTCGGCGAACAGCTTCCGGCGGCACCCAGCGACAGGTTGATGACCTGCGCCGGCGTCGGGTTGGCGGGAACGCCGGCGATGGTGCCGCCGGACGCCCAGACGATGGCGTCGGCGACATCGGAGAGATAACCACCGCATTTACCCAGCACACGCACCGGCAGGAGCTTCGCGTTGAAGGCGACGCCGGCGACACCGGCGGCATTATTGGTGACCGCGGCGATGGTGCCGGCCACATGCGTGCCGTGCCAACTCGAACTCGCCGCCGGCGTACCGGCACCGCAGGTATTGGCGGGATAGCCATCGCCCGGATCGGCGGCGTCACGGTCGCGGCCGCCGCCATCGCCGGCCACCAGGGGATCGCTGATGAAGTCGTAGCCCGGCAACACGTTCGCAGCCAGATCCGGATGTGCGGTGATGCCGGTATCGAGCACTGCGACCACCACGCCCTTGCCCGTCGCCAGATCCCAGGCCGGGCGCACATTGATCGTCGCCGTACCGGTTCCGAACGCCCATTGTTGAGACAGGCCAGGATCGTTCGGGACCAGCAGGGGGCGCAACAGCACATCGACCTCCACGCGCGCGACGGCCGGATCGGCGGCCAGGCGCCGCATCAGCGTCTCCGCCTCGACGCGATCCAGGCTGCGATCGGCGGCGATGACGTCGGCACCGGTCGCCAGGCGCCGCAACGATGCCAGGCCGAGGGCACGGCCGCGCCGGGCCGGCAACATGCGCGCGGCCTCCGCCAGCGGTGCCGCGCGCGAGGCCAGCGCAGGCGCGGCGCCATCGCGATAGGTGACGATGAAACGCTGTGGATTCGGCGTCGTCGCCAGCGCCTGCAATCCGATCTCGCCGGCAGCGGCGGTGCCGGCGGCTGCCAGCAGCAAAAGGCACGCGGCGCTGCGGCGCCGAAGCACGCTGTACTTGAACATGAGACTCCCCCCGGGCTGTACACATGGCGCAGTCGGCCGTCCACCGCGCAGGTTCGAACCTGGCGGTGCAGGCCGCGACCACCGCGTACGCGACAGCCGCAGGACGGTCCTGCACCGCGGATAGCGGCAAAGCGCGGGTTGGGTAGAGGGCGCAAGCGGCGCAATGTGCAGATCTGTGATCGGCGACGAGCCCGGCTGCGGAATGCATCAAGACGACCGGACCAGGGCGGCCGGACGCGGCACAAACAAAAAAGCCCCGCGCCGAAGCGCGGGGCGACCGAGAGTGGCGGCGGCGGCGTCCTGGCCGACCGCTGCGATCCGGCACCGGGAGGTGCGCGGCGGCCATGGCGCGGCCGCCGCGACGGAGTGCCTCAGTAGTCGGCCTTCAGGCTGACACCGGAGAACGTGCTGTACGCCTTCACCCGCACATAGTAGGTGCCGGCCTGCGGGGAGTTGAAGGTGCAGCTCTCGTTGTTGCCGTTCTTGTACGGACGGCAGTCGTAGGCCGAGTCGGTCGGCGCGCTGCCGAAGCGCACGTACAGGTCGGCATCGCCGCTGCCGCCGGAGGTGGTGACCACCAGGCTGCTGGCGCCGGACGGCACCTTGACCGTGTAGTTCAGCGAGGAACCGCTGTTGGCGCTGAGGTTGGTGACCGCCACGCCGTCCTGCAGCTCGTTGCTGCTGCCACCGCCACCGCCACCACCGCTGCTGCCGCCGTTCAACGCCGCGGTGACCGCCGCGTTGGCGTCGAGCAGGCCGGCGCCGCAACCCTGCGAGCAGGAGAAGCTGGCCGCGGTGTTCTTGATGGTGCTTTCCACCTGCGCCGGGGTCAGCGCGGTCGGCGCCACCGACTGCATCAGCGCGACCACACCGGCCACGTGCGGGGTCGCCATCGAGGTGCCGTTGTACGAGGCGTAGCTCGGGTTGCCCGGGGTGGTGGTGCCGTCGTTGAGCGTGGACAGGATGTTCGAGCCCGGCGCGGAGATGTCGATGCCCGCGCCGTAGTTCGAGTAGCTGGCCTTGGCCCGCGACGAGGTGGTCGCCGCCACCGCGATCACGTTGTTGCAGTTGGCCGGCACCGAGCTGGACACGTTGGTCGAGCTGTTGCCCGCCGCCACCACCACCGTGGTGCCGCGGCTGACCGCGCCGTTGATGGCGTTCTGGTAGGTGCTCGAGCAGGTGCCGCTGCCGCCCAGCGACATGTTGATGACTTCGGCCGGGTTCTGGTTGGTCGGCACGCCGCTGACGGTGCCGCCGGAGGCCCAGGTGATCGCATCGGCGATGTCGGAGGTGTAGCCGCCGCACTTGCCGAGCACGCGCACCGGCAGGATCTTGGCCTTGAACGCGGTGCCGGCCACGCCGGTGCCGTTGTTGGTGATCGCGGCGATGGTGCCGGCCACATGGGTGCCGTGCCAGCTGGAATTGGAGGCGGGCGAACCGGAGTAGCACTCGCCGGCAGCGGCCCAGTCGCCTTCGTCGGCCGGGTTGCTGTCGCGGCCGTCGCCGTCGCGCGCCGAATCCGCATCGCTGATGAAGTCGTAGCCCTGCAGGACGTTGGCGTTGAGGTCCGGGTGGCTGGTGATGCCGGTGTCGATCACCGCCACGACCACGCCGTCGCCGCTGGCCTTGTCCCAGGCCGAGCGCACGTTGATGCCGGCGTTGGTGGTGCCGAAGGCCCACTGGTCGCCCAGGCGCGGATCGTTCGGAGTCAGCGCGATGGTCATGCGCTGGTCGACCTCGACGTATTCGACGTTCGGGTCGGCGGCGATCTGCCGCATCAGCGTCTCGGCCTCGGCGCGGTCCAGCGGACGGCTGGCCTTGACCACTTCCGGACCCACCGCCAGGCGGCGCAGGCTGGTCAGGCCGAGCGCGCGGCCGTTCTTGGCCGGCAGCGCGGCGGCGGCCGACTGCAGCGTCGCGCGCAGCGCCGCCGAGGGCGCCGCAGCGGCGGCGGACGCGCTGGAGATGCTGACCGGCGCGGCATCGCGGGTCTTGACGATGAAGCGCTGCACGGTCGGCTCGGAAGACAGGCCGGAGAGGTTCACGTCACCGGCGAAGGCTGGGGTGGCCAACAACAGGGAGGTGAGAGCGGACGCGCCCAGCACGACCAGCCACGGACGCTGGCGCGACCCACGATGCGACATTTCGGACATTCGGACTTCCTTTCGGTTGAGTAGCCGCCTGATGGCGGTGTTCCGCGCCGCACCGGTCCGGTCGAAACCTGAACCTGGCGTGCGTTGCGAGCCCGGTCGGATGGCGTGTTGCCGACCATTCATCGACGCTAGCTCAGTACAAGCGCGTATGGAGCAGGGTGTGACGGAAATCCGTTGTACAAAACGAAGAAATGCAATGAACGTCGATGTCATAAAGAGAGCTACACCTCATTTTTGCTGCGGTGCAGCATGAGAAGACGCCAGACTCGGCAAATCAGGGGCAGATTTTTGGCTCCCGCGCGACACACGGGACAAGAAAAGGAGACAGTGGATACAGACGACAGAGGTCGCCTGCATGGCAGCGCCATACATCGGGACGGACACGGAATGTCCGGGGAGCGGACTCCCGGGAAGGCGCGATGCGGAGGCGGGGCGGCGACACATCGCACGCCCCGGCGCACCAGCGCGGACGTCGCCGGCGATGGTCGACGCTGTCGGACCATGCGCCAAGTGGCATGAGGTCCATTCGCCAGGGCAGCCGACAGCCGCCGCAGCGTTGGCGTTCGGCTCAGCCCAGCCGCACCAGCCAGCCGTGGCGGTCGGCCACGCGGCCGTACTGGATGTCGGTGAGTTCCTGGCGCAGCGACAGCGTCACCGGGCCGGCGGGCGCGGTCAGGTCGCCGACCGCGAAGTCCTTGCCCTTGAGCTGGCCGATCGGGGTCACCACCGCGGCGGTGCCGCAGGCGAACACCTCGGCGATCTCGCCCGAGGCCACGCCGTCGCGCCACTCGTCGATGCACACCTGCCGCTCCACCACCTGCATGCCGCGGTCGCGGGCCAGTTGCAGGATGCTGTCGCGGGTGATGCCTTCCAGGATGCTGCCCGACAGCGCCGGGGTGACCAGGCTGCCGTCGCGCATCACCAGGAACACGTTCATGCCGCCCAGTTCCTCGATGTACTTGCCCTCGACCGGATCGAGGAACAGCACCTGCGAGCAGCCCTGCGCCTGCGCCTGCTGCTGCGGCAGCAGCGAGGCGGCGTAGTTGCCGCCGCACTTGGCCGCGCCGGTGCCGCCCTTAGCGGCGCGCGCGTAGTCGGTGGACAGCCAGATCGCCACCGGCGCCACGCCCTTGGCGAAATAGGCGCCGGCCGGGCTGGCGATGACGTAGTAGCCGGCCTTCTGCGCGGCGCGCACGCCCAGGAAGGCCTCGTTGGCGATCATGAACGGACGGAAATACAGGCTGGTCTCCGGCGCCGACGGCACCCACGCCGCATCCACCGCGATCAGCTGCCGCAGCGATTCCACGAACAGCTCCACCGGCAGCTCCGGCAGCGCCAGGCGCTGCGCCGAGCGCTGCAGGCGCTTGCCGTTGGCCTCCGGGCGGAAGGTCCAGATCGAGCCGTCGGCATGGCGGTAAGCCTTGATGCCTTCAAAGATCTCCTGGCCGTAGTGCAGCACCGAGGCGGCCGGGTCCAGCGCCAGCGGGCCGTAAGCGCGCACTTCGGCGTCGTGCCAGCCCTGCTCGCGGCTCCATTCGATGGCGACCATGTGGTCGGTGAAATAGTTGCCGAAGCCCGGCGCGGCGAGGATCTGCGCGCGCGCCTCGGCGCTGCGCGCGGCGGTGGACGGGGTCAGGCGGAACTGCGTGGACGGCTCGGTAGCGGACACCGGGAATTCCTGTGGTAGTCGAGGGATGGCCAGGGCCGCAGCGTCGTGGCGACGGCAGCGGCGGCGCCCGATCGGGCTCCGTCGCGACGCGCGAGGCGTCGCGCGCGGGTCAGAGCATGCCGGTTTCCAGGCGCGCGGCCTCGGACATCATATGCCGGCCCCACGGCGGATCGAACACCAGCTCGACGTCGGCCTCGGCGATGGTCGGGATCATTTCCAGCTTGCTGCGCACGTCGTCGACCAGGATCTCGCCCATGCCGCAGCCGGGCGCGGTCAGCGTCATCTTGACCTCGACGGTGCGCTGGCCATCCTCGCGCGCATGCATGGTCACGTCGTAGATCAGGCCCAGATCGACGATGTTGAACGGAATCTCGGGGTCGAAGCAGGTGCGCAATTGCTGCCAGATCAGGGCTTCGACCTGCTCGTCGCCGGCGTCCTCGGGCAGCTCCAGCCCCGGCGGCGGCTCCTTGCCGATGGCGTCGCCGTCCTTGCCGGCGATGCGGAACAGATTGCCCTCCACGAACACCGTGTAGCTGCCGCCCAGGGCCTGGGTGATATAGCCGTAGCTGCCGGCGGGCAGGGTCACCGCGTCGCCCTGCGGCACCATCACCGCGGCGCAATCGCGTTCGAATTGGACAGGTTCGCTGCTGCGTGAGTACATGGGGGCGATATGGGGCCAGGCCCCGCCGGTGCAAGTCGTGCAGTTTATCCGAGTGCGCGGGGCGCGCGCCGGAAGTATCCTGTACGCCTTCTCCGGGAACATCGAATGCCACCTTCCTCCACGCCGGCCAGGCCCTCGCACTGGCTGTGGCCCCTGCTGCTCGCCATGGGCTGTTTCACCGCGCTGATCGCCTGGTTGCTGGTGGCGCTGTCGCTGGGTCGCCAGGCCGGCTGGATGGCCGTGGTGGTGGCGCTGGAGATCGCCTGGATGCTGCGTTTGGGCAACCTGCCGCGCGGCCCGCTGCGCATCGCCGTGGCGATGAGCGCCACGGTGCTGGTGATCGTCGCCGCCAACTGGGGTATCGCCGCCGCGCAGATGGGCGCGGGGCTGGGCCTGAACGTCTGGGATTCGTCGCTGAAGATGGGCGCCCACTACGCCTGGACCCTGACCCTGCTGGCCAACAGCCCGGGCGACCTGCTGTGGCTGGGCATCGGCGTGGCCACGGCGTATTTCAGCGCGCGCTGAGCACGGCCGGAGCGCGGCGGACGCCGCTGGGTGGCGATGATGGTTGCCGCCTGATCCCCCCCGATCATCCGCCTTGGCCATGAAGCGCATCGTTTTTGTAGGCGCGCCCGAAGCCGCTCCTGCGCCCTGCGCTCGCTACGTCACTCCTGCCCCGCCACTCCGCCCGCAACGGCTCAATGCCCGCCGCCATCCAGCGCCTTCAGTTCGCTGACCAGGGCGCCGGCCGCCTCGGCGCCGTCGCCGTACAGCATGCGGGTGTTGTCGGCATAGAACAGCGCGTTCTCGATGCCGGCGAAGCCGGTGCCCTTGCCGCGCTTGATGACGATGACGTTCCTGGAATTGACCACGTCCAGGATCGGCATGCCGTAGATCGGGCTGGCCGGGTCGGTCTTGGCCACCGGATTGACCACGTCGTTGGCGCCGATCACCAGCGACACGTCGGTGCTGGCGAACTCGGGGTTGATGTCGTCCATGTCGGCGATCAGGTCGTAGGGCACGCCGGCCTCGGCCAGCAGCACGTTCATGTGTCCGGGCATGCGCCCGGCCACCGGGTGGATCGCGAACTTGACCTTGACCCCGCGCTCGATCAGCCGCTGCGCCAACTCCCAGATCTTGTGCTGCGCCTGCGCGACCGCCATGCCGTAACCGGGCACGATCACCACGCGCTCGGCGTAGGCCATCATCGCCGCCACGTCGCCGGCCTCGATCGGCTTCTGGCTGCCGGCGATCGCCTGCGCCTGGCCGCCGCCGCCGAAGTTGGAGAACAGCACGCCGCGGATCGGCCGGTTCATCGCCTTGGCCATCAGCCGGGTCAGCAGGATGCCGGCCGCGCCGACCATCATGCCGGCGATGATCAGCGCCTCGTTGCCGAGCACGTAGCCCTCGAAGGCCACCGCCAGGCCGGTGAAGGCGTTGTACAGCGAGATCACCACCGGCATGTCGGCGCCGCCGATCGGCAGCGTCATCAGCACGCCCAGGGCCAGCGCCAGCACGAAGAACAGCACGATCGCCAGCGGACTCAGGCTGATCGCGGCCCAGGCGCCCACGCCCAGCATCGCCACGCACACCAGCAGGTTGAACGCCTGCTGCGCGGGGAAGGTGACGCGCTTGTCCAGGCGCCCGTCGAGCTTGGCCCAGGCGATGATCGAGCCGGACAGCGACACCGCACCGATCGCCGAGCCGATCACCGCAAGCGCCAGCGTGGTCGCATCCGGCTGGCGCGCGGCCAGCGCGGCGATCGCGGCCTCGCTCCAGTGCGTGGTATCGCGGCGCATCAGGAACGAGAAGCGCAGCAGCTCCACTGCGCCGATCGCCGCCGCCGAGCCGCCGCCCATGCCGTTGTACAGCGCGACCATCTGCGGCATGTCGGTGATCGCCACCTTCTTGGCGGAGATCCACGCCGCGGCGGTGCCGAGCACGATCGCCAGCACGATCAGCGGCAGGTTGTGCAGACCCGGCAGCAGGAAGGTGGCGGCAGTCGCCAGCAGCATGCCGAAACCGGCCCAGCGGATGCCGCTGCGCGCGGTCCTGGGCGAGGCCATGCGCTGCAGGCCGAGCAGGAACAGGGTGGCGGCGACCAGATAGCTGCTCTTGATCAGGATCGGCAACAGTTCCATCAGCACGCGTGCTCCGAAAAAGGACATCTGCCCGAGTGGCAGAAGGTACGAGAGGACGCCCGGCGCGAGGCCGAGCAGTGCCAGCAGGACGGCCACGGCCAGCGCCGCGGCGGTGCGCCGATGCCGCGCATTCAATCCTTCGCCTTGGTCTTGGAGGCATCCGGCTTGCTGGACTTGAACATGTCCAGCATGCGCTCGGTCACCACATAGCCGCCGGCGGCATTGCCGGCGCCGAGCAGCACCGCGACGAAGCCGATGGCTTTCTCCAGGGTGGTGTCGGCATGCCCCAGCACCACCATCGCGCCGATCAGGACGATGCCGTGGATGAAGTTGGAACCGGACATCAGCGGGGTGTGCAGGATCACCGGCACCCGCGAGATGATCACATGCCCGGCGATGGCCGCCAGCATGAAGATGTACAAGGCCACGAACCCGTCGCTCATCGCACCATTCTCCCGGGCGCCGCGCCCGTCCGCCGCATCATAACCGCGTGCTGAACCGCTGTGCGATGCCGGCATGCGGTTGCGCGAAGGCCGCCAGGCCGGGCCGGTCAACCACGCCCGCCACCGCGCGTTAACCACGGCATCCCCCTGCTGGAAGCTAAGCTGTGCTGGTGAGCACGCCCGCCCTCGCACCGCCATCGACCGATGCCGACACCGAACAGCGTCCGCTGCCGGCGTCGCTGGACGCATTCCTGGCCGAGATCGGGCCGCGCGCGTTCCGCTTCGCCGAAGCCGGACTGCGCCAGCGCGAGGACGCGCTGGACGCGGTGCAGGACGCGATGATCAAGCTGCTGGCCTACCGCGAGCGCCCGGCGCAGGAATGGACGCCGCTGTTCTGGAGCATCCTGCGCCGGCGCATCATCGACCTGCAGCGCCGCCGCACCTTCCGCCTGCGCTTCTGGGCGCCGACCAGCGAGCGTGACGCGGACAGCCCGCCGGACTGGGCCGACGACGGCCCCAATCCGTCCGAGCAGCACGAGCGTCGGCAGACCCATGCGCGGCTGGTGACGGCGCTGCGCGCGCTGCCCGCCCGGCAGCGCGAGGCCTTCACCCTGCGCGTACTGGAAGAGCTGGACGTGGCCACCACCGCACGCGCGATGGGCTGCTCGGAAGGCTCGGTAAAGACCCATCTGTCGCGCGCCCGCGAGGCGCTGCAGAAACATCTGGAGGACGTCCGATGACATCCGATCGCACCCGCCCGGCGGATTTCGACACGCAGATGCGCGCCGTCCACCAGGCCGGCTTGCAGGCCCTGCCCGCGCCGACCCTGGCGCGGCTGCGCGCCGCACGCCAACAGGCCAGCCATGCGCACGCGGCGCCAAGCCGGCGCTGGGGCTGGCTGCTGGCGGCGGTCCCAGCGCTGCTCGGCGCGGCGCTGGGCGTGCATCTGCTGCTGCGCCCCGCACCGTCGATGCCGACCACCACCACCGCCAGCGTCGCCACCGCCACTGCCACGACCGTGGCCGCGACCGCCTCGGTGCGCGCCGGCGCGGCCGCCGACAGCGACCAGGCCGCGACCGCGATGCTCGACGAAAATCCCGACCTGTACCTGTGGCTGGGCTCCGATACCTCGCTGGCAATGGAATGAACCCGATGACTCGCTTGATCCGTCTCTCCCTGGCGCTGACGCTGCTGGCCGGCACTGCCGTCCCGGCGGCCTTCGCCGCCCCGCCCCCGCCCGGGCCGCCGCCACCGCCGAGCGCGGCCGACCGCGACGACGACTCCGGCCCGCCGCTGCCCGACTGGGAACACCTGAGCCCACAGCAGCGAGAACTGCTGATCGCCCCCCTGCGCCAGCGCTGGAACGATGCCCCGCAGCAACGCCGACGCATGTTCGAGCACGCGCAGCGCTGGCAGTCGATGACTCCCGAGCAACGCGACCGCGCACGCAAGGGCGCCCGCCGCTACGAGGACATGACCCCGCAGCAGCGCGAGGAGGCGCGGGTGCTGTTCGAGCGCATGCGCACACTGCCGCCGGACCAGCGCAAGGCGCTGCGCGACCGCTGGGAAGCGATGACGCCGGCGCAACGCGCCGCCTGGATCCGCGCCAATGCCGGCCCGGACAACCTGCCGCCGCCGGATGCTGCCAGGTAAGCGAAACGCGGCGCCGGTTCAAGCCTGATGCGCATGGCGCGCGCGCCCTCGCCTCGTCGTGTGCGGCGCATGGAGTCCAGCGCCGCAGAAATCGCCTCGCAGGAGCGGCTTCAGCCCCCACGGCGTTCCCGGTGAACCCAGTCGCGGCTGGAAGCCGCTCCCACGGGACACTTCCGAAGTCGCGCTCCAGTCGCGACGCGACGTTTTCGGTAGCGCCCGTCGCAGCTGAAGCCGCTCTTGCACGGGCTCACCTTGCCCGAAGATCAGCGCCGCCCGAGCCGGCGCCCAACCATCGCGGCCGCACTCACGCCGTCCAGCGCGTCTTCGCCAGCAGTTCGTCGTTCCAGTCGTAGGCGATCGCGCCGTCCTTCAGGAACAGGGCGACGAAGTTGTAGACGTTGCGTGCGTACATCTCGCTCGCATGCACCGCGCCCATGCTGGCCAGATCCAACGGCCCGGCAATGGTCACGCCGGCGTGTTCGATGGTCTCGCCCGGTCGGGTGAGCTCGCAATTGCCACCGGTCTCGGCGGCCAGATCCACCACCACGCTTCCCGGCTTCATGCCGGCGACCATCGCCGCGCTGAGGATCTTCGGTGCCGGCCGTCCCGGCACCGCGGCGGTGCACACCACCACGTCGATGCCCTTCAGGTGCTCGGCCAGGCGACGCTGCTGCTCCGCGCGCTCGTCGTCGGTGAGTTGCCGCGCGTAGCCGCCCTCGCCAGCGGCGCTGACCCCGAGATCGAGAAACTTGCCGCCCAGCGATTCGATCTGCTCGCGGGTTTCCGGGCGCACGTCGAAGCCCTCCACCTGCGCACCCAGGCGCTTGGCGGTGGCGATGGCCTGCAGGCCGGCCACGCCGGCGCCGACGATCAGCACCTTGGAGGGGCGGATGGTGCCGGCCGCGGTGGTCAGCATCGGGAAGAAACGCGGCGCCAGCTGCGCGGCGATCAGGGTCGCCTTGTAGCCGGCCATGCCGGCCTGCGAGCTGAGCACGTCCATCGCCTGCGCGCGGGTGGTGCGCGGCAGCCGTTCCAGCGGAAAGGCGACCAGTTGCCGCGCCTGCAGCGCCGCCGCGCGCGCCGGATCGGCCTGCGGCTGCAGGATGCCGACCACGCCGGCGCCCTCCTTGAGCTGCTGCAGCGCCACCGCCGGCAGCGGCTGCACGCACAGCACCAGATCCGCCTGCGCCGGGCTGTCGGGATCGGCCAGGCTGGCGCCGGCGGCCAGGTAGGCCACATCGACGAAGCCGGCCGACACGCCGGCCTGCGGCTCGACCCGCACCTGCGCGCCCAGGGCGACCAGTTTCTTGACCGTCTCCGGCGTCGCCGCCACGCGGCGTTCGCCCTGCGCCGATTCCTTCACCACCAGCACCTGCACTGCCATGCGATTCCCCGTGCCTTGCCTGTCGTCCGCGCCGATCCTACAGCGTCCGCACGCCAGGTGGAGGCGTCGCGCACGCCAAGTGCGCGTCAGCGACCGGGCGCGTTGGCGCCCCCGACCCGAGGGCGCCCGCCGCACGCCGCCTCGGCGAAGGCGTGTTCTCCGCCGGGGCGGTCAGGGGCATGGCCAGGTCGGGAAGGGTGCGGGGTGCGAGGAACCCCTGCATCGCCGGCAAGCGATCGCCAACGCGGGTCAGGCGCAGGCGCGGCGTCAGCCGCGACCGGCAGCGCGAGGAAACCCGGTCGCGGCGGAGGAGACCGCCTGATCCAGCCAAGGCCGACAGACAGGAAACGGCGTCAGCCGCGAATGGGGCTCCGAGTAAAGCCCCCCGCGACTGCCCCCCTACGGTCGCGATGGCATAGCGACCAACGGCCGCCGGAACGCGTCGCTGGTGATGCGCTGACGCCGCCGATACGTACAGCCGAGCAGCACGCGACACGTGCAACGCCACGGCGGCGATCGCCCGCGCCGCCGCGGTGCTCTCAGTGCAAGGTCGCGCTATGCGGATCGAGACGGTCGATGACGCCCTGCATGGCGCTGTCGAAGGCGCCGTCGTCCACGTGCGCGCGCAGCCGGCCCAGCCGCACCATCACCGCCAGTTCTTCCGGCGAGGCCACGCAGAAGCGCACGCCGCGCCGGTTGACGAACAGCAGGCGCGACGAGATCGGGCTCACCCACGACAGCTTGCCGGCCTGCATCTTGCCGTCGCGGTCGACGAAATCCAGCCAGGTGCCGATCTGCATCGTGCGGAAGCGGTCGGCATCGGCGTTGTCGAAATCGTCCATGGTCTGCGGCGGCGCCACGTCCACCGGTTGCGCCTCCTGCACCGGCGGCTGCGGCAGCGCCACCTGCGGCAGTTCCGGCAGCGGCCGCTCCAGTTCGGGGCGCAGCTCGGCCACTGCCTGCAGCGTGTCGTGCAGCGCGTCGATCGCGGCCGTGGCCGCCTCGGCATGCAGGCCAACGCTGGCGAAGACCCGCTGCAGCGCGCCCTGCCAGGCCTGCAGCCAGGGCTTGCCGACGATGTGCCGCTGCGCCTCGGCGGCTTCCTCGAGCAGGCCGTCGGCCAGCGCCAGCGCATCGCGCACGCCGGGGCCGCCCTCGCCTTCGCGCAGCATCGCCATGGTCAGGTGGTGCTGCCACGGCTGCCGCAGGAAATCCTGCAACGCCTGCGGCAATTGCCGGCCCTGCAGGCGCACCTGCAGTTCGGCCTCGGCGCGCTGCCGCGCCAGTTCCAGCTTCTCCTGGCCGCGCTGGGTCTCGGCGGCGCGGCGCTCGGCGATCTCGATGCGTCGGCGGTGCTGCACCAGGAAATCGCGGAATTCCTCTTCCAGGGTCAGGAAGATCGCCAGGTTCTCGTTGAACTCGGCCACCAGCCGGTCGATGATCTCCTCGACCTTGCCCATCAGCACGCGCTCGGCCTGGCTCTCGCCGGTGTTGCCCTCGCAGGCCTCGGCCAGCGAATTGAGCAGGCGCCGCGCCGGATGGGTCTTCTGCACGAACATGCGCCGGTCCAGCAATGCGACCTTGACGAACGGCACCACCAGCCGGCCGATCAATTCGCGCGAGCGGCCCTCCAGGTCGCGCTCGTCCAGCATCACGTCGAACAGCATGCCGACCAGGTCGATCGCATCCTCGTCGACCGGATCCAGCCGTGCGTGCGCCGGGTCCACGCCGAACTGGGTGGCGTTGGACAGCACCTCGCTCTTGAGCCGCTGCGCAAGCGACTCGCTGTCGTCGCCGATCGCCGCGCGCAGCGTCGCGCTGGGCGTGGCCTGCAGCAGCGACAGCACCGACATCATCTCGCGCTGGCTCAGCGGGCGTTGCTGGCCGACCGCCGCGGTCGCCGCGGAGGTGGCGCTCTCGCGCGCGTTGCGGGTCTGCTGCAACAGTTCGTGCAACGCCTCCAGCAACACGCCCTGACTACCGCCGGGCAGGCGCGCCTCGCCGTCGTCGTAGCGCTCGCCGGCCTGCAGGCTGCCGCGGCGCTCGGCCCAGCGGTTGACGAAGCGGTTGGCCCAGGCCGGCGCGTAGTGCTCTTCGTCCTCGCCCAGCTCGGCACCGACGCCATCCCCGGCAGCGCCTGCCTCGCGCGGCGGGCGCTGCTCCGGCGGCGGTGCGCGCCGCGGCGGCGGCGGCGGTCGCGGCCGCGAGATCTCCGGCATGATCCCGGCCTGGGCGAGGCTGTCGTCCAGGTCCTGGTAGAGCTTGCCGACCCCGGCGGTGAAGTCGCGTTCGCACAGCTTGATCAGCACCAGCCGCACTTCCGGGGCCAGGTCGCTGGTGGAGAACGCGGCATGCACGGCCACGCCGATGTGTTCGGGGCCGATCGGGTTGGTGTCCGCATCCAGCTCCAGGCCGCCGGCGATCCAGCCCAGGCGCCGGTCGATGCGGGTCAGCACCGGCTTCCATTCGCGCAGCAGCACGCTGGCGAGGTTGCGTACCGCCAGCCGCGATTCAAGCTCGTGTTCGGAGATCAGGCTCAGGCCCTGCCCGTAGCCGGCCAGGGCGACTTCGGCCGAGAGCGGCGCGCCGGCCTCCAGCGCTTCCCAGGCGGTATGCAGCTGGGCGCGGAAGCGCGCGGCGATCTCGTCGCGACGACGGCGCAGTTCGCGCATGCCGTCGAGGAACAGCAACTGCGACGCGCCGGCACTCTCGGCGCGATCGAACAGCACGTCGTCGAAATGCGCCAGCGCCGCGGCGAAGGCCTGGCCCAGCACTGGCAGCATGCCCTCGCGCGCCTGCGTCAACAGGCGCGGGTCACGCGCCGGGTGTGCGTGCGGGCTGGGGCTGAAACTCATGCGCGACGGCTCCGCGCCATGGACGGCGCCAGATAGAAGGAAGGTGGAAGACGATCGGACGCGGCCCCTGTTTCCGCTCCTGCATGGTAGGCAAGGTGTCTGAACAGCGACCGTGATGCGCTGCGCATTTCTGGCTCCAGAACGTGACCTCGTGCAGGATCGTAGGCATGGAAGGCGTCACTACGGCGGCAATGCGGCATGAATACGGCACGCCCGTCGAGGATCAGGCCGCCACCGCCACCCGTTCCAGGCGGTCGACCACGCCCTGCATGGCGCTGTAGAAGGCATCGTCGTCGCGATGCAGGCGCAGCCGGTCCAGCCGCGCCATCACTGCCAGCGCCTCGGCCGAGGCGACGCACAGCCGCCCGCCGCGGCGGTTGACGAACAGCAGGCGCGCCGAGATCGGGCTCACCCAGGTCAGTTTGCCGGGCTGCACGCGGCCTTCGCGGTCGACGAAGTCCAGCCAGGTCCCCAGCGGCAGGGTACGGAAGTAATCGGCGGTGATGTGGTCGAAATCGGTGGCCTGGACCGGTTCCGGCAGTGCCGGCACGGTCTCGGCGGCGGGCGGCTCGGGCACGTCCACGCCCGTCGCCGGCAGCGCGGCCTGCAGCGGCCGCGCGTGCGCCAGGTCGTCCAGCGCCGTGTGCAGGGCCTGCCAGGCGGCTTCGGCCGCCGCGGCGTCCAGGCCGACGCTGGTCCACAGCCGGGTCAGCTCGGCATGTTGCGGCTGCAGCCAGCCTTCTACCGGCACCGCACCGTTCTGGGCTTGGCGGCACTGCGCCAGCACCGCATCGCCCAGCGCCAGCGCCGCGGCGAGCGCGCTGCCCTGACCGTCGTCGCGCAAGGCCGACTGCTGCACGTACTGGCACCAGGACTGGCGCAGGAAGGCCTCGATGGGAAGCGGCACGGTCAGGTCGTCGCCGGCCTGTTGCAGCAGATCGTGCAGGGCCTGCGCGGCGCGCTGCCGGGCGACCTCGCGGCGCTCCTCCGCCCGTTGCAGTTCGGCCGCGCGGCGCTCGGCGATCTCCACCCGGCGCCGGTACTGCTCGTAGGCGCTGCCGAACTCGGCCTCCAGCGCCAGGAACACCGCCAGGTGCTCGTCGAAATCGCGCACCACCCGCTCCACCGCCGCCTGCGCCTGCGCCAGCAGCGCCTGCTCCGGGCCGGTGCTGCCGGCATTGCCGTCGCAGGCGTCGGCGAGCAGATTGAGCAGGCGCCGCGCCGGATGCCCGTCGCGCACGAACAGGCGGCCGTCGATCAGCGCCACCTTGGCCATCGGCACCAGCATCTGCCCCAGCAGTTCGCGCTGCGCGGGTTGCAGCACGCATTCCTCCAGCATCACATCGAACAGCAGGCCGACCAGATCCAGGGTGTCGGCATCGGCCGGATCCAGGCAGGTGCTGGCCGGGTCCAGGCCGAGCGAGGCGCCGATACCGGCGATCTGCCGGCGCAGGCCCAGCGCCAGCGGGCCGCCGTGTTCGCCGACGACGGCGAACCCGGCCAACGGCATGGTCTGCAGCAAAGACAGCACCGACAGCAGCTCGCGCGGCGACAGGCAGCGCCGGCCGTCGCCCGGGCCCGCGTCCGGCTGCGCCTCGTGCAGCAGCGCGCGCAGCGCCGGCGGCAGCACCTCCTGCTCGTTGCGCGCGTGCGCGTCCAGGGCGCGTGCGGCGCGGCGCTGCGCCGCCGACAGCGGCGCGGCGGTGTCCCAGTTCTCGAAGAAGCGGCTGATCCAGTCCGGCGCCGCCTCGTCCTCGCTCGCGCCCAGGCGCGGGATGCCGCGGCGGCGCGGGCGCCCGCTCGGCAGCGCGCGGGCGCGCGCGACCTCGTTCAGGCGCTGCTCCAGTTGCGCATACAGTTCGCCGACGCGCTCCTGCAGTTCCTGCTCGCAGATCTTGACGATCGCCAATTGCACCTGCGGCGCCAGCACCAGCCCGTGCAGCGCCGCATACACCGCCGCGCCCACGTGCTCGGGGCCGAACGGGTTGTTGTCGGCATCGATGCGCTGGCCGCCGGCGATGAAGCCGAGGAATCGGTTCAGCCGCATCAGCTCCGGCCGCCAGCGGTGCTGGATCGCCCCGGCCAGGTTGCGCACCGCCAGGCGCACGTCCAGTTCCTGTTCCGAGACCAGGCTGAGGTCGCCGCGCTCGCGCGCCAGGCTGCGCTCCACCGACAGCGGGCGGCCGGCTTCCAGCGCCTGCCAGGCCTGGGCCAGGTGCGCGCGGAAGCGCGCGGCGATCGGCTCGCGCTGCTGGCGCAGCAACTGGATCGCCTCGAAATAATCGTTCTGGGTCGGCCCGGCGCGCTCGGCCATGCGGAACAGCGCTTCGGCCAGCACATCCAGCACCTCGCCGAAAGCGCCGGCGAGCGGAACCGACACCACATCCCGGACCTGATCGAGCAGATCCGCGTTGCGGCTGGGCGACAACTCTTCAGCGTATTCAGCAAGGGTCATGGCAGTGTGATACGCAGGCAGCAGTGAGACCGACGTCAATTCGGAAGCTAGCGGCAGATCAGCAACTCAACGCGATTGTCCGTGTAACTGCGGCATCCGCTGCCGCCTGCGAGCGCCCGACTATAATTCCGCGCCCGCCCCACAGAATCGAGACTATGCGCACAATTCATTCGCTGCAAGCGCTGGATGCGCGCCGTTCAGTGCCATCCAAGCAGCTGGGCGAGCCGGGACCGGACGCGGAGACGCTGCTGGCCATGCTGCAGTCGGCGGTGCGTGTCCCCGATCACGGAAAGCTGGTGCCGTTCCGCTTCCTGCGCATCGCCGGCCCGGCGCGTCAGGCGTTGGGCGACATCCTCGCCGCGCGCACCCTGCAGCGTGATCCCGGCGCGGCGCCGGCAGCGGTGGAGAAGGATCGCGAACGCTTCGCGCATGCGCCGGTGGTGATCGCGGTCATCGCCTGCCTGCAGCGCGGACACAAGGTGCCGGAGATCGAACAGTGGATGACCGCCGGCTCGGTGTGCTTCGCGCTGCTGCAGGCCGCGCAGGCCTACGGCTTCGGCGCGCAGTGGCTGACCGGCTGGATGGCCTATGACGAAACGGTGACCGCGCGGCTGGGCCTGGCCGAGCACGAGCATGTCGCCGGCTTCATCCACATCGGCACCGCCCGCCTCGACGTGCCGGAGCGCGAGCGGCCGGACCCACGCGCGCTGCTCAGCGACTGGACGCCGTGAACGCAGGCCTGCCCCTGTCGCGGCCGCTGTACCTGGTCGACGCCAGCCTTTACGTGTTTCGCGCCTGGCATTCGATTCCCGACGAGTTCCAGGACGCGCAGGGCTGGCCGACCAATGCGGTGCACGGCTTCGCCCGCTTCCTGCTCGACCTGCTCGAGCGCGAGCGCCCGCAGCACATCGTGATCGCCTTCGACGAAGCGCTGGACAGCTGTTTCCGGCATCGTCTGTACGCCGCCTACAAGGCCAATCGCGCGCCGGCGCCGGACGCGCTGCGCCGCCAGTTCGCGCACTGCAAGGCGCTGTGCGCAGCCCTGGGCCTGGGCGTGCTGGCGCACCACGACTACGAGGCCGACGACCTGATCGGCAGCGCCCTGCACAGCGCCCGCGGCAATGGCTTCCACGGCGTGATCGTCTCCGCCGACAAGGATCTGTCGCAGCTGCTGTTGGAGTTCGACGAACAATGGGACTACGGCCGCGGCCAGCGCTGGGGCGCGGCCGGGGTCAAGGCGCGCCACGGCGTGCATGCGCACCAGATTGCCGACTATCTGGCGCTGACCGGCGATGCGATCGACAACATCCCCGGCGTCACCGGCATCGGCGCCAAGTCGGCGGCGATCCTGCTGGCGCATTTCGGCGACCTGGACACGCTGCTGGCGCGGGTCGACGAAGTGGCGTTCCTGCGCCTGCGCGGCGCCGCGCAGATGGCCGTACGCCTGCGCGAGCAGCGCGAGCACGCGCTGCTGTGGCGGCAGCTGACCACCATCGCCCTGGACGCGCCGCTGCACACGGCCACCGTGAATTTCGCCCGCGGCGCGGCCGATGCCGACATGCTGCACGGCCTGTGCGAGGCGCTGCGCTTCGGGCCGCTGACCCGACGCCGCCTGCTGCAGGCGGCCGGCCTGGAGTTTGTGGCCGGCTGAGCGCTGGCCTTCGCCACGGGCAGGCGATGCCGCTGCCCGAAGCAGGCACGCCCTCGCACGCGCTGTGCCGGTTGCACCGTGCCGTCGCGACCGGCGCCGAGCGACTCGCGCGCCGCCAGCGACCCCGGGCACGACCTGGCGCGCATAAAAAACACAACGCACGTTCTACACTGCACCGCATCGCCGGACCGCGCCGTGCGCGACCGCGCCCTCTTCCTCCGCCATCTTGCGAGCTGCCCATGCCCCGCCACGATTCCCCGCCCCGCGTCGTCTACGAAGGCAAGTACCAGCGCATGGTCGTGCGCGGCACCTGGGAGTATTCCGAGCGCGTGCACGCCGGCGGCCTGGCCGCGATCATCGTGGCGGTCACGCCGGACGACGAGGTGCTGTTCGTCGAACAGTTCCGCGTGCCGCTGCAGGCGCGCACCATCGAGATGCCGGCCGGACTGGTCGGCGACATCGATGCCGGCGAATCGATCGAGGTGTCGGCGGTGCGCGAACTGGAAGAGGAAACCGGCTGGACCGCCGAGCACGCCGAGGTGCTGCTGATCGGCCCGACCTCGGCCGGCGCCAGCAACGAGAAGATCGCCTTCGTGCGCGCCAGCGGCCTGCGCAAGGTCGGCAACGGCGGCGGCGACGCCAGCGAGGACATCACCGTGCATTCGGTGCCGCGCTCGCGCGCCGCCGCGTGGCTGGTGCAGAAGATGGGTGAAGGCTACGCATTGGATGCGAAGCTGTGGGCGGGGCTGTGGATGATCGAACACGAACTCGACGGCACGCCGCGTGGCTGAGGGTCTCAGCCACGCATTGCCGCCGCTGCTGGGCGCGGACGACCCGGCGGTGTTCAGCATCCACCGACCACACGGTACATCGCCGTTCGTGCTGCTGGCGGATCACGCGGGACAGGCAGTGCCGCGCGCGTTGCACGGCCTCGGCCTGGCGCAGTCGGAACTGGATCGGCACATCGGCTGGGACATCGGGATCGCCGGCACCACCCGCGCGCTGTCCGCGCTGCTCGACGCCTGGGCGATCGAACAGACCTATTCGCGGCTGCTGATCGACTGCAATCGCCCGCTGGCCTCGCCGACGCTGATTCCGCCGGTCAGCGACCACACCGTGGTGCCGGGCAATGCCGGGCCCACGGCGGCGCAGCGGCAGCAGCGCATCGACGCCGTGCATGCGCCCTACCACGCGCGCATCGCCGCCGAACTGGACGCGCGCCGCGCCGCCGCGCGCCCCACCCTGCTGGTGATGATGCACAGCTTCACCCCGGTGATGGACGGCGTGCCGCGGCCCTGGCATGCCGGCGTGCTCTACCACCGCGACACCCGCTTCGCCCACGCGCTGCTGCAGGCGTTGCGCTCGGAAGACGACCTGCTGGTCGGCGACAACGCGCCATACGCGGTCAGCGACAGCAGCGACTACGCGGTGCCCGTGCACGGCGAAGGCCGCGGCCTGCCGCATGTGGAACTGGAGATCCGCCAGGACCTGATCGCCGATGCCGCCGGCCAGCAGGCCTGGGCGCAGCGGCTGGCGCGGATCTTCACCAGGCTGCAGCCGCAGTTGCTGGCGCTGGGCTGAGTAACGCCGACGCCCTTCCCGCACCACGCCTCATGCCAGCGTCGGCACTGGCATCCACGGAAACGCCTTGTAGCCCTGCACCTGCAGCGGAACGCCGAGTGCGGCGAAATCGGCCGCGATCGCCGCGGCACGAAGACGATCCAATGCCTCGCCCACGGTCAGCGACCCGGCGCGACAGGCGGCCAACGCCTGGCCGATCGGCCAGTCCAGCAGGTGCGCGACCTGCTGCGCTATCGGCTTGACGCATTCGGGCGGACAGCGCGCAAGCACCAGATCGAACGAGGCAAAGACGCCTGCACCGACGCCAACCCCGCGCGCCGCCTCCCAAGCGTCCTCGTCCGCCTCGCCGAGCGCCTCGTCCACACCCTCGACCTGCAGGAACGCGTCGTACTCCGCGTAGTAGGCCAACGCCTGCGCGTAGTCGTATAACGTCGACAGCGGGCGTTGCCGCTTCTGCACGTCGAGCACGTCGGCGAACGTCGCCGGTTCCAGGTAGGGCGCCAAGCCCAGCGCGCGCGCCGCCGCGGGCGGTGTGTCATCGTCGCCGATTGCAGTGGCTTCGTCGGGCGGCAACCAGAAGCGCGCCTGCAGCGGATCCTCGCCGGTGGCATGCACCCAGCCGAACGCCTCGTGCACGTGGCCGTCGTCGTTGCAGGCGGCAAAGGCATCCAGCGTCTCACGCAAGGTCAATAGCGGAATCATACGTCGTCGGGCAGGCAGCGCGCGGCAGCGCAGTCTACGGCAGGTGTGCGGACGCTGAAGGAGAATGAAGCCTGCGAGACCGGAGCGAGACGTCGCTGGACATCGCCTGGCGTGTCGATCCGCGACCCCGTTCGACGACGACCGCTCGCCCGCACCCAAGCAGTCCGCGACCGGCAGCGCCGCCGCGATGCGCCCCAAGTGCAGCGGTACGCGGCTGGCGCAGCGGCGCCCGCGATCCGCAACGCCCGGTTGCCCCTGCGGCCGTTCGGCATGCACTGGCCACGACGCCGCTCAGCATGCTGAAGCGGCTGCCGCCCGCCTTCACACTAAGCTGAGTGTCTCCTGCGCACGCTCGGGCTGGACCGGTCCGCACCGGAAACCCGCCCCGCATCGGACCCCACATGCTCATCCGCCTCGGTTACGAAATCCGCTACCGGTTCGCGCAAGCGACGCCGATGCTGGCGATGCTGGACATCCACGACAGCCGCCGCGACGACATCGTTGCCGCCACCGCCTTGCACAGCGTGCCGGCGCTGCCGTTGCACCGTTATCGCGATGGCTTCGGCAACCGCTGCACGCGCCTGCAGGCGCCCGCCGGCACGCTGACCCTGCGTGCCGATGCGGTGGTGCGCGACAGCGGACTGCCGGACCAGTACCGCTACGACGCCGCGCAGACGCCGGTGGAGCAGTTGCCCGACGACGCCCTGGTGTACCTGCTCGGCAGCCGCTACTGCGAGACCGACCTGCTCAGTGGCATGGTCTGGGAGCTGTTCGGCGGCACGCCGCCCGGCTGGGCACGGGTACAGGCGATCTGCGACTACGTGCATACGCGCATCGCCTTCGGCTATGCCCATGCCTGCGCCACCAAGAGCGCCGCGCAGGCGCTGCAGGAAGGGCGCGGCGTGTGCCGCGACTTCGCGCATGCGGCGATCGCGCTGTGCCGCTGCATGAACATCCCGGCGCGCTACTGCACCGGCTATCTGGGCGACATCGGCGTCCCGGTCTCGGACGCACCGATGGATTTTTCCGGCTGGTTCGAAGCCTTCCTCGACGGGCGCTGGTACACCTTCGATGCACGCCACAACGTGCCGCGCATCGGCCGGGTGCTGATCGCGCGCGGCCGCGACGCCGCCGACGTGGCGATCAGCACCACCTTCGGCGACAACGTACTCGAATCGTTCGTGGTGTGGACCGACGAGACCAAGCAGGCACAGCTCGACACGCGCCCCTGCGCAGCGGCCGGCGCCATCACCGCCGCCGGATGCGAACCCGGCAACGCGCTGGCCTGCTGAATCATTGCAGTGGACGGTGCCGCCATGCGCAGCACCGCCCTTCCGTGAACGTGCTACGCAGCCGCGGGCGGACTCAGGCGAAGCCGTCGGTGGCGCGCACCAACGCGTCGACGTTCTCGGGCTCGAACGCGGAATGGCCGGAGGCCGGGGTGATCTGCAGCGTCGCCTTCGGCCAGGCCTTGGCCAGATCCCAGGCGTTGGCCAGCGGGCAGACCACGTCGTAGCGGCCGTGCACGATCACCCCCGGGATGTCGGCGATGCGGTGCGCGTCGCGCAGCAACTGGTCCTCGACCTCGAAGAAGCCGCCGTTGACGAAGTAGTGGTTCTCGATGCGGGCGAAGGCCAGCGCGAAGTGCGGGTCCTCGTGGCTGTCGACGAAATCGGCATCCACGTGCAGGAAGCTGGTCGCGCCTTCCCACACGCTCCAGGCCTTGGCCGCGGCCAGGCGGGTCGCCTCGTCGTCGCTGGTCAGGCGCCGGTGGAAGGCGGAGATCAGGTCGGCGCGCTCCACCGCCGGGATCGCCGCGACGTAGTGCTCCCAGGCATCGGGGAACAGGCGGCTGGCGCCTTCCTGGTAGAACCACTCCAGTTCCCAGCGACGCAGCATGAAGATGCCGCGCAGCACCAGTTCGGTGACGCGCTCCGGATGGCTCTGCGCGTAGGCCAGCGCCAGGGTCGAGCCCCAGCTGCCGCCGAACACCTGCCAGCGGTCGATGCCCAGGTGCGTGCGCAGCCGCTCGATATCGGCGACCAGGTCCCAGGTGGTGTTGTCGACGAGGTCGGCATGCGGCGTGGAGCGGCCGGAGCCGCGCTGGTCGAACAGCACGATGCGGTACTTGGCCGGATCGTGGAAGCGGCGCATCTTGGCGTTGCAGCCGCCGCCGGGACCGCCATGCAGCAGCACCACCGGCTTGCCGTGCGGATTGCCGCACTGTTCGTAGGACAGGGTATGCCGTGCGTCCACCGGCAACATGCCGCTGTCGAACGGCTCGATCTCGGGATACAGCGTGCGCATGGCGACTCCTGCAGGAAAACCGCGATTCTACCCATGCGCGCCACTTGAGCGGCGCTGACCAGCAACGGCCGGCCGCGAACGGACCTGGCGCGGCGCCGATCGGCCAACCGGGGCGGGGTTGGGATCAACCGAGGACCGGCATGCCTCTGCCACCAGGGGCTTCTTGCAGCCGCTGCTGCGCTTCCATGGCCAGGTGCTGCTCGCGCTGCTGATTGAACGCCTGCGTCTGCTGCACCGTCTCGTGCATCGGTGAAGGCGCCTGCGCCACGTCGGTGGCGGCGCGAAAGCCGGGCGTGGTGCCCGACACCCACAGCGTGTTGCCGGCCATCTGCACCCGGTCGATCTTGTCGGCATCGGCGATGCCGGCCCGCTTGGCACCGAGCATCGCCTGCGCGACATGCGCATCGCCGATCTGCGCCGGCACGTCCTTGCGGATGCGCGCGAACATGGCCTGATCGGACGCAGACAGCGCACCCAGCGTCTGCGCACGCTCGTAGGTTTGTGCGGCCGACGGTGCCATGTGGGCTCCGGAGGCAGGCGTCGCCGCCGCCCCATGCGGATGCGCCGCTGCTGGCGCCTGCGGCTGCGCGGGCGCGGCGGCCGGCGCGCTGCGCTGGAACCACTGCCCGGGATGGGTCAGCGTGTCGTAGGCCTTGCCCGCCGCGTGCTTGGCGGCATCGATGCCCTGCGTGGCGGTCTGTCTTGCGGCTTCGTACGCGTGCGTACCAACCCGCGCGGCGCTGTCGGCCGCTTGCTTCGCCGTATCATAGGCACTGGTGGCCGCACGTCCAGCTTGCGCAACGCCTTCGGTCACTACGTGTTTGGACGCGTCGTAGGTCTGCGTGACAGTGCGCTCGACATGCTCCACACCGTTTATGATCACGTGCTTCGCCGCACCGTAGGTTTGAGTGGCCGCGCGCCCAACCTGCTCCGCGCCTTCAGTCACCACATGCTTCGCGGCGTCGTAGGTCTGGGTGGCGGCACGACCGACCTGCTGGGCGCCTTCGGTCACCACGTGCTTGGTTGCGTCGTAGGTTTGCGCCACCGCACGTTCGGCCCGGTCGATCCCATCGGAGACCGCCTGCTTGCCGAGCTGATACGTCTGCGTGGCGGTTTGCGCCGCGACCCGCGCGCCATCGTAGGCATCGACGATGTGATTGGCGACGTTGGCCACGCCCGCCTGGAAGCGAGGATCATGGATCCGCTCCACCACGGCGTCGGCAGCCGCATGCGCGCCTCGCTCCACGGCGCCTTTGGCCGATTCCAGCCCGCCGCCCACCCACCGCGCCGCCGCATCCGCACCTTGACCGTGCAGACGGGCGGCTTCGCCCACCACATGTCCAGCCAGCGGCGCAACCGGGATGAAGGGCGCGGTAAGGCGCCCGCCCTCCCGCGCCACGATCGCGATACGTTCGTCCAGCGCTTGCACGTAGCGACCGCCGGCGCGCACGGCATCGGCACCGTGTTGCAGGCCGTCGGCAACCCCGCGCACGGGCGCGCCACGCGCGATGGTGTCGCGAATGGCGGGATCGGCGTTGAGCACGAGGTACTCGTTGAGTTGCCGCCGCAGATTCGGCGACAGTTGGCCCTGCCCGTCGTTCCCGCGCATCTGCCGCAGCGACTCGGACAGTTCGGCGCGTGCGAAGGACACATCGCTGCCGAAGCGGTCGATGGCGTCCTTGTTCGCCGCGTAGCGCTGCGTCGCTTCCTGGAAGCGCTGGGGTTGCAGGATATTGTCCGGACTGTCGCTGCTGAAGTGCTGCTGGCCGCCGTGATCGCTCAGCCGCATCGCGATCAGCGCGTTTGGCGGCGCCGACCCGGGCGGCGCATCCAGGTAGCGGCCGGCCCGCAGGCTCTGGATGTCCTCTTCGCTGGCCAGCGACACCACCTTGCCGACATGCGGACTGGCCGCGCTCACCACGTCGCCGGCCATGCGGTAGTTGGTGAGCTGGAAGCCCGGCTGCGGCGGGCCATCGATCATGTCCGCCGCGCCGAAGCCGTTGTAGGTGGCGCCGCGCAGGCCATATTTGGCGGCCTGGAGTTCCGCCAATGCGCCGCCCAGGGAGTGGCCGGCAGCGAATATCTGGGTTTTCGGGATGCCCTGCGCAGCCGCTTTGGCGATCATCTGCGCTGTAAACGCGTCGGCCGCAGACTTCTGCGCGTTGACGGTATCTCGCACCATCTTTGCATCGACGGCGATGTCCTGCAGCGTCGTCAGCGCGTGGTCCGCTTTTTCCGAAACACTCTTACCTGAAAATAGACCAGGATCAGTACCTCGGTACGCGACAATAACATTGTGAGGCGACGCAACGCTTTGATACGCAGTTGCGTGAAAGCCGGTAGCCGGATCACTGGCATAGCCAAATATCTTATAATCCTGACCATCTAGAGAAACATATCTATTGTTATCGCCCACATCACGCTGTGATCGGTTGGCATACGAGTCATTACTTGCATCAGCTAACGCTTGATCAATGACTTTCATGACTTGACTTCCTTAACAGTGATCGTCACTGGGAAATAAGCATCAGGGTCTTTAAGAACCTCGGGATCGTCAGACTGGAACTCTAGCGCACCATAGGGAACCAAAGCAGGATCCCCATAAGAACTATTCTTGAAATAGCTTTTCCCACCACCCTCGCGCAAGATTTTTTCCAACAACCCTCCCCAACCGAATTTCACACCCTTGCCAATCGCGCTAACACCCACACTTGTCACATCCCAGTGGCAAACCCCGAGATTGAAATAATCTTCATCCAGCAGGGCATCGCGATAAAAATATCCCTTCCATGTGTGGTCATCCACCTGGACCATAGGAATATCGAGCCCGGTGTTAGGCACATGCTGCTCGCCAAGAACTGGCATCATCGGCACACAATTCTTATTGATGACGTCATATCCAATGTAAGCACCCTTGAAAGAATCCCACGGTCCCGGCGCATTTGACGTGGCGATGACCTCGTAGCGCTTGACCGGATGCGGATTCAGATGCCCGGTCGCACCGTCGTTGCCAACATCGATACCTTTCGAACAACCGGCGGCGGTCGCGGCCAGGGGCATAATGGCGGCAGCGGCCAGGTGGTGCAGTTTCATCGTATCGTCCTCGGGGGGATAGGCCGCAGGCAGCGCGGCAGTGGGGTCTGGTGGCAATGGCAGTCTCGGCTTGCGCCAGGGCGCAATCGGCACCCCGCCACGCGGCAGCGCGCCGAGCCTGGCGTAGACGTCCGCATTGATGCTGCCCATGTCGCGCAGGAGTTGCGCATCGCGCATCGTGCGGGCGCGTGGACGATAGGGATTGTCGCTGTACGTGCTCTTTTCGTCGCTCATCGCGCCACCTCTCCTTTATCAAGACTCCAAGTTGCGACTGCGATCTTACTCGCTGGAAACCATGTCGCCACTGCCCATCGCGCAAAGGGTACAAGTGAGATCCTGACCCACATCCATGGCCCGGATTTTCCTGATGAATCGCCATCGGGCTCTGATACCGGCATGCGGCAGCGCCAGGTATTGGTTACATAACTGACTGGAAGCCTGTAGCTGAGCCACTGGAAAAGCCGAGAACCCAGTAGCGCCTCTCACCTGAATGCACCTGCTTCTTGCAGCGATATCGCTTCGAGGACGATTCACATACGCGTCGTTGGCCGCATCGGCAACCGCTTGATCAATCCCCTTCACGGCTGGGCCTCCCTGACAGCGAGGGTGACAGAGAAATATGCGTCCGGATGCTGTAGCACTTCAGGATCAGCAGGATCGAAATCCTGTGCCCCGTAAGGGACCAGGGACTTATCCCCATGCGCGACCTTCTTGAAATACCTGGTCCCTCCACCTTCGCGCAGAATCTTCTCCATAGAGCCGCTCCACGCAAACCTCAGGCCCTGAGCAATCGCACTGGCGCTCACGCTCGTGACGTCCCAATGGCACACCCCAAGCTTGAAGTAATCCTCATCCTGCAGCGCATCACGGTAGAAATACCTCTTCCACGTATGGTCGTCTACGCGGGTCATCGGAACGTCGAGTCCGGTATTGGGGACTTGCTGTTGACAATGAAGGGGATCATCGGAACGCACTTCTTATTGACGACGTCCTATCCGATGTAGGCGCCCTCGAACGCATCCCACGGCCCCGGCGCATGGGACGTGGCGATGACCTCGTAGCGTTTGACCGGGTGCGGATTCAGATGCCCGGTTGCGCCATCGTTGCCGACGTCGATGCCGTTGGAGCAGCCCGCGCCAGCCACGAGGATGGCAGCGACAGCGAGTGCGCGCAGGATTCTGAGACGGGGCCTGCGACGAGCGGTCACGCCGGCAGGGATCCACGCACCCTCGGCATGCCGCGCACCCGTCTGTGCCACGGCGGGCGTGGGCGGTAATCGCATTCGAAAGGCGACTGAGGGTGAACATTGCGGGTCATCCATGTCCGGCATCGTTACCCACGCACCATACCCCGGCGCCGGCGGGTCAGGCCAGCGGCTGGCGCCCCAGCGTGACCCGATCGCGCGCCTCCAGGTCCTGATACGTCGCCACCTCCGCGAAGCCGGCCGCCTCAAGCAGCGCGCGCACCGCCGCGCCCTGGTCCCAGCCGTGTTCCAGCAGCAGCCAGCCGCCGGGCAGCAGATGCGCCGGCGCATCGGCGACGATCCGGCGCAGGTCGTCCAGCCCATCGGGGCCGGACGCCAGCGCGCTGGCCGGTTCGTAGCGCAGGTCGCCCTGCTGCAGGTGCGGATCGCCGGCGGCGATGTACGGCGGGTTGCTGGCGATCAGATCGAAGCGCTGGCCGGCCAGCGGCGCCAGCCAGGCACCATGGACGAAGGCGACGTTGCCCAGGCCGTGCGCGTGCGCATTGGCCTGCGCGACCGCCAGGGCGGCTGTACTGAGGTCGGTGGCCGTCACCTGCGCCTGCGGGCGCTCGCTGGCCAGGGCCAGGGCGATCGCGCCGCTGCCGGTGCCGAGGTCGGCGATGCGCCGGCCCGGCGCCGGATCCAGTCGCTCCAGCGCCAGTTCCACCAGCCGCTCGGTGTCCGCGCGCGGGATCAACGTGGCCGGTCCGACCGCCAGGTCCAGGGTCCAGAAGCCGCGCCGGCCGGTCAGGTAGGCCACCGGCTCGCCCTGTACACGCCGGGCGAGCAGCGCCTGAAACCCATCCGCCACCTCGTCCGCCAACGGATCGCGGGCGTGCGCGAACAGCCACGCACGGTCGCGTTGCAGGGCGTGCAGCAGCAAGGCTTCAGCATCGCCGCGCTCGACCTGGGTGCAGGCGTCGCGCAGCAGGGATTCAGGGGTGGGCGCATTCATCGCTGTCACGATGACGCAGCGAGCGCGGAAAAGCCAACGTGGTAGAACGGACCGACGCCCATGCGCCCTGGGCGGCTGACGCGCTGTTCGCGCGGCAGTGCAGCAAAGAGCCAGGCTTGGGAATCGATAGAGGAAACCTATCCATTCAATTCCATCAATCGATTTGATGGATCTATCGGCGCCCCCTATCATGAGCCTCGTTCCATCCCCCGACCCCTATTGCAACCACGAGGAAACTCCATGTCGTCTTTGATCAACACCCAGGTCCAGCCGTTCAAGGCCAACGCCTACCGCAATGGCGAATTCATCGAAGTCACCGACGCGGACCTGAAGGGCAAGTGGTCGGTGCTGATCTTCATGCCGGCCGCCTTCACCTTCAACTGCCCGACCGAAGTGGAAGACGCCGCCGAGCATTACGCCGAGTTCCAGAAGATCGGCGCCGAGGTCTACATCGTCACCACCGACACCCATTTCTCGCACAAGGTGTGGCACGAGACCTCCCCGGCGGTGGGCAAGGCCCAGTTCCCGCTGATCGGCGACCCGACCCACCAGCTGACCCGCGCCTTCGGCGTGCACATCGAGGAAGAAGGTCTGGCCCTGCGCGGCACCTTCGTGATCAACCCGGAAGGCGTGATCAAGACCCTCGAGATCCACGACAACGCGATCGCCCGCGACGTCACCGAGACTCTGCGCAAGCTCAAGGCCGCGCAGTTCGTCGCCGCGCACCCGGGCGAGGTCTGCCCGGCCAAGTGGAAGGAAGGCGAGAAGACCCTGAAGCCGTCGCTGGACCTGGTCGGCAAGATCTAAGCCGCCCTCGCTCCCATCTCCGCCTCGCGGCGGGGGTGGGGGTGAACCGCAGCCGGCATCGCGCGCCGGCGCCGGCTGCGGTTCATCCCTCCTCCCCTCTTCGCAGCGCGCTGCTCCGGCAGCACGCCTCCCCCGCGCTTTGCCCAACGTCAGGAGTCCGCCATGTTGGATGCCGATCTGAAAACCCAGTTGAAGGCTTACCTGGAGCGGGTCGTCCGGCCCATCCACATCACCGCGTCGGTGGACGATGGCGCCAAGTCGCGCGAGATGCTCGACCTGCTCGAGGACCTGGTGCTGCTGTCGGACAAGATCACCCTGGACGTGCACCGCGACAGCGGCGAGCGCGCGCCCTCGTTCGCGCTGAACAGCCCCGGCCAGGACATCCACCTGCGCTTCGCCGGCCTGCCGATGGGCCACGAGTTCACCTCGCTGGTGCTGGCGCTGCTGCAGGTCGGCGGGCATCCGTCCAAGGCCACCGCCGAACTGATCGAGCAGGTGCGCAATCTGCCCGGCGAGTACCGCTTCGAAACCTATTTCTCGCTGTCCTGCCAGAACTGCCCGGACGTGGTGCAGGCGCTGAACCTGGCCGCGGTGCTGAATCCGAACATCCAGCACGTGGCGATCGACGGCGCGCTGTTCCAGGACGAGGTCGAGGCGCGGCAGATCATGTCGGTGCCCACCGTGTACCTCAACGGCGAAGTCTTCGACCAGGGCCGCATGACCCTGGAGCAGATCGTGGCCCGGCTCGACACCGGCGCGGCCAAGCGCGATGCGGTGGCGATCGCGGCCAAGGCGCCGTTCGACGTGCTGGTGGTCGGCGGCGGTCCGGCCGGCGCGGCGGCGGCGATCTACGCCGCGCGCAAGGGCATCCGCACAGGCGTGGCGGCCGAGCGCTTCGGCGGCCAGGTGCTGGACACCATGGCGATCGAGAACTTCATCTCCGTGCAGGAGACCGAAGGCCCGAAGATGGCCGCGGCGCTGGAGCAGCACGTGCGCCAGTACGACGTGGACATCATGAACCTGCAGCGCGCCGAACAGCTGGTGCCGGCCGGTGCCGACGGCCTGGTCGAGGTCAAGCTGGCCAACGGCGCCTCGCTGAAGAGCCGCACGGTGATCCTGTCCACCGGCGCGCGCTGGCGGCAGATGAACGTGCCCGGCGAAGACCAGTACCGCAACAAGGGCGTGGCCTATTGCCCGCACTGCGACGGCCCGCTGTTCAAGGGCAAGCGCGTGGCGGTGATCGGCGGCGGCAACTCCGGCGTGGAAGCGGCGATCGACCTGGCCGGCATCGTCAGCCACGTCACTCTGGTCGAGTTCGACAGCAAGCTGCGCGCCGACGAAGTCCTGCAGCGCAAGCTGCGCAGCCTGGGCAACGTCGACATCCTGGTCAACGCGCAGAGCACCGAGGTGCTGGGCGACGGCCAGAAGGTCACCGGCCTGGTCTACAAGGACCGCGTCGGCGGCGATGTGCATCGCGTGGCGCTGGAAGGCATCTTCGTGCAGATCGGCCTGCTGCCGAACACCGAATGGCTGCAGGGCACGGTGGCGCTGTCGCCGCGCGGCGAGATCGTGGTCGACGACCGCGGCCAGACTTCCCTGCCGGGCGTGTTCGCCGCCGGCGACGCGACCACGGTGCCGTACAAGCAGATCATCATCGCCATGGGCGAAGGTTCCAAGGCGGCGCTGAGCGCGTTCGACCACCTGATCCGGCACAGCGCACCGGTCGCCAGCGGCAGCGTGGCCGAAGCGGCCTGATCCGCACCCATCCCGCGCCGCTCCGCCGGCGCGGGACCAGGGTGTGCGGTCTCCACCGCGCGCGTCCATCTGTCTCGCCGCCATGTGCGCCACACGCTCTATGCTGTGACCCTGCGTCACCTCCCGCCGCTGCGTTCCGAGGAACCCGCTGATGAACCTGCGTGATCTGAAATACCTGGTGGCGCTGGCCGATCACAAGCATTTCGGGCGCGCCGCCGCGGCCTGCTTCGTAAGCCAGCCGACGCTGTCCACGCAGATCAAGAAGCTCGAGGACGAACTGGGCGTACCGCTGGTGGAGCGCGCGCCACGCAAGGTCATGCTGACCCCGGCCGGGCGCGAGGCCGCCAGCCGCGCGCGCGGCATCGTCGCCGAGATTGAGCAGATGAAGGAGGCGGCGCGGCGCAGCCAGGATCCGGAAGCCGGCACCGTGCGCCTGGGCATTTTCCCGACGCTCGGCCCGTATCTGCTGCCGCATGTGATCCCGCGCATCCGCGCGCGCTTCCCGCAGCTGGAACTGCTGCTGATCGAAGAGAAGAGCGACGTGCTGCTGACCCGCTTGCGCGAGGGCCGGCTGGACGCGGCGCTGCTGGCGCTGCCGTTGCACGACGAGCAATTGCATGCCGAATTCCTGTTCGAGGAACCGTTCGTGCTGGCGGTGCCCGAGCAGCATCCGCTGGCGCGGCGGCCGACCCCGCTGACCATGGACGAACTGCACGCGCAACGCCTGCTGCTGCTCGAGGACGGGCACTGCCTGCGTGACCAGGCGCTGGACGTGTGCCACCTGTCCGGCGCGCTGGAGAAAGCCGAGTTCCAGGCCACCAGCCTGGAGACGCTGCGGCAGATGGTCGCCGCCAACGTCGGTGTGACCCTGCTGCCGCTGCTGGCGGTGCAGCCGCCGGTGGCCAATCCGCCGAACCTGCGCCTGCTGCCGTTCGCGCCCGACGGCGGGCCGAGCCGGCGCATCGCCATGCTGTGGCGGCGCAGTTCGGCGATGGGCGCGTTCCTGCAGCAACTGGCGCACCTGTTCGGTGCGCTGCCCGAGGAGCTGTTCACGCTGCCGGCGCAGGCATCGCTGCCGGACCAGGCGCCGCGCCAGGTGGCCTGAACAGGCCGACCGGCCGCGACGTCGCATCGGCGCCGGCTTGCTTGCACAATGGGAACGGGGGCGGCGCGGTGCCGCCTCCGTTCGTTGTGCCATCCAACCGGAGCCTGTCCATGACCTCGCAACACCACAGCGGCCTGCCGCCCTCGTTGATCGTCTCCAGCCGCGACCTCGCGCGCCTGGAAGCCCTGCTCGACTCCCCCGCCTTGCACCAGCACCCGGCCGCGCAAGCGCTGGGCGCAGAACTCGACCGCGCCACCGTGATGGCGCCCGACCAGATTCCCCCCGGCATCGTCACCATGCATTCCCGCGTGGAGTGCGAAGACGAACTGCACGGCGAACGCCATCAGCTGACCCTGGTCTATCCGCACGAAGCCGATGCCGCGCATGCGCGCATCTCGGTGCTGGCCCCGGTCGGTAGCGCCCTGCTCGGCCTGGCCGTGGGCCAGTCGATCGACTGGCAGGCGCCCGGCGGACGCCCGCTGCGCCTGCGCGTGACCGCGGTGCGGCGCGCCGACGACGACAATGCGCGCGCGGCGCGTTAACGTGCGCGGCCCTATCCTTGTTCCCACTCGTTCCCGAGAGATACCGATGACCTCTTCCGCCCCCTCCAAGCTCGCCCAGTTGCGCGAGTTGTCCGTGGTCGTGGCCGATACCGGCGACTACGACGCGATCAAGCGGCTCAAGCCGGTGGACTGCACCACCAACCCGACCCTGGTGAAGAAGGCGCTGGACCTGCCGGTCTATGCCGACCTGATCGACGAGGCGCTGGCCTGGGCGCGCGGCCAGGACGGCGACCACGCCGCCCTGGTCGACGAGATCGCCGACCGCCTGACCATCGGCGTCGGCGCCAAGCTCAGCGCGCTGGTGCCCGGCCGCGTGTCCACCGAAGTGGACGCCGATCTGGCCCACGACACCGCCGCCACCATCGCCAAGGCGCACAAGTTCATCGCCATGTACGCCGAGCGCGGCATCCCCAAGGACCGCATCCTGATCAAGGTCGCCGCGACCTGGGAAGGCATCGAGGCGGCGCGGCAGCTGCAGCAGGACGGCATCGACTGCAACCTGACCCTGATCTTCAACCGCACCCAGGCCCTGGCCTGCGCCGAGGCCGGCGTGTTCCTGATCTCGCCCTTCGTCGGCCGCATCCTCGACTGGTACGTGGCCAAGGGCCAGACCCCGGCGACCATCGACGAGGACCCGGGCGTGCAGTTCGTGCGCGGCGTGTACGACGAGTTCAAGCGCCGCGGTTCGCAGACCGTGGTCATGGGCGCCTCGTTCCGTTCCACCGCGCAGATCGAAGCGCTGGCCGGCTGCGACCGCCTGACCATCTCGCCGGACCTGCTGGAAAAGCTCGACGCCGACCACGGCCCGCTGCCGCGCAAGCTCTCGCCCGGCCAGGCCGACGGCGCCAAGATCGAGCCGATCGACGCCAAGCGCTTCGCCGCCGACCTGGCCGCCGACCCGATGGCCACCGAAAAGCTGGCCGGCGGCATCGACACCTTCGCCAAGGACCTGCAGACCCTGCGCGACACGATCCGGCACAAATTGATCGGCTGAGCAGCGCACGCCTTGCATCATCCCGCGGAGCGGCGGCGACGCCGCTCCTTTTATGTCCCTGACACGCCTTCAGCGGATCCCGTCAGGGCAATAGGATGATGTCGAAGGTCTGTATGGTCGTCGGATAACCCTGGCTGGGTTCGCAGCTATGCGCGAAACATGCGCCGGAGTAAGGAAGCTGCCACACCAGGACGTGGCTGTCGGCGCCGGAATCCCTGTCGTCCCAGATCAGATTTTCCTTGGTCAGCGAGACCAACTGGCAGAACTCCTCCCGCACGCACATCAGGCCAGGGTAGTCGACAAGGGTTGGCGGAGTATTGAAATCCGCCACCGCGATCGACCCGAGCGCGATGTATCCGGCCGGCGCTTGCAGGCTGTAGATGCCGAGCTTGCAGGGGCGACCGCTGCCGTTGCACTCCCATACGGTGGTGAAGCCGAGGGGCGCGCTCAGGCATATGTTCTGATTGGAGTCGTATTCCTGCAACACGACCATCGGACCGGATGGGGACGGCGGATTGGCGTAGTTGTTGGTCGCGTACAGGCCAGTGTAGAAGTACGCCTCGCCCTGGCCAATGCCGCTCACGAGCGGATGCCAGAAGCTGATGTTCATTCCCGCGCCGCTTCCTCGGTCGGTGATCTGGTTGGCGAGGTCGAAACTGTTGCAGACGGCCTGACAGAGAAAGCTCATCACCTACTTCTCCAGATACGAACCATCGAACGGCACGGCGAAGACACAGGCATCGACGAAACGCAGCGTCGTCGGCCTCCCCTTTACATCATCCGTCGCCCGTACCAGACCGGCGCGACCGCACTGTCTGCAAAATGCCTCTTGCGCGCCTGGGTTGCAAGGAATTCCACATTGGCTCCTTGGCGACGGCGCGCACAGGCGCACCGTGCCTGGCCACAACGCGCATGGAATCATGCAAACCATCCATCGAAGCGACGTCGCGCGTCCGAGCAGCGTTCGCATACCCGGCCATTGCCCCCGGTCGCCGCCATGCGTATTGGCGCGGCAGCGACGTCTTCCAGGCTATGCTGCGCGCCCGAGTGCAGAGGCAAGGCAATGGCGACGATCGCAGTGGTGATGGTGGACGGCGTGGCGGACTGGGAGATCGGCACCATCCTGCCGGCGGCGCGGGCCTGGTTCAGCGACACGATCCAGATCGCCAGCATCGACGGCAAGCCCATTACCTCGATCGGCGGGCTGGAGCTGCACCCCACCTATGCGCTGTCGGACCTGGCGCCATTGGACGCCGACCTGTGGCTGCTGCCCGGCAGCGACCGCTGGCAGGCCGGCGAGATTCCAGGACTGAGCGCACTGCTGCAGCAGCGCCTGGAGGCTGGCCGCGGCGTGGCGGCGATCTGTGGGGCGACCCTGGCGCTGGCCTACGCCGGCCTGCTCGATAGCCGCCCGCACACCAGCAATTCCGAAGCCTTCCTGCGCGAGCACGCCGGCGTCTACGCCGGCAGCGCGCATTACCAGGAGCGCCGCGTGGTCAGCGCCGGCGGCCTGATCACCGCCCCCGGCACCAGCCCGGTCAGTTTCGCCGAGGAATGCCTGCGCCTGCTGCACCCCGAACGCGAGGAGCAGATCGCGCAGATGCGGCAGATGTTCGCGGCCGAGTTCGTGTAACGCGACCAGTGCCACCTGTCATGCAGACGGCGGCGGCGCCACATGACTACACTTGTCGTCACTCACCGTGAGGTACGCCATCGGCGGCTGAGCGCGGCGTCGCGATCGACCTTTGGCGGGCGTGACGCAACGGCGGTCACGCATGCCAGCGCGCCAGCAGGGTGCCTCCACGACGTCGACAGGAGAAGGCGCATGCGCGGATGGATGGCGCGTTGTTTGTTTTCGCTGGCGCTGGCCGCCGCCAGCGCCACCGGCATGGCCGCCACACCGGCACCGACGCGGGCCGCGATCCTGGGCGTGGAGCACGCGGGGCAACTGGTTTCCGAACGCGACCAGCCGGGCGTGCTCGCGGCGTTCCTGGAGCAACTCGCGCCGGACGCGATCTGTATCGAACGCCCGCCGGAGCAGGCGGCGCGCGGCGATTACTACGAATACACCTACGAGGTGCAGGACGTGATCCTGCCGTACGCCGCGGCGCATCCCGTCGCCCTCTGTCCGATCGACTGGATGCCGCCGGTGGAGGACGCCAGACTGGGCTTCGGCGTGGACCTGGACACCCCGCTGGAACTGCGCCGCGAACAGGGCTTCCAGGGCTTCCTGTCCTTCTCCGACAAGGCCGCCCTGCAGCGCGACTTCTTTGCGGCGGATGCGGCCGAGAACGTGGCCGCGGTGCAGAAATGGGCGCAGACGCCGGCGCCGCGGGCCGACCAGGACCTGCCGCGACGCCTGTACCTGTACCGCACCTTCCTGCAGGCCCAGCGCATCCGCGCCGCGGCACTGGCGCACCCGGGCAAGACCGTGCTGGTCGTGGTGGGCTATTTCCACAAACCGGACCTGGAGGCGATCCTTGCGCACGACCCGGCGATCGCGCTGGTGCAGCCGTCGACGCTGGGGCGCCCCACTGCGGATGCGGTCGAGCGCGCCACCACCGCGACGCAGCGCGCCGCGATCCTCGCCTTCAACCTGCTCGGTACCCAGGCCGACACCGGCAACGTCGACTGGGCGTGGATGGGCCGCGTCCTGGATGCCTACGCCGCCGACGCACCGGCCGCCGAAACGGCGCTGTTGCGAACCCGCCTGGCCCTGCTGAGCGGCCAGATCGCGCCGGCCCAAGCGCGGCGCCGCTACGCTCAGCTCGCCGAGGAAGCCCCAGCCGAGCTGGCATTCGGCTGGACCGGCGTGCAGGACGGCAGCCGCGTGGATTCGTTCTTCGATCCCTTCGGCAATCTGACGGTCCGCCAACGCGCGACGCTGGAACTGGCACGCACCGACTACGCGCTCGGCCGCAGCCGCGACGGCGATGCGGCGATCGTGCGGCTCAAGGCCGAGCTGTCGCCACGTAAGGCGCTGCAGTTGTCCGGCTATGCGGCACGGCTGCGGCCCGCCGCCGACAAACCCGACACGAGCATCGCCAAGTAGGCAGGCGGCGTCGGCCGATGGGCGCTGCTGCGTCCCGGCGCAGTTCAGTCTCGTTTATTGAGAGCGTGCCGTGGCTTCATGCCCCCGAGTTCAGCCCAGAGGCGCGTCATGTCACTCGTCGAGTTCGCAAGCCGCTACAGCAACCTCGCCGGCGTCATCGCAGCAGCCGGAGCCCTTCCCATGTTTTTTCTGAAATGGAGGACCGGCTTTCTCAGTCTCTCCGTGAAACGCACGCAACGCCTTTACGCGCTTTCCCTGGATGGTGCCTGGCGCGCTGCGGATGCGGCTGCGTTGCAAATCGCGGTCGGCAATGCCATCGGCGGCAATCTCGACGGCGACGAAATCAGGATCGCGTTGGAACGCAGCAATGCAGCAAAGGTGCTGACTTACTGCAAGATGGCCAAAGGCATGATCGGGGTGTCGAACGACAAGTCGCACTTCGTGCCCAAAGGGATCTGGAAATCAGCCAGGAGCTATCGAAAAGGAGCCATTGCGCTATACGCGGCCGCATTCGTGCCCTGGTTGCTTGCACCGGCCGCCTTCAATCTCTTTGCGCCATCCAACCAGAGTGCTGGTGGGATTGCGCTGGCGATGTTGCTATCGACCCTCGTCCTGGCATGGCTCTCCGCGTGTGCGGAAGCCGCTTACCGTCTCACGAGCGACTTTGATCGGAGATACCCCAGGCTCCAGCCGCTCCCAGCCAGCAAAGGACGGACGAGGGCAGCGCGCAAGAAGCGTGCTGGCGCGCCGCAGCCGAGCGCGGGTCGGCCGCGGCGCAACCTCCGCGTTGAGACTCAGGCCTCCAGCCCGATAGGACAACTCACTCCGGTCCCGCCCAGCCCGCAGTAGCCGCCCGGGTTCTTGGCGAGGTATTGCTGATGCTCGTCCTCGGCGTAGTAGAACGGCGGCGCCGGGAAGCGGATCTCGGTGGTGATGGGGCCGTAGCCGGCAGCATCCAGGCGCTGCTGGTAGGCGTCGCGGCTGGCCAGCGCGGCCTCGTACTGCGCCTGGGTGGTGCAGTAGATCGCCGAGCGGTACTGGGTGCCGGTGTCGTTGCCCTGGCGCATGCCCTGGGTCGGGTCGTGGCTTTCCCAGAAGGTCTGCAGCAACTGCTCGAAGCGCACGGTCTGCGGGTCGAACGCCACCAGCACCGCCTCGGTGTGGCCGGTCTGACCGGAGCACACTTCGCGATAGGTGGCATTGGGCGTCTCGCCGCCGGCATAGCCGACCGCCGTGCTGAACACGCCGGGCAGCGACCAGAACTTGCGTTCGGCGCCCCAGAAGCAGCCCAGGCCGAACTGCACCTGCTCCAGGCCGGCGAAGGCATCGCGCAAGGGGTGGCCGTTGACGAAGTGGCGGTTGTGCAGCGGCAGCGGCTGCGCGCGTCCCGGCAGGCTCTCGCCCGGGTGCGGCAGGCGCTGCTTGAAGGCACCGATTCCCAACATGGCATGGACTCCTGGCAGCGACGGCGATGTCGTGTGGATGGCGCTGCCGGAGTCCGCTTTCAAGTGCACCCGACCACCTCGGCGGCGGTGACAGGCGCGACGTTCACTTCGTTGCGGCGCTGGCCGTGGCGGCGGCGACCGGTTCCGGCATCGCCGAGCTGTGGTGGTTGATGATCAGCCAGCGCCCGTCGCGCTTTTCGTAGACGAAGGTGTAGCGCGCCTGCACCTGGCGGGTGCTGCCGTCGGGATTGTTCAGGGTGAAGGTGTAGACGCCGGCGTCGACCGCGCTGTCGTCGTCGAGCAGCCGCACCTGGCGGTAGTTGATGGCGCCGCGCGGCTTGGCGGCGAGGAAGTGGCTGAAGTAGTCCTCGATCTCGGCGCGGCTGGCGCGGACCTGGTTGGACACGGTCGGCAGCAGCACGCCGTCGCGGGCGTACAGGTCGGCCACGCGCTGCGGATTGCCGGTGGCCAGCGCCGCGTTCCAGCGGTCGAACAGGCCGGCGATCTCGCGTTCGGCGCTGCTGGCCGGCGTCGCCGGCTCGCCGTCGTAGTGCATCGCCGGCGCGGCCAGCGCGGTGGAGGTGGTGGTCAGGCCCAGTGCCAGGGCGAACAGGATGCGACGCATGGGAAGTCTCCGTGTGCTGAGGGGATGCCGTCTCGGGGCGAAGCGAGTATCGGCAGCGGCGGCTTGCGCAACATCCGCTGGGCGGCATATCCTCGAATATGCCGTTCGGCATACGGAGACGCGCCCGTGCACCCTCCTTCCAATGCAGGCCAGTGGCGTGAGGCACTGCGCCGCGACGCCGCCGACGCGGCGCGCTGGCAGGCCGTGGCCGCCGCCGCGGCGGCGCTGCGCGAGGCCGGCGATGCCGCGCAGGCCTCCGCGCACGTCCTGGTATCTGCCAGCGGCCTGGTCGCGGCCCCGCACGCCGCGGTGTTGGCGGTGCGGGGCGCCCGCTGCCTGGTGCTGGCCAGCCAGGGCGATGCGTTGCCGCCGGGCGCCAGCGTCGCCGTCGAGGCGCCAGCGCATGCGTGGCGCCTGCGCGGCGATGCCGCCAACGAGGCCGGCGAACTGTGCCTGCCGATCGCCACGCTGGGCGTGCCGCTGGGCATGCTGTGCCTGGGCTGGGACGCCCGCACCGTCCCGGCACCGGAGGACGTGCAAGCCCTGTCCGCGATCGCCGCGCTGCTGGCGCCGCTGGCGGCCGAACCGCCGCGTGCGCCGCGGCGGCGCAAACCGGCGCAGGCCGACCGCCTGGCCGTGCTCAGCGCGCGCGAGCGGCAGGTGCTGGCGCTACTGTCGCGCGGGCTGACCAATGCCGCGCTCGGCGCCGAACTGGGCATCAGCGCCGGCACCGCCAAGGTCCACGTCGAGCGCATCCTGCACAAGCTGCAGGTGGCCGACCGCACCCAGGCCGCGGTGGTCGCGGTGCAGGCGGGGGTGGCGCTGTGAGGGCGCTGGCGCGGCGCTGGAACGACTGGCCGCTGACCCGCAAGAGCCTGGCGCTGGTGGCGCTGCCGCTGTTGCTGCTGGTGGCGGCGCTGGTGGCGATCTACAGCGTCGAGCGGCAGAACATCGCCGCCGAGAACGACGTGCGCCGCACCCTGCAGTTGCTCAGCGATTTGCACGAGGCGCATGCGCTGCTGGCCGAGACCGCCGCCGGCGTGCGCGGCTACCGGCTGGTGCGCCAGGACGCGTTCCTGACCCCGTACCGCGACGCCGAGCCGCGGCTGAAGACCGTGGTGCAGCGCCTGTCGCAACGCATCACCGACCCGCGCCAGGCGCAGCGCTTCGCCCGCATCCAGCCGCTGTTCGAGGAGAAGATGCAGGGCTGGCGGCGGCTGCTCGCGCCGGACCTGAGCCGCGAGGAAGAGATCCGCCAGCTGCGCGAGGGCAAGGTCACTCTCGACATCCTGCGCGCGGAACTGCGCGAGCTGCGCAACTACGAGACCGCGCAGTTGCAGGTGCGCACCGCCAAGGCGCAGGCGCTGCGCCAGCGCAACCTGCTGATCACCCTGTGCGCGGCGATGCTGGGCGGACTCGGTGCGGTGCTCGCGGTGGCCTGGTTCGCCTCGTCGCTGTCGCGACGCCTGCGCCAGCTCTCGGCCAATGCCGACCGCCTCGGCGACGGCCGGCCGCTGGCGCCACAGCCACCGGCCGGCGACGAACTGGGCCAGGTCGCGCAACGCCTGCAGCAGGCCAGCACCCTGCTCGCCGCGCGCGCCGAGGAAGCGCAGTCGGCGCGCCGCGAGGCCGAGAGCGCCAACCGCGCCAAGACCGAATTCCTCTCGCGCAGCAGCCACGAACTGCGTACGCCGCTCAACGCCATCCTCGGTTACGCGCAGGTGCTGGAGATGGACCTGCCGGGCGCGGCGCAGCGCGACCACCTGCAGCACATCCTCGGCGCCGGCCGACACCTGCTGGGACTGATCACCGAACTGCTGGACATCGCCCGCATCGAGGCCGACCAGCTCGACCTGAGCCCGCGCCCGGTGCCGGTGCATGCCGCACTGGAAGAGGCGCTGGGCCTGGTCGCACCGGAGGCGCAGGCGCGCGGCATCGTGCTGCGGCCGCCGCAGTTGCCGCCGGAGTGGACCGTACGCGCCGACCCGCAGCGGCTGCGCCAGGTGCTGATCAACCTGCTGTCCAACGCGATCAAGTTCAACCGCCCGGGTGGCGCGGTGTGGGTGAGCGCGGTGCCCGAAGGCCAGTCCCTGGCGCTGAGCGTGCACGACCAGGGCCACGGCCTGACGCCGGCGCAGGTGGAACGATTGTTCACGCCGTTCGAGCGGCTCGGCGCCGAGCGCTCGGCGATCGAAGGCACCGGTCTGGGTCTGGCGCTGAGCAAGCGCCTGACCGAGGCGATGGGCGGGCGCATCGCCGTGGACAGCGGCGCGGACGGATCGCGCTTCACCATCGCGCTGCCGCTGGACCGCCCACAGGCAGCGGCACTGCCTGACCCCGCCGTGATGGCGACGACGGCGAGCGGGATCCAGCGCCAGTTGCTGAGCGTGGAGGACAACCCGTCCAACCAGGCGCTGATCCGCACCCTGGTCGAACGCCGCCCGCACTGGCGCCTGCACGAGGCCGCCAGCCTGGCGCAGGCGCGCGCGCATCTGCAGCAGGCCACGCCCGACCTGATCCTGCTCGACCTGCACCTGAGCGACGGCAACGGCGAGGAACTGCTGCAGGCGCTGCGCGCGCAGCCGCACACCGCGGCGATCCCGGTGGTGGTGATCAGCGCCGATGCCACCGCGACCACGCTGGCGCGCGTGCAAGGCGAGCCGGTGTGCGCCTACCTGACCAAGCCGCTGGACGTGGCCGACTTCTTCTCCGTTCTGGACCGACACCTCGCATGACCCGCAACGATGTCCTCGCCGCCCGCATCCTGATCGTCGACGACGAACCGGCCAACGTGCGCCTGCTGGAAGAACTGCTGCAGCGCGAAGGCTTCCGCCAGGTGGTGGCGACCACCGACCCGCAACGGGTGCTGGGCCTGGTCGCCGCGTTCGCGCCGGACCTGATCCTGCTCGACCTCATGATGCCGGAGCTGGACGGCTACGCGATCCTGGAACAACTGGCGCGCCTGGCCGGCCCGTCCAGCTTCCTGCCGGTGATCGTGCTCACCGCCGACCCCAGCCGCAGCGCCCGCCACCGCGCCCTCGGCCTGGGCGCCAAGGATTTCCTGACCAAGCCGCTGGACACCTTCGAAGTCGCCCTGCGCGTCTGGAACGTGGCCGAGACCGTGGTGCTGTTCAAGCGCCTGCGTGCGCTGGCCGTGGCGGATGCCGTGCCGCCGGGATGGCTGACGGCCGGGATTGGGGATTAGGGATTGGGGATTCACGCCGGCAGCCCCCCGCTTTTGCCAATCCCCAATCCCGACTCCCCAATCCCAGCCCCCAAACTACATCGCCCGCGTCACCTGGCCGCCCAGGCCCAATGCCATCAGCACTTCCTGGGCCTTTTCCAGCAGTTCGTCGGCCACGCAGACCTGGACCACGCCGAACGGCAGTTCGCCGGCGCCGCCGAGCAGAGCCTCGCCGAACACGAAGGCGGTGATGCCGGCATCCTCCAGCGCGTGCTTGGCCAGGTGCGCATCGATCAGGTGCTGGGCGCGGTAGGCGATCTGCATGGTCGGCCCCTCAGCCTCGGGCCACGGAGCCAGGCAGAACCTGGAGCGAGGAAAGGCAACACAGGCCCGTACACGGGTACGCAAACTGAGAAGGACGCATGACGCCAAGGGCAAGACGGAACGCCTGCATGCGGGCTTCTCTTGAGTGAATTGTTCCGCAGCCTACGCGCCAGGACGGCCGCAGACCAGTCCGGCCAAGCTAAAGCAGCGCTTTACTTACTATAAACTTGCGCTTTACTTATTCTCAGACGCGCGCATGTCCGACACCCCCGCCACCGACGCCTCCGCCCCGGCCGAGAAGAAAGACTTCATTCGCCAGATCGTCCGCGAGGACCTGGCCAGCGGCAAGCACACGGCCATCCGCACCCGCTTCCCGCCCGAGCCCAACGGCTACCTGCACATCGGCCACGCCAAGGCGATCTGCCTGGACTTCGGCATCGCCGCCGAGTTCGGCGGGCGCTGCAACCTGCGCTTCGACGACACCAACCCGGCCAAGGAAGATCCCGAATTCGTCGCCGCGATCCAGGACGACGTGCGCTGGCTGGGCTTCGACTGGGCCGAGCTGCGCCACGCCTCGGACTATTTCGAGGTGTACTACCTGGCCGCCGAGAAGCTGATCCGCGACGGCCACGCCTTCGTCTGCGACCTCTCCGCCGAGCAGGTGCGCGAGTACCGCGGCACCCTCACCGAGCCGGGCCGAGACTCGCCGTACCGTACCCGCAGCGTCGTGGAGAACCTGGACCTGTTCCGACGCATGCGCGCCGGCGAGTTCCCGGACGGCGCGCGCACCCTGCGCGCCAAGATCGACATGAGCAGCGGCAACATCAACCTGCGCGACCCGGCGCTGTATCGGATCAAGCACGTCGAGCACCAGAACACCGGCAACGCCTGGCCGATCTACCCGATGTACGACTTCGCGCATTCGCTGGGCGATGCGGTGGAAGGCATCACCCACTCGCTGTGCACGCTGGAGTTCGAGGACCACCGCCCGCTGTACGACTGGTGCGTGGACAAGGTCGATCTGGCCGGCCACCCCGAACTGCTGCAGCCGCTGCTGGACAAGGGCCTGCCGCGCGAGGCGGCCAAGCCGCGGCAGATCGAGTTCTCGCGGCTCAACATCAACTACACGGTGATGAGCAAGCGCAAGCTGACCCAACTCGTCGCCGAAGGCCTGGTCGACGGCTGGGACGACCCGCGCATGTACACCCTGCAGGGCCTGCGCCGCCGCGGCTACACGCCGGCCGCACTGCGCCTGCTGGTCGACCGCGTCGGCATCAGCAAGCAGAACTCGGTGATCGATTTCTCGGTGCTGGAAGGCTGCCTGCGCGAAGACCTGGACGCGCACGCCGCGCGGCGCATGGCGGTGATCGAGCCGCTGAAGCTGGTGCTGAGCAACCTGCCCGAGGGCCACAGCGAAACGCTGACCTTCTCCAATCATCCCAAGGACGAGAGCTTCGGCACGCGCGAAGTGCCGTTCTCGCGCGAACTGTGGATCGAGCGCGAGGACTTCGCCGAAGTCCCGCCCAAGGGCTGGAAGCGGCTGGTGCCGGGCGGCGAAGTGCGCCTGCGCGGCGCCGGCATCGCCCGCGTCGACGAGGTGATCAAGAACGACGCCGGCGAGATCGTGGAACTGCGCGGCTGGCTCGACCCGGAATCGCGCCCGGGCATGGAAGGCGCCAACCGCAAGGTCAAGGGCACCATCCACTGGGTCAGCGCCGCGCACGCGGTCGAGGCCGAGATCCGCCTGTACGACCGCCTGTTCTCGGTGGAGAAGCCTGACGACGAGTCCGACGGCAAGACCTACCGCGACCACCTCAACCCCGACTCCAAGCGCAGCGTGCGCGGCTACGTCGAACCCGCCGCCGCCCAGGCCGCGCCGGAGCAGGCGTTCCAGTTCGAGCGCACCGGCTATTTCGTCGCCGACCGCTACGACCACCGCGCCGACGCGCCGGTGTTCAACCGCAGCGTGACCCTGCGCGATACCTGGAGCGGCGGCCAGGGCGGCTGACCAAGCGCGTGTGCGATGCCTCCAGCGACGGCGATGTCCTGGAGGAAGGCAGCGCATCGGCCGCGGACCGCGTGCCGGGAAATCTGCCGCGTCGTTTAGCGCTATCGCGTCGGGACTGAAGTCCCTCCCACAGGATGGCTGCATGCGCGGCCGCTTCCTGCAGGGCTAGCGTTAGCAATGTTTTATTGGTGAGGCATCGCGCTGAAGAGCGGGCTAAAAAGCCGGGATTGGGGACTTGGGATTGGGGATTCGGAACCCCGCAAATCGGGACCCGAAATTTTCCGCAAGTGCTGGGCGGTTGCGATTGCACTGTGGGAGGGGCTTCAGCCCCGACGGGCTTTACCGATAACGCCTGTCGGGGCTGAAGCCGCACCCACCGTGGAGTCGCGGAGTGGCTTTTTGTCGCCAGAGGCGCCGCACATACCGTGCACTCGCGAAAAATCCCCAATCCCCAATCCCCAATCCCCAATCCCCAATCCCCGCCCTTCCCCCGCCACCGCCCGCGCGCTAGCGTAACGGGCATGTCCCCCGCCTCGTCCTTCAGCCTGCGCAGCTACGGCCGCGACGGCGCCGCCCATCAGCACGACCACGTGCAGTTGGTGCTGCCGTTGCACGGCTCGATGGAACTGGAGGTGGACGGCCGCGGCGGCTATCTGGACCGTTTCCGCGCCGCGGTGGTCGCGCCTAAGACCCGGCATGCGCAGTCCGCGCTGGATGCCAACCGCTTCCTGGTCGTTGATTGCCGCACCGATGCCTTCGGCGACGACGCGCTGGAGCGCCTTCGGCGACAGCCATTCCTCGACCTGCCGCCGCCGCTGCAGGATCTGCTTGCCGCCCAGGCGCCGCATCCGGACCTCGCTGCCGCCCATGCACGAGCCGGCGCCGCCGTGCTGGCCTGGCTGCAGGCGGACACCGCGCCGCGCGGCTGGCAGCGGCTGCAGGCGCTGTGCCGGCGCATCGAGGCCGCGCCCGGCCAGGACTGGCCGGTGCGGCGCATGGCGCAGCTGGCGCACCTGAGTCCGAGTCGCCTGCACGCTCTGTTCCGCGCTGCGTTCGGACGCACGCCGCAGGACTGGGTGGCAGCACGGCGGCTGGACTGGGTGCGCCGGCAACTGACGCACGGCACCCGGCCGATCGCCGACCTGGCCCAGGACAGCGGCTATGCCGACCAGAGCGCGCTGACCCGCGCGCTCAAGCGCAGCACCGGGCAGACCCCGGCCGCCTACCGCCGCCGTCATCGCCCGGCGCCAGGACAGGAGTCTGGGACAAGCCGGCCGCTGCCGGCGCCGGCATGCTGAGCCGTCACGGCTGACACGGCCGACACGGAAACGAACCGCATGCGCGAACGTCTATGGGCAGGGGTCGGCAGCGGCATGGTCGCGGGCGCGCTGTGGGGCCTGGTGTTCCTGGCGCCGCAACTGCTGAGCGCCTTTTCGCCGCTGCAACTGGCCATCTCGCGCTACCTGGCCTATGGCGCCATCGCTGCCGTGGTGCTGCTGCCGCGCTGGCGCACCGCCACCGCGCCGCTGGGCGCGCCCGAATGGTGGGCGCTGCTGCGCCTGAGCCTGCTCGGCAACATCGTCTACTACGTGCTGCTGGGCAGCGCGGTGCAGTGGGCCGGCGGCGCCGCCACCGCGCTGATCATCGGCCTGTTGCCGGCGGCGGTCACGGTGATCGGCTCGCGCGCGGCCGGCGCGGTCCGCCTACGCCGGCTCGCCGCGCCCTGCGCGCTGTGCGTGCTCGGGGTGGCGCTGGTCGCGGTGCAGACCCTGGCCGTGGCGCGGCCGCACATTCCCGCCAGCCTCGGCCTGCGTGCGGCGGGACTGGCCTGTGCGGTCGGCGCGCTGGCGTGCTGGACCGCCTACTCGATCAAGAACGCGCGCTGGCTGCGGCGGCGCCCGGACCTGTCCGGCCGCGACTGGTCGCTGCTGACCGGCGTGGTCACCGGCGCACTGGCCCTGACCCTGGCCCTGCCGGCGTTCGCCCTGTCAGGCACGGCCCATGCCGGCGCCGACTGGATGCGCTTCTGGGGCATGGCGCTGGTGCTGGCGCTGTTCGCCTCGGTCATCGGCAACGCCTGCTGGAACCACGCCAGCCGGTTGCTGCCGCTGACCCTGGTCGGGCAGATGATCGTGTTCGAGACCGTATTCGCGCTGCTGTACGGCTTCCTGTGGGAACAGCGCTGGCCGACCGCGCTGGAACTGCTGGCGATCGCCTGCCTGCTCGGCGGCGTGCTGTGGTGCACCCTGGTGCATGCGCGGCCGCAACCCGCCGTGCGCGAAGCCAAGCCCGGTTAAGCGGCGCTGCCTAGACTTGCGCAGGTCCTCCCACGGGAATCGCGCCATGCACACCGTCCTGCGCCGTTGCTGTCCCGCTCTCGTCCTAGTCGCCGCACTGGCTGGCTGCCACGCCTCCAACGCGCCATCCGGGGCGGCGCCGAACCCGGCCGCCAACGCCAGCGCACCGGCGGCAACCGGCAAGTGTGACGCCGTCCCCGACCACGCCTACGACCTGCCGGCCGGGCGCTTCGATGAGGTGTCGCAGCAACTGGCCCACGCCACCGGCTGCATGGTCGTGTACCGCGATCCAGGCCTCGCCTCGCTGCCGGTCAACGCGGTGAAGGGACAGGTCAGCATCCGCCAGGCGCTGCACCAGGCGCTGGACGGCACAGCGCTGCGGATCTCGGAGGAAAGCGCCGACGCGATGACCGTCGTGCGCCGCTGACCCGGCGGCGGCGCGGTGGGTTGCTACCATGGCCGCACTCCACCGCACGGAAGATCGCCATGCCCCGTCATTTCGCGTCGTTGCTGTGTTCCCTGTGCCTGATCGCCGGCATGCTGCTGTCCAGCGCCTGCGCGCGCAGCGAGACCGCCAAGCCGTCGGAGCCGGCGCCGGCACCCACGGCATCCGCACCGGGCCTGCCAATCAAGGTCGACACCAGTTGCCGCACCGATGCCGACTGCACCGTCAAGAACGTCGGCAACTGCTGCGGCGCGATGCCGGCCTGCGTCAACCGCGACAGCCCTACCGATCCGCAGGGCGTGATGGCGCAGTGCCAGGCCAGCGGGCGCATGAGCGTGTGCGGCTCGCGCGCGATCGCCGGCTGCTCGTGCGTGGCCGGGCAATGCAGCGCGCGCGCCGCGCAAGCCGATACACTGCGCGCCCCCCAGCCTGCCGAACCCGTCCGCTGATGCTCTACGCGCAAGTCCACCTCACCCTGCCCGCCTGGATCCACGAGGCGGTCGATCCGCAGGCCGTCTACGCCAGCGACGCCGACAAGGTCGCGCTGGCCGTGGAACTGTCGCGGCTGAACGTGGATGCCGGCAGCGGCGGCCCATTCGGCGCGGCGGTGTTCGGCCCGGACCACCGCATCATCGCCGTCGGCGTGAATCGCGTGGTACCGCAGACCACCTCGCTGGCGCATGCCGAGAACATGGCCTACATGCTGGCCCAGCAGCGCCTGCAGACCCCGCGGCTGAACGCGGCGCTGTCGCCGGTGACCCTGGCCACCTCCTCGCAGCCGTGCTGCCAGTGCTACGGCGCCACCATCTGGGCCGGCATCGACCGCCTGCTGATCGGTGCCAGCGCCGAGGACGTGATGGCGCTGACCCCGTTCGACGAAGGCCCGCTGCCGGCGGACTGGGTCGGCGAACTGCAGCGCCGCGGCATCGAGGTGGTGCGCGGCCTGCACCGCGACGCCGCCTGCGCGGTGCTGCGCCGCTACGGCGAACTCGACAGCCCCCGCTACTGACGCCGCCGGCGAAGGCTTGCCCATGTCCTCCGAGAACGGCCCGCTGGTCCATGGCCTGCTGTGCTACTGCCGGCCCGGCTTCGAACCCGAACTGGCGGCCGAGCTCAACGCCCGCGCCGGCGAGGCCGGGCTGGCCGCCTACGCGCGCACCGAGCGCAACAGCGGCTACGCGCTGCTGCTCAGCGACACGGCGGTGCCGGCGCAGGCGCTGCCCTGGCGCGGGCTGATCTTCGCCCGGCAGAAGCTGCAGTTGCTGGCCGACCTGCGCGAGCTGCCGGCCAGCGACCGCATCGCGCCGATCCTGCAGGCGCTGGGCGGCCAGCCCCGCTTCGGCGACCTGTGGGTCGAACATCCGGACTCGGACGCCGGCAAGCCGCTGTCGGGCCTGGCGCGCAGTTTCGGCAACGCGCTGCGCCCGGCGCTGCGCAAGGCCGGCCTGCTCAGCGACAAGCCGCAGCCGCGGCTGCCGCGCCTGCACGTGTGCTTCGTGACCGGCACGCACGCCCTGCTGGCGGTGGCCGACAGCGAGGACAGCGCGCCGTGGCCGCTGGGCATCCCGCGCCTCAAGCTGCTGCCGGAGGCGCCCTCGCGGTCGGCGCTGAAACTGGAAGAAGCGCTGCTGGCGCTGCTGACCCCGCACGAGCGCGAGACGCTGCTGCGCCCGGGCATGCGCGCGGCCGACCTCGGCGCCGCCCCCGGCGGCTGGACCTGGGTGCTGACCCGCCAGCACCTGCACGTGACCAGCGTGGACAACGGCCCGCTGCGCCAGCACGTGCTCGACAGCGGCCTGGCCGACCACCTGCGCGCCGATGGCTTCCATTGGAAACCGCCGCAGCCGCTGGACTGGATGGTCTGCGACATGGTCGAGCAACCGCGCCGCGTCGCCGAGCGCATGGCCACCTGGTTCCGCGAGGGCTGGTGCCGGCACGCGATCTTCAACCTGAAGTTGCCGATGAAGAAGCGCTGGGACGAGACCCGGCTGTGCCTGGACCTGTTCGCCGAGCGTGCCGAGCGCCCGCTGCAGCTGCGCGCCAAGCAGCTCTACCACGATCGCGAAGAGATCACGGTGCTGGCGATCCCCGGCTGAGCCGGTCGCGCGTCCACATGCGGTGTTTCGTAGCAGCGGCTCGGCCGCGATGGGTTTCCCGGGAAAGCCATCGCGGCTGAAGCCGCTCCTGTGACGAGCGCATTGGCGCCGCCCACCGCTACAACACGATCCGCGCCCCGTCCTCCCGCGCCGAGCGCTGGATGGCCTCGACGATGCGGATATCGCGCAAGCCTTCCTCGCCGGGCACGCGCAGCGGCGTGCCCTGCAGGATCGCCAGCGCATCCTCGTCCATCTGCAGCGCCTGCTGGTGGTGCACCCGCGCGTCGAACAGGCGGCCATCGCTGGCCCGGCCGCGCACGCCGTCGTAGGCCTGGAACGGCGCCAGTTCGTACCAACCCTTCGCGCACTCGGCGCGCAGCAGGTTCATGGTGCGGCCGAAGCTGGCCGCGCAGCTGGCGGTCACCCCGTGCGGGAACTCCAGGGTGAAGTGCATGTGCTCGTCGACCTCGTCGAACAATGCCGGCCGATCGGTGGATCGCCGCGCGCTGACCGCCAGCGGCTCGGCGCCGGTCGTGTAGCGCGCCGCGTTGAGCGGATACACGCCCATGTCGTACATCGCACCGCCGCCGTACTGCGCGCGCAGCCGCCACGGCCGCTGCGCCGGGTCGGTGTCGCCGTAGCCGGCATAGCCCGCCTCGGCGCGCACGCTGCGCATCGCCCCGAACGGGCGTTCGCCGGCCAGGGCGATGAGGCGCCGGGTGTTGGGCTCGTGCTGCATGCGGTAGCCGATGCTCAGCCGCACCTTGTTGCGCGCGCAGGCCTCGATCATCGCCTGCGCCTGCTCGACGTGCAGCGCCATCGGCTTCTCGCACCACACGTGCTTGCCGGCGGCCGCGGCGCGGATGCTCAGCGGCGCATGCAGATGAGTGGGCGTGACCACGTAGACCACGTCGATGTCCGGGTTGTCGGCGATGCGCTCCAACTCGTCGTAGCTGTAGACGTTGCGATCCGGGATGCGATAGCGCGCCTGCCACTGCGGGATCTTCTGCGGCGAGCCGGTGACGATGCCGGCCAGGCGGCAGTGCCGGGTCAGGGCGAGCCCCGGCGCCAGGCGGCTGCTGGCGTACTCGCCCAGGCCGACCAGGGCCACGCCCAGCGGCTTGCGGCGTCGTGCCGGCGTGGCCGCCCACGTGGACGCTCCGAGCATACCGGCGGCGGTGGCGGAGAGGCCGGCCAGCAACAGGCGGCGGCGATTCGGCGAGGACGGCTCCATGCGCAACTCCGACCGGAAGGGTTCCCCACCCTAATCGCTGGCGCGGCATCGGCACTGTGAGCGCTATCGCGCGATGCGCCGGGGCCTCTGGCACACTGCCGCCTCCCCCGCCGTCCGGACACCCGATGCGCTGCCGCCCACTGCTCGCCGCCCTCGCCCTGCTGCTGGCTGCCCCGGCCGGGGCGCAGGAGACCCTGTTCCGCGCCCGCGACCTGGTCGGCGATGGCGTGTTCACCGACAAGATCGAAGGCCCTGCGACCGGCCCGGACAGTGCGCTGTACGTGGTCAACTTCGCCCACGACGGCAGCATCGGCCGGGTCCAGCGCGACGCCACCGGCCGCGGCCAGGCCACGCTGTTCGTGGATCTTCCCAACGGCAGCATCGGCAACGGCATCCGCTTCGACCGCCGCGGGCGCATGTACGTGGCCGACTACGGCCAGCACCGCATCCTGCGCATCGCCCTGCGCAGCAAGCGCATCGAGGTCTACGCCACGCTGCCGGGCGCGTTCCAGCCCAACGACATCGCGATGGCGCCGGACGGCACCCTGTACGCCAGCGACCCGGACTGGAAGCACGACGGCGGCCAGCTGTGGCGCATCGACCGCGACCGCAGCGCGCACCTGATCGAAACCGGCATGGGCACCACCAACGGCATCGAGGTCAGCCCCGACGGCAAGCGCCTGTACGTCAACGAGAGCGTGCAGCGTCGGATCTGGGTCTACGACCGTGCGGCCGACGGCGCCGTCTCGAACAAGCGGCTGTTCGCCAGCTTCGCCGACGCCGGCCTGGACGGCATGCGCTGCGACATCGACGGCAACCTGTACGTGGCCCGCTACGACGCCGGCAAGGTGATCGTGCTGGCGCCCGACGGCACGCTGCTGCACGAGGTCGCGACCAAGGGCCGCAAGCCCACCAACCTGGCCTTCGGCGGCGCCGACGGGCGCGATGTCGACGTGACCCTGCAAGACCGTGGCGCGATCGAAACCTTCCGCAGCGACCGCCCCGGCCGCGAGCACGGACGCTGATGGGATGCGTATCGCAGCGGCGTCTCAGCCCGCGCAATGGTCCCCTGGCATCCTGGCTGCACTGACTGGAGGGCCGCGCACATGCAGCCGATCGAACTGAACAACCCGGCCGGCTTCGCCGACGAATTCCTGCGCCTGACCCTGCTGCAGGGCTTCCAGTCGCTGACCAAGCGCGACCTGGAACTGCTGATCTTCGTGTTGCTGGAACGCGACGGCGCGATCTCGCGCAGCGATTCCAACAACGCAGTGGCGATGCGCCTGCGGGTGACCCCGGCCAAGGTCAAGGGCCTGCGCCGCGACGGCTATGCGCGCTGGCGTGCGCTGGTGCCGGAGGACAACGAGGCAGCGCTGCAGCGCATCGTCGCCACGGTGCTGACCGAGGACAACCTGCGCGCCGGGGCCAAGCATGTCAGCGAGCGCAGCAAGAAGGACGGCTTCCTGGCGATCCGCATCGAGCATCCCGACGACCAGCAACGCTTCGAACAGGCCATCGTCGACGTCGGCGCCATGCCCGTGTACGAGCGCAACCGCGACGTGATGGCGGTGCGCTTCGACACGCTGCTGAAGATCGCCGAGCGCTGGGGCTACCTGCAGCCGGAGCCGGAGAAGGTGACGCACGAACTGCAGAAGCTGGCGCCCACCGCCGAGGAGGTCGCCGATCTATTGAAGAAGGACGTGAGCAAGCTACGCTGGGAGGACGTGCGCCGCGCGCTCAACAGCCTCGGCGCCAAGGCCGTCGCCAACACCGCCGAGGGCGGGCTGAAGGGCCTGTTGAAGCTCGCGTTTCCGTTCATCCCCGGCTGAGCCGGGGCCGCCATCCATCGCCATACTGGAGTCCGTTGTGTCCATGTCCTGCCGTTCCCTCGCCCTGCTCTGCTGCCTGTGCGCCTGCGCCGCGCCGGCCGCGGCGCAGAATCTCAACACTGCCTCCAGCGCCACCACCGAGCCGCTGCGCGACGTGCCGGTCAACGTGCGCGCGCAGCCGCTCAGCAATGGCGTGGTCACTCACCAGGTGCAGTTGCCGGCCACGCCCGGCGAAGCGCAGGTGACCGTGCGCAGCATCCAGCCGGACCGTGTGGCCGGCAGCTACCGCATCGACTTCGAGGCGCTGGACACCGACCACGACGGCTATATCAGCCGCAGCGAAGCGCAGGCCAATCCGTCGCTGGCCGACGAGTTCGACGCGCTGGACACCACCCGCAGCGGTCGCCTCAGCCGCGCGCAGCTCGCCGGCTGGCTGTAGCCGCAGCGACATGCGTCCCGGCGCCGCCATGAAGGACGCCGGGACGCCGTCGGTCGCGGCCCAAGGCATATTGGAAACGCTTGCTAAACAGCGCCGACGTGCAGATGCGAACGCCCGATTTTTTTAGTGTCGATTAATTCGGCCAGGCCTATGTTCTTGACTCCTTCCCAGCAACAGGAGTCGTGCCATGAACCGCATCGTTCCTCGTCTCGTCCCGTTCGCGTTCGCGCTGCTTGCCGCGCCGGCGCTGGCCATGGCGCAGTCGGCGCCGGACGAAGTGACCCTGCACCAGAACGGCCAGATCATCAATGTCACCTCGGTCGAACCCAACTCGATCGTCGGCGACTACCACATCGACTTCGCCAAGCTCGACCGCAACCATGACGGCTACATCAGCCGCGCCGAAGCCAAGGCCGACCCGACGCTGTACGCCGAGTTCGATGCCGTCGACGTGCATCACCACGGCCGGCTGAGCAAGGCCGACCTGGAAGGCTGGATGTCGACGTGACGCGACTCACGCGTAGACTGACCCGCACCCTCTCCACCACGCGCGCCGCCTGCGGCCTTCCCGCCGCATGCGGCGCGATTGTTTTCTGAAGCGACAACACCGCAGACACCGGCAACGCGAGCGCCACAGCATCGCGCAACCGCATCACCCACACTGACGCCGCCATCGCCGCTGCATCGACCCGATCTCCTCGCAGCGCGTGTCTTCCACCACGCCACCCCGCCGCTCGGCCTCGCCCACCGCGCTGACGACAGCTACAGGAGTCCCTCCTGCAGCGGCGCATCCCGCACCCCGCCCCAGGGATCATCCAGCAGATAGCGCGCCGCGACCGGCTGCGCCGCCGGCACCAGGGTGAGCCGGTAATACACCTCGTCGTCGCCTTCGCAGACTTCGTAGTACAGCGCGTAGTCGCCAGGCTGCAGCGCCAGTGTCACATCGAAGGCCTCGGCGGCAGACGCCACCTGCACCCGCGCATCCGGATCCACCCGGAACGGCACCTGCATGCGCCGCTGCGCACGCGGATCGGGCGCGAACGCCTCGGCCAGCACCAGGTGCACCTGCGCGCCGAACGCGTCCTCGGGCAACGGATCGAACACCACGTAGTCGCGATGCAGGATCACCCCCTGCTCCAGGTTGCGCGGCCCCCAGCGGCAGGCGGCCTCGTCGAAGGCGCTGGCGCGCAGTTGCAGTTGGCTGTGGGAAATCAAAAGATCCACGTTCTGTGTCGCGTCTTGCATCGTCATCCTCCATGGCAGGGACGCGGCCTGCGTGCTGCGCTTCGCGCCCTCCCCTCACCCCACCCCCTCTCCCGAGGGGAGAGGGGCTCAAGCAAACCAGCCGAAGCTGGCTCTTCCTTCTCCCTCCGGGAGAAGGTGCCCCCGAGGGGGCGGATGAGGGTACGGGCGCCGCTCGGCGCGCGTGGTCGAATCTGCGGCCGCCGCGTCCGGCCGGAACGTGCGCTCACACGCCGGAAGCGCGCTTCCAGAAACCGTGCATCAACAGCGGCAGCTTGCCGGCCAGGCCCAGCAGCGGGCCGCGCAGCAGGGTCAGGTGCAGCTCGTCGTTGGAGAACAGCCGGTTGATCGCGTCGAAGCCGTAGGCGGCGACGGTGTTGTCGCTGCGACGGCCGCGCGCCCAGCGCGCCAACCGCTGCGGCGCCGCCCAGTCCACGCGCTGCGCCTGCGCCTGCCGCACCAGCGCCGCCAGCGCGGCGACGTCGCGCAGGCCCAGGTTGACGCCCTGCCCGGCCAGCGGATGCACCACGTGCGCGGCATCGCCCAGCACCAGCAGACGGCCGCGCTGGTAGGCCTCCACCAGTTGCCGGCGCAGCGGGAAGCCCAGCCGCGGCGACAGCGCGCGCACCGCACCCAGGCGGGCGCCGAAGGCCTGGGTCAGTTCGGCGCCGAACGCCGCATCGTCCAGCGCCAGCACCCGCGCCGCCTCGGCCTCGGGCAAGGTCCACACGATCGAGCTGCGGCCGTCGGCGAACGGCAGGAACGCCAGCGGGCCGCCCGGCAGGAAACGCTGCCAGGCCGTGTCCTGGTGCGGCTGTTCGGTCTGCACGAAGGCGACCACGCCGCGCTGGCCGTAGTCGTGCGCCGGCGCGTCCAGCCCGGCCAGGCCGCGCACCGTGGACTCGGCACCGTCGGCGGCGATCGCCAGGCGTGCGTCCAGGCGGCTGCCATCGTCCAGGCGCAGACGCGCGCGCTCGGCAGACGGCTCCAGCGCCTCCACCCGCGCCGGGCAATGCACTTGCACGCCGGCGGCCGACAGCGCCGCCCACAGTTGTTCGACCAATAGATTGTGTTCGACGATCCAGCCGAGTTGGTCGCGGCCCAGGGTGTCGGCGTCGAAGGCCAGTTCGCCACCGCCGCCGGCATCCCACACGCGCATGCGCCGGTACGCGCTGGCGCGGCTGGCGACGACCTGCGGCCACACGCCCAGGCCCTGCAGCAGCGCCGCGTTGTCCGGGGCGAAGGCGTAGACGCGCAGGTCCGGCGTGTCGGCCGACCAGCGCGGCGGCTCGCGACCCTCGACCAGCGCCACCGCCAGGCCTTCGCCGGCCAGGGCCAGCGCACAGGCCGCGCCGACCACGCCGCCGCCCACCACCACCACATCCAGCACGCCGCGCCGGCTCATGCGCGCGTCTCCCGGCACAGCTGCGGCACATCGCCGCGGAAGCCCATCGCGCCGCCGACCAGGAACGACTGCAGCGGCGCGGCCTGCGCCGCCGCCAGCAGGCCCAGGCTGCGCAGTGGGCGCAGCAGCGGGGTCGGATTGGCGGTCAGCCGCGCCAGCCCACCGGAGAACGTCACCGTGCGCTGGCGATCCTGCTCGCGGCGCTGCGCGTACTGCTGCAGCAGCGCCGGCGCGCCCGGGTCGGTGCCGTCGCGCTCGATCAGTTCGGCCAGGGTCAGCGCATCGCGCAGGCCCAGGTTGAAGCCTTGCGCGCCCAGCGGGTGCAAGGTCTGCGCGGCATTGCCCAGCAGCACCGCGCGCGCATCGGCCAGCCGCTCGGCCAGCACCTGCACGATCGGATAGGCGCTGCGCTCGCCGCTACCGAGCAGGCGGCCGACGCGCCAGCCCAGCGCCCCCTGCAGCCGCTGCAACCAGGCGCCCTCGTCCAGCGCCGCCACCGCGTCGGCGTCCTCGGCGGCCACCGCGTGGATCGCGCCGTAATGGCGGTCGCCGCGCGGCAACAAGGCAGTCGGGCCGTCGTCGCGGAAGCGCTCGTAGGCGGTGCCGTCGGGCTGGCGGCTGCCGCGCACCCGCGCCACGAACAGGGTCTGCTGGAAATCGTGGCGCGTTGCGGCGATGCCCAAGGCCTCGCGAACCGCGCTGGCGCTGCCGTCGGCACCGACCAGCAGGCGCGCGTGCAGGACCTGCTCGCTGCCGTCGCGCAGGATCCGCACCCGGCGCTCTCCATTCTCGGCGTCGGGCTCCAGCGCCACGAACTGCGCCGGGCGGTAGCGGGTCAGCTGCCGCGTCGCCGCCAGGCTGGCCTCCAGCGCCTCGCCGAAGTCGCGCGCGACGACCACTTGGCCGAAAGCCTCGCGCCCGTAGTCGGCGGCTTCCAGCCGCACCCGGCCGAAATCGCCGGCGCGGCTGACGTGGATGCGGCGGATCGGGCCGGTCGGTGCGCGCAGCCGCTGCATCACCCCCAACGCGCTCAGCGCGTTGACCGTGGCGGCAGCGAAGCTGAGGTTGCGCTGGTCGAATACCGGCGGCAACGCGCCCGGCGGCGCGGCCTCGACCAGACCCACGTCCACCCCCAGCCGGTCCAGGGCGATGGCCAGGCTGGCGCCGACCAGGCCGCCGCCGACGATCACTACGTCATGTCGTTTGCTCATCCGGCCATGATACGACCGGCACCCGTCTGGCCGGTGAGCGCCACCGCCCAGCTTGCGCACCGTGGCGGCAGCGGCGCACGGCGCTCGCGCGCGCCACGCTTCCAGTAGAATCCGGGGTCTTACGTGCCCCGGTGCCCGCCGTCATGACGCCTTCCACCCACCGCCTCCCCGCCCTGCTGCTGTTGACCGCGCTGCTGGCCGCGACCCGCATCAACCACTTCGGGGCGATCCCGGACGCGTCGTGGGCGGTGTTCTTCGTCGGCGGCTTCTACCTGCGCAGCTGGACTCGCTGGGCGTTCCCGCTGCTGATGGCACTGGCGGTGCTGGTCGACTACCTGGTCATCCGCAGCCAGGGCCTGGATTTCTGGCAGCACTACTGCGTGTCGCCGGCCTACTGGTGCCTGATCCCGGCCTATTTCGTGCTGTGGGCCGGCGGCGCCTGGCTGGCGCGGCGCTACCACGGTGCCGACTGGCGCGCCCTGGGCCTGGCCGCCGGCAGCCTGCTGGTGGCGGTGGCGCTGTGCCACCTGCTGGCGCAGGGCAGCTTCTACTGGGTCAGCCGCAGCGTGCCGAACCCGACCCTGGCCGGCTGGTGGCAGAACTACAGCGACTGGCTGCTGCCCTACCTGGGCAGCGCCAGCCTCTACGTGGCGCTGGCCGCGGCGATCCAGGTCGGCGTCGAGCAGCTGGCGCGGCTGGGCCAGCGCGGCCAGCCGGTCGGCCACTGATCGGGATGGGCAACCGCCTCTCCAAGATCTACACCCGCACCGGCGACGACGGCAGCACCGGCCTGGGCGACGGCAACCGGGTCGGCAAGGACTCGGCACGGGTCGCTGCCTACGGCACCGTGGACGAGGCCAACTCGGCGATCGGCGTGGTCCTGGCCTGCCCGCTGGCCGAGGACGTGCGGCAGTTGCTGACCGCGATCCAGCACCAGTTGTTCGATCTCGGCGGCGAGCTGTGCATCCCCGGCCACGCGGCCATCCATGCCGCCGACATCGACGCACTGGAACGGCACCTGGACCGCTACAACGACACCCTGCCGCCGCTGCAGGACTTCATCCTGCCCGCCGGCGGCGAGGCGGCGGCGCGCTGCCACCTGGCCCGCACCATCGTGCGCCGCGCCGAGCGCGAGACGGTGGCGCTGTCGCGCCAGGACGCGGTGCGCCCGGAAGCGGTGCGCTACCTCAACCGCCTGTCCGACCTGCTGTTCGTGCTGGCGCGGGTGCTGGCGCGGGCCGACGGCCACGGCGAAGTGCTGTGGCGCCACGACCGGCGCCAGGCCTGAGCCACGCCCGGGCCGCGGCCGCGCATGCTGATCTATACCCATCCTGCCTGCCTGGGCCACGCGCCCGGACCGGAACACCCGGAACGGCCCCAGCGCCTGGAGGCGGTGACCACCGCGCTGCGCGAGGCCTTTCCCGCGCTGGAATGGCGCGAGGCGCCGCTGGCCAAGCTCGGCGACCTGGCCCGGGTCCATGAGCGCGAGCTGATCGATCGCGTTCTGGCCGACCTCGACGGCCCGCAGATGCTCGACGTGGACACGGTCCTCTCGCCCGGCTCGCGCGCGGCCGCACTGCGCGCCGCCGGCGCCGGCATCGCCGCCGTGGATGCAGTGATGCACGGCGTCAGCGACACCGCCTTCTGCGCGGTACGCCCGCCCGGCCATCACGCCACCGCCGACACCGCGATGGGCTTCTGCCTGTTCAACAACGTCGCCGTGGCCGCCGCCCACGCCCGCGACACGCACGGCCTGGAGCGGATCGCCATCGTCGATTTCGACGTGCACCACGGCAACGGCACCCAGGCGATCTTCGAGCGCGAGCCGAAGGTGCAGTACCTCAGCACCCACCAGTCCGGGCTGTTCCCGCACACCGGCGGGGTCCACGACCGCGGCGTCGGCAACCTGCACAACGCATTGCTGCCACCAGGCAGCGGCGGTTTCCGCTTCCGCAACACCTGGGCCGACCAGATGCTGCCGCTGCTGGACGCGTTCAAGCCACAGCTGCTGCTGATCTCGGCCGGCTTCGACGCGCACATGCGCGACCCGCTGGCCGACCTGATGCTGGAGACCGAGGACTTCGGCTGGATCACCGCCGAACTGCGCGCAGTCGCGCAACGGCACGCGCGCGGCCGGGTGGTGTCCCTGCTGGAAGGCGGCTACGATCTGCAGGCCCTGCGCGAGGGCAGCGTCGCCCACGTCGACGCGCTGCGCTGAGGTTGCGCGCCCGCGCGGCGGCGGCCGCGGGGCGGCACGCCCGGATCGAAACCCCGCCCCGCCAGGCCGATGAACCCCGCCCCCCGCCCCGGGGACGCCTTCATTGCCCCTATGCACGGGATGGGGCAAGCTAGCGACCGTTTTCGCCCGATACCTGACGCGCGTGCGCCGAACCCTTCGCCTGCTCCCTCTTCCGTTCAGTATCGCCCTGTGCCTGCCGGCATTGGCGGCTGAGAAGCCGCCGAACTGGGGCCTGTGCCCGACCCCGGACGTGCTGCCCAAGTTCGACGACGCGCAGCAGCCGGATCCCAAGCTGGCGCAGAACCGCGAGCAGCAGCCGACCAATATCGAAGGCGACCAGCTGTCGGGCACCACCACCATCCCCAACTACACCGGCAACGTCGCGCTCAAGCGCGGCGACCAGTTCATGGGCACGGACAGCCTGCGGGTGGACACCGAGACCGGCAACTACATTGCCGAGGGTCACGTGCGCTACCAGGACTCGTCGATCCGCATGATCGCCGATCGCGCCGAGGGCAATCAGGACACCGACACCCACAAGATCACCAACATCCGCTACCAGCTGCTGGCCCGCCGCGGCAACGGCAAGGCCGACTCGGTCGACCTGCAGGGTGCGCTGGGGCAGATGCATCGCTCCACCTACACCACCTGCGACCCCTCGCAGCGGGTGTGGGAGCTGCACGCACCGGAAATCGACGTCGACAACGACGAAGGTTTCGGCACCGCGCGCAACGCGATCCTGAAGATCTACAACTTCCCGATCCTGTACGCGCCCTGGTTCAAGTTCCCGATCGACGATCGCCGCAGCAGCGGTTTCCTGTTCCCGGCGATCGGCATGTCCAGCCGCAACGGCTTCGACTACACCCAGCCGTACTACCTGAACCTCGCGCCGAACTACGACGCCACCCTGTATCCGCGCTTCATGGCCCGCCGCGGCCTGATGCTGGGCAGCGAATTCCGCTATCTCTACGACGGCGGCAAGGGCGAGCTGCAAGCCGCCTACCTGCCGGACGACAAGTTGCGCGACAAGGATCGCGGCCGCTTCAGTTACCAGGGCTACCACAACATCAATGCGCAGTGGCAGGCGCGCGCTTCGCTGGCCTGGGTCAGCGACGAGCGCTACACCGAGGACTTCTCCAACCGCCTGCTCGGCAATGCGGTGTCCAACATCCAGAGCACGATCGGCGTCTACGGCACCGGCGAGACCTGGACCGCAGGCGTGATGGCCGACCGCTGGCAGCTGACCGACTACACCCTGACCGAGGATGCGCTGCCGTACAACCGCCAGCCGCGCGCCTTCTTCAACTGGGACCAGTCGTTCGGCAACTACTTCGAAGCCGGCCTGTACAGCGAAGCGGTGCGCTTCGTGCACGACGACGTCCATGCCAAGGACGCGCTATACGAGCGCACCGGCGTCGTGTCCGAGCGCCCCGGCGGCGCCCGCTTGGATCTCAAGCCCTACATCTCGGTGCCGCTGGCCGGCGCCGCCTGGTTCCTCAAGCCGACCCTGGCCTGGCGTTATACCGCCTATCAGCTGGACAAGGATCTGGCGGCCACGCTCGGCGGCGACACCACGCCCTCGCGCAGCCTGCCGATCGCCACGGTCGATGCGGGCGTGTACTTCGACCGCGATACCAAGTGGGGCAACACCAACTATCTGCAGACCCTGGAACCGCGACTGTTCTACCTGTACACGCCGTACCGCGACCAGAACGACCTGCCGATCTTCGATACCCGCGAGTTCACCTTCAGTTGGGGCCAGTTGTTCCGTGATTCCCGCTATACCGGCGCCGACCGCCAGAACGACGCCAACCAGTTGACCATGGCGCTGAGTTCGCGCCTGCTGCGCCAGGACGATGGCAAGGAGAAGCTGTCGGTCAGCCTCGGCCAGATCCTGTATTTCAGCGATTCGCGGGTCAGCCTGCCCAACAGCGACACCACCATCGAGCAGGGCAAGTCGGCCTGGATCGCCGACGCCAACTACATGCTCAACGACCGCTGGACCATGGGCGCCACCTACCAGTGGGATCCCAAGTACCACCGCAAGGACTTGGCAAGCTTCCGCACGCGCTATCTGCTGCCCGGCGACGGCATCGTCAACTTCACCTACCGGTTCCGGCGCGATCTGCTGGAGCAAGCAGACGTCTCGTTCCTGTATCCGATCAATCCGACCTGGAGCCTGGTCGGCCGGCACTACTACTCGCTGATGGACAAGAAGCCACTGGAGAGCATCCTGGGCGTGCAGTGGGACAGTTGCTGCCTGTCTGTGCGGGCGCTGGCGCGGCGCTACGTGCGCAACCGCACCGGCGCGCTGGATACCGCCTTCCAGATCGAGTTCGTGCTCAAGGGGCTGTCGTCCCTGGGCCAGGACACGGACCGCGTTCTGCGCCGTGCTATCCTCGGCTACAACCGCGACGACCTGTACTTGGTCCCGCCCAGCAACACCACGACCGATCCGGACGCTTACGATCCGAACCAGATTCCATGACCAAGACCCTTTCTGTTTTTCTCGCCGCCCTGGTGGCGATCGCCGGCGTGTCCGCTCCGGCCGCCGCGCAACAAACCCAACCGCTGGACCGCATCGCCGCGGTGGTCGACGAGGATGTCGTACTGCAGAGCGAACTGGATCGTGCCGTGCGCAACGTGAAGGCGCAGTATGCCGGCCGCGAGGCGCAGCTGCCGCCGGATAACGTGCTGCAGCGGCAGGTGCTGGAACGCCTGGTCCTGGTCAAGCTGCAGGTCGCGCGCGCCAACAGCACCGGCATCCGCGTCGGCGACGACGAACTGAACCGCGCCATCGCCAGCATCGCCCAGCAGAACGGCACCGACGTGGACGGCCTGCGCAAGAAGCTGGCCGCCGACGGCATGTCCTACACCGACTTCCGCAACTCGGTGCGCGACGAAATCACCGTGCAGCGCCTGCGCCAGAGCTTTGCGCAGAGCCGCATCAACGTCAGCGAGGCCGAAGTCGACGCGGCCCTGGCGCAGCAAGCCACCACCGGCACCCAGTACCACCTGGCGCACATCCTGGTCGGCCTGCCGGAAGGCGCCACCGCCGAGCAGATCAAGACCGCCCAGGGCAAGATCGACGGGGTCAAGAACCTGATCGACAAGGGCGAGATCGATTTCAACGCCGCGGCAGTGCGCTATTCCGACAGCCCCAACGCGCTGGAAGGCGGCGACCTGGGCTGGCGCAGCCTGGACGAGATCCCCAACGCGTTCGCGCAGCTGATCCGCGACATGAAGCCGGGCCAGGTCGCCGGCCCACTGCGCGGCCCCAGCGGCTTCCAGCTGCTGAAGCTGGTCGAAGTGCGCGACGCCTCGGCCAATCCGGAAAAGAAGACGGTCACCGAGTACCACGCCCGCCACATCCTGATCCGGGTCAACGATGCGCAGCCCGACGCGGTCGCCAAGGCCAAGATCGAGACGCTGCGCGCCCGCATCGCCGGCGGCGCCGACTTCCAGGCCGTGGCCAAGGAAGCGTCGGAAGACACCAACAGCCGCAGCCAGGGCGGCGATCTGGGCTGGTTCCCGGCCGACGCGTTCGGCCCGGACTTCGGCCAGCACGTCGCCAGCCTCCAGGACGGCCAGATTTCGCAGCCGTTCCGCACCGAGGCCGGCTGGCACATCGTGCAGCGCGTCGGCGAGCGCCAGACCGACGTGACCAGCGATACCCAGCGCGCCCAGGTCCGCGAGACCATCGGCCGCCGCAAGCTGGAAGAGGAATACAACCGCTTCCTGCAGGAAATGCGCGGCGAAGCCTACGTCGACCTGCGCGTGGGCAACACCGACGCCGCCACTGCGCCGGCGGCCACGCCCGCGCCGGCGCCCGCCGCCAAGCCCTGATCCATGCGCCCCTCGCTCGCGCTGGTGCCGGGCGAGCCGGGCGGGATCGGCCCGGAACTGTGCGTGCGGCTGGCGCAACAGCCGCGTCACGACTGCCAGCTCCTGGCCTTCGCCGATCCCGACACCTTGCGCGCCGCCGCGGCGGCGCTGTCGCTGCCGCTGCAGCTGCTGCCCGAATCCAGCCCTGCCGTCGCCCCCGGCGACCTGCGCCTGCGCACGGTCGCCAATGCCGTGCCAAGCCGCTTTGGCGCGACCGAACCGGCCAACGCGGCTGCGGTGATCGCCGCACTGACCCAGGCGGCCGATGCCTGCCTGAGCGGGGAACTGGACGGCGTGGTGACCGGCCCGGTCCATAAAGCGGCGATCAACGCCGGCGGCATCGCCTACACCGGCACCACCGAACTGCTGGCCCAACATGCCGGCCGCGAGGTGGTGATGATGCTGGCCAACGCCATCGTGCGCGTGGCCCTGGTCACCACCCATCTGCCGCTGCGCGCCGTCGCCGATGCGCTCACGCCGACCCTGCTGGAACGCAGCCTGCGCATCACCGAGGCCGCCTTGCGCCACGCGTTCGGCATCGCTACGCCGACCATCGCGGTGCTGGGGCTGAACCCGCATGCCGGCGAGGATGGTCACCTGGGCCTGGAGGAAATCCAGGTGATGCAGCCGGTACTGGACGCCTTGCGCGCGGAGGGCATGCGCCTGCTCGGCCCGCTCCCGGCCGATACCGCGTTCCTGCCGCAGAAGCTGGCGAGCGTGGACGCGGTGCTGGCGATGTACCACGACCAGGGCCTGCCGGTACTCAAGTACAGCGGCTTCGAGCAGGCGGTGAACCTGACCCTGGGCCTGCCCTACCCACGCGTGGCGGTCGACCACGGCACCGCGCTGGAGCTGGCCGGCCGCGGCGTGGCCGACCCGTCCAGCCTGTTCGCTGCCACTGCGCTGTGCGCGCAACTGGCGGCGCGCCGCGCGCAGTCCTAGGCGCATATCCGGGCGCCGTTCGCGATCTGCCGCAACCAGGGCGGGCCCGGTGATGCCGCTCCTGCGTCGCTGCGAGCGCGCGCCGCCCCGTGCATGCCGATAAAATGCCGGCCATGACTTCCTCTTCCGGCTTCGGCGCCCCGGCCAAGAAATCCCTTGGCCAGCACTTCCTCAGCGATCGCCACTACATCGACAGCATCGTCCGCGCGGTCGATCCCAAGCCGGGCGACCGGCTGGTGGAGATCGGTCCCGGCCAGGGTGCGATCACCTTCCCACTGCTGCGCCGGCACGGCCAGCTGACCGTCATCGAATTCGACCGCGACCTGATCGCGCCACTGACCGCGGCGGCGGCCGACGTCGGCGAACTGACCATCCTCAACCGCGACGTGCTGTCGGTGGATTTCGCCGCCCTGGCCGAGGGCGCGCGCATCCGCCTGGTCGGCAACCTGCCCTACAACATCTCCTCGCCGATCCTGTTCCATGCGCTGGACCACGCCGCAGCGATCGCCGACATGCACTTCATGCTGCAGAAGGAAGTGGTCGACCGCATGGCCGCCGACCCGGGCAGCAAGGTCTACGGCCGACTCAGCGTGATGCTGCAGGCCTACTGCGAGGTGACCTCGCTGTTCGTGGTGCCGCCGGGCGCGTTCCGGCCGCCGCCGAAGGTGGATTCGGCCGTGGTGCGGCTGGTGCCGCGGCCGCCGCAGACGGTGGGCATCGCCGATCCCAAGCGCTTCGCCGACGTGGTCCGCGCCGCGTTCGGGCAGCGCCGCAAGACCCTGCGCAACGCCTTGAACGGCGTCTGCGATGCCGCGCAGTTCGAGGCCGCGGGCGTGCGTCCGGACGCGCGCGCCGAGCAGCTCGAGGTCGCCGACTTCGTGCGCCTGGCCAACATCGCGCACGCCTGAGCGGACGTCCCGCGCGGCGCGCGCATGCATGCGTGGTGCGAACCTCTGCGCACGCGTTGCTCCGCTCCTTGCATGTCGGCGCAGGCGTCGCCGACCTGCGCCGTAGACATGGTGATGACGGCACCGCCTCGAAACCGCAACTTGGCAAGCCGCACAACACAGACTGCCACCGCGAACGACAGCCCTCCTGCGCACTGCCCGCGGCAACAACAGGCCCGCACGGGCGGCTCGCGCAGGCGGCAGCCAGGGCCACTGCCACGCGTCAGCCGCCTGACAGTGACAACCGCTGACGCATCTCGCCTCAAACGGCAAAACACGCTCTAAACTGTGGGGATGAACGATGACGCCCCCTATCGGATCGAGGTCGAAGTGTCGCCCCGATTCCTCGACGACCAATCGGCGCCGGAGGACGGACGCTACACGTTCGCCTACACGATCCGCATCCACAACCGCGGCCGCGTCGCCGCGCGCCTGATCGCCCGCCACTGGGAGATCACCGACGGCAACGGCCGCATCGAACGCGTCGACGGCGATGGCGTGGTCGGCGAACAGCCGCGGCTGCGCCCGGGCGAGGATTTCCGCTACACCTCCGGGCTGGTACTGGAAACCGAGCACGGCACGATGCGCGGCCACTACGACATGGAAGCCGACGACGGCACCCATTTCATCGCCGCGATCGCGCCGTTCGTGCTGTCCGTCCCGCGGACCCTGCACTGATGGCGGTCTGGGCGATCGGCGACCTGCAGGGTTGCTACGACATCACCCAGCAGTTGCTGGAGAAGATCCGCTTCGATCCGGCGGTGGACCGGCTGTGGTTCTGCGGCGACCTGGTCAACCGCGGCGGGCAATCGCTGGAGACCCTGCGCCTGGTGCACTCGCTGCGCGAGCACAGCGTGGTGGTGCTGGGCAACCACGATCTGTCGCTGCTGGCGATCGGCGAGCGCAGCCCGGACGAACAGCGCAAGGTCAATCCCGACCTGCAGCGCATCGTGCTGGCCGAGGACCGCGACGAACTGCTGACCTGGCTGCGCATGCAGAAACTGCTGCACGCCGACCGCCAGCTCGGCTGGATGATGATCCACGCCGGCCTGGCACCGAAGTGGACCACCGCGCTGGCCGAGAAGCATGCACGCGAGGTGGAGCAGCAACTGCACGGCAACGGCTACCGCAAGCTGTTCCGCAACATGTACGGCGACCGCCCGGCCTGGTCGCCGGGCCTGACCGGCTACGACCGCTCGCGCGCGATCATCAACCTGTTCACCCGCGCCCGCTACTGCACCCCGCGTGGGCGCATCGCGATCGAGGAAAAGGGCACGCCCGGCACCCAGGCGCAGGGCCTGTATCCGTGGTTCGAAGTGCCGGGGCGGGTCGAGCGCGACCTGAAGATCGTCTGCGGACACTGGTCGACGCTGGGCCTGACCATCACCCAGGGCGTGCACGCGATCGACACCGGCGCGGTCTGGGGCGGCAAGCTCACCGCCCTGCGCCTGGACAGCGAGGACCTGCAGGTCGTGCAGGTCCCGGGCCGGCCGGTGCAGGGACCGCCGCCGGCGGCGCGCACCGCCACGCCGCGGCGGCGCAGCGCACCGAACCGTGGACAACCGGCGCCGGCTGCCTCCGCTGCGCCCGAGCAGGAATAGGTCTAACGCGAGACGTTGCGGTTTCGCAGGAGCGGCTTCAGCCGCGACAGCGTTCCCCGGAATGCGCGTCGCGGCTAGCCGCTCCTACGACAATCCCGGCATGTGCGCCGGCATCCGCCAGCCGCTGCTTACACCGCGCCCGCCCGGCGCCGGTAATCCACGAATTCGAAGGCCAGCGCATGCCGCGCATCCGCCGGATGCGCTTGCCGCGCCACCACCTCCCATTGCGCCGGATCGAACGCGGGAAAATGCGCATCGGCGCCGTCGACCACGGTGTCGACATGGGTGAGGTACAACACGTCGGCCAGCGGCAGGGTCAGGGCGAAGATGTCGCCACCGCCGATCACCGCCAGCTCCGCAGCGCCGGCCGCGCGCGCCGCGTCGATCGCCGCCTGCAGCGACGCCACTGCCTGCATGTCCGCGAACGGCACCTGCCCGGAACGGGTCATCACCAGGTTCAAGCGCCCGGGCAACGCGCGCCCCAGCGACTGCGCGGTCTTGCGCCCCATCAGCACCGGCTTGCCCAGGGTCAGCGCCTTGAAGCGCTTGAGATCGTCCGGCAGGCGCCACGGCAAGTCGTTGTCGCGACCGATCGCATTGGCCCGATCCAGCGCCGCGAGCAAGCTCAACTGCAGCGAGGGGCGCGTAGACGGCTCCAAACCCGTCCCCGCCGCCACTGCCGCCTTTTCCGATTCCCCATTCTCCATTCCCCACTCCCCGCCACTCACACCGCCACCGGCGCCTTGATCGCCGGATGCGGGTCGTAGCCCTCGATGGCGATGTCGTCGTAGGTGAAGGCGAACAGATCGGTCACCGCCGGATTCAGCCGCAGCTGCGGCAGCGGCCGCGGCGTGCGTGCCAGCTGTTCGCGCGCCTGTTCGAAGTGGTTGGAATACAGATGCGCATCGCCCAGCGTGTGCACGAAATCGCCCACGCCCAGGCCGGTGGCCTGCGCCACCATGTGGGTCAGCAGCGCATAGCTGGCGATGTTGAACGGCACGCCCAGGAAAATGTCGCCGCTGCGCTGGTACAGCTGGCAGCTGAGCTTGCCGTCGACCACATAGAACTGGAACAGGCTGTGGCAGGGCATCAGCGCCATCTGCGGCAGCTCGGCCACGTTCCAGGCGCTGATCACCAGCCGGCGCGAATCCGGGTTGCGCTTGATCTCGTCCACCAGCCACTGCATCTGGTCGATCTCGCGACCGTCGGCACCGGTCCAGCGTCGCCACTGCTTGCCGTACACCGGGCCGAGTTCGCCCTGCGCGTCGGCCCACTCGTCCCAGATGCTGACCTTGTTGTCCTTGAGATAGGCGATGTTGGTCTCGCCCTTCAGGAACCACAGCAACTCGTGCACGATCGAGCGCAGGTGCAGCTTCTTGGTGGTGACCAGCGGGAAGCCGTCGTTGAGATCGAAGCGCATCTGCCAGCCGAACACGCTGCGCGTGCCGGTGCCGGTGCGGTCGGATTTCTCCGCGCCGCGCTCCAGCACGTGCTGCAGCAATTCCAGGTACTGCTTCACTTGCTCACCTCCGGCGGCGGCACCGGCTGCAGCACCGGCGCGCTGCGCGAGCGCCACAGCAGGAACAGGCCGAGCAGGATCAGCGGGATGCTCAACTGCTGGCCGCGGGTCAGCCAATGGAACGCCAGGTAGCCGAGTTGCGCATCCGGCACCCGCACGAATTCCACGGCGAAGCGGAACACGCCGTACAGCAGCGCGAACAAGCCGGACACCGCATAGCGCGCGCGCGGCTTCATCGAGAACGTCCACAGCACCACGAACATCACCAGCCCTTCCAGCGCCGCTTCGTACAGCTGCGACGGATGGCGGGCATAGCGATCGAGCAGGCCCGCGGCGTATTGCTGCTGCAGTTGCGCGGCACTCTTCAGGCTCTCCAGTGCCGGCGCATTGGCCACGCCGTCCTGTATCGGCGCGTGCGGGAAGATCACGCCCCAGCCGGCATGGGTCAACTTGCCCCACAACTCGCCGCCGACGAAATTGCCGATGCGGCCGAAGCCCAGGCCCAGCGGCACCAGCGGCGCGATGAAATCGACGGTGTCGAAGAAATGCAGGCGCGCCTTGCGCGTCCACCACAGGCAGGCCGCCAGCACGCCCAGCAGGCCGCCGTGGAAGCTCATGCCGCCGTCCCACACCTTGAAGATCAGCAGCGGGTCGGCCAGGAAATCGGACAGTGCGTAGAACAGCATGTAGCCGATGCGCCCGCCCAGCACCACGCCGAGCATCGCGTAGAACAGCAGATCGGAGAAGCCGTCCTCGTTCACCCCGGGCAGGCGCCCGGCGCGGATGCGGCGGCGGCCAAGCCACCAGGCCGAGATGAAGCCGGCCAGATACATCAGCCCGTACCAATGCACCTTCACCGGCCCGAACGAGAAGGCGATGGGATCGATCTGGTGGAGATAGGTCATGCGCAAACGTCGGCCGGGGGCAAAGAGTGCCTATTCTGCCACTGACTCCGCTCCTTGCCGCGCCTGCGGACGGCGCAGCGAGGTAGCGCTTCATCTGCTGGCAGGCGCACACGTCTGCCATTGACTCCGCTGCTTGCCGCGAATGCGGACGGCGCAGCAGGGTAGCGCTTCATCTGCTGGCAGGCGCACGCGTCTGCCACTGACTCCGCTGCTTGCCGCGCCTGCGGACGGCGCAGCGGGGTGGCGCTTCATCTGCTGGCAGGCGCACGAACCTGCCGCCGACCGACTCCAAGGCAATATGCTCAGCCCAGACGCCACGTGCCCCTGGTTGCTTGTGGGAGCGGCCCATGTGGCCTCCAGGCCATCAGCGGCAACGAGCAGAGCCATCGGGTTCACTCCGGCGCTATCGCGTCGGGACTGAAGTCCCTCCCACAACACCACCCGTCGCACCCATGCAGGCGCGGCATCGCCCTGATGTGGGAGCGGCTTCAGCCGCGACGAGCAGAGCCATCAGGCCCCAGCCCGGCACTCTCGCCTAGGGACCGAAGTCCCTTCCACAACACCGCCGCCTCTGCTGGCAGCGCAAACCACCACAGCAGCACACTCAATCCAGCACCTGCGGCAGGTTCGGCAGTTCGTTCTCGCCCGGCTGGCCCGGCTGTGCCGGGAAGTGCGCGGCCAGCAACGCGGACACCGCGCCAACACCAGCGATCACCGCCTGTTCGGGTTGGCCCGCACGCATCTCGCGCTCGATCAGCGCGCAGACCTGGCGCCATTGTGCGGCGTCCACCCGCTCGTGCAGTCCACGGTCGGCGACGATCTCGATGTGGTGATCGGCCAGCAGCAGATAGATCAGCACGCCGTTGTTGGCCTCGGTATCCCAGGTGCGCAACTGTGCGAACGCGTGCTCGGCGCGCAGCCGCGGCGCCATGCCGCGCAGCACCTGCGCCGGTGCCAGCCCCGATTCCACCGCGAACATCACCTGCCCGTTGTGCAGGCGCTCGCCCTCGGCGATCGCCGCGCCGATGCGCTCCAGGCTGGCCGCCGGGAACAGGCGCTGTGCCGACGGCGCGAACAGGTGCCGGACCAAGCGCATCACCAGCTCCCCGAGGCGCCGCCGCCTCCGGAACTGCCGCCACCACCGCCCCAGCCGCCGCCGCCGAAGCCGCCTCCGCCGCCACCCCAACTACCGCCACCGCCGCCCCAGCCACCGCCGAAGCCGCCGCCACCCCAGCCGCCCCAACCGCCGCCGCCGGCCGAACGGCCCGGTGCGATTCCCACAAACAGGCCCAGCAGCAGGCCGATCGCGCCGGTCAGCGCACCGACGAACAGCGACAGACTCAGCAGCAGGCCGACGCCGCCGCCGACCACGCCGCTCAGCACGCCGCGCACCGGGCGCGACAGCCGCGCGAACAGCACCTGCGCGACCAGCGCCGCGAACAGGCCGGCGAAGAAACCGAATCCCAGGCCGCCGCCGCGCGAGGCCGAGGCGTGCGCGCTGACCGGCGCCGGCAACGCTTCGCCGTCGATCAGCTTGACCAGCATCGCGGTCGCTTCGGAAATCCCGCCACTGTAGTCGCCTGCGCGGAAGCGCGGCACCAGGTACTCCTGGATGATGCGGTTGGCGGTGGCGTCGGGAATCGCGCCTTCCAGGCCATAGCCGGGCTGGATGCGCACGCGCCGGTCGTCCTTGGCCACCACCAGCAGCACGCCGTCGTCCACGCCCTTGCGGCCGAGCTTCCACTGGTCGAACACGCGCTGGGTGTATTGCTCGATGCTCTCGGGCGCGGTGCTGGGCACCACCAGCACCTGCAGCTGGCTGCCCTTGCGCTGCTGCAACTGCACCGCCTGCAGATCCAGTTCCAGGCGCTGGTTCGGCGTCAGCGTGCCGGTGGTGTCGACCACCGGCGCGTCCAGCGGCGGGATCGGCGCCTCGGCCTGCGCCCAGGCCAGCCAGGGCAGCAACGCCAGCAGCAGCAATAGCCAGACGCAGACGTGTCGACGGCCGGCCGCAGCGCGGGTGCCACCGCTCGACGCCGTCGCTGCGGCGGCGCGCTCAGCCTCGGAGGTGAAACGCACGGTCACGCCGGCCCGCGGCGGCGCTTAGTGCGCCGGTGCCGGCTGCTGCGGCTGCTGTGGAGCGGACGCGGGCTGGCCACCGAAGTTCACCGCCGGCGCCTCGGAAATCTGCGCTTCGTTCTCCACCGAGAAGTTGGGCTTCTCCTTGTAGCCGAACATCTTGGCGGTGAGCACCTGCGGGAAGGACAGGATGTAGGTGTTGTAGTCCTGCACCGCCTGGATGTAGCGGCCGCGCGCCACGGTGATGCGGTTCTCGGTGCCTTCCAGCTGCGCCTGCAGGTCGCGGAAGGCCTGGTCGGATTTCAGGTTCGGGTAGTTCTCGCTGACCACCAGCAACCGCGACAGCGCGCTGGACAACTGGCCCTGCGCCTGCTGGAACTGCTGCAGCGAGGCGGCATCGTCGGCGTTGACCTGCACCTGGCCGACGCGGGCACGGGCGTTGGTCACGTCGGTCAGCACCTGCCGCTCCTGGTCGGCATAGCCCTTGACCGTGTTGACCAGGTTCGGCACCAGGTCGGCGCGGCGCTTGTACTGGTTCAGCACTTCCGACCAGCCGGCCTTGACCGCCTGGTCCTTCTGCTGGATCGCGTTGTAGCCGCAGCCGGACAGCAACACCGCCAGCGCGGCCAGAAACAGGGAGCGGGACAACAGGCGCATGCGAGGACTCCGGCGAATGACTGCGCGCAGCTTGCCACGCCGCCGGTGAAAACGCAGCCGACCTCAGCGGTGGCTCACCACTTCCCCGCGCCGGGCACCTGATGCGCGGCGGCGCGCCGGCGCATCAGCAGGTTCAGCCACTCCACCAGCACCGAGAAGCCCATCGCCGCGTAGATGTACGGCTTGGGCACGTGCACGTCCAGGCCGTCCAGGATCAGCACCACGCCGATCATCAGGATGAAGGCCAGCGCCAGCATCTTCACCGTCGGGTTGGCGTCGATGAAGCGGCCCAGCGGATTGGCCGCCAGCAGCATCACTGCCACCGCCAGCAGCACCGCGGCGATCATCACCGGGATGTGCTGGGCCATGCCCACCGCGGTGATCACCGAATCCAGCGAGAACACGATGTCGATCACCGCGATCTGCGCGATCACCATCCAGAACACGCCCGAGGCCTTGCTGGTGGTGGGGTCTTCGTCTTCGCCGCCGGTGATCAGCTCGCGGATCTCCATCGTGCCCTTCACCAGCAGGAACAGGCCGCCGACGATCAGCACCAGGTCGCGGATCGAGATGCCCATGCCGGCGACGCTGAACAGCTCGCCCTGCATGCGCGCCAGGAACGCCAGCGACACCAGCAGCGCGATGCGGGTCAGGCACGCCACCGCGATGCCGAACTTGCGCGCGGCCGGGCGCTGCGCTTCCGGCAGCTTGCCCACGGCGATGGAGATGAACACCAGGTTGTCGATGCCCAGCACGATCTCCAACGCACTCAGCGTCAACAGCGTCAGCCAGGTGTTGGGGTCGGCGAGAAAATCGAGGGCCATGGCGTCGGATCCTTTAACGGAAGAAGAAACGGGCGGCGATCACAGCAGGCGCGGCAGCAGGATCAGGCCCCAGCACAGCACCACGTTGGCCAGCATCACGAAGACCGCGGCCGAGCCCATGTCCTTGGCGCGCCCGGCCAGTTCGTGATGCTCGGGGCCGTAGCGTTCGATCACCGCTTCGATCGCCGAATTGAGCAGTTCCACCGCCAGCACCAGCAGCAGCGAGCCGATCATCAGCACCTGCTGCACGGGCCCCTGCCCCAGCCACAGCGCCAGCGGTGCCAGGATCAGGAACAGGCACACCTCCAGGCGGAAGGAGGATTCGTGCAGCCAAGCCGCGCGCAAGCCCTGCCAGGACCAACGCGCCGCCATCAGCATGCGGCGCGGCCCGCGCGGCAGATGCCCGAACTGGTCGGCCACGGCTCAGCCCCGCCCCAGGGAACGGGGACGCGACGACGACGGCCGGAAGGAATCGGTCATGGGCAAGGCGCAGCGGGATAGGCGGCAATTTTGCCACAAGCCCCGCGGCACCGCCGGCATCGCCGCGGATTTGCCTGCATGCGGCGCCTGCGGCACCATCGCCGATCCCCTTGCTTCGAGGAGGCGTCATGCCCCGTTCGCCGCTGCGCGCACCGCTGTTCGCCCTGAGTCTGTTCAGCCTGTCCCTGCTGGGCCTGTCGCCGGCGCTGGCGCTCACCCCTCCCCCGCCGCCCAGCGTGCCCGACCAGGTCTCCAATGCGGCCTGGGAAGAAGACATGGCGCGCTTCGCCAAGGACGATGCCGCGCATCCGGTCAAACCCGGTGGCGTGCTGTTCGTCGGCAGTTCCTCGATCCGCTTCTGGACCTCGCTGGCCACGGATTTTCCGGGCGTGCAGACGCTCAACCGCGGCTTCGGCGGCTCGGAGATCCGCGACAGCACCTGGTATGCCGACCGCATCGTGGTGCCGTACAAACCGCGCCTGATCGTGTTCTACGCCGGCGACAACGACCTCAACAGCGGCCGCAGCCCGCAGCAGGTGCGCGACGACTTCGTGGCCTTCGTGACCCGCGTGCACCGCGACCTGCCCAAGACCCGCATCGTCTATCTGTCGATCAAGCCCAGCCCCTCGCGCGCGGCGCTGATGCCGAAGATGGCCGAGGCCAACGCGCTGATCCGCAAGGCCGCAGCCGGCCTGAAGCAGGTGCAGTTCGTCGACGTGTACACGCCGATGCTGGGTGCCGACGGGCAGCCGCGCGCCGAGCTGTTCGGACCGGACAAGTTGCACATGAACGCGGCGGGCTACGCGCTGTGGCGCGACACCCTGCGTCCGTACCTGAAGGATTGAACCGTGACGCGCCCGCGCCGCCGTGCGCGGGCGCTCACGTGACCGGCGGGAACCGCACGGTCGCAAGAATGCCGCCGCCCTCGGCGCTCTCCAGGGCCACCTGCCAACCGAAACGGTCGCACAGCCGGCGCACGATCGACAGGCCCAGCCCGGTGCCTTGCGGGCGCTCCGGCTCGGCACGGAAGAACGGCTCGAAGGCGTGCCGCAAAGCGTCCTCGGACATGCCGATGCCGGTGTCGCGGATGCGGATGCGGTCGGCCTCGACCTCGACCTCGATGCGCCCGGCGTCAGTGTAGCTGCAGGCGTTGCGCAGCAGGTTGCTGACCACCACGTGCAGCACGCGCGGCGGCGCATGCAATGTCGCCGAGGCCAGCACGCGCACGCTCAGAGTCACCGGCTTGCCGATCAGCAGTTCGCGCGCGTTCTCGGCCTCGTACTCGACCACGTCGGCGATCTCGAAGAATTCGCTCTGCGGCACCACGTCCGCTTCCCGCGCCAGGATGAGGAAGGCGTCGATCACCGCCTCCATGTCGCGGCCGGCACGCTGGATCCGCTGCAGGCTGCGGTTCAGGCGCGGCGGCAGTTCCTGCTCGGTCATCGCGATGTCGGTGGCGACGCGGATCACCGTCAGCGGGGTGCGCAGTTCGTGGCTGGCATCGCGGGTGAAGTTGCGTTCGCGGGCGACGTGGTCGGTGACGCGCTGGGCCAGCGCATGCAGCGCGGCGGCCAGTTGCCGCGCTTCGCCCTGCACGTCGGCCGGCAGGTTTTCCGGGGCCAGATCGGCGGCGGCCGGGTGCCGCGGATCCCAGCGCGAGACCCGCCGCGCCAACCAGTTCATCGGCGACAGCAAGCGTCGCGACACCCGCCAGGTCAACCAGGCCACCACGATCACCGCGATCAGGGTCAACAGGGTCGGCACCACGCCGAACCAGAACGCCAGCCGCTGCGCCGGTGCGCGCAGGAACACCAGATACAGGCGGCCGGACGGGTTCTGGTCGACCAGCACGATCTCGCCGCCGGGGCGGTCCTCGTGCAGGCCGGGCGCCAGCCCCCGCAGGTCGACGGGCACCGCGGCATCGGATTGGCCGGGCGCCACCAGGTAGCCGCGCAGGCTGTGGGTATTGGGCGGAAGCTGCTGCGGCTGCTGCGCATGCACGCGCCAGTAATAGCGCGCTTCCTGCTGCAGGATCGAGCCGACCAGCGAGTGCTGCACGATCGCGACCACCAGATAACTGGCAAGCGTGACGACGCAGCCCGCAAACACGATGCGGGCGATCAGGGCGAGGCGAAGTTTGCGCGGCAACCCGTGCGGCATACGGCATCCGTGATCGTTGCCGCGATTATAGGAAGGCCGATCGTGAGCCTTTCGTGCAAGCGGCCCCGTTCAGCGGGGCCGCGTTGCATCCACGATCGGGCGCCGCCTCAGCTCATCGGCTGGGCAATGTCGGCGATGCGGTAACCGGCGCTCTGCACGGTGTGCAGCAGCGGGCGGTCGAACGGCTTGTCGATGATCTTGCGCAGGTTGTACAGATGGCTGCGCAGGGTGTCCGAGTCCGGCAGGCCGTTGCCCCAGATCTCGCGCTCGATTTCCTGGCGGGTGACCACGCGCGGCGATTCGCGCATCAGGATGGTCAGCAGGCGCAGGCCGATCGGCGAGAGCTGCAGCTCGGTGCCGGCGCGGGTGGCACGCATGCTCACCGGATCCAGCACCAGATCAGCCACCTTCAGCACTTCCGAGCCGACCTGGCGGCGCTCGCGGCGGATCAACGCACGCAGGCGCGCCTCCAGTTCCTGGATCGCGAACGGCTTGGTCAGGTAGTCGTCGGCACCGAAACCCAGGCCGGTGAGCTTGTCGTCGAGCGTGTCGCGCGCGGTCAGCATCAGCACCGGGGTCGACTTGCGCGCGTCGTTGCGCAGGCGGCGGCACACTTCGATGCCGTCCAGACGCGGCAGCATCAGGTCCAGCACCACCACGTCGTAGCTGTTCTCCGCCGCCAAGCGGTAGCCGTCCAGGCCGTCGCAGGCGTAATCCACTTCGAACCCGCGGCCTTCCAGGTACTCGCCGATCATCTCGGAAATATTGCGGTTGTCCTCCACGACCAGCACGAGCCCGGATGTTTCCTTGGTCTGACGCATAACGCTTCCTCAGTCTTCAGCTTTGTGAAACATGCCGGATGTGCGGTGGTGGCGGCGTGAAGACCGCTTCATCTGCCTGAGCGACAAAAAAATTACTGCGTAATCAATGGCTTGAGCTGAGGCCAGACATTATCCAGCACCTTGGGCTGGGCCGCCGCGGTGGGGTGCAGGCCATCGCCCTGCATCAGCGACGGGTTCATCGCCACGCCCTCCAGCAGGAACGGCAGCAGGCCCGTCCGGTACTGCCTGGCCAGGTCCGCATAGACCGCGCGCAGGCGCTGCCGGTAGCCCGGTCCGTAGTTCGGCGGCACATCGATGCCCAGCAACAGCACCTTCGCACCGGCGTCACGGCTCAGCACGATCATCTTCTCCAGGTTGCCACGCAGTTCCGCCGGGCTCAGCCCGCGCAATGCGTCGTTGCCGCCCAGTTCGATGACCACCACCGACGGCCGATGCTTCTGCAGCAGCGCCGGCAGGCGGGTCAGCGCGCCGGACGAGGTCTCGCCGCTGATGCTGGCATTGACCACCGCCGGTGGCGCCCGCATCTGTTGTTGCAGGCGCTTGTCCAGCAAGGCCACCCAGCCGGACTGCACCGGGATGTTGTGCGCCGCGCTGAGGCTGTCGCCGAGCACCAGCACCGGCCCCGTCGCACCTTTGGCACAGGCGATGGCGGGCAGCAGCACCCACCATGCCAGCAGCAGCCAGGCGCGGCGCATCCAGGCCCGCTTGCTTCTCGTCTCGTCGCCACGCATTGGAGATTCCCTCATCGACAGTCAGGCCCCCACGCTTCGCGCCAGCATCGCCATCGACGTACGCGATGTCGGCAAATCCGTCAGCGGACCGGAGGGTACGGTCCACATTCTCGACAAGGTTGGATTGACCATCGGTGAAGGCGACAGCGTGGCCATCGTCGGCGCCTCCGGCTCCGGCAAGACCACCCTGCTCGGCTTGCTGGCCGGCCTCGACCTGCCCACGCGCGGGGAGATCGTGCTGGCCGGGCAGTCGCTCAATGCACTGGACGAGGAAGCGCGCGCCGCGCTGCGCGCGCGCGAGGTCGGCTTCGTCTTCCAGAGCTTTCACCTGCTGCCGTCGCTGACCGCGGCCGAGAACATCGCCCTGCCGCTGGAACTGGCCGGACGCGAGGATCCGGCGCGGGTGCGCGAGGTGCTGGAGGCGGTCGGGCTGAGCGCGCGGGCGCGGCACTACCCGCGGCAACTGTCCGGCGGCGAGCAGCAGCGCGTGGCGCTGGCGCGCGCGTTCGTGGCGCGGCCGCGGATCCTGTTCGCCGACGAGCCCACCGGCAGCCTCGACCAGGCCACCGGACAACAGATCAGCGACCTGCTGTTCGCGCTCAACGAAGGCAGCGACACCACCCTGGTGCTGGTCACCCACGACATGCGCCTGGCGCAACGCTGCGAACACCGCTACCGGCTCGACGGCGGCCGCCTGCGCGCCGCCGACGCGGCGGATGCCGCATGAACGTGCTGCGCCACGCCGCGCGCGCACTGCGCCGCGAGCTGTTCGCCGGCGATCTGCTGACCGTGTTCGCCGCGCTGGTGCTGGGCGTGGCGGTGATGACCGCGGTCGGCACCCTGGTCGACCGGGTGACCCTGGCGCTGACCGGCAGCGCGGCTGAAGTGATCGGCGGCGACCTCGGCGTCAGCGGACGCCAGGACATCCCCGCCGCCTTCGCCGAGGAAGCGCAGCGGCGCGGCCTGCGCAGTACGCGCATGGTCAGTTTCCCCAGCGTGCTGTTCCATGGCGACGCCAGCCAGATGGCCAACATCAAGGCGGTGGGCGCGGGTTATCCGCTGCGCGGCGAGTTGCTGGTCGCGCGCGACACCGTCGGCGCCGGCAGCGAACGCGCCGGGCCGCCGCCACGCGGCGAGGCCTACGCCGATCCGCGCCTGCTCGAAGCGCTGGGGCTGAAGCTCGGCGATGCGCTGGAGTTCGGCGCCGGCACGCTGCGCGTGACCCGGGTGCTGCGCGCCGAGCCGGATGCCTCCGGCGAACTGATGCAATTGTCGCCGCCGCTGCTGGTCAACCGCGCCGACGTCGATGCCGCCGGCCTGCTCGGCCCCGGCAGCCGCGCGTCCTACCGGTTGATGTTCGCCGGCGCGCCCGGCGAGATCGCCGCCCTGCGCGAATGGCTGGCGCCGCGTGCCAAGGCCTACCGCCTGGTCGGCATCGAGGACACCCAGCGCGGCGTGCGTGGCGCCTTCGACCGCGCCGGGCGCTTCCTGGCGCTGGCCGCGTTGCTGGCGGTGCTGCTGGCCGGCGTCGCCACCGCGCTGGCCGCCAACCGCTTCGCCCTGCGCCGCATCGATCAGGTCGCGGTCTTGCGCTGCCTGGGCGCGCGCCAGCGCGACATCCTCGGTGCGCTGGCGGTGCAGTTGCTGCTGCTGGCGATCCCCGCCTGCGCGCTCGGCGTGGGCCTGGGCATGCTGGCCCAGGTCGGCCTGGTCGAAGCGCTGGGCAGCCTGATTCCCGACCGCCTGCCCTTGCCGCAGGCGACCCCGGCGCTGGCCGGTGCCGGCATCGGCCTGTTGCTGCTGCTCGGCTTCGGCCTGCCGCCGCTGCTGCGCCTGCGCGACGTGCCGCCGATGCGCGTGCTCAACCGCAGCTTCGCCGCGCTGCCGCCAACCTCACTGCTGGTCTACGCCGCGGCCCTGGTCGCCACCGTGGTGCTGGCGGTCTACGCCACCGGCGACGGCGTGCTGGCGGCCTGGGTGCTGGGCGGCCTGACCCTGCTGGCGGCGCTGGCCGCGGTGGTCGGCGGGGTGCTGCTGGCGGTGCTGCGGCGACTGCAGGGACGGCTGCGCGGGCCTTGGAAACTGGGCCTGGCGGCGCTGACCCGGCGCCGCGCACTGAGCGTGGTGCAACTGGTGGGTCTGTCGCTGTCGCTGTGTGCCCTGCTATTGCTGGCGGTGATCGGCCCCGGCCTGCTCGGGCAGTGGCGCGACCGGCTGCCGGCGGACACGCCGAACTACTTCCTGATGAACATCCAGCCCGATCAGGCCGAGCAGGTGCTCGGCACCTTGCGCACGCTCGGTGTCGCCGATGCGGAGGTCGAGCCGTTCAGCACCGGCAAGCTGGTGGCGATCAACGGCAAGCCGCCGCAGCGCCGCGAGCAGGGGCCGGAGGACGATGGCGACGGCAGCGACCGGCCGATCAACTTCTCCTGGCGGCACGAATTCCCCGCCGCCAACCGGCTGCTGTCCGGACGCTTCTGGGCGGCCGACAGCACCGCCGCCGAAGCCTCGGTGGAGGAAGGCTGGGCGCAGCGCTACGGGCTCAAGCTCGGCGATCGCATCACCCTGCTGCTCGGCGACCAGCAGCGCAGTTTCACCGTCACCAATGTGCGCAAGGCCGACTGGGATTCGTTCCGGGTCAACTTCTTTCTGCTGCTCAACGCCGGTGCGGTGCAGGATGCCCCGTACAACCTGATCTCCGCCTTCCATCTGCCGCGCGCCTCGGCCGCGCAACTGAGCGGACTCAGCCGCGCCTATCCGAACGTGTCGCTGCTGGACATCGACGCGATCCTGCAGCGCGTGCGCGAGGTCATCGACCGCGTCGCCCAGGCGGTGCAACTGGTGATGGGCTTCAGCCTGCTGGCCGGCGCACTGGTGCTGTTGGCCGCCCTGCAGGCCACTGCCGGCGAGCGTCGTTACGACAGCGCAGTGCTGCGCACCCTGGGCGCGCGGCGTGGGCAATTGCGCGGCGCGGTGCTGGTGGAGTTCGGCGCGCTCGGCCTGCTCGCCGCGCTGCTCGCGGTGGGCGCGGCGGCGATCATCGGCGTGGTGGTGGCCAGGCAGGCCTTCGACCTCGCGCTGTCGCCGCCGTGGCCGGCGCTGCTGCTCGGCGGCCTCGGTGGCGTGGCGCTGAGCCTGCTCGCCGGCTGGTCCGGCACCCGCCGCATCCTGCGCACGCCGCCGGCGCTGGCGCTGCGCGAGAACTGAGTGGAGCCGGGACTGGGGATTTGGAAGAGCGCCGCGGGCTGCGCGGACGCGATGCGGTCGCCACCGGCCCTCGGCGGCGGTCTGCCGCGACGACGGGAGCGATGCGTGCCGCGCCATGGGTAAGATCACGCTGCATCGAAAGGAGAACCACATGAAATGGATTGTCGCCTGTTGCCTGCTGGCCATCGCCAACACGGCCGGCGCCGTGGTGGTCAGGGCGGACCTGGAGGAAGCGCGCTATCGGATCCCGGCGGCGGCATTCCCTGCACTGGCCGACCTGCCCGGCGAAGGACACGGCGTGCTGATCGCGCCGCAGTGGGTCGTCACCGCCGCGCACGCGGCGCCGATGCAAATGCCCGGTATGGACCAGGAGATGTCCATCGGCGGCGTGGCGTACAGGATCAGGCGCGTCGTCCTCCATCCCGGCTACCGCAAGCCGCCCGATGCGCTGGTGCAGGAGGCGCTGGCCTCGCGCGACTTCGCCAAGTTCTACGCGTTTCTGGCCGCCTCCGACGATATTGCGCTGATCGAGCTGGCCACGCCGGTAACGGGCGTGGCGCCGGCCGCGCTGTACCGCGGCGACGGCGAGGTGGGGATGACCGCCGAACTGATCGGTAAGGGCGCCACCGGCGACGGCAACGCCGGCCAGGATCCCCACGGCGCCCATCGCGGCGTGCTGCGCCATGCGTTCAACACGATCGTCGGCGCCGACCCACGCTACCTCTCGTATCGCTTCGACGCGCCCCCGGCCGCCCTGCCGCTGGAAGGCATCACCGGCAGCGGCGACAGCGGCGGCCCCTTGCTGATTGGCACCGGCGACGCGCGGCAACTGATCGGACTGGCGTCGTGGGGCAACTATCCGCCGGACCATCCGTTCTGGGCGACCTGGACCGCGGATCGTCCCTTCGTGCAGGGTCTTTACGGCCAGATCGTGCACGCCGTGCGCGTGTCGCGCTATCTGCCGTGGATCGAGCAGGTGATGTCCGCCTCCACGGGTGACGCGTCATCGCCAACGACGCCGCCCGCACCGGCGACGACCACACGCGCGCACGACGCGGGACGCTGAGAATCCCGCGCGGCGCCGTGCTGGCGCCGGCCTTGCGTCGCCTTGCCTCCGTTGGCGCACCTGCGGCTCAGAGCGTGAGCCGCGATCTACGCGCCTGCCAGCGCCAAGCACCATCTTCGGCGACGCGACACACGCAAGAAAAAGGGGAAGGCGCCATCCCGGCCGCCTTCCCCACCCTGGCTGTGTCGCCGGCGCTGTGCTCAGCGCGCGGCCGGCGCCGGCGCCGTCCATTGCGCGAACACCGCATCGAGTTGCGCATCGCTGACCGGCTTGCCCTGCTGCACCGCCTCGGCCTGGCCGAACAGCGGCACGATGATCGCCATGCCGTCGACTTTGGTCTTCAGCTGCACGCCCGGCGGCTTGCCGAGCAGGCCGTCCCAGCGCGCGCGCACCCTGGCCCAGTAGCCCTGGGTGGCCTTCCAGTAGGCGTAGGCCGGTGCAAAATCCACGGTCGTGGTCTTGACGTAGTCGTTGAAGCCGAATTCGCGGGCGATGGCCTGCTGGCTGCCATCGGGCTTGCGCAGCACCTTGGTGTTGAACTGCTCGTGGGTCCAGCCGGCCGGGGTCAGCGTATGCCGGTTGACCACCGCCAGCGCGTTGTAGTCGCTGCGCTTGGTGTACTCGCGGCGCGGCAACGGACGCCAGCTCAGGTCGCTGGTCCAGGTCGGATGGCCATCGGCGTAGTCCCAGCGCCCGGTGCCGCAGTAGCGCGGCGCGTCGCTGACCTCGTACACGCACTGCGTCCAGGCGCCGCGGGTGGCCGCCGCGTCGAGCGGGCGCACCTGCCAGGTCTGGTCGGCGCTGAACTCGAAGCGCTGCGGCGCCTCGTAGATCCAGTCCTGGCGCCAGTGCTTGGTCACGTGGCCGCTCTTGGGCTCCACCAGCAGATGCTGCAGCACCACCTTGCGCGGACTGTCCTCGACCACGATCACCACTTCGTCGCCACCGCTGCGCATTGGCGCGGCGCGCGCGTAGCCTGGTTGCAGCAGCACGGTCTCGTCGAAGGCGAACGCCACCGTGTACTCGCCCTGCATCGCCAGGATGCTGGCACGGTCGCGCACCGGGTCGGCGCTCTCGGCGTGGACGGGGAGGCTGCCGGCAAGCAGCAAGGCGCAGAACAGGGGCGGAGCTTTCATCATCGAGAGAGGAGTCTTGGTTGATGGGAAACGAGGAAACGCCAGCGGCCGCTCACAACCGCAGCAGCGGCCACGGCCGGTCGGGATCGGGGCGCGGCGCAGGGCGTCCGGCGCGGGCGCAACAGCAGTCGTCGACCAGCACGTCGCCCTCGGCCGCCTCCAGGCGCGCGATGCGGCGGGCGATGCTGGCACCGAGCGGCGACACGCCGGCGACGCTGGCCGCCAGCACGCCATCGGCCGCGTGCAGGCGCAGCGCACGCGCATGCCAGCCGTCGCCGCGCAGGCGCCCGGCGACGCGCCGCCACAGCCGCTCGGCGACGCCGCCATCGGCGGCGTCCTGCGCCGCGGGCAGCGCCGACAGCAGCATGTCCCATGCGACGAAATCGCTGTCGGGCAGCAGGTAGAGGCGCCAGCAGCATTGGTGTTGGCGGTCGTAGAAGCGCAGGCTCTCCAGCACGCCATCGCTGTCCACGTCCAGGTGCGCGGCCACGCTGCAGGCGTGGCGCCAGCCGATCAGTTCGGCGCCGGTGTGGGCGCGGTACAGGCACAACACCGTGCCCAGTGCGGCCAGCTGCGCCGGGCGCGGCAGCGGCGCGGCGATCCGCTCCGGGCCGGTACGCGCTGGCGCGGCCGTGCGCATCCGCCGCTACCAGTCCAGCGCCAGGCTGACCGAGACGTTGCGCCCGGCACCGGTATAACGGTCGAGCACGGCGCTGCTGGCCAGGGTCGCGCCGGGCAGCATGTTCCAGTCGATGTAGCGGCGGTCGGCCAGGTTGAACACGCCCACGTCGAGCCGCACACCTTCGGTGAAGTGCCAATGCGCGAGCAGGTCCAGCGTCGCGTAGCCGGCCGGCGTGTAGTAGGTCGGCAGTTCCGGCCGGCGCTTCTTCGCCACCGAGGTGGCGACCAGTTGCGCGCCCCAGCTGCTGCGGTCGTAGCCCAGCCCGACCACGCCGCGCAGCGGATCCACCGAATTGAGCGGCGTGCCGTCGGTGCGGTTGTCGCCACGCGCATAGGCCGCGCTGGCCTGCAGCGACCAGCCAGCCCAGCGCGCATCGAGTGCGCCGAAGTCGACACCGGCCTTGGCCTCCACGCCACGGATGGTCACCCGGTCGACGTTGCGCGACTGATACAGCATCAGGCCGTCGGCGTTGAAGCCGACGAAGCGGTAGGACTCGATGAAATCGCGGTAGGCGTTGCGGTAGGCGCTCAGGCCGACGTAGACGGCCGGACCGGCGTAGCGCACGCCCAGTTCGGCGCCGCGGCTGGTCTCCGGCTTCAGGTCGGGATTGGCGATCGCGGTGTAGCCGATCAGCAGGTTGGTGAAGCCGATATTGACGTCGTTGTACGGCGGCGCGCGGAAGCCGTGCGCGTAGTTGGCGTACAACGACCAGGCGTCGTCCAGGCGCCAGATCGCGCCGAGCTTGGGCGAGACGTTGCGATCGCTGATCTTCTTCGCCGCCACGCCGGGATTGTCGGTGGCGAAGATCGCATCGACCTGCGGCGACAGCCGGTAATAGTCGGCACGCAGCGCCGGCGTCAGGCTGAAGCGGCCGTCGGCCAGCGCGATCTCGTCCTGCAGGTAGGCGCCGGCCTTGAGCGTCTCGGTGATCGGGAAGTCGCGGACCGGGAAGGTTTCCATGCCCACGGTCTTGCTGATCGCGCCGGTGCGCAGGTTCAGCGTGTGGCCGTCGCGCTTTTCGTGGGTGTCGGTGTGCGACAGATCGATGCCGTAGCTGATGTCGTGGACGACGCGCCCCTGATCGACCCGCTTGTGCAGATTCGCCTGCAGCCCGTACAGGCGCTGGTCGAAGTCGTGCTCCATGTGCCGCAGCGTGCCGTTGCTGCGGCGTTCGTCGGTGCGCTGCAGGCTCTGGCTGTCCTGGCGGTACAGCTGCCACTGCAGGTCGTCGGCGAGCAGCGTGTCGAGCTGGTCCACCTCGTGTGCCAGCGACACGCGGGCGCGGGTCTGATGGTCGCGGCCGCGCTGCGACAGGATGCTGGCGGTGACGTTGCTCAGCGCATCGATGCGCGAGTAGTCCTCGTTGCCTTCCACGGTCAGCTTGAAGCGCTGATTGGCGCTGGGCGCGTAGACCAGCTTGCTGAGCAGGCTGCGGCCGTCGCTGCTGAGCGGATTGGGCGCGGTGCGGGCGGCGCCGATGCTGCGGTTGTCGCCCTGGGTTTCGCTTTCCTGGCCCTGGCGATGGCTGAGCGCGGCCATGCCGCTCCAGCGGTCGCCGCCGAAGGCGACCAGCGCGCCGGCGAACAACCCCTTCCACTCGCTCTCGTAGCCGAACTTCAGGCCGACGTAACTGTCCTTGCCCGGCGCCAGGTAGTCGGCCGGATCCTTGGTGACGTAGGCGACCACCCCGCCCAGCGCATCCGAACCGTACAGCGCGCTGGCCGGACCGCGCACGATCTCCACGCGCTTGAGCGTGTCCATGTCGACGAAGTTGCGGTTGGCGTTGAGGTAGCTGCCGAAGCTGAAGGTGTCCGAGACCGGGATGCCGTCGGTCTGGATCAGCACGCGGTTGCCGTCCAGGCCACGGATGCGGATGCCGGAGATGCCGCTGAAGCGGCCGCTGTTGCCGGTGGCGGACACGCCGGGCGTGTAGCGCAGCAGATCCTTCAGGTCATGGACCAACGTGCGGTCCATCTGTTCGCGGTCGATCACGTCGACGCTGCCGGGCACGTCGACGATGGCGCGCTGGGTGCGGGTGGCAGTGACCTGCAGGCGATCGAAATCGCGGATGGCGGCCGCCGCACTGGCGGCGTCGGCGGAGGTGTCGGCAGAAACAGGAGCGGCATGCGCGCAGGCGGCCAGGGCCAGCCACAGCGCGCCAGTCAACGGAGCGGTACGGAACATGGGGAGCATCGGTGGTCGCGTTAAGACCCTCGACCGGCACGGCGCGGGGTCCGCTCCTGGCCGAGGGGGAGAGAAGGATCGCGACTGCGAGGCGGCCGCGGCCGGCGCGCAAGGGCGTCGGCCAGGTGGCGGCAGATCGAGCGGGGAGGCCGGCCGCGCGCAGCGGCCGGAGGGTATTACTTGGTCAGGATCAGCTTGTCGTTGCTGGTGTGGCGCAGGCGATAGACGCGGTCGCCGTGCTGGATCAGCACTTCGCGCCGGCCTTTGAGCAACGCCTGGCTGCTGATGGTTTCTTCGGCCGGCACGGCGCGCGGCACGGTGCGCTCGCGCAGGCTCAGGGTCTCGGGGTGACGCAACAGCACGGGTTGAGCGGTCATGGTCGAACTCCATCCACGGGGTGCATCGAGATGATAATGATTCTCAATACTTAATCAAGACCCATTCTCGCCCGATTCGATTCGCAATCCCGATCGAAACCCCGACCACGAAAGATTCCAAAGATCGCCACACATCGACGCCTTCGCCGCCGCGCCGCCGCTGCATTGCGGCGGCGCAAGCGCATGCCGTCGTCAGCGCACCGCGGCGTCGACCCGTTCCCACCACGCCGCGTCGTCGCGCGCGGCCAGTTCCAGCGCGGCCAGGTTCTCCAGCAGCTGCGACACCCGGCTGGCGCCGAGGATCACCGTGGACACGTGCGGGTTGCGCAGGCACCAGGCGACCGCCAGCGCCGCCGGCGCCACGCCCTCGGCCGCGGCCAGCGCGGTGAAGGCGCGCGCGCGCTCGATGCGGCGCTGCGCCGGCGGCCCGATCACCTCCTGCTGCAGCCAGGCATTGCGCTCCTGGCCAAGCCGCGAGGCCGGATCGATGCCGTCGTTGTACTTGCCGGTCAGCAGGCCCGAGGCCAGCGGCGACCAGATGGTGGTACCCAGGCCGAGCTCGGCGTACAGCGGCGCGTACTCCTGCTCCACGCGCGCGCGGTGCAGCAGGTTGTACTGCGGCTGTTCCATCGACGGCCCGTGCAGGCCCAGCGCGCGCGCCACCTGCGCCGCCTCGCGGATGCGCTCGGCCGGCCACTCGGAGGTGCCCCAGTACAGCACCTTGCCCTGGCGGATCAGCGCGTCCATCGCGCGCACGGTTTCCTCCACCGGCGTGTCCGGATCGGGGCGGTGGCAGTAGTACAGATCCAGATAGTCCACCCGCAGCCGCTTGAGCGCGGCATGGCAGGCGTCGGTGACGTGCTTGCGCGAGAGCCCGCGCTGGGTGGGGCGCGGCGACTCGACGGCGCCGAAGTAGACCTTGCTGGACACGCAGAAGCCGTCGCGCGGCAGCCGCAGGTCGGCGATCACGTCGCCCATCACCTGCTCGGCGCGGCCGTGCGCATAGACCTCGGCGTTGTCGAAGAAGTTGATGCCGTGGTCCCAGGCGGCGGCGATCAGGTTGCGCGCTTCGTCGCGGCCGGTCTGCCCGCCGAAGTTGATCCAGGCGCCGAACGACAGCGCCGACAGTTGCAGCCCGGTGGCACCGAGGCGACGGTATTGCATGGCAACTCCTCCTGCTGAGCGAACCCGCGGCACGGCCGGCGGGCGGCCGCACAGTGTAGCGGCGCTGCCGCGAGGCACCGTCGGCGCCGCCACGCCGGCGGCAGCCAGGCGCCCCGCTCTTGCAAATCCCCAATCCCCAATCCCGAATCCCCCGACTGAACACGCCTCGCCTTGCCGGCCGTCACCCCCTGCACTAGGCTTCCCGTCTTTGGTCGGGGACCGGGGACGCAGATGGTCGAGGGATTGGGAAGGATCGGCTTCGGCCTGTTCGGTTTGGCGGTGTTGATCGGGATCACCTGGCTGTTCTCCAACAACCGCCGGGCGGTGGACTGGAAGCTGGTCGCGACCGGCCTGGTCCTGCAGATCGGGTTCGCCTCGCTGGTGCTGCTGGTCCCGGGCGGCCGTGAGGTGTTCGACTGGCTCGGCCAGGTGTTCGTCAAGGTGCTGAGCTTCGTCAACGAAGGCTCCAGCTTCATCTTCGGCAGCCTGCTCGACACCAAGACCTACGGCTTCATCTTCGCCTTCCAGGTGCTGCCGACCATCATCTTCTTCTCCGCGCTGATGGGCGTGCTGTACCACCTGGGGGTGATGCAGGCGGTGGTGCGGGTGATGGCCTGGGCGATCACCAAGGTGATGCGCGTGTCCGGCGCCGAGACCACCAGCGTCTGCGCCAGCGTGTTCATCGGCCAGACCGAGGCGCCGCTGACGGTGCGTCCGTACATCCCGCGCATGACCGAGTCCGAGCTGCTGACGATGATGATCGGCGGCATGGCGCACATCGCCGGCGGCGTGCTGGCGGCCTACGTGGGCATGCTCGGCGGCGGCGATCCGGCGCAGCAGGCGTTCTATGCCAAGCATCTGCTGGCGGCCAGCATCATGGCCGCGCCGGCGACGCTGGTGGTGGCCAAGCTGCTGATCCCGGAAACCGGCACGCCGCTGACCCGCGGCACGGTCAAGATGGAAGTGGAGAAGACCACCAGCAACGTGATCGACGCCGCTGCCGCCGGCGCCGGCGACGGCCTGCGCCTGGCGCTGAACATCGGCGCGATGCTGCTGGCGTTCATCGCCCTGATCGCGCTGGTCAATGCGCCGCTGACCTGGATCGGCGACGTCACCGGCCTGGCCAGCGTGATCGGCCGCCCGACCAACCTGTCCACCATCTTCGGCTACGTGCTGGCGCCGGTGGCCTGGGTAATCGGCACGCCATGGCCGGATGCGACCACGGTCGGTTCGCTGATCGGCCAGAAGGTGGTCATCAACGAGTTCGTGGCGTATACCGAGCTGTCGCGTATCGTCCAGGGCCAGGTGCCGGGCGTGAGCCTGAGCGCGGAAGGCCGGCTGGTCGCCACCTACGCGCTGTGCGGCTTCGCCAACTTCAGTTCGATCGCGATCCAGATCGGCGGCATCGGCGGCCTGGCCCCCGAGCGCCGCCACGACCTGGCCCGCTTCGGCCTGCGTGCGGTGCTGGGCGGCTCGATCGCGACCTTCATGACCGCGACCATCGCCGGGGTGCTGTCGCACTTCGCCTGATCCGGCCGCGGCATCCGCCGCACCCGTCTTTCTTTTTTCAGTTCCAGTCGAGAAGCAGTACATGCCTATGAGTTCGGTCATCGTCGTCGGTTCGTTCAATGTCGACCATGTGTGGCGGTGCGAGAATCTGCCCGCACCGGGGGCGACCATCGCCGGCCGCTACAGCACCGGCCCCGGCGGCAAGGGCTTCAACCAGGCGGTGGCGGCGGCGCGTGCCGGCGCGCGCACCAGCTTCGTCTGCGCGCTCGGCGACGACGCCGGCGGCGCGATGGCGCGCGGCCTGGCCGCGCAGGACGGTATCGCCCTGGTCGCCGAGGCCCGCAGCGAGCCGACCGGCACCGGCGGCATCTACGTCGACGGCCACGGCCGCAACACCATCGTCATCGGCGCCGGCGCCAACGCCGCGCTGAGCCTGGACTTCGTGCAGGCGCAGTGTCCGCTGCTGGGCTCGGCGCGGGTGCTGCTGGCGCAGCTGGAATCGCCGATCGAGACCATCGAGGGCACCCTGGCGCTGGCCCGCGAGGCTGGCCTGACCACGGTGCTCAACGCCGCCCCGGCCAACGCGCAGACCAGCATCGGCCTGCTCAAGCTGGCCGACGTGCTGACCCCCAACGAAACCGAGTTCGCCGCCCTGCTCGCCCGCCATGTCGGCGTGCGCGTGGACGCCGACGACGTCGCCGCCACCGATGGCGGCAGCCTGCACGCGCTGTGCCGCAAGCTGCTGCCGGGCGGCACCGTGGTGGTGACGCTGGGCGCGGTCGGTGCGTTCATCTCGCACCCTGAGGAGCGCCTGCTCGGCGACACCCAGCCCTACTACCGGATCGGCGCCGAAACCGCGCATACCGTGGACACCACCGGTGCCGGCGACGCCTTCAACGGCGCCCTGGTGGCGTCGCTGGCGCAGTCGCCGAACGCCGCGTTCGCCACCCATGTGCGCTTCGCCAACCACTACGCGGCGCGCTCCACCGAGGCCGAAGGCGCGGCGGCATCGATGCCGCGGCTGACGCCCGAGGCCGGCTGAGCGATCGGCGCGACGGCGCCGGCCGTCGCCGTTGCCTGCCATCACAAACCAGCGCCGGCGCTGCGCCGGCCACGCATCCGACAAGGAGTTGCCGATGCCCCGCCGTTCCGTCATCCCGTTCGCCGCGCTGTGCGCACTGCTGCTCCCGTTGTCCGCCGCCGCGGCACCGCACTGCGACTGGAACAGCCTGGCCGCCGACGCCGACCGCGCCGCGGTGACCGTCTCCGCCGAACGCCTGCAGCAGGTGATCGCGGCGCATTACGACGATGCCGAGCAGGAAAAGGGCGCGGCGCTGGCGCGCAGCCTGCTGCAGCGCGCGCAGACGCCGCAGCAGCCCGGCAAGCTGGAGGGCCGCTGGAAGGTGCGCTCGATCCAGATCGACCCGCACTTCGCCTACGCCTATCCCCACTTCAAGGCCGAGATCCGCCGCGATCCCTGCGGCTACCACCTGAGCAAGACCAGCGGCTCGCAGCGCCGCAGCGGCACGCTGTATCCGCTGTCCGCCGGCAGCCATGAGCTGGCCTTCCTCGGCGCAAGCACGGTCAACGACGAGCCGGAAGCGGCCTACGCGCCCGGCCATGCCTCCGACGGCACGCACGGCAACAGCGTCGGCCGCCTGGTCGCGCTGGGCCCGGACGAACTGCTGCTGATCCTGGACGGCAAGGACAACGGCTTCGAGCTGTACCAGCTGATGCGCTGACGGCCGCGCGGGCCGCCCGGCCCGCCAGCGCATGCACCCCGCTACACTACGCGCATGCGTATCGGCCCCTACACGATCGAACCGAAGGTGATCCTGGCACCGATGGCCGGGGTCACCGACAAGCCGTTCCGGCTGCTGTGCAAGCGGCTGGGCGCGGGCCTGGCCGTGTCGGAGATGACCATCTCCGATCCGCGCTTCTGGCAGACCCGCAAGTCGCTGCAGCGCATGGACCACGCCGGCGAGCCGGACCCGGTCAGCGTGCAGATCGCCGGCACCGAGCCCCAGCAACTGGCCGAGGCCGCGCGCTACAACGCCGACCACGGCGCGCAACTGATCGACATCAACATGGGTTGCCCGGCGAAGAAGGTGTGCAACGCCTGGGCCGGCTCGGCGCTGATGCGCGACGAGGCGCTGGTGGCGCGCATCCTCAGCGCAGTGGTGAAGGCCTCGCCAGTGCCGGTGACGCTGAAGATCCGCACCGGCTGGGACTGCGACCACCGCAACGGCCCGGTCATCGCGCGCATCGCCGAGGACTGCGGCATCGCCGCGCTAGCAGTGCACGGGCGCACCCGCGATCAACATTACAGCGGCCAAGCCGAGTACGCGACCATCGCCCAGATCAAGGCGATGCTGCGCATTCCGGTGATCGCCAACGGCGACATCGATTCGCCGCAGAAGGCGGCGCAGGTGCTGGCCGCGACCGGCGCCGATGCGGTGATGGTCGGGCGTGCGGCGCAGGGCCGGCCGTGGATCTTCGGCGAGATCGCGCACTACCTGGTCACCGGCGAACTGCGGCCGGCGCCGTCGCTGACGTTCGTCCGCGACACCCTGCTCGGCCACCTGCAGGCGCTGCACGCGTTCTACGGCGAGGCGCAGGGCGTGCGCATCGCGCGCAAGCACCTGGGCTGGTATGCCAAGGATCAACCCGAGAACGCCGCGTTCCGCGCCGTTGTCAACCGCGCCGAGAGCGCACAGGCGCAACTGGCGCTGACCGCCGAGTACTTCGACGCGCTGATCGCCGGGGTGCCGCCTGCCTTGTCCGCCGCCGCCTGACGTTTTCTCCCTGGAGCACCGCCATGCGCTCGTCTCCCGACACCCCGACCTATCTGCACGGCTATTCCGACACCGAACAGGCACGCCTGCTGAAACAGGCCCGGCTGCTCGAAGCCACCCTGTTCAACCAGATCGACTACACCGGCGCGCGGCGCCTGCTGGAAGTGGGCAGCGGCGTCGGCGCCCAGACCGAAGTCTTGCTGCGACGCTTCCCGGAGCTGCACGTCACCGGCATCGACCTGAGCGAGGCGCAACTGCAGGCCGCACGCGACAACCTGCAGCGCATGCCCTGGTGCCAGGACCGCTACACCCTGCAGCAGGCTGATGCCGGCGACCTGCCATTCCAACCGCGCAGCTTCGATGCGGCGTTCCTGTGCTGGGTGCTGGAGCACGTGCCGTCGCCGGCGCGGGTGCTCAGCGAAGTGCGGCGGGTGCTGGCACCGGGGTCGCCGGTGTACGTGACCGAGGTGATGAACGCCTCGTTCCTGCTGCATCCGTACTCGCCGAACGTGTGGCGCTACTGGATGGCGTTCAACGACTTCCAGTACGACCACGGCGGCGACCCGTTCGTCGGTGCCAAGCTCGGCAACCTGCTGCTAGCCGGCGGCTATCGCGACGTCAGCACCGAGATCAAGACCCTGCACCTGGACAACCGCGAGCCGGCGCGGCGCAAGACCATGATCGGGTTCTGGGAAGAACTGCTGCTGTCTGCGGCCGAACGGCTGCTGCAGGCCGGCGCGGTGGATGAGGAGACCGTGGCCGGCATGCGCCGGGAAATGGCCCAGGTGCAGAGCGACCCGGATGCGGTGTTCTTCTATTCGTTCGTGCAGGCGCACGCGACGGTGTATTGAGTCGCTTTCATGGCGCTCACCGCGTCGCTGGCGCTTGCGCGCGCACCGGCGCGGGCGATGCCGGCTCTGTCCACAGATCCGCCGCCACATCCGCGCCAGTGCTGCGCGAACGTGCCCGCGTGCTACCGGCGCCCGATACGCCGCCTGCAGCTACCCCAGGGCGATTGCTTGCCAGCCGTTGCCCTGCTGCCGCGCCACCGCGACGTTGAAGTTGTCGCACGCAACTACTTTGCTGGCGATGCGAAGAAGGCTCGGCTCCGCCGCCTTCAGAAGCCCGGATCAAGGCTGCACCTGTGCGCCAGAACAGTGGCGACGTATCCGCATTCTCGGTGTGCCTGATAAGAAAGGCGCCCCTTCGGGAACGCCTTCTTTATTTCATCCGCAATGCCTGAAGCAAGATCATGAAGAAAATTTAGTTTGCGTAGAGTGGGAAGTATCCCTGCGAAGCAAGTTCTTGATAGGCTGAATAGGAAACGGAAGACGCCATTTCGCTGCTGCCAAAGAAAAGCGCGCCCATTGCATCGCACACTGAGACAATCGCCCAGCCCTTTTTAGGGTCCGGCTTCGACGTGGCGCCGGCCGCGAGTTTGGACCAATAGCGCGCTGAGTGTCTCACTACACTCAGCCCGCCCAGAACCAGCGCGCCATTCTTGGACTTGGGATCAAGCCGCGCGATACCTTCCCGTTCCAATTCCTCGAATTGCACCGCGGCGGCGTCCAGGCTCTCGGTGTTCTGCACAATCTGGTCCATTCGCACGATGAACGAGAACTCGTATGCACTGAGTTGTTGGCGCAGCTCGGCCAGGTTTTCGGCCATCGGCCGGAGCGGATCGATTGCATCCACCATGGGCTGGTGCGTGGCGATGAAGTGCTCCAGCGGCATGCCAGGGCTGTAGCCGCACTTCTCGACCAGGACGGCGAGGGCCTCATCGCGCGAGGCTTTCGTGTCCATCAGGCAGCCCAGATACATGTTGTGCTGGATGCCTACCTGATCGAGCGGATTCTCGGCCGCCAGTACGGGGGCGGTACCGAAGGCACTGCCGACCAGGAGGGTGGCGGTCGCGGCAAAGAGCTTTTTGTTCATCAACGTTCTCATGTAATGGATGGAGGGTGGCCCAGATCTCCCGACGTTCCTGCGGAGGACCCAGCCGAGGCGACCACACCGCATCGGCACACGGCGCGATGCGACGGTTTCAGGCTAGGCAGATCTGCGGCGACGCACGAGGACGAAACCGGGTCGCGACGGGAACGAACCGGGTCGAATTGGCGAATCGATGGCACCGTCACCACATCGCGCAAACGTGGCCCTGGCTGCCGGCGGACATTCCATGATCGAAGAATCAATGCCTTGCGCCGATTCGTTCCCGATCCGTCGCCGCGGATGCGCTGGAACCGCGGCATCGCTGCAACGCGGCTGTTGCGCGCCTTGTGTTTAGGAAGCTCACCCACTCACCAGCGTCGCGTCGCCCATGCCGCGCTGGCCGCACCGCGGCCGCCGGCGCGCATTCCGTCGTCGCGGCCCTTCGAGCTTGCCGTTAGCCGCCCACGGCCACGACACCGCACCTACCGTCGGACTGCTGCCTGCAGCAGGATCACAAGCCGGAGGTGGTGACGAAGTTCGATTTCAACCGGGAATCACCGCGGCAGGTGATGGTCACGTGCGGGGCAGCCGGGCACGAGAAGTATGCTCGTAAGCCCTGGCAGCCATTGCCGCTTCGTGCGACTTGGCGGCGCATCGCGCCACGCACCATTGCAACCCGCTCAACGCGCCGTGGCAGGCACCTGCGCGCTCACCGGCGCGGGCGATGCCGGTTCGGTCCAGATCCGTTGCCACATCCGCGCCAGCGCTGCACCAATCTGCCCACGTGCCACCGGCGCCCGGTACGCGGCCTGCAGCTGCCGCGGCGGCATCGCCGCCCAGCCGTCGCCCTGCTGTCGCGCCACCGCGAAGTTGAAGTTGTAGTCCGGTTCCAGGCCCATGCGCAGGTCGCTGAGCACCAGTTCGCCGCCCTTGACCTGCGCGCGCATGAAGCCGCGGTTGAACCACGTCAGGCGCTGCACCGCCGGCAGGTCGCGCACCTGCGCCAGCGCCTGGGTGTTGGAAGGATAGCCCTGGAAGCGCATCGGCCCGTGGTCGGCGACCAGCGAGCGCTCGCCGATCACGTAGCCGCTCGGGGTCATCGCCACCACCCGCCATAGCAGCGTGTTGAACGGCATCGGCACCGAGAAGCGCGGCGCCTGCGCCAGGCCCATCGCCGCCAGCGCGCGGTCGGCCTCGCGGTCGACCAGCTGCTTGGCCAGCAGCGACCAGCCCAGGTAAAGACTGCTCAACAGCAGTCCGACGAGCAACGCCTGCTGCGCCACGCGCCGCGCGCGGGCGAACCAGGCGATGGCGCAGGCCAGCAGCAGCCACAGCGTGTAGGCGGGATCGATGATGAACACGCTCGACCACATCGTCGGCGATGGCCGCAGCGGCCACCACAGCTGCGTGCCGTAGACGGTGAACGCATCCAGCAGCGGGTGGGTGATCAGCGCCAGCTGGATCGCCCAGAACCAGCGCCGCGGCGCCTCGGCGACCCGCCCATGACCGAAGCGCCGGAACAGCCACCAGATCATCCAGCCGAGCAGCGGCAGCACGAACAGCGAATGGCTGACGCTGCGATGCACCGTCATCAGCGTCACCGGATCGCGGGTCAGCGGCAGCAGGATCAGCGCATCGAGGTCGGGCACGGTGCCAAGCGCGGCACCCGCAAGCAGAGCCGCGCGCCGATGCGTAGCCGGCGCGATGGCCGCGGCAATGGCACCGCCGAGCACGATCTGGGTAAGGGAATCCATCGGCCGATGCTAGCAGCGATGCGGGAATGGGTGCGTGGCCATGGCAGTGGCGGTGGCGCGGCGGTCGCTCGTTTGCTGCTGTCGCAGATGTACAACACGCGGCACGGGCAGTTCGGCCCGATGCCGATCCTGCCAAGCGCTTCAAGCGAACGCGCCGCTGCCACTGCAAGGGCATCTCCGATGACGAGGGAAGGCTATTTGCAGGAGCGGCGTTAGCTGCGGCGAGACGCCACAGGTAACGCCTGTCGCGGCTGAAGCCGCTCCTGCGACGACAACGGCATGTCCACGCCGAGTCGCAGCAAAGCGAATGAGCTGACGTCGCTCCCTCTATGGAAAGGCACCCCATCAGGGTGCCCTTCCCTGCCCATGCAGCGCCTGGATCAGAATCCGAATCCCTCGAAGAACAGGGTGTATGCATCGTCGGAGGACGTGGCCGCCGTGCCGGGATTCTCCGATTGGAAATAGCTGATCACGTCGGCTGCGATGACGCCCAGCCACTTCCAGAATCGTCCCTTCCTCTTCGAGGTGCCGCCCTCTGCCGCGAACTGACCGCTTTCGGCCGCCTGCCTGGACCAGTAGCGTGTGGAGTGCCTGGCCACGCTCAATCCACCCAGGATCAACGCGCCATTCCTGGAGGTGGGATCGAGCTTCGCCAGGGCGTCCCGCTCCAGCTCCTCGAATTGCGCTGCGGCGGCCTCCAGGTCGTCGGCGTTCTCGACGATCTGGTCGATCCGCACGACGAATGCGAATTCCTCGGCACTGAACCGCTGGCGCAATCCCGTCAGGTTTTCGGTCACCGACCGCGTCGGGTCGATCCCATCGATGATCGGCTGCTGTGTGGCGATGAACTGCTCCATCGGCATGCCCGGGGCGTAGCCGCACTTCTTGACCAGCAGCGTCAGGGCCTGGTCGTGCGAGGGATTGAGGTCCATCAGGCAACCGAGGTACATGTTGTGCTGGGCGCCGGCGTGGTCCATGGGATTCTCCGCGGCCAGCGCGGGGAGACCGACGGCGCTGCCGACCAGCAGGGCGGCGGTTGCGAGAAAGTGCTTCTTCATTTGCATTCTCTTCATTGAACGGGGATGAGTGGGCCCGGACCCACATGGGTCATGGGCAGGCGGTCACCGCCGCATCGGCGCACGGCACGATGCGGCGGTCTTCAAGCGGAGCGGGCTGCAGCCCGGTCAGAACACGATGTCGTAGACGGTGCTGGAGGTGGTGGCCGCGGTGACCGGGTTTTCGGTGAGCAGGAAACCCACCACGTCCGAACCCACGACGGCCAGCCATCGCCAGAAGCGCCCCTTCTTCTTCGCGGTGGCGTCGCCAGCCGTGGTCTCGCCATGCTCTGCCGCGACCTTGGCCCAGTAGCGGTTGGAATGCTTGGCCACGCTCAGCCCGCCCAGCACCAGCGCGCCGTTCCTGGAGGCAGGATCGAGCCGTGCCATGGCTTCCTTCTCGAGTTCCTCGAACTGCACCGCCGCCGCATCCATGTCCTCGGCGTTCTCGATGATCTGGTCCATCCGCACGATGAACGAGAATTCGTAGGCACTGAGCTGCTGGCGCAACACGGCCAGGTTGTCGGTCATCGGCCGGGTCGGATCGACCGCATCGATGATGGGCTGTTGCGTGGCGATGAACCGCTCCAGCGGCATGCCGGGGTTGTAACCGCACGTCTTGACCACGACGGTGAGGGCCTCGTCGGGCGAGGCATTGGCGTCCATCAGGCAGCCCAGGTACATGTTGTGCTGGATGCCGGCCTGGTCCACCGGGTTTTCCGCCGCCAGCGCAGGGGCGCCGACCACACTGCCCGCCAGCAAGGCGGCTGCGACAAGGAGCTTCTTCTTCATGATGAGCGTTCTCTCGCTATATGGAAGGGATTGGAGATGGCTGGGGTTGCGTGCATCGCCCCCGGGGGATATGGCCACCACCGCATCGGCACTCGGTGCGATCCGGCGATTTCAGGCTAGGCAGGCCGCCGCCGCGGCACGAGGGCAAACCCGGGTCGCCACGGGAGCGAATCGGGTCGAATTGCCGGGGCCACGGCGCAAGCACGGCGGGCCGCGGACGCGCGAGCCGGCAGCGCGGCGCGTTGCCACCATCGGAGAATCAATAACTTAGGAGGATTTATTCCCGGTCTATACCCGCGGATGCGCTGGCATCGGCCGCAGCCCCGCTCGTAGGCTGCGGACTCTTCTTCTGCGCATTGCGAGGTTCCGATGCCTGCCTGCCGTTTCGTCTTCCATGCCGCCCTTGCCGCGGCCCTGCTGACCTTGCCGCTGATCGCCCACGGCCACGACACCCTGCCGCCGGACTGGTGCCTGGAGGAGAGCCAGGAACCGGAGGTGGTGGTGAAATTCGATTTCGACGGCGAGCAGTTGCGGCAGACGATGGACAAGTGCGGCGTGGTCGATAGCCACGAGCCGTACACCAATACGCTGAACACCATTGCCGCCTATTGCGAGGTGGTGGCGCCGTCGCGCTCGGCCAAGCCCATCGTGCTCGGCCCGACGACCTTCCTGGCACGCGATCACCACAGCGCCTACCGCATGGAGCAAGGCTTGAAGGGCGCCTGCGTGGTCTGCCCGGCCAAGCGCGGGCGCTGACGCACCATGCAGGCGCGCTCGCCGGTTAGCGCAGCCGACGATCGCCGGCAGGAGAAGTGCCGGGCTTGCTCAGCCGAGCGCGTCCCGGCGGGTGTAGGCCAGCACCGTGTCGATCCTCGACTGCAGGGCGGCGCGCGCCTCCGCCGACAGCTCTCCGCAGTGCGCGAGCACGAAATAGGCCGAGCGCAGCACGTCCCGCCAGCGCGGGTTGCTAGGCAATTTGGAGACCGCCAGGTAGCGCTCCATCGCCCGCGCACGCAGGCGGCCGTCGTCGATGTTCACGCGCCAGATGCGGCTGCGCTCGGCCAACTCCAGGCGACCGGTCGCGGTGGCGCGCTCCCAGGTGTCGATGACCGCCAGCATCAGGTCGACCAGCGCGCGCCGGAAGGCATCGCGCAACGCAGGCGCGGCGGCCTCCGCTGGCGTGTGCTCGGCCTGCGCGGTGTCCGCCACCGCGCCACGGTCGCGTTCCTGCAGGCCAAGGACGACCAGCCCATCGCCGCCGCGCCAGGGCGTGAAGGTCACGGCGAGCGGCGTGCCATGCCGTGCGACGATCTCCAGGCGTTGCGCGGCGCTGTCCTCCATCCGCTCCAGCGCCGCCTGCAACGCCGGGCGGTCGCCCTCGGCAACGCAGGCGAACACTGGCTGCCCGACCGGTTCGGCGTCGTCCGCGCCGCCGAGCAGCAGGCGGCCGGCACGATTGGTGGCCAGGACCTGGCCTTCGGCATCGAGCAGGCACAGCGCGTCCTCGCGGCTGTCGAGCAGGGTCTGCAGCAGGCTGCGATCCTCGGCCAGCGCGTCCGCCTCTCGCCGATAGCGCGCGAGTTGCTCCTCGTGGCGGACCTGCCGTGCGGCTTGCAGCAAACGTTCGCGCTGGCGGCGACGCTGCAGCCACAGCCAGAGGCCGAGCGCGGCGGCGACGCCGGACACCAATGCCAGCCACAGCAGCAACGTGCGCTGGCGCAGTTGGACCTGGCGCAGGCGGTTTTCGCTTTGCAGGGCATCGATGGTGCGCTGCTTTTCGGCGGTGTCGAAGCGGATCCGCAGCCAGTCCAACTGGCGATCGTGCTGCGCGCGGACCAGCGCCGCGGCCTCCGCATTCGCGCGCCGCAGCGTGGCGATGGCCGCCGCCGTATCGCCACTGCTTTCCTGCAGCCGCGCCAACTCCTCCAGCAACGGCACCCGCACCGGATCGCCGCCTGCGGCCGCTGCCAGCGCCGCGCGCAGGCGGGCCGCAGCGGCGGCCGCGTTGCCTTCGAGGCGGGCGGTCCGCGCCAGCTGCAACTGCAGCGCGGACGGCAGCGGCAGCGCCCATGCCTCGGCGAGCGCCAGCGCACTGGAACTCCAGCGCTGCGCCTGCGCGACGTCGCCGAGCGCCAATGCCGCGCGGATCAGGCCATCGTGCACACGCAGTTCGTACACGCGGCGGCCCTGCGCCCGGTACACGGCAAGCGCCTCCTGCAGCCAGGCCAGCGCCTGCGGCGTGTCGCCGCTGTCGAGCGCCAGCTCGGCCATGGTTTCCTGCACGTGCGCGGCCTCGATGGCGTCGCCCTGCGCGCGGTTGGCGGCAAGCGCATCGCGGTAGTAACGCATCGCAGTGTCGGACTCGCGCAGTTCGCGATACACGTCGGCGATATTGGTCAGCACGGACGCAGAGACCGCGCCGCGCGCGCGCTGGATGTCCAGGCTCAGCGTCAGGTTGCGCAGGGCACCGCGAAAATCCCCGAGCCGGCGCAGCGCCGCACCGACGTTGTTCAGATCGCGCGCCTCGCCCATGCGGTCGTGCAGCGAGCGGGACAGCGTGGCCGCGCACTCGAAGCGCGCCAGCGCCTGCGGCAGGCGTTCGCGGCGGAAATCGAGAATGCCGCGGCGGCGGGTGAGCTCGTAGCGCAAGCGCGCGCCGCCGGCATCGCCGAGGTTGGCCTGCGCGCAATCCAGCGCCTGCTCGGCGGCGTCGAAGCGGCCGCCATCGAGTTGCTGCTTGGCACGTGCAAACAATGCCGCGACCCGCGCTTCGCCCGCCGTGTGCGGCGTCGATACGCCCGCCTGCTGCACGCACAGCAGCGGATCGGGAAGCGGACGTGGCGCGGCGGGCTCCGCGCAGCCATAGATCGTGTTCTGCGCAATCGCGGCCGCGCTCGCCGCGAGCAGGACGCCCAGGCACGCCCATCGCAGGCATGTCCGCGGCCGCGTGCCAGGCGCGGTGACGTTCGCCTGGACGGAATCGCCAGAAACGGCGGACCAGGCCGAGCCGAACCATGTCCCCATGGATCTGCGCGACCGGCCGCACAACGCCTTCCCTGGTTTCACTGTCTCCACAACTCCAGAACTGATCGGGATGCGGCGCACGCGCGCCGCAGCGACATGGATCAGCGTGAGGCCCGGGCGCGAACGTGGGTTCCTGCCCGGGCATGTCGCGCCGACGCATCGCAGTAGACCCGATGCCACGGAAGCCGGGCAAGCGCGCGCGGCGGTGATGCACACCACACACGGGTCATCGTGGAATAGCGGTCACACTGCGTTCTACGCTTCCGTCCACTGCAAGGACGGCGGTGCCACGCCCAGGGCGATTCGCGACAAGGGCAACTGCGGGGCGCAGACGCGGCAGCAGTCGAACGCACGCTGCCAGTCACGCGCCAGGCTGTGCAGCGCCGCCTGGCACGATCGGCTGCTTCAGGCCGCGCGCGGCCAGACGTTCTCCTGCACCAGCCGCAGGCGCGGCGGCAGTTCGCGCAGCACGTCGCCGCGGTGCGAGAGCAGGCGCAGGGTGCCGTCGGCCTCTTCGGCGAGCGCGGTGAGGTTTTCCACCCAGTCGCCGTCGTTGGCGTAGACCAGACCGTCGCGCTCGAACAGTCCGGCGCGGTGCACGTGGCCGCAGATCACCCCGTCCAGGCCGCGGCGGCGCGCGTCGTCCAGACCGGCGGCGACGAAGCGCTCGATGTAGCGCTCGGCGGCGCTGCTCTGCCGCTTCAGGTAGTCGGCCAGCGACCAGTAGCGCATGCCCAGGCGGCGGCGCACGCGGTTGGTCAGCTGATTGCCGGTGAGGATGCGGTAGTACAACCAGTCGCCGAACTTCTCCTGCAGGCCGCCGAACTGGGTCACGCTGTCGTAGTCGTCGCCGTGCACCACCAGCAGGCGACGCCCGTCGGCGGTGGCGTGCACCGCGCGCCGGCGCACCTGCATCGCCGGCAGCGCCAGCCCGCAGAAACGGCGGATCGGCCGGTCGTGGTTGCCGGGGACGTAGATCAGTTCGGTGCCGCCGCGGGCCAGCGCGTGCAGCGCATCGACCACGCGCTGGTGCGCCGCGCTCCACACCGCGCGGCGCTGCGCCATCCACCAGAAGTCGACGATGTCGCCGACCAGGTACAGCTGGTCGCAGCGCAGGCCGCCGAGGAAGTCGGCCAGCTCGCGTGCGTGGCAATGCGGTGCACCCAGGTGCACATCGGAGACGAACACCGCGCGGCGCGGCGCCAGGCTGTTGAGCGGACTCATGCCACCACCTCTGCTTCGTTGCGGGGACGTTCGAGGTAGCGCGCGCGCTTCTTGCTGCGGATGCGCTGTAGATCCAGCTCGATCAGGCCGTCGACGGCGTCGTTGAACGCAGGGTCCACGCCGAAGGCGAGGAAGCGCGCACCGCCGGGCTCGCATAGATCGGTGTACTGCTTGTAGAGCATCGGCACCGCCGCGCCCAGCGCGTCGAGGTTGCCCTTGAGCACCTTGAAGGCCGTGTCGGCGTCCAGTTCGTCGAACGCCGACGGCGCTTCCGGATACGGGAACGGCCGCGCCGAGGCGGCTTCGCCGCTGGCGTCGCCGTAGTAGCGCGCGTAGTAGGCCACGATCTGCTCGCGCGCTTCGTAGGGCAGCGCGGCGCTGATCGACACCGCGCCGAACAGGTAGCGCACCTGCGGATGGTCCTGCAGATAGGCGCCGATGCCCTGCCACAGGTAATCGATGCTGCGGCTACCCCAGTAGTCCGGCACCACGAAGCTGCGGCCCAGCTCCATGCCCGCGGCGATGCGCGGCAGCATGCCCTCGCCGTAGCGGAACAGTTCGGCGGTGTAGAAGCCGGCCAGGCCGCGCTCGGCCAGCACCGGTGCACCGCGGGCAACCCGGTAGGCGCCGACCACGCGGGTGGCCGCGCCATCCCACAGCACGATGTGTTCGTACCAGGTGTCGTAGTCGTCCAGGTCCAGGCGCCGGCCGGTGCCCTCGCCCACCGCGCGGAAGGTCAGCTCGCGCAGGCGGCCGATCTCGCGCAGCAACGCCGAGCCGGCGCGCAGCCGGCCGACGCGGATCTGCTTGCCGTCCAGGGTATGGCCGAGGCTGCGCAGGCCGGCCACTTCCACGGCCAGTTGCGCCGGGTCCTCGGCGGCGACCAACGCTTCTTCGTTCGGCGCGGCCTGCCCACCGCTGCGGCCGAGCGCATACAGCTCGCTGCGCAGGCGCCGCATCAATTCGGCTTCGGGCAGGTCCTGCGGCAGCGCGCGGGCGCGGCCCAGGCTGAGCGCGATGCGGCGCTCGCGGCGGGCGAACATCTCCCGCGCCAGCAGCGCGGTGCCGGCCGGCTTGAACAGCGCCGAAGCGCCGTAGAACAACGCCGAATTGCGTGCATGGATGCGCACCGGCAGCACCGGCGCGGCGGTGCGCAGGGCGAAGCGCAGGAAGCCGCGGCGCCAGCGCCCGTCGGCGACGCCACCCCAGCCCAGCCGCGAGACCTCGCCGGCCGGGAACACGATCACGCATTGCTCCTGCGCCAGCGCCTGCTCGATCGCCCGCACGCTGGCCGGCGACGGTGCGCCGCCGAGGATGCGCACCGGCAGCAGCAGGTCGCGCAGGCCTTCCAGCGCCCACAGGAAATCGTTGGCGACGATCTTCACGTCGCGCCGCACCTGGCCCACGCAGTCCAGCAGCGCCAGCGCATCCAGCGCCCCGGAAGGATGATTGGCGACGATCAGCAGGCGCCCGCGCGCCGGGATGCACTCGGCGGCGGTCGGTGCGACCACGTAGCGGGCCTGCAGGAAATCCAGTCCGGCCTGGACCAGGGCGAAACCGCGCAGGTCGCGGTTGGCCTCCAGGAACGCGTCCAGCGCGTCCAGTCCCGACCATTTCTGCAGGCCGCGCAGCAATGGCCGGACCAGCCGCGAGCGGCGTCCGGCAAACCAGTGCGGGTAGCGGTCCTGAAGACGGCGTTCGAGTGCGAGCACGGCAAGCCCCCTTGCTGACTGCGCACAGCTTCGGCCGCGGCGGCGACACCGATCTTGCAATCTGACTACGGCAAAGTGACGGGCGCACCATGGCGCGCCAACCGGTTAACCTTGGGCAACGTCCGACCCGGGCAGCATGCACGCCGCCCGGCGCCCGTGTATCATTCGCCTCCATCTTTTCATCCGAATACAAGGATATAGCCGCGATGTCCAGCTATCTCTTCACCTCCGAGTCGGTCTCCGAAGGCCACCCGGACAAGATCGCCGATCAGATCTCCGATGCGGTGCTCGACGCGATCCTGACCCAGGACAAGCGCGCGCGCGTGGCCTGCGAAACGCTGGTCAAGACCGGCGTGGCGATCGTCGCCGGCGAAATCACCACCAGCGCCTGGATCGATCTGGAAGCGCTGACCCGCAAGGTGATCCTGGACATCGGCTACAACAGCTCCGACGTCGGCTTCGACGGCGAGACCTGCGGCGTGCTCAACCTGATCGGCAAGCAGTCGCCGGACATCAACCAGGGCGTGGACCGCAAGAAGCCGGAAGAACAGGGCGCTGGCGACCAGGGCCTGATGTTCGGCTACGCCACCCGCGAGACCGACAGCTTCATGCCGGCCGCCATCCACCTGTCGCACCGCCTGGTCGAACAGCAGGCCAAGGTGCGCAAGAAGAAGAACTCGCCGCTGGCGTGGCTGCGCCCGGACGCCAAGAGCCAGGTCACCCTGCGCTACGAAGACGGCGTGGCGACCGCCATCGACGCAGTGGTGCTGTCCACCCAGCACGATCCGGACATCAAGCAGAAGCACCTGGTCGAGGCCGTGCGCGAGGAAATCCTCAAGCCGGTGCTGCCGGCCAAGTGGCTGCACAAGGGCACCAAGTTCCACATCAACCCGACCGGCAAGTTCGTGATCGGCGGGCCGGTGGGCGACTGCGGCCTGACCGGGCGCAAGATCATCGTCGACACCTACGGCGGCTGGGCGCGCCACGGCGGCGGCGCGTTCTCCGGCAAGGATCCGTCCAAGGTCGACCGTTCGGCCGCCTACGCCGCGCGCTACGTCGCCAAGAACGTCGTCGCCGCCGGCCTGGCCGACCGCTGCGAAGTGCAGGTGTCCTACGCCATCGGCGTGGCCGAGCCGACCTCGATCTCGGTCACCACCTTCGGCACCGGCAAGATCGCCGACGACAAGATCGAGAAGCTGATCCGCAAGCACTTCGACCTGCGTCCGTTCGGCATCATCCAGATGCTCGACCTGATCCACCCGATGTACCAGCAGACCGCCTCGTACGGCCATTTCGGCCGCACCCCGAAGGCCTTCACCTACACCGACGGCACCGGCGCCCAGCACCAGGCCACGGCGTTCTCGTGGGAGAAGACCGACCGCGCCGAGGCGCTGCGCGCGGACGCCAAGCTGAAGTAAGCCGGCCTGCCCGCGCTTGCAAGAAAGAACGGGCCGCATTGCGGCCCGTTCTGCGTTTGGGTGGTGGGAACCGGCCAGTGGCGGACACTGGCAACGGCCATGCAGGCAGGGGTGCGCCACGCCGCAGGAACGCTTCCGCGCAGGAGCGGCTTCGGCCGCGACATGCGTTGCTTGGAACGCGCGTCGCAACGGAAGTCGTTCCGCAGGATGGACTGGGCCTCCTTGTGGGAGGGACTTCAGTCCCGACGACGGAGGGTGTCAGTCGGCTGTCGGCGGCGCTTGCCGCGGCTGCATGACAGTCGACTCCCGCAGGCAGACACGCGCGCTACCGCATCGTCGGCGTGCGCTCAAGGGCGGCCGTACAGGCGGCACGGCATGTGTGCTTCACCTGGTCCGCCAGGCAGCAGCGATGGTCACGGCGGGAGCGCCTCAGCCGCGGCGCTGCAGCGCGGCCTGCAGCAGCGCCTGGAACTTCGGCAGCGGACACAGCCCGGTCGCGGCGTCGCTGCAACCGGGAATCTGCAGGGTCTGCAGCAGCGGCGGATGGCGCAGGCTCAGCGGGGTCAGCGCGCGCAACTGGTCCAGCGACTGCGCCTGGTAGCGCACACGCACGTAGCGCTGGCCATTGCGTGGGTCGCGCACCTGCTCCACCACCAGCGCCCCGCCGGGGGGCGCGTCGTCGCGGCCGAAACCGGGCAGGTGGAAGTGCAGGTCGAGCAGGCCGCTTAGCGCGGCGATGTGGGTGTCGCTGGCGACCAGCACGCTCAGCCGCGGCGCGTCGTCAGCGCCCAGCGTGTCCAGCAGGCGGTGCGCCAGCGGCGCGCCCGCGCGCGCGGCCATGTACTGCGGCCGTGCGTAGATCTCGAACAGCAAGGCGTGCAGTCGCGACACCGCGGCGATGCGCGCCGGCGTCGCGCGACCCCAGCCGACCTGGTCCAGCGGCATGCCTTCTGCGTACTGCAGGATGAACACCTCGGCCGTGCCCGAGGTCAGGTCCAGCGGGCCGTGCAAGGCCAGGCTGCGCCCGTTCGCGCCCGGGGTCAGCGACGAGGGCATGTGCACGAAGTCGCAGCGCTCCGTGCAGCCGAGGATCTCCTGCATGGTGCGCAGTTCGCGCGCATACGGTGCCAGCACCGCGCCCGGGCCGCCGGTCTGGCGCTGGATCGAGGCCACCGCGGCGGCGGCATCGAACTCCACCGCGCTGGCTTCCACCGGACGGAACAGCGGGTCGTCGCTGCCCTCGGCCTGGTGGCCGGCCTGCAGATGGCAGCCGGGCGCGAGGGTGTCGGCGAGCAGCTCCGCACTGACGATGGTGCGCTGATCGGAGTTGGCGTAGATGCTGACCGTGCCATCGGCCGGGCAGCCCTGCGCCGGCAGCACGCCATCGCGCAGCAGCCATTGCCGGGTGTAGTCGCCGCTGCGTTCCACCGCCGTGCGGCCGTGCGCGGTGAGCAGGCTCGGCGGCGTGTCCCACACCGGCCAGGGTTGCGGCGCCAGCGCGGCGGCCGCGGCCTCGCCCGGCAGCGGCGCGCGCACGCCGTGGCGGAACAGCATCCAGACCTTCTCCACCTGCAGCGCGGGCGCGGCCTTGGACGCCGGCCGCGCCTGCGCGCCCAATGCCGCCACCAGCAGCACGACCCACAGCATCCAACGCGTTCTTGTTTTCATCATCGTCCCCAACATGGAAAGTCTCACGGTGCGCTCGTGCCGCATGCGGCCGTGACCCGGTCGCAGCGCAGGCCCGTGGCGATACCGAGCCAGTAGCCCAGCCGCTGCGGATCCGGGGCGCCAGCGTAGTAATCGGTGCTGATCCATTGCGCGCCGGCCTCCAGCGCCGCCCGTGCGCGGCGGCGGTCGTGCGCGCGCGCCTCGCGGCCATCGGTATCGGCGCGGGTGCGCACCAGGAAGCCCTGCGTCACCAGCGCGCGGATCCGCGGCGCCTCGGCCAGCGGATCCTCGATCGACAGCACCGCCGCTTCCGGCTGGTCCGGCGCGTACCAGCCGAACATCATGCGGCCGCGCAGCGATGGATGATCCTGTCGATACAGCGCCTCGTGCCGCGGATTGCCGTCGAGCACGAACAGCATGCGGCCGCGCGCCTGCGCCACCCGCGGCCAGGCATGCGCCAGCACCGCCTCGCGCAGGCTCGGCGCGGCGCCGCGCACGTCGTCGGGCAGGATCAGGCGCGCGCGCCCGACCACCTCGACGATGTCGCGGTCCAGTGAGTCCAGGTCATGAGCGTCGAACGCGGAACGGTGCGGCCACAGGCCCGGCACCGGATCGAAATCCACCGCATTGACCAGCACCACCAGCGGCGCATGCCTTGGGTGCGCGCGCGACCAGGCGGCGAGGATCGCCAGGCAATCGCGGAAGCGCAGGCAGTGGCTGGCGTAGTCCAGGCCCGGCTGGTGCAGGACCTTGGCGCCGGGCGCGTGCATGCGGGCCCGGGTCGCCGCATCCGCGCGTGCATACGGTGCGGCGTACAGGCCGCCGTGCGGATCGGCGGCCACGTCGAGTTCGAGTTGCCGCAGCCCCAGCGCGAGCTGGGCCTGCAGCGAAGGATGGCCATAGGCCAGTGCCGGCCATTCGGCGGCGTCGTGCGCCTGCAGGCGCTGGCGCACCTGCGCGGTCGGCACCGGCCGATAGCTGTTGTGCGAGCCGAGCAGTTGCACCTGGTCCAGGCGCAGGCCGTCGATCGGCACCGTCACCGGCACCTCTGTCGACCACGCAATTCCCGGCAGGATCGTCAGCGCCAGCCAGACGAACATCGCGGCGATGCCGACAACGCCCCACCCGCCGCACGGCACAGGGCCGTGCGGCGGGTGGCGACGTCCCGCGTGCGCAGGCGCCCGCTTCAGAACGTGTACTTCACGTTCAGCAGCGCGGTGCGGCCGGCATCGACGATGTCGGAGATCGCGGTGCTGTTGTGGCCCACGTGCGCCCAGTAGCTCAGGCGGTTGGTGAGGTTGGCCACCGACAGGTCGGCGCGCAGGTGCTCGTTGAAGGTGTAGCCCACGTGCAGGTCCACGCGGGTGATCGGCTTGACCCACAGGTCGTCCCAGGTGGCGCCGCGGTTGTAGTAGTCGTACACCGAGACGTACTCGCCGGAGTAGTGATAGGCCAGGTTCACCGACAGCGGGCCCTTCTCGTAGAACAGCTCGGCGTTGGCCATCAGGTCCGGCGCGTTCTGGATGCGCTCGTCGTGGAAGCCGTCCATGCCCAGGTCGACGCGGGTGGTCTGGCGGGTGACGTTGGCGCCGATGCCGAAGCCGTCCAGCGGTGCCGGCATGCCCTGCAGGGTCTGCCGCACCGCGGCCTCGACGCCGAGCACCTTGCCGTCGCCGCCGTTCTGCGGACGCACGTAGCGCACATTGCCGGCGCCGGTGCTGGTGCCGGCGTTGGCCGGATCCGAGCCGCTCTCGTAGATGTAGTCGGTCAGGCGCTTGTAGTAGCCGGCCAGCATCGCGTGGCCGCCGTGGCCGTTGTCCCACTCGCCGGACAGGTCGACGTTGAGCGACTTGATCGGCTTCAGGTCCGGATTGCCCTCGGTGATGACCGTGGTGCCGTCGCTGGAGACGTCGTAGTTGGCGCCGCCGCCGAGCTGCACCAGCGCCGGCCGGGTGTAGCTGGTCCACACCGAGGCGCGGTACACCGCATTGCCGTTGCCCGGGCGGTAGTTCAGGAACACGCTCGGCAGCGGCACGTCGTAGCTGGTGTGGTTGCTGCTGAAGAAGCCGGGCAGTTCGTTGCCGTTGGCGTCTTCGGGCATGGTCCAGAAGGTGTTGCGGATGCTGGTGTGCTCGAAGCGCACGCCCGGGATCACTTCCAGGTCGCCGCTGCGGAACGTGGCCATCGCATACGCCGAGGTCACCGCCTCGTCGCCACGCATGGTCGCGCAGTTCTGGTTGTTGATCGCCAGGCTCCCGCAGGTGTCGAAGCTGGCCGCGGTCAGATGCTGGGCGATCATCGCCTTCAGCCCGCCGTTGCTGAGCTTGACCGTCGGCCATGCGTACTTGCCCGGGTACACCGAGTCGTACTGGCCGACCACCAGGCCGGTGTCGCGCAGCAGGGTGCCGTCGGTGAACTTGCTGTTGGTCCAGTCGCGCGAGGTGAAGTCGCGGGAGCTGTCGACATACTTCACGCCGAACTGGATGTTGCTCAGCGCGCCCTGGTCGAAGTCGTAGCGCACGTCGAACTTGGCGCCGCCCTTGGTCTGGCCGCTGTAGGACTTGGTCAACTGGCCGTAGCGACGCGCATACAGGCTGCCGATGTCGCTGGCCTGGGCCTGCAGCGCCGGGGTCAGCAGCGGCTTGGGGAAGCCGTCGCCGTCGTAGCCGGAGAAGGTGCTGGCGCCGCCGTACGGGAACTGGGTGGAGGCGTACTGGTCCACGCGCGCGGAGATTTCCACGTGGTCCGGGCGATCATTGTCGCCGTAGCTGTAGAACAGGTTCGGCGACAGCGTCCAGTTGCCCAGTTGCTTGTCGGCGCCGAACTGGAAGGTGGCCAGGTCCGCCACTTCCGGGTTGGTCTCGTACCAGTAGCGCACCGCCACGCGGTTGATCTGCGGCTGGTACACGCCGGTGGTGCCGATCTGCACCAGGCTCACGTTGGCCGGCACCAGCTGGGTGTAGCCGGTGTTCTGCTCGGTCTTGGCGTAGGCGTAGGTGGCGCGCGCGTACAGCTGCAGGCTCGGGTCGACGTGCCAGTCGAAGGACACGTTGCCGCCGTAGCGCGTGGTATCGCCGGCGGAATAGCCGATGTTGGCGCCGGTGGCCATCAGCAGGTCCTGCGGATCGTAGCCGGGCGCCGGCTGGCCGCTGGCCGTGGTGCGCGAGAAGTACTTCTTGCCCCAGTCGCCACGCGAGGCGGCGGCGTTGGCCACTTCGCTGTTCACGTAGTGGCGCTCGTCGTAGTACGCGCTGGTGTACACGCCGAACTGGTTGTCGGCGCCGAACTTGGCGTGGAATTCGCCGGCCGCGCCCTTGCCCAGGCCGTCGTCGCCGTAGTCGCGCGCACGGCTTTCCATGCGCCCGCTGGCGGTGACGCTGCCACCCATCGCCTCGCTGTAGTCGAAGCCGCTGGGGGTGCGGTAATCGATGGTGCCGCCGATCGCGTCGCCGTCCATCGCCGCGGTGGAGGTCTTGTTCAACACGATGGTCTGCAGGCCCGACGGCGGCAGCAGGCTCAGCTGCACGCTGCGGCTGTAGGGCAGGCCCTGGGCGACGTTGACGCCGTTGATCAGGTTGACGTTGTACTCGGCGTTGAGGCCACGCACCGAGGCGAACATGCCCTCGCCGCGCGCGGCGCCGTCGACGCCGCCGAAGTACGACTGCCCGGTGTTGACCACGTTGACGCCCGGCAGCAGACCCAGCGCCTCGGCGATGTTGTGCACGGCGGTGTACTTCAGATCTTCGGCCGACAGCACGTTGGCCGTGTTGGTCGCGGCCATCTGCATGTCCGCGGCGTTGTAGCGGGTGACGGCGACGGTGATCTTGTCCAGGGTCTTGGCGCTGGCGTCGGACGCGGCGGTCTGCGTCTCCTGCGCATCCTGCGCCTGGGCCAAGGCCATCGGCGCGACACCGAGCAACGCGGCGGCGATCGCCAGTGACAGGCGTTTCTGAAGATGGATCGAGTGCGACATGAAAAATCCGAACGTAGGCGCGGCCAACGGAACGGGCCGCAGGCCGGGCATGGAGGGGAGAGAGGCCGAGATCGTGTTCGCGGCGGCGCGCATTGTTGGCAGGCGCGGCTGCAATTTGATGACAACGATGTCACCGCAGGTCGTCGACCGACGATTCGGCGCCTTTCCTGCGCAATTCGGCACAATTGAAACCATTCGCCGTGCCGTCTTGCGGCTGCGCCACCGATGGCAGCGCGACATCCTGGCCGCTTCCGTCGACGCGGCGGCCAACGCTCCAGCAGGCGATGCCTCGCCCAGCCCGTGGGGCGCATGAGGCGACAACGCAACCCAGCGGGCGCTCGACGAAGAACGCGCACAACCGCCCGTCACGGGCAGCGTCACCGCGTCGCGGCGGCGTCCACCTGCAATTGCGCATGCAGGATGCGGCGGATCTCCAGGATCGCCTGCGGCGTCTCCTGCACGCTGTGGCCGGAGGTGATCACCAGTTCGGAGACCGCGCCCGGCAGATGCGCGCTGCGGTACGGCACCAAGCCGTCGTCGGAGTCGGCCAGCGGCACCGCCGGATCGCGGCGGGCGATGATGGTGTGGTAGCGCACCGCCGACGAAATCGGCAGGTCCGCCGCCGCGCGCACGAACGGATCGGTGTCGCGCAGGTTGTCGATGCTGTTGGGCACGCGCATCGGCGCGCCGTCGGGGCCGTCGATCCCCTGCAGCAAGGTGTTCAAGCGATCGAGCAGCGTCACCGGCAGGCGCACCAGGCGCCCGGCCAGGCGGCCGAGGCGCCCTTCGGCGAAGGTGGTGCCGCGTTGCGGCGCGGCGATGAAGATGGCGCGGTCCACCTCCGGCAACGGCGCGAAGCGCAGCAGCGGCTGCAACTGCGCCAGCGCCTGCGGGTCCAGCGGGCGCCGGTCGCCGCGCGCGCCGATCAGGTCGTTCCACAGCGTGTCGCCGGAGTCGCTGACCAACAGGCGCCCGATCACCCCGCCCATGCTGTGGCCGATCAGGACCATGTGCTGCGAGGCCGGCGCCTGCCCCTGCGGGTCGAAATGGCGCAGGGTCTGCTGCACCAGCGTCTCGATCTGCGCGCGGTTCCAGGCGATCGGCATGTTGGTCGGATAGTAGACCTGCCAGATCTGGTAGTGGCGGCGCAGTTGTTCGTCGCCCATCAGTTCGTTGGCGACGTTGACCCAGGCCTCCGGACTGCTGGCCAGGCCGTGCAGCATCAGGATGATGCGTCGGTCCGGATCGTACGGCTGCATCAGGTACAGATGCGGCTGGTCGATGCCATCCTCGCGGCCGAGCATGGAGCGCAGCGACTGCCGCGCGAAGCCGGCACGGGCCAGCCACAGGCCATAGGCCGCAGTGAAGTTGGCCGCCAGTGGCAGGCGCTGGCCGTGCACCTCGACCTCGCCGTCGCGGTACGGATCGTAGGGCGCGACCACCACGCTGCGGGTGTCCAGCACCTGCGCCAGGCTGTCGCCGTCGAAGCGCAGCAGCACCGTGGTCGGCGCATACGGCATCTCGCTGAACGCCGGCGCGTGCGGGTTTGGCGTGGCCTTGGTGGCCGCCGCCGCGGTCGGGTCGCCGACCTTGGACGGTGCGATCTCCGCGACCAGTTCGGCGCCGAAGCCGTCGCGACGGTAGGTGCTGCGTAAGCCATCGAAGCGCAGCGTCGACGCCGGCAGCATCGCGTCCGGACGCGCCACGCCACCCGGCAGGCGGAAGCTGCCCATGTCCGCGCGCACCTGCCAGCCGGCCGTGCGCAGCGTGTCGTCGTCGTGCAACTCGCCGCTGGCGCTGCCGGCGCGCCAGCGCAGGAACAGCTCGCCGACCACCTGCTGCACTGCGTAGTTGTAGTAGTCGCGCACCTGGGTCTGCCGGTCCTCGAAGGCGCGCGCGCTGGCCGGGCGCTGGGTGTAGAACAGGTAGGCGTAGGCGTAGCGCGCGGCTTCCAGCCAGGCCTGCAGCGTCGCATCGTCCAGCGCCCTCGCCTGCCGCGGCGTGCGCACATTGGCCGCATGCACCCACAGCTCCGACAGGGTCGCCAGCCGCCGCTCCTGATCCAGCCCCTGCAATGCGCGCAGCTGCGTGGCGCAGGCCGGAACGTCGGCCTCGCAGGTCTTGGGATCGAGCGCGAGCACGCGCAACGTCTCCAGACTGGCATCGCTGAGTTTGCCGGTGCTGAGCACGTCGCCGCGCTGGGTGGCGATGTAGTCGGCAGCGCTGCGCGACTGCACGCTGACCATGGCGCAGCCGCTGCCGAGCAGCAGCCCGGCAGCCAGCAGCGCGGTGCCCGCGCACCGCGCAAGACGTAAGTACCGGGTCATGGCGCGACGGCGGGATCGTCGCCGGGAATGCCGGCGCGGATGCGCGTGGAGAAGTCGTCGCCAACGCCAGCCGCGCGCGCGCGTTCGCCGATGCGGCCGCGCGTGCGCAGCGTGGCCAGGCTGTAGCCGGGCACGAAGCCATGCTGCGCATAGACGTAGGACGGCAGGTAGCCGGACAGCAGCAGGCGCACATCGAGCGGCAGCGCGGGATCGAGCTTGCGCGCCAGTTCGAACACGATGGTGGTGCAGTTGCTGGTGGCGGTGTTGTAGAACCGCGGCGTGCGCTGCAGTTGCTGCGCCCGCGCCACGTAGCCCAGGAACAGCTGGCGCAGTTGCGCACGCGACAGGTTGAGCCGGTACAGATAGACGTCCTCGCCGCGCACGTTGCTGCGCACCGCCAGGATGTCGCGTTCGTCGGCGGCGACCATCACCTGCTCGAAGTTGCGGAAGAACCCGGCCAGCGCCGAGAACGCCTCGCCGCGCTCCTTGCGGATCTCCAGCGAGAACACCACGCGACGGCCGTCGTCGAAGCCGAACGAGACCAGCGTGTGGGCGATCGCCGGCCCCATCCAGTACGACAGCGCGAGGTCCGCCGAGGCCAGCCGCTCCAGGTCGTAACGGCGCGTCTCCCAGCGGGGGGTGTAGTCGTGGTCGCTGCGCCAGGCGAAATTGCGCACGTTGTGCAGGGTCACCACATGCCCGTCCACCTGCGGCTGCAGCAGTTGCGCGACATCGTCGGCCCAGTCGCGGTTCTGCTGCGGCTGCAGCGCCGACCAGCCCACCGCCATGCCGGCGCAGCCGACCGCGAACAGCAGCGGCAGCACGCGGTACTCGCGCGGATGCCGCAGGCCCCACAGCGCCGCGCCGCCCAAGGCGGCCCACAGCAGCGCCGAGCCGTAGCGCACCACCGCGCCGGTATGCGGCAGATAGCTCAGGAACAGCGCGCCCCACAGGCTGGCGCCGAGCACCGCCAGCATCGCCAGTGCGCGCGCCAGCCGCCATGGCCAGGCGCGTCGACGCGCGGCGCCGTCGGCGCTCACAACTCGGCCGCCGCCGCGGGCGTGGCCAGGGCGTGGCACAGCAGGCGGCAACAACGCTGCGCCAGCGCCTTGCGTTCGGCCTCGTCGCTGCCGCGCTGGCAGGCGCCGAGCATGTCCATCGCCAGGGCCAGGTCCTGCTCGCCCAGGTCCGCGCGGCACAGGCCGGCGGCGATGGCGCGCTGCAGGTACGGCAGCAGGATCGCCATCGCCCGCGTATGCGCCGCGGCGATCGTCGGATGCTCGCGCGGCATCGACCGCCAGTAGTCGGCCAGCGGCGCCGACATCGCGATGTGTTCGGCGACGTCGTACATCAGCAGGAACAGCCCGTCCGGCCGCGTGCCGATCTCGCGCGCGCAGCCCTCCAGGCCGTCCAGGCCGCGTTCCAGCAGCGCCGCCATCAACTCGGTGCGGTCGGCGAAATGGCGGTACAGGGTGGCGCGGCCGAGGCCGGCGCGCTCCACCACCAGTTCCAGCGGCGCCAGCACGCCGTGCTCGCAGAACACCTCGTCGGCGGCGTCCAGCAAAAGGCGGCGGCGGTGGGCGGTATCGGCTCGCATCTCCATGCGCGGCATTATCGGACAATTTTGTCCGCTTGCAAGCGGATCACGGCCGGCCGCCGCCGGTATCCACCGGCGGCGCCCTGGAAGCACCGGGCTCAGCCGGTGTTCTGCACGCCCTGGGCGACGCCGTTGACGCAGGCCACCAGCGCCCGCAGCAGGTCCTCGTCTTCGCCGTCGGTAGCGCGCCAGCGCTGCAGCAGGTCCACCTGCAGCACGCTGATGGGGTCGATGTACGGATTGCGCAGGCGGATCGACAAGGCCAGGCGCGGATCGTGCTGCAGCAGCGACGACTGCCCGGTCAGCGCCTTCACCCAGCCCTTGGTCAGCGCCAGTTCGTCGCGGATGCGCGGGAAGAAGCGCTCGTGCAGCGGCCCGGACAGGCGCGAGAACATCTCGGCGATGTTGAGGTCGCCCTTGGACAGGACCATGGCGATGTCGTCGAGGAAGGTGCGGAAGAACGGCCAGTCCGCGGCCATCGCGCGCAGCGCGTCCTCGTGTCCGGCATCCACCGCCGCCTGCAGGCCGCTGCCCACGCCGTACCAGCCCGGGATCACCGCGCGCGCCTGGCTCCAGGCGAATACCCAGGGAATCGCCCGCAGGTTGGACAGCGCCGCATCCTGGCCGAGCCGCCGCGACGGCCGCGAGCCCAGGGTCATGCGCTCGATCACGTCGATCGGCGTGGCCAGGCGGAAATAGCGCATGAACTCGGCATCGCCGACGAAGCCGCGGTACGCCTGGCTGCTGTGCTCGGCGACCAGGTCCATCACCGGCCGCCAGCCGGCCTCGCGCGCATCGGCCGCACGCGGGCGCAGGCTCGACAGCAGCACCGCGCCGGTCATCTGTTCGAGCGAACGCAGCGCAAGCGCGCGGATGCCGTACTTGCGGTGGATCACCTCGCCCTGCTCGGTCACGCGCAGGCGCCCGTCGACGCTGCCGCGCGGCGCCGCCTCCAGCGCGCGCGTGGTCTTGCCGCCGCCGCGCACGATCGAGCCGCCGCGGCCGTGGAAGAAGGTCAGGCGGATGCCCAGTTCGGCCGCCGCCTCCAGCAGCTCCACCTGCGCGCGCTGCAGGCCCCAGCGCGAGGCGGCGATGCCGCCGTCCTTGCCGCTGTCGGAATAGCCGAGCATCACCATCTGCACGTCGTCGCGCGCGGCCAGGTGGCGGCGGTAGACCGGATCGGCCAGCAGGTCGCGCAGGGTCGCGGTGCCGCCGCGCAGGTCGTCCACGGTCTCGAACAACGGCACGATGTCCAGCGGCACCGCGCCGTCGGCATCGACCAGGCCGCCGCGGCGCGCCAGCGCCAGCACGGTCAGCACGTCGGCGCGGTCGTGCGCCATCGAGATGATGTAGCTGCCCAGCGCATCGGCGCCGTGCCGAGCGCGCGCATCGGCGAGCGCGGCGAACACCGCGTCCAGCCGCGCATTGCTTTCGTCGTCGGCCGCCGGCAGCGCCTGTTCGCCGCTGGCGTAGGGGCCGAGCAGGCCTGCGCGCGCTTCCACCGCGCGCGCGTCCCAGTCCTGCGTGTCCAGCGCGGCGGCGACCGCGCGTGCATGCACGCTGGACTCCTGGCGCACGTCCAGCCGCGCCAGGTGAAAGCCGAAGCTGCGCACCCGCCACAGCAGGCGCCGCACCGCGAACCAGCCGGCGTGCAGGCCCTTGTTGGCCTGCAGGCTGTCCAGGATCAACTGCAGATCGCTTTCCAGTTCGGCCGGCGCGGCATAGGCACCGGGCGCATCGTCCAGGGTCGCCTGCAGGCGCGCGCGCATCAGATCGTTGAGCAGGCGGTACGGCATGTCGCCATGGCGCGGGCGCGAGCGCGCCGCGGCTTCCGGCAGCAGTTGCCGGTAACGCTCCAGTTGCTCCAGCAGCGGCGCGCTGACCGCGACCAGGGTGGTCGATTGGCTGAGCAGGCTGGCGAGCTGCCACAGTTCCTTCAGATAGCGCTCCAGCACCGCACGCCGCTGCGCGTCGAGGGTGGCGGTGATGGTGGCGGCATCGACGTTGGGATTGCCGTCCATGTCGCCGCCGACCCAGGTGCCGAAGCGCAGCAGCCGCGGCAGGCTCAGCGCCTGCCCGTAGGTCTGCTCGATGGCGTGCTCCAGGGTCTCGTACATCACCGGGATCACCCGGTACAGCACCTGGGTCAGGTAGAAACCGACATGCTCGCGCTCGTCCTCCACGGTGGGACGCACCGGCGAGGAATCGGCGGTCTGCCACGAGGCGGTCAGCGCCATGCGGAAGCGCGCCGCGTCGGTGGCGCGCTCGCCCGGGGTGCGCAGGCCGTCGAGGTTGTCGACCAGGCTGGCCACCATCAACTGTTCCTTCTCCAGCAGCGCACGCCGCACCGCCTCGGTCGGGTGCGCGGTGAACACCGGCTCGACGTCGATGCGCGGCAGCCAGTCGCGCAGTTCGTCGATGCCGACGCCCTGCGCCTTGAGCCGGCGCAAGGCGTCGAGCAGGCCGTCCGGCTGCGGCGTGTCGGCGCTGCTGCGCTGGTAGTCGCGGCGGCGGCGGATGCGGTGCACGCGCTCGGCGATGTTGACCACCTGGAAATAGGTGCTGAAGGCGCGCACCAGCGCTTCGGCATCGCGCGGTGCGCGGCCGGCGAGTTGCTCGCTCAGCGAGGACAGCGGCGCGGCGCGCTCGCGGCGCGCGATCGCGGTGGTGCGGATGCGTTCGATCTCGTCGAGGAACTGCGCCGAGACCTGTTCGGCGAGCAGGTCGCCCACCAGGGCGCCGAGGCGGCGCACGTCGTCGCGCAGGGGAAGGTCGGGGGTGGCGAAGACGATGCTGCTGCGGGACTCGTTCATCGGGAAACGCATGGCTCGGCAGTGGGGGCGCCGCAAGCCTAACCGAAAAGGGATCGCGTTCCCGTCGGCCGCGCGACGGTTTCAAAGCGAACCATTTGCACTGCACAGCAGCGCCCTGCGCCACGGCGGCACGCACGTGCGGCCGTGGCGCAGGCGCGGCTCAGCGCGGCGTGGCGCCTGCCGCAGCCGGCATGGACGTCGGCGTGGGCGCAGGTCCCAGATAGGTGCGCAGCCAGCGCTCGCTCTCGGCCAGCATCTGCAGCACCGACTCGCGCGCGCGGTAGGCATGCGCCTCGTTGGGCAGCATCACCAGCCGCGCGGTGCCACCGTTGCCCTTGATCGCCGCGTACATGCGCTCGCTCTGGATCGGGAAGGTGCCGGAGTTGTTGTCCTCGGCACCGTGGATCAACAGCAGCGGATCCTTGATCCGGTCGGCGTAGTTGAACGGCGACATCGCCTGGTACACCGGCTGCGCCTGCCAGTAGGTGCGCTCCTCGGACTGGAAGCCGAACGGGGTCAGCGAGCGGTTGTAGGCGCCGCTGCGGGCGATGCCGGCCTTGAACAGGCGCGTGTGCGCGAGCAGGTTGGCGGTCATGAAAGCGCCGTAGGAATGCCCGCCGATGGCGATGCGGTTGCGATCGGCGACGCCGCGCCGCACCACCTCGTCCACCGCCGCCTGCGCATCGGCGACCAGTTGCTCGACGTAGGTGTCGTTGGGTTCGCGCGCACCCTCGCCGACGATCGGCATCGACGGATCGTTGAGCACCGCATAACCCAGCGCCAGGAACGCCTGCGGGCCCCAGTAGCCGATCGCGTTGAAGCGGTACGGCGAATCGGTGACCTGGCTGGCGGCGTCGGCGGATTTGAACTCGCCCGGGTAGGCCCACATCAGCATCGGCAGCGGGCCGTCGCGCTTGGCGTCGTAGCCCGGCGGCAGCAGCAGGGTCGCGGTCAGCTCCACCCCGTCCTTGCGCCGATAGCGGATCTGCTCCTTGTGCACGTCGCGCAACTGCGGCGTGGGATGGGTGAAATGGGTCAGCGCCACCGGCTCCGCGTTCGCAGCGTCGAGCCGGTAGAAATTGCGCGGCTCCCGCGGCGTTTCGCGGGTGATCAGCAGGCGCTGGCCACTGGCGTCGAGCAAGGCCTGCGGCACCGCGTAATACGGCGCCTGCGACTGGAACAGGCGCGTGCTTTTCCGCGTGTCCAGATCGTAGCGATCCAGGAACGGCCGATCGCCCTGCGGGGAGGCGCCTTCGCCGCGCAGGAACAGGCTGTGGCCGTCGGCGGCGATCAACAGGCGCGGGTTGCCGGCCGCATCGCGCTCCGTCACCGGCGTGCCCGGATCCGCGTAGCGGTCCTCCTGCGAACGCTCTACCAGCAGCTGCGGCGCCTGCGCGGGATGGTCCGGGGCCACACGCCATTGTCTGGTCTGGCGCGTCTTCCACCAGAACTCGTCGATCAGCGCCAGGTCGCCGCGGCCCCAGGCGATGCCGGCGAAGCGCGACTGCAGGCGCGCCAGCGTCACCGGCGGTGTCTTGAACGGCGCCGCCTGCAGCAGCACCGCGTCGCGCACCGCCGCTTCGCGCGCGGGGTCGCCGCCGTCCTGGGCCTCGGCCCAGACCAGGGTGGCCGGCGCGTCGCTGCGCCAGTCGATGTCGCGCACGCCGGTGCGCACCGCATCGTTGCCGGTCGGCAGGCCTTCCACCAGCGGCAGCTGCGCCACTGTGTGCACCGGCTTGCCGGCGCGGTCCAGCACCTCGATGGTGCGCGGGAAGCCACTGGCCGGCACCAGGTAGGAGAACGGCCGCTGCAGGCGCTGCGCCAGCAGATAACGGCCGTCCGGCGACGGCGCCAGCGACAGATACAGGTCGGGAGACGCGATGCGCTGCATCCGCCCGTCGACGTCGACCAGCGCCGGCTGCGCGCGTAGTTGATCGTCGAACTGGCGCGCGTCGGCCTCGTTCTTCAGCAGGTCCTGGTAGGTGCGCAAGGCGGTGGCCCCGCCACCGGCGGTCTGCTGCACTGCCGGCCCGGTCGGCACCGCGTCGGCGGGTGGCGCCGCGCCCTGCGCCTGCGGCTGCAGCAACACCAGCAGTTGGCGGCTGTCGGGCATCCACGCATAGCCCTCGCCGGACACCGTGTTGAGCCGCTCGGCGACACGTCGCGCCCGCCGCGCGGCGATGTCCACCACCCACAGTTCGTTGGCGCCGCTGCGCCCGTCGACCTGGTTGAAGGCCAGATGCCGCTGGTCCGGTGCCCAGGCCATGCCGGCGATCGACAGCGGCGACGGCAAGCCTTCGATCTGCAGCTCGCTGCCGTCGGCGATGCGCAGCAGCCACAGCTTGTCGCCGAAGGCGAAGCGGCTCTGCGAGCGGGTGCGCGGATGGATGCGCAGCCCGGCCAGCTTGAGTTCCGGCTGCGCGACCTGGGCGATGCCGGGCAGCGCAGGCAACTGCAGCATCGCCGCCAGATCGCGCCGCGGGCTCAGCGACAGCTGCGGCGGTCGCGGCGCATCGACGATGGCCTGCAGTGGCGCCGAAGGCAGTTGGTAGCCGCTGTCCGCAGGATCGGCGGCAGCCGCCGCCGCGGGTGCCGGGGCCGCGTTGGCGGCGGCGCTGCCGGCCGCGGCCAGGGCCGCGCACAGCAGGCCGCAGACCGGCCTGGCGACACGGCGGCGCCCACGCACTGTGATCTGGTTCATTTCTCCCCTCTCTTTCGCATCGATCGAACTACCGACGGTAGCAGGGCCAGCGTCGCCCGCCCCCTGTCGATGGTTGGGCTTGGCGTGTCATGCACGCCCTGACCCGTGTTCAAGCGCCACACGCGGCAGCCGCTATAATCGGTTACCCCTTGTGCCGAGGGGCGCTGCGACCGGAGCGAGAGCGGATTCCCCGTCTCCAGACCCGGCCAGGCTCGGCGCGAGGCTTGAGCGACAACGGCGCCCGGACTTCGCGAGTTTCTCGCCATTGACCGGAGCTTTATCGATGAACGCTGCACTCAAGAGCTTTTCCACCGAGGGCGACTACAAGGTCGCCGACATTTCCCTGGCCGATTGGGGCCGCAAGGAACTGGACATCGCCGAGCACGAGATGCCGGGCCTGATGTCGATCCGCCGCCAGTACGCCACCGCCAAGCCGCTGGCCGGCGTGCGCGTCACCGGCTCGCTGCACATGACCATCCAGACCGCGGTGCTGATCGAGACGCTGAAGGACATCGGCGCCGACGTGCGCTGGGCCTCGTGCAACATCTTCTCCACCCAGGACCACGCCGCCGCGGCGATCGCCGCCACCGGCACCCCCGTGTTCGCGTGGAAGGGCGAGACCCTGGAGGAATACTGGGACTGCACCCTCGACGCGCTGACCTTCACCCTGCCCGACGGTACCCAGACCGGCCCGGAACTGGTGGTGGACGACGGCGGCGACGTGACCCTGCTGATCCACAAGGGCTATGAGCTGGAGAACGGCGCCAAGTGGGTCGACGAGCCGTCCTCCTCGCACGAGGAGCAGGTGATCAAGAACCTGCTCAAGCGCGTGGCGGTGGAGCGCCCGGGCTACTGGACCCGCGTGGTCAAGGACTGGAAGGGCGTCTCCGAAGAGACCACCACCGGCGTGCACCGCCTGTACCAGCTGGCCGAAGCCGGCACCCTGCTGATCCCGGCGATCAACGTCAACGACTCGGTGACCAAGAGCAAGTTCGACAACCTGTACGGCTGCCGCGAGTCGCTGGCCGACGGCCTCAAGCGTGCGATGGACGTGATGCTGGCCGGCAAGGTCGCGGTGGTGTGCGGCTACGGCGACGTCGGCAAGGGCTCGGCGCACAGCCTGCGTGCCTACGGCGCCCGCGTCATCGTCACCGAGATCGACCCGATCTGCGCGCTGCAGGCGGCGATGGAAGGCTTCGAGGTCAACACCGTCGAGGACACCCTCGGCCAGGCCGACATCTACGTCACCACCACCGGCAACAAGGACATCATCCGCATCGAGCACCTGACGCAGATGAAGGACCAGGCCATCGTCTGCAACATCGGCCACTTCGACAACGAGATCCAGGTCGAGGCGCTGTACAAGCTGCCGGGCGTGCAGAAGATCAACATCAAGCCGCAGGTGGACAAGTTCGTGCTGCCCAACGGCAACGCGATCTTCCTGCTGGCCGAAGGCCGCCTGGTCAACCTGGGCTGCGCCACCGGCCACCCCAGCTTCGTGATGTCCAACAGCTTCGCCAACCAAACCCTGGCGCAGATCGACCTGTGGCAGAACAAGGACAGCTACGAGAAGCAGGTGTACCGCCTGCCGAAGAAGCTGGACGAGGAAGTGGCGCGCCTGCACCTGGAGAAGATCGGCGTGAAGCTGACCAAGCTCACCGACGCGCAGGCCGCCTACCTCGGCGTGCCGGTCGATGGCCCGTTCAAGCCGGAGCACTACCGCTACTGAGCCATCGGCAGGAGATCGCCAGGCAGACAGGAACGGGCGCCGCGAGGCGCCCGTTTTTTGTGCGATCGGCGCAGCAAGCGTGTGGAGCGGAAGGGAGCTGGAAATTCGTACGGAGCGAAAAACCGCAGACGTCGCCACCTTGCGCCAACCCCTGCTCCAAGCCGCCTTTTCCGGCCAGTCGGCCGACGCGCCTGCCCAGCCAGGCATCTGTAACACACCTGTGCTACATTGATTCCAAGCCAATCGCCTGGAACTCTCCATGGGCACTACCACCATCCGCCTGCCGGACGCGCTCAAGGCCCGCGTCGCCAAGGCCGCGGAAGCGGCCGGCACCACGTCGCACAACTTCATCCTGGAAGCCATCGCCGAGAAGGCCGAGCTGGCCGAGCGGCGCGTCGACTTCCATGCCCAGGCCGATCAGCGCTGGGCCGAGTTCCTGGAAACGGGTGAGACCATTCCCTGGGACCAAGCGCGTGCCTATTTCAAGGCACTGGCCGCAGGAAAGCCCGCAAAGCGGCCGGTAGCGCGCAAGCTGGAAGACTGAGGTGACGCGCGTCCGCATCGCTCCCGGCGTGATCGAGGATCTGGAGCGGATCGCTGCGTATTTGCGCGAGCACGAGAGCCAGCATGCCGAGGCGAGGACCGAGGAGATCGTCAGCGCGTTCGACGTACTGGCGGGTAATCCCTTGATCGGCCGCCCGGTCCATGGAGACAACCGCGAACTGGTGATGGGCCGCGGTGCGCATGGGTATGTGGCGTTGTATCGCTATGTGGATGTGACCGATACGGTGATCGTGATGGCCATCCGCGCACAGCGGGAGGCGGGCTATGCGCTCGGCGGATGAAACCGAGTCGACGTCCGCACCACCGCATCGACGGATGCCGGCAGGGGCATCGTGGATCGCCCTCGGGCCATCGCCAACTGATTGATCCTCACCTCGCCCCCGACGGCAACCAGTGCGGCATCTCGCTGTCGGCGGATTGGATACTGAATGACCTTCGGCGGGTACCGCCGGCATGGACACCAACCCAAAGGCGACACGGTCCTGCCGATACCGATGCCGCAATTGTAGATAGGACGCCGTCATCCAACGCCTGCAACGGCACGATCTTCAGGCCGTGCACTCGCTGGCCGGCGCGTACACCGAAATTTGAATCCGGCTGCGCGCGTGATACGGCGTGCGTGCCCAGTCGCTCCAGCGCGCCTCCAGGCGCAGGCCGGCGATCTGCGCCATCAGGTCCAGCTCCGATGGCCACACGTAGCGGCGGCGCTCGCTGAAGATGCGCGTACCGGATTCGCCCAGTACCACCACGCGCTGGTCGATGCGCTGCTGCAGCGGATCGGGCTGCGAGCACACCAGCATCACTGCCGCGCCATCGCCGTCGGTGTCCGGCACGTCCAGCACCTGGCTGACCTTGCCGCCGCTTTCGAACACCTCTGCACCCGGCACCGCGCTCTGGATCAGCAAGCGGCCGTCGGGCGCCAGGCAGCGCGCCGCGTTGACCATGCAACGCAGCTGCTCGGCCTGCGTCAGCAGATACCCGAATGCCGCCACCGCGTAGATCAGGCCGAACGGGCCGCATACCGGCATGTCGGCGAAATCGGCGCAGACCAGGTGCAGGCGTTCGCTGCCGGGCTTGGCACGCAAGGCCTCGAGCATCGCAGGCGAATTGTCGATACCGGTGACCGGCACATCGCAGTGCGCGAGCGGCAAGCCAATGCGGCCAGTGCCGATGCCCAGTTCCAGCGCCGCACGGCCCGCGGCCAGCTCGGCGAGGACACCGACGCACTGCTGGGTGACGGCGGCAGGCCAGCGATCGTAGAAACGGTCGTAGATCGCGGCCAGGCGATCGTACTCGTGGGTCACGGGCATCCGCAGCCACTCGTTGCCGAAGTGGCGCGACCATAGCACGCAGCGATGGCGACGCAGTGGCCACACATGCAGGGCGGCACCCTGCATGGCAGGCGCGGCGATGCGCTGCAATCGCGTGCGACACACGCCACAAAACTGCAGATGACATGCGCATTGCAGTTGGCCGCGCTTCAGTCTTTTGCTTGCGCCGCCGCATCCAAGCGAGGATGCTTTTTCCCGCGCCTGCCACGCTGAGGCAGGCGCGACAATCGCAACAGATCCCCCGCTCAATCAGGAGTATCGCCATGAAACGCCTTTTTGATTCGCTGTCGCGTTGGGTGCAGAGCCTCGGTGGCCGCAAGCTCGGCTACATCTACACCTACTGACCTCCCCCGCCACCGTCGCGTGGCATGACCGTGCGAGAGGGGGCGACCCGCCCCCTCTCCCCAGCGCTCTCCGCTTCGCACGGCCGCACGCCCGTTCGCCATCGGCTCCATGTCCCCTCCTGCGTCGCGGTGTGACCCGCCGACACGGCTATTCGTGCGGATCTGCACGTGACCGATCCGCATCCGCGCCCGCCAGGCCCGCGCGGGCACTGGGCATTCGGCAACCGGCAGGCTTTCGCCACCGATCCCCTCGGCTTCCTGCAACACTGCGCACGCACGCATGGCGACGTGGTGCGGATCGCCGAGCGCACCTATCTGCTCGCAGCACCAACGGCGATCGCCACGGTGCTCGGCGACGACGGCAGCCTCTACGCCAAATCCGATCCGGATCCGCGTGCGCGGCGCGCTGCATTTCCGGCATCGGTGATGAACAGCGAGGGCGAGGCCTGGCGGCGCAAGCGCCAGGCGCTGCAGCCCGCGTTCCGCGCCAGCCTGGTGCGCGACTACGCCGCAAAGGCGGCCGCCGCCACACAGGCGCTGCTGCGATCGCGCGGCGACATCGACAACGTGCACGACCTGCGCCTGACCATGACCGCGCTCTGCGCGCAACTGGGCGCCGGCTTCCTGCTCGGCGATGCGGTGCACGCGCCGGCGCTGCTGCGGATGCTGCCGATGGTCGATGCGATCCTGCAGCAGACGCGTACGCCGTCCGCGGCGCCGGCCTGGTGGCCGAGTGCCGGCAAGCGCCGCCTGCGTGCCGCACGCGGCGCACTGGACACCGCGCTGACGCAGATCCTGACGTCGCCACATTCTGATGGCGCAGACGCCTCGGTGCTGGAGCTGCTGCGACGCGACGCTCCGCAGGCCGACGACGACTGGTGCCGCGACGAAGCGGCGGCGATGCTGATGTCGGCGCTGGAGCCGATGGCGGCCGGCCTGACCTGGACGCTGTTGCTGCTGGCGCAACATCCATCGATCGCGCAGGCCGTGGCGGAGGAAGCCGATGCCCTGCCCGGTATAGACGGCGCATCCACCACGCCCTGCGCCGATGCGCTCGTCGAACGCCTGCCGCTGACGCGCGCCTGCGTGAAGGAGGCCATGCGCCTGTATCCGCCGGCGTGGATGACCGCGCGCATCGCGCAACGCGACACCACGCTGGGCGGCTTCGCGGTGCCGCGCGGTACCCAGCTGATCGTCAGCCAGTGGGTGGTGCAGCGCGATCCGCGTCACTTCTCCGCGCCGGACCGCTTCCTGCCGGCGCGCTGGCTGGACCCGGCGCAGACACCGGCGCGCTACACCTACTTTCCGTTCGGCGGCGGTCCGCGCAGTTGCATCGGCAGCCAGTTGGCGCTGGTGCAGATGACCGTGGTCGTGGCCGGCCTGTTGCGCGAGCGCACCCTGCACCTGGCGACGGATGCACGGCCACGGCCGTATCCGGCGCTGGTGCTGCGTCCACTCGATGTCCGCATCGCCTTGCGCCCGCGCACGACAACCCTGTCCCGCCAGTCGCCCGCGACGGCGCCCTTCCCCCGCACACCGGAAACCCCGCATGGCTGATTCCACTGCCTTCGCCAAGACCCGGGAATACTCCAACCGCTTTTTCGATTCCGCCGCCTGGAACGAACTGGAGTTTCGCGACGGCGACATCGTCATCGCCAGCTACGCCAAGGCCGGCACCACCTGGCTGCAGCAGATCGTCGCGCAGTTGCTGTTCGAGGGCGCGGCGGACGTCGACGTGTCGGCGATCTCGCCGTGGCTGGACGGTGTGTACCCGGACCGCACGAGCAAGCTCGCGCTGCTGCAGGCGCAGACCCACCGGCGCTTCATCAAGACGCATCTGCCCGCCGATGCGCTGGTGGTCAGCGATCGCGCCAAATACCTGTACATCGGCCGCGACGGCCGCGACATCGCGCTGAGCCTGTACGACCACCAGTGTGCGGTCAGCCAGGATGCGCAGGCGCGGCTGGATGCCGGGGCGGCCGAACCGGGCAAGCTGCGCGTGGTGCCGCCGCCGAGCCTGCCGATGGATGCCTACGTGGCGCATTGGCTGGCCCACGACGGCGCACCGTTCTGGCCGTTCTGGGAAGGCGTGCGCAGCTGGTGGCAGCAGCGCGCGCAGCCGAACGTGCTGCTGGTGCACTACGCCGACCTGCTGCAGGATCTGCCAGGGCAAGTGCGGCGCATCGCCGCGTTCCTGGAGATCCCGGTGCGCGAGACGGACCGGGAGACCATCCTGGCGCACTGCCAGTTCGGCTACATGCGCCAGCACGCCGCGCGCTACGTGCCGCAGGGCGCCGGGCTGTGGCGCGAAGGCGGCAAGGCCTTCTTCAACCAGGGGCGCAGCGGCCGCTGGCGTACGCTGTTGCCGGCGACCGTCGCCGCCGACTACGAGGCGCGCGCGCTGGCCGAGCTGGGCCGCGAGGCCGCGCAATGGCTGGCACAGGGCGCCGGAGCGACGGCATGAGCCTGTGCGTCATCGGCGCCGGCCTCGGCCGCACCGGCACCCTGTCGCTGAAGCTGGCGCTGGAACATCTGGGCCTGGGCCGCTGCTATCACGCCATGGAACTGGCCGCGCACCTGCGCCAGGCCTTGCCGCTGTGGGACGCGGCGATCGACGGGCAGGCGGACTGGGACACGCTGTTCGCCGGCTACACCGCCACCGTCGATTATCCCGGCTGCTGCTTCTGGCGCGAGCTGGTCGCGCGCTACCCGCAGGCCAAGGTGATCCTGACCGTACGCGATGCCGATGCCTGGTTCGAGTCGGTGCGCTGCACCATCTTCGCCAGCGACGGCAGCGTGCCGGCCCTGTTCGGCGCCGAGGGCCAGCGGCTGAGCCAGTTCCTGCGCCGCGACTTCGCCACGCGCATCGACGATCGCGGCTTCATGACCGACTATTTCCGCCGCTGGAACCAGGCGGTCATCGCCAGCGTGCCGGCGCAGCGCCTGCTGGTGCTCGACACCGACGCGCAGACGGGCTGGGAGCCGCTGTGCGCCTTCCTGGGCGTGCCGGTGCCGGCACAGCCGTATCCACGCGTGCATGCGCGCAGCGGCGGCGGCACGCAAGCGCGCCCGCTGCCCAGCGACCCGGCGCAACGCGAGCAACGCCTGCGCGCCTACCTGGACCGGCTCGCCGTGGAGGCGTTCGCAGCGCCCGCCGACGGCTGAGCGCGCGTCCGCCTACAGCGAGAAGTTGCGCTTGATCGAGAACGACCAGGCGCCGTCGATCGGGTTGGAGACATGCACCCGGCCCTCGCCATCCGCCACGCCGGTGGTGTAGCGGCGATAGACGCCGGCGCTGTTCCAGGCCCGTGCGTAGCTCAGGCCGAACTCGGTGCCGCGCCAGGTGCGGCTCAGGCCCACGCGCGCGTCGGTCCAGCCGTAGTCGGCGAAGTTGCGCACGTGCTGGCGGCCGGCGTGCACGCTGGCCTGCCAGTCCGGCGCCAGCGGTAGCGTGGCGTCCAGCGCCAGATAACCGGAGCCGCGCGAGTGCCGGCCCTGGCCGACGCCCAGCGTGGCGCTGTTGTAGCCGAAGTAGTCGCGCGTCCAGGTGCTGGCGTAGGACAGTTCCAGCGTGCGCCAGTGCCCGGCGACGATGGCCTCGCCATAGTCGTAGCGCGTGCCGCTGGCGCTCATGCGCGCGCCGGGGTAGGCGTAGTGGTAGACGCCGGCGCGCCAGCCCCAGTCGCCATGGCTGGCCGCGTAGCCGGCATACACGTCCCACTCCACGTGCCCGCCTTCGATGAAGTACGGGCTCACGCCCGACGCCCAGGTGCCTGCGAACCAGCCGCTGTCGGCGGCCACGTCCAGCCCGCCCTGCAGCACCGGCCGCCCCCAGCTCTGCTCGAATCCGCGCGAGACGTAGTTCGAGGTCGCCGCCAGATTGGCGCTGGCGGTCCCGGCCCAGGCCGGTGCGGCGACGCCCAGCGCCAGCAGCAGCGCTGCGCTGCGCATGGCGCTCACGACACCAGCTCCAGCCGCGCCCGGCCCGCCGCGGCCAGGCCGCCCGACGAAGGTGCCGCGAGCTTGAACAGCGCCACCGCGCGCTGCAGTTCCTCGGCCTGATCCTCCATCGCCCGCGCCGCCGCCGTGGCCTCCTCGACCAGCGCGGCGTTCTGTTGGGTGGCTTCGTCCATCTGCACGATGGTCTTGCTCACCTGTTCGATACCGGCGCTCTGCTCCTGCGAGGCGGCGGCGATCTCGCTCATGATGTCGGTGACCCGGCGCACGCTGGCCACGACCTCGCGCATGGTGTCGCCAGCGCCGTTGACCAGCGCCGTGCCATCGTCGATCTTGCCGACCGAGGCGTCGATCAGGCCCTTGATCTCGTGCGCCGCGGTCGCCGAGCGCTGCGCCAGCGCGCGCACCTCGCTGGCCACCACCGCGAAACCGCGGCCCTGCTCGCCGGCGCGCGCCGCCTCCACCGCGGCGTTGAGCGCCAGGATGTTGGTCTGGAAGGCGATGCCGTCGATCACGCCGATGATCTCGGCCATCTTCTTCGATGCTTCGGCGATGCCGGACATGGTGTCCACCACCTGCTCGACCACCGCGCCGCCACGCGAGGCCACGCCCGCGGTGTCCTGCGCCAGGCGGTTGGCCTGGTGCGCATGCTCGGCGTTCTGCTTCACCGTCGAGGTCAGCTCCTCCATCGAGGCCGCGGTTTCTTCCAGATTGGCCGCCTGCTGCTCGGTGCGACGCGACAGGTCGTCGTTGCCGGCGGCGATCTCGCTGGCGGCGGAGTTGATCGCGGTGGTGGCCTGCTGGATGCGGCCGACGATGCCGGTCAGCTGTTCCACCGTGGCATTGGCATCGTCGCGCATCTGCGCGAATACGCCATGGAATTCGCCGTGCATGCGCGCGGTGAGGTCGCCCTGGGCCACGGCACGCAACAGCGCCGACAAGGCCGAGAGGTTGCCTTCGGTCAACTCCATCAGCCGGTTCAGCCCGACCACCATGCCGCGGAAGTCGTACTGGAAGCGCTCGGCGTCGCCGCGCCGGGAGAAATCGCCGGAAGCCGCGGCCTGCGCCAGTTCGGTGATGGCCTGGTTGATCGCCTGCAGGCTGCGCTTGGTGGTGCGCATCGCCTCGGTGATCGCCGCCTTCTCGCCCGGCAGCGGTTCCATGTCCACCTGCATGTTGCCGATCGCGTACTGCGACATGACCTCGACCAGGCGCCGCTGCACGTCCACGTGCGCGGCCACCAGTGCATTGGTGCCATGGACCATGCGGCCGTACTCGCCGGGGAAGCGCTCGGCGTCCATCCGGTAGCTCATCTCGCCGGCGTCGTGGCGCTGCGCCATCTCCGCCTGCGCCTGCATTACCGCCTGCAACTGCGTCTGCATGCTGCCCATCGCATCCAGCAACTGGCCCAGCTCGTCGTCGCGGCGATGCCGGACCTGGCTGTCCAGGCGCCCGGCGGCGACCGCCGAAGACACGCGCACGGCCTCGGCCAGCGGGTCGAGCACCTGCCGGCGCAGCAGCAGGTACAGCGCGCCGCTCAGCAACAACGCCGAGAGCAGGCCGACCGCGGCGATGGTCCACAACAGCGCACGCGCCTTGGCCATGACCAGCGCGTACGGCACCGAGACGCCCAGCGCGAACGTCTGCGGCGCATCGCCGATCTTCAGCGGCACGAACACGTTCAACGCATCCTCGCCGTCGGCGCGGCGGTGGTCGAACACCACCTGGCCCTTGGCCACGCGCGCCAGCATGTCCTTGGACCAGGCATCGCTGCGGGTCTTGCCGACCTGCTGCGGATCGCGGCTGGCCATCACCATGCCCAACGGCGACAGCAGGCTGGCATGGCCCTCGCCCATCGGCCGCAGCGCGGCGATGCGCTGCTGCAGGGTATCGAGGGTGAAGTCGACGGTGACCACGCCCAGGAAACGCCCGTTCTCCAGGATCGGCGTGGCCAGCGTGGTCATCAGCGTGTCCTTGCCGGCCACCGGGTAGTAGTAGGGCTCGATCACCACCGGCTTGTGCGTGTTGCGCGCCAGCAGGTACCAGTCGCCGTCGCCCGGCTTCTCGTAGTCGCGCAGCGCCTCGCGCACCAGCTGGCCGTTCTGCCGCGACCACCAGGTCATGTAGCGGCCGGTGGCGTCATGGCCCTCGGTGCCGACGAAGGCCTTGTCGTTGCCGTCGAACGCGTCCGGCTCCCACATGGTGCTGATGCCCAGCCACTGCGGATGCGCGTCGAGCTGGCTGCGCAGCACCGCGGTGGCGGTGGCGCGCGACAGACCGGCCGCGTGCTGCACGCGGAAGCTGTTGGCCAGCGCGTCGCTGGCGTCGAAGGCCACGCCGATTTCGCGCGACACCCGCTGCGCCTCCACTTGCGCCAGGTTCTCGATGCTGGTGCGCGAGGTCGACAGCAGCGCATCGCTGCTGCGCCAGTAGATGATCATTGCGGTCAGGCCGAAGCAGGCCAGCGCGAGCAGGCCGGTACCTAGCATCAGGCGTTTGGCGACGCTGCCGCGACGGCGCTGCGGCGACGGAGTGGACATGACGACTTCCTTGGCAAGGGGGGAGGGAATACGGTCGCGGGGAACGCCCCCACGCGGCAGCCCGCCACGGCGCGCGGCACGAGTGCGCCGTGTCCGCTGCCGATGACCTGCCCGAGGCGCCTTCCCCACCGGGCCACGATGCGCGGCCGGACATTGCGTCCTGGCGCCGCTGCATGGCGACCCACCCTCTCGCTATCGTCCCGCCGTCCGCAAACTTGATGGTCATTGCGCGTCATGCCGATGAACGGACAGGGCGTCGCGGCGAGAACGCGCGGCTGCGCGCAGTTCTGTTCAGCACTTATGCGCCAGTGCACACGCGCGTGCACGGATGCAGCACGGCGGGCCGGCGACGGCAACGTGCAGGGATGCGTGAAGGCGGCTGCGCGAATGCGTGACCGCGTCCGGAGCGATCACGCCTGCGCGCGGTAACGTGCGCCGCATGCACCGCGATGCGTGCCCGGCGAGGTCACTGCGCGCGGACCGTGTCTGGCCGCGCTTACGGCCGCCAGTTGGCGTTGTGCTCCCAGAACGCCACGCTGCGCCGATAGGCGTCGCGATCCAGCGGCACGCCCGAGCCGCCCTCCTCCACGCCCAGCGCATTGCGCAGCATGGTGATCGGCGCCATCGGGATCTCCTGCGGCTCGGCGGTATACAGGCAACCAACCACGCCCCAGTCCGCCTCGATCGGCGCGCCCTCGTGCGCGAGCTGTTCGCGGCTGTAGAGGATCGGCAGCAGGTACTCGGCCACCGGCGGCTCGACCCCTTCGAACCAGCGCACCAGGACCGGCAGCTCTTCACGGCTGCGCGCCTCGTAGCCCGAACGCAGCAGGCGCCGGTTGGCGTCGGTGATCGGCACGGTCAGGCAGCGCGTCGAGGTCCAGTTGCGGTGCACGTGCAACTTGCAGAACGGTGCGTAGCCGTCCAGCACCTGCAGCGGCGTGTGCGCGTTGAGGTGCTGCTCGAACTGCTCGGGCGTGCAGTCCTGGATCGCATTGCGGCGGCCATCGCGCGGGAACAGACGCGTGCGGGCAAACGGCGTGAGGACGATGGACATGGGGTACATGGCAAACGAGGGCCCACAAGCGTAGCGCGCGGCAGGGTCGGTGCCCACCGCTGCCACCTTCGCAGCCGGTGGCGCAAGGCCATGCGGAACAGCGCTTAGCGGAACTTGCGATACCTCGACTGGGTGCACTGTGGGAGGCACTTCAGTCCCGACGCCGTGCAAGGTTGGGTACCCAGCAGGCGCCGCTCGTCGCAGCTGCGTGACAGGTGTCCTGCAAATCGTGCATCCACCTGGCGACTACGGATGTGCCAAGGCGTAGTCGATCGCCGAGCGTACCGCCACCACCTGCGCGGCGTTGCACTGCTGCGGCGTGGCGCTGGCGCTGTCCGGATACACCTCGGTAGTCGTGGTGTAGCGCGCGTCGGTGATGCCTGCACACAGACCCAGCCGCTTCACCGGGTAGTTGATGACCCCCGGCGCCGCCAGCGGCGTGCCGATGAGTTCGCCGGCGGCGTCGGCCGGCGCGATATGGGTGACCTGTGCGACTGCGGACAGCACCGCCTGCTGGAACGCGGGCTGCGGGTTCTCGCTGTCGCCGACCAAGTAGAAACCGTCGGGAATGCCGCCCGGCGCGTAGGCGATGCCATCGCGCGCGGCCAGCGCCGGCCGGAATTCGGACTCGTCGCTGTCGGTGGTCTCGTGCAGGTCGATGTGCATGCGCACTTGATCGCGCAACGGCGCGACCAGGCGCAGCAGCGCAGCCGATTCCTGCGCCGGGCTGTCGGCGCGGAACGAACGGTTGGGATCCAGCGCATCGGCGTTCCAGCGGTGGATGCGCCCGTACGCCCACGGGCTCACGCACGGCGCCACCAGCACGTTGGCGCGGCCGGCGTAGTCCCCGGCATGCTGCTGCGCGAACTGCAGCGCGCCGTGCACGCCGCTGGTCTCGTAACCATGCACGCCGCCGGTGACCAGCATGCACGGCAAGGCGTGGTCCCAGTTGCGGCTGCGCAAGGCCAGCAGCGGATAACGCTCCTGCGCGTATGCCAGTTCCCCGTACGCGACCACCTCCCACTGCCCGCGCAGGCCTTCGATGGCAGCGACCACCTCGTCCTGGTAGCTGCGCCGGCGCGGCTGACCCGCCAGCCAGGCCGCCTTCTCGGCCGCGCCCCAAGGCACGCCGGGGGTTCCGATCGGATAGAAGGCTGCGCTGGTCATGGTGCTGCTCCGCGTCGACAGGTGAGGGCGGCGACTGTAGCAAAGCGCATGGGCCGCGATGCGACATGTGCCATGAATGCAGCCCGCACGGCGCTCCCGAGCGGAAGCGGATGCCGATCCCGCTTTCGTACGCTGTCGCCATGAATACGTATGTAGCGCGCGCATGTTGCGCCGCGATGCGCGCTTAGCATCCTCCGGCCGCACGCCAGCCCCGCGGCGAGGTCATGCCCCTGTCCTGCAGGCGTCCTGCCTGCGCCCACGCACCGAGGAGATCGAACGATGCGCGTCCCATCCGCTGCAAATCGTCTGCTGCACCTGCACCGCTGGCGCAGCCTGCTGGTCGGCCTGCTGCTGCTCCTGGCCACCGCCAGCGCCCAGGCCGACGTCATCCTGCATGCCTTCAACTGGCCCTATGCCACCGTGGAAGCGCGTGCCGCGCAGATCGCCGCCGCCGGCTACCGCAAGGTGCTGGTGGCGCCGGCCTACCGCTCGCAGGGCGACGCCTGGTGGGCGCGCTACCAGCCGCAGGACATGCGTCTGATCGACAACCCGCTCGGCGACACCGACGCCTTCGCCAGCATGGTGCAGGCGCTGAAGGCGGTGGGCGTGGAGACCTATGCCGACGTGGTGCTCAACCACATGGCCAACGAAGCGGCCACGCGCTCGGACCTGAACTACCCGGGCAGCGCGGTGCTGGGCCAGTACGCCGCCAATCCGCAGCGCTATGCGTCGCTGCGGTTGTTCGGCGACCTCTCGCAGAATTTCCTCAGCGCCAACGATTTCGGCCCGGCGCAGTGCATCACCAACTACAACGACCCCTACCAGGTGCGCACCTACCGCATCTGCGGCGGCGGCAACGATCCCGGCCTGCCGGATCTGGTCGGCAACGACTGGGTGGTGCAGCAGCAGCGCAACTACCTGCTGGCGCTGAAGGCGCTGGGCGTCACCGGTTTCCGCATCGACGCGGCCAAGCACATGACCTTCGATCATCTGAACAAGGTGCTCGATGCGCAGGTCCGCTCCGGCGTGCTGGTGTTCGGCGAGGTGATCACCGGCGGCGGCAGCGGCAACTCCGACTACGACCAGTTCTTGGCACCGTACCTGCAGGCCACCCCGCACGCGGCCTACGACTTCCCGCTGTTCAACTCGGTGCGCAACGCCTTCGCCTACGGCGGCAGCATGGACCTGCTGGTGGATCCGGGCGCCTACGGCCAGGCGCTGCCCGGTGCGCGCGCGGTGACTTTCGCCATCACCCACGACATCCCCAACAACGCCGGCTTCCGCTACGCGATCATGGACCCGGTCGACGAGACCCTGGCCTACGCCTACCTGCTCGGCCGCGACGGCGGCGTGCCGATGGTGTACTCGGACAACAACGAGAGCGGCGACAACCGCTGGGTCAACGCCTACCAGCGCGACGACCTCAAGCGCATGGTCGGGTTCCACAACGCCGCACAGGGCCGCGACATGCAGGTGCTGGCGCACGGCGCCTGCTACCTGCTGTTCCGCCGCGGCGACCTGGGCATCGTCGGCATCAACAAGTGCGGCAATACCGTCACCGCCGCGGTACCGATGAACGGCAGCGTATTGCGCTGGAACGTCGACTACACCGATGCGCTGGGTTCCGGCAGCGTGGTGCGTATTTCCAGCGGCAGCTACACCTTCAGCCTGCCGCCGCGGCAGGCGCGGATGTGGAAGCGCTGAGCCAGGGAGCGGACGCGGCGCGCCCACCGGCGCGCCGCGCGGGGAGCGCGTCGCCGCCCCCGGGCGACGCGGCGATCGCGCGACCGCGACCTCTTGCACATCCATCCGGATGAAGAGATATACTCGCCACACCGCCCGCTGCGTTGCGCCCATGACCGCCATCAGCTTCGAGTTCTATCCGCCCAAGACCGACGAACAGCGCGCGCAGCTCGACCGCACCGCCGCGCGGCTCAAGGCCTATGCCCCGGAGTACGTCTCCTGCACCTTCGGCGCCGGCGGCTCGACCCTTAGCTACACCTCCGAGACCGTGCGCCACCTCAAGCAGCACCACCGTTTCGAGGCCGCGCCGCATCTGTCCTGCGTGGGCGGCAGCCGCGAGGAGATCCGCGAGCTGCTCAAGCTGTACCGCGCCATCGGCTGCCGCCGCCTGGTCGCGCTGCGTGGCGACCTGCCGTCGGGCATGGGCCACCCGGGCGACCTGCGCTATGCCGCCGACCTGATCGCCTTCATCCGCGCCGAGCACGGCGACGCCTTCCATCTGGAAGTGGGCGCGTATCCGGAGACGCACCCGCAGGCCCACGATGCGCTCAGCGACCTGCGCCACTTCAAGGCCAAGGTCGATGCCGGCGCCGATGCCGCCATCACCCAGTACTTCTACAACGCCGACGCCTACTTCCACTTCGTCGACGCAGTCCGCAAGCTCGGCGTGCAGATCCCGATCGTGCCCGGCATCATGCCGATCTCCAACTTCAGTCAGCTGCGGCGTTTCTCCGAGCAGTGCGGCGCGGAAATCCCGCGCTGGATCGGCAAGCGCATGCAGGCCTACGGCGACGATGCCGAGGCCATTCGCGAGTTCGGCGCCGACGTGGTCGCCACCTTGTGCCAACGCCTGGTCGACGGCGGCGCCCCCGGGCTGCATTTCTATACGCTCAACCTGGCCAAGCCCACCACCAGCGTCCTGGCACGTCTGCCCTCAGCCGTCGTCGCCGGCTGAGTGTCGCGGCCGCTGGCCGAACGCCGGGATTGGGGATTCGGGATTGGAGATTGGTAACAGCGGCGCGCGGCCTCGCTTTGGCGAATCCCCAATCTCCAATCCCGAATCCGAGCGCTCGTAAGGCATTCGCTCCGCGGTCACACCGGCTGCGGCTACGCTGCGCCGATGCGCGCCCTTCCGCCGATATTGCTGCTCCTGTGCCTATGCGTGTTCGCCCCGCCTGCCATGGCGCAGCGGGTGAACCGCTGCAGCGGGCCCGACGGCACCACCGTGTTCAGCGATCGCCGCTGCGAGGACGTCGGCGCGATCGACCGGCTACCGCCACCGGCGGCGCCCGGCAATGTCGGCAGCGCCGCTCGCGGCCTGGCGCCGCCGCAGTGCGTGCGCCGGCTCAGTGTGCTGGTCCAGCAGATCCGCAGCGCCGTGGACGCCCGCGACGTCAATCGGCTATCGGCGCTGTACTGGTGGAACGGCGTTTCCGACGACGGCGCGCAACGCATCTTCGACCGTCTGGAGGCGATCGTGCGCCGCCCCTTGGTGGCGATCGTGCCGGTGTTGCCGGACACCGGCGGGACGACCGCTCCCGCAGCCGGCACGTCGTCGACAGCCGCGTCCGCGACAACGGCCACGTCGGCCGCGGCGGAGGCCGACGGTGGCGAGGCACCATCGCGCCCGCATCCGACCGGCCTGCGCCTGCAGCAGACCCTCGCCGGCAGCATCACCCCCGCCTCCACCGTGCTGGACCTGCGCAGGCAGTACGACTGCTTCTGGATCAGTTTCTGAGAAGCCGGGAATGGGGAATGGGGATTGGGGAATCGCAACAGCGGCATCCCGTACGCACCACCCTACTCTCGCGCAGGAGCGGCTTCAGCCGCGACCGGTCGGAGATCCGCTGTCGCGGCTGAAGCCGCTCCAACGGATGCGGCACCGCCCTCGTTGGAGGATCACGGTGGGAGGGACTTCAGTCCCGACGCATTGCGCCATCGGAAAGCACGCCACTTCTTCTGAGGAGCCGGGATTCGGGAATGGGTATTGGGGAATCGCAACAGCGGCATCCCGTACGCACCCCCCTACTCTCGTGCAGGAGCGGCACCGGCCTCGTTGGAGGATCACTGTGGGAGGGACTTCAGTCCCGACGCATTGCGCCATCGGAAGCACGCCACTTCGCGTTTCGCGGCTGCATGACAGTTGACCAGGGAGCGGTTGCTGTCGCCCCACTCACGCCACATCGGCCGCCAGCAGCCACAGCCCGCGGATCGCGGCGATGCCCTGGCCGCCATGGCGGCGCGCCTCGGCGACTTGCGTCGACGCCAGGCCGCCGATCGGATAGATCGGCAGGGCGACCTGCTCGCGCAGGCGCTCGAACGCCTCCCAGCCCAGCGGCGCGGCGCCTGGGTGGCTGGCGGTGGGGGCCAGCGGCCCGACCACCGCGAAATCGCAGCCGATGCGCTGCGCCGCCTGCAATTCTTCGACGGTATGACAGGACGCCGCCACGGCCTGCCCGGCCGGCAACGGGCGCGCCTGCCACTGCGGCAGCTGCTCCGCGCCCAGGTGCACGCCGACACCCAGTTCCTGTGCCAGCGCCACGTCGCGGTTGAGCAGCACCTGCGCGCCACGCGTCGCGCACAGCGTCGCCGCGGTCCGCGCCAGCGGCGCCCACTGCTCGGCCGGCAGGCTGCGCGCACGCAACTGCACGCGGCGCACGCCGGCGTCCAGCGCGCGCTCCAGCGCCGCCAACCAGGGACCCGGCTCGGCCGGCTCCGGCGTCACCAGGTAGCAGGCGGGCTGGCGCAGCATCGCCACCACCGGCTGGTCGGCCGGCGGCATCGCGTAGCGACCCAGCTTGTCGGCGCTCACCCAGGTCAGCGCCTGGCCCTCGCGGCCGCGCGGCGTGCCCTTCCACGCCGCCACCTGGCGCACTTCCAGGCGCAGCCGCTTGTCCGGGTAGCGTTGCGGCACTTCCATCAGCCACTCGCCGACGACGGCCTCGATGCCCAGTTCCTCCTGCAACTCGCGCACCAGCGCCTGCTCCGAGGTCTCGCCGGGTTCGCGCTTGCCGCCAGGGAATTCCCACAGCCCGGCGAGGTCGCGGCCCTCGGTGCGGCGGGTCAGCAGGATACGGCCACGCGCATCGGTGATGACGCCGGCGACGACATGAATGGATCTGAGCGGTTCGGACATGGCGCAAGCTTGCCGTTTCCGGCAGCGCCAACGCAATCAACCAGGGTCACATTGGCGCCGATCGGCTGTGGAGGGCAGCGACGCCCACGCAGCCAGGCAGTCCCCAGGCGATGGTCTTTTTGGCGGCGCGCCAATGACGGCAGGCGCCTACCGCACCAACGCCAGAGCGTCATCGGAAATGGCCGTGAGTGGGCGCTGGTCCGCCTGCAACGCTGCCCGGCGCGCGCCGCGCAACGCGCTGCGGCGGCGCGCATGGCGGTGATTGCCGCACTTCCACCACCGCCGCCCGCTCAGGCGCCCAGGCTGTGGCCGATCCGCCACAGCACGCCACCGGGGTCGTGCAGGGTGAAGTCGCGCATGCCCCAGGGACGGTCCTCGGGCTCGCCCAGGCGCGCGCCGTAACGGCCCGCCAGGTCGGCTGCATGCAGCCGCCGCCACCAGGCATCGGCGTCCTCCACCCACAGATGCAGCACGAGGTTGCGCGCCAGGCCCGCGTGGTAGAAATCCTGCAGCAGGAACGCGCAACGGTCGCCATGGCGGAAGCAGATCAGGCCGTCGCCGAGCGGCTCGGGCGCGAAGCCTACGTCGGCATAGAACCGCGCAGACAGCGCGAGATCCTGCGCCGGCACGAAGACCTTCAGTTCCAGGCTGGGCGAAGGCTCCACGGCAGGCCTACAGAGGCAATGGCGACATCGGCCAGCCTACGCGCCGCACGCACGATACGCCACGTCGGCAAGCGCATCGATCCAAGCCCTTCCCAAAAACAGAATGCCCCGCGCAAGGCGGGGCTATTCGCAAATGTGTGATCGACCCAGCACCTGCATCCGTCGCTCACTCCTTCGCCGAAGGAAGTGCACCGGCTGGTGTGCGGATGTGATGGCCGGCGCACCGGCACCCACAGCGTGCGACGCCGAATGCGGGACCGCCGCGCGCTTGCGCAGCGGTCCGCGCAACGCCAGGCTCAGCTCAGCTGGCCGTGGCAGTGCTTGTACTTCTTGCCGCTGCCGCAAGGGCACGGATCGTTGCGGCCGACCTTCGGCGCTTCGCGGGTCACCTGCGCCACGGTCGGCGCTCCCGCCTCGCCGCGCTGCACCTGCTCGGCTTCCTCGTCGGCGCCGTAACCGCCGGCGTCCTGGTGCTGGAACTGGGCCTGGCGCAACTGCGCCTCCACCTGCTGGCGCTCCTGCGCTTCGAGCGCGGCCACTTCCTCCTCGCTGCGGATGCGCACCCGCGCCAGCAGGGTGACCACTTCGCGCTTGGCGTGCTCCAGCATCTCCGAGAACAGCTCGAACGCTTCCTTCTTGTATTCCTGCTTGGGCTGCTTCTGCGCATAACCGCGCAGGTGGATGCCCTGGCGCAGGTAGTCCATGCGCGCCAGATGCTCCTTCCAGCTCTGGTCGAGCACGGTGAGCATCACGTGCTTCTCCAGCGCGCGCATGGTCTCGCCGCCGATCGCCGATTCCTTCTCGCGGAAATGGCGGTCCACTTCCTCGCGCACCTTCTCGACGATACCGTCCGCGTCCAGTTCCTCGTGGCGCTTGACCAGGTCGGTGATCGACAGCGACAGGCCGAGTTCGCTGGCCAGCGTGGCTTCCAGGCCCGGCAGGTCCCACTGGTCGTCCACCGAGTTCGGCGGCACGAAGCGCGACACGATGTCGTAGATCACGTCGTCGCGGATGCCGTCGACGTTCTCCTTGACCGACTCGGCGTCCAGCAGTTCGTCGCGCTGGGCGTAGATCACCTTGCGCTGGTCGTTGTTGACGTCGTCGAAGTCGAGCAGGTTCTTGCGGATGTCGAAGTTGTGCGCCTCGACCTTGCGCTGCGCCTTCTCGATCTGCCGGCTGACCAGCTTGTCCTCGATGACGTCGTCTTCCTTCATGCCCATCATGCGCATCGCCTTCTGCACCCAGTCGGAGGCGAAGATGCGCATCAGGTTGTCTTCCAGCGACAGGTAGAACCGCGAGGAACCCGGGTCGCCCTGGCGGCCGGAACGGCCGCGCAGCTGGTTGTCGATACGCCGCGACTCGTGGCGCTCGGTACCGATGATGTGCAGGCCGCCGGCGGCCTTGACCGCGTCGTGGCGCTCCTGCCAGGCCGCCTTCAGACGCGCGCGCGTCGCGTCGTCAAGCTCCTCGCCCAGCGCGTGCAGTTCGGCTTCCAGCGAGCCGCCGAGCACGATGTCGGTACCGCGGCCGGCCATGTTGGTGGCGATGGTCACCGCGCCCGGCTGGCCGGCGTTGGCGACGATCTGCGCTTCGCGCTCGTGCTGCTTGGCGTTGAGCACTTCGTGCTTCACGCCGGCCTTGCGCAGGTGCTCGGACAGCATCTCCGAGGTCTCGATCGAGGTGGTACCGACCAGCACCGGCTGGCCGCGCTTGGCGCAGTCCTCGATGTCGGCCAGCACCGCGTTGAACTTGCCCTGGCGGTTGAGGAACACCTGGTCCGGCCAGTCCTTGCGGATGGTCGGGCGGTTGGTCGGGATCACCACCACTTCCAGGCCGTAGATGCTCTGGAACTCGTAGGCTTCGGTATCGGCCGTACCGGTCATGCCGGACAGCTTCTTGTACATGCGGAACAGGTTCTGGAAGGTGATGCTGGCCAGCGTCTGGTTCTCGCGCTGCACCGGCACGCCTTCCTTCGCTTCCACCGCCTGGTGCAGGCCGTCGGACCAACGGCGGCCCGGCAGGGTGCGGCCGGTGAACTCGTCGACGATCACTACCTCGCCGTCGCGCACGATGTAGTCGACGTCGCGCTGGTAGATCGCGTGCGCACGCAGCGCCGCATTGAGGTGGTGGACCACGCTCAGGTTCTGCGCGCCGTACAGGCGGTCTTCCTCGTCGGTGAGGATGCCGGCGGCGCGCAGCAGTTCTTCGGCGTGCTCCATGCCCGCTTCGGACAGGTGCACCTGCTTGCCCTTCTCGTCGACCCAGAAGTCGCCCTCGCCCTCTTCCGACTCCTGCTTGACCAGCTGCGGCACGATGCGGTTGACGCGGATGTACAGCTCCGGCGATTCGTCGGCCGGGCCGGAGATGATCAGCGGGGTGCGCGCTTCGTCGATCAGGATCGAGTCGACCTCGTCGACGATGGCGTAGTTAAGGCCGCGCTGGAAGCGGTCGGCCTTGGACAGCGCCATGTTGTCGCGCAGGTAGTCGAAGCCGAATTCGTTGTTGGTGCCGTAGGTGATGTCGGCGGCGTAGGCGGCGTGCTTGTCGCTGTGCGGCATGCCCGGGTACACCACGCCCACGCTCAGGCCCAGCCAGTTGTACAGCTTGCCCATCTGCGCGGCGTCGCGGCGCGCCAGGTAGTCGTTGACGGTGACCACGTGCACGCCCTTGTCTTCCAGCGCGTTGAGGTACACCGGCAGCGTCGCGACCAGGGTCTTGCCCTCGCCGGTGCGCATTTCCGCGATCTTGCCCAGGTGCAGGACCATGCCGCCGATCAACTGCACGTCGTAGTGGCGCATGCCCAGCACGCGTCGGCTGGCCTCGCGGCACACCGCGAACGCCTCCGGCAGCACCTTGTCCAGGGTCTCGCCGCCGGCGATGCGGCCACGCAGTTCCGGGGTCTTGGCCTGCAGCTGCTCGTCGGAGAGCTGCTCCATCTCCGGCTCCAGCGCATTGATCTTGGCGACGATACGGTGGAGCTGGCGCAGTTGGCGCTCGTTGCGGCTACCGAAAACGCGAGTAAGCAGACTGTTGATCATTGAAGGAACCGGTTGGAAAGGAACGCCTCGACGGCCCGATCCCCAGGGAATCGACGGGCCGCAAACGAAACAGGGCGCGAGGCGCCCTGTCGATGGCAAAGCACATTGTAGCTTGGGGCGGCGCCCGGCGATTCAAGCGCCGGCACGCCAGCCCCCGCAAGGCTCAGCCGCGGCCGCGGCGACCCACCGGAATGGCGCCATCGCCGAGGAACTTGGCCGGGTTCACCACCACCCCGTCCTTCCACACCTCGAAGTGCACGTGGGCACCGGTGGAACGGCCGGTGGAGCCGGCCTTGGCCACTTCCTGGCCGACCCGCACCAGGTCGCCGACCTTCACCGACAGCCGCGAATTGTGCGCGTAGCGGGTGACATAGCCGTTGCCGTGGTCGACCTCGACCACATTGCCGTAGCCGCCGCGCACGCCGGCGTAGCTGACCACGCCGTCGGCCACCGCCAGCACCGGATCGCCGACGTTGGCGTGGAAGTCGATGCCCTTGTGATTGCCGGTGCCGCGGCCGAACGGATCGGCGCGGCCGCCGAAGGCCGAGGTGATGTAGCTGTTGCGGATCGGCATCCGCGAAGGCACCGCGTTCTGGTCCAGCTGGTGGTCGAACAGCAGCGATTCCAGCACCGACAGCTGCTGGCCGGAGGTGGCGAACTGCTGCTGCAGCCCGTCCAGTTCCTTGCCGAGCTGCTGCGCGGGCATGTCGTGGCTGGGCTCGTCGTCGCCGCCACCGACGCCGACCGGCTGGTCGAAATCGAACTCGCCGTCCTGCAGCTTGCCCATGCGGGTCAGGCGATCGCCGAGTGCGTTGAGCCGGGTCGCCTGCGCCTGCAGTTCGCCCAGCCGCGCCGCCAGGGCGTTGACCTGGGTCTGCGCGTCGCGGCGCACCTGCGCCAGTTCCTGGTCCTGCCGCTCGAGCTTGGCGCGCATCTGCGCCGAACCACCCCATCCGGCTGCGGCGCTGACGCCGATGCCGAGTACCATGCCGAGGCCGAGCACCGCACCGAGCGCGGCGAGGGGGCGACGATCGGCGAATTCGCGCAATCGCCACGGCAACGTCTTGACCCCCTTTTCACTGGAACGGATTACGATCTTCTTGAACGTCATATGAGTTTTCATGTCTAAGCGAAAGTCCGGCGAAGGCCATACCGCCACGCCACAGCCGGCGCTGGACGCCGCACTGGCGGACAAGGCGGGCGACCCGTTGCGCCGCGCCCTGTGGCTCGACGCGCTGGACCGGCAGTTACGCCCCCATCTGCCGCCGAACCTGGCCTCCCGGTGTCGGTTGGCCAATGTGAACGGCGAACAGCTCGTTTTTCTCGTTGAGTCTCCGGTCTGGCACGCCCGGGTCAGGCTGGCCGAGGCCGACATCCTTGCTGCGGCCCGTTCCCTCGGGCTGAAAGCCACCAAAGTGACCGTCAAGACTGCGACTGCGCCCGCGCATTCCCCAATGCAGCAGGCAAGAAGCACGCCGGCTCCGGTTTCTGCGGCCACGCACAAGGGGTTGCGCGAGGCCCTGGCTTCCCTGCAGGACGTCGTCTCCGCGACGCCCGATGCGACCACGGGCTCCGACCGTGGCCGTCGACGTACGTAGACACGCACGCCGCGACCGACGCATCCTAGCGGGCGTCGGGCGCGAGGTCGTTACCGATTCGTTAAATCGGCGTTAAGGGGAGAAGAAGGAACGGCCGATTGCCGATTCCGTGATACCCACCTGACCGTCACCGGGTTGAACGGTTCAGGCGTAAGCCGCCGCCCCGTAAGCCACCGGCGCCTGCTGCGCGGCGGATTCGAAGCTGACCCACTCCCACGCCGCCTGTTCGGCGAGCAGGGCGCGGACCAGCTTGTTGTTCAGTGCGTGGCCGGACTTGTAGCCCTCGTAGGCGCCGAGGATGGCACCGCCGGCCAGGTACAGGTCGCCGATCGCATCGAGGATCTTGTGGCGCACGAACTCGTCGGCGTAGCGCAGGCCGTCGTCGTTGAGCACGCGGAACTCGTCGAGCACGATGGCGTTGTCCATCGAACCGCCCAGGCCGAGATTGCGCTCGCGCATGTACTCCAGGTCGCGCATGAAGCCGAAGGTGCGCGCGCGGGAGATTTCCTTGATGTAGGCCATCGTCGAGAACTCGATCTCCTGGCGCGACTGCTTGGCCGGGATCATCGGGTGGTCGAACTGGATGGTGAAGCCGAGCTTGTAGCCGCCGTCGTAGGGCACGAAACGGGCGATCTTGTCGCCGTCGCGCACTTCCACTTCGCGCTTGATGCGGATGAAGCGCTTGGCCTTGTCCTGCTCGACGATGCCCGCCGACTGCAGCAGGAACACGAACGGACCGGCCGAGCCGTCCATGATCGGCAGTTCGGCCGAGGACAGTTCGACGATGGCGTTGTCCACGCCGAGGCCGGCCATCGCCGACATCAGGTGCTCCACCGTCTGGATCTTGGCCTGGCCGCGGCTCAGGCCGGTGCACAGCGTGGTCTCGGTGACCAGCTCGGCATCGGCAGGCACGTCGACCGCCGGATCCAGGTCCACGCGTCGGAACACGATGCCGTGGTCGGCCGGTGCGGGGCGCAGGGTCATGTAGACCTTGTCGCCGCTGTGCAGGCCCACGCCGGTGGCGCGGATCGTGTTCTTGAGGGTGCGTTGCTGGGTCATGGCAGACAGTCTGGGAACGTCTGTTCGCACGGGAACTGAACAGACAACGAGAATATCACGCGTTTAGCTAAATTTTAACAAAGCGGTCACAGCATCCCATCGGTGCAACGCTGGCCCGTGCCGGCGTCGCGGTCGCAAAAACCTGCCGGGTCGGGGGGACCCGGCAGCAAGGGACACGGCGCGCCGGCCAGGGAGGCGCTCCTGGACGGCGGTGTTGCGGGCCGGCGCGCGCCGGCCGATGATGCAGACCTCAGTCGGCCTGACGGCGCAGGAACGCCGGGATGTCCAGGTAGTCGCTCGGCAGGTCGGCCGCGGCCGGTGCCGGGGCGGACGGCGCGGTGCTCATCGACTCGCCGCTGGGACGGCGCAGGCCCAGGCCCATCGCACCGCCGACCGCCTTGGACACGGCGTCGCCGCCATGCTCGAAGTCGCCGAACTCCGGCTGGCCGGTGGTGGCGTTGCGCACCAGCTTGATCGGCGCGCGCTGCTCCGGACGCTGCGACTGGCGCGACACCGCGCGGTTCAGGCCGGTGGCGACCACGGTCACGCGCACTTCGTCCTGCATGTCCGGATCCAGCACGGTGCCGACCACCACGGTGGCGTCCTCGGAGGAGAAGCCTTCGATGGTGCGGCCGATCTCGTCGAACTCGGCCATGGTGAAGTCCGGGCCGGCGGTGATGTTGACCAGGATGCCGTTGGCGCCGGCGAGGTTGACGTCGTCCAGCAGCGGGTTCTGGATCGCCGCTTCGGCGGCGGCCTGCGCGCGGTCGTCGCCGCGGGCCGAGCCGGTGCCCATCATCGCCAGGCCCATTTCCGACATCACGGTGCGCACGTCGGCGAAGTCGACGTTGATCAGGCCCGGACGCACGATCAGGTCGGCGATGCCCTGCACCGCGCCCTGCAGCACGTCGTTGGCGGCGCGGAACGCCTGGATCATGGTGGCGTTGCGGCCGAGCACGGTGATCAGCTTTTCATTCGGAATGGTGATCAGCGAGTCGCAGTGCTGGCTCAGTTCCTCGATGCCCTTCAGCGCCACCTGCATGCGGCGGCGGCCTTCGAACGGGAACGGCTTGGTGACCACGGCCACGGTCAGGATGCCCATTTCCTTGGCCAGCTGCGCCACCACCGGCGCGGCGCCGGTGCCGGTGCCGCCGCCCATGCCGGCGGTGATGAACACCATGTCCGCGCCCTGCAGCGCGTCCATGATGCGCTCGCGGTCTTCCAGCGCGGCCTGGCGGCCGACTTCCGGGTTCGCGCCCGCGCCCAGGCCCTTGGTGACGTTGGTGCCGAGCTGCAGCTGCAGCTTGGCGCCGCAGTTCTTGATCGCCTGCGAGTCGGTGTTGGCGGTGATGAACTCCACGCCGTCCACGCTGCTGCTGACCATGTGCGCGACCGCGTTGCCGCCGCCGCCGCCCACGCCGACCACCTTGATCACTGCATTGGGTGCCATCTTTTCAATCAGTTCGAAATGCGCCATGTCCGTTTCCTCTTTGAGCCGTGAATGGGGAATCGGGAATGGGGAATCGGATCGCTCCGTTCGCTGTCCCGACACCCGCATTTCGGCGAGTGTTGTTGTTTGGAAGCTGGGAATGGGGAATCGGGAGTGGGGAATCGCAACAGCGCGTCTCCAGCCCGGGACCTTTTCCTCAGCGGAATTGCAAAAAAACCACGCCTACCTACCTTCTCTCACCGCTCTCCACCGATCTCACCGCACTGCCTTTGCTTTTGCTCTTACCCATTCCCAATTCCCGATTCACCCTTCCCGGCCCTCAAAACTCGCCGCGATACCAGTTCTTCAATTTCTTGAACAAACTGCCGGCGCGGCCGGTCGGCAGCGACGGGCGGCGCGGGTGTTCGATCTGGCTGCCCATCAGCAGCAGGCCCACGCCGGTGGCGTGCACCGGGTTGCCGACCACTTCGCCCAGGCCGGTGACGTGCTGGGGAATGCCCACGCGCACCGGCATCTGCACCATTTCCTCGGCCAGTTCGACCACGCCTTCCATCTTCGAGGCGCCGCCGGTCAGCACCATGCCGGCGCGCACCAGTTCCTCGAAGCCGGAGCGGCGCAGTTCCGCCTGCACCATCTCGAAGATTTCCTCGTAGCGGCCCTGCACCGCCTGCGCCAGCGAATGGCGCGGCATGCGCCGCGGCGGGCGGTCGCCGACGCTGGGCACCTGGATGCTTTCTTCGGCGGTGGCCAGCTGCGCCAGCGCGCAGGCGTAGCGCACCTTGATCTGCTCGGCTTCCGGGGTCGGCGTGCGCAGCATGTGCGCGATGTCGTTGGTGACGTGGTCGCCGGCGATCGGCAGCGAGGCGGTGTGGCAGATCGCGCCCTGCACGAACACCGCCAGATCGGTGGTGCCGGCGCCCATGTCCACCAGCACCACGCCCAGCTCGCGCTCGTCGGCGGTCAGCACCGCCACCGAGGACGCCAGCGAGGACAGGATCAGGTCGTCCACCTGCAGGCCGCAGCGCTGCACGCACTTGCTGATGTTGGCGGCGGCCGACTGCGCGCACACCACCAGGTGCGCGTGCACCTCCAGGCGCACGCCGGTCATGCCGACCGGGTTGCGGATGCCTTCCTGCGAATCGTCCAGCACGTACTCGCGCGGGATCGCGTGGAGGATGCGCTGGTCGGCCGGGATCGCCACCGCCTTGGCCGCTTCCAGCACGCGGTCCAGGTCATTCCAGGTCACCTCGCCGTCGCGGATCGGCACGATGCCCGGCGAGTTCTTGCACTGCACGTGGTTGCCGGAGATCGACGCGTACACCGAGCGGATCTCGCAACCGGCCATCAGCTCGGCTTCCTCGATCGCGCGCTGGATCGACTGCACGGTGGATTCGATGTCCACCACCACGCCGCGCTTGAGCCCGCGCGATTCGTGCGAACCGATGCCGATCACCTCGATCGGGTTGCCGGGCGAGTATTCGCCGACCAGCGCGACGACCTTGGAGGTGCCGATGTCCAGTCCAACGATGAGGGATTTGTCGCCTTTGCGATTCATGTCTTGGAGCCGGGAATAGAGAATCGGGAATGGGGAAGGGAGAAGAGCGGGCTCTCGCGATGGGATGGAGGGTCGGCCAGTGCCGCGTGCCGCGCGGGCTGGGCCGGCGCCGCGGGCTTCTTCTCCTTGCCCGGCTCCTTACTCGGCTCTTTGCTCTCGGGTACCCATGCCACGGTGAATCCGTTGGTGTAGCGCAGATCGGCGCGCGCCAGCGGCGGCTGGCCCGGCTGCAGCAGTTGCGGCAGCACCCGGGCGAAGCGCTCCAGGCGCGCGCGCGCGTCGTCGCGGCCGACCACCACCTGCACGCCGTTGCCCAGCGCCAGCGACCAGCTGCCGCGCGCGTCCAGGGCAACGCCCTGCACCGGCAGGCCGACCGGGGCGAACAGTGCGCGCGAGGTGTTGTATAGCGCGACCACGTCGGCGGCCTTGGCGTCCGGGCCGGCCAGATGCGGCAGCGCCACGTCGCGCAGTTCGTTGGGCAGGGCGAAGATGCGGCCCTGCTCGGACAGCATGCGGTCCGCACCCCAGCGCGCGAACGGGCGGTGTTCGACGACGCGCACTTCCAGCACGTCCGGCCAGCGCTTGCGCACGCGCGCACTCTCCACCCACGGCAAGCGCTCGATCGCGTCCTGCGCATCCTGCAGGCGCACCGCGAAGAAGCCACGGCGGGCATACGGCAGCACCACCTGGCGCAACTGCTCGGCGGACACGCGCTTGAAATCGCCGCTCACCTGCAACCGGCTCAGCGGCCAGCGCTCGGCCCCGACCCAGCCGTTGAGCACGGCCACGATCGGCAGCGCGACCAGGGCCAGCGCCAGCAACCAGGCGAGGATGCGCAGGGAGGCGTTCATCGGCGCACCTTCGGGTGCGCGGGAATGGGGAATCGGGAATGGGGAATGGGCAAGGCACAAGCGGCCGCGCACGCGGCACCGCTCTTGCCCATTCCCGATTCCCGATTTCCGATTCCCGGCTTCACAGCGTCTGCTCCAGGATGCGCCAGCACAGGCCGGCGAAATCCACGCCCAGCTGCGCCGCGGCCTTGGGCACCAGCGAGTGGCTGGTCATGCCCGGGGCGGTGTTGACCTCGATCAGCTGCAGGCCGCGCACGCGGTCGCGCATCACGTCCACGCGACCCCAGCCGCTGCAGCCGGCGGCGGCGAAGGCCTGCAGCGCCAGTTGGCGGATCTCGGTCTCGTCCTCGCCGTCCATGCCCGGGCACAGATACTGGGTGTCCTCGGCGATGTACTTGGCGTGGTAGTCGTACCAGTCGCCGGCGGGGACGATGCGGATCGACGGCAGGGCGACGTCGCCGAGGACGCCGACGGTGTATTCCTCGCCCTGCACCATCTGCTCCATCAGCAGTTCGCCGCGGTAGTCGGCAGCGAAGGCGCGCACCGGCGCCAGGTCGGCCTCGGACAGCACGCGGAACACGCCGACGCTGGAGCCTTCGCAGGCCGGCTTGACGAACAGCGGGTAGCCCAGCGCGGCGGCGGCCGCGGCCAGGTCGGCCTGGGCGTCGATGCGGGCGAAGCCCGGGGTCGGCAGGCCGGCGGCGATCCACACCTGCTTGGTGCGGATCTTGTCCAGGGTCAGCGCGCTGCCGAGCACGTCGGGGCCGGTGAACGGCACCTGCAACGCACGCAGCAGCCCCTGCAGCACGCCGTTCTCGCCGTCGCCGCCGTGCAGGATGTTGAACACGCGATCGACTTCGCCGGCGCGGATGCGCTCGAGCAAGGCGGGAATGCCGTCCACCGGCTGCGCGTCGACGCCGCGGCTGCGCAGCGCCTCGAGCACGTTGGCGCCGGAGTTCAGCGACACCTCGCGTTCGCTGGACGTGCCGCCGAGCAGCACGGCGACGCGGCCGAACGCGGCCGGGTCGGTGACGCGCGGCGGCGGCAGGGTCTGCGCGCTCATGCGTCGGCTCCGCCGGCGAAGCCGTGCTGGGCGATGTGCTGGGCGACGTAGCCGATGTCGCCCGCGCCCATCATCAGCAGCAGGTCGCCGTCCTGCAGCACGTCCGGCAGCACGCTGTCGAGTTCGCCGACCTGGCCGACCACCACCGGTTCGCTGCGGCCGCGCGCGCGGATCGCGCGCGCCAGCGAGCGTGCGTCTGCGCCCGGGATCGGCGCCTCGCCGGCCGGGTAGACCTCGCTGAGCACCAGCGCGTCCACTTCCGACAGCACCGCGGCGAAGGCGTCGAACTGGTCGCGGGTGCGGCTGTAGCGATGCGGCTGGAACGCGACTACCAGGCGCTTGTCCGGCCAGCCGCCGCGGGCGGCGGCGAACACCGCGGCCAGCTCGCGCGGGTGGTGGCCGTAGTCGTCGACCACGCGCACGCGCGCGCCGCCGGCGGTGGTCACTTCGCCCAGGTCGTTGAAGCGGCGGCCGATGCCGGCGAAGCTCTGCAACGCGCTGGCGATCGCCTCCGGCGCCACGCCCAGTTGCCAGCCGATGGCGGCGGCGGCCAGCGCGTTGAGCACGTTGTGCCGGCCCGGCAGCGCCAGGGTCACAGGGATGCTGCTGCCCTCCGGCAGGCGCAGAGTGAAGCGCATGCGCGGGCCGTCCTGGACCACGTCCTCGGCGCGCACGTCGGCGTTCTCGCTGAGGCCGTAGCTCATCACATGGCGCGGCGTCTTCGCCGCCAGCGCGGCCACTTCCGGATCGTCGATGCACAGCACCGCCAGGCCGTAGAACGGCAGGCGCTGCAGGAACTCGGCGAACGCGGCCTGGACCCGGGCGAAGTCGTTGCCGTAGTTCTCCAGGTGATCGGCATCGATGTTGGTGATGACCGAGATCAGCGGGTTCAGGCGCAGGAAGCTGCCGTCGCTCTCGTCGGCCTCGGCCACCAGCCACTGGCCGCCACCGAGCTTGGCGTTGGCGCCGGCGGCGAGCAGTTGCCCGCCGATCACGAAGGTCGGGTCCAGCCCGCCTTCGCTGAGCACCGCCGCGGCCAGGCTGGTGGTGGTGGTCTTGCCGTGGGTGCCGGCCACCGCGATGCCGCGGCGGAAGCGCATCAGCTCGGCGAGCATCGCCGCGCGCGGCATGATCGGAATGCGCTGGCTGCGCGCTTCCATCAGTTCCGGGTTGTCCTCGCGGATCGCGCTGGACACCACCACGCAGTCGGTACCGAGCACATTGGCCGCCGAGTGCCCGCGCATCACCCGCGCACCGAGCTTGACCAGGCGCCGGGTCGCCGCGTTGTCGGCGTTGTCCGAACCGGAGACCTCATAGCCCAGGGTCAGCATGACCTCGGCGATACCGCTCATGCCGGTGCCGCCGATGCCGACGAAGTGCACGCGCGGAAACGCACGGACCAGATCGCCGGTGTCGTGGAGGCGGCGGATCATTGGGCACCTCCGGTGGAGGTGCCGGGATTGGGGATTCGGGATTGGGGATTCGTGTCGCTGGCGGTCGGTTGCCGCAGCGCTGCACGTTGTACGGGTGTCTGCATGGTGTCCTGCTTGTGCTCCTGCTTTTTGCCAATCCCCAATCCCGAATCCCGACTCCCGGCTTCTTCGAGCACGATGTCCGCAATCCGCTCGGCCGCATCCGGCTTGGCCAGCTGGCGCGCGGCCTCGGCCATGGCCAGGCGCTGCGCGGGCTGCGCCAGCAGGTCGCGCAGCACGCGATGCAGGTGGCCGGCCAGGGCGTCGTCCTGCTTCAGCAGCACGGCGGCGCCGCGCTCGACCAGGTATTCGGCGTTGCGGGTCTGGTGGTCGTCGACGGCGGCGGCGAACGGCACCAGCACGCTGCCGATGCCGACCGCGCACAGTTCGGCCAGGGTCGAGGCGCCGGCGCGGCACACCACCAGGTCGGCCCAGGCATAGGCGGCGGCCATGTCGCCGATGAAGGCTTCAACGCTGGCTTCGACGCCGGCGTCGGCGTAGGCGCGCGCGGCTTCCTCGCGCAGCGCTTCGCCGCACTGGTGGCGCACTTCCACGGTCACGCCGAGCGCGGCCAGCGCCTGCGGCAGCGCCTGGTTGAGTACGCGCGCGCCCTGGCTGCCGCCCAGCACCAGCAGCCGCGGCGCGCCGTGGCGCCCCGCCAGGCGCTGCGCCGGCGGCGCCAGCGCAGCGATCTCGGCACGCACCGGGTTGCCCACCGCTTCCTCGCGCGTGGCGAAGCTGCCGGGGAAGCCGGTCAGCACGCGCCGCGCGACCCGCGCCAGCACCTTGTTGGTCAGGCCCGGCGCGCGGTTCTGTTCGTGCACCAGCAGCGGCAGCTTGAGCAGGCGCGCGGCCAGGCCGCCGGGACCGGCCGCGAAGCCGCCGAAGCTGATCACCGCACGCGGCGCCCGCCGGCGCAGCACGAAGCCGGCGGCGCGCACCGCACGCATCACCCGCACCGGCGCGCCGAACAGGGCCAGCGCGCCCTTGCCGCGCAGCCCACCGATCTCGATGGTGTCCAGCTCGATGCCGTGTTCCGGCACCAGCCGCGTTTCCATGCGCCCGGCCGCGCCCAGCCACACCACCGGCACGCCGCGCGCGCGGAGCACCTTGGCCACGGCCAGCGCGGGGAAGATGTGCCCGCCGGTGCCGCCGGCGAGGATCATCACCGGACGATCGCCCTGCACCGCGCTCATCCGAGCCTCCCGAAGGTGGGTTCGACGCGCGGCTGCATGCGGCTGGTGCCGCGCCCCGGGGCGCCGCCCTGGATCGCCGCGGCGACCGCGCTGGCGCTGGCCTCGCGCGCGGCGTGAAGGTCCTCGGCGTTGTCCACGGTCTGCTTGACCGGCATCGCCGCGTCGCTGCGCACCAGCGCCACCTGGCGCTCGGCGCGGTTGAGTTCGTAGGACACGCGCAGCAGCAGCCCCATCGCCACGCAGGTCATCAGCACGCTGGAACCACCGGCGGAGATCAGCGGCAGGGTCAGGCCCTTGGTCGGCAGGATGCCCAGGTTCACGCCGACCGAGACGAAGCTCTGCAGGCTGATCCACAGGCCGATGCCGAAGGCGATGTAGCCGGAGAAGTGGCGCTTCATTTCCACGCAACGCATGCCCAGCCAGAACGCGCGGCCGACCAGCAGCGCGTACAGCGAGATGATCAGGCACACGCCGACGAAGCCCAGTTCCTCGGCGATGACCGAGAAGATGAAGTCGGTGTGCGCTTCCGGCAGGTAGTTGAGCTTCTGCACCGAGCCGCCCAGGCCGACCCCGAACAGTTCGCCGCGGCCCACCGCCATCAGCGCGTTGGACAGCTGGTAGCCGGAACCGAGCTGGTCGGCCCACGGATCGAGGAAGGAGGTGATGCGGCGCAGGCGGTACGGCTCGAGGATCGCGATGAAGGCGAACACCGGCAGGCCGATCACGATCGGCATCGACATGCGCGGCAGATTCACCCCGCCCAGCACCAGCATGCCGGCGGTGATCGCCAGCAGCAGCGTGGAGGAACCGAAGTCCGGCTGCAGCAGCAGCAGGCCGACCAGCGCCACCGCCACACCCAGCGGCTTGAGCATCGCCGGCCAGGTCGCGTTGACCTCGTCGCGGAAACGCACCAGGTAGCTGGACAGCCACACGATGTACAGCACCTTCACCGCTTCCACGGTCTGGAAACGCGAGATGCCCAGGTTGATCCAGCGCCGCGCGCCGTTGACGGTGCTGCCCAGCCCGGGCACGAACACCACCAGCAGCAGGCCGAAGCAGGCCAGCAGCAGCAACTGGTTGTACTGCTCGATGTTCTTCAGCTCGGTGCGCATCGCCCAGATCGCCAGGCCGACACCGCCGGCCAGGAACATCAGGTGACGGCTCAGGTAGTAGAACGGGCTGGTGGTCAGCTCGATCGAGCTGGAGCCGACCATCACCACCCCCAGCGACGCCAGCGCCACCGCGGCGCCGAGCAGCCACGGGTCGTAGCGGCCACCGATGGCCTCCAGGCGGGTCGCTTGGCGGGCGGTGTCGTTCATCAGCGCACCTTCAACGTGGCCAGGCCGACCAGCACCAGCACCACCGAAATGATCCAGAAGCGCACGATCACCCGCGGCTCCGGCCAGCCCTTCAGCTCGAAGTGGTGGTGGATCGGCGCCATGCGGAACACGCGCTTGCCGGTGAGCTTGAACGAGGCGACCTGGATCATCACCGACAGCGTCTCGATGACGAACACGCCGCCCATGATCACCAGCACCAGTTCCTGGCGCACGATCACCGCGATGGTGCCCAGCACCGCGCCCAGCGCCAGCGCGCCGATGTCGCCCATGAACACCATCGCCGGGTAGGTGTTGAACCACAGGAAGCCCAGGCCCGCGCCGGCGATCGCCGCGCAGATGATGATCAGCTCGCCGGCGCCGGGGATGGTCGGGATCTTCAGGTAGGCCGAGAACACCGCGTTGCCCGAGGCATAGGCGAACACGCCCAGCGCGCAAGCCACCAGCACGGTCGGCATGATCGCCAGGCCGTCCAGGCCGTCGGTCAGGTTGACCGCGTTGGAGAAGCCGACGATCCAGAAGTAGGCGATGGCCACGAAGCTGATCCCGGCCAGCGGCAGCGCGATCGACTTGAACATCGGGATGTAGAAGGTGATCGCCGCCGGCACGTCGGCGGTGTAGTACAGGAACAGGCCCGCGGCCAGGCCGAAGATCGACTGCAGCAGGTACTTCCAGCGCGACTTCAGCCCGTTCGGGTCGCGGCGCACGATCTTGATCCAGTCGTCGTACCAGCCGATCACGCCGAACGCCAGCATCACCGCCAGCACCAGCCACACGTAGCGGTTGCGCAGGTCGCCCCACAGCAGCACCGACAGCAGCACGGTGAGCAGGATCAGCGAGCCGCCCATGGTCGGAGTGCCGGCCTTGGAGAAGTGGGTCTGCGGGCCGTCCTGGCGGATCGGCTGGCCGCCCTTGAACTGCGCCAGCTTGCGGATCACTGCCGGGCCCAGCCACAGCGACAGGAACAGCGAGGTCAGCGCCGCGAGGATGCCGCGGAAGGTCAGATAGCCGAACAGCCCGAACATGCTTTCGAGCTGCTGCAGCCAGCGGGCGAGTTCAAGCAGCATGCGGCGCCTCCTGTGCCTGGTTCAGCAGCGCACGCACCACGGTGTCCATGGCGCTGCCGCGCGAGCCCTTGACGAGGAGCGTGGCCGGGGCCCGGGACCCGGGACCCGGGACCCGCGGGAGCGCGCCGTCGGACGGCGCGCCGGTGTTCTCATGCATCTGCGTCACTTCCTGCTCTTGATCCTGCTGTTCCCGGGTCCCGGCGACTGCGGCCAGATCGCGCTGCAGCGCCTCGATCAGCGCCGCATGGCTGTCGAAGACGCGGCCGTTCTCGCCGAACGCCTGCGCAGCGTGGGCGCTGAGCGGGCCGAGCGCGTACAGCCGGGTCAGCCCGGCATCGCGCGCGCGGCGCCCGCCGCTGGCATGCAGCGCCTCGGCGCCGGCGCCGAGTTCGCGCATGTCGCCCAGCACCAGCCAGCGCTCGCCGCCGGCTGCGGCCAGGGCGTCGATCGCCGCGGCCAGCGAGCCGGGGTTGGCGTTGTAGCTGTCGTCGATCAGCACCGCGCCGTTGGGCAGCGTGTGGGTGATCTGCCGGCCCGGCACCGGCTGCACCTGCGCCAGGCCGGCGGCGATGCGCGCCGGCGCCACGTCCAGTGCCAGCGCCAGCGCGGCGGCGGCCAGGGCGTTCTGCAGGTTGTGCCGACCCGGCAGCGGCAGCGTCGCCTCGACGTCGCCGCGCGGGGTGGTCAGCACGAACTGGGTGCGGTCGGCGGCCATGCGGATCTGCGCGGCACCGACCTCGGCGCCCGGCTGCAGGCCGAAGCGCAGCACCTGCGGCCGCGCCTCGCCGCTCGCCAGGCGCTGCTCGAACCACAGGCCGAAGGCGTCGTCGGCATTGATCACCGCGGTGCCGTCGGCCGGCAGCGCGGTGTAGATCGCGCCCTTGGTCTGCGCCACGCCGAGCAGGCTGCCCATGCGCTCCAGGTGCGCAGCGGCGATGTTGTTGACCAGCGACACCTGCGGCGGCGCAATGTCGGTGAGATAGGCGATGTCGCCCGGCTTGCCGGCGCCCATCTCGTAGATCGCGTAGTCGGCGTCGTCCGGCGCCTCGATCACCGCCAGCGGCAGGCCGATCTCGTTGTTGCGGTTGCCGGGATTGGCGTAGACGCTGCCGCCGTCGATGCGGCAGGCATGCTGCAGGATCGCCAGCAGCAGCGCCTTGACGCTGGTCTTGCCATTGCTGCCGGTGATCGCGGCTACGCGGGTGGCACGGCCACGCTGCATGCCGGCGGCGATCCGCGCCAGCGCCAGTTGGGTGTCGGCGACGACGATCTGCGGCAGTTCGATCTGCGGCTGCACGCGCTCCACCAGCAGCGCGCTGGCGCCGCGCGCGGCGGCGTCGGCGACGAAAGCGTGGCCATCGAAACGCTCGCCGCGCAGCGCCACGTACAGGCTGCCGGCGGCCAGGCTGCGGGTGTCGTGACTGATCGCATCGATCGCCACGTCGTCGCCGTGCAGCTCGGCGCCGGCCCAGTGCGCGATCATCGACAACGGCAGGCGCTTCATCGGGCCGCCTCCGTCGCGTGCGCGCGCAGGGCCTGCGCGGCGACCTCGGTGTCGTCGAACGGATGGCGCACGCCGGCGATCTCCTGGTACGGCTCGTGGCCCTTGCCGGCGATCAGCACGATGTCCTCGGCGCCGGCGTCGGCGACCGCCATGGCGATCGCCTGCGCGCGGTCGCGCTGCACCTGCACCGCCTGCATGCCGTCGAAGCCGGCCACGATGTCGGCGACGATGCGGTCGCCGTCCTCGCCACGCGGGTTGTCGTCGGTGACCACCACGCGCTCGGCCAGGCGCTGGGCGATCGCCGCCATCTGCGGGCGCTTGCCGGTGTCGCGCTCGCCGCCGCAGCCGAACACGCAGGTGATGCGGCCCTGTGCGTGCGCGCGCAGGCTCTGCAGCGCCTGTTCCAGCGCGTCGGGCGTATGCGCGTAGTCGACCACCACCAGCGGCTGCGCACCATCGCCGCCGAGCCGGTTCATGCGCCCGCGGATCGGCTGCAGCTGCGCCAGGGTGGCGGCGATGCGCACCGGCGCCACGTCCAGCGCGTGCAGCGCGCCGGCCACGGCCAGCAGGTTGTCGACGTTGAAACGGCCCAGCAACGGCGACTGCAGCGGATGCCGCTCCTCACCGATCGCCAGGGTGAAGCCGATGCCGCGCGCGTCCAGGCGCAGCGCCTCGGCGCGCACCTCGGCGCCGTCCTGGCCGCGCGAACTGACCGCGATGCGGCGCAGCGCCGGATCCAGCGTGTCCAGCAGCTCGCGGCCGAACGCATCGTCCAGGTTGACCACCGCCGACTTCAGCCCCGGCGTGGCGAACAGGCGCGCCTTGGCCGCGCCGTAGCTCGCCATGTCGCCGTGGTAGTCGAGATGGTCGCGGGTGAGATTGGTGAACACCGCCACGTCGAAATGCACCGCGTCCACGCGGCCCTGGTCGAGCGCGTGCGAGCTGACTTCCATCGCCACCGCCTGCGCGCCGGCGTCGCGCAGCTGCGCCAGCAGCGCGTGCAGCGGCAGCACCAGCGGCGTGGTGAAGCCGGTCGGCTGCACCTGCCCGTACAGGCCGGCGCCGAGCGTGCCGATGCTGCCGCTGCGCGTGCCCAGCAGGTGCCAGGCCTGCGAAAGCAGTTGCACGGTGGAGGTCTTGCCGTTGGTGCCGGTGACCCCGACCATGGTCATGGTCTGCGACGGATGGCCGTGGAACTGGTCGGCCATCGCGCCCATGCGCGCGCGCAGGCCCGGCACCGCGATCGCGTCGGCCGGCGCCGGCAGTTCGGCCGGGGCCGGCGGGTCGTACAGCACCGCGACCGCACCGTTGGCGCGCGCCTGCTCGACGAAGCCCAGGCCATGCGCGCCGAAGCCGGCGATCGCCACGAAGGCATCGCCCGGGCGCACCGCGCGACTGTCCATGACCAGCCCGGACACCTGCACGTCGTGCGCCAGCGCCACGCCGGGCAACAGTTGCGACAGCGACATCGCGCGGGTCACTGGCGGGTCTCCTGCAGCGGAGCCGGCAACGCGGCCGGCGCCGGCGGCGCCACCGCGCGCGCGCTGGGCAGCGCGGCATCGACTTCGGCGGCGGCGTCGGGCACGGTCGCCGGATCCGGCTCCACCGGCGCCGGCGGCGGCGCGTGGCCGCTCTTGCCGGCGGCCTGCGCGGCCAGCCACGACTGGATGTCGTCCGGCGGCACGTCCATCAGCCGCAGCGCGCCTTCCATCACGTTGTGGAACACCGGCGCCGAGACCAGGCCGCCGTAGTACTTGGCGCCCTGCGGGTCGTTGATGACGATGACCGTGGCGAAGCGCGGGTTGCTCGCCGGCACCAGGCCCGCGAACAGCGCGTTGTAGTGGCCGCGCTCGTAGCCGCCGGGGCCGGCCTTGCGCGCCGTGCCGGTCTTGCCGGCGACGTGGTAGCCCAGGATCGCCGCGCCCTTGGCGCCGCCCTGGGTGACCACCGTCTCCATCATCGCCACCACTTCCTTGGAGATCGCCGGGTCCAGCACCTGCTTGCTGTCCTCGTGCTGGCCCTTGACGAAGGTCGGCGTGACCAGGCGCCCGCCGTTGCCCAGCGCGCAATAGGCGCGGGCGATCTGCAGCGGCGTCACCGACAGGCCGTAGCCGTAGGACATGGTGGTCTTGGACGAACCGCTCCAGCGCGCCGGCGACGGGAACACGCCGGCCGATTCGCCGGGAAAGCCGCTGTGCGGGGAACTGCCGTAGCCGTAGCTGTGGACCTGGTCGTAGAAGGTCTGGTCCGGCAGCTTGGCCGCGATCTTGGCCGCGCCGATGTTGGAGCTGCGGGTGATCACCCCGGTCACGGTCAGCACGCCGTTGTTGCGCGGCACGTCCTTGATGGTGAAGCGGCCCACCGACATGTAGCCGGGGTTGGTATCGATCAGCGTGTCCTTGGTCACCACCCCGGCCTTGAGCGCGGTGGAGATGGTCAGCGGCTTCATCGTCGAGCCCGGCTCGACCAGATCGGTGACCGCGCGGTTGCGGCGCACGTCCGGGTTGACCCCGTTGACCGCATTGGGGTTGTAGGTCGGCAGGTTGACCATGGCCAGGATCTCGCCGGTGGCCACGTCCATGATCACGATCGAGCCGCCGGCGGCCTTGTTCTCGACCAGCGCGTTGCGCAGTTCCTTGTAGGCCAGGAACTGGATGCGGCGGTCGATGCTCAGGGTCAGGTCCTTGCCCGGCTGCGCCGGCTTGACCAGGTCGATGCTCTCGACGATCGCGCCCTTGCGGTCGCGGATCACCCGCTTGGCGCCCGGCTTGCCGCGCAGCCACGAATCGAACGCCAGCTCCAGCCCTTCCTGGCCACGGTCGTCGATGTTGGTGAAGCCCAGCACATGCGCCATCGCTTCGCCCTGCGGGTAGAAGCGGCGGAATTCGCGCTGCGAGAACACGCCGGGGATGCCCAGCGCGACCACCGCATGCGCCTTGTCCGGATTGATCCGGCGCTTGAGGTACATGAACTCCTTGTCCGCCTTCTGCGACAGCTTGGCGGTGAGTTCGTCGACCGGCAGCTCCAGCGCCTGCGCCAGCTGCGGGATGCGGTCCGGGCTGCGCAGCAGTTCCTGCGGATTGACCCAGATCGACTCCACCGGCGTGGACACCGCCAGCGGCTCGCCGTTGCGGTCGGTGATCATGCCGCGCGAGGTGGCGATCGGCAGCTCGCGCAGGTAGCGCGCCTCGCCCTGGCGCTGGTAGAAATCGCTGTTGATCAGCTGCACGTAGGCCGCGCGGCCGATCAGGGTCACCGAGCACAGGCCCAGCGCGGCGCCGACCAGCACCAGGCGGCCGCGCAGGTTGAAGTTGCTGCGGGGGCGATTGCGGCCGCTCTTGTTCACGGACGCACCACCACGATGTCGCCGGTCTCGGGGAACTTCATCCCCAACCTCTCGCGCGCGACCTGGTCGACGCGGTTGCTCTCGGCCCAGGTCGCCTGCTCCAGCTGCAGCCGGCCGAACTCGATGTTCAGCTCGTCGCGGTTGTGTTCCAGCCGCGACAGCTCCACGAACAACTGGCGATGGCGATGGCGCATGTACACCACCCCGATCGCCGAAGCGATGGTGCAGGCGAGCAGCACGATCAGCAGAAGCCGGCTCATGGGGCGCTCCTGTGGAGCGCGCCATGCGCCGGCGGGAATGGGGAAACGGGAATGGGGAATGGCGAAGAGCCGGTCGACCGCACACGGAAACCTTCCGTCCCGGGAAGCGCGCTCTTGCTTTCGCCTTTCCCGATTCCCGATTCCCGACTCCCGATTCCCAGCTTCTCCGCCACCCGCAACACCGCGCTGCGCGCGCGCGGGTTGACCGCCAGTTCGTCGGCGTCGGCCTTGATCGCGCCGCCGTGCAGGCGCAGGGTCGGCACGAAGGTGGTGGCCTCGGGCAGGCGGCGGTTGCTTGGCGGGGCCTTGGCGTGGCGCTGCATGAACTGCTTGACGATGCGGTCTTCCAGCGAGTGGAAGCTGATCACCGCCAGGCGGCCGCCGGGCTTGAGCCGGGCCAGCGCCGCGTCCAGGCCGGTTTCCAGATCGGCCAGTTCGCGATTGATGTGGATGCGGATGGCCTGGAAGCTGCGCGTAGCCGGATGGGTCTTGCTGTCGCCGCGCGGCATCACGCTGGCGATCAGCTCGGCCAGTTCGGCGGTGCGGGTCAGCGGCTGCTTCTCGCGGCGGGCGACGATGGCGCGGGCGATGCGCCGGCTCTGCCGCTCTTCGCCGTAGGTCCACAGCACGTCGGCGATCTCGCGCTCCTCGGCGCGCGCCAGCCACTGCGCGGCGCTCTCGCCAGCGTCCGGGTCCATGCGCATGTCCAGCGGGCCGTCCTTGCCGAAGGAGAAGCCGCGCGCGGCCACGTCCAGCTGCGGCGAGGACACGCCGAGGTCGAACAGCACGCCATCCAGGGCGGTGGCGGCGTCCCACTGGCCCAGCTCGGCGAAGCTGCCGCGATAGATGGACACGCGCGCGTCGCCGCCAAACGCATGTTCGGCTTCGGCGATCGCCTCGGGATCCTTGTCCATCACCAGCAGCCGGCCTCCTGGGCCGAGTTTGTGCAGCACCCCGCGCGCGTGTCCGCCACGCCCGAACGTGCCATCCAGATAGATTCCGTTTTCGATCACCTGCAGCCCGTCCAGGACCTGCGCGAACAACACCGGCACATGCGCCGCCGATGGTTGCGACACCGGGAGGTGACCGGCCTGCGCCTGTCCGCGCATCCGGACACCCCGACTCACAACTTCAGATCGAGCAATCCATCGCCCAGATCCTCGTCAGACAACGTCTGCTGGATCAGTGCGCGATGAGCCTGCTCGCTCCACAGTTCGAACTTGTCGCCCATGCCCAACAGCACGGCGCGCTTTTCAATGCCCACCGCGGCGCGATGGCTCGGCGGAATGGTGATGCGGGCGTTGGCATCGAGCTCCAGCGCGGCCGACGAACCCACCAGCTTCTGCTGCAGGACCCGCACCACGCGCTGGGTGTTGGGCTTGGCCATGACGTCGTCACGGACCCGCTCCCACTCCTTCTCCGCATACAGCCACAGGCAGCCGGCCTCGAACGGGTTGTAGGTCAGCACCAGCCGATTGCCGCTCACGCGCGCGACGAGGTCGCGGTACGCGGTGGGAACCGCCATACGCCCCTTGTCGTCCACAGTGATTGCGGTCTCGCCCTGAAACACGACGCCTGCACCTTTCCGAATCCGCCTGGGCGGTCATTGAACCACGAAAAACCACAAAAAACCCGGTTTCCCCTCAAGTGCCCACCTTAGCAGCGCGCAACGGGTTGTCAACAACTTTGCGAGCGGTAAATCGCTAGCGGGATCAATGGTTTGCAACGATCTTTAGAGACTTGTTCAAGGCTTATCCACAAGTTACTGTTTCGTCTCAAATTTTGAGATTGAACGGAAATTCAGGCCTGTGTACGCGGCGTTAAGGCGGTCGTCACCGGCCGTCGACATGGCGCCCGGGCTCGCGCCGCGTTGCGCAAGCGCGCACACTGGCGGGCATGTGTCTGGTCGTTCTCGCGCACGCTGCGCACCCGCGATGGCGCTTGCTGCTGGTCGGCAACCGCGACGAATTCCACGCCCGCCCGACCGCGCCACTGCAGCGCTGGCCAGCCCCGGCGCAGCGCCTGCTGGCCGGGCGCGACCTGCGCTCCGGCGGCACCTGGATGGGGCTGGACGCCGCCGGCCGCTGCGCCGTGGTCACCAACGTGCGCGACCCGCTGGCGTCGATGTCCGGCGCCTCGCGCGGCGCCCTGATCGCCGACTACCTGAGCGGCGAACAGCCGGCCGCGGCCTTCGCCGACGCGCTGGCGGCGCGCGCCGACACCTATCCGCCATTCAACCTGCTGCTGGCCGATGCCGCCGGCGCCGCCTACGTGGGCAACCACCCGCCCGGCCGCAGCGCCCTGGAACCTGGCGTGCACGGCATGTCCAACGGCGCGCTCGACGCGCCCTGGCCCAAGACCCTGCGCCTGCGCGCGGCCGTGACCGCCTGGATCGCCGCCGGCGACGACGACCTGGCGCCGCTGTGGCGGGCGCTGGCCGACGAGACCCTGGCCGACCCGGCCGACCTGCCCGACACCGGGGTCGGCCCGGACCTGGAACGGCGGCTGTCGCCGGCCTTCATCCGCGGCCACGACTACGGCACCCGCGCCAGCACCATCGTCGCGGTGGACGCCGCCGGCCATGGCTGGATCCACGAGCGCCGGTTCGGCCCGGACGGGGCGTTCATTGGGGAAACGCGGCTGGAAAACCGGGACCCAGGTGCGGGGACCGGTGACCCGGAAAAGCGATGATGATGCAGGGCGGCCGTGGCTGCTTTCGGCTGCATCGCCCGTCAGAGGTACGGCTTTGGCATTTGCGGGACCCGGGTCCCGTCTTAACATGCGACAATGCCCGCGGCGGAGCCGGCCAGACAGTCGCGTCATCCCATCGCATTTCGGTGCGGCGGGATGCCGAGGAAAGTCCGGGCTCCATAGGGCAAGGTGCCAGGTAACGCCTGGGCGGCGCGAGCCGACGGACTAGTGCAACAGAAAGATACCGCCTACGTCTGCGCAAGCAGGCCGGTAAGGGTGAAATGGTGCGGTAAGAGCGCACCGCGAGTCCGGTAACGGACCGGCACGGCAAACCCCACCTGGAGCAAGACCAAATAGGGACCTCATGGCGCGGCCCGCGTCGGGTCCGGGTAGGTTGCTTGAGCGTACCGGTGACGGTGCGCCTAGAAGAATGACTGTCCACGACAGAACCCGGCTTATCGGCCGGCTCCGCCACTTTTTCAGAACGCCGAAAACTCCAAACCTTCACTGAGGGCGCGGAGCGCCAGGCGTTCATGGGGCGCCCCCCCCCCCTTCTGGTCTCCGACCCGCTGCGAACAGGATCCTTCTTGCGAAAGTGCAATCATTGCACTATGTTCCGCACATGCCGACGATCGTCCGTTTCGCCAACAGCGTTGTCACGATGTATGCGGCCGACCATCTGCCGCCTCACTTCCATGTGCGTACCCGAGATGGTCGGGAAGCGCTGATCGTCATCGACACCCTGGCGGTTCTGTCCGGCCGCCTGAGCCGACGCGAATTGAGCGCCGCGCTTGAATGGGCCGCGGCGAACAAAGCCACCCTCATCGCCCGATGGCAGGAATTGAATCCATGAACCAACCTCAATTCGTCATTACCAAGGTGAAGTCAGTCGCGGCGCGCGAACTTGCACTGACCTTTGCCGACGGCTTCACTTGCACCGTCGACCTCAGCGAGGTCTTGGCCTCGCATCCTTCCCTGAAAAAGGCACGGCTGCCACACGTTTTCCATAAGGTCTCGCTCGACGAATGGCAGCGCGGCGTCATCTTCGACGGCAACGACGAGTTGGCGCTCGCCAGCGACAACCTGCGCGCACTCGCGATCGAGCAAGCCGGTGACTATTCCCACCAGCAGATCATCGCCTGGATGCATCGCCACGACATGACGTTGGATTCAGCCGCCGAAGCATTGGGCTTGAGCCGGCGCATGCTCGCCTACTACCGCAGCGGCGAAAAGCCCGTCCCCAAGAGCATTGGCTTGGCGATGCTGGGATGGGAGGCCGAACAGGCAGGGTTTGATTATTCGAAAGTCGCCTGAGAACGCAGTCGCCAAAGACGACTGGCCGGCGATCGCATTGCCGCAGGGCGTTATCGCCCCCTCAACCGCCGTAAAGCGCCTTGCGCGACGCACCGGTCAGTTCGGCGGCCAGCTTGGCGGCGGTGGACGGCGGCAGGTGCTCGCTGAGCTTGGCGTAGACGCGGCGACCCTCGGCCAGCTGCGCATCGGCGTCGTCGCCGGCGCCCTGCACCATCAGCACGAACTCGCCCTTGCGCTGGTTGTCGTCGGCCTCGACCCGGGCGTGCAGGTCGGCCAGGGTGCCGTCGAGCACGGTCTCGAACAGCTTGGTCAGTTCGCGCGCCATCACGGCCGGGCGGGCATCGCCGAAGGCGGCGCGGCAGTCGGCCAGGGACTCGGCGATGCGGTGCGAGGCTTCGTAGAACACCAGGGTGCGCGGCTCGCCGGCCAACCGCGCCAGGCGCTCGCGGCGCGCCGAGGCCTTGGCCGGCAGGAAGCCCTCGAAGGCGAAGCGGTCGCTGGGCAGGCCGGCCACGCTGAGCGCGGCGATCGCCGCGCAGGCGCCGGGCACCGGGCTGACCCGCACCCCGGCCGCGCGCGCCGCGCGCACCAGGCGGTAGCCGGGGTCGCTGACCAGCGGGGTGCCGGCGTCGCTGACCAGGGCCAGCGACTGGCCCTCCAGCAGGCGCGCGACGATGCGCTGGGACAACGCATCCTCGTTGTGTTCGTGCAGCGCCAGCAGCGGCCGCTCGATGCCGAAGTGAGCCAGCAGCTGGCCGCTGCGGCGGGTGTCCTCGGCGCAGATCGCCGCCACCGTGCGCAGCGTCTCCTGGGCGCGCGGCGTCAGGTCGGCGAGGTTGCCGATCGGCGTGGCGACGACGTGCAGGGTTCCGGGCTGGGCGCTCATCTACGTGCTTTCCATGGTCAAGGGTAGAATCGTAGCGGTTTTCCCCGGCGCGCCTGGCGTGCCCAGCCGAATGGACCAGAAATGAACAAGCGATTCGCAAGGATTTCCGCCCTGTCGCTGCTGGCGCTGCTCGTCGCCGGCTGCGCCACCACCAGCGTGACGCCGAGCGCTTCGCCGGCCCAATCGGCCGCGCTGGCGCTGCTGGATCAGGGCAAGCCGAAGGAAGCGGCGCAGCAGCTCGAGGCGCAGGCCGCCGGCGCCACCGGCAGCGCCCGCAACCAGTTGCTGGGCGACGCCGCCTTCGCCTGGTACGAGGCCGGCGATACCGCCCGTGCGCGCAGCCTGCTGGCGCAGGTGCAGCCGCGGCAGTTGCCTCCACTGAGCAAGGTGCGGGTGGCGCTGGTCGAGGCCGAGCTGGCCCTGGCCGACCGCCAGCCGGCCAAGGCGCTGCAGGCGCTGGGCAGCGATCCGCAGGCGGTGCCGCAGAACCTGCGCGCGCGCTGGCATCTGGCCCGTGCGCAGGCGCTGGAAGGCACCGGCGACGCCACCGCGGCGCTGGACGAACGCGCCCGCGCCGACAACGGCCTCAGCGGCCAGGCGCGCAGCGACAACCAGCGCGCCATCGTGCGCCAGCTGGCCACGCTCAACGACGCCACCCTGCAGGCGCTCGCCGCCGCGCTGCCGGCCGGCGACCCGCTGTACAACTTCGTCGGCCGCGCGCTGCTGAGCCGCGGTCTGGCGCTGCCGCGTCCGTTCGACCGCGGCGAGCAGTGGGGCTTCGACACCAGCAAGCGGCCGCCGGCCGAACGCGACGGCTATCGCCCGCCGGCCAAGCTGGCGGTGCTGCTGCCGCTGAGCGGCAGCCTGGCCACCGCTGCGGCGCCGGTGCGCGACGGTCTGCTTGCCGGCTACTACGGCGAGACCCGGCGGCGTCCTGCGATCGACTTCATCGACACCACCGGCACCCCGGCCGGTGCACTGGCCGCCTATCAGAAGGCGGTCGACGGCGGCGCCGATTTCGTGGTGGGCCCGCTCGGCCGCGACGAGGTCACCGCGCTGTTCGGGCGCGACGCGTTGCCGGTGCCGGTGCTGGCGCTGAACCGCGGCACCCACGCGCCGCCGGGCGGCAGCGCCGGCTTCTCGCTGGCGCCGGAAGACGACGGCATCGCCGCCGCCGAGTACCTGCTGGCGCACGAACGCCGCAATACGCTGGTGATCGGCAGCAACGACGACACCGGCCGCCGTGCGGTGGCCGCGTTCCGCGACCGCTTCAGCGAGCGCGGCGGCAAGGTCGCCGGCAGCGTCAGCGTGGCCGACACCCCGGGCGACATCGGCGCGCAGCTGCGCAACGCCGGCGCCGCCGATTCGGTGCTGCTGGCGGTCAAGGGCAATACCGCCCGCGCGCTGGCGCCGCAGCTGGCGCTGGCCGGTTTCGCCGGCAAGACCCGGGTGGCCACCTCGCAGCTGGTGCTGGGCACCGGCAAGCCCGAGGACGACCTGGTGCTGGACGGCATCGTCTACCCGAGCGAGCTGTGGAACGTGCGCGGCGTCGGCGGCCTGCCGGCGGCGACCAGCGTGGCCGACATGCTGCCGACCGCGCGCGGCCCGGCCGGGCGGCTGTTCGCGTTCGGCTACGACGCCTGGCAGATCACCGCGTACCTGGAGAAGCTGGCGACCGGCAAGGACAGCGGCCTGCGCGGCGCCACCGGCGTGCTGCACCTGGACGGCTTCGGCAACATCGTGCGCACCCCGGCCTGGTCCACCTTCAGCGGCGGGCGCCCGACCCCGCTGCCCGATGGAAACTGAGCGGCGCCGACGCGGCAATGCGGTGGAAGCGGCGGCGCGCGCCGAACTGGAGCGCGCCGGCCTGCGCCTGATCGCCGCCAACGTCGCCTTCCGCGGCGGCGAGCTGGACCTGGTGATGCAGCAGGCGCAAAGCCTGGTGTTCGTCGAAGTACGCTACCGGCGCAGCGCCGCGTTCGGCGGCGGCGCGGCCTCGGTCGATCTGCGCAAGCGCCGCCGCCTGCTGCTGGCGGCGCAGCTGTTCCTGGCCGCGCATCCGCAGTACGCCAACTGGCCGTGCCGCTTCGACGTGGTCGAGGCCGAGGGCGATCCGCCGCGGCTGACCTGGTTGCGCGACGCCTTCCGCGCCGAGGATTGCTGAGGTGCCCAGCGTCTTCACCCACGCCGCGGTGCCGCTGGCGCTGTGGGCCGCCGCCGATCGCGGGCGCATCTCCACGCGCCTGCTCGGCGCCGGCATCGTCGCGGCGATGCTGCCCGACGCCGACGTGCTCGGCTTCGCCCTGCACATCCCCTACGCCGACGCGTTCGGCCATCGCGGCGCCAGCCATTCGCTGCTGTTCGCCGCCGTGCTGGGCGCGCTCGGCGCGTTGCTGCACCGACCCTTGCGCGCCGGCGCGCTGCAGGCGGCCGTCTGGCTGTTCGTCTGCACCGCCTCGCATCCGCTGCTCGATGCGATGACCTCCGGCGGCCTCGGCGTGGCCCTGGGGTGGCCGTGGAGCGAACAGCGCTGGTTCGCGCCGTGGCGGCCGATCCGGGTCTCGCCGTTCGCCAACGGCTTCTTCAGTGCGCGCGGCATGGCCACGCTGCTGTCGGAACTGCGCTGGGTATGGCTGCCGCTGGCGCTGGCCGTGCTCACCTGGAAACTGCTGCAGCCGCCCTCGCCCTCCACTTCGTCGTCGCCACCTTCACCATGACCACCGCCCTGCCCACTGCGCTCACCGACACCCTTTCCGCCCTTCTCGGCCCGGAGGGCTGGCGCACCGACGCCGACAGCCGCCGCAGCTATGGCGAGGACGATTCGCGGCGCTGGGCCCTGGCCGATGCGGTGGCGCTGCCGCAGACCCGCGAGCAGGTGCAGGCGATCGTGCGCGCCTGCCTTGCGCACCGCGTGCCGCTGGTGGCGCGCGGCGCCGGCACCGGCACCGCCGGCGCCGCGGTACCGTTCTCCGGCGGCGTGGTGCTGTCGTTCGCACGCATGAACCGCATCGTGCAGTTGCGCCCGGCCGACCGCTGCGCGGTGGTCGAACCCGGCGTGCTCAACGGCGACCTGCAGCAGGCCCTGGCGCCGCACGGTCTGTTCTGGCCACCGGATCCGTCCAGCGCGGAGATCTGCAGCGTCGGCGGCAACCTGTCGACCAATGCCGGCGGACCGCGCGCGGTGAAGTACGGCGCCACCCGCGACAACGTGCTCGGCCTGGTCGCGGTGACCGGCAGCGGCGAGCTGATCCGCTGCGGCGGCGCCTACACCAAGGACGCCACCGGCTACGACCTGACCCATCTGCTGGTCGGCAGCGAAGGCACCCTGGCGCTGATCGTGGAAGCGACGCTGAAGCTGTCGCCGCGACCGCTGGCGCAGGCCGGCCTGCGCGCGCTGTACCGCGACGCTGCCGCCGCCGCTGCCGCGGTGTCGCGACTGATGGCGCAGCCGAGCACACCGACCATGCTCGAGTTCATGGACCGCAGCGCGATCGCGCTGCTGCGCCGCAACGGCAGCGACGTGCCCGAGGCCGGCGCGATGCTGCTGATCGAGGCCGACGGCGACCACGACACCCTGCCCTACACGCTGCAGGCGTTGGGCGCGGCGGCCGAGGGCGACGGCCTGCTGGCGCTGGACGTGGCCGCCGACGGCAGCGCGCGCGACCGCCTGTGGGCCGCGCGCCGCGCGCTGTCGCCGGCGCTGCGCACGATCCGCCCCGGCAAGATCAACGAAGACGTGGTGGTGCCGGTGTCGCGCATCCCTGAGCTGGTGGCCGGCGTGGAAGCGCTGGCCGCCGAGTTCGACCTGCCGATCGTGGCCTTCGGCCATGCCGGCAACGGCAACCTGCACGTCAACATCATGTACGCGCCCGACGACGACGGCGAAACCGCGCGCGCGCAGGCCGCCCTGCCGCGACTGTTCGCGCTGGTCCTGTCGCTGGAAGGCACGCTGTCCGGCGAACACGGCATCGGCGTGGCCAAGCGCGACTACATGGACCAGGCCTTCGATGCCGCCACCCTGGATGCGATGCGTGCGATCAAGCGTGCGCTGGATCCGGATGGGATCCTCAATCCGGGGAAGGTGTTGCCGGAGCGAGACTGAAGCTCGGGCGACTCGCGAGGCAGCCGCCGGGCCGTCGGATTGGCCATGGCGGCACCGGAAACCGACAGCGCGTGGCGTTCCGCGCTGCGATGGCGGGCGACCAGCCTGGCCGCGCCATACAACCACTACAAGCCGCGAGCGCCGGGAAGACAGCCCGCGTCCTGACTCTTACGCTGGCATCTCCCAGCGAGGATCCAGAAACCGCATGCAACCGCGCCTGGCAGCGAGCCGGCCTATCGAACAGATGCGCCAGGTTCGTGCGGCAATGCCAACGCCCCCTTGCCCAAAGAAAACCTCGTGCAAGTGGTGAAGGTTCGATCCTTGTAGAAATAGTGATTGAGATCTTCGTAGTCGGAGAGACACAGCACGAGGGAGGCAGCTCCTTGGGCATCGGTTTCTCTGAGCAACGCCACTGAACGAATATGCGAACTCCCCAACTTCCGGAAACCTTCGTCATTCCTGTTCGTGACGGAATAAAGATCTGCACCGTCCATCGTATTTGAGAAAAAATCCTCGTCCGCCCGAGGATGCGTCTTCAGCGTTCCTTGATATCGGGTGACGAGTTCGACGTTTGCATTACCGAAGACAATGCGCTGCCTGCCGAGGACAACCTGCGACAAGCCACGCGGCGTTTCATCTGCATACGTGGCCTGCAGAGGGGTTGCCGACGCCAGTGCCGATAGCGTGTCCCGGGCGTCAGCAGCTACCGCGATATGCGACAGCATGACGAACGCAATGGCGCGATAGTGTGCGTGCTTCATGCTGCCTACCTTACTGGGCGGTCATCAGCATCGCCCGAGACATGGAATTTGAAGGCGAGAATAGCGTGTTGCATCGCCGCCGGCGCAATCCGGATCAGTGCCTGCTGCGCGTGCGCGTTCATCCGCATGCCCGCGTGATCGGGCGACTCCCGACGGGCCGGCAATAGGTCCACGAGATTGGGGAGGAACTGGCGCATCGGGCCATTGAGGACAGGCCGTCTGCTCCGCATCGTTGCCGCTGCGCTGGGCGCAGGAAGATTCGGCAGAATCTGGGGACAGGATTCAGATCGTCCCTGGCGCGCCATGAGGCGCGCACTGCACCCCGATGAAGCGCAGCCCCACCCCCGGCTCGGTGGCGATGTAGCGTGGGGCCACGGCGCTGTCGCCGAGCTTCTGCCGCAGCTTGCCGACCAGGATGCGCAGGTAGTGCGTGTCGTCCTGGTGGGTGGGGCCCCACAGTTCGCGCAGCAGTTGCGGCTGCGTCACCACGCGGCCGCTGTGGCGCAGCAGCAGCGCCAGCAGCGCGTACTCCTTGCGGCTGAGCGGCAGCGCCTCGCCGTCCAGGCGGACCTCGCGCAGGCCCAGGTGGATGTGCAGGTGGCCGTCGTCGAACACCGGCTCGGCCTCGCCGGCCACCGGCTGCATGCGCAGCAGCACGCGGATGCGCGCCATCAGTTCCTGCACGCCGAACGGCTTGGTCACGTAGTCGTTGGCGCCGGCGTCCAGGGCCTGCACCTTCTCGTCCTCGCCGGCGCGCACGGTCAGCATGATCACCGGCACCGACGACCATTGCCGCAGTTCGCGCAGCACGCTGTGCCCGTCCTGGTCGGGCAGGCCGATGTCCAGCACCACCAGTTCGGCGCCGTGCGCGGCCAGTTGCGCCAGGCCGGCGGCGCCGGTGTCGGCCTGCAGCACGCGGTAGCCCTGCGCGCGCAGGCTGATGTCGAGGAAACGGCGGATCTGCGGCTCGTCGTCGATGACCAGCACGCGCGGCGGCGGAATCGGATCGGCGTGGGACTCAGTCGGCATCGGGGCGGGACGGCGGCGCGGCGGGTTCGATGAGCGGCAGGGTAATGCGGATCGTGGTGCCGCGGCCATCGGGGCCCGGCAACGCCTCGACGCTGCCGCCGTGCGCGCCGATCATGCCCTGGCAGATGGTCAGGCCCAGGCCGGTGCCGTGGCGGCCGCGGTCGCCGCGCTCGACGCTGTAGAACATGTCGAAGATGCGCGCGCGCTCGTCCTCGGGAATGCCCGGGCCGCGGTCGCTGATGTCGATGCGCAGGCGACCCTCGACCATGCCCGCGGCGACGCGGATCGCCGCATCCGCCGGCGAGAACTTGGCCGCGTTCTCCAGCACGTTGAAGATCGCCTGCTCGACCAGCGCCGGGTGCACCCACAGCGTCGGCAGCTCGGCAGACAGGGCGATGTCCAGGCGCACCTGCGGCTGGTAGCGCTGCAGGCGCCGCGCGGCCGAGCCGATCAGTTCGTCCACGCCGATCCAGTCGCGATTCAAGGTCAGCCCGGTGTGGCCGAGCCGGGTCATGTCCAGCAGGTTCTGGATGTAGCGGTCCAGGCGCTCGCCTTCCAGTTGGATCGTCTCGAGCAGGCTGCGGCGATCGTCCGCATCCATCGCCTTGCCGTAGCTGGACAGGCTGCTGGCCGCGCCGATCATCGCCGCCAGCGGCGAGCGCAGGTCGTGCGAGACCGAGGACAGCAGGGCCGAGCGCAGCCGCTCGGTCTCGCCGCTGACCCGCGCGCTCTCCAGGTCGGCGACCAGGCGCGTGCGCAGCGCGGCCTGGCCGATGTCCTCCACCATCGCCTCGGCCAGGCGCTGCTGCTCCAGGCCCGGGCGCTGCACGCCGGTGCCGAAGCGCAAGCCGACCACGCCGATGGTGCCGTGCTCGTGGCGCACCGGCAGGAACCACCAGCTCGCGCCGGCCAGCGTATCGGTGAAGCGACCGGTGGCCTGGCCGTGGCGCTGCGCCCAGTCGGCGGCGCTGCGGTCCACCGCGGCCATCGTCGGCGCGTAGTCGTCGGCGCCGTCATGCGCGCGCTCCAGCGGCTGCAGGCGCAGCCAGGCCTCGGCATCGAGGGTGCCGGCGAGCGCACGGCGCCCAGCCTCCAGCACCTGGCCGAGGTCGGCGGCACTGGTCAGTTCGCGGCCCAGCCGCTGCAGCGCGGTGGTCTGCGCGTTGACCGCGCGCAGCGCCAACACCTGCATGCGCAGGCGCGAGGCCAGGCGCCCGGCGACCAGGGCCGCGACCAGGAACAGCAGCACCGTGACCACGCCCTGGCGCGCGCCGATCTGGAAGGTGAAGCGCGGTTCGATGAAGAAGAAGTTGTAGCTGAAGAAGCTCAGCAGCGCCGCCAGCACCGCCGCGGTCATCCGCGTCTTCGATGCCACCATCACCACCGCGACAATGAACACCATCGACAGGTCGTCGATGCCGACCCAACTTTCGGCGATCCAGGCGACCACCACCGCCAGCGCCGACGCCACCGTGGCGAACAGCAGGTCGTCGCGCGACAGCCAGTGCGCGGGGCTGCGCCAGCGCCGCCGCGCCCGCGCGCGTGCTTCCGGCGAACTGATGATCACCAGTTCGTAGTGCGCGCCGCGTTGCAGCAGCTGCTGGGTCAGGGTGCGGTTGATCATGCGCGCCAGCGGGCGCTCGCGGGTGCGGCCCAGCACCAGGGTGGACACGCCGCTGCGCGCGGCATGGTCGAGCAAGGCGTCGGCGACGTTGGCGCCGTGCAGCAGCGCGGCCTCGCCGCCGAGCCGGCGCGCCAGCGCGAAGGCGCGGTCGATCTCCAGTTGCCAGTCGGCATCCGGCTGCGCCTGGGTCTGCACGGTGACCACCGTCCACGGCGCGCCGCGGCGTTCGGCCAGGCGCCGCGCCACCCGTACCAGATAGTCGGACTGGCCGCGCCCGTCGATCGCCACCATCACCGTGCGCCGCAGGGCGACGCTGGTGCGGCCCTGCGCGGCCTGCACGTCGCGCAGGTCGTTGTCGACGCGGTCGGCCGCGGTCTGCATCGCCAGCTCGCGCAGCGCGGCCAGGTTGGACGGCGAGAAGAACGCCTGCAGCGCCTGCCCGGCCTGCTCGGGCAGATACACCTTGCCCTGCTGCAGGCGTTCGATCAGCTCGCGCGGCGGCAGGTCGACCAGCACGATGTCGCGCAGGCGGTCGAAGATCGCATCGGGCACGGTCTCGCTGACGCGCACGCCGGTGATGCGGTGGACGACGTCGTTGAGGCTTTCCAGGTGCTGGATGTTGACCGTGCTGTAGACGTCGATGCCGGCGTCGAGCAGTTCCTGTACGTCCTGCCAGCGCCGCTCGTGACGGCTGCCCGGCGCGTTGCGATGGGCCAGTTCGTCCACCAGCACCAGCGGCGGGCGCAGCGCCAGCAGCGCATCCAGGTCCATCTCGTCCAGGGTGCGGCCGCGATATTCCAGGCGCCGCCGCGGCTGCACGGTGAGGCCTTCCAGCAGCGCCGCGGTCTCGGCGCGTCCGTGGGTCTCGACCACGCCGACCACCAGCTTGCTGCCCTGCTGCTGCAACTGCCGCGCGCGCGAGAGCATCGCGTAGGTCTTGCCGACCCCTGGCGCCGCGCCGAGGAACACGGTCAGGCGCCCGCCGCGCTCGCGCTGCAGTTCGCCGATCAGGGCGTCGGCCTGTTGGGTGCGGGGGTCGGGCATTTGCTGCTGGGAATGGGGAATTGGGAATGGGGAATCGCAAAGCCTACAGCGCGGCGCGCCTTACCGCTTTTGCTCCTTCACATTCCCGATTCCCGTTTCCCCATTCCCGGCATCCAAGGCCAAATTCAGCGCCAGCACGTTCACCCGCGGCTCCCCCAGCACGCCGAACTGGCGCGGCTGGGTCTGCGCGGCGACCAGGGCGGCGACGGTCTGCGGCGGCAGGCCGCGCGCGGCGGCCACGCGCGCCACTTGGATGCGCGCCGCGTCCACGCTGATGTCCGGGTCCATGCCGCTGCCGGACTGGGTGACCAGGTCGTCCGGCACCTGCGCCGGGTCGATGCCCTCGCGTGCGGCCACCGCCTGGCGGGTGGCGTCCAGGCGCTTGCGCAGGTCGGGGTTGCTGCGCGCCTGGTTGCTGCCGGCGGCCGACATCGGGTCGTACTTGGCGCCGGACGGTCGCGGCTGGAAGTAGCCGGCAGCGGCGAACGGCTGCGCCACCAGCGCCGAGCCGACCACCCGGCCATCGTGGCTGCGCAGGCTGCCGTTGGCCTGCTCGGGGAACAGCGCGCCGGCCAGCACGGTGGCCAGCAACGAGTACAGCGCCGCGGACGCGAGCACCAGCAGCGGCAGCACCAGCACCGCGCGCCAGCGCATCGGTTCGCGAAGGGAAACGGAAGACACGGTCATGGAGGTAATTCCGAAGGAGCGTGAGAATCGGCGCCGGGGTCAGCCAAGCGCCACCAGCAGCAGATCGATGGCCTTGATCCCGACGAACGGCAGCAGCACGCCGCCCACGCCGTAGATCAGCATGTTCCGGCGCAGCAGCGAGGTCGCCGAGGACGGGGTGAAGCGCACGCCACGCAGCGCCAGCGGGATCAGCGCCGGGATCACCAGCGCATTGAAGATCAACGCCGCCAGCACCGCGTTGGTCGGGCTGGACAGGCGCATCACGTTCAGCGCGGCCATCTGCGGGATCGAGGCGGCGAACAGCGCCGGCAGGATCGCGAAGTACTTGGACACGTCGTTGGCCAGCGAGAAGGTGGTCAGTGCGCCGCGGGTGATCAGCTGCTGCTTGCCCACTTCCACCACCGCCAGCAGCTTGGCCGGATCCGAATCCAGGTCGACCATGTTGCCGGCCTCCTTGGCCGCCTGGGTGCCGGAGTTCATCGCCAGGCCGACGTCGGCCTGGGCCAGCGCCGGCGCGTCGTTGGTGCCGTCGCCGACCATCGCCACCAGTCGTCCGCCGGCCTGCTCCTGGCGGATGCGCGCCAGCTTGTCCTCGGGCGTGGCCTCGGCGATGTAGTCGTCGACGCCGGCCTCGGCGGCGATGGCCGCGGCGGTGAGCGGGTTGTCGCCGGTGATCATCACCGTCTTGACGCCCATCGCGCGCAGCCGCGCGAACTTCTCGCGCACGCCGTGCTTGACCACGTCCGACAGCTCGACCACGCCCAGCACGTGCCGGCCCTCGGCCACCACCAGCGGCGTGGCGCCGCTGCGCGCGACCTGCTCGACGCGGCTCTTCAGTTCCGCCGGCACCTGCCCGCCCAGCGCGGTGACGTGGCGGATCAACGCATCGGCGGCGCCCTTGCGGATCGAACGCGGCGGCTGCATGCCGTTGGCCGGCAGATCGACACCGGACATGCGCGTCTGCGCGGTGAAGGCGACGAACTCGGCGCCCGCCGGATCGGCCGGCGGCAGGCCCTGTTCGCGCGCCAGGCGCACGATCGACTTGCCTTCCGGGGTCGGGTCGGCCAGCGACGACAGCATCGCCGCCTCGCGCAGCTGCGCCACGTCCACGCCGCTGAGCGCATGGAACACGGTGGCCTGGCGATCGCCGTGGGTGATGGTGCCGGTCTTGTCCAGCAGCAGCACGTCGACGTCGCCGGCCACTTCCACCGCCTTGCCCGACTTGGCCAGCACGTTGGCCGACAGCGCGCGGTTCATGCCGGCGATGCCGATCGCCGGCAGCAACCCGCCGATGGTGGTCGGGATCAGGCACACCAGCAGCGCGATCAGCAGCAGCGGATCCACGTGCACGCCGACGAAGCCGGCGATCGCCGGCAGCGAGGCGACCACGATCAGGAAGGTCAATGTCATCGCCGCCAGCAGCATGGTCAGCGCGATCTCGTTCGGCGTCTTCTGCCGGTTGGCGCCTTCCACCAGCGCGATCATCCGGTCCAGGAAGCTGTGGCCCGGCTCGGCGGTGACCTTCACCAGGATCTCGTCGGACAGCACCTTGGTGCCGCCGATGACGCCGGAGCGGTCGGTGCCGGCCTCGCGCAGCACCGGCGCCGATTCGCCGGTGACCGCAGCCTCGTTGATCGTGGCCAGGCCGTGCACGATCTCGCCATCGGCCGGGATCAGCTCGCCAGCCGACACCACCACCAGGTCGCCCGGGCGCAGTTCGGCGGCGGGCACGCTGGTCTCGCCGTCCAGCCGCACACTGGCGACCCGGCGCGCCACCAGGTCCTTGCGCGCACGCCGCAGCGAGGCGGCCTGGCCGCGGCCGCGGGCCTCGGCCACCGCCTCGGCGAAGTTGCCGAACAGCACGGTGACCAGCAGGATCGCGGTCACCGCCCAGCCGAAGCCGGCCGGGCCCTGGCCGGACACGGTGATCAGCGCCGACAGCAGCGTGCCGGCGAACACCACGGCCATCACCGGGCTGCCCAGCAGGTGCCTTGGCGACAGCTTCAGCACGCTATCGCGCAGCGCCGCACGCAGCGCGGCGGCGTCGAACAGCCCGGGCCGGCGCGCCGGTGCGGAGGCCACGGAAGAAGATTGGTGCGGGGTGCTCATCGTCGTCGTCTCAGTGCGCGGCCAGGGTCAGGTGATCGGCGATCGGTCCCAACACCAAAGCCGGCGTGAATTGCAGAACGGTCAGGATCGCGATGACCGCGATCAGGGTCAGCGCGAAGGTCGGGGTTTCCACCTGCAGGCTGCCGCCGGTTTCCGGCGCCACCCGCTTGCGCGCCAGTTGCGCGGCCACGATCAGCGGCACGATCAGCGCCGGATAGCGGCCCAGCAGCAGCACCGCGGCACAGCTCAGGTTCCACCACGGAATGCCGTCGCCCAGTCCCTCGAACCCGGACCCGTTGTTGGCGAACGCCGAGGTGTACTCGTAGAACACCTGGCTGATGCCGTGGAAACCGGGATTGGAGGTCGCCGAGATCGAGGCCGGCAGGGCAAGGGTGATCGCGGTGAAGCCAAGCAGCACCAGCGGCTGCAACAGGATCAGCAGCGCCAGCAGGCGCACTTCCGGCGCCTCGATCTTGCGCCCGAACAGTTCCGGGGTGCGCCCGGTCATCAGGCCGGCCAGGAACACGCTCAGCAGCAGGTACACCAGGAACTGCTGCAGGCCGCAACCGATGCCGCCCCAGATCGCGTTGATCAGCATGTTGATCATCGCCACGCCGCCGGTCAGCGGCGCCAGCGAATCGTGCATGGCGTTGACCGAGCCGTTGGAGGTCTGCGTGGTCAGCGACGACCAGGCCGCCGAGGCATCGACGCCGAAGCGCACCTCCTTGCCTTCCATCAGCGCGGCACTGCCGGGCGCGTGGCCTTCGGCCCACAGCGACACCGCGGTGGACGCCAGCGACATCACCAGCATGCTGCCGAACACCAGCGCGGTGAACTTTCGGCGCCCGGTGAACGGGCCGACCATGAACGCCACCGCCACAGGGATCAGCACGATGCCCAGCATCTCCAGCAGGTTGGAGAACGGCGTGGGATTTTCCAGCGCCATCGCGCTGTTGGGGCCGTACCAGCCACCGCCGTTGGTGCCGAGCTGCTTGATCGCCACCATCGCCGCGACCGGGCCGAGCGGGATCTTCTGCGTCTGCTGGCCGGCGCTGGCGTCCAGCGGCGTGGCGACCGGACCGGCCGCCAGGGTCGAGGGCACGCCCTGCTGGGTCAGCAGCAGCGTCCACAGCAGGCACAGCGGCAGCAGGAAGCGCAGGGTCGGACGGATCACGTCGGCCCAGTAGTTGCCGAGATCGACCTCCTGCGCCGTCTCGCCGCCAGTCGCGGCCGCCTTGCGCGCCGCATCCTGGCCACGCCCACCGAACAGGCCGCGCAGCGTCGCCGCGACCAGCGCCAGGCCCATCATCGGGGTGATGAACTGCAGGCCGACCACGCCCACCGCCTGCGACAGGTACGACAGCTGCGCCTGGCCCGAGTAGTGCTGCTGATTGGTGTTGGTCAGAAACGAGACCATGGTGTGCAAGGCCACGTCCCAGCGCATGTTGGGCACCGCATCCGGATTGAACGGCAGCCAGGCCTGGGTCACGAACAGCACGAACACCAGCGCGCCCAGCACCAGGTTGCTGGCCAGGAACGCGCCGGCATAGGTGCGCCAGTGCATACCGCGCGCCGGATCGGTGCCGAGCAGGCGGTACAGCGGGCGTTCGATCCAGCCGAACAGCGCGTCGCCGCGCATCGGCGCCCCGCGCATCACCTTGGCCAGGTACAGGCCCAGCGGCCATCCCAGCAGCAGCGCGAGCGCATAGACAAGCAATGTATCGATCATGGAAGTGGCACTCGGCTCAGAAATCTTCGGGGCGCAGGATCACGTACAGCAGGTAACCGGCCGCGACGATCACCGCCACGCCGCAAACGAACGAAAGCCAACCGCTCATGGTCTCAACTCCGAAACAAAGGGACGGCCCGCCGCAGGGCAGGCCGCAATCGTGTGGGAACACCGCCGGACGCGGCATGCGCACGGAGGCAGAAGGGAAGCGCAACATGGCCACGCACGCCGGGTCGGACAGGCCTTCTGGCCCAGGCCGGCATTATCGAAGCCGCCGCCATAAACTCTCCGTGGCGAAGGCGCGCGGCACGCATAAATTCTGCGTAAAACCGCGCGACGCAGGCGCGTGCGCCACGTCTGCCGGCGCCGCGCCGCCGCCTGCACGGCAGCGCGCGACGACCTCAGTAATGCAGGATCGCGTCGATCAGCGCCGTCGCCTGATGGTTGCGGCGCCCGCCGTCGTAGGCGGGGAAATCGTAGGCATGCTCGTAGCGCAGCTCCGGGCGGATCTCCAGGTCCTGCGACACCCAGTGGGTGAGGCCGATGGTGTGGCTGGAGTAGCGCGTGGCGAAACCGGTGCGCTGGCCGTCGTGGTCGTTCACGAACTCGTTGCGGATCGCCAGCATGTCCGACGCGCCGAGCTGGATGTTGACGTAGTTGACGATGGCGTCGGCAGTGCTGCGCCCCAGCGGGAAGTCCGGCGCCTCGCCCAGCGCATAGCCCGGGCGCCCGGTCGGCGCGTGCGACTGCGACGGATCGGTGGCCAGCGCCTGGTCGCGCACGTAGATGTGGTAGGCCTCGGTGAGCATGTGCACCTTCGGCGAGAAGCGGTGGCCCCAGGTGAGCACGAATTCCTGCAGGTTGTTGTAGGTCTGCGCGGCGTTGTTGTACGACTCCACGCACGGATACAGCATGTCGTCGTTGCTCTTGGAGACCCAGCGCAGGCAGGCCTGCGCGCTCAGGCGGCTGGTCGCGTCCCAGATCGCCGAATCGTCGCCGCCATGCACGCCGAGCTGCAGCGTCCACTGGTCGTTGAGCTTGGTGGTGGTGAGGATGCCCATGTTGGTATAGGCATCGACCGTGTACAGGATCGAATGGGTCAACAGGTAGTTGTTCGGCGAGAACTGCGCCTCGATGTCCGGCAGCGACAGGTAGCGGCCGACCGTGACCAGCATGCCCTGCGCCACCGACGGCAGGTACAGGTCCACGTGCGCGATCATCGGATCGTTGCCGTAGATCTTGCCGTTGAGCGCGCTGTTGGGCTGCGGGTGGTGCAGCAACTGGTCGCTGGTGACGCCCTTCATCGTGGTGTAGTGATAGTCGTAGCCGTACAGGTCGTCGAGGTGGAAGCCCCAGTCGACATGGTCGGTCTGCACCGTGTCCGGCACGCGCTGCAGGCGGATCAGCGCCTGGTTGAACTCGCCGCGGTTGGGCCGCGTGGAGTAGGACAGCGGATAGTTGCTGCGCGAGGACGTGCTGGCGTTGAGCGAGGGATTGATCCAACCGTACAGCTCGATGCGATTGCGCTGCATCCACTGCCCCACGCGCGTGCACGCCAGCGCCTTCTCGACCGGGTACTGTGCGTTCTCGTTGGGCACGCCGACCGGATAGTCCACCGCGCCGAGCTGCCATTCGGCCGACGGGAACGGCGGCGAGGAGAACGGCGCCGCCAGGCCGCGGCGCGCCGGCGTCGGCGCATCGGGATCGGCCGGTTGCGCATCCTCGCGATAGGCCGAGGCCAGGCGCGAGAAGAAGCCATTGGAACAATCTGCGCTGCGTGCCAGCGGCACGGGGGCGGGCTCCGACGCCGGCATCGCCTCCGACACGGGCGCAGCCAGGCCCACGGCGGCGGCATCGCCGGCGTACAGCACGGCCAGGGACAGGAACAGGGGATGGAACTTCATGGACATCGCGACGTCGGCTCGCAACGAGCCGTCCTTCGTTGGGTGGAGGGGGCAACGACGGCGCGCCGCCTCACGCGCACGCGCCATCGCAGGCGATACGCCGGTTAACGCATCGCGGGGAGGGAGTTGGAATGCAGCGCCGCGGTGGCGGCGGCGTTATGTCGTCAACGCGCGTGCAGTGAACGCGCGCGGCCGTGTGGCGGCGGATGTTGCAGCGCGCTGCGGCAGCCATCGTGGCGTGGCGGCGCAGGTGGCATGGCCGCCACGCGGACGCGGACGGCACGCCGTTGCGTCTGCGGCACGCGGCGCCTGCAGGCGATCGGTGCGGCCTGCGACACGCTCAAGATTGCAGCCATCGATTCCACGCAAGCATCCCCGTCGTCAGCGCGGAAAGTATAGGAATCGCCGGATATCTTCGTTGCAAAGCGCAGGCGGGTTCGAATAAAAGCTGCGTAAATTCGTGTGCTGTGCTGGCGTGGTGTGCGCGCTGCTGTGGCGATGCGTGGTGCCGTACCCTCATCCGCCCCTGCGGGGCACCTTCTCCCGGTGGGAGAAGGGAGAAGCCAAAGCCCCTCTCCCATCGGGAGAGGGGTTAGGGTGAGGGTCCGGAGCGCGAAGCGCTGCGCTGATCCAACTACACGAGGCTGCGCCCGTACCCTCATCCGCCCCTGTGGGGCACCTTCTCCCGGTGGGAGAAGGGAGAAGCTCAAAGCCCCTCTCCCATCGGGAGAGGGGTTGGGGTGAGGGTCCGGCGCGCGAAGCGCTGCGCTGATCCAACTACACGAGGCTGCGCCCGTACCCTCATCCGCCCCTGCGGCGCACCTTCTCCCAATGGGAGAAGGGAAACGCCAAGTACCTCAGTGCAACGGCACACTCAAGAACGACGGCGTCGCCGTCGGCGAGCTGAAGCTCACGGTGCCGCCGAAGCGGCTGGCCGAGGTGTAGCGCGGATCGGTGGTGTCCACCACCAGCACCAGGCGGCGGCCGGCCGGGATCTCGACCGCGGTCGCCTGCAGCGCCAGGTCGAGCGTCACCGGTGTGCCCGGGGTCGCGTTGCGCAGGGTGTACGGCACATGGCTCAGCAATTGCGCCGAACCCGTGCCGTCCATGCTGTACAGATAAGCGAACAACGACACGTTGGACTGGCTCGGGGTCACCGTCAGCCGCAGCGAGGGCGCGCCGGCCAGGCGCTTGTCGCTGGACAGCACCGGGCCGCTCCACACCGCGGCGCCGGCGCGGCTGACCAGCGGGATCGAGGTGGTCACCGGCTGGCCGAGACCCTGCAGCAGGCCGCTCACCATCACCACGCCGGAATCGGCCAGGGTCGGCACGCCGGTGGCGATGCGGTAGTTCCAGCCGCTGCTGTTGCCGCTGGTCAGCGATCCGGTCGGCAACAACAGGCCGCTGGGGCCGGTCAGGCCGTAGCGGGTGGCGCCGGCCTGTACGCTGTTCCAGTCGGCATAACTGAGCCAGGTGCCGCCGAGGGTCGACAGCTGCACCGGCGCTTCACGGTCCACGCCGTTGTCGCGGCCTTTCAGGTAGCGGTCGAACCAGCGCGTGGCCTCGGTATACACCTGGTTCGGCAGGCCCAGCGCGCCCGGCAGTTCGGCGGTGGCGTGGTCGCCCTGGCTGAACATCAGATGTTTGGGCACGCTGAGCCGGTTGTAGAGGTTGATGTACTGGTTCGGCGGGAACAGGCCGTCGTTGAACGCATTGGCCATCAGCACCGCCGGGCCGTTGCGGTTGAGCGCCTGCACCTCGTTGATCACTCCGCGTTCGGCCGCCTTGGGCAGGAAGCCCTGCACCGCGCCGTCGTAGTCGCCCACCGCCACGTGCGCGGTGATCCGCGCCAGGTCCGGACCGGGCCGGCCGGTGGCGACCCCGGCGGCAACCAGCAGTCCCACGCCCTGTTGGCTCACGGTGCTGTTGGCGTACAGCGAGGCCTGCAGATCGGCCCAGCCGCTGAGCGCGGCCACCGCCTTGATCCGCGGGTCGCGCGCGGCGGCGAGCAGGCTGGTGCCGGCGCCGTAGGAGATACCCGAGACACCGATCGCCTTGGCGTCGGCCGGGGTGTTGGCCAGCGCCCAGTCGATCACTGCGCTGACGTCCTCCACCGTCGGTGCCCCGGCGATGTCGATCAGCCCCTGCGAATCCCAGAAGCCGCGCGAGGTGTAGCTGACCACCACGTAGCCGTCGTTGGCCAGTTCGCTGGCGCGGCCCACGTATTCCAGGTTGGGCAGCGACCAGCTGGCCGGCATCACCACCAGCGGGAATGGCCCCGGGCCCTGCCCTTGCGGCACCAGGACGAGCGCGCCGAGCTTGGTGCCATCGAAACTGGAAATGCTCTGGTACTGCTTGGAGAAGCCGGCCGCAGCCGCGGCGGCGGAGAACACCAGCAACATCGCGCCAAGGGCGATGCGACGTGACACGGACATGCGCATGGACTGCCTCCCAAGCGGCGCCGGACCGGGATGGCCGGCTGCCGGAACGGTACTGCCAGAACGATGACAAGGGCTCGACACGGGGCCGGGCAGGCGGACCGTACCACCGGGTACGGGCGATATTCACGCCGCAGTGCGGCACAGTATGGAAGGACCTTGGCGGGCGGCCCAAACGTGCTGGCGCCGCGGCCGGTGGCCGGCACACGCTCAGGCCACGCGGCTCAGCTCAAAAAGTGCTGGTAGCCGCTGCGCGGCGGCTGCCACCGCTGGCCGTCGGCATCGCGCACCGCGATGCCATTGCCGGCGACGATGCGCCCGATCGGCGTCGCCGTGACCCCGACCGCCTGCAGCGCCTGCCCGATCGCCGCGCGCTGCGCCGGGTCGGCGGTGAAGCACAGTTCGTAGTCGTCGCCACCGCCCAGCTGCCAGGCGTGCACCTGCGCAGGGTCCGCGTCGGCCGGGGCGGCGACCGCCGGCAGCGCGGCCAGCTCCAGTTCGGCGCCGACGCCGCTGCGCGCGCAGATGTGCTCCAGGTCGGCCAGCAGACCGTCGGAGACGTCCACGCAGGCCCGCGCCAGGCCACGCAGGCGCAGGCCCACCTGCACCCGCGGCGTCGGCCGCAGCAGGCGTTGGCGCAGGCGTTCGTGCACGGGATCGGCGGCGGGCGCGGTCACGTCGAGGCGCCCGGCCTGCCACAGCGCCAGCGCCGCGGCCGCCTCGCCCGGCTGGCCGGTCACCCAGACCTCGTCGCCCGGCTGCGCGGCATCGCGGCGCAGCGCCATCGTCGCCGGCACGCTGCCGATTGCCGTGACCGACAAGGCCAGCGGCCCGCGCGTGGTGTCGCCGCCGGCCAGGCCGATGCCGTGCGCATCGGCCAGGGCGAAGAAGCCCTCGGCGAACGCATCGACCCAGGCCATGTCGACCTGCGGCAGCGACAGCGACAAGGTGCACCAGCGTGGCTGCGCCCCCATCGCCGCCAGGTCCGACAGATTCACCGCCAGCGTCTTCCAGCCGATGTCGGCGGCCGCGGTTTCGACCGGGAAATGCACCCCGGCGTTGAGCGTATCGGTGGTGATCGCCAGCAACTCCCCCGGCGGCGGCAGCAGCAAGGCCGCATCGTCACCGATGCCCAGCGGCAGGTCGTCCCGCGCCCGGCTGCGCGCGCGCAGGCGCTCGATCAGATCGAATTCGGGCATGGGGGGCTGGGAATCGGGAATGGGGAGTCGGGAATGGGAAAAGCAGGAGCAACAACCGGCGCGCCGGCGATCTCGGAGGGGACGGCAGTTGCTTTTGCCATTCCCCATTCCCTTTTCCCCATTCCCAGCCCCTCAGCCCCCCGACTCCACCGCGCGCCATTCCAGCGCGGCGCGGTCCAGGACGCCGTTGACGTAGGTGTGGCCGTGCTCGGAGCCGAAGCGCTTGGCGGTCTCGATGGCTTCGTTGATCACCACGCGGTACGGCACGTCCATGCGGTGCAGCAGTTCGTAGGCGGCCAGGCGCAGTACCGCGCGTTCGATCGCGTCCACTTCCTCGACCGTGCGGTCCAGGTAGCCGACCAGCGCTGCGTCCAGTTCGGCGCGGTGCTTGAGCACGCCTTCGACCAGGTTCTCGAAGTACACCAGGTCGGCGATCTCGTGCGCCTGCTCGTGCGCGAACTGCGCGATCACGTGCTGGGCGTTGCCGCCGGAGATCTGCCAGGCGTAGATCGCCTGCAGCGCACGCCGGCGCGCGCGCGAACGCAGGACCGGATCCACGCCGTCGCGACGTGGGTGGTGCTTGTGGCCAGCGGGTTTGTTCACGGCAGCAGCTCCAGCAGGTTGACCATCTCCAGCGCGCTCAGCGCCGCTTCCTCGCCCTTGTTGCCATGGCTGCCGCCGGCGCGCGCCTCGGCGTCCTCGACCTGCTCCACGGCGAGCACACCGTTGAGCACCGGGATGCGGAAGTCCAGCGACACCCGCAGCAGGCCCTCGGCGCAGCCGTCGGCGACATGTTCGTAGTGGCGGGTGTCGCCGCGGATCACGCAACCCAGCGCGATGATCGCGGCATGCTTGCCGGCCGCGGCCAGGCGGGCGGCGACCAGCGGCAACTCCCACGCGCCCGGCACCCGGATCACGTCCACCGCGTCATCGGCGATGCCGTTGCCGGCCAGGCTCTGCCGCGCACCGGCGACCAGCACGTCGGTGATACGGGCGTTCCAGCGGCTGGCGATGATCGCGAAACGCGCCGACTCGGGAGTGCGGAGGTCGCCTTCGTAGTGGGACATGGCGGTGGCAGCTTGAGGGGGTGGGAGAGTTTAACAGCCGGGACCCGGGACCCGGGGTCCGGCAGAAGCAAACGAGGTCGCGCGCCGGGATCAGGCTTTTCCGGGTCCCGGGTCCCGGGTCCCGATTCCCGGCTCCACATGCTCCACCACCTCCAGCCCGAACCCGGCCAGGCCGATCTGCCGGCGCGGCGTGCCGAGCACGCGCAGCTTGCCCAGGCCCAGGTCGGCCAGGATCTGGCTGCCGGCGCCGTTGCGCCGCCACTGGCCCACGTCCTTGCCGTGCGCCGCCTCCGGCTGTGCGCGCAGCCGCGCCAGCAGCGCCTCGCTGTCGCGCGGCGCCGACAGCACCACCATCACCCCGCGCTCGGCGGCGGCGATCGCGCGCAGGGCGTCGCTGGCGGCCACGCCGAAGTCGTCGCGGCGCCAGTGCAGCAGGTCGGCCAGCGGGTTCTCCACCTGCACCCGCACCAGGGTCGGGGTGTCGGCGTCCGGGGTGCCGCGGACCAGCGCGAAGTGCAGGTCGTGGGCGATGCGGTCGCGGTAGGTGACCAGGGTGAAGCCGCCGAACTCGGTCTCGATCGGGCGCTCGTCGATGCGCTCGACGGTGTGCTCGGTGGCCAGGCGGTAGGCGATCAGGTCGGCGATCGAACCCATCTTCAGGCCGTGGGTGCGGGCGAACGCTTCCAGTTGCGGACGCCGCGCCATGCTGCCGTCGGGATTGAGCACTTCCACCAGCACGCCGGCCGGCTCCAGCCCCGCCAGCATCGGCAGGTCGCTGGCGGCCTCTGTGTGGCCGGCACGGGTCAGCACCCCGCCCGGCTGGGCGATCAGCGGGAAGATGTGGCCGGGCTGGCTGAGGTCGTGCGGCTTGGCGTCCGGCTTGACCGCGGTGCGCACGGTGTGGGCGCGGTCGTAGGCGGAGATGCCGGTGGTGACGCCCTCGGCGGCCTCGATGCTGACGGTGAAGTTGGTATGGAACTGCGCGGTGTTGCGCTGGACCATCGGCGCCAGGCCCAGTTGCGCGCAGCGCTCGCGGGTCAGCGACAGGCACACCAGGCCGCGCGCGTGGGTGACCATGAAATTGATGTCCGAGGGCTTGACCAGCTCGGCGGCCATGATCAGGTCGCCCTCGTTCTCGCGGTCCTCGTCGTCGACGATGACCACCATGCGGCCGGCACGGAGTTCTTCCAGCAGCTCGGGAACGGAGGCGAAATTCAGGCTCGGGGTAACGGAAGGCGACATGCGGGGACTCGCGGAAAGACGGAAGGTGCCGCGCGCGCCGCAGGCAGCGGCGCAGCGTGGCGGAGAGGCAGAAGGCCGGACGCGGCCAGGATCAGTCCTGGCGGCCCTGCAACAGGCGTTCGACGTAGCGCGCGACCAGGTCGATCTCCAGGTTCACCGCCGCGCCGACGGCGGTCTGCGCGAACGCGGTGTGCGCCACGGTGTGCGGAATCAGCGCGACCTCGAAGCCTTCGGCGTCGACTTCATTGACGGTGAGGCTGACCCCGTCCACGCAGATCGAGCCCTTCTTGGCGATGTAGCGCAGCAGCGACGCCGGCGCGGCGAAACGCCAGCGCTGCGCGCGCGCATCGTCGTGAATCGACAGCACCTCGCCGAGGCCGTCGACATGGCCGCTGACCAGGTGCCCGCCGAGGCGGTCGCTGGGGCGCATCGCCCGCTCCAGGTTCAGTGTCGCGCCCTCGGCCAGGCGGCCGAGCGTGGTCAGCGCCAGGGTCTCGGTGGAGGCGTCGGCCTGGAACGAGGCCGCGTCGAAGGCGATCACGGTCAGGCACACGCCATTGACCGCGATGCTCTCGCCCAGGCGCACGTCGGCGAACGGCAGGCTGCCGGTGGCGAAGGTGAAGCGGAGATCGCCGCCCTGCGGCTGGCGTGAGGCGAGGTGGCCGACGCCTTCGATGATTCCGGTGAACATAGCTACGTTTCTCGCAATGGGGTGAGCGAAAAACGCCACAAGGCAAACAGGCACGCGCACAGCCGCAAGGCTGCGCGAAGGCCGTCTTCTTTCATCCGGACTATACCGTCGGCTCCGGCATCGCACCGGATCTGCTGACCTTCCCGATTCGGCGCGTCGCGCCTGCGCCGGGAAGCGCTCGCGGGCTCGTGCGCGAACGCACCTACCGCCGGTGGGGAATCGCACCCCGCCCTGAAGACGTTTGTGGTCGCCGGCGAACCGGCTCGGGCATTCTAGCAGGCGCGGTCAGGCGAGCCTGATCCGCACTGTCGATCATCACAGGACACTGCATCACGCAGCGTGCCTGCTCCCAATACAGTAATGTGAAATATTTGTTAAGATGCGCAAGGCGACAGCGACGTCGCCCGTGTCCGCCCTGCAACGGGGCACCGACACTGTCATTCATTCGGAGAGCACCACCATGCGCAACACCCTGATCCTGGCTGCCCTGTTGGCGGCCGCACCCTTTGCTGCGTCGGCCGAGGGCCTGAGCTATACCTATGTCGAAACCGGCTACTCGCGCCTTGACCCGAAATCGGACGCCCTCGATGGCGCCTATGTGCGCGGCTCCGTCGCCATTGCGCCCCAGGTTTTCGTGTTCGGCGGCTACACCCGCGTTACCGACACCCGGTACTACTCGATCTTCGACAACGGCAGCCACGACCTGACCGAAAAGTACATCGCCAGCGATTCGGAGATCGGCATCGGCTACCACATGGAATTCACCGAGAAACTGGACTTCGTCGCCGATGCGGCCTTCCAGCGCAGCCAGCTCGAACTCAAGTCGAATTTCCTCGGCGACCGCTCTACGACCAAGGATCATGCCAACATCGGACAGGTCACTGCCGGCGTTCGCGGCAAGCCGTCGGCACGCACCGAAGCCTGGATCAAGGGCGGCTACTTCGACGGCAACGCGATGAAGCAGGGCAAGTTCGTCGGTGTACTTGGCGGCCAGGTCAACGTCACCCGGACTTGGGGTCTGGTGACGGAGTTCCGGTTCGTCGAACACAGCAACCAGGGCTGGCTGGGCGTGCGCGCGAGCTTCTGAGCGCGAAACAGCTCCATCAAGAAAGGTCCCGAGCGGGACCTTTCTTTTTTCGCTCGACTACCGGTAATACATCGTCGTCGATCGTAGGGAACGGCAGGCCACCGTGGCCGGCACCGTCCTTGTCAGGCATCCACAGCCGCCGGCCGCAGCAGCAGGCGCAGGTCGTCGCCGAGCTGGCGCACGTCCTGCAATTGCAGCGGTACCCGCTGCGCCATGGTCTCGATGCCGAGCCCGGCCAGCAGCGGACGCGCGGTATCGCCCAATAGGAGCGGCGCCATGTACACCAGCACCTCGTCGACCAGGCCGGCGCGCAGCAGTGCACCACCCAACGTCGCCCCGGCCTCGACCTGGACCTCGTTGATGCCGCGCTCGCCGAGCAGGCGCAGCGCCGCGTGCAGGTCGCAGCGGCCGTCGTGCAGCGGCACCGCGACGAACGCGGCATGATCCAGCGCCGGCGGCATGCAGTCCGGCGCATGCACGTACAGGGTCGGCGCACTGCCGTCGCGGACCTTGACCTGCGCCAGGCTGCGCAGTCGCGCGTCCAGCACCACGCGCAGCGGCGGCTCCACTTCGGTCGCCGCATCCAGGCGCACGGTCAGCGCCGGGTCGTCGGCCAGCACGGTGCCGGCGCTGGTAAGGATGGCGCCGGCGCGGGCGCGCCAGTGCTGCACGTCCTGGCGCGCCGCCGCGCCGGTGATCCATTTCGATTCGCCGCTGGCCAGGGCGGTGCGTCCGTCCAGGCTGGCGCCGAGCTTGATCCGCAACCAAGGCCGGCCGCGCTCGACCCGCGACAGGAAACCGCGGTTGAGCGCGCGCGCCTGCGTGTCCATCAGGCCCGCCTGCACCGCGATGCCAGCCTCTCGCAGCAGTGCGAAGCCGCCGCCGTTGACCTGCGGGAACGGGTCGGCCATCGCCGCCACCACCCGCGCCACGCCGGCCTCGATCAGCGCCAGCGCGCACGGCGGGGTGCGGCCGTAGTGCGCGCACGGCTCCAGGGTCACGTAGGCGGTGGCGCCGCGGGCGCGTTCGCCGGCGGCGCGCAGCGCGAACACCTCGGCGTGCGGCCCGCCGGCGCGCTGGTGGAATCCCTCACCCACCACGACACCGTCGCGCACGATCACGCAGCCGACCATCGGGTTGGGTCGTGTGGTGTAGGCGCCGCGCTCGGCCAGGCGCAGGGCCTGCGCCATCCAGCGATGGTCGTCGGCGGAGAAGCCGGGGACGGCGTCGGCGCTCATGCGGATGCGGTAGCAGCGCTGACGTCGCGGCGCATCACCACGATCTGCAGCAGCCCCAGCGGCAGGTCGGCATGGCGCTGCCAGCCCAGGCGCTCGTAGAACGGCACCAGCACCGGTTCGCAGTACAGGTACAGCCACTGCACGCCGAAGCGCGCGGCAGCCTGCACGCAGTGCGCGACCAAAGCGGCGCCGACGCCGGCACCGCGCGCCTGCGGCCGCACGTACAGCGTCGCCAGCCACGGCGAAAACTGGCGGATGCGCGCGTCGTCGTTCTGCAGCAGGCTGACCGAGCCCAGCCAGTCCTCGCCGTCCAGGGCGATCCAGCTGGTGGGGATGCGGCGTTCGTCGCGGTGGCTGCGCAGGTCGGCCGCGGCCTCGACCACGTTCCACTCCGGCAGCAGCGGGCCGAACGCCTGCAGATGCTCCTGCGCCAGCGCGGGAATGTGCTGCGCGGCCTCGGCCAGACAGACGATGCGCATGCGCTCAGCGCTTGCCGGTCTTGTCGCCCGGCTTGGCCGCGCGCACCAGGTCCAGCAGCGGCAGCTGCTCGCTGCCCACCGGCAACTCGCGCTCGAGCTTCTCGATCTCCTCGCGGAAATCGGCCACGTCCTGGAAGCTGCGGTACACCGAGGCGAAGCGCACGTAGCCGACGTGGTCGAGCTTGCGCAGCTCGGCCATCACGTACTCGCCGACCCGGATCGAGGGCAGTTCGCGCTCGCCGGACATGCGCAACTGGTGCACCACCGCACGCACCGCCGCCTCGATCTGCTCCTCGGCCACCGGCCGCTTCTGCAGCGCGCGATCGAAGCTGGTGCGCAGCTTGCGCGCATCGAACGCCTCGCGGCCGCCGTCGCTCTTGATCACCGTCGGCAGCTTGAGTTCGATCGTCTCCAGCGTGCTGAAGCGCTCGCCGCAGGCCTCGCACTCGCGACGCCGGCGGATCGTCGCGCCGTCCTCGGACACGCGCGAATCGATCACCCGGGTATCGGTGTGCTGGCAGAAGGGGCAGTGCATTCAGGGCGCCGGGAATGGGGAAACGGGAATGGGGAATGGGAACGTCAACAGCGCAAGCGTAGCGCTTCTGACCATTCCCGATTCTCCATTCTCCATTCCCGCCTCAGCCATATAGGTGCCGGGAGTGGGGAAACGGGAATGGGGAATGGGAACGCCAAAGGCGCCAGCTAGCACTTTCAAACATTCCCGATTCTCCATTCCCCATTCCCGTTTTTCAGCCATACACCGGATACTTGCGGCACTGCGCGGTCACCGCGTCGCGCACGCGCGCCAGCACGGTGTCGTCGGCCGGGGCGTCGAGCACGTCGGCGATCCAGTTGGCCAGGTCGACGCAATCCTGTTCCTGGTAGCCGCGGGTGGTGATCGCCGGGGTGCCCAGGCGCAGGCCCGAGGTCACGAACGGCGAGCGCGGGTCGTTGGGCACCGAGTTCTTGTTGACGGTGATGTGGGCCTTGCCCAGCGCCGCTTCCGCGTCCTTGCCGGAGACGTCGCGGCCGATCATGTCCACCAGCATCAGGTGGTTCTCGGTGCCGCCGGAGACGATCTTGTAGCCGCGCGCGATCAGGGTCTTGGCCATGGCCTGGGCGTTCTTCACCACCTGCTGCTGGTAGCGGGTGAATTCCGGCTCCAGCGCTTCCTTGAACGCCACCGCCTTGGCGGCGATCACGTGCATCAGCGGGCCGCCCTGGATGCCGGGGAACACGATCGACTGCAGCTTCTTGGACAGATCCTCGAGCTTGTCGCCGGCGCCGGCGGCACTGGCGACGATGATGCCGCCACGCGGGCCGCGCAGGGTCTTGTGGGTGGTGGAGGTGACCACGTGCGCGTGCGGCAGCGGGGTCGGATAGACACCGGCGGCGACCAGGCCGGCCACGTGCGCCATGTCCACGAAGAAGTAAGCACCGACCTTGTCGGCGATGGCGCGGAAGCGCGCCCAGTCGATCACCTGCGAGTAGGCGGAGAAGCCCGCCACCACCATCTTCGGCTTGTGCTCCACGGCCAGGCGCTCGACTTCGTCGTAGTCGATCAGGCCCTGGTCGTCGACGCCGTACTGCACGGCGTTGAACAGCTTGCCGGAGGCGTTGACCTTGGCGCCGTGGGTCAGGTGGCCACCGTGCGCCAGCGACATGCCGAGGATGGTGTCGCCCGGCTGCAGCAGCGCGAAGTACACCGCCTGGTTGGCCTGCGAGCCGCTGTGCGGCTGCACGTTGGCGTAGTCGGCGCCGAACAGTTGCTTGACCCGGTCGATGGCCAGCTGCTCGGCGACGTCGACGAATTCGCAACCGCCGTAGTAGCGCTTGCCCGGATAGCCTTCGGCGTACTTGTTGGTCAGCTGGCTGCCTTGCGCTTCCATGACCAGCGGGCTGCAGTAGTTCTCGCTGGCGATCAGCTCGACGTGGTCTTCCTGGCGGCCGGCTTCGGCGGCGATGGCGCGGGCCAGGTCGGGATCGTAGGTTTCGATGCGGGCGTCGCGCGGGAACATCGGGTCTCCGGGGGCATGGACAGAAGGCAGACGACTAGTTTAAGCCCCGCGCGCGGCCGAGGGCGAACCAAAACGCAGACGGCCTCCCGAAGGAGGCCGTCAGGCAGTGCTGCGGTGGTGCTCAGCGGCCGCTGAGCACCAGGTCGGCGATGATGCCGGTGGCGATGGCAACCAGCAGCAGGTTGCCGGTGTCGTCGCGCACCCAGCGGTAGCCGTACGGCGGGCGCCGGACCTGATAACGGTCGTAGTCGTAGACCACGTAGTTCGGGCCGTAGTAGCGCTGGCCGCGCGCCCAGCGCGGCGGACCCGGGCGGTAGTAGACGACGTCCGGGCCGTTGCGATAGCCGTCGCGGTAGCCGCGGTCGTAGGCGCGACGGGCGTCGCGGCGGTCGCGCTCACGGTCGCGCCAGTAGCGTTCGCGATCGGCGTCGCGGTAGCCGCGGTCGTACCAGCCATGATCGCGCGGACCCGGTCCCGGCGGCGGGGGCGGCGGCCCCGGAGGACCCGGCGGGCCCCAGCCCGGACCGGGACCCGGGCCGCCCGGACCCCAGGCGAACGCGGGTGGCGCCATGAAACCCAGCGCCAGCGCGGACGAGAGGGCGATTGTGGCAATGCGTTTCATGTTCATGGCAACTCCGTCACGTGGTGTGGCGGTTGCATTTAGGCCGTTTTCGTCTGAACCGTCTCCTGCTGGAATCGGTTACGTATTCAGCTTCATGGATCGGGCTGGGAAAGCGTTCATCCAGCGGCATTTCCGGCCTGCGCGTGCAGGCGCAACAGCGCCGCCTGCGCCGTGTCATCGGCTGGCAAATAGACCACCAGACGGTTGCCGTTGCGCGGCGCCGACCACCAGTTGACCTGCTGCAGGCGCAGCTCGCCTTCCTGCGGATGACGGAAGCGCTTGAGCTGATTCTCCACGCCGCGCACCTCGCGCCGCTGCCGCCACAGCGCATCGAACTCGGGAGAGGCCGCGCGGTAGCGCGCCAGCAGCGCCTCCCATTCCGGCTCGCCCAGGTGTTCGGCCATCGCCGCGCGCAGCAACGCCACCATGTGCTGCAGCACCTCCTGGCGATCGAGCAATGCGTCGCGCCAGCGCGGATTGGTGAAGGCCTGATAGACGCAGTTGCGGTCGGCGTCCGCCAGGTCGGCCAGGGTCACGCCCATCAGCCGCTCGAAGGCCGGGTTGGCGCCGAGGATGTCGAAGCGCGGGGTCTGCAGCATCGCCGGCCACGGGCCGAGCTGGTCCAGCAGCATGCGCGCGGTGCCGGTCAGGCGTTGGCACGGCGGCGGCGCCAGGGCCGTGGTCTCGCCCACCCCGGCCAGCGCCAGCACGTGCGCGGTCTCCACCTCCGAACACTGCAGGGCGCGGGCGATGGCGGTCAGCACGCGCGCCGAGGCGCGGACCGGGCGCCCCTGTTCCAGCCAGGTGTACCAGGTCACGCCGACATCGGCGAGCAAGGCCACTTCCTCGCGGCGCAGGCCGGGGGTACGGCGCCTGCCGCCGCGCGGCAGCGCCAGCCGCGCCGGGTCCAGGCTCTCGCGGCGGGCGCGCAGGAAGGCGCCCAGCGCGCGGGCACGCTCGCTGGCCAGGGCCGGGCCCGACGCAGCAGGCGCGACCGCCCGCTCCGGCCTGGAGGTGGAATGCGCGAGGTCCGGTTGCATCGTCTTCTCCACTTTTGCTGTCCGCCGGTGCCCGACGACGCCACGTCGACAGGCGGCGCAGGCGTGTCTGTCACGCCGCAGGAGACGGCGCCCGACGCGACCGTCCGAGATCAGGGAGGCAGCGCCAGTACCAGGATAAATGAGTCCTTGTACCAGTTTATCGACTCACCATACTGCGCGCCATGACCACGCCCTCCCCCGCCTCCGCCATGCCCGCCACCACCCCCACCCTGAGCCACCGCGGCCTCGGCATCCTGCTGATCGGGCAGATGCTGCCGCTGATCGATTTCTCCATCCTCAATGTCGCGCTTGGCTCGATCGCCCACACGCTGCACGCGTCGGCGACCCAGCTGGAGCTGATCGTGGCCGTCTACGGCGTCGCCTTCGCGGTGGGCCTGGCGGCGGGCGGCCGGCTCGGCGACAACCTCGGCCGGCGCCGCGTGTTCGGTGCCGGCGTGCTGCTGTTCGGCCTGGCCTCGTTGCTGTGCGGGGTGGCCGGTTCGGTCCCGGCCCTGCTGGCCGGCCGCATCCTGCAGGGACTGGGGGCGGCGCTGGCGGTACCGCAGATTCTGGCCACCATCCACGTCAGCCTGCACGGCAAGGCGCACGCCCGGGCATTGGCGCTGTACGGCTCGCTGGGCGGCATCGCCTTCGTCATCGGCCAGGTGCTGGGCGGCTCGCTGGTCAGCGCGGACATCGCCGGATCCGGCTGGCGCAGCGTGTTTCTGATCAACCTGCCGTTCTGCTTGCTGGCGCTGGCCTGCCTGCGCGCCGTGCCGGAGACCCGCGCGGCACGGCGGATGCCGCCCGACCTGGCCGGCGCCGGGCTGCTGGGGCTGTTCCTGGCCTGCCTGCTGCTGCCATTGGCGCTGGGCCCTGCCCTGCACTGGCCGCCGGCGTGCCTGGCGGTGCTGGCGGCCTGCCTGCCGCTGCTGGCGGCGCTGACCCGGGTCGAACTGTGGCAGGAACGCCGCGGACGGACGCCGCTACTGCCGCCGGCCTTGCTGCGGCTGCCCAGCGTGCGCTTCGCGCTGCTGGTGGGCGGGGTGTTCTTCACCTGCTGGAGCGGTTTCATGTTCGTGCTGGCGCTGACCCTGCAGACCGGCGCCGGCCTCTCGCCGCTGCAGTCCGGCAATGCGTTCATCGTGCTGGGCGCGGCCTACTTCGCCTCCGCGCTGGTCAGCGCCCGCGTGGCGGCGCGCTGCGGCCCGCTGCCGACGCTGCTGCTGGGCTGCCTGGTGCAGATGCTGGGCCTGCTGGCGCTGGGCTGGACGCTGCACGCCGTGTGGCCGCATCCGGGCGCGGGCAACCTGGCCCCGGCGACCGCACTGATCGGCGCCGGCCAGGCCTGGATCGTGGCCAGCTTCTACCGCATCGGCCTGTCGCAGGTGCCCACCGACCACGCAGGCGCGGGCAGCGCCATGCTCTCCACCATCCTGCAGGCGGCGATGGGCCTGGGCCCGGCAGCGCTCGGCGCGATCTACGCCCACGCCCGCGGTGGCGGCAGCCTGGCCGCGATGCAGGCGGCGCTGCACAGCGAGTGGCTGGCGATGCTGGTGCTGGTGATCTGCGCACTGTTCTATCTGCGCCGGCAGCGCCGCGCGGGGGAAACGGCGACGGCACCGAGCGCAGCGCTGCCGCCGATCGCCGAGTAGGCCGCGCGGCACCGCCCGCGCGTCTGCCGCCGCCACCGTGCGGCCACGAATGCCGGCGGCCGTCCGGCTATAATCCGCCATCCCTTTCGACGCCCTCCGGCCGCCGGCCGGCGGGCGCCCTGCGCCTTTGGAGCCGCCATGTCGCAATACATCTACACCATGAACCGGGTCAGCAAGACCGTGCCGCCCAAGCGCCAGATCATCAAGGACATCTCGCTGTCGTTCTTCCCCGGCGCCAAGATCGGCCTGCTCGGCCTCAACGGCGCCGGCAAGTCCACCGTGCTGAAGATCATGGCCGGCGTGGACACCGATTTCGAAGGCGAGGCGCGTCCGCAGCCCGGCACCAAGGTCGGCTACCTGGCGCAGGAGCCGGAGCTGGACCCGAACAAGACCGTGCGCGAGTCGGTCGAGGAAGGCGTGGGCGAAGTGCTGCAGGCGCAGGCCGCGCTGGAAGCGGTGTACGCCGCCTATGCCGAGGAAGGCGCCGATTTCGACGCGCTGGCCAAGGAACAGGAGCGCCTGGAGGCGATCCTGGCCGCCGGCGACGCGCACACCCTGGAGAACCAGCTCGACGTGGCCGCCGACGCGCTGCGGCTGCCGCCGTGGGACGCCAAGATCGCCAACCTGTCCGGCGGCGAGAAGCGCCGCGTGGCGCTGTGCCGGCTGCTGCTGCAGAAGCCGGACATGCTGCTGCTCGACGAACCGACCAACCACCTCGACGCCGAGTCGGTGGAGTGGCTGGAACAGTTCCTGGCGCGCTATACCGGCACCGTGGTCGCGGTCACCCACGATCGCTACTTCCTCGACAACGCCGCCGAGTGGATCCTGGAACTGGACCGCGGCCGCGGCATTCCGTGGAAGGGCAACTACACCGAATGGCTGATGCAGAAGGACGAGCGCCTGAAGCAGGAAGAGAACCAGGAAAAGGCGCGGCAGAAGGCGATCCAGAAGGAACTGGAGTGGGCCCGGCAGAACGCCAAGGGCGGCCGCTCCAAGGGCAAGGCACGTCTGGCGCGCCTGGACGAACTGCAGTCGGTCGATTACCAGAAGCGCAACGAGACCAACGAAATCTTCATCCCGCCGGGCGAGCGCCTGGGCAACTCGGTGATGGAGTTCAAGAACGTCTCCAAAAAGTTCGGCGACCGCCTGCTGATCGACAACCTGTCGATGATCATCCCGCCGGGCGCCATCGTCGGCATCATCGGCCCCAACGGCGCCGGCAAGTCGACCCTGTTCAAGATGATCACCGGGCAGGAGAAGCCGGATTCGGGCGAGATCGTGGTCGGCCCGACCGTGCAGCTGTCGTACGTGGACCAGAGCCGCGACAAGCTGGAAGGCAACCACAACGTGTTCCAGGAGATTTCCGGCGGCCTGGACATCCTCAACATCAACGGCGTGGAGATCCAGTCGCGCGCCTACATCGGCCGCTTCAACTTCAAGGGCCAGGACCAGCAGAAGATGGTCGGCTCGCTGTCCGGCGGCGAGCGCGGCCGCCTGCACATGGCCAAGACCCTGCTGCAGGGCGGCAACGTGCTGCTGCTCGACGAACCGTCCAACGACCTGGACATCGAAACCCTGCGCGCGCTGGAAGACGCGCTGCTGGAGTTCCCGGGCAACACCTTCGTGATCTCGCACGATCGCTGGTTCCTGGACCGCATCGCCACCCACATCCTGGCCTTCGAGGGCGACTCGCACGTGGAGTTCTTCCAGGGCAACTACCGCGAGTACGAGGAAGACAAGAAGCGCCGCCTCGGCGACGACGCCGGCCCCAAGCGCCTGCGTTTCAAGGCGCTGAAGTAAGCCGCAGCGCGTTTCTGGCAGCACCCGCCACGGCCCGCTTCGCGCGGGCCGTGCGCGTTTTTGGCTGACTGTCGGGTGGGGCTGCTCTCCGGCTCCGGGAGTCTGCGGGAGTCGACTGTCATACAGCGACGACACGCGAAGCGGTGCGCTTTCCGATGGCGCAATGCGTCGGGACTGAAGTCCCTCCCACAGTGCACCCGCCGAGTTCGCTACAAGTCCCTGTGTCGCGATGGGCCTTACCGGTAAAACCGTCGCGACTGGAGCGCTCCCACAAGCGCGTGGCACTGCACGCATGCGGAAGTGACCGCTGGGCACGCATCGCCAACGCGGGGCATCCCGGCACTACAAGTCGTAGGACAGCACGTCCTCGAAACCGAACCTGTCGAAGTCGCGGATGCGCGAGGGATACAGGCGGCCGATCAGATGGTCGTGCTCGTGCTGCACCACGCGGGCGTGGAAACCTTCTGCGTCCCGCTGCAGCGGGGTGCCGTCCGGCAGCACGCCGCTGTAGCGGATGTGCCGGTAGCGCGGAATCACCGCGCGCAGTCCGGGAATGGACAGGCAGCCTTCCCAGCCGTCCTCCAGGTCGTCGGACAGCGGCTCGATCTCCACGTTGGCCAGCGCGGTGCGCGGCACCGGCGGCGCGTCCGGATAGCGGGCGCTGCGCTCGAAGCCGAACACCATCAACTGCAGGTCCACCGCGATCTGCGGCGCGGCCAGGCCGACGCCGCGCGCGGCGTCCATGGTCTCGAACATGTCGGCCACCAGCGCATGCAGTTGCGCGCTGTCGAAATCGGTGACCGGCGGCGCCTGGCGCAACAGACGCGGGTCGCCCATGCGGATGATGTCGCGGATCATGTGCGGACTCCTGGCAGCGGGGAATGGCCGCGATTATCCGCCGTAGCGGCGACGCGTGCAGTGCGGGCTGCGGCCTCCCCTGCCCCGACTGCGACACGCCGCGGTGCAATCCCCGTGTTGCGGCAAAGCGCTTGGCGAATTCTGCAGATGCGAACTGTCATGCAGCCGCGACGCGCGAGGTGGCGTGCTTGCCGATGGCGCAATGCGTCGGGACTGAAGTCCCTCCCACCGTGCACCCGGCCAGCGTAGCGCGCGTTCCGTCACGCGTGGTTCCGCAGCGCCGTGGGCCATCCGCCGAGATGGATGTGCACACGTGACGCCCGCCTGACGTCGCTCCCACAGGGATGCGCGGGGCATCCTTGTGCGAGGGACTTCAGTCCCGACGACGCAGGGTGTCAGTCGGGTTTCGGTGCCGTTTGTCGCGGCTGTAAGACAGTTGACGCCTGCGCCGGTCTCCGCGCGGCGCGCGCCCTACTCCGGCACGTACGGCGAGGCCAGCACCTGCGGGCGGCGGCCGAGGCCGGCGCCGAGCCGGTCGAGCACGAAGCGCACGTAGAGGTTGGTGCTGAACTGGGTGTAGTCGCGGGCGTTGTTGAACAGCAGGCGGCCGCCCAGGAACAGCTGCGGGGCGATCTGCCATTCGGCCGCGCCGGCGATGTTGTAGGACATGCCGGTCTTGCTCTGCCCGGCATAGACCGGCGCGACGTAGCGGTCGGTCAGGCCCAGCAGTGCGGCCAGCGAGGCGGCGTCGTAGGCGGCCTGCTGCATCTGCGCGCTGGTCGGGAAGTACGGGCTGTCGTCGCTGCGGAAATGCTGCACGCCGACGCTGGCGTCCACGCTCCAGTTGACCGTGCGCCCGGCGGTGCGGCCGCTCCAGTGCACCGGGAAGCCCAGGTCCACGTAGTCCTGCGGGCTGAAATAGCCGCCCTGGCCGTAGGTGTAGCCGCCCAGGTTCTTGTCGTACTGCATCGCGGTCAGGTTGAGGCCGGCGGTCAGCGACTGGTTCTCGGTGTCCAGCGCGTGCACGTACACGCCCAGGTCGACCTGGCGGTGGTCGTTGCTGGCGACATTGCGGCCGACCAGGCGGTCGGCACTGACGCTGGCGTAGCCGCCGAGCAGGCCGTTGTCGAGGGTGGCCGACAGGCGCAGGCCGTTGCTGGTCACGCCGCCCCAGCCGAGTCCGGCGCGGCCGTCGTCGACGCCGCCGAAGGACAGCAGGCTGTCGCTGACCGCGCGGCGGAACACCTGGCCGGAATAGGTGAGGTTGTCGCCGGCCTGGCCGCGGTAACCGACGCCACCGACGATGCGGCGCTCGGGGAAGCCGACCGGGGTGCTGCCCAGGTCGGCGCTGAAGCCGCCGTTCTTGTAGGTCACCGCCATGCCGACGCCGCGCGCGTCCTGGTCCATGCGCCGCGCCCCGTTGCCGTTGGCGGCCATGGTGTACAGCGCCTGGCTGAAGCCGGCCGGGGTCAGCGCCGCGGCGGTGGGGTTGGCGGCGAGGTTGCGGAAGCGGGCGATGTCGGCGGCGCTGAGGTCGGCGCTGCGCGAGGCGTCGCCGAGGATGGCGCTGGCCAGCGTGCCGATCGCGGTGTCGGCGGCGGTGTTGCCGAGCAGGAACGCCGACAGCGGCTCGGCGTACAGCGCCTGCAGCGCTGCCGCCTGGCGCTGTGCGTTGGTCAGCGCCGGGTCGGTGTCGTTGAACAGCTTGTTGTACAGCCCGGTGTTGACCGCGTAGGTGCGCAGCGCGTTGCGGGTGGCATTGCTGTTGCCTTCGGTGAGCAGCAGTTGGTACAGGTCGCTGCCGACCAGGCTGTCGATCGGCGTGCGGTCGGCGGCCAGGGCATCGCCCATCGCCGCGGCCGGGCCGGCGCCGAAACGGCTGGCGGTGGCGTAGCCGGTGCCGAGCGTGCCGGCGTCGAGCAGGGTCGGGGTGACGTCGACCTGCAGCTTGCCCTCGCCCACCGCGAACTCGCCGTGCAGCGGCACTTCCAGATCGCGCAGCCGGCCCAGGCCGGCCTCGCCGTCGCGGGCGCGGTAGCTGGCGCCGGTGGCGAGGCTGTCGCTGTTCTCGGCCTGCACCTCGCGCAGTTCGTCGAGCACGGTTGAACCGCCGCCGGCGCTGGCCGGCGCGGCCGGCTGGCGCAGGGACGCGCGCGGCGCGGCGGCCAGCAGCCCGTCGTCGGGCAGGTCGCGCGGCACGCTGCGGGCGGTGCTGCGCTGGCCCGGCACCGGCAATGCGGCCAGGGCCACGCCGACGGCGCTGGCGCTGGCCGGCGGCGGCAGGTCGTCGCCGGCGGCCACGGCCGGCGCGGACGCCGGCAGCGCGGACGCTGCGTAGGCCGGGGCCGGCACGCCGCCGCCGAGGCGGTCGGACACCACCGCGGCGCTGCGCGGCATGCGTCCGTTCATGCCGGCGAACGGATTGAGCGGGCGCCCGGCAGCGGCGTAGGACGCCGGGCCGTTGGCGGCCGGCAGGCCGTTGTCGTACTGGCCCGCCTCGCGCGCCTGCGCCGCCAGTGCGGCGCGGAAGTAGCTCTCGGCCTTGCGGTTCTTGCCGGCGCTGCGGTACACGCGGCCGGCGGCGCCAAGCACCTGCGGCGAATCCGGCGCCTGCGCCAGCGCGCGCTGCAGGTAGTCCTCGGCGCTGTGCAGGTCGCGCAGCGCGGCGGCGGTGTTGGCCGCGGCGATCAGCGTGTCCAGGTCGTTGGGCGACTGCTGCAGTTGCTGCTGATACAACACCAGCGCCTGGCGCTGGTCGCCGGCGGCGGCGTACAGCCGTGCCAGCGCGGCCACCGCCTGCGGATCCTGGTTCTGCTGCGCCAGCAGCGGCGCCAGCGCGTCGTAGGCGGCTTCGAGGTTGCCGAGTTCGCGCAGGGCATCGACCTGGCGCAGCACGTAGCCGCTGCGCAGCGCCTGGTAGCGGCGCTGCTGCTCGGCGCTCATGTCGCTGTCGCGCAGCTGGCGCAGGGTCGCCGCCAGTTCCGCGTCCTGGTGCGCGCGCAGCAGCACGCCGGCGTATTGCAGGCGCGCCTCGGTGGAGGGGTTCTGTGCGACCAGGCGCTGCGCCAGGGTCAGCGCGCGCTGGTTGCTGCCGATGTCGGCATAGGCGCCGGCCATCGCCGCCAGCAGTGCCGGCTGTTCCAGCGCGTCGCCCAGCGCGGCCTCGGTGCGGCCCAGCAGCAACTGCGCTTCGCCACCGCGGCCCTGCTGCTGCAGCAGGCGCGCCGTGGCCGCCTGCTGTTCGACCCAGGCGGTGTTGCGCAGCGCGCTCATCTCGGCGGTGCGGGCATTGGCCGGAATGCGTTCCAGGCTGGCGTAGGCGCTGGCCCAGTCGCCGCGTTCCTGCGCCAGCAGCGCATTGGCGTACAGCGCCTCGGGCATGTCGCCGTGCACTGCGAGCAGGCCGTCCATGACGCTGCGCGCCTGGTCCGGACGCCCGGCCTGCTGGTACAGGCGCGCCAGGTCCAGCCGCACCCACGGATCGCCCGGGTTGTCGACCATCGCCTTTTCCAGCTCGCTCTGCGCGGTGACGGTGTCGCCGGCCTCCAGCGCCTGCTGCGCGCGGGCGCGCTGCAGGTTGGCTTTCAGCGCGGACTCGCCGCCGGCCTGCTGGCGCTGCGCCGGGCTGAGCCTGGCGAACAGCGCATTGGCCTCGTTGGCGCGGCCCTGGCGGCTGTACAGGGCGATCAGGCCCTGCAGCGCGCCGGCATCGTCGGCATGCAGGCGCAGCGCCTCGCGGTAGCTCTTTTCGGCGGCGGCGGCATCGCTGGCCGACTGCAGGTCGCCCAGCAACGCGTAGCCGGCGGCCTCCTCGGGCTTGAGCTTGACCGCCTGCTGGACCAGGCGCAGCGCGGCGTCGGTGTCGCCGCGGGTGCGCGCGGCCTGCGCCTGCTGCAGCTGCAGCCAGTAGCGCGCGCTGTCCAGCGCGCTGCGCCACTTGCCGTTGGCGGCCGCGGCCGGGCGCAGCAGTTCCTGCGCTTCGCCGAAGCGCTGCTGGCGCAGCCGCACCGAGCCCAGGCCACCGAGCGCCTCGGCATCGCGCGGACGCGCGCGCAGCACCTGCGCGAAGCGCTGTTCGGCCAGCGCCAGGTTGCCGGCGTTGAGCGCCTTGAAGCCTTCGCCCAGCTGTTCGCCGGCCGGATCGCCGCCTTGCGCGCGGCGCTCCTGCAGTTGCGCGGCCTTCTTGGCGATCTCGGCATCGTTCGGATTGGCGGCCAGGAACGCCTGGTACAGCGGCGCATCGGCGGGGCCGGCATTGAGCCACAGCAGCGCCTGGCGCCAGCCGGCACGCGCGGGACCGGCGACATCGGCGCGCTTGCTCAGCGCGGCGAGCTGGGCGATGCCCTCGCGCCGCGACGGTTCGCGGTAGGTCTGCACCTGCGCCAGCGCCAGCGCCGCGGCGGTGTTGTCCGGCTGCGCTGCAGCCAGGCGGCGCAGGCCGTCGCGTGCGCCGTCCCAGCCCTGCGGGGTGCCGGCCAGCGCCTGGTAGTACTCCAGCGCCAGCGAGTCCGGCGGGTCCTTGCCGTCGAACAGCGTCTGGTAGGCGCGCACCGCGTCCACGTAGCGGCCGGCGGCGGCGGCGCGGCGTGCGTTGCGCAGGTCGATGTTATCGCCGGTGCCGCCGATCGACATGGCCAGGCGCTGGGTCTGCGGCGCCTGCGGATGCGCCTTCTGCAGCTGCGCCAGGCGCTTGCGCGCGTCGGTCTGGCGACCCTGCGCCAGATCGATCTGGGCCAGGCCGAGCAGGGCGTCGGGCTGGTTCGGGTCGACCCGCAGCAGCTTGCGCCAGGCATCGGCGGCGAGATCGTCGCGGCCCTGGTCGTGCCAGTAGTTGCCCTGGCTGACCAGTTGCTGGGTGGCGTCGGCGTTCTGCGCGTGCGCGCTGCCGGCGAGCAGGCACAGGTCGATCATGCCGGCCAGGTACAGGGGTTTGAGGTTCATGCGGAGCATTGGGTTCTCCAGGCGGGCTGCAGCGCGCCGTCTGCGGAAAAGCGGTAGCGGTTGTCGAGCCAGGCGCGTCCGAACAGGATCAGCACCCGGTCGTAGTAGGGAAGCCGTGCCGCGGCGGCGTCGCCGGGCGCGGGAATGCGTTGCGCCTGCGCCTGGAGCAGCGCCGGTTCGCGCAGCGCGCTCAGGTACGGCAGCAGGGCCGCGGCGAAGCCGGGCGGCGCCTGTCCGCTGCCGACGCCCTGGCGGCTGTCGATCTTCTCGTCGAGACGGCCCTGCGCGCGCAGTTGCTGCAGCGGGCCGGACAGATCGTCGAGCAGCGCCTTGCGCAGCGGATCGGCGGCATCGAGCATGCCGGCCCACAGGTACACGCGGATGGCGTCGTAGCTGCCGATCGCGCCCTTGTCGGGGTCGACACCGAACGCGCGGCCGTCCCAGGCGGTCCAATCCGGCGCGAAGCCGACCGGCGCGCTGTCGCGCAGCATCCGTGCGCTGCGCGTGGCCAGGCCGGCCCACGGTCCCTTCGGATCGACCGCGGCGAAGCGCCGCAGCAACTGCAGCGGCAGGTAACTGGGGTTGAGCGTCCAGCGTTGCGGCCTGACGAACCCCTTGGCCGCCGGCAGCAGCATGCTGCCGAACCCGGGCAGCTCGGCCAGCTCGGTGCGTCGCACCAGCGCCAGCATCTGCAGACCGGCCTGGGTGTAGCCGGGCCGTTGCCACAGGCGCCCGGCCTCGAGCAGCACGTAGGCGATCCACAGGTCCGCGTCGCTGGCGCTGTTGCCGTCGAGCACGCGCCAGCTGCCGTCGCTGGCGCGGCCCCACAGCCAGGCCGGCAGCACCTGCTGCGGGCGGCCGCCGCACAGGTTGTGCCGGGTCCAGCCGAGCACGCGCTCGAACAGCACTTGGTCGTTGGCCACCAGCGCGAAGAACAGCGCGTAGGACTGGCCTTCGGAGGTGCTGCGCTGGTCGGCGTGCTGGAAATCGATCACCCGCCCGCTGGCATCGAGGTGCTTGCCGACGAACGCGATCCACTCGCGCCACGGCGCGCAGGCCGGCGCCGCCGCCAGCGCGGCGCGCGCCGGCGGCAGCAGCGTCGCCGCACCGGCGGCGAGCAGGCCGCCGAGCAGGCGCCGGCGTTGGCCGGTGTGTCCGTTCACCGCCCTGCCTGCAGCCGCGCCGCCGAATGCCGGCGCAGCACCACGCGCGCGGCCAGCGCCAGCAACACGCTCAGCAGCACCACCGCCAGGCCCAGCAACAGCGGGTGCTGCGAGAAGTACCAGCGCGCCCAGGTCGGCAGCGGCAGGTGACCGACATAGTAGGTCTGGTTGCCGGCCAGGCTGCGCACCTTGCCCTTCTGCAGCAGCACCACGCTGCCCTGGAAGTCCTTCAGCGTGGCCGGCTCCAGCCAGGCGTCGAAGAAGTCCTCGACGCTGGCCGGGTCCTCGGCCAGCAGCGCGACCACGCTGCGCCCGGCCTTCAGCGGCGACTGGAAGCCCATCAGCACCACGTCGCCGGGTGCCGGCTTCACCGCCACCTCGGCGGTGGTCGGCAGGTCGGTGCGGCGCGCATCGAACGACAGGAAGCCGGGCAGCTTGTCCAGCACCCAGTCGCTCATCGCAAAGCGCCGCCCGCTGGCGCCGTCGCCGATCGGCAGCGCCGCGCTCCAGCGCTGGAACAGCGGTTGCGAGCGCAGGCTGCCGAACACCAGCAGGTCGCTGTCGGCGTGCTTGTCGACCTCGGCGGCGTGGATCAGGGTCACCCGCAGCGCCGGGTAGCCGGTGGACGCGCCGAGCCGGCCGAGCAGGGTCAGCAGGTTGGCCATGTCCTGGTCGCCGATCTCGTCCGGCACCACCACGGTGGACTCGGACAGGTCGGCCAGGCGCGTGAACGGGAAGCCGGCATTGCCGAACGCGGCCAGGTTCGGCATCGCCATGTAGTGATGGAACGAGCGCAGGTCCACGCTGGAATCAGCGTCGATCGCGCCGGACACGTCGGGGAAGGTGTTCTTGCACGCCTCCGCCTGCGGGCGGTCGAAGAAGAAGTGGAAACGCAGCTGGCTGTTGGCCGAGAACGGCCCGGTCGGCAGCAGCAGTTTCTGCTCCACCGGCATCGCCCCCTTGGGCGAGAGTTCGTGCCACCAGCGCAGCGGCAGCGACTCGGCATAGGCGTGGCCGTTGAGCGGCAGCGTGGTGACGAAGGCATCGTTGATGCTGACGTTGAGCGCCGACTTGTTCTGCGTCTCCGGCACCGTGTAGCGATAACGCAGGTTGACCGGGATGCCGTCGCGCTGCCACACGAACAGATCCGGCGGCAGTTGCAGGCCGACCCGGATCAGGTCGGGGTGGTAGCCGCTGACGTTCAACTGCGAGGTCTGCGCGACCAGATCGCCGAAGCGCACCGGCTTGTCGCCAGAGATCCAGTTGGGCGCGTCGTAGGGCTTGCGCGGCTGCGCCGGCTTGAGTTCGCCGATGCGCGCCACCGGGCCGTTGAACGGCGTGCCCAGGCTCAGCGCGGTGGCGGCCTGCTGCAGGTCGTTGTCGTTGCGGCCCAGCACCAGCAGCAGCTTGCCGGTGGCATCGCGCGGATTGGTGATCATCGCCAGGGTCGGGCCGGCGATCTCGGTCAGGCCGGCCTGGGTCGCGGCCAGTTCCGCCGGCAGCGTCGCGGCGGTGGCGAACAGCACCGCGTTGCCGGTGGCCGGCACGTCGCCGATGGCCACGCCGAACGACGCGCCGCGGTAGCCGGCCTGCGCGCCGAACCAGGAAGCGACGATGCCGGCACTGCGCAGCGTGGCCAGGTCCGGGCGCTGCGGGAACACGAACGGCAGTTCCAGGCGGCGCGTATCGCGCTTGTCGTAGAACGGCACCGGCAGCAGCGCCAGGTCGTTGCGCAGCACCAGCGGGGTGGCGGTCAGCGACAGCCGCGTGGACGGATCGATGTTGGCCCACAGGCTGGTGTGGTCCGGATCCTCGCAATCGCGGGTGTAGTGGCCGATCAGTTGCAGGTTGAGCCGGTTGTAGTCGCTGATCAGGCGCGGATCGATCGGCACGTCGCTCTGCTGCAGCTTGCCGGCGTTCTCGCGGCTGACCGGCAGGGTCGCCACGGTGACGCCGTTGACGCTGACCTTCAGGTGCGACAGGTCCGGCAGCAGCGCCGGCGAGTAGCTGTAGACCAGATGCAGGTTCGCCGCCTGCACCACTTCGTCGGTGCGGGTGCTGAAAGCGATACCGGCGCTGCCCTGGATGCCGCGCAGGGTCATCTCGTAGTCCACACCCAGTTGCTTGAGCGTGGCCGAGCGCTCGCGTTCGGCCGGAGACGGCAGCGGCGTGGCGGTCGCGGCGGCGGCCGGCGCCTGCGCGGTGGCGGGAAGGGTCGGCTCCTGGGCCAGGGCGAGGCCGGAGAGAACCGTGAGACAGCACGCAGCCAGGGCGGGTAGACGCATCGACGGCAACCGGATGGAAGTGAAAGAGAGGAATGAACGCGACACAATGGAACGGCGACTCACGGCGCAGCCTCCTCGCCGGCGGTGCGGCCGCGCCAGCCGCTGCGCGCACTGCTGGCGACGTGCTGGCCGAGGCGCTTGAAGCCGCGCATGCTGGCCGCGAACACGCGGCCCAGCGATACCCAGAAGCGGTCGCGGTCGTGACGGCCCCACTGCGACACCCAGATGTCGGCACGGGCGAAGGTGCAGGCCACCAGCCAGCGCTCCTGCTCGATCGACATCGGCCGGAACTGGATGCTGATTTCGCCGTCGCGGTCGTGGCGCACCATCGCCGGCAGGCGCTTGGAACTGCCGCGCTGCGGCAGCGCGATCTCCACTGGCATGTCCGGCTCCACCGGCACCGGCGCGAGCAGGCGCAGCGCCATGCCGCCGGTGGAGAAGTTGACCGTGCGGCAATCCAGTTCGCGGCCATCGGCCAGGTGCAGGGTGGCCGGGATGTCCAGCGGCACGCGGTGCGAGCGGCGCACCTGGCGCATTTCGCTGGCGGTGGCGATGGTGGCGCCGAGCAACAGCACGTTGTACGCGGTCCAGGCCAGGTTGAACCAGATCGTCTGCGCCTCGCCACCGGGCTGCACGCTGAGCAGGCGCATCACGCCCGCAGCCAGGCCGGCCAGGTTCAGCACCAGCAGGAACAGGTAGGGCTTGGCGATCTGCCCGTCGAAGTAGCTGCGCGGCACCAGGCCACCCTTGGGGGTGACGTTGAACTTGCCGAGCTTGGGATTGAGCAGCGCCACCAGCGTCGGGCGCAGGATGTACCAGGCCAGGGTGGTCTCGTAGACCTCGTTCCACAGCAGGTGGCGGAACTTGCCCTGGGTGCGCAGGTTGGTCAGGTTGGCCTGCAGGATGTGCGGCAGCGCATAGGCCAGGATCATCAGCGCCGAGGCATGGATCACGTGCGCGCCGAAGAACAGGAACGCCAGCGGCGCGGTCAGATAGACGATGCGCGGCAGCCCGTAGAAGAAGTGCAGCATCGCGTTGGCGTAACACAGGCGCTGCGACAGGCGCAGGCCCTTGCCCAGCAGCGGGTTGTCCAGCCGCGCGATCTGCGCCATGCCGCGCGCCCAGCGGATGCGCTGGGCGACGTGGCCGGACAGGCTCTCGGTGGCCAGGCCGGCGGCCTGTGGCACCGCGATGTAGGCGCTGCGGTAGCCGCGGCGGTGCAGCTTGAGCGCGGTGTGCGCGTCCTCGGTGACGGTCTCCACCGCCACCCCGCCCACTTCCTCCAGCGGCTTGCGCTTGATCACCGTGCACGAGCCGCAGAAGAAGGTGGCGTCCCACTGGTCGTTGCCGTCCTGCAGCAGACCGTAGAACAGCTCGCCCTCGTTGGGCACCTTGCCGTGGTTGCCGAGATTGCGTTCGAACGGATCGGCGGAGAAGAAGTAGTGCGGCATCTGCACCACCGCCAGCTTGGCGTCGCGCAGGAACCAGCCCATCGCCACCTGCAGGAACGAGCGCGTGGGGATGTGGTCGCAGTCGAAGATCGCCACGTACTCGCCGCTGGACTTCTTCAATGCCGCATTGATGTTGCCGGCTTTGGCGTGGAGGTTGTTGGTGCGGGTGACGTAGTGGATGCCGACCTGCGCGCAGAACGCGCGGAACTCCTCGCGACGGCCGTCGTCGAGCAGGTAGATGTTGAGCTTGTCGGCCGGCCAGTCCATCACGCTGGCGGCGAGGATGGTCGAGCGCACCACCGACAGCGGTTCGTTGTAGGTGGGAATGAACAGGTCGACGCTGGGCCATTCGCGCTGGTCGGCCGGCAGCGGCAGCGGCCGCCGGTTCAGCGGCCACAGCACCTGGAAATAGCCCAGCGCCAGGATCACGAACGCGTACAGTTCGGCCAGCAGCAGGCCCAGGCCCAGACTGAGGTCGACCGGGCTGCTCATGCCCACGGTCTGGGTCAGGCGCCACCAGATGTAGCGCGAGGACACCGCCAGCGACAGCGCCATCATCACCAGGATCGCCAGGCGGCTGCCGCTGCGCCGCAGCAGCATGGCCGCGGCGAACACCACCAGCGAGAACAGCAGTTGCTGCGGCACATCCATCGGGATGGCGACGACGAAGACCAGCAACACGGCGCCCAGCAGCCACAGCGACCAGTTGGCCAGGACATGCAGCGGGCGCGCGGCATGCGACGCGGAGGCAGCGCTCATCGGCGATTCCTAACAAGGGGAGGAGGTCGGCGCGCGGTCTTCCCCACCGCGCGGCGACGGCAAACAGGTGCGGCGCCCGCAGGCGCCGCATGGCATCAACGATTCAAGAAGCGCTTGAGCGGACCGCCCGGCGCCGGCACCGCGGCCTCGCGGCCGACCTCGAGCAGGCGCTGGAACAGCTGCTGCAACGGCGTGCCGGTCGCGGTGCCGATGACGGCGGCCGACACAGGCGCCGCCGGTGCGGCGGGCGCCACCGGCAATGGCGCAGCCGGCCTGGGCTCGACCGCGGCGCGCACCACCGACAGCACCGGCGCCGGTGCGGGAGCCGCCGGCGGCGGCGCGGCGGCAGCCGGCTCCGCGGCGCTGAGCCGGTCGGCGGAAAAATCCTGGTAGGCGGTGGCGCCACTGCTGCCGAGCTTGGCGAACAGGCTGGAGACGTCGTCGCCGGTTTCGGCACCCGTTTGCTTGGACTTCTTGGACATGACGCCCCTCATGACGATCTGAAAATAATCGGTCGCTACCGCCGCGCTCAGCCGGCCCTGGCCAGCACGAAACGCCGCAGGTCTTCGTTCCCGGACGACAACGCACGCACGCCCAGGCCGGACGACATCCCCACCTGCACGAACCATGCCTGATACACCCCCTCCAGGAACCCGTCGGCGCCGCTGGCCTGCCCGGCCAGGCCGATGTGCAGCGGCGAGCCGGCGTGCAGCAACTCGACGCGGTCGGCGTGCTCCTCGAAGCGCGCATAGCCCCACTCCAGCCGGTCCCAGACGCGGTTCACCGCGTCCTCCAGCTCCTGCAGGGTGGTGCAGGCGCCGATCGGGTGTTCGGCGGCGAAGCGGCGGCCGATGCGCGCCATCAGCAGGGCCAGGTCCTCGGCGCCCAGCTCCGCGGCGAACTCCTCGGCGAGCGCGCGCAGAAAGCCGCGCCACTGCCGCGAACAGGCATGGGTGCGGTAATGGGTCTGCAACGCGTGAGCGCTCATCGAGGAAGTCTCTGGGCAGGGACGGAACGACAACGGCGTAGCGGGTGTGGCGCCCCGGGCCGACCGTTGCCGGCCGTCACTATTGCGACACAGTTCTCACTTTGAAGCGCAGTGTATCTCACTCTTTCTTCACCGCAAAGCCCTGATGCGCTGAACTGCGACCCCTGCCCGCCCACTCCGGGACCGGCGCTGGGTCGGCACCGGCAGGGCCGCCCAGGCTCAGTGCCGTTCCTCGGCCGGCACCTGGAACACCTGCCGCAGGTAGGCCAGATAGGCCGGATCGTCGCACAGGGTCTTGCCGGGCGAGTCGCTGAGCTTGGCCACCGGCTGGCCGTTGCAGCGGACCATCTTGATCACGATCTGCAGCGGCACCAGGCCCAGATCGTTGGTCAGGTGCGTGCCGACGCCGAACGCCAGCATGCAGCGGTCGCGGAAATGCGCGTACAGCCGCATCACCTTGTCGATGTCCAGGCCATCGCTGAACACCAGGATCTTGCTGCGCGGATCCACCCGATGCCGCTGCAGATGCGCCAGCACCCGCTCGCCCCATTCGAACGGATCGCCGGAATCGTGGCGCATGCCGTCGAACAGCTTGCAGAAGTACAGGTCGAAATCGCGCAGGAACGCATCCAGGCCGACCACGTCCGACAGCGCGATGCCGAGATCGCCGCGGTACTCGCGCGCCCACGATTCCAGCGCCGCCGCCTGCGAATCGCGCAGCCGCGGCCCCAACGCCTGGAACGCCTGCAGGTATTCATGCGCCATCGTGCCCAGCGGGGTCAGTCCGTAGCGGCGGGCGAAGTACACGTTGCTTGTGCCGACGAACTGCTTGCCCAGGGTCTGCTGCAGCACCGGCAGCAGTTCGCCGTGCCAGGCGCGCGAATAGCGGCGGCGGGTGCCGTAGTCGGCGATGGCGCAGTTGTCGTAGCCAGGGGTGTCGCGCAGCAGCGCGATCTTGGCCTGCAGGCGGCGCAGGCCTTCGGCATGGTCGGCGCCGCCGGCATGGCGGAACCACACCTCGTTGACGATCGCCAGCAGCGGCACCTCGAACAGGATGGTGTGCAGCCATGGTCCACGGATATGCAGCTCGATCTCGCCGGGCACGCTGGCCGAGGCCTGCAGTTGCAGGTACTTGCGGTCCAGGTGGAACAGCGCCAGGAAATCGACGAAGTCCGGCTTGATGAAGCGCATCGCGCGCAGGTAGTCCAGCTCGTCCTCGCGGAAGCGCAGCGCACACAGCGCGTCGATCTCTTCGGAGATCTGCGGCAGGTACTGCGCCAGGTCGATGCCCGGGGTGCGGCACTTGAAGCGGTATTCCACCTGCGCGCCGGGATGCTGATGCAGCACCGCCTGCATCATGGTGAACTTGTAGAGGTCGGTGTCCAGCAACGAGTCGATGATCATCCGCCGATTATGCGCTCAGTGCATTGCATGCCCCGTCTTCGTGTTTTTCTTTGGGAGCGTCAGCCGCGACCGGGCGTTTCCGATAAGGTGCGGCCGCGGCTGAAACCGCACAATTCAGCTATGGTGACAACAAGTGCAAGAGCAAAGCTTTCGCCTTGCGGCGAGTTACTTTTCTTTGCTCGCGCAAAGAAAAGTAACCAAAAGAAGCGTTTCAACACAGCCGAAGGCTGGTCAAGCGCGCCCTGCCTCGCGCCCTCCGCGCTAACGCGCTCCGGGTCCGCGTCCATCCCGGGGATCCGCGGAAGGGGCTTGGCTGCTTCGCAGCCAAGTCCGGGGCAGTCGCCTCACGGCGCCAGCCCGCCCGCCGGGGCGAAGCACTGCTTCGCCTTTTCCGGCGAGCCCTGCCCTGCCGCGGACGGCGCACATCCCTGTGCGCCGCCCTTCGGGTGTTTCCCCGCGCTGGCCGCCGCTTCGGAAGGGAACCCGGTAAGTCAAAAGCAAGGGCAACAGCCAAAGCCAAGCGACTGCGACTCCCAAAGGACTCGCGGTGATCGATGTCCGGGCGCGATGTGGGAGGGACTCTCGCCGCCCTTTTTTGGGATCAGTCACGACGGCTTCCGAGGTCAGATCGTCCGCCTACTCCGTTCGTCGTGGTTGCATGACAGTTGACTCCTGCCAAGGGCGAAGCGCGTCCCTGACCCTCACCGCTTCAGCACCGCCTGCGCCGGCTTGTGCTGCACGGTGAAATCGCTGTCGCGCGCGCCGCCGGCGTCCGGATCGGTGTACCAGCACCACAGCGCGATGCCGGCGATGCGCGGCTGCGCGTCGAGTACGTCGCGCCACTCGCGCAGCACCTGCGCCTGCAACGCAGTGTCGACCTCGGCCGTGCGTTGCTCCGGGCTTTCCCACGGCGCCGCCAGGCTGCCGTGCGCCGAGCGCAGGCCTAGCTCGGCCACCCACACCGGGCGGCCGCTGCGCTCGCCCAGCGCCTGCACCCGCGCGGCCGCCGCGCGCATCTGCGCGCGCCGCTGCTCGGGCGCGGCGGCTAGCGCCGGATACAGGCTGGTGCCGACGAAATCGAACCGGTCCCAGTAGCCGAAGCGCTCGGCCTGCTCCAGGCCGTCGGCGACATAGCCGATCGGGCCGCGATAGACCTGGCGCACCGCCGCCAGCAGCGCCGGCCACTGCGGCGCATCCTGCAGCTGACGCAGTTCGGTGCCGACGATCAGCGCGCTGGCGCGCTCGTCGGCGGCGACCTGGGCCAGTTGCAGCAACGCACGCCGGTAGGCGGCGAACCAGATGTCGCGATCGGCCGGCGTGGCCTCGCCGGCCCAGTGTCCGGGAATCCATAGATGCACCTTCAGCACCGGCTGCAGGCCTGCAGCGCGCATCTGCCGCAAGCCGGCGCGGACCAGCGCCGGGCTGCTGTCGCTGCCCAGCACCGGGGTCGAAGACTGCGGCGACGCCTGCCAGACGAAGGCGACCAACAGCGCACGCGAAGCGCCGACCTCGGCCAGTTGCCGCAGCGACTGCTGCGCGGCGGCGCTACCCCAGGGCGCCTGCGGCGACACCTTGACGTTGGCGCCCATCCAAGGCGGCGGCGCCGCACTGCAGCCGCCGGCGCTCAGCGCCAGCAGCAGTGCGGTCAGCAGTCTCACGGCGATCGGCGCCATACCCGGTAGATGCCCTGGTGGTAGACCAGACTGTAGCCCGGCAAGCCCTGCTGCCACAGCTGCGGGAAGCGTCGGTTGAGGCTGTCCAGGGCGCCGGTCTGGCTGGCCGGGTCGCTGACCACCACTTGCGCCGGCATCTGCCGCGGATCGACCAGCGCCTGCTTGAAGCGCGGGTCGAACGGCAGGATCAGTTGTTTGGCGTCGCCGCGCGCGACGATCACCGGATAGCTGGCGCGGTCGTCGAGCAGGGTCGGCAGCCGCGCCTCGGCCAGCCACGCGCCCAGGTGCGCAGCGTCGGCATGGCGCGGCGACGCCGGTGCCTGCAGCGCGGCGATCCAGTCGCGGGTGGTGGAGGTGGCGGTGCGGGCGATCACCCAGCCGCTGGACACCGCGCCGGCCAGCAGCAGCGCCAGGCCCAGCCAGCGCAGGTTGCGGCGCAGGTCGCCCAGCACCAGTGCCGCCGGCACCAGCAGCAGGGCGAGGAAGTCCAGCGGCTGCGCCGTGAAACGCGCCCAGGTGGCGAGCGTGCCGGCGCCGATCACGGTGGCGGCGGCGGCCAGCACGCTGCGCCAGGTGTCGCTGTCGCGGGTGTGACGCAACAACAGCAACAGCGGCGCGCTGACCACCCCGGCCAGCAGCAGCCACAGCGGCGGCCACCACGGCTGCGCCGCGGCCTGCTGCAGCCACGGCTGCAGCGCCGCCTGCGCCGAGATGCCGCGGAAGGCGGACGTGGCGTCGCGCACGAACAGCAGCGGGTCGCCGAAGAACATGTAGTTGAGGTACATCCACGCCCCCACCGCGAACAGGAACGGCAGGTAGCACACCAGGTAGAACGCCAGCGGCGCCTGCCGCATCAGCCGCGGCGGCGCGATCAGGAACAGCCACGGCGCCAGCGCCACCGCCAGGAAGCAGGCGCGCTCGTCGACGAAGAACAGCAGGCACAGGCTCGCGGCCAGGCGCAGGTAGGCGAAGGCTTCCGGATCGTCGCGGAAATGGCGCAGCGCGCGCGCGGCCACGTAGAACACCAGCAGGCCCAGGCCCTGGTTGTTGCCGGACAGGGTTGGCCACAGGAAGAACGGCTGGATCACCACACCCGCACTCAGCGCCCAGGCCCAGCCGCGGCCCAGGCCGGCGGCGATGTCGCGCCACAGCAGGGTCACCAGCGTCGCCCCGGCCAGCACGTCGACCAGGTACGGCAGCAGCGGCGTGGACAGGCCCGGCAGGCCGCCGAGCAGCACGCCCAGGTACAGCGAGGCCTGCGCGTACAGGAAGCCCAGGTACTCGATGCGGAAGCCGGCCGCGTCGCGCAACAGCAGCAGCTTGGCGTACTGCGCCATCGCGTCGTCGCTCATGTAGCCGTGCGCGAGCAGCCGGTGGCACAGCAGCGCCAGCAGCGCCGCGGTGAATACGAACACCGCGGTGCCGCGCGCGCGCGGCGGCGCGTCAGTCGTCGAGCGCGGCGCGGCGCTCTTCGGCCATGTGCTTGCTGATGCCATGGGTGGTCTTTTCCCAGTAGAACGGGTTGCGGATGAGCTGCCACAGGCCCTTGTAGGCGGCGATGGACTGCAGCAGCCAATACAGCGGCACGGTCAGCGCGTAGGGCGCCAGGCGGAAGTAGTCGCGCTTGAACGCCGCCACCAGGGTCATATAGATCAGGAAGCCATTACCGAGCAGCAGGTTGAGCAGGCTCAGGTACAGCAGCGCCGGCGGGAAGAACGGATCGAAGAACTTCGAGCCCACCGCCAGCCACAGCCCGTAGCTCAACCACATCAACGGCGCGGCCAGCGCGGTGAAGAAGGTGCCGCCGACGAACAGCTGGAAGCCCCAGAACCCGCGCACGCCGGTGGAGCGGTACAGCTGCACCGGGTCGCGCATGTGCACCAGCCAGGTCTGCATGTAGCCCTTGAGCCAGCGCGAGCGCTGCCGGATCCAGTTGGGGATGCTGACGTTGGCTTCCTCGAACGTGGTCGAGTTGACCACGCTGACCCGGTAGCCCTGCTGGGTCAGGCGCACGCCCAGGTCGGCGTCCTCGGTGACGTTGTACGGGTCCCAGGCGTGGACCTTGCGCAGGATGTCCAGGCGGAAGTGGTTGGAGGTGCCGCCGAGCGGAATCGGGATGCGCAGGGTCTCCAGCGCCGGCAGGTAGAAGTCGAACCACAACGTATATTCCAGCGTGAACATGCGCGTGAGCCAGTTCTCGTCGGCGTTGTAGTAGTTCAGCCGCGCCTGGATGCAGGCCACGTCGGCCGGCGACTTGCGGAACGCGGCGACCACGCGCTTGAGCTGGTCCGGCTCCGGCTTGTCCTCGGCGTCGTAGATCGTGAGCATCTGCCCGCGGGCGAAGCGCAGCGCGTAGTTGCAGGCCTTGGGCTTGGTCTTGGGCTGCGACGGCGGCACCCGGATGATCTCGAAGAACGCCTCCAGGCCCAGCGCCTTGGCCGCCTCGATGGTCTCGGTGTCGTCGGCCTCCAGCACCAGCTTCACGTCCAGCTTGGAAGTCGGGTAGTCGAGCCGGCGCAGCGCGTTGGCCAGGATCGGCAGCACGTCCGGCTCCTTGTACATCGGCACCAGCACCGTGTAGACCGGCAGTTCCTCATCGCCGAGCGCGGCCACTTCCTCGTCGCTGACCTTGATGTCGATGCGGCGCCGCGCGCCGCGCCAGGCCAGCACCAGCTTCAGCCCGAAGGTGGCCAGGAACGCCACCGCGATCAGCGTGTTGAGCGCGATCAGGGTGACCAGCGGCCACAGCGCCAGGGCCGCGGCCAGCACCACCGTGAGCGCCACCAGGAACACCGACTGCGCGCGGGTGATCACCTGCCGCGCCGAATGCTCGGGCGCATGTTCGGCCAGCAGGTTCAGCGCATCGTGGGTGAGCTGCGCGTCGGCGTGCTGCTGCAGGCTCCAGACGATGTCGAACTTGGAGGTGCCGACGAAGCGCACCTGCTCGCCGTAGGTGGCGCGCGCCCAGGCGAAGATCTCCGGGCCGGGATCGGCCACCGCCAGCACCAGCTGGCCGTCCTCCTCGCGCCACGGCAGCACCAGGCGCTGCGCGTAGTCGGCCAGCCGCTCCGGCTGGAACAGCGCCGGGTCGATCGGCTGCTTGAGCAGGTTGGCGAAGTTCAGCCCGAAGTGCTGCGCCAGCACCGTGTAGAAGCGCAGCGGCGCGACCCCGCGCTGGGCCAGCACCACGTCGCCCAGCCGCGAGCGCCAGCGCGACTGCAGGGCCAGCGCGTTCTGCAGCTGCGGCGGGTCGATCACCCCCGCGGCGACCAGCGCCTCGCCGATCGGCGCCTGCAGGCCGCCCTCGGTGGGCAGCCGTCCGAGCCGGCCGGGCACGCCCGCCTCGGCGGCGACGCTCTCGTGTTCGCCGGACACGGCTAGAACCGCCACCAGGCGGCCACGAACGGACCGCCCGCACCGCCGGTGTTGCGCCCGGCCACCGGCTGCTGGTAACCGAGCTGCAGCTGCGTGCCGCCGGGCAGCGTGTACAGCACCGAGGCCTGCAGCTTGCTGAAATCGAAGTTGTTGCCGCGGATCGGCGTGTTGTCGCCGGGCGCGTAGATCCGGTTCGGCCCCTTGCCGTTGCCCAGGCTCTGGATCACGTTGAACTCGCCGATCAGCATCCAGCGCGGGGCCAGCGCCACGCCGCTGGACACGTCCAGGCGTGCCTCGTCGGAGGCGTCGCCGCCGCGCAGCCGCACCGCCGTGCCGAGGTCGACATAGCCGTCGTGTTCGCCCAGGCGATAGCCGCGGCCCACGCTGTAGCGTAGCTCGGCGCCGTAGTCGCCCTGGCCCAGTGCCGGCCGCTCGCCATCGCGCTGGCGCGCATACGCGGGCACCAGCGCCAGCAGCTGCAGCGCGCCCTGCCAGGGGCCGTCGCGGCCGTCCGGGTCGAGCCGGTAGCGCAGGCCGATTTCCTGGTCGGACCAGCCGCTGCTGTGGCGGTCGCCGTAGCCGCTGTCGTTGCGGTAGCCGACCTTGCTGAAATAGAAGTTGCCGACCAGGGTCAGGTCCGCGCTCAGCCCGTATTCGCCGTAGAGATTGAGCTGGTCCTGGCGGCTGCGCCCGGCATCGGGGAAGTTGCCCGACTGGCCGTGGCTGTTGAACACCGCGCCGCCATCGGTATGGCTGGCCTTGAGGATCACCAGCCCGTGGCCGGCCTCGTCGACCCAGGCGCTGGCCCAGCAGGGGCCGGCCGCCAGGGCGAGCAGCGCCAGCGCCAGCCGCGCGCGGCGCGCGGGCGTGGCGCGGTGGGCAGCGGGCATGGGCACAGCGGACGCGCAGGCGCGCGCGTGGGTGCGCGGACGCACGCCGTCGAAATCATGCATGGTTGAGTTCCTGGTGGGGTTCCCCCGAACCGGAAAGCAGGCGCGGTCCAGGAGAGATCGGCGGAACACGTCATTTGTTAAGTGACGTACTTCCCAATATAGCGAATTTATGTTGCCATGCCGCACGCGCGCGCAACGCGGCCGATTTCGTTCAGCCTGGGCGGCGCCAGCACAGCCGGGCGAAGGTGACCCAGGCATGCAGCCAGATCACCGCCCACACCGCCGCCCGCACCGGCCAGGCCCGGGTCGGCGCCTCGAACTTGCGGAAGTAGCGCCACAGCCCGCGGTGCTTGTGCCACTCGACGAACCACGGGCGTTTGCGGCTGGACACGCCGCGCACGTGCAGCACGCGCAGGCGGTTCAGCACCGCCACCGTGGCACCGGCCTGGCGCACCCGGCGGCACAGGTCCAGATCCTCGGCATGCAGCCGATAGCCGGCGTCCCAGCCACCGATGCGGGTGAACAGCGCACGCGGCAACAGCATCAGCGCGCCGGACAGCGCCGGCACCGGCTGCAGCGGCTGCGCCGGATCGGCCGCCAGCGCCAGCCGCGAGCCGGCCAGGGGATGCCGCAACATCGCCGCGAAGTCCGGATCGCGGCGGCGTACAGCGGCGTCGGCGCGGCCGTGCTCGTCGACCTGCTCCACGCCCAGCAGCGCCTCGCCGAGCGCGGCGGCCTGCGCGCGCAACTGCGCCAGGGTGTCGGGCTCGACCATCAGGTCGGGATTGACGAAGGCCAGCCACGGCGCGTCGCTGGCCGCGGCGCCCTGGTTGCAGGCGGTGGCGAAGCCGGGGTTGTCGGGATTGGCGATGAAGCGCACCCGCGCATCGTCCAGCGCGTGCCGCTGCACCACGGCGAGGGTGTCGTCGCGCGAGGCGTTGTCGACCACCCGGATCTGCGCCACCTCGGCCGCCGCGCGCAACCGCTGCAGACAGGCATCGATGGTGCTGCCGCTCTCGTAGGTCACCACCACCACGGCTATCTGCTGTTCGCTCATCCGCCAATTATCCCGCATGTGCCGCCCGCCACGCGCACGGCGGGCATGGCGGCGGCGGCGATTGCCGCGCATACTCTGCGCCCCGTGCGCTGCGCGGCCGCTTGCGGCCCCGCGCGCATGGGAGACGGAGCGATCCGTGTCCTCTCCTTCGCCCAGTGCAGATGCCGGTCAGCGTTGTTTCCTGTCCCAGGCTGCCGCCCCACCCCGCAGACCGCGCGCGCCGCCCGAGCCCGCGCCCATGCCGAGATGCCGGCGGCGCCCGCTTCTCCGCTCCCGATCGCGCGACCGGGCCCTGTCCCAGGCCTCCTCGCTTCTGGTCTAGACCAACCACCCGCAAGGGCCGCGCTGTGGCGCATGGCATGCCCAGGCTGCGGCCGCTGGCACGGCGCGCCGGGTCGTGCCGGCACCGCGAGGCACGCGCATGAGCGCCCGCCACCAGATGCACGGCATGGGCACGCAGACCGTGGCCGCCGACTGGCCGCCGCTGTCCGACGGCGAGGTGGAAGCCCTGCTGCAGCAGTACGCCCTGCCCGGCCGCCTGCACGCCTTGCGTTGGCACAGCCCGCGCCCGTTCTCGGCAGCGGCGGAGGTCGAGACCGCCGTCGGCACGCTGTTCGTCAAGCGCCACCATCGCCGCGTGCGCGACCTGCACGCGCTGGGCGAGGAGCATGCCTTCATCGCCCATCTGCGCGCGCAGGGCGTGCCGGTGCCGGAGGTGCTGCGCGACCGCGATGGCGCCAGCGCGGTGCGGCGTGGCCACTGGACCTACGAGGTGATGCACGCCGGCGAGGGCGAGGACCGCTACCGTGAGGCGATGTCGTGGACGCCCTTCGCCGACACCGCGCAGGCCGCTGCCGCCGGCCGTGCGCTGGCCGCGCTGCACCGTGCCGCGGCCGGCTACGCCGCGCCGCCGCGCAGCACCACCGTGCTGGTCGCCAACCTGCGCCTGTTCGCCCAGCCGCAGCCGTTGCAGGCGCTGGAACACGATCTGGCACGGCGTCCGGCGCTGGCCGCATGGCTGCAGCAACGCGACTGGCAGGACGACCTGCGCGTGCAGCTGCTGCCCTGGCACGCACAGGCCTGGCCGCTGCTGCAGACGCCGCCGCCGGCGCTGTGGACGCATGGCGACTGGCACGCCTCCAATTTGCTGTGGCGCGGCCACGGCGCCGCCAGCACGGTCAGCGCGGTGTTCGATTTCGGCCTGGCCGACCGCAGCTTCGCCCTGTTCGACCTGGCCACCGCGATCGAGCGCAACCTGATCCCGTGGCTGCAACTGGACGACGGCGGCAACGCCGTCGCCGACCTCGACCAGCTCGATGCGCTGCTGCACGGCTATTCCACCCTGCTGCCGCTGGACGCGGCGCAACTGCGCCTGCTGGCCGCGCTGCTGCCACTGGTGCATGCCGATTTCGCGCTCAGCGAGATCGAGTACTTCGCCGGCATCACCGGCTCGGACATGCACGCCGAGATCGCCTACCGCCGCTATCTGCTCGGCCACGCCGCCTGGTTCGGCCAGGGCGAGGGCCAACGCCTGCTGCGGCACCTGCAGCGGCGCGCGGCGGCCGCGCCATGAACTGTCGCATCCACACCGACACGCCCGCCATCACACCCGTCGTGCGCGCACCGCGTGGCGCTGCCGCTTCCGCTTCTCTCCTTCGTTTCGTTTCCCCGAGGTCGTTCCGCATGCTTCCCACCCGCCGCTTCCCCGCTCCGCACGCCCTCGCGCTGGCCCTGGCCATCGCCCTGCCGCTGCCGGCCCTGGCCGCCGACACTGCGCCGGCGCCCGCCAGCGCGCAGACCCCGGTCGAACTGGACGCGGTCAACGTGCAGGGTCGCCAGCCGCACGACCGCAGCAGCCTGAGCGGCTACGGCGACGCGCCGCTGCTGGACACGCCGATGGCGATCGACACCATCGATCGCACCCAGCTGTCCGACCGCCAGGTGCGCGTGCTCAGCGAGGTGCTGCGCGCCGACGCCGCGGTCGGCGACAGCTACGCGCCGATCGGCTACTACGAGAACTTCCTGGTCCGCGGCTATTCGCTGGATGCGGCCAACAGCTACCGCATCAACGGCCTGACCATCGCCGGCGAACAGAACGTGGCGCTGGAGAACAAGGAACAGGTGCAGGTGCTCAAGGGCCTGTCCGGGGTGCTGTCCGGCATCACCACCCCGGCCGGCGTGATCGACTACCAGACCAAGCGCCCGCAGCACGTGCGCAGCCTGGTGCTGAGCGGCGGCGACGACGGCAGCCGCGGTGCGGCGGTGGACCTGGGCGACTGGTTCGGCAGCGAGCGCCAGTTCGGCCTGCGCGTCAACGCCGCGCACGAGACCCTGCGCAGCTATGTCGATCACGCCGACGGCCACCGCAACTTCCTGTCGCTGGCCGCGGACTGGAACATCGATCCGCAGTCGACCCTGCAACTGGACGTGGAATACCAGGACCGCCAGCAGCGCTCGGTGCCGGGCTACCAGTTGCTCGGCGGCACGCAGCTGCCGAGCAAGGTGTCCGTGCATCGTCTGCTCGCCTACCAACCGTGGTCCAGGCCGGTCGGCATCGAGGCGCTGAATGCGCAGGCGCGCTACGAATACCGCTTCAGCGACGCCTGGAATCTGCAAGTCGCCGCATCGCACAGCCGCGCGCTGATCGACGATTACTCCAGCTTCGCCTGGGGCTGCTACGGCGCGGCCAGCTGCGCCGGCGACGCGGTGCCCAACCATTTCAGCCGCGAAGGCGACTACGACATCTACGACTACCGCAGCCCTGCCGACAGCCGCCGCAACGACGAACTGCAGGCGATCGCCAGCGGCAGCGCCAGCACCGGCGTGCTGCAGCACCAGTTCCAGGTCGGCGTCGACTACCTGCATCGCACCATCGACCGCCACGGCTCGATCAACGAGATGATCGGCAGCGGCAACATCGATGCCGACCCGCCGCTGCTGGCGCAGGCCGACGCCACGCTCGGCCCCAAGCGCCGGCGCCTGGACAGCGCGCAGACCGCGCTGCTGGCCAGCGACCGCATCGGCATCGGCGAGGCCTGGCAGTTGCTGCTGGGCGCACGCCAGGTGCGCTACGACGAACGCGCCTGGGACCGCGACGGCAGCCTGACCCGGCGTACGCGCCGCTCGGTGTTTCTGCCGCAGGCGGCGCTGCTGTTCAAGCTGCAGCCGTCGCTGTCGCTGTACGCCAGCTTCGCCAAGGGCCTGGCCCCGGGCGGCACCGCGCCGTGGTTCGCCAGCAACGCCGACAGCATCCTCGCCCCCACCAGCGCCTACCAGCGCGAGGCCGGCATGAAGTTCGAGCGCGATGGCGTGACTTTGGGCGCGGCGCTGTTCGACATGCGCCAGGCCAACCAGTACGCGCAACCGCAGGCCGACGGCAGTTTCCTGTTCGTGCAGCAGGGCCGCCTGCACAACCGCGGCATCGAACTGTCCGCCGCCGGCACGCTGGGCGCCGGCCTGCACCTGCAGGCCAGCGTCGCCGGCATCCGCGCGCGCGCCGAGGACACCGGCACGCCGGGCGACGAAGGCCACCAGGCACTGAACGTGCCGCGGCTGCGCGCCAGCGCCCAGTCCAGCTGGGACGTGCCCGGCGTCAGCGGCCTGGCGCTGCTGGGCGGCGCGCAGTACAGCGGCGCCAAGTACGCCGACCGCAGCGGCCAGGTCGCCGTCGGCGGCTACAGCGTCTACACCCTCGGCGCCCGCTACGCCACCCGGCTGGGCGCGGTGCCGACCACACTGCGGCTGAGCGTGGACAACCTCACCGACAAGCGCTACTGGCGCGACGTCGGCGCCTACGAAGGCGACGATTATCTGTTCCTGGGTGCGCCGCGGACCGCGCGGCTGGCGCTGCAGTTCGATTTTTGAGGAGCTGGGAATGGGGAATCGGGATTGGGGATTCGTGAAAGCTGGAAGCGAGACATGGAGCTTCACCTTGTGGGAGCGGCTTTAGCCGCGACGCGCCGCGGCTGACGGGTTGCGGCTGATCCCTACAGTGAGACAAACGCTGCTCCTTCAGCAAACACTGTCTTCTTCGTTCGCAAACGCCTGGCCCTGTTCTCCGGATCCACCATGACTTCTCTCGAACACCAGCCGCGCCGATGACCAAGGTGGCAATCCACTGTCATGCAGTCGAGACGCGCGAAGTGATGTGCTTTCCGATGGCGCAATGCGTCGGGACTGAAGTCCCTCCCACAGTGCACTCGGCCGGTTTGCCGCCAGCCCCTGCGGGAGCGGCTTCAGCCGTGACGCGCTATTACTGACGGGTCGCGGCTGAAGCCACTCCTACAACACGCGCGCAATGCACTGCGCTCGCGAACAATCCCCAATCTCTAATCCCCAATCCCCACTCCCGGCCTCCCCACCATGTCCCCGCTCGAATTGCTCGCCGTACTGATCAACGTCCTGGGTGTATGGCTGACCGCGCGGCGGGTGCGCTGGTGCTGGCCGGTCAACGTGGTGGCGGTGCTGCTGTACGCGTGGCTGTTCTATCAGTGGAAGCTGTATTCGGACATGCTGCTGCAGGGCCTGTACGTGGTGCTGCAGGGTTACGGCTGGTGGCGCTGGAGCAACGGGCTGGGCGACGACGGCAAGGTCCAGGTCGGGCCGCTGCCGTGGGCCGAAGGGGTACGTTCGGTCTTGGCCGGCGCCGCCGGCGCGGCGCTGCTGGGCTGGTGGATGCACCGTCACACCGATGCGGCGCTGCCATGGCTGGATGCGGCGCTGTCGGCGTTCAGCGTGGTCGCCAGCGTGTGGGCCGCGCGCAAGCGCATCGCCAACTGGGGCCTGTGGATCGTGCTAGACTGCATCTACGTCGGCGTGTTCGTGTACAAGGGGCTGTACCCCACCGCCGCGTTGTACGCCGGATTCGTGGTGTTGGCGGTGTACGGACTGCGCCTGTGGCAGGCCGATCTGCGCCGCGCGCAAGCCGTCACCTGACACGCAACGCGCTCTTTGCCGACTGGCGGCACAGCGCGTGCCGTCGTCAACTCGATGCGAATGGCGCGCAGAAGCCGCACGAGCATCACGCGAACATCAGACGCCCGCATCGTCCGCGTGCCTGCCGGCAGCGTAGTCTTGTCAGCAACGCTTCTCCACGCTCTGGATTTCGCATGCACTTCGCCACCACCGCCGGCTTCGCCCAACGCATCGCCGATGCGCTGCTGGCGCGCATCGCCGCCGGCGAATGGCGGGCGGACCAGCGCCTGCCGGTGGAGCGCGAACTGGCCGCGCTGTTCGGCTGCACCCGCATCACCTTGCGCGAGGCGCTGCAGCAACTGGAATCGGATGGGTACATCTACCGCGAGAATCGTCGCGGCTGGTTCGTCAGCGCGCCGCGGGTACGCCACGACCCCAACAGCATCGCCGGCTTCATGCAGTACGTGGCCGCGCAGGGCGGCGTCCCGCGCACCGAACTGCTCGCCGCGCAGCGCCAGCCGGCCGGCCCGGCGCTCGCCCGGCACCTCCACCTGGACGATCCCGATGCCGAGGTGTTCGTGCTGCGCCGCCGCCGCTGGATCGGACGCCGCGCCGTGCTGCTGGAGACCAATGCGATCCTCGCCGCGTGGGCGCCGCGCCTGCTCGATCACGACCTGGCCGGCTCGCTGAGCGCCGTGCTGACCCAGCGCCTGGGCTTGCGGCAGGCGCGCAGCCGGCTGTCGATGTATCCGGCCACGCTCGATGCCGAACAGGCCGTGCTGCTGCAATCCACCGCCGGCACGCCGTGCTTCCGCCTGCAACGCGTCAGCTACGATCCCGACGGACGTGCCGTGGAATTCGACATCGAATCCTGGCGCCACGATGTGCTGGAAGTGTCGGTGGATGTGTATGCGCCGGGGAAATAAGCCGATCTGCGGCGATGCCAACCAGTCACGGGAGGTTGTGGGAGTCAACTGTCATGCAGCCGCGACGCGCGAAGTGGTGCGTGCTTTCCGATGGCGCAATGCGTCGGGACTGAAGTCCCTCCCACAGTGCATCCGGCGGGCTCGCCGCAAGCCGCTGAGGGAGTCAACTGTCATGCAACCACGACGAACGGAGTAGGCGGACGATCGGACCTCGGAAGCCGTCGGGACTGATCCCACAAAGGGGACGAGAGTCCCTCCCACATCGCACCCGGACACCGCTCATCGCACGGTCGCTTGGCTTTGGCTTTGGCTGTTGCTCTGGCTTTTGACTTGCCGGGTTCCCTTCCGAAGCGGCGGCCATCGCGGGGAAAAACCCCGAAGGGGCGGCGCACAGGGATGTGCGCCGTCCGCGGCAGGGGCAGGATGCCCCTTCCGCGGATCCCCGGGATGGACGCGGACCCGGAGCGCGTCAGCGCGGAGGGCGCGAGGCAGGGTGTGCTTGACCAGCCTTCGGCTGTGGTGAAGCGCTTCTTTTGGTTACTTTTCTTTGCACAAGCAAAGAAAAGTGACTCGCCGCAAGGCGAAAGCTTTGCCCTTGCACTTGTTGTCACAATGGCTGAATTATGGGAGCGACCTCGACACCAGACGCACTAGGCATCGAACAACGCCCGTTGCGGATCCGGCGGCGGCAGCGTGTCGTACAGGCGCTGCAGCTCTTCGCGGCAGGCGCGCAGCGGATCGTGCATCAGGAAGCCGGCCAGGCGCGCGTGCCAGGCCGGCCAGCGCGTGGCCAGCGCATCCATGTCGCCGTCGGCGGCGCGGCCTTCGCCGCTGCACGCGACATGCGCGGTCTCGCACAGCACGTTGCGCCAGCCGAGCCCGGCCATGCGCAGCGACAGATCGGTCAGCGCCGCATACCAGGAGCCGTAGCTGCTGGCGTCCAGCCCGCCGGCGCGCTGCCGCGCCACCCCGCGCAGCACCACCGCGTGGCACACCGCCGACGGCAGTTCCGGATGCAGCGGCGGCAGCGCCGCGCAGGCCCGCGCCAGGCGCTCGGGATCCTCCGGCGGCGGATTGATCTCGCCCAGCCGCGGCCACGCGCAGGCTTCGCCGGCATTGCTCCACGGCGTGGCGCTGGCGATGGCCGCGTCGCGCGCCAGGCAGGCGCTCAACTGCAGCAACCAGCCCGGCCCGGGCTGCGCGTCGGCCGCCAGCACCGCCACGTCCGCATCGCCGCAGGCACGCAGCATCTCGTCCACATGCGCCACCTCGCCGAGCATGCGCGGCCGCCGCGTGTAGTCGGCCTGCAGGCGCGTGCGCGCCAGCCAAGCCTCGATCACCCGGATGCCGCGCGGGCCGGCCTGCGCATCGTCGGCCAGCCACACGCGGGTGCCGGCCGGGGTGTTCGCTTCCAACGCGCCCAGGCAGGCGTCCAGCGCGACGTCGTCGACGCCGACCGCCAGCAGCACGATGGGCAGGCTCACCCGCTTACTTCTTGCCGCGTGCCGGCAGCGGCTTCATGGCCTCGAACTTCTGTCCGTATTCGTCGGTGAGATTGCGCGCTTCCTGCGGGTTGCGCACGATCGAGGGGGTCAGCAACACGATCACTTCCTGCCGATTACTGTCCTGGGTCTTCTGCCCGAACAGCGCACCGACCACCGGCAGCTTGCTGAGGTACGGCACGCCGTTGCTGCCGTCGGTGGTGCTGTCGCTGATCAGGCCGGCCAGCATGATGGTGTCACCGCTCTGTACCGCCGCCTCGGTCTTGACGCGACGGGTGTTGATCGGGACGTTGCAGGCGACGCTGGTGCCGGCGCTGGTGCCGCAATTGGTCGGCGCCGCTCCAGGCGAACTGACTTCCTGGACGATGTCCAGGAACACCATGCCGTCCTTGGTCACACGCGGACGCACCTTGAGGATCACGCCGGTATCCAGGTAGTTCACCGAGGAATATGTAGCGCCGGTGCCCAGGCCCGTGTCGACGCTGACTGAATTGATCGGGATGCGCGTGCCCACGTTGAGTGTTGCTTCGGCATTGTTGCGAACGAACACCGAAGGCGTCTGCAGCAGTTTGACATTGGTGACCTGATCCAGCGCAGAAATCACCGCGGCTGCGTTCCTGCCCAGGAAGGTCCAGCCCAAACCGCTGCTGCCAGTGATGCTGCCGGCGATGTCGCCCCAGATCTTGCGGCCGGCCGCGCTGGGCAGATTAGCGCCACCGCCAATGCCGATGTTGTCGGCATTGGCCGGCGCATTCACCGCCTGCTCGAAGTACCAGTTGACGCCATACTTCAGTTTACCGGTCAGATTGACCTCGGCCACCTGCGCCTCGATATGCACCTGCATCGGCATCACGTCGAGCTTCTCGACCACGTCGCGGATCGAGCGCCAGGCCTGCGGGGTCGAGCGCACCAGCAGGGTGTTGGTTTCCTCCACCGCCGACACGCCGACCTTGTCGCCCTGCACTTCCAGGGTCACGCTGCCGTTGCCGGACGTGCGCGGCGACAACTGCAGGCTGCCATTGCCCAGGCCGCCACCGCTGCTGCCGGAGGAGCTGCTGCTGCCCAGGCTGTCGCTGCTGCTGCCCAGGCTGCCGCCCAAACTGCCGCCGCCCAGGCTGCTGCCGTCGCTGCCGTTGAAGCCGCCCAGGCCGCCGCCGTTCAACTGGCTCATCTGCGAGCCCGGCATCAGCGAGGCGTTGGAGTCGCCTCGGTTGCCGCCGCCGGCGCCGAACACTTCGGCCAGGCGGTCGGCCAGATCCTTGGCCTTGATGTACTTGAGTTCGTAGGAGAACAGCCGCGCGCCGCCGCCGGCGCTGTCGATGCGGTCCAGCCACTCCTGGATCTGGTCCAGGTAGCGCGCCTGCGGGGTGATCACCAGCACCGCGTTGGCGTTCTCCAGCGGCATGAAGCGGAACATGCCGGCGCTGGGGGTCTTGCTGTTCTCGCCGAACACCTTCTCCAGGTCGGCCGCGACCTGTTCGGCCTTGCCCGACTGGATCGGGAACACCCCCACCGACATGCCCGACAGCCAGTCGACGTCGAAGATCTGCACGGTGCGCAGGTAGTTCTCCAGCTCGGCACGGGTGCCGCCCAGCGTGATGACGTTGCGCGAGCCGTCGATGCCGACGATGGCGTTCGGCCGCGCGTACGGCTCCAGCACCTTCTTCATCTCGCTGGCGGAGATGTACTTTAGCGGCACCACGCGCACCTCGAAGCCGCGCGCGTTGGCCGGCGAGGCGGTGCTCGGCGCCACCGTGCCGGCCAGGGCCTGGTCGGCGGGGACGATGTTGTAGCGGCCGCCGCTGTAGACCATGCGCGCGTTGTTCCAGCCCAGCACCATCTCCAGCAGGTTCAGCGCCTGCGCCGGCGACACCGGCTTGGGCGTGGCCAGGGTCACCGTGCCCTGCACGCCCGGCGCGATCACGTAGTTCTGCCCGAGCATGTCGCCGAGGATGGCCTTGACCACCGCCTGCAGCGATTCGCCCTCGAAGTTGAAGGTGGCGCTGCCGCTGCTGGCGTTGCCCAGCGACGGCGCCGGCGCCGCGGCGGCCGCGGAATTGATCATGGTGCCGCTGCCGCGGCGGATCACCGGGGTGGCGCGCTCGGGCAAGGCGTTGGGATCGGCCGGGCCGCCCTGGCCGTCGCTCTGGGTGCTGCCGGCCGCGCCGACCTGGGGGTTGATCGCGGCGCCGCGACGGATGTCCGGCGAGGGCGTGGTGGCGCAGCCGGCCACCAGGCCGATGGCGAGGAACAGGGAAAACAGACGCGGCGTCATGCGATCACTCTTCAAGGGTTCTGACCTGAGGGGTTGTTCTGGCGCTGTTGCTGCAATTGCCGACGGCGCGCTTCGATCCGCTCGCGGATGGCCTGCAACTGCTCCGACGACGGAGCCGGCGACGACGGCTGAGGGGCGCTCGGGGTCGGTGCCTGGTTCGGCACCGGGTTGGGGGTGGACTGGTTCGGCGGGCGCGGCGCGTTGGCGTTGGACTGGCCATTGGGCGCGGACGCCGGCGGCGGCATCTGCCCCTGCGCGGCACGCCCGGCCTGGCCGAGCACGGTCGGCGGCTGCCCACCCTTGCCGTCGAACACCTTCAATTCCAGGGTCTGGGTGCCGCCGCTGCCGCTGACCGTGGCCTGACGCGGCGCCAGCGACAGCAGCCGCCAGCCCTGCACGGCGTCGCCGCCTTCCTTCAGGCGCAGCGATTCGCCCTGCTCGGTGGTCAGCGTCGCCATCTTGAAGCGGTCGGTGAGCAGCACGCCGGTCAGGCGCACGTTGGGCGCGGCGGCCTGGCCGTTGTCGGCGCTGAGGAAGAACGGATGCGGACGGCGATCCTCGGCGAACACCGGGCGCGCGGCGATCTCGCCGTACTGCGAGAAATCGCCCAGGCGCTGTGTGGTGGCCGCGGGCAAGCCTGGCAGCCGCTGCAGCATCGACGGATCGTCGGGCAGCGGCGCCACGCGTTCGCCGAGCCCACCCAGGCCCAACGCCCAGATCAGCAGCCCCCACAGCGCCAGCGTGCCCAGCCACACGGTACGCAGGCCCATCGCTTCAATTCGCATGGCGGCCCTCCACCTGTTGCGGCAGGTCCGCCGGCGCGGCATTCGCGGCGCCGGGCGCACCCGGAGGGTTGGTCGCGCTGGGGGTGGCCGGCGGCGGCGACGGCACGGCGGCCGGCTCGGTCGGACCAGCGCCGGCGGAACCGCCGGCGTTCATCACCGGCGTGGCCGCGGCGGGGGCCGCTGCTGCCGACGGGTCCGGTGTGGCGGACGCCGCTGGCGGCGCCGGCATCGCGTTCGGGCGCAGGTAGCCGGCCAGTTCGAAGGCCACGTCCAGGCCGTTGCCGCTCTCGCCCGGCGAGAGCTGGTAGCGCTGCGCCATCACGTTGAGGTTGTCGATGAACAGCGCCGGCGTGCCGCTTTCCAGCGCATGCAGTACCGCCGCCAGCTCCGGCGTGCCGCAGCGCAGACGCACCTGCACCGCGACGCGGGTGAAGCGATCGCTGCGGTTGTCGGCGGCCAGCGGCGAGCGGTTGCTGATCGCGCAACTGCGGTTGCCGGGACTGGCCGTGGCCACCGCGCTTTCCAGGCGCTGCACCAGGCCGGCCGAGGCCAGTTCGGCCGACGTCTCGCGCAGGAAGCCCGGGCGCGTGGTCAGTTCGCGCTGCGCCTGCTGCAGCCGTTGCGCCACCTGCGGCGCCTGCTGCAACTGCATGCGCACGCGCAGTTCGCGCTGCTGCAGTTCCTGGATCTGCGCATCGACCTCGCGCATCGGCACGGTCCACCACGGATGCACCAGCACCAGGTAGCCCAGCGCCAGCGCCGCCAGCAGCAGGCCCAGCGCCAGCCAGCGGTCGCGCTTATCGACCTGCACCGGCATCGGCGGCCTCCTTGCGCTTGGTCCCGGCCAGCTCGGCGGTGAGGGTGAAGCGGTCGCGGTGGCTGCCCGGATCGGCCTGCAGCACGCCGGTCAGCGAGGGCGTGCGCCACAGCGGCGAGCCTTCCAGGCGCCCGACCAGCGACGAGGCTTCGCTGCTGAGGCCGATCAACTGCAACTGGTTGCCTTCGATCGAGAACTTCTCCAGATAGGTGCCCTCCGGCAGGCGCTTGCTCAATTCGTTCCAGACCTCCACCGAGGCCGGGCGCTCGGCACGCAACTGGTCGAAGAACGCGGCGCCTTCGACCAGATCGACCAGCTGCTGGCGCTGCGCGGCGACTGCGCGCGCGCGCTGCGCACCGCTGTCCACCTGGGTGCGCAGGTGCTCCAGCGCATCGCGGCGGTTGTCCAGCAGTTGCCAGCCGGCCGCGCACAGCGCCAGCAGCGCGGTGGCGGCAAGGATCGCGTTCCAGCGCCGCATCGGGTCGGCGCGACGGTGGCGCTGTTCCTGCGGCAGCAGATTCACTCCCAGCGGCGCGCCATCGCTGCCGGCGACGTCGATGCCGGCCAGGGTCGGGCGCAGCGCGCCGGCGCTGGCCTGCAGGTCGTCCAGCACGCGGCGCGGGGCCACCACCAGTTCGGCGTCGAGCTGGGCGTCGTCGCGGCGACCGTCGGCGCGCACGTCGTAGATCACCTGGTCGGCCTGGAACGGGGTCTGCCGGTCGATCTCGAACTTCACCACCTCGCGCAGGTGCTCGGCGGCCGCCGCCGGCAGGCGCAGATGGCGTTGCAACGCCGCCTCGGCCGGCAACAGCCACACCCGCGGCAGCGCCGCCAGGCGCGGCCCCAGCAGCGCCTCCAGTTCGTCGGGCAGCAGCGGCCACGGCAGCGCCAGCGGCGCGCCCAGTTCGGACTCGACCTGCCGCGCCAGCATCAGTTGCTCGCCCTCGCGCCACAGCAGCAGCCGCGCCTGCGACCAGCCCAGCTGCAGTTGCCAGCGCGGCGGCAGCCACGCCATCAGCGAGCGCTGCCACCAGGCCAGCAGCCCGCCCGCACCGGGGGCGATGCGTACGCCAAGTTTGTCCATCGTGTCGCGCCACGCCGTCATCGCACCGTCGTTCCTTCTTCCCAACGCAACACAGTGTAGGCGGAGCCCGGCAGCGCCGACGAGCCTGGGCGCACCACCGCGCGCAACACGCCCTCGCGGCCATTGCCCAGCCGCGCCCGGCTTTCGATGCTGTAGGTGCCGCCACCGCCCATGCCGACCATGCCGAGCTGGGTCTGGTCGGTGCGTTCGCGCTGCGCCAGCACCTGCTGCGCGTCCAGGCCCAACGCGGTCAGCACCGGCCCCGGCGCGAAGTCCGGCGTCGGCCGCGACACCCCACCGTACAGGGTCAGGTTGGGCAGCAGCTTGGCGTACAGCTCCGGGTCCATGCCCAGCACCAGCTGCAGTTCGGCCAGGCTTTCGAACGGCGCATCCTTGGCGCCGTAGGGCAGGCCGGCGGCGGCGTAGTCCGGATCCTCGGCGCCGTTGGGCTGGGTCAGGTTGTCGGGATCGCGCCAGTCCACGATCGCCGCGGCGATGCGCTCGGCGCGCTGCGGATCCTCGCCGACCGCGCGCACCAGCGCCGCCAGCAGTTGCGCATCGGCCATGTTCAGATCGACCTTGCCGCTTTCATCGGTGACCCGCAGGTCGACCGTGGCGCCCTCGTACTGCCAGCGGTAGCGCCGGCCGTCGGCACGCCAGCCCGGCTGCGTGGGGGTGCCGGCGAGACGGGTCAGCGCGTATTCCAGGCCGGCGCGGGCGCGTTCCTGCGCCTCGGCGCCGTCGCCGAGCACCTTGCCCTGCAGGTTCTCGGTGCGCGCGGTCAGCGCGAAGGCGCCGATCAGCGCGGTCAGCAGCGCGATCAGCCACAGCACCAGCACCAGCGCCGCGCCGCGGTGGCGATGCGTCGCGCTCATTGCCGCATCTCCGCGCCACCGGCCTGGCGCAGCGCCACCACCAGCGGCGGCCACGCCGTGCCGTCGCCGCTGCGCAACTCGATCGAGACCAGCAGCGGCAGCGTGTCGGTGCGCTCCCAGCGCTCCTGCCAGGGGCCGATGGTGCCGCGCTCCGGGTCCAGGCCGCGGTAGCGGAAGCGCACCTCGCGCAGGTCGCGCGCCAGCGGCTCGGGCGGGCGCGGCGGGGTCTCGGCGAGTTGCTTGCCGGCCTGCACCTGCACCAGCGCGATCGCCAGTTGCCGGTGGTCGCCCTCGCCGCTGACGCGCAGGTCGTGCAGGTAGGGGCCGCCGCGGCCGAGGTACTCGGGCAGATCGGCCACGAACTGCATGCGCAGCGGTTCGCCGACGAAACGCACCGGCTGCAGCGTGTGCGTGTCGATGTCCAGCGGCAGCGATTGCGCGCCGCTCAGGCGCCGGCGCAGGAAGCCCTCGACCGCGCGCATGCGTTCGCTGCGTCCGGCGATCGCCTCGCCGCGGCCGCTGATCGCCATCGCCGAGCGCAGCGTGGCGAAGGCCAGGGTCAGGCCGCCGACCAGCAGCACCGTGGCCAGCAGCACCTCGATCAGGGTGAAGCCGCGCGCGGCGGCGCGCGGCGGCGCGCGCGTGGTCATTGCGGCACCCCGTTGCCTTGCGGGGCGACCAGGCGCAGGGTCTTCCACTGCAGCGCCTGCGCCGGCGCATCGCCCCAGCGCACCTGCAGGGTCAATTGCAGCAAGGTCGGCGCGCCGGGCGTCACCGCGGCATCGGGCGGCCGCCGCGGGTCGGCGTAGGGCGCCACGTCCAGGGTCCAGCGGTAGCGACCCTGATCCAGCGTGCCCTGGCTGCGCCCCGGCTGCAGCGGCTGCTCCACGCCCTGCGCCGCCAGCAGCGACTGCGCGTACAGGGTGGCGCGGCTCAACTGGTCGGCACGCTGCACCTGGCGTGCGGCGCCGGACAGCGAGCCCAGCAGCAGGGTCAGCGCCAGCGCCAGCAGCGCGAACGCCACGATCACCTCGATCAGGGTGTAGCCGCGCTGGCGGTTCATGGGCCCGCCTGGTCCGGTGCGCGCCCGACCGTGACCTCGCCGGTCAGCCAGGTCACGTCGACGCGCCAGCGCGCCTGGCGCGCCTGCAGGTCGATGCGCCCGCCGGTGGAGGCGCCGTCCTCGAAGAACTGGATCGCGCCCTCGCCGTCGCGGCGCTGCGCCTGACGCGCACCGGTGAAGCGGATCGTCAGCGACGGCGGGATCTCGCCGTGGCGGCCGTTGGGCGCCTGCCAGCGATGCGCCTGCGGATCGATCAGGAACCGCTGCGGCTGGCCGCTGGCGATCGCCTGGGCGCGGGTGTAGCGCAGTTGCGAGGCGATCTCCTTGGCCGCCGAGCGCAGGCGCATGCCGTCGATGCCGCCGGTCAGCACCGAGGCCGCCAGCAGCGCGGCGATCGCGATCAGGCCCACCACCAGCAGCATCTCCAGCAGCGACACGCCGCGCATGCGCGCACGCGCAGCCGGCGCGCACGCCGGCACGCCGAAGCGCAGCGCGCCGGCAGGGGCCCGGATCACGGCGTCGGATCACTCGTACTTGATGTCGGCGTCGTAACTGCTGCCGCCGGGCTGGCCGTCCTTGCCCAGGCTGATCAGGTCGAACGGCCGGCCTTCGCCGGGCACCTTGTATTCGATCGGGTGGCCCCAGGGGTCGTTCAGTTCGGCCGGCTTGGCGTACGGACCGAGCCAGCCGCTGACGCCGCCCGGCGCGGTGACCAGGTCGTCGAGCTTGGACGGCAGCTTGCCGGTGTCGAGCTGGTAGTTGTCGACCTTGCCGGCCAGGGTCTGGATCTGCGACTTGGCCAGGTTGGCCTTGCCGCGGTCGGCGCCGCCGAGCACGCGGCTGCCGACCAGGGTCAGCACCGCGCCGATCAGCACGATGACGATGATGATTTCCAGCAGGCTCATGCCCGCCTGGCGTGCGGCGGACGGGGAACGGGTCAGGGAGCGGCGAAGAGTGCGCATTGCATCGGATCCTTGCGGTGGAAGACCTATGTAGCCGAACACAGTGACGATGGCAGCCGGCGGCGGCCGGCGGTACAGCGGCGCGTCACGCACGCCGTCACGCCGGGCGGTGGAGGATCCGCGCCGCGCGCACGCACGGCCACGGCCGGCGCGCGCGGCGCCGCTGGCAATGGGACAGGGGCGGCGGCGGAAGGTTCCCGGCCGGGACCGCCCGGCGTCACACTCCGTGGCAGTCGCCCGAAGCCCGGACGGGGCCGGGCGTTCGGCGCCACATGCGCCATGGCGCGCCGCGCGGACGCAGCAGGCAAGGCCGCTGCCGTCCATGGCGTCGCATTACCGGCTCCGGAGAGACCGGCCCGGCCATCCATGGCCGGGCGTTCGGCCATGCGCGAACCTGCGGTTCGCAAGCGCATGGCCTCACCCAATCGCATTGGTGAGGTCGTAGAGGGGGACGAGGACGGAGATGATCACCAGGCCGACCACCGAGGCCAGGACCAGGGTGATCGCCGGCACCATCGCCGCCAGCAGGCGGTCGATGGCCTGCGCGGTCTCCTGCTCGAAGGTGTCGGCGGTCTTCAGCAGCATGATGTCGAGCGCGCCCGATTCCTCGCCGACCTGGATCATCTGCAGCGCCAGGCGCGGGAAGCGCTTGCCCTTGGACAGCGATGCCGACAGGCCGTGGCCGTTCTTGACGTCGTCGGCGGCGGCGCCGACGTCGGCGGTCAGCGCCAGGTTCGACAGCACGTTGCGGGAGATGCCCAGCGCCGCCAGCAGCGGCACACCGTTGCGCAGCAGGGTGCCGAGGGTACGGGTCAGGCGCGCGGTCTCCAGCCGCGAAATCAGCACGCCGACGAAACGCTGGCGCAGCAGCCAGGCGTCGAAGCTGGCACGGAACGCGGGGTCGCGGCGCTTGCGATCCACCGCCAGCACGGTTACCCCGGGCACCACCAGCAGCACGATCCACCAGTCGCGCACGAACAGGCCCACGCTCAGCACCGCCTGGGTGAACCACGGCAGGGCCACGTCCAGGCTCTCGTACATCTGTGCGAACTGCGGCACCACGTAGCCGAGCAGGAACAGCAGCGCGCAGCCGACCACGCTGACCAGGATCGCCGGATAGATCAGCGCGTTGATCACCCGCCCGCGCAGTTCGCGGCTGCGCTCCAGGTACTCGGCCAGGCGCTGCAGGGTGTCGTGCAGGCTGCCGCCGGCCTCGCCGGCGCGCACCATGTTGATGTACAGGCGCGAGAACAGCCCGTGCTGGCGCTCCAGCGCGGTGGACAGCGGCGCGCCGCCGCGTACCGCGTCGCGGATGTCGCCGACGGTGCGCTTGGAACGCTCGTCCTCGGGCAGTTCGAGCAGGATCGACAGCGCGCGATCCAGCGGCTGGCCGGCGCCGAGCAGGGTCGCCAGCTGCTGGGTGAACTGCACCAGCGCCGCGCCGTCGAACGGCTTGGGCCGGAACAACCCGCGCAGCGAGGTGCCGCCGCCTTCGGCGGCGAGCCGGGCCTGCATCGGCATATGCCCCTGCTCCTGCAGGCGCAGCGCCACCTCCGCCTCGCTGGCGGCTTCCATCTGCCCTTCCAGGACCTCGCCATGCGAGTCCAGGGCCTTGTAGCGATAGAGCGGCATCAGGACTGGAGCTGGGACTGGAGAATGGGGAATCGGGAATGGGAGAGCGCATCGCGCGCGGCCCGTGCCTTTTCGAACACGGAATGCCCGCGCCTGGCGAAGCAACAGGCTGCCATCGCCGGAGCGCACGCCGCGCGCATCAGGTTTCCTCCGTCACGCGCAGCACTTCCTCGATCGTGGTCTGGCCGCTGAGCGCCTTGGCCAGGCCGTCCTCGTACATGGTGCGCATGCCGGCCTCACGCGCCAGTTGCTCGATCTCGCCCATGCCGGCGTGGCGCATCACCGCACGGCGCAGCACGTCGTTCATCACCAGGAATTCCATGATGGTGGTACGACCGACATAGCCGGTCGGCGCGATCGCCGAGGGCCGCGGGCGGTACAGGAAGATCTCGCCTTCCGGCTGCAGCCGGCGCAGTTCGAACTTCTCGATCTCCTCCGGCGAGGCCGCATAGCGCTCGGCATGGGTCGGCTCCAGCCGCCGCACCAGGCGCTGGGCGAGGATGCCGTTGATGGTGGAGGTCAGCAGGTAGTCCTCCACACCCATGTCGAGCAGGCGGGTGATACCGCCGGCGGCGTTATTGGTATGCAGGGTCGACAGCACCAGGTGGCCGGTCAGCGCGGACTGGATGGCGATGCGCGCCGTCTCCAGGTCACGCATTTCGCCGATCATGATGATGTCCGGGTCCTGGCGCACGATGCTGCGCAGCGCATGCGAGAAATCCAGGCCGATCTGCGGCTTGGCCTGGATCTGGTTGATGCCCTCGATCTGGTACTCGACCGGATCCTCGACGGTAATGATCTTGACGTCGGCGGTGTTGAGCTGGCTCAGCGCGGTGTACAGCGTGGTGGTCTTGCCCGAGCCGGTGGGGCCGGTGACCAGCAGGATGCCGTGCGGCTGCTCCAGCACCTTGCGGAACTGCGGCAGGAACGCGTCGGTGAAGCCGAGCCGGTGGAAGTCGAACACCACGGTCTCGCGGTCGAGCAGGCGCATCACCACGCTCTCGCCATGCGCGGTGGGCACGGTGCTCACGCGCAGGTCCAGTTCCTTGCCCTGCACCCGCAGCATGATGCGGCCGTCCTGCGGCAGGCGGCGCTCGGCGATGTTGAGCTTGGCCATGATCTTGACGCGGCTGATCACCGCCGCGGTCAGGTTGGCCGGCGGGCTCTCGCCGTCGATCAGCACGCCGTCGACGCGGTAGCGCACCTTCAGCCGGCTCTCGAACGGTTCGATGTGGATGTCCGAGGCGCGCAGTTCCACCGCGCGCTGGATCACCAGGTTGACCAGGCGGATCACCGGCGCCTCGGACGCCAGGTCGCGCAGGTGCTCGATGTCGTCGGCGGCGACGCTGTCGCCGTCGGCGGTTTCCACGATCGCGCCCATCGCGCTGCGGCCCTGGCCGAACCAGCGCTCGATCAGGTCGTCGATCTCCGAGCGCAGGCCGACCCGCGGCAGCACCTGCAGGCCGGTGGCCAGGCGCACTGCGTCGGCGGCATAGGCGTCGTGCGGATCGGCCGTCCACAGTTCCAGCACGCCGTCGCGCTCGCCGAGCGGACACACATGGAACTGCTTGAGGAAGCGCAGCGACAGTGGCTGCGCCTCGGGCAGGCTCTCCGGCGCGGTGGCCGGCAGCTGCTTGGCGTCGAGCAGGGGCAGGCCCAGGACTTCGGCGCTGAGCTCGGCATGGTCGCGCTCGGAGACCAGGCCCAGGCGCGCCAGCAGCGCCAGCAGGCTGCCGCCGGACTCGCGCTGCAATTGCCGCGCGCGCGCCAAGTCGCCGTCCTTGAGCCGGCCCTTGGCCAGCAACGCCGCGATGATGCGGGTTTCGGGCGTCTCCACGGCGACGGCAGTGTCCTTCACGAGCGCATTCACGCGATCCCTCCCAGATGACCGTGCGACTTTAGCAGTTCGGCATGACCCGACGCCGAATCCGGCGCACTCCCCCGCCGCTGTCTACCGGGCGGCCAACGGACCGGCACCGGCAGGCCCGCCACGGTCATCGGCCTGACATCCTGGCAGGACATGCTGGGCAGTTGCGTTGCGCGCTGCCGCGGTCGCGGAGTGGGCCGACACGGCGCTGCCCCAGATGCAGGAAACCCGGCCGGAGCCGGGTTTCCTGGAACCGCATGGCGCTTCCCTGCGCCGCGTACGCTTACTGGCGCGCGACCAGGCTGACGCCGTTGTAGGTGCTCTCGCCGACCAGCTTGATGTAGTAGGTGCCGGCCTGCGGCGCGGTGAAGCGCACCGTCTCGTTGTTGCCCGGACGGGTCGACTTGGCGTCGGCGTTGCCGGTGCCCGGCTCCTTGCCGAAGCTCACATACAGCGACACATTGCCGCTGCCGCCGTAGGTGAGGAAGCTCAGCACCGCACCGGCCTTGGCCTCGAAGCTGTACAGCGCCTCATTGCCCGCAGCACCGGCCAGGCCCGCCACCGCCACCTTGTTGGTCAGCGCGGTCGCCGGCGGCGCGCACTGCTCGGTGGCCGGATCGCACGGCTCTTCCAGCGCCTTGGCCAGGGCGGCCTTGGCGTCGACGATGCCGGTACCGATCGGGGTGCTGGACGGGATCGACACCGGGAACGGACGCGCGGTCTGCTTGAGCAGCGTCTCCAGCGCCGCCGGGGTCAGCGGCGCCTTGCCCGCGGCGATCAGCGCGCTCTGCACCAGCGCGGCCACCGCGGCCACGTGCGGCGAGGCCATCGAGGTGCCGCCCAGGCCCATGTAGGTGTAGTTGCCGGAGGTCGGCGTGGTCGCGCCGCTGTAGCCGTTCTGCCAGATGTAGCCGCCCGGGTTGCCGTCGACGCTGCCGCCGCCGCCCGGACCGGACAGGTCCACCTTGGCGCCGAAGTTGGAGTAGTAGGTGATGCCGCCGGTGATGCGGGTGGCGCCGACCGCGATCACGTTGTCGCAGCTGGCCGGGCTGAAGTTGGCGGCATTGGCGGTGTTGTTGCCGGCGGCCACCACTACCGTGGTGCCGCGCGACACCGCGCCGTTGATCGCGTCCTGGGTGGCGCTGTCGCAGGCACCGCCGCCGCCCAGGCTCATGTTGATGACCTCGGCCGGGTTCTGGTTGGCCGGCACGCCGGACACGGTGCCGCCCGAGGCCCAGACGATGGCGTCGGCGATGTCGGAGGTGTAGCCGCCGCACTTGCCGAGCACGCGCACCGGCAGCACGGTGGCGTTGGGCGCCACGCCGGCCATGCCGATGCCGTTGTTGGTCGCTTCGGCGACGGTGCCGGCGACATGGCTGCCGTGCCAGGAGCTGTCCTCGGCCACCGAACCGGCGTAGCACTCGTTGTCGTTCTCGACCCAGTCGCCGTAGTCCAGCGCGCCCGGCACGCGGGCGTCGGTCGGACGCCGCGAGACTTCCTTGTCGGAGATGAAGTCGTAGCCCTGCAGCAGGTTCACCGCCACGTCCGGGTGGTTCGGCAGGATGCCGGTATCGAGCACCGCGACGACGACACCGTCGCCCTTGGATACGTCCCACGCGGCCGGCAGGTTGATGCCGCCGGTGGCGTTGCTGTAGTGCCACTGATACTGCGCGTACAGCGGATCGTTGGGCACCAACTGCGGCTGCACCTGCGTCTTGGCCCGCAGCACCTCGACCGGGCGCAGCTTGGCGTCGACCTGCGCGTACTTCACCGCCGGGTCGGCGGCGATCTCGGCCACCACCTTGTCCAGGTCGGCCTTGCTCAGCTTGCCGGTCAGGCGAATCAGGTCCGCACCGATGCCGAGGGTGCGCACGTACTCGGCGCGCACGCTGGCCGCGGCCGCGCGCGAGATGCCGTTGCCGCCGCCGAGGCTGGCGCGGCCCACCGCCGACTGCACCGCCGACAGCTTGGCGCTGCGATCGCTGGCCGCGGCGCTACCGGCGTTGTAGCGCACCAGGATGCGGTTGGAGGTCACCGCATCGGCCGGCGCGGACCTGCCCGGTTCCTTGACCGGCAGCGGCGCCGAGGCGCTGGCCGCGATCGCGCTCGAGGCTCCCAGCGACATCGCCAGCATGGCGGCGGCGATGGCATTGATACGAAGGTTTTGCTTGTCGATCACGTTGACGTCCTCTTCAAAGTTTCGTGGATCAGGCGACAGTTGCGGCCGTAAAACTCCCTTTTTCCGAATCCGTTGGCCGGCCCAGCCAAGGTCCTGTGGTCTGCCCCCTCAGGCCATTGCGTGGCGGACGGCGGCACGCGCCGCCGTCCGCGATGGATCACCAGCCGAAACCGGCACCGATGCCGATGGAGCTGTCGTCGCTGCTGAAGGCACCGCCGATGGTCACCGTGGCGCGGTCGCTGAAGGCGCGCTGGTAGCCCACCGACAGCGCCGACTCGCCGTTCTGGAAGCCGATGCCGGCACCGACCCGGTTCTGGGTGCGGATGCCGGCGGCGCTGGTGGCCATGTTGAGCATGGCCGCGCTCATCGCGCCCTGGCGGTCGATGCGGCGGTCCTGGTCGCGCAACCGCGCATCGACGTCGCCGCGCAGCACCTCGAAGCTGTCGGCCATGGTGCCGAAGCGCGCATCGGTGTACGACTTGGCCGTAGCCACGCCGTTGTCGAGCTGGCTCTTGTTGACCGCATCGGTGGCCTGGGTGCCGGCGGCGACGTTGGCGAGCTGGCGCTCGTTGCCGGCGCTGCCGATGGAGACCGTCTGCGCGCGATCGGCCACCGCGCCCTGCCCCAATGCGACCGCACCCTGCGCCGTGGCGCTGGCGCCCTGGCCGATGGCGGTGCCCGAGGCCGCGCTGACGCTGGCGCCCTCGCCCATCGCCACCGCGTTGGTCGCCACCGCCGCGATGTGGCTGTTGGCGCCCACCGCGGTGCTACCGTCGGCATTGACCTTGGCGTTGCTGCCGATCGCGGTGTCGTTGGGGCCGTGCGCGTAGGCGCTGCCGCCGATCGCGGTGCCGGTGACGTCGTTGGCGCGCGCGGCGGTCCCCACCGCCGTGGCGCTGGAGGCGACCGCCGTGCTTTCGCCGACCTGCGCGGTGCCGATGCTGCCGGACACCGGCGTCGCCGCCGCCGCGGTTGCAGCGGTCGCGGCCGACGCCGCAGGCGCCGCTTCGGTGGCCTGCGCGGCCACCGCACTGGTGCCGACCATACGCGCGCTGCGTGCCGCAGTGCCGCTGCCGCCGGTGCGCGCATCCAGTTCGCTGACCTTGCCGTCCAGCGCCGCCAGCGCCGCACCGACGTTGTTGTAGCTGGCGCCCTGGATCACGTACGTGGGCGCCACGAACAGGCCCTGCGCGCCGAGTCCGGCGCCGCCGCCCAGGAACGTGGCCATATTGCTCAGCGACTGGTACAGCTGGCCGCCGTTGATCGCGTCGGTGCTGCCGGCGGCGACGCTGCCGGCGGTCAGGTTGACGATGCGCCGGGTCGCCGGGCCGCCACGGCCGTTGCCGCTGCCCAGCGACACGGTGTCGGCCTCGTACACCCGCGAGCCGGCGCCGAGCGCGACCGCGTTGTCCGCCGAGACGCCGGCATTGGCGCCGAGTGCGACGCCGTTGCTGCCGCTGTTGCGGACGAAGCTGTTGTAGCCCATCGCCACGCCGTTCTCGCCGATCGCGTTGGTCTGCAGGCCGATCGCGGTGCTGCGCGCACCGGTCGCCGAGCTGCCGGCACCGTTGGCCGTAGCACCGGCACCGGCCGCGACGCTGCCCACGCCCAGCGCGGAACTGCGCAGGCCGCTGGCGGTGGCGCCGGCACCGGCCGCGGTGCTGTCCACGCCGCTGGCGCTGGCCACTGCGGTACCGGAACTCTGGAAGCGCGCGCTGGTGTCGCCGGCCGCGGTGGCCACCGCGTCCAGCTGCGCCTTGTTCACCGCGTCGGTGGCGTTGACCGCCGCGCCGACGTTGGTGATGCGGCGCGTCGCCGGCGCGGTGACGCCGTTGCCGCCGCCCACCGACACCACGTTGGCTTCGCTGGTGCGCGCGCCCGAACCCAGAGCGACGCTGCCGGCGCCGCTGGCCGAGGCGTTGATGCCCAGCGCGGTGGCATTGGTGCCGCCGTAGGCGAAGGCATTCTGGCCGATCGCGGTACCACCCTGCGCGGTCGCCCAGGCGAACTGGCCGACCGAGGTGGTCTGCGCCGCGGTGGCCCAGGCCGAGGCACCGAGCGCGGTCGCATCCTCGCCGGTGGCGCGGGCGCTGTAGCCCAGCGCCGCGGCATAGGCGCCGGAGGCGGTGCTGCCCCAGCCCAGCGCCGAGGCGTAGTTGCCCGCCGCCGCCGCGCCGTAACCGAACGCGCTGGTGCGAGTGCCGCTGGCGGCGCTGAAGGCGCCAACCGCGGTGCTGTAGTCGCTACCGGCGTTGGCCTTGTAGCCGTCGGCCGTGGCCTGCAGGCCGCTGGCGACGGCACCGGCGCCACTGGCGCTGCTGAACGTGCCGCTGGCCTGCGCACCCGCGCCCAGCGCGGTGGCGCCGGCGGCGCTGGCGGTGGTGGTGCCGTCGAGCAGCACGTTGCCGGACGCGTCGGTGTAGTACAGCGAGCCGCCGATCGCGGTGCTGGATTCGCCGGTGGCGGTGGCGTTGTAGCCGGACGCGGTGGCGTAGCGGGCACCCGCCAACGCGCCGCTGCCGAAGGCCGAGGCACCGGTGCCGTAGGCGTTGCTGGCCTCGCCGGCGGCGGTAGCGTAATTGCCCTCCACGTAGCTGCCGACATCGTCGGCCGGATCGCTGCCGCCGCTGGCCTTGAACTGCTTGCCGGTGGCGTCGGCGGACTGCTTCACCTCGTTCAGTTGCGCGACGTTGACCGCATCGGTGGCCTCGGTACCGGCGGCGACGCTGGTGATCTGCCGCTCCTTGCCGGCGCTGCCCACCGAGACGGTGTTGTCGCGCGCCGCCTCGGAGTTCGCACCCAGGGCCACGCTGTTGACGCCGGATGCATAGGCGCCGTAGCCGAACGCACTGGCGCTGTCGGCGCTGGCGTAGCTGAGGCTGCCGAGCGCGCTGCTGAAGTCGGCGGTGGCACCGGCACCGGCACCGAACGCCGCGCTGTTGGCGCCCGAGGCCTCGGCCGGGATCAGGCCGAAGAACGAGGTGCCGCCGACCGCCACGCTCTCCTCGCCGGAGGCCACGCTGTACTCGCCCACCGCCACGCTGCCGCTGCCGGACGCGGTGGAGGAGACGCCGACCGCGGTGCCGTAGCTGCCGGAGGCCAGCGCGCCATAGCCCAGTGCCGAGGACAGGTAGCCGGTGGCCTCGCTGTAGCCGCCCAGTGCGGTGGCGCCGATGCCCGAGGCAGCGCTGCGGAAGCCGGTGGCCGTGGCCTGGTTGTCAGAGGCCACCGCTTCGTTGCCGGTGGCGGTGGCATAGGTGCCGCTGGCCTGCGCGCCGGCGCCGCTGGCGGTGGCGCCGATCTCGCTGGCCTGGGCGTTGCTGCCGATGGCGATGCTGTTCTCGCCCGACGCCTGGCTGGCGTTGCCCAGCGCGACCGCATCGACCCCGCTGGACACGGCGTTGAAGCCGATCGCGGTCGCCCCGGCGGCCACGGCATTGGCGCCGCCGCCGAGCGCGGTGGCACCGTCGCCGGTGGCGTTGGCCGCCTCGCCGGCCGCCAGCGCATTGTCGCCGTCGACCAGGGCGCCGGCATCGCTGTCGGCACTGCCGCTGGCCTGGAAATACTTGCTGGTGGCCGCCGCCGCCTGCTTCACCGCATCCAGCTGCGCGACATTGACCGCATCGGTGGCCTCGGTGCCGGCAGCGACGTTGGTGATCTGCCGCTCCTGCCCGGCGCTGCCCACCGACACGCTGTAGGCGCGGTCGGCGACCGCCCCGGCACCCAGCGCCACCGCATTGGCGGCGGTGGCCTCGCTGCCGGCACCGATGCTGATCGCGCTTTCCGCGTCGGCCACGGTGTTGGTGCCGATGGCGATGGTGTTGACCTGGTTGCCCAGCGCCTGGAAGCCCAGCGCCACGCTGTAGTTGCCGTAGCCGAACGCGCCGCGACCGACCGCGGTGGCGCTCAGCCCCGGCGCCCAGCTGTTGAAGCCGATCGAAGTGGCGCCGCTGCCGCTGGCCCACGCCCCGGCACCGAACGCCGAGGCATTGGTGCCCGTGGCCCAGGCCGAGGTTCCGAACGCCGACGCGCCATCGGCCGTCGCCCAGGCATAGGCGCCGACCGCACTGGCGTCCTCGCCGCTTGCCCAGGCGTTGTCGCCCTGCGCCAGGCTGTAGTTGCCGGTCGCACGGGCCTTGTAGCCGCCGGCGGTGCTGTGGTCGCCGGTGGCCTGCGCACCATAGCCGGTGGCGGTGGCGACGCTGCCGGTGGCCTGCGCGCCCGCGCCGAGCGCGGTGGCGTTCTCGCCGGCATTGGCGCCGACCAGCACCGGCTTGCCGTCGGCATCGACGATCGGCTGGTTGTACTGGTCGTAGGCCTGGCCGCGGCCGCCGATGGCGGTGCCGCCGGTGCCGCTGGCGCTGCTGCCGTTGCCCAGCGCCACCGCGTCATCGCCCATCGCCGCTGCGCCGCTGCCGAACGCCGCCGCACCGCTGCCATAGGCATTGGCCGCATCGCCGGCGGCCAGCGCGCCGGCGCCGTCGGCATAGGCGCCGACCGTGCCGCCGCCGCTGTGGGCGAAGAACTTGGAGGTGCTTTCGGCGGTGGCGCGCACCGCATCCAGCTGCGCGAGGTTGACCGCATCGGTGGACTGCGTGCCCGCGGCGACGTTGACGACCTGCCGCTCGCTGCCGGCATCGCCGACCGAGACCGTGTTGGCCCGGCGCGCCACCGCGTTGGCGCCCAGCGCCACGCTGTCGGCCGCAAACGCGGTGCTGTAGTAGCCGAGCGCGGTGCTGTTGGCGCCGCTGGCCCAGGACTGCGCGCCCAGCGCGCTGGCATGGTCGCCCGGTGCATAGGCGAAGTAGCCCAGCGCGGTGCTTTGCAGACCCGAGGCCTCGGTCATGCTGCCGCTGGCGGTGGATTCGTCGCCCGAGGCGATCGCGCCGGCGCCGAACGCGGCGGCATTGGCGCCGCTGGCCTGGGTCTGTACGAACAGGCCCAGCCCCGGAATCAGGTCGGCCGGACCGCCGACCGCGACGCTGCTGGTGCCGGTGGCCGCGCTCTGCGTGCCGACCGCCGTGGCGTAGTCGCCGGTGGCGTTGGCCACCGCGCCGAAGGCCGACGCCTGCGCACCGCCGGCGTAGGCCCCCACGCCCACCGCCGAGGCGGCGAAACCGCTGGCATCGGCGCTGGCGCCCAATGCGGTACCGCCGACCCCGGCGCTGGTGGCGCCGGTATCCACCGCCACGCCGCTCTTGGTGATCAGCGGCTCGCCGTTGGCGTCCACCGCCACCCCGCCGACCGCCACCGCCGCCGGCCCGGTGGCCTGCGCGTTGGTGCCGAAGGCGGCGCTGTTCTGCCCGGCGGCCACCGCGCCGCTGCCCACCGCGGTCGCCCCGCTGTTGAGCGCGTCGGCGCCGGCGCCAACTGCGGTGCTGCCGTTGCCGATGGCATTGGCGGCCTCGCCGGCGGCGAGCGCGTCGTCGCCTTCGACGTAGGCGCCGGCGTCGCTGTTGCCGGCGCTGGCCTGCAGGTACTTGCCGGCCTCCTGCAACTGCGCCACGTTGACCGCGTCGGTGGCTTCGGTGCCGGCGGCGACGCTGGTGATCTGCCGGGTCAGGCCGTTGCCGACATCGCCGACCGACACGCTGTTGTCGCGCGCGGCGTAGGAATGCGCGCCGAGCGCGACCGCATTGGTCGGCGCCTGGTTGCGCGCATCGTCCAGCCAGGTGCTGACCCGCGCGCCGTAGCCGATCGCGGTGGCATCGCTGCCGTTGGCCTGGCTGTCGGTGCCGAGCGCGGTGCCGTTGTTGTTGTAGATCGACGTCACCGCACGTGCGCCCAGCGCGACGCTGTCGGGATTCCAGGCGGTGGCCTTGTAGCCCAGCGCGATGCCGCTGTCGCCGGCGGCCAGCGCATAGCTGCCCAACGACACCGTGCGCGGCGCGAACGAACCGGCGCTGTGGCCGATGGCGACCGAATCGACGTTGCCCGGAAGGTTCGGGAACACGTTGGCGTTGTAGCCCAGCGCGATCGCGTAGTCGGACTGGCTCTGCGCGCCGGCGCCCAGGGCGATGCCGCCGACGCCGGTGGCGGCGGCGATGCCCACGCTGTTGCCGGCGCTGGCCGCGGCGGTGCTGACGCCGCCCACGGCGACGCTGTCGGTGCCGCTGGCCAGCGCGTTCATGCCCATCGCCACCGCACTGGTGGCGGTGGCGCGCGCGCCGATGCCCATCGCGGTGGCGTAGTCGCCTGCGGCGCGAGCGCTGTAGCCCACCGCCGTGCCCAGGTCGCCGGCCACTTCGGACAGGCCGCCGACCGCGGTGGCACCATCCTTGAAGGTCTGCGCGTGATAGCCCAGCGCGGTGCTCTGCACACCGCCGGCCGAGGTGCCGGTGCCGACCGCGGTGGTCAGCGGATCCAGCGCCTGCGCGCCGCCGCCGACCGCGGTGGCGGCCACGCCCAGGGCCTGGGTGGTCTGCTCGCGGCTGCCGACGATGAAGCCGTTCTCGTCGTACTCGTACACCGTCGCGGTGCTACCGATGGCCGTGGCCGAGGTGCCGACCGCCGTGGCATCGGTACCGACCGCACTGGCGTGGGCGCCGCTGGCGACCGCGCCGCTGCCCAGCGCCGAGGCGCCGAGGCCGGCGGCGGTGCTGGTGGACCCCACGGCGGTGGTGTAGTCGCCATCGGCCAGCGCATCGGCGCCGGCGGCGGTGGCCTGCTGGCCCTGCGCCAGCGCGGTGCCTTCGCCGCTGCCGGCGAACAGCCGCGCGGTGCCGTCGGCCACCTGCTTGACCGCGTCGAGCTGGTCCAGGTTCACCGCATCGGTGCCTTCGGTGCCGGCGGCGACGTTGGCGATCTGCCGCTCCTTGCCGGCGCTGCCCACCGAGACGGTGTCGGCGCGATCGGCGACCGATCCCTGGCCGAGCGCGACGCTGCCGCTGGCCGCGGCCTTGGCGCCATAGCCCAGCGCGGTGGAATCGTCGGCCTGCGCCCACGACGCGGCGCCGAACGCGGCGCTGGAGGCGCCGTCGGCCGAACTCAGCCAGCCGACCGAGGTGGAGAAGTCCCCATTGGCCCAGGCGCCGGCGCCGAACGCGCTGCCGCCTTCGCCCTGCGCCTCGGTGGTGAACAGGCCGAGCACGCTGCCGCCAACCGCGGTGCTGGACGCCCCGCTGGCCAGGCTCGAATAACCCAGCGCCACAGCATTGCCGCCGCTGGCGTTGGCGCCGTAGCCGACCGCGGAAGCGAAGTCGCCGCCGGCCTGGCTGAAGCCGCCGTTGGCGGTCGCGGCCAGCCCGGTGGCGGCAGCGGAGAAACCGGTGGCGGTGCTCTGCAGGCCGTCGGCGCGCGCCGCCGTGCCCAGTGCGGTGGAGAACGCGCCATTGGCCTGCGCGCCGGCGCCGAACGCGCTGGCGCCCTGCTCGGCCGCCGTGGTGGTGCCTTCCAGCAGCACCTCGCCGTTCTCGTCGACGATCGACAACGCGCCGCCGACTGCCGTTGCCGAGGCGCCGACGGCGGTGGCGTTGCTGCCGACCGCAGTGGCGTTGCCGCCGAGCGTGGTGGCGCCGCTGCCCAGTGCGCTGGCGCCGTTGCCGATGGCGTTGGCGCCTTCGCCGGCGGCGATCGCATTGGCGCCCTCGACGTAGGCGCCGGCATCGCTGGCGTCGCTGCCGCTGGACTGGAAATACTTGGCGGTGGTGTCGGCGGTCTGCCTGACCGCGTCGAGCTGGGCCACGTTGACCGCATCGGTGGCCTCGGTGCCGGCGGCCACGTGGGTGATCTGGCGCTCGCCGCCGGCCTTGCCGACCGAGACGCTGTCGTCGCGGTCGGCCACCGCGTCGGCGCCCAGCGCCACGCTGTTGCGGCCCTGCGCGACCGCGCTGTTGCCCAGCGCGGTGCTGTTGAAGCCGCTGGCGCTGGAGAAGCCGCCGACCGCGGTGGCGTAGTCGCCGGTCGCGTCGGCCGCCACGCCGACCGCGGCGCTGGCCGCGCCGGAGGCGATGCTCTCGGCGCCGAGCGCGGTCGCGCCGTCGCCACTGGCGGTGCTGTAGTAGCCGAGCGCGCTGGCCTCCACGCCGCTGGCGTCGCTGAGAGTGCCGCTGGCCACGCTGCCGTCGCCGCTGGCGTTGCTGGCCGCGCCGGTCGCGGTGCTCTGCGCGCCGCTGGCGTTGCTCTCGGCACCGACCGCGGTGGCGTAGTCGCCGCTGGCGTTGGCGTTGTCGCCGATCTGCACGGCCTGCGCCTGGGCGCTGCCGGGAAGGGCGCCGGCGCCCAGCGCCAGGGCGATCGCGCCGGCCAGGGCCAGGCCGTGTGCGCGTGCGGCACGGCGATCGCGGACGACCGCACCGCGGGCATCGCCGCTGGCCAGTTCCGACGCCACCACCCACATCCCCAACGCGTTGTTCCAGACCTTGCGATAAATCCGATTCATCGACGACTGCTCCTCAATTCGGCTGGTTTTTGGTCAAAAAGCCACCCTCGCCCGGCGTTCCGGCCGGCCGACCCCCTGTCGGTTTTTTGGTGCCGCACGTCCCTTGCCGGGACGCGAGAGGCTCACGCCTGTCGCTGCTCGGAGCTGTAGATGAACCGAGGTGGAATGCGGAACTGACCCGAGTGTTAACTCGGCCTCTCGAGTACGTCAAGTTTTTGACTTAATGCGACACGCGCCGTGACACAGACCGCGAATTCAGCCTGATTTCGTTAAATTTTCGATAAATATCAATGAAAACAACCAACTCGCGCCAATTTTTCGGCACGGACCTTGCCAGCGTTGACACACCGCGCTTCGGGCGATTTCGTTTCCTGTCAAGGACTTGACGCAGCCGGGTGGTAGAAGCGCAAAAGCGCGCCCAGGCATGCCGAGTGACGGCTCCAGACGGCTGCGCATGGCGCCGACTGCGCGAAATGGGGCGAGCGGTCGCGCGGCGGAGCGACCTTGTGCCGGACGACGGGCGGGTGCTGCCGGGCTGTCGCTACACGGCGAAGAGCACCACGCGCGGGAGGACGCACCATTCGCTTGCAAGCGGTGGCGGATGGCGCCAGGCACACGCACGCTGCAGCGATGACGGCACCGCGCAAGGCGCACCGCACCGCGATATCCCGCAGGAACGGCTTCAGCCGCGACCGCGCACGGTCAGCTCATGCAGGCGGGATGCGCCGAGGAAACGCACTCGACACACAGGAAATCGACGGCATCGGCCGTCAAACCGCCAGTTCGGCCGGCCTGGATGCGGTCCTGCGTCGGGACTGAAGTCCCTCCCACATGGGACACTGCGACGCGCGATTCGGCGCATGCGCCACGCCACCAATCCCGGCAGTGCATTCTGCATCCCACAGCGATGGCAGCGCGGCACAGACCCGAGCAACGCAGCCGGCAGCGCCGGCCCGAACATCGCGGCTACAGGCACTGCCGACGGCGCCCTGGCAAGGGCCAGCGCCAGCACGCGATCAGGTCGCCGAACACGTCACCGTCGGCAGCCCACCAGGCAAGCGCGTCGCCATCGCGGCGAGCGCGCCAGGGCGGGCTTCAGCCCACCCACACCCGCGCATTGCGGAACATGCGCAGCCACGGCGCCTCGTCCGGCCACTCGGCCGGATGCCAGCTGAGGTTGAGCGAGCGCAGGGTGCGTTCCGGGTGCGGCATCAGGATGGTCACCCGGCCGTCGTCGCTGGTCAGGCCGGTGATGCCGTCGGGCGAGCCGTTCGGGTTCAGCGGGTACTGCGTGGCGACGGCGCCATGGCCATCGACGAAGCGCAGCGCCACGCGCGCGGCGGCCTGGTCCACGGCAGTGTCGAACTCGGCGCGGCCTTCGCCGTGCGCCACCGCCACCGGGATCCGCGAGCCGGCCATGCCGCGCAGGAAGATCGACGGCGATTCCACCACTTCCAGCAGGCTGGTGCGCGCCTCGAACTGCTCGCTGCGGTTGCGCAGGAAGCGCGGCCAGTGCTCGGCACCGGGGATGATGTCCTTGAGCTGGCTGAGCATCTGGCAGCCGTTGCACACGCCCAGGGCGAAGGTATCCGGACGCGCGAAGAACGCGGCGAAGGCATCGCGCAGCGCCGGCCGCTCCAGGATCGAGGTGGCCCAGCCGCGGCCGGCGCCGAGCACGTCGCCGTAGCTGAAGCCGCCGCAGGCGGCCAGGCCGACGAAGTCGGCCAGGTCCACGCGGCCGGCGATGAGGTCGCTCATGTGCACGTCGAAAGCACGGAAGCCGGCGCGCTCGAACGCATTGGCCATCTCGATCTGGCCGTTGACGCCCTGCTCGCGCAGGATCGCCACCTTCGGCCGCTGGCCGCTGGCGACGAACGGCGCGGCGACGTCCTCGGCCGGGTCGAAGGCCAGTTTCGGCTTGAGCCCGGGCGCGGCGAAATCGCGCGCCAGCGCGCGCTCCTCGGCGGCGCTGTCGGGGTTGTCGCGCAGCGTCTGCATCGCGTTGGTCACCGACCACCAGGCATCGAACAACTCGTCCCAACGCCATTCGGCCAGGGTCTTGCCGCCCAGGCCCACGCGTACCGCCGCAGCGGTGCTGGGGCGGGCGATGCGCTGCGCACACTCGGTCAGCGCATGGCGCTCGACCAGGTCGGCGAACGCCGCGCGGTCTTCGCGCGCGACCTGCACCACCGCGCCCAGTTCCTCGTTGAACAGGCTGCGGAACGGATCGTCGCCCCAGGCATCGAGGGTGATGTCCAGGCCCTGCCGCGAGGCGAACGCCATTTCGCACAGCGCGGCGAACGCGCCGCCGTCGCTGCGGTCGTGATACGCCAACAGCAGGCCGGCCTCGCGCGCATCGCGGATCAGCTCGAAGAACGCGCGCAGCCGCTGCGGATCGTCCAGGTCCGGCACCGCCCCACCGAACGCCGGCAGCGCACCGTCGCCATGCACCTGCGCCAGCACCGAACCGCCCAGGCGCTGCTTGCCGCCGCCCAGCCCGATCAACCACAACTCGCTCTCGGCCTCGCGCGCCAGCAACGGCGTCAACTGCGCCCGCGCATCGGCGACCGGCGCGAAGGCGGAGACGATGAGGGAGACGGGCGAGACGCTTTTGTGCGTCTCGACGGGACTGGAGAATGGGGAATCGGGAATCGGAGAAGCAGCGGCATCGGTGGCGGACGCATCGCGCTTTTCGCCATTCCCGATTCCCGATTCCCGATTCACGGCGGTCACCGCCCACTGCGCCTGCATCGACAGCGAGTCCTTGCCCACCGGGATGCTCAGGTCCAGCTGCGGGCACAGTTCCATGCCCACCGCCTTGACCGCGGCGTACAGGCGCGCGTCCTCGCCGTCGTGGTTGGCCGCGGCCATCCAGTTGGCCGACAGCTTGACCTGGTCCAGCGCCTGCACCGGCGCCGCGCACAGGTTGGTGATCGCCTCGCCCACCGCCATCCGCGCCGCCGCGGCGGCGTCGAGCAGGGCCAGCGGGGTGCGCTCGCCGATCGCCATCGCCTCGCCGGCATGGGTATCGAAGCCGGCCAGGGTGATCGCGCAATCGGCCAGCGGCAACTGCCAGGGACCGATCATCTGCTCGCGCGCGGTCAGGCCACCGACGCTGCGGTCGCCGATGGTGACCAGGAAGCTCTTCGCCGCCACGGTCGGATGGGCCAGCACACGCAGCCCGGCCTCGCGCAGGTCCAGCGCCTCGGTGTCCAGCTCCGGCCAGCGCGGCGCCGGCGGCTGCCGGGTGTCGCGGTGCATCTTCGGCGGCTTGCCGAAGAGGACGTCCATGGGCAGATCGATCGGATGCTGGGAATGGGGAGTGGGGAATGGGGAATGGGCAACAGCGGAGTCTGCCTGCTTTTCACCATTCCCGATTCCCGATTCTCCATTCCCACCGCCGAGCACCCCGTACCCCACGACGAGCCGTTCCTCGGCGGTCGCCACGCCAACAGCGGCAAACGGGCAGCGCTCGCGCTCGCAGATCGCGGCGAATTCGGCCAGGCGCGCCTGCGGCACGCCGAGCACGTAGCGCTCCTGCGATTCGTTGCACCACAGCTGCATCGGCGACAGCGAGGGGTCGTCGCTGGGCACGCGGTCCAGGTCGATGAGGCCGCCTACGTTGGAATCGTGCAGCAGTTCGGGAATGGCGTTGGACAGGCCGCCGGCGCCGACGTCGTGGAACCAGCGGATCGGGTTGTCCGCACCCAGCGCCACGCAGCGGTCGATGACCTCCTGCACGCGCCGCTCCATCTCCGGGTTGTCGCGCTGCACGCTGGCGAAATCCAGGTCCTCGGCGCTGTCGCCGGAGGCCACCGAACTGGCCGCGCCGCCGCCCAGGCCGATCAGCATCGCCGGACCGCCGAGCACGATCACCGCGTCGCCGGGCTGCAGCGGGATCTTCTCCACCTGCACGCGATCGATCGCGCCCAGGCCGCCGGCCAGCATGATCGGCTTGTCGTAGGCGCGGGTCAGGTCCTGGGTCTCCGGCAGCTCGAAGCTGCGGAAATAGCCGAGCAGGTTGGGCCGGCCGAATTCGTTGTTGAACGCGGCGCCGCCGAGCGGGCCGTCCAGCATGATTTCCAGCGCCGGCGCCATGCGCGGGTTGAGCGGCCGCGCGCCCTCCCACGGCTGCGGCAGGCTGGGAATGCGCAGGTGCGAGACGCTGAAGCCGGTCAGGCCGGCCTTGGGCTTGCCGCCGCGGCCGGTGGCGCCCTCGTCGCGGATCTCGCCGCCTGCGCCGGTGGAGGCGCCCGGGAACGGCGCGATCGCGGTCGGGTGGTTGTGGGTCTCGACCTTGATGCAGAACGCCGACGGCGTCACCGCCTCGCTGCGGTACTCGCCGCTGGCCGGATCCGGGCGATAGCGCGCGGCCGGATGGCCTTCCACCACCGCCGCGTTGTCGCTGTACGCGCTGAGCGTGTGCTGCGGGGTCTGCTGGTGGGTGTGCTTGATCATCCGGAACAGCGAGCGGTCCTGCTCCTTGCCGTCGATGGTCCAGCTGGCGTTGAAGATCTTGTGCCGGCAGTGCTCGGAATTGGCCTGCGCGAACATCATCAGTTCCACGTCGGCCGGATCGCGGCCGAGTTCGCCGAAGCGCTGGCGCAGGTAATCGATCTCGTCCTGGGCCAGGGCCAGGCCCAGGCGCGCGTTGGCCGCTTCCAGCTGGTCCAGCGGGATGCGCTCGACCTCGCCGCGCGCCGGCGCCTGGAACAGCGCCTGCGCCTGCGCGGCATCGTCCAGCAGCGACTGCGTCATCGGATCGTGCAGCAGCTTGGCCAGCGCGGCCTGGTCGGCCGGCGCCTGCGGCCAGCCGGCCAGGTCCAGGCGGGTGCCGCGCTCGACCCGGCGGATCGCCAGCCCGGCGCCGAGGACAAGTTCGGTGGCCTTGCTCGACCACGGCGAGCGCGTGCCCAGCCGCGGCACCACGTAGCGCGAGCAGCTGCCCGCATCGGCCGGCACCGGCGCGTCCTGCGCCTGCAGGATGCGGCGGGCCGCGACCAGGTCCAGTTGCCCGGCGGCGTCGCCGTCGAGGAAGTACACGTGCCAGGCGCCGACGATGCGCACGCCGGGAACGAGGGACTGCAGGCGGGTTTCGAGCCGAGCGCGACGGAACGGCGAAAGGGCGGAAGCGCCCTCGAGGACGATCATGTCCGGGGAACCGTGTGAGGAAACGGGCTGGCTATTGTAAGCCGGGATTGGGGATTCGGGATTTGGGATTGGTAAAGGCGGTGTTCCGCGCACGGACGCTCAGCAGGCGCAACGCCATGAAGATGGCCTGCCCGTGGCGGGGTCGTGGGATCGGGCACGGCGCGGAAATGGCGCGTGCCGGGTGGGCCGCTCGCCATGAGGACGCGCTGACCGCGTCCTGATCGCAGTAGAAGTGGGAATCAGGAGCCCTAAACCGCACGCAGAGCGTCTGCTCAAAGGAATTCGCCGCAGCAGTGCTCCAGCGAATCCCCAATCCCGAATGCCGAATCCCAGCGCGCCAGCGCTCAGCGGCTTCCGCCCGCCTTGGTCGCTTCCGCCGCGCGCTTGTCCAGCGCCTCGCGCATCTTGGCCGGGGGCAGGTAGCCGCCGATCTGGGTGCCGTCCGGGGCGAAGATCGCCGGGGTGCCGTTGACGCCCAGGCGCTGGCCCAGGTTGTACTGCATGGTCACCGGGTTCTTGCAGTTGGTCGCGCTCGGCACCTTGCCGTTGGCCTTGGCGTCGGTCAGCGCCTGCTTCTTGTCGGCCGCGCACCACACCGCGACCATGTCCTTGTAGTCCTGGCTGCCCAGGCCCATGCGCGGATACGCCAGGTACTCCACGGCGATGCCCTGCTTGTTGAGCTCGCCGATCTCGCTGTGCAGCTTGCGGCAGTAGCCGCATTCGATATCGGTGAACACGCTGATGGTGTACTTGGGATTGGCCGGGGCGAACACGATGCGGTCGGCACGCGGCGCCGACTCCAGCAGCTTGCGGCGGTAGCTCAGCAGGCCTTCGCTGGAGGCGAACTGCTTTTCCTGGATGTCGAACGGCTGCGCCTGGAACAGGTAGCGGCCGTCGTCGGAGACGTACAGCACCTGCCCGCCGACCACCACTTCGCGGAAGCCGGGGAACGGCGCGGCGCCGATGTAGTCGGGCTTGAAGTTGGGATCGAGCTGCAGCAGCGCCGCGCGTACGCGCTGCTCGCCCGGTGCGCCGGCAGGAGCGGCGGCGGCCGGCTTGGCAGCGGCAGCGCCGCCGGTGGGCGAAGCCGGCTGCGCGCAGGCGGAAAGAGAGGTGGCGCACAGCAGCGCAAAAAGAGCAAAACGGAGCATTGGCTATCCATGAGGGCTGCGAACCGGCTGGATTGTCGCATACCCCCTTGTCCGCTCGATGTAGACAGGCTGAGCGGGGGGCACGCCGTCGCAGCAAGGGCGCGGATCAATATTTCGCGTGCTCCGGATAGCCGCCCGCACCCGCCGGATCGCGCAGCGCCAGTGGCAACGACCAGCGCAGCAGGCCGCCATCGGTCAAGGCCCAGAGCGTGGCGCCGTCCCACGAAAACGCCAGTGCGTTCAGCGAACCGCGCGCCGGCGAGGCCAAGCGCAGCGGTGTCTGCGCGGCGGCGATCTGCCACAGCGCCAGCTGCGGTCCGGCCGCGGCGGGGGCATCGCTGCCCAGCGCCAGCAGCCGGCCGTGCGCCGAACGGGCCACCGCCTTCAGCGCGTCGGCGCACCCCAGCAAGGCCGACAGGCGCACGCGGCCGTCGTCCATATCCAGCACGTGCATACCGACGAAGCGCGCTTCGGGCTGCGCCTTCGACGCGCCGGACGGCGCGAACTGCGGCGTCCCGGTGCCGTGGTCGGCCAGCATCAGCACGAAGCCGCTGGCGATCCAGCGACCCTGCAGCGATCCCAACGGGGTGGGCACCCACTGTGCCACGCCGGAGGCGTCGGCCGGATCGGGGCGACCGAAACGCTGCGGCAACGCGAACGCGCGCAGGACACGCCCGCTGGTCGGATCGAGGGCGGCGATGCCCTGGGCATCCTCCACCCACAGCGCATGCGGGTCGCGCAGGCGCACCGGCCACAGCTGCGCATTGCCCTTCTTCGCCGCATCCATCAACGCCTGTCGCGGCGCGCCGAACACCGGCGCGAACGCCCAGGGTCCATCCGACGCCGGTACCGCGGCGGTCGGCGCATTCAGGATGAACCGACTGCTGCCGAACGCACCGCCACCGCCAGCGTAGCTGTGATCGAAATACACGGGGCGCTGCGCGGCATCCAGTTCCCAGCGCGCGTCGCCATCGCTGCCCTCGCCATCGACCCGGTAGCGACGCAGGCGCCGCGAGGCGACGTCATAGGCATACAGAACGGCGGACTCGCCAGCGGCGCCGGCCAGGAACCACACGCGGCTGCCCTGCGCATCGGGCATCAGCCGCTGCGCACCGCCCTCGCCCTGCCAGACCGTTTCCGTCTGCCAGCGCGTGCCGTCGTGATGCAGCCGCCACAGCCGGGTGCTGGCGCCCGTCCCGCCCGGCACCTGCATGCTGAGCAACAGGTCGCCGTCGGGCAGCGCCAGCAGATCGCGCGGGTAGCGGGCGCCGCTGTCCGCCGTGGCAAGTTCGCCGCCGAGCGCGTCCCAGGGCAGCGCCTCGAACGGCAACAGCGGCACGTCGTTGCGCGGCGGGACAAACGCGATGGCCGGCACCGCACGGGCGCGCTGCGGCGGCTGCGTCCATGCCAACGGCGACGCGGCCACACGCACCGGCTGCTGCGGCACGCTCGCGGCGAGCGCCTGGCGCACGGCCTGGAACAACACCGCCGGCACCACGCGCTGGCTCAACCGCGACGGCTGCGACGCACCGCCCAGCGGATTGAACTGGGTGATCTGCCTGATCACGCTGTAATCCGGATTGGCGTAGTTGTCGGTGCGCTCGATGCTCAGCGCGGTGGTCGCATGCCCCATGGCCGCGGTCATGTCGAAGACGCATACCCTCAGTTCCAGACGCCCGCTCATTCCCTGGCGTTCGCTGCGCGTGGCGCAGTATTCCGCATAGCGCGTCTCGCGGAACACAGCCAGTTCGGCGCGATCCTGTGGCGCCCAATCGCTGCGCTCGCGCGCCTGTTGCAGGCGCGTGCGCGCCTCCTCCTCAGTCAGCGCGCCCTGCTCCACCGCCGCCTGCAGCATCGGCTGCGCGAAGCGCTCGGCCAGCGCCGCGCGCAGGTCCTGGCGGCGTGACAGCAGGACCCGGCCCCAATCGTCGGGCAGATACGACAGCGGCAAGGTCTCGTTGCGTTCCTGGATGCCCCCCTGCGCCTGCACGACGCCACGTACCGCGGCCTGCACCTGGGCATACGGCGCTGCGATCAGCAGATGCGCAGCCGTGGCCGGCTCGCGCTGCCCGCCCGGCAGCGTCCAGAACAGCAGATCCTCGTGGCGACGCACCGCCGGTGCCTGCGCCTCCAGCGCCGTGCCGGCAGCCGCGATCTGCCACGCGCTGTCGCCAGGCTCGGCCGCCGGCATGGCGGACGGCTGCACCGGCCCGGCCGCGAACGCGCTGCCGAGCGCGAGCAGCAGCAGGCCGGCACAAGCTCGTTTTGGCGCATGGGAAACGCGATGTCGCAACTCGCTCATGGACGCACTCGATGGAAGGAAAAGGATGCCATCGCCGGCGGCAGCGGCAGCTGCAGTTGCCGCTCAGCCACGCGGATGATGCTTGCGGTGCAGGCTCTGCAGGTGCTCGCGCGCCACCAGCGTGTAGATCTGGGTGGTGGACAGGGAACTGTGGCCGAGCAGCATCTGCAGCGCCCGCAGGTCAGCGCCGCGGTTGAGCAGATGCGTGGCGAAGCTGTGGCGCAGGCCGTGCGGGCTGATCCGCACCGGATCGATCCCGGCCACCGCCGCATAGCGCTTCACCAACACCCAGAACTGCTGGCGGGTCAGCGCGCGGCGCGCGGCGTCGATGAACAGCGGCACCACGCCATCGCTGGCCGGCACCGCCTGCCCCGCCGCCAGCGCGGGGCGGGCGCTGTCCAGATAGCGCTGCAGCCAGTGCTGCGACTCCTCGCCCAACGGCACCAGCCGCTCCTTGCTGCCCTTGCCGGTAACCCGCAGCACGCCCTGGCGCAGATTGACCGCGTTGGCCGGCAGGTTGACCAGCTCGCTGACGCGCAAGCCGGCGGCGTACATCAACTCAAGCATGGCGCGGTCGCGCAAGCCTGCCGGCGCGGTCGCGTCCGGCGCCGCCAGCAGCGCATCGATCTGGCTTTCGGCCAGTGCCTTGGGCAGCGAACGCGGCAGCCGCGGCGGCTCCAGCAGCGCGGTCGGATCGTCGCTGCGCTCGCCGCGGCGCACGCGCAGCGCGAAGAACGCGCGCATCGACGACAGCCAGCGGGCGTTGCTGCGCGGCGAATAGCCCAGCTCGGTACGCCATGCCAGGTAATCGAACAGCGCCTGTCGATCGGCACCGGCCAACCCGCCGCCGGCACCGTCGCGCCAACGCGCGAAGCCCTCTAGGTCGCGGCGGTAGCTGTCCAGGCTCTGCCGCGCCAACCCCTGCTCGGCCCAGGCCGCATCCAGGAACTGCTGGATCGCCAGCGCATCGGCCTCGCGCAGCGGCGCGAGCCGTTGCGTCTGCTGGCGGCGTTCGGCGGGGGAATGCAGGGTAGGCATGGCGGGGAGGATACGGGAGAAGCTGGACACGGGACCCGGGACCCGGGACCCGGGACCCGGGACCCGGGAAAGCCTAGTCGCTTATGGGGGGCGCAAGGTCGATGTGGCCGGGTAACGGGCGCCGGGATGGCATGCGCGCGCGGTGCGGCCGCGGCACGCCCGGTCCACCTCAAAGCGTGCGACTGGCTCTAAGCTGTGTCGATGAGCGCACCGCCTCCCGCTTCCGCCCCCCGTCCACGCGCGCTGCTGCTGTGGCGGCTGCTGGCGCTGTTCTACGACGCCTGGCCAGTGCTGGCGCTGTGGTTCGTGGTCTCGGCGCTGTTCACCCTCGGCTACACGCTGGAGGGCCATGCGCCGCGCGAGAACATCGCTCCGTTCAGCGCCCTGCAGTGGCTGCTGTGGCTGTGCTGCTGGGTGGTGGCCGGCCTGTACGCGACGCTGAGCTGGCGTCGTGGCGGCCAGACCCTGGGCATGCGTCCGTGGCGCCTGCGCCTGCACGGCGTCGACGGCAACGCGCCAGGCTGGGGCGCGCTGTGGCGGCGCTATCTGGTCGGCACGGTATCGTTGCTGCTGGGCGGGCTGGGGTTCTGGTGGGCGCTTTTTGATCGGGAGCGGTTGACTTGGCACGACAGGGCCAGCGGCACCTATCTCACGCGATTGCCGAAAGCTAAGCCCTGACCGCGGCAAATGGGCGCGCGGCGGCGCGCCAACCACTCCTGCCACACCGGGACCACTGCGGCGCGGCACGACCGTGCCAGCCGCACCTGTTTAACGCGATTACCAAGAGCCAAGCCCTGACCGCAGCGCACGGGCGCGCGGCGGCGCGCCAACCACTCCTGCCACATCGGGACCACTGCGGCGCGGCACGACCGTGCCAGCGGCACTCGCCTGACCCGGCTACCGAAAACAAAGCCCTGACGTCAGCACAGGATATAGCTGCACCTCAACGAGTGCGCCTATCCGCAGCGGCGCGGCAATGACGCACCGCTGTCGCACACCATCGCCCTCGCGCACGATCCAACGCGAGAACACGGCGCGCCGCGCCACCGCCAACGCGTTGGCGCGGCGGAGCGGGATTAGACCTTGGTCTGCCCGGTTACGACCCGCTCGATGACCGCCAGCCTGACCCTGTCTTCGGGCGAGTCGCTGAGGTTCAGGAATCCCTCGACGCCATGCTTGGTGCCATTGCGGAAGTCCTGGAACGTGTCCAGGATCCGGGTCGGGTAGCGCTCGAGGTGCTGCGCATCTTTCAGGAAGACGGTGACGCAGTCGTTCCATTGGTCCAGATGCTGGTTGCTGACATAGGACTCGAGCAGCACCGCATCGATCTTGTTCCACTTCGCCCAGGTGACCAGCGCCTGGCCGGCATCCGGATAGAAGCGCCAGCAATCGACCGGATACCGATGGAAGTCACCGTTCGACGGCGTATTCAGATAACACAGGCCGCCCGGCTTCAGCACCCGCAGGATCTCCAGGAACACCACCCAGAACATTTCCGAATGTTCGAGGCAACTGCTCGACACCACCATGTCGATGGACGCATCGTCGAACGGAAGCGAATACGGCGAATCCAGCACGACATCGACGCCGTCGCCGCTCGCGAAATCCACACCGATGTACTCGAACGGCTCCGGCGTGACCTGGCGCAGGGTACCGTTGAAATTTCTGGATCCGATCTCGACGACCTTGACGCTCGATTGGCTTTTGAATGGCTCGGAGTAAGCGTCAAAGAAACGCTGGCCATTACTCATTGCAGTGGGATGCATCGAAAACCCTTCCAATTGGCAAATACAACGATTTCAGACTTCATCGAGCCGACGGGCGACGCCGTTCGAAAGAGCGCCAGTGCCGGAAACCGCATGCACAACGCGCGCTAACTGCTGCGTTTGCGGAACAGCAACCAGGACACGGTGAGCATCACCAGCGGCGGCAAGGCGTAGGCGATGCGGTAGTCGAACTTCAGGGCGCCGGCCATGCGGCCGAAGAACAGCTGCAGCAGCCAGAACACCAGGGCGAACAGGATGCCCAGGAACAGGCGCTTGCCCATGCCGCCGCTGCGCAGCGCGCCGAACGCGAACGGGATCGCGGCGAAGCACAGCGCCAGCACATTCAGCGGATAGAACCAGCGGCTCCAGTACTGGTCCTCGTAGTCGCGCGCGTCCAGGCCATTGCGGCGGCGGTACTCGATGCTGGTGTGCAAGTCGCGCGCCGACAGGTTGCGCGGCTTGGCCAGGCCCGAAGCCAGCGCCGCCGCGTCCAACTGCGATTGCCACGGCAGGCTGTCGAACTTCTCGCGCTGCACCGAGCGTTCGGCGAAGGTGTCGCGGTAGGCCTGCTTGAGCGTCCAGCCGTTGTGCCGGTGCTCGGCGATGGCGGCATGGGTCAGCGACGCCAGCCGGCCGCTCTCGTCCAGCGTGTACAGGCGCACGTCGCGCAGCTCCAGCCAGGTGCCGCCGCCGTCCTCCAGGTGCTCTTCGCCGGCCTGGGCATTGAGGAAGGTGTTGCCCTCGCGCGCCCACAGCCCGGAATAGCGCGCCATGCTCATGTCGCCGTTGTACTTGGCGTTGGCCTTGATCGCGTCGGCCTGGTTCTGCGCCCATGGCGCCAGGGTCTCGCCGTTGACCACCATGACCACGGTCAGCACGGCCATGGTCGAGGCCGCGGCCAGGCTCAGCCGGCGCCGCGACAGACCCAGCGCGCGCAGCGCGGTCAGTTCGGAGGTGGCCGCAAGCTGGCCCAGGCCCATCAGCACGCCGATCACCGCGCCGGTGGGGAACAGGGTGTAGGCGCGGCGCGGCACCGTGTAGGCCACGAACGCGGCGGCATGGCCCAGGCTGTAGCTGCCGGTGCCGATGACCTTGAACTCGTTGGACAGGGCCATGATCACGTCCAGGCCCAGCAGCACCGCCCAGGTCAGCAGCACCGTGCCGAGCACGGCGCGGCCCACGTACACATCGTGCAGGTTCGGACGCAGCCTCATGCCGGCTGCCTCCGCGGCCGCGACAGCCGGCCATCGCGCAGGTACATCCACACCGCCAGCGTCAGCAACGGCAGCGTCAGCCACCACAGGCCGAGCGCGCGCGGCAGCTTCTCGGTGCTCAGCCACTGGGTGCCGAGGAACATCAGGTTGGTGCCGACCAGGTAGGCCAGGAACGCCAGCATGATCCGGCCATAGCGCTGCTGCCGCGGCGAGCTGCGCGACAGCGGCAGGGTCAACAGCGCGAAGGCCAGCGCCAGCAGCGGCGGCGCCAGGCGCGCATGCAGCTGCGCATTGGCCTGCGGGCGCGGATCGCCGATCAGCTTGGCGGTGGGCAGCAATTCGGGGTCATCGTCCTTGCGCGCGGCGTTGCGGTCTGGCAGCGCCACGTCGTTGCTGACGAAACGCATCATCCGGTAGTCCAGCCCGTCGCCGGCCAGCGGGCCCTCGACCCGGTAGCCGTCCTCCAGGCGCAGGTAGCGGTCGGCCTTGCCTTCGAAGAACATGGCGCCGCGCTGCGCGGTGACCACGTCCAGGCGGCCGTCCTTCTGCCGCTGCATGAACACCTTGCTGAGCTTGGTGCCGTCCCCGGACAGGGTGCTGATATAGACGATGCCGCCGTCGGACAGCGGGGTGAAGCGCCCGGCCTCCAGCCCGGCCATCAGCAGGCTGTGGTTGGCCTCGTCGATCAGCCGGTCGGAGGTACGGTCGGCCCAGGGGCCCAGCCACAGCGAGCACATGCCGACCAGGGCCACCACCGGGATCACCAGCATCAGGATCGGCCGCAGCAGGCGCCGCGGACCCACGCCGATGGCGGTGATCACCGCCATTTCCGAGTCGCGGTACAGCCGCGCCAGCGCCAGCAGCAGGCCCAGCATCAGCGCCAGCGGCAGGATCAGCGGCAGGTACACCACGAACTGCAGGCCCAGCTGTGAAAACAACAACTTGGCCGGGATGCGGCCATCGGCGATGTTGCCCAGGATGTCCACCAGCACACCACCGACGCTGACCACCAGCAGCACGATCAGGGTGGCCGAGAAGCTCTGGACGAAATCGCGCAGCAGGTATCGATCGAGCTTCGGCATGGGGGTGGGTTGATTTAAACTCTCGGATTCGTTCGCGGCTGCCCCAGCCTATCCGACTGGGGGTAAAGAGTCCGCGATTGTACGGATTTGCCAACGGAATCTGATCAATGGCCCTGGAATTCACCCTGAACCACGACGCCCCGGCCACCGCGGCGTTCGACTGCATCGTCGTCGGCGTGTTCGCCGACAAGCGCCTGTCCCCGGCCGCCCAGGCCCTGGACGCGGCCAGCGGCGGACGCCTGACCGCGCTGGCCGAGCGCGGCGACGTCAGCGGCAAGACCGGCGCCACCGCCATGCTCCACGACCTGCCCGGCGTGCAGGCGCCGCGCGTGCTGACGGTGGGCCTGGGCGACGCCGCCAAGTTCGGCGTGCCGCAGTACCTGAAGGCGGTCGGCGACGCCGCGCGCGCCCTCAAGAGCGGGCCGGCGGCCAGCGCGCTGCTGACCCTGAGCGAGCTGGAGGTCAAGGGCCGCGACCAGGCCTGGGCGATCCGCCAGGCGGTGATCGCCAGCGACCACGCCTGCTACCGCTACACCGCCACCCTCGGCAAGAAGAAGCCCGACGACAGCGGCCTCGCCCGCCTGGCCGTGCACGGCGACGACACCAACGCGCTGGCCCAGGGCGAGGCGATCGCCGCCGGCGTGAAATTCGCCCGCGAACTGGGCAACCTGCCGCCGAACCTGTGCACCCCGGCCTACCTGGCCGAGACCGCCGCCGCCTTCGCCCGGGGCGTGGACGGCGCCGAGGCCGAGATCCTCGACGAGACGCAGATGCAGGAACTGGGCATGGGCTCGCTGCTGGCGGTGGCGCGCGGCTCGGCCAACCGCCCGCGCCTGCTGGTGCTGAAGTGGCATGGCGGCGGCGACGCCCAGCCCTACGTGCTGGTCGGCAAGGGCATCACCTTCGACACCGGCGGCGTCAACCTGAAGACCCAGGGCGGCATCGAGGAGATGAAGTACGACATGTGCGGCGGCGCCAACGTCATCGGCACCTTCGTCGCCGCCGCGACCGCGCGCCTGCCGCTGAACCTGGTGGTGGTGGTGCCGGCGGTGGAGAACGCGATCGACGGCAACGCCTATCGCCCGTCGGACGTGATCACCAGCATGTCCGGCAAGACCATCGAGGTCGGCAACACCGACGCCGAGGGCCGCCTGATCCTGTGCGACGCGCTGACCTACGCCGAACGCTTCAAGCCGGCGGCGCTGATCGACGTGGCCACCCTCACCGGCGCCTGCATGGTCGCCCTCGGCCACCAGACCGCCGGCCTGATGAGCAAGCACGACGACCTGGCCGCCGAACTGCTGGCCGCCGGCGAGCACGTGTTCGACCGTGCCTGGCGCCTGCCGCTGTGGGACGAGTATCAGGGCCTGCTGGATTCCAGCTTCGCCGACGTCTACAACATCGGCGGCCGCTGGGCCGGCGCGATCACCGCCGGCTGCTTCCTGTCGCGCTTCACCGAAGGCCAACGCTGGGCGCACCTGGACATCGCCGGCGTCGCCAGCGACGAAGGCAAGCGCGGCATGGCCACCGGCCGCCCGGTGGGCTTGCTGTCGCAGTGGTTGCTCGACCGCGTTGCGGCCGGGAATTGAGAACCGGGAATCGGGAATCGTGAAAAGCGCCCTGTCTGACCCAACCGGAGGCGGCGCACGCGCCGCCACCCGCTGTTCCCATTCCCTATTCCCCATTCCCCACTCCCAGTCCTGATGCGCGCCGACTTCTACCTGATCGCCAAGCCGCGGTTCCTCAACGAACCGCTGCGGCTGGTGTGCGAGCTGGCGCGCAAGGCCAACGACGCCAACCTGTGGACGCTGGTGCTGGCGCGCGACATGGCCCAGGCCGAGGAGCTGGACGAGTTGCTGTGGGCGTTCGATGCCGACGCCTACATCCCGCACCAGATCGCCAACGCCGATGCCGACGAGGAAGAGGCGCAGGTGCTGATCGTCCCACCCGGCGTCGACGCGCCGCAGCGGCCGCTGGTGATCAACCTGCGCGATGCGCCCTACCTGGGCGCCTGCGACCGCGTGCTGGAAGTGGTCCCGGCCGACCCATCCGCGCGCGACCCGCTGCGCGAGCGCTGGAAGCAGTACAAGGCCCAGGGCTACGCGGTCAGCAAGCACGATATGTGATGAAGCGGAGAATCGGGAATGGAGAATCGGGAATCGTTTCTCCAAGCGCCGCATTGAGGCGGTCCCTGCTCTGCGCTCCATCGATTCCCCATTCCCGATTCCCGATTCCCAGCCCATGACCACCCTCGCCTCCAGCTACGATCCCACCTCCTTCGAATCGCGCCTGTACGCGCAATGGGAAGCGTCCGGTTACTTCGCGCCGTCCGGGAAAGGCACGCCGTACACCGTGCTGCTGCCGCCGCCGAACGTGACCGGCACGCTGCACATGGGCCACGCCTTCCAGCAGACGCTGATGGATGCGCTGGTGCGCTACCACCGCATGCGCGGCTTCGACACGCTGTGGCAGGTCGGCAGCGACCACGCCGGCATCGCCACCGAGATGGTGGTGTCGCGCAACCTGACCCTGGAAGGCAAGGGCGAGACCCGCGATTCGCTGGGCCGCGACGGCTTCATCGCCAAGGTCTGGGAGTGGAAGCAGCACTCCGGCGACACCATCGAGCGGCAGATGCGCCGCCTCGGCACCTCGGCCGACTGGTCGCGCAGCACCTTCACCATGGATCCGCAGCCGTCGGCGGCGGTGATCGAGGCCTTCGTGCGCTGGCACGAACAGGGCCTGATCTACCGCGGCCAGCGCCTGGTCAACTGGGACCCGGTGCTGAAGACCGCGATCTCCGACCTGGAAGTGGAGAACGTCGAGGAAGACGGCTTCCTGTGGTCGATCGCCTACACGCTGGACGACGGCGCCAGCTACGAACACGTCGAGCACGACGCCGACGGCAACGAGACCCTGCGCGAGACCCGCGACTACCTGGTGGTCGCCACCACCCGCCCGGAGACCCTGCTCGGCGATACCGCGGTGATGGTGCACCCGGAGGATGCGCGCTACGCGCACCTGATCGGCAAGACGGTGACGCTGCCGCTGACCGGCCGCCGCGTGCCGGTGATCGGCGACGACTACGTCGATCGCGCGTTCGGCACCGGCGTGGTCAAGGTGACGCCGGCGCACGACTTCAACGACTACCAGGTCGGCGTGCGGCATGGGTTGCCGATGATCAACCTGTTCACGCAGACCGCCGCGCTCAACGACAGCGTCCCGGAAAAATACCGCGGTCTGGACCGCTTCGACGCGCGCAAGGTCGTGCTGGCCGACCTCGAAGACCTCGGCATCCTGGTCGAGACCAAGCCGCACAAGCTGCAGGTGCCGCGCGGCGACCGCACCGGCCAGGTGATCGAGCCGTACCTCACCGACCAGTGGTTCGTGAAGATGGATGCGCTGGCCAAGCGCGGCCTGGAACTGGTCGAGTCCGGGCAGATCCAGTTCGTGCCGCCGAACTGGATCAACACCTATCGCCACTGGATGGAGAACATCCAGGACTGGTGCATCAGCCGCCAGCTGTGGTGGGGCCATCGCATTCCGGCCTGGTTCGACGACACGGGCAAGTACTACGTCGGCCGCGACGAGGCCGACGCGCGTGCCAAGGCCGGCCTCGGCGCCGACGTCGCCCTGCACCAGGACAGCGACGTGCTGGAAACCTGGTTCTCCTCGCAGCTGTGGCCGTTCTCGACCATGGGCTGGCCGGATCCGCAGGCGATGGCCGAGCGCGGCTTCGACCGCTACCTGCCGTCGAGCGTGCTGGTCACCGGCTTCGACATCATCTTCTTCTGGGTGGCGCGCATGATCATGGCCACCGACAGCTTCACCGGCAAGGTGCCGTTCCGCCACGTCTACATCACCGGCCTGATCCGCGACGGGCAAGGCCAGAAGATGTCCAAGTCCAAGGGCAACGTGCTCGATCCGCTGGACATCATCGACGGCATCGACATCGAGGCCCTGGTCGCCAAGCGCACCACCGGACTGATGAAGCCGCAGGACGCCCCCAAGATCGAGAAGGCCACCCGCAAGGAATTCCCGAACGGCATCATCGCCCACGGCGCCGACGCGCTGCGCTTCACCATCGCCGCGCTGGCCGGCCACGGCCGCGAGATCAAGTTCGACCTGGGCCGCGCCGAGGGCTACAAGAACTTCTGCAACAAGCTGTGGAATGCCAGCCGGTTCGTGCTGATGAACACGCGCCAGGAAGATGTGGACGCAGCGACCATCACGAACGCGTCGCCACGCGCCCAGGTGGCGAACCACGCGGACACCGCTTCGAATGCCAGTTCAGCCTCGCTTGCACCGGTCACCGATGCCGAGAAGTGGATCCTGCTGCGCCTGCAGGCGGTCACGGCCGAGGCGCAGGCGCAGTTCGCCGCGTACCGTTTCGACCTGCTGGCGCAGTGCCTGTACGAATTCGCCTGGAACGAGTTCTGCGACTGGTTCCTGGAGCTGGCCAAGCCGGCGCTGAGCGGCGACGATGCGGCGGCCGCCGACAGCACCCGCCACACCCTGCTGCACGTGCTGGAAACCCTGCTGCGCCTGCTGCACCCGCTGACCCCGTTCCTCACCGAGGAGCTGTGGCAGCAGGTGGCGCCGCGCCTGGGCATCGCCGCACCTACCATTTCGCTGCAGCCGTACCCGGAGGCGGCGGCGATGGACGTGGCCGCCTACGCCGGCGCCGCGGCCGACGTGGAATGGCTGAAGGCGATGGTGTCGGCGCTGCGCCGCGTGCGCAGCGAACTGCAGGTGGCGCCGTCGCGGCAGGTGCCGCTGCTGCTGCAGGGCGGCCAGGCAGAAGACCGCGCGCGAATCGAACGTTTCGCCGCGCAGCTGCGCTTCCTGCTCAAGCTGGAGTCCATCCAGTGGCTGGACGACGGCGCGCCGTCGCCGGCCGCGGCCACCGCGATCGTCGGCGAACTGACGCTGCTGGTGCCGCTGGAAGGCCTGGTCGACCTGGATGCCGAACGCCTGCGCCTGGACAAGGAGATCGCCCGTGTCGCGTCCGAGAAGGACAAGAGCGAGGCCAAGCTGGGCAAGTTCACCGACAAGGTGCCGCCCGCGGTAGTCGAGCAGGAACGCCAGCGCCTGGCCGACTGGAGCGCGCAACTCGACGGTCTGCGCGCGCAGCGCGCCAAGCTGTAGCGCGAGCGATTGGGCCGCCTCCGCCCATCACGGCGGTGGCGGAGGCATCATCATGCAGTATCGCGCGTCTGACGAATGCGCGATGTGGGAGGGACTTCAGTCCCGACGCGCTGCACCATCAGACGGCAAGCAATGCTGTCTGTCGTGGCCGAAGCCGCTCCTGCAGCGGGTCCCCGTCGTTATTGGATCCGCTCTGGAGTCGCTCCCACAGAAATTCTCGGCGAGTTGTTTGGTGCACTGGTGGAAGGACTTAGCCCAGACTGCTATCGAAGCCGGTGGCGATCTGCACTTCGCTCGTCGCGACTGAAGTCGCTCCCTCAGTTGGCTCCCACAACGCACCTGCGACGAGCGCGGCCAACGTTAAAAGCCGCTCTGCGCCCGACCACTGGCATTCCACGCAACACGCACACCGCCGCCCGGCCTTCCAGGCGGCGGCGTAGCGATCCCTCAGAGCTTCCCGGCGCCGGCCTTGGCCTTGACGTCCGCCGCCACCTTGTTCGCCGGCAGCAGCGAATAGGTGTACGGCGGGGTCCAGCCGATGTTGTTGTTCCACGAGCAGGTCAGCGCCTGGCCGTTGAGCAGCGAGCCGAAATCGCGGTAGACGCTGCCGCCGTAGTCGGCCGCGATCTTGTCGCAGCTGCTCACGCCGCTGATGTCGAAGACGTTGTTCTCGGAGAAGATCTTCGATTCCTTGCCGACGCCGTGCGCGTAGGAGAACGGATACACCGAATTGCTGGTGCTGCCCACGTGGTAGTTGTTGTACAGGTGCACCTGGCCGAAGCGCACCCGCGGCGCGCGCGCGGAGATGTTCTCGAACAGGGTGTTGTGGATGGTCACCTTGAGCTTGCCGCTGTCGGTGCTGGAGGCGCTGTCGCTGGAGCCGATCAGGTTGTTCTTCTCGTGCGACTTGAACACCGAGTACGACACGGTGACGTAGTTGGCGCCTTTCTTGATGTCCAGCGCGCCGTCGTGGTGCTGCTTGGGGCGGCCGTTGGCGGTGCCGTTCTGGTCGTCGGTGCGGCGGCCGTCGGTGAAGGTCACGTGGTCCACCCACACGTTGCTGGCGCCCTCGATGGTCATGCCGTCGTATTCGGAGTTCCAGTTGCCGGCGCTGCCGTCGTTCGGATCCCACACCGGTTGCGGATCCCATGGATTCTCGATGGTCAGGTTGCGCACGATCACGTCGTTGGCCTTGACGTAGAAGTAGCCCTCGCGGATCTCGGCGTTGCTGCCGACGCCGATCAGCGTGGTCTTGGTGGGCACATCCAGGCGCGCGCGGCTCTTCATGTCCGCGGTGGTGCTGTACGGCGTGCCTTCGCTGATGTCGATGATGCCGTTGACCTTGATGATGCGGCCGTTGCTGCCGGCACTGGCCTTCAGCGCGGCCTTCAGCTGTGCCGCGGTGCTGACGCTGTAGACGTCGGCCGCGGCGGCCTTGGAACCGCCCTTGGTGCCGCCGTTCTGCGTGGCCCAGCCGGTGCTGGCGACCTCCAGGCTGGCGTCGGCATGGGCGGCGCCGGCCAGGCCGGCCAGGCACAGGGCCAGGCCGAACGTGCGCAGCGACGAGCGTGGCGATGAAGCGATGAGGGACTGCGTGGTCATCCTGGAAACCTCGTGAGCGTGCGTGGTTTGGACGCAGGCGCGCGCGCTCCGCAGCAGCGGAATGCACGGCGACGCCTGCGCGATCGCTGTCCCCTCGGACAACTGCGGGTCATGCCTTCGTGGGAGGCAGGCGCCGAAGAGGCGCGCACTGTAGGCAGCGCGCGGCACGTGTAAAGAGGCGTTGGAGAAACGCGCGATCCAACCGCACAATGTGTGAACCACGTCGCACGAATCGCCTGCGCGCGCCAGGGCGCCGCGGCACCATCGCTGCGGGACAACAACGCTGTCCCACCGACAGAAGGCGACATTGCGGAAGCCGCCTGCGACAGCGCAAAAACACCGAAAGCCGCAAACGGCAGGTGGCAGCCGCCGGGCCTCGCCCATCGACACGCAGCACGCAGGTGCGATTGCCACAACGAACACTGCCGGCGCCACCGCCGACCGCCTGCAGCGGCATCGCCAGGATCAGGTTGGGGGACGCATGCGGCGAAGTGCCGCCGCGCCGGGCGGGAGTAGGCCGGTATCACCTACCCCGGCGCTTGCGCCACCGCCTTCCGCATCCAGGCGGCGGCACTCGAACGAAACCGCACGCCGCCCGCGGCGGACGCGCAGGAGCTCAGGACATGCCGTCGAAGAACAGCTCGATCGCCATCACCAGCGCGTCCTCGCGGCCGTTCGCGGCCGGGTAGTAGCGCGGGCGCCGGCCGATCTCGTTGAAGCCTTCGCTGTGATACAGGGCGATCGCATTGGGATTGGACGGCCGCACTTCCAGGAACACCCGTCGCGCGCCGAGATCGACGCCGTACTTGATCAGCGCGCGCAGCAGCAGCCGGCCGTAGCCGCGCGATTGCCGCTCCGGCGCCACGCAGACGTTGAGGATATGCGCCTCGTCGGCGGCGACGCTGATCACCCCATAGCCGACGATCGTGCCCTCCTCCACCAGCACCCAGCCCGGGTAACCGGCCTGCAGGCAGTCGCGGAAGATGCCGCGGGTCCAGGGGAACGGATAGGCGCGGCGCTCGATCTCCATCACCGCGTCCAGGTCGGCCTCGCGCAGGGCGCGCAGCGTGGCCGGCGGCGCCGACGCCGAGCCGAGCGCGCTCATCGCGGCGCCCGCTTGCGCAGCGCGCGCAGCTGCGGCCACAGCGCGCGCTTGGCCGCGGCGTTGCCGCGCAGTTCGTCCAGCGGCCAGGTCGCCATCAGCGCCTGCGTGGCCGGATCGTTGGGATTGAGGCCGGAAGCGCGCAGCAAGGCGATCTGCAGGCGGTCGGGCAGGCGCAGGCCGACCCGGCGCGCACCTGCCGCGGGCGCCGCACGCGGCGCGTCCGGCTGCACCGCCGGTGCCGGGGGCGCAGGTGCGCGACGCCGCTCCGGTGCGTCGCCGGCCGGCATGTCGGCGGCATGGCCGCCACGCGGCGGCGCCGATGCCGATGGCGCGCGCTGCACCGGCGTCGCCGGCTCGGTCGCCGGCGACGGGACGGGCTCGGGCTCGACCACGGCCGCGGCATCCACATACACGGTGTGACCCAGCGCCTGCAGCCAGCCGACCTGTTCGGCCGACCACAACGGCGCATGCATGGACGCGGGCTCGCTCATGCCGCGTCCGGCACCTTGCGCCAGCGCCGCCACAGCCACAGGCACGGCCCGGACAGCGCGTACAGCACGCCGATCGCCAGCAGCGCCCGCGCCAGGTCGATCACCAGCACCGCCAGCACGATCGGCGCCAGCACCAGCATCAGGAACGGCACCCGGTCGGTGCGCGGGCCCTTCTCGCCACTGCCCTTGAAGCTCCAGAAGCGGATGCGGCTGACCATCAGCAGCGCCGCGGTCACGGTCAGACCCAGCGCCACGTAGCGCAGCTGTTCGCCGTCCCAGCCCAGCGAGCCGTCGGCGAAGGACCACACGAAGGCCATCATCAGCCCGGCCGCGGCCGGGCTGGCCAGGCCCACGAACCAGCGCTTGTCGACCGTGCCGACCTGGGTGTTGAAGCGGGCCAGGCGCAGCGCGGCGCAGGCCGCGTACAGGAACGCCGCCGACCAGCCGACCCGGCCCAGCATGCTGCCGTCGAACTTCAGCGCCGACAGCGACCAGTGGTACATCACCAGCGCCGGCGCCATGCCGAAGCTGACCAGGTCGGCCAGCGAGTCGTACTGCACGCCGAATTCGCTGCTGGTGCCGGTCAGCCGCGCCACGCGCCCGTCCAGCCCGTCCATCACCGCAGCCACGAACACCGCCACGCTGGCGTGCACGAACTGGCCGTTGGCGGCGGCGATGATGGCGTAGAAACCGGAGAACAGGCCGGCGGTGGTGAACAGGTTCGGCAGCAGGTAGATGGTGCGCGAACGGGGGGGCGGTCGGGATGGGTCCATCCCGCCAGTCTAATCGACTTGCCAGGCCCGTCGGCGGGTGCTGCAATCGGCGCTCCCGCCGCGCCCTGGAGACCGAGATGCGCGCCCTGCCCCGGTTTTGCTGCCTGCCCCTGCTCGCCGTCAGCGGCATGCTCGGCGCCACCACCCTGTACCAATGGAAGGACGCGCAGGGCGTCACCCACTATGCCGAGACCCCGCCCCCCGGCGGCAAGTACCAGGTGCGCAAGGTCGACACCCATGGCGATGCCCCGACCGAGACGCCCGAGGCGGCCCCGGCCGAGAACGCCAAGTGCCTGACCGCGCGCAAGAACCTGGACATCCTCGACAAGCCCGGCAAGATCACCACCGACAGCGATGGCGACGGCAAGCCGGACGGGGAACTGGACGAATCCCAGCGCGGCGCGCAGAAAGCCCTGGCCGAGGCCGCGATCAAGGCCTACTGCTCCCCGGCCGCCGTACCCGCAAAGTAAGCCGAACGCGCCCCGAACGCGCGCGGCCGGCCGCGGGCGATGCCCGCAGCGCCGGCAATGACTGGCAAAATGGGCGACCCGCCGTCTGCGAAGCCCCTCGATGCGCCTTTCCCAGTTCCACCTGCACACCACCAAGGAAACCCCGGCCGACGCCGAACTGGTCAGCCACCAGCTGATGCTGCGCGCGGGCATGATCCGCAAGCTCGCCTCCGGCCTGTACACCTGGTCGCCGCTGGGCCTGCGCGTGCTGCGCAAGGTGGAAGCGGTGGTGCGCGAGGAAATGAACCGCGCCGGCGCGGTGGAAGTGCTGTTCCCGACCATCCAGCCGCGCGAGCTGTGGGACGCCACCGGGCGCTGGAGCAAGTTCGGCGGACTGATGCTGCGCATGCAGGACCGCAAGGAACAGGACTATTGCTACAGCCCGACCGCCGAAGAGGCCGCCGCCGACTTCGCGCGACAGGAGCTGAGCAGCTACAAGCAGCTGCCGGTCAACTTCTACCAGATCCAGACCAAGTTCCGCGACGAGATCCGCCCGCGCTTCGGGGTGATGCGCGCGCGCGAGTTCCTGATGAAGGACGCCTACTCGTTCCACATCAGCGACGAGGACCTGGCGCGCGAGTACGAGAACATGAAGGCGGCCTACACCCGCATCTTCACCCGCCTGGGGCTGCAGTTCCGCGCGGTGCAGGCCGATTCCGGCGACATCGGCGGCGACGCCTCGCAGGAGTTCCATGTGCTGGCCGCCTCCGGCGAGGATTCGCTGGCGTTCTCCACCGGTTCGGACTACGCGGCCAACGTCGAGGCCGCGATCGCCGCGCCGCCGGCCCCGCGCCCGGCGGTGAGCGAGGAACTGCGCAAGGTCGCCACGCCCACCCAGAAGACCTGCGAGGCGGTGGCCGAGCTGCTCGGCCTGCCGCTGCAGCGCACGGTCAAGTCGGTCGCGGTGATGGCCGGCGAGACCTTCGTGCTGGCGCTGGTGCGCGGCGATCACACGGTCAACGAGATCAAGCTGGGCAAGGTCGCCGGCCTGGCCGGCTACCGCATGGCCAGCGAGGCCGAGATCCTCGCGCATCTGGGCAGCGAGCCGGGCTTCCTCGGCCCGCTGGGCCCGCGCCAGCCGATCCGCGTGGTCGCCGATCGCGACGTGGCGGCGCTGGCCGACTTCGTCGTCGGCGCCAACGAACGCGGCTTCCACCTGGCAGGGGTCAACTGGGGCCGCGACCTGCCGGAACCGGACGCCGTCGCCGACCTGCGCAACGTGGTCGAGGGCGAGCGCGCCCACGACGGCGGCGAGATCCGCCTGGCCCGCGGTATCGAGGTCGGCCATGTGTTCCAGCTCGGCCGCCAGTACGCGCAGGCGCTGGACGCCACCGTGGTGGACGAGAACGGCAAGACCGTGACGCTGGCGATGGGCTGCTACGGCATCGGCATTTCCCGCATCGTCGCTGCGGCGATCGAGCAGAACCACGACGACGCCGGCATCCGCTGGCCGCAGCCGATGGCGCCGTGGACGGTGGCGGTGTGCGTGATCAATCCCAAGCGCGACCCGGCGGTCGACGCCGCCGGCGAGGCATTGCTGTCGGAGCTGCAGCAAACCGGGCTGGATGCCGTGCTGGACGACCGCGGCCTGCGCCCCGGCGCGATGTTCGCCGATATCGAATTGATCGGCGTTCCGCACCGGGTGGTGGTCTCGGAGCGGGGCCTGGCCGCCGGCACCTTCGAATATCGCGCGCGCAGCGGCGGCGATGCCGAACACCTGGATCGAAGCGCCTTGCTGGCACGCCTGCAGGCGTGACGAAAGGGGCCGGGGGGATATCCCGGCCCTTTTTCTTTACGCGGCCGTCACGCCTTATGAGGGAAACCAGAGCGGTCTGTTTTCAATTGATTACGGCCGCCTGGGATCCATAAGGACATATTCCCACGGCATTGCGACCGGAAATACCCGCCGCGAATAAGCAGGGTATTTGTCAATCCGATAAAGCATCATTATGATCCTGCGCTAGCCAGGGAATGGCGGAAGCCACCACCCATTTTCCGGAGTAAAGATGACCATCGATCTCAGTGGCCTGTCGGCCAAGCAGTTGGGCGCCCTCATCAAGACCGCCAAGAAGCAGCAGTCCATCGTCGCCAAGCGCACCCCTATCGCCAAGGTCCGCACCCAGCTGGCGCGCCTGGCCAAGAGCCACGGCTACAGCATCGAGGAAGTCTTCGGCGGCGCCCCCGCCGCGCGCGGTCGCAAGGCCGGCAAGCCGGGTCCGAAGCCGGGCCGCAAACTGGGCAAGGTTCCGCCGAAATACCGCAATCCCGCCAATGCCGCCGAAACCTGGACCGGCCGCGGCAAGCAGCCGCGCTGGCTGGCCGATCTGGTCGCCAAGGGCAAGAAGGTCGACGATTTCCTGATCGCCGGCGGCGCCGCCAAATCCGCCGCGCCGGCCAAGAAGACCGCCAAGAAGGCGGTCAAGCGCGTCGCCAAGAAGGCCAGCAAGAGCGCTGCGCCGAAGGCCTGATCCGCCACGGCAACCGCAGTCGAAACGCCGGCGCATGCCGGCGTTTTTTTATACCGCATTCAAAGGTTCTTGCGCGCCGGCACCAACAGATTGCCGAACAGCAGGCCGGCGACCAGCGCCATCACGATATTGGTCACCGTCAGCAGCGCCGATTGCCCGCCGAGCACGTCCTGTTGCTGGACCAGGGTCAACAGCCCGCGCAAGCTGGCACTCCCGGGCACCAGCATGATGATGCCGGGCAACCGGACCAGCGCGCCCGGCCGGTGCACGATGCGTCCGAACAGATTGCCGGCCGCGGTCAATACCATCGCCGACAGGAAGATGCCGACCGGGCTGCCCCAGGCGTCGCCGGCGAAGCGCGCGATCGCGTAGCCGGCCACCGATGCCGCCATCACGAACGGATAATCGCGCAGGCTGGCCTTGAACAGCAGTGCGAACGCGTAGGCGGCCACCAGCAGCGAGGCCCATTCCACCCAGCCGTGCTGCGGCCGCGACGCCCGCACCATCGGCTCCAGGCCGAGCAGTTGCGCCAGGGTCACCGCGATCACCGCGCCGACGGTCAGCTTGACGATGGTGGTGACCGCGCCAGCGAAGCGCGCCGTGCCCGAGACCCAGTGCTGGCTGGTGAGTTCGTTGACCGCATTGGTCAGCGCCATACCCGGCAGCAGCACCACCAGCGAGGCGATGATCACCGTATTGAGATTCAGCGGCGCCACGAAACTGGCCACCAGGGTCGCGACGAAACCGGCCAGCAAGGCCGCCAGCGCGTCGTTGGCTTCTTTGGTGGCCGGGCGTTTGTCGGTGAGCTGGGTGAGCACGCCGATCAGCAGGCCGATGGCGGTGGCGGTGGCGATGTCCAGCCACGGCAGGCGCCACAACCCGGCCACGCCGGCCGCGGCCAGACCGAAGCCGAGCACCTGCATCGCCATCCAGCGCCGCCCCGGCGGCTGGTCCAACTGGCGCAGCGCGGTATGACCCTGGGCCACGCTCATGCGCCCGCTGGCCACGTCGTCGGCGATGCGGTCGGCGACGCTGAGCTTGTGCAGGTCGTTGTCGCCGGGCGCCAGCCGCACCACGCGGGTGATGTCGCTGGAGCCGATCGCCTTGGTCGGGTCGCTGAAGCTGAGGATCAGTCCGGTCGGGTTGGACCACGGTTCGCAGTCCAGGTCCAACTGCTGCGCCAGCGCCACCACCGCCGCCTCCAGCCGCTGCGCGGTGGTGCCGTAGGTGTGCAGTCGCCCGGCGATGTCGGAGACGAAGGCGATGCGCTGCGCGTAGGTCGCGTTGGCGGAGGGACTGACGGTGGGAGCGGCGGGCATGTCGGCTAGTATGGCGCGAACGCCGCGCCCGGCCACCCCGTCGCGATCACCACATCTGCAACACGGGCGAAACAGGTATGCTCGCGCACCGGACGCCCCCATGATCGAACCGCAACCGCCCAAACTCAGCCAGGACGACCGAGACCCCTCGCGGGTGCGGCTGACCGGCAGTTGGACCCTGGCCACGGCCCTGGCGTCCTCGGAAGTCCTGCGCGGCATGCCGGCCGGCACCACCGGCATCGACGCCAGCGGCATCGGCCAGCTGGATTCGGCCGGGGTGCTGCAACTGATGCGCTACGCCACCCGCAACGGCATCGCCCACGAGGCGCTGGATTTCCGCCAGGACCACCGCGCGCTGGTCTCGACCATCGAGGACGTGGCCGACGACCGCCCCAAGCGCAAGCGCGACTACGGCTTCGCCGCGGCGCTGGAACGCCTGGGCTACGCGGTGCACCGCAACGGCAAGGAAATCGTCGCCCTGGTCGGCTTCCTCGGCGAGACCCTGGTCAAGCTGCTGCGGCTGCTGCACGCGCCGCGCCGGTTCCGCCTGACCGCCACCGTGCACCACATGGAGCAGGTCGGCCTGGACGCGGTGCCGCTGGTGGCGCTGCTGTCGTATCTGGTCGGCGCGGTGATCGCCTTCCTCGGCTCCACGATCCTGCGCGACTTCGGCGCCGAGATCTACGTGGTGGAACTGGTCAGCATCGCCTTCCTGCGCGAGTTCGCGGTGCTGCTGACCGCGATCGTGCTGGCCGGGCGCACGGCCAGCGCGTTCACCGCGCAGATCGGCGCGATGAAGGCGCGCGAAGAGGTCGACGCGATCCAGACCCTGGGCCTGGACCCGATGGATCTGCTGGTGATCCCGCGGCTGGTGGCGCTGCTGCTGATGCTGCCGCTGCTGACCTTCGTGGCGATGATCGCCGGCCTGGCTGGCGGCGTCACCGTCGGCGCCTTCGACCTGGGCATCCCGCCGCAGATGTACCTGGCGCGCATGCACGACACCATCCAGATCCGGCACATGCTGGTGGGCCTGTCCAAGGCGCCGATCTTCGCCATCGTGATCGGCTTGATCGGCTGCCTGGAGGGACTGCGCGTGGAAGGCACCGCCCAGTCCGTCGGCGAGCGCACCACCTCCAGCGTGGTGCAGACGATCTCGCTGGTGATCATCATCGACGCGATCGCCGCGCTGTGGTTCATGAACATGGGGTGGTGACGTGAAGCCGGGAATCGGGAGTGGGAAATCGGGAATGGGAAAAGCTGGCGGCGTCCGCGACGCTGGCCAGGAGTGCACGCTTTGACCATTCCCGATTCCCCAATCCCGAATCCCGAGCAAGAACTGGCCATCTCCGTGCGCGGCCTGGTCAATCGCTTCGGCAGCCAGACCGTGCACGAGGAGCTGGACCTGGACGTGCGCCGCGGCGAGATCCTCGGCGTGGTCGGCGGCTCGGGTACCGGCAAGTCGGTGCTGATGCGCACCATCCTCGGCCTGCGCGACCCCGATGCCGGCAAGATCCAGGTGCTGGGCGTGGATACCGATTCCGGGCGCCGCGCCGATCGCCTGCATGTGGAGCGCAACACCGGCGTGCTGTTCCAGGACGGCGCGCTGTTCTCCTCGCTGACCGTCGGCGAGAACGTGCAGGTGCCGCTGAAGGAGCATTTCGGCGAACTGCCCGACAGCTGGCACTACGAGCTGGCGCTGCTGAAGGTGAAGCTGGCCGGCCTGCCCGCCGACGCGCTGAACAAGCTGCCCTCGCAGCTGTCCGGCGGCATGCGCAAGCGCGCCGGGCTGGCGCGCGCGCTGGCGCTGGATCCGCCCCTGTTGTTCCTGGACGAACCCACCGCCGGGCTGGACCCGATCGGCGCGGCCGCTTTCGACCGGCTGATCCGTACCCTGCAGGAAGCGCTGGGCCTGACCGTGTTCCTCATCACCCACGATCTGGACACCTTGTACGCTATCTGCGACCGCGTGGCGGTGCTGGCCGACCGCAAGGTCATCGCCAACGCGCCGCTGGCCGAGATCGAGCAAGTGGACCATCCGTGGATCCAAGAGTATTTCCACGGCCCGCGCGCCCGCGCCGCGCGCGATGCCAAGACCGCCTGGACCGAGACCCCCTGAGCCCATGGAAACCAAAGCCAATTACGTGCTGATCGGCGCCTTCACCATCGTGGTGGGGATCGCGCTGCTGCTGTTCGGACTCTGGGCCGCCAAGTACTCCTCCGACCGCACCTGGCAGGAGTACCGCGTGGTGTTCCGCGAGGCGGTGACCGGCCTGTCGGTCGGCAGCCCGGTGCAGTACAACGGCATCGCGGTGGGCTCGATCACCGAGCTGACCCTGGCGCCGAACGATCCGCGCCAGGTGGTGGCGCGGATCCGGGTCAACTCGACCACGCCGATCAAGAGCGACACCCGCGCCAAGCTGGGCATCACCAGCCTGACCGGCCCGTCGATCATCCAGCTCTCCGGCGGCACCCCGGAAGCGCCGTCGCTGACCTCGATCGACAACAGCGATGCGCCGATCATCCAGACCACGCCCTCGGCGCTGCAGAACATCACCGACACCGCCAACCGCATCGTCGAGCGGCTGGACGAGGTGCTCAGCGACCGCAACGTCGCCAGCATCACCGCCACCCTGCACAACCTGGAGACCATCAGCGGCGGCCTGGCCGACCGCGACCAGGGCATGCAGTCGTTGATCGTCAGCGCGCGCGATGCGGCGCGCAACCTCGACACCACGCTCAAGACCACCAACGGCACCATCCAGCGCCTGGACCAGAATCTGGTGCAGCAGTTGCCGCCGATCCTGGACAAGCTGGAGGACACGCTGAGCAAGCTGGATTCAGCCGCCGGCAATGCCGACAAGATCCTTGGCGAAAACCGCTCGGCGATCAACAGCTTCGCCAACGACGGCCTCGGCCAGCTCGGCCCGACCCTGACCGAACTGCGCGGCCTGATCCGCGACCTGCGCCGGGTCAGCGACCGCCTGGACAACAACCCCGCGCGCTACCTGCTCGGCCGCGACGCCCCGAAGGAGTTCAAACCCAAATGAAGCCGATGCGCGCCCTCTTCCTGCTCGCCGTGCCGGCCCTGCTGCTGGCCGGCTGCTCGCTGCCCGGCGGCAACAAGGAGCCGGTGACGATCTACGCGCCGGACGTGCGGGTCACCGCCGACCCGGCCTGGCCGCAGGTGAGCTGGCAACTGGCGCTGACCAAGCCCAGCGCCGCGCGCGTGGTCGACAGTTCGCGCATCGCGGTGCGGCCGACGCCCGACGAACTTCAGGTGTACGGCGGCGTCAGCTGGGCGCAACCGGCCACCGACATGCTCGAGGACATGCTGCTGCGCGCGTTCGAGGATTCCGGGCGCATTCCCGGCGTGGCCCGGCTCGGCACCGGGATCCGCGCCGACTACAAGCTGCTGCTGGACCTGCGCCGTTTCGAATCGGACTACGCCGGGCGCGCGGTGCCGTCGGCGACCATCGAGCTCAACGCCAAGCTGCTGTACAGCGCCGACCAGCGCGTGGTCGCCTCGCGCACCTTCCTGGTGACCCAGCCCGCCGCCGGCACAGCAGAATCGCAGGTGGTCGACGCCTTCGGCCAGGCCATGTCGCAACTCGGCCACGACGTGGTCGGCTGGACCCTGCAGCAGGGCCAGGCCGATGCCGCCACCGCGCTGGCCCCCAGCGTGCCGCCGCCGGCCAGCCAGAAGCCGCCGCGGCGCTGATTGGCTCCCCTCTCCCGCCGGGAGAGGGGCTGGGAGTGAGGGTGCGAGGGCCAGGGAGCCATCTCACCCAGACACCTCCCTGGCAACTCCCACCCTCATCCGCCCCTTCGGGGCACCTTCCCCCGAAAAGGGGGCCATGGTCCCGAAGGGAGAAGGGATCAAAGTGTCGCTCCCCTCTCCCGCCGGGAGAGGGGCCGGGGGTGAGGGTGCGGCGGCCGCGGAGTCCTCTCCAGACAGCTCCCTGGCCACCCAACCCTCATCCGCCCCTTCGGGGCACCTTCTCCCGAAGGGAGAAGGGATCAAGCGCAATGCGGCGAAACGTCAGGTTGATCCGCTCGCCGACCGGCTTGGCGGTGCGCGGCAGGGCGTGCCGGTACAGGCGCTGGGTGTCGCCTGCCATCAGCAGCAGCCCGCCGGAGGTCAGTTCCAGCGCCTGGCGCAGTGCCGGCTGCTGACGATGGCGCAGCACGAAGCGACGCGTCGCACCCAGGCTCAGCGAGGCGATCACCGGCGTCGGACCGAGTTCGCGCTCGTCGTCGCTGTGCCAGCCCATGGCGTCGCGGCCGTCGCGGTAACGGTTGGCGAGCACGCTGTTGAACGCCACTCCGGTCTCGGCCGCCAAGCGCGCGCGCAGCGGCAGCAGCGCCTCTGGCCACGGATGCGGCGCGAAGCGGGTGCCGGAATAACGGTAGCTGGCGTCGGCGTCGCCGATCCAGCAGCTCAGCCGCGGCGAATCGACCAGCTTGCCGAACAGGCGGATCCGGTGCACCTCCCATGGCACCTCATGCAGCAACTGCGTGCACAGCGCCGCGGCCACGGCCGGGTCCAGCCACTCGGGATACCAGCGCAGCTCGGCGCCGGGCAGGTCCAGTTCCATCGCGCCACGCTAGCATGTCGGCGACCACCATACGCCGGCGTGCGGAATTTGCCCCTTCACGCGCAAACCCTGAAAATGCGGGCAGCCAGAACGAGCCAACGGGAGCGGAGCAGATGACGGGAACCGAGGGCGGCGCCAACGCGCCGCAGCCAGTGGAGCGCGACGTCATGGAATACGACGTCGTCACCGTCGGCGCAGGCCCGGCCGGGTTGGCGTTCGCGATCCGGCTCAAGCAACTCAACCCCGACATCTCGGTCTGCGTGATCGAGAAAGCCAGCACCATCGGCGCGCACATCCTGTCCGGCGCGGTGATCGAACCGGCGCCGCTGGATGCGCTGCTGCCGGGCTGGCGCGACAACCCGCCGCCGATCTGCGTGCCCGCGGCCGAGGACGAATTCTGGTACCTGAGCAAGGACGGCGGGCACAAGTTCCCGATGGTGCCGCCGGGCATGCGCAACCACGGCAACTTCATCGTCAGCCTCGGCGCGATGTGCGCCTGGCTGGCGCCGCAGGCCGAGGCGCTGGGCGTGGAGATCTACCCGGGCTTCGCCGCCGCCGAGACCCTGCACGCCGAAGACGGCACAGTGCTGGGCGTGCGCATCGGCGACATGGGCGTGGCCAAGGACGGATCGCACAAGCCCGGCTACACCGCCGGCATCGACATCCGCGCCAAGGTCACGGTGCTGGCAGAAGGCGCGCGCGGGCATCTGACCAAACGCCTGATCGCGCGCTTCGCGCTCGACGCCGGGCACGATCCGCAGGCGTTCTCGATCGGCATCAAGGAGCTGTGGCAGTTGCCCGAAGGCCGGGTCAGCCCTGGCAAGATCGTGCACACCCTCGGTTGGCCGGCCGACAGCAAGACCTATGGCGGCAGCTTCCTGTATCACCTGGAGAACAACCAGGTGGCGCTGGGCTACGTCAGCGGTCTGGACTACCACGATCCCGAATACCGCCCGTGGGAAGCCTTCCAGCAATGGAAGAACCACCCGATGATGAAGTCGCTGCTGGACGGCGGCACCATCCTCTCGGCGGGTGCGCGCGCCATCGCCAGCGGCGGCTGGCAGTCGCTGCCGAAGGTGGAGATGCCCGGCGCGCTGCTGATCGGCGACACCGCCGGCCTGCTCAACGTGCCCAAGATCAAGGGTACCCACCAGGCGATCCGCAGCGGCATGCTCGCCGCCGAACACCTCGCCACCGGTGCCGCGCTGGACCCGGCCGGCTTCGACGCGCGCCTGCGCAACTCCGAAGTGATGGCCGAGCTCCGTCAGGTACGCAACATCAAGCCCGGCTTCAAGAAGGGCCTGTGGTTCGGCCTGCTCAACGGCGCCTGGGAAACCCTGGTCAAGGGCGCCTCGCCGTGGACGCTGAAGGTCGGTGCCGACTGGAAGAGCCTGGACCGGCTGGGCGAGCACGAGCAACCCAAGCGCGACTACGTGCAGCGCGAGCTGGCCCCGCGCGACCGCCTGCAGGGCGTGTACTTCGCCGCCACCGAGCACGACGAGGACCAGCCGGTGCACCTGCACGTGCTCGACCCGCAGATCTGCGTGACCCGCTGCACCGAGGAATACGGCAACCCCTGCACGCGCTTCTGCCCGGCGGCGGTGTACGAGATCGTCGACGACGCGGCCGGCAAGCGCCTGCAGATCAACGCCGCCAACTGCGTGCACTGCAAGACCTGCGACATCAAGGATCCCTACGCGATCATCGACTGGGTGACGCCGGAAGGCGGCTCCGGGCCGAATTACCAGAACCTGTGAGCGCAGGCCTGCCCGCGCGCCTGAAGACCGCACTGTTCCTGACGCTGCGTGCCGGCTTCCGCGCCCTGCCGCTGTCGCAGGCGCAGCGCGACCGCCTGCGCGCGCGGTTCCTGGAACGCCATGCGGACCTGGTGCCGCCACCGCCGCGCGGACAGGTGGGCGGTGGGTTCGGCGAACGCCGGGCGCGCGCGCGCGCCGACGAGCGTGCGATCGGCCATGTCTCCTCGCAGCAGGCGCCGTTGCCGACACTGCTGCCGGCCACCGTGGTGGCGTTCTACCTGCCGCAGTTCCATCCGATCCCGGAGAACGATGCCTGGTGGGGCACCGGTTTCACCGAATGGCGCAACGTCACCCGCGCGCTGCCGCAATTCGAGGGACACGTGCAGCCGCGGCTGCCGGCGGACCTGGGCTTCTACGACCTGCGCAACCCGGACAGCATGCGCCAGCAGGTGGCGCTGGCGAAGCAGTACGGCGTCGGCGCGTTCTGCTTCTACTTCTACTGGTTCGGCGGCAAGACCCTGCTGGAGACGCCGCTGCGGCAGTGGCTGGACGATCCCACGCTGGAACTGCCGTTCTGCCTGTGCTGGGCCAACGAACAATGGTCGCGGCGCTGGGACGGCCGCGGCGACGACGTGCTGATGGCGCAGGCGCACAGCACGCAGGACGACCTGGACTTCATCGCGCACGTCGCCGACTACCTGCGCGACCCGCGCTGCCTGCGCGTGGACGGCCGGCCGATGCTGCTGGTGTACCGCCCGCACCTGCTGCCGGATCCGCAGGCCACCGCCACGCGTTGGCGCGACTGGTGCCGCGCGCACGGCATCGGCGAACTGCACCTGGCCTATGTGCAGGGCTTCGAGCGGCCCGATCCGCGCGACATCGGTTTCGACGCGGCGGTCGAGTTCCCGCCGAACATGAGCAATCCGCGTTCGCTGGCGGCCGACCAGCACCTGCTCAATCCCCACTACAGCGGTGCCGTGCTGGATTGGCGCGCCCTGGCCGCGGAGATCGCCGCGCGCCCCCTGCCCGACTACCTGCTGTATCCGGGCGTCAACCCGGGCTGGGACAACGAAGCGCGTCGCCCCGGTGCCGGCCGCGTCTATCTGCATGCCTCGCCGCGCGGCTACGAGGACTGGCTGCGCACCACGATCCACACGCGGCTGCAGGGCCGCCGCGCCGAGCAGCGCCTGGTCTTCGTCAACGCCTGGAACGAGTGGGCCGAAGGCGCCGTGCTGGAGCCGGATGCGCGACTGGGTCATGCCTATCTCGACGCCACCCGTCGCGCGCTTGCACAGCTGCCGGCGCGCGACACGACACCGCACGCGATCATCCACGCCTGGTATCCGCAGGTGCTGCCGGAACTGCTGGCGCAACTGGCGGCGAGCAACCTGCCCTGGCGCCTGCTGGTCACCACCTCGCCCGAGCAGGCCGATGCCGTGCGCGCGCACCTGCACGCGTGCGCATTCCCGTTCGAGCTGATGGTGCTGGAGAACCGCGGCCGCGACATCCTGCCGTTCCTGCACGCGGCCGAGCGGCTGCTGCGCGACGGCGTGGACGTGGTGCTGAAACTGCACACCAAGCGCAGCACCCATCTGTCCAACGGCGATGCCTGGCGCAGCGAACTGGTGCAGCGCCTGGCGGGCGCCGACCGCGCCGCGCACGTGCTGCAGGCCTTCGCCCAGGATCCTGCGCTCGGCCTGGTCGCACCCGAAGGCCATCTGCTGCCGTTGGCCGAGTTCTGGGGCGGCAACCGCGAGGGCGCCGACTACCTGCTGCGCCGCACCGGCCACAGCGACGCGCGCCTGGCGCAGGCGCAGTTCATCTCCGGCAGCATGTTCTGGGCGCGCCTGCAGGCGCTGCGGCCGCTGCTGGACAGCGGCCTGTGCCCGTCCGAATTCGAGCCCGAGCAAGGGCAACTCGACGCCACCCTGGCGCATGCGGTGGAGCGGCTGGCGGCGCCGCTGGCCGAGTGCGTCGGCTATCGCGTCGCCACCGCAGCCGACCTGCTCGGCCAGCCGCCACCAGTGTCCGCCGACTACGCCTACGCGCAGCGGAGCACCTGAGCGGCGCTGTTCCGACGCTTAGCCGCGTCGGAACGGCACGCCAGTCTTGGCGGCCAGTTCCGCCTCGTCCACGCCCTCGGCGGTCTCGACCAGGACCAGGCCGCTGTCGGTGACGTCGAACACCGCCAGGTCGGTGATGATGCGGTCGACCACGCCGACGCCGGTCAGCGGTAGGTCGCAGGCCGGCAGGATCTTGTGGCTGCCGTCCTTGGCCACGTGTTCCATCAGCACGACCACGCGCTTGACCCCGGCCACCAGGTCCATCGCGCCGCCCATGCCCTTGACCATCTTGCCGGGCACCATCCAGTTGGCCAGGTCGCCCTTCTCGCTGACCTGCATCGCGCCGAGGATGGCCAGATCGATATGACCACCGCGGATCATCGCGAAGGAATCGTGGCTGCCGAAGTAGCTGGCGCCGGCGCGGGCGGTGACGGTCTGCTTGCCGGCGTTGATCAGGTCGGCGTCGACCTCGTCCTCGGTCGGGAACGGGCCGATGCCGAGCAGGCCGTTCTCCGACTGCAGCCACACGTCCACGCCCTCGGGGATGTGGTTGGCGACCAGGGTCGGCAGGCCGATGCCCAGGTTCACGTAGGCGCCGTCGGTGAGTTCGCGGGCGGCGCGCTGCGCCATGTCGTCGCGGGTCCAGGCCATGTCAGGCGTCCTTCTGGCGCAGGGTGCGCTGTTCGATGCGTTTTTCGGGATGCGGGTTGTGCACGATGCGGTCGACGTAGATCCCGGGCAGGTGCACCTGGTCCGGATCCAGGCTGCCGGTCTCCACCACCTGCTCGACCTCGGCGATGCAGAGCTTGCCGGCCATCGCGCAGGCCGGGTTGAAGTTGCGCGCGGTCTTGCGGAACACCAGGTTGCCGGCGGCGTCGGCCTTCCACGCCTTGACCAGGGCCACGTCGGCGCGCAAGGCGGTCTCCAGCACGTAGTGCTTGCCGTCGAACTCGCGGGTCTCCTTGCCCTCGGCCACCACCGTGCCGTAGCCGGTGGCGGTGAAGAACGCCGGGATGCCGGCACCGCCGGCGCGCAGGCGTTCGGCCAGGGTGCCCTGCGGGTTGAATTCCAGTTCCAGCTCGCCGGCCAGGTACTGGCGTTCGAACTCCTTGTTCTCGCCGACGTAGGACGAAATCATCTTGCGGATCTGCCGCGTCGCCAGCAGCTGGCCGAGGCCGAAGCCATCGACGCCGGCGTTGTTGGAGATCACGGTGAGACCGTTGACGCCGCTGTCGCGCAAGGCCGCGATCAAGGCCTCCGGGATGCCGCACAGGCCGAACCCGCCGACCGCCAGGGTCTGTCCGTCCGCCACCACATCGGCCAGCGCCGTGGCCGCATCGGGGAAAAGCTTGCCGCGCCGCCCGCCCGCAGGGGTAGAGGTGTCGCCCATTCGCCAGCTCCGCATTGGAATGTAGACAGCTAGTTTAGCCGCTCGGGGACTGCGACCCCCGCCGCACCGCCGCAACGACCGATTAAGCGCCGTAACGTTACACTCCGGTTTCCCCCAACTAGGACCCTCTTCCATGTCGCTTCCCGCATTCAAGGCCTACGACATCCGCGGTCGCGTACCCGACGAACTGAACGAGGACTTGGCGCGCCGCATCGGCGTGGCGCTGGCGGGGCAATTGGACAGCGGTCCGGTGGTGGTCGGCCATGACGTGCGCCTGGCCAGCCAGGGGCTGCAGGACGCGCTGTCGGCCGGCCTGCGCGCCAGCGGCCGCGAGGTCATCGACATCGGTCTGTGCGGCACCGAGGAAGTGTATTTCCAGACCGACCACCTGCAGGCCGCCGGCGGCGTGATGGTCACCGCCAGCCACAACCCGATGGACTACAACGGCATGAAGCTGGTGCGCGAGAACGCGCGCCCGATCAGCTCCGATACCGGCCTGTTCGCGATCCGCGACACCGTCGCCGCCGACACCGCGGCGGCCGCCGAGCCGACCGCCGCCGAGCACCACCGTCCGGACAAGAGCGCCTACATCGAACACCTGCTCAGCTATGTCGACCGCGCCACGCTCAAACCGCTGAAGCTGGTGGTCAACGCCGGCAACGGCGGCGCCGGCGCCATCGTCGACCTGCTGGCGCCGCACCTGCCGTTCGAATTCGTGCGCGTCTTCCACGAGCCGGACGGCCACTTCCCCAACGGCATTCCCAACCCGCTGCTGCCGGAGAACCGCGCCGCCACCGCCAACGCGGTCAAGCAGCACGGCGCCGACTTCGGTATCGCCTGGGACGGCGACTTCGACCGCTGCTTCTTCTTCGACGCCGACGGCCGCTTCATCGAGGGCTACTACCTGGTGGGCCTGCTGGCGCAGGCGATCCTGGCCAAGCAGCCGGGCGGCAAGGTCGTGCACGACCCGCGCCTGACCTGGAACACCATCGAACAGGTCGAGGAAGCCGGCGGCATCCCGGTGCTGTGCAAGAGCGGCCATGCCTTCATCAAGGAGAAGATGCGCAGCGAAAACGCCGTATATGGCGGCGAGATGAGCGCGCACCACTACTTCCGCGAATTCGCCTACGCCGACTCGGGGATGATCCCGTGGCTGCTGATCGCCGAACTGGTGTCGCAGTCCGGCCGCTCGCTGGCCGACCTGGTCGAGGCGCGCATGCAGAAGTTCCCGTGCAGCGGCGAGATCAACTTCAAGGTCGCCGACGCCAAGGCCGCGGTGGCGCGGGTGATGGAGCACTTCGCCTCGCATGCGCCGACGCTGGACTACACCGACGGCGTCAGCGCCGAATTCGCCGACTGGCGTTTCAACCTGCGCAGTTCCAACACCGAACCGCTGCTGCGCCTGAACGTGGAAACCCGCGGCGACGCAGCGCTGCTGGAACAGCGCACCCAGGAGATCTCCGAGCTGCTGCGCGGCTGATCCCACCACCCTCCCCTAGACGCACTATGGAGTTCCCCCGCCCATGAGCGACGTCCTTCCCATCATCCTGTCCGGCGGTTCCGGCACGCGGCTGTGGCCGTTGTCGCGCGAGTCGTATCCGAAACAGTTCCTGCCGCTGGTCGGCGAGCAGAGCATGCTGCAGGCCACCTGGCAGCGCGCGGCACCCGTGGCCGCGCACGCGCCCATCGTGGTCGCCAACGAAGAGCACCGCTTTGTCGCGGCCGAGCAGTTGCAGCAGATCGGCGTGAAGCCGCATGCGATCCTGCTCGAACCCAAGGGCCGCAACACCGCGCCGGCGATCGCCGTGGCGGCGCTGGAGGCCGCGCGCGATGGCGCCGATCCGTTGTTGCTGGTCCTGCCTTCCGATCACGTGATCGGCGACGAAGCCGCCTTCCAGGCCGCGGTGCGCGTGGCCGCCGTTGCGGCCGAGCAAGGCAAGCTGGTGACGTTCGGGATCAAGCCGACCGCACCGGAAACCGGCTACGGCTACATCAAGGCCGCCGCCGGCGACGGCGCGCACGCGGTCGAGCGCTTCGTCGAAAAGCCCGACCTGGCGACCGCGAAAAGCTACCTGGCCTCCGGCGAGTACTACTGGAACAGCGGCATGTTCCTGTTCCGCGCCTCGCGCTATCTGGAAGAACTGCGCAAGTTCCAGCCCGCCATCGCCGACGCCTGCACCAAGGCCTGGCAATCGGCCAAGCGCGATGCCGACTTCACCCGTCTGGACAAGGAGGCGTTCGCCGCCAGTCCTTCCGACTCCATCGATTACGCGGTGATGGAGAAGACCGCCGACGCGGTGGTGGTGCCGCTGGACGCGAAGTGGAGCGACGTCGGCTCGTGGTCGGCACTGCTGGACGTGTCGCCGCAGGACGCCAATGGAAACGCTCACCATGGCGACGTGATCGAGATCGATTGCCGCAACACCTACGCCTACGGCTCGCGCCTGATCGCGATGGTGGGCCTGCAGGACGTGGTGGTGGTGGAGACCGACGACGCGGTACTGGTCGGCCACCGCGAGCGCATCCAGGAAGTGAAGGACATCGTCGGCAGGATCAAGGCCGACGGCCGTTCCGAAGCCACCTGGCACCGCAAGGTGTACCGCCCGTGGGGCGCCTACGATTCGATCGACAACGGCCAGCGCTTCCAGGTCAAGCGCATCACGGTCAAGCCCGGCGCCACGCTGAGCCTGCAGATGCATCACCACCGCGCCGAGCACTGGATCGTGGTCAGCGGCACCGCCGAGGTCACCCGTGGCGAGGAAGTGCTGCTGCTCACCGAGAACCAGAGCACCTACATCCCGCTCGGCGTGACGCATCGATTGAAGAATCCGGGCAAGCTACCGCTGGAGCTGATCGAAGTGCAGTCGGGCAGCTATCTGGGCGAGGACGACATCGTGCGCTTCGAGGACACTTACGGACGCACCTGAGTCCGGCGTAGGCCGCAAACGCAAAGAGCCGGGCAGTGCCCGGCTCTTTGTTTTTCGGCTGCGTGGTTTACCGGGTGCGGCGGTCAGGCGGCCGGCGCTGCCGCGGCGAGTTCGCCGATGACCTGGCGCAGACCATCGCGCCACTGTGGCAGTTCCAGCGCGAAATCGCGCTGCAGGCGCGACACGTCCAGGCGCGAATATGCCGGACGCTTGGCCGGGGTCGGATACTCGGCGGTGGTGATCGGCAGCACCCGCGGCGCACGCGTCAACAAGCCCGCGGCCACCGCCTCGGCAAAGATCGCCTCGGCGAAGCCGTGCCAGGTGGTCTCGCCGGTCGCGGTCAGATGCCAGGTCCCGGACGGCAACGTCGCGCGCTGCGCCAGCACCCGCGCGGTGACATCGGCGATCAGCGCCGCCGGCGTCGGCGTGCCGACCTGGTCGGCGACCACCTTGAGTTCGTCGCGGTCGGCGCCGACCCGCAACATGGTGCGCAGGAAATTGTGGCCGTGCGCGGCATACACCCAGGCGGTGCGGAAGATCAGGTGCTGCGCACCGGAGGCGCGGATCGCCTCTTCGCCAGCGAGCTTGGTGGCGCCGTACACGCCCAGCGGCGCGGTCGGCGCGTCCTCCGGATAAGGCTGCGTGCCCTGGCCATCGAACACATAGTCGGTGGAGTAATGCACCAGCGGCACGCCGTGCGCCGCGCACCAGGCCGCGATCGCCGCCGGCGACTCGGCATTGGCGCGGTGCGCCGCTTCGGCGTCCTGCTCGGCGCGATCGACCGCCGTATAGGCCGCGGCGTTGACCACGGCCGACGGCCGCAGCCGGTCCAGCAATTCGCCCAACGTCTGCGGCTGGTCGAAATCGGCGCGCTCGCAGGCACTGCCGTCCGGCAACTGGCCGCTGCGCGTGGTCGCAACCACCGCCCCCTGCTCGGCCAGCGCGCGCAACAACTCCTGCCCGACCTGGCCGTTGCCGCCGAAGACCAGCACGCTCATGGCTGGTAGACCGGCAGGCGCTCGACCGGGATATCGGCCAGGAACGGCGCAACCGCGTCTTTGCCCGACAGCACTGGCTCGGAGATCGGCCAGTCCACGCCGATCGCGGCATCGTCCCAGCGCACGCCGGCGTCGGCTTCCTTGACGTACACATCGGTGCACAGATAGCTGAACACCGCGCGCTCCGACAGCACGGCAAACCCATGCGCGAAACCTTCCGGAATCCAGAACTGCTTCTTGTTCTCAGCGCTCAGCACCACCGCGGCCCAGCGGCCGAAGTGCGGCGAACCGTGGCGGATGTCGACGGCGACGTCGTACACCTCGCCCTCCAGCACGCTGACCAGCTTGCCCTGCGGCCGCGGCCACTGGTAATGCAGGCCGCGCAGCACGCCCTTGGCCGAGGTGGAGACGTTGCTCTGCACGAACTTCGTGGGCAAGCCGTGCTCGCCGAAACGCTCGGCGTTCCAGGTCTCGAAGAAATAGCCACGCGCGTCGCCGAACACCGCCGGCTCGATCACCACGCAGCCGGGCAGATTGGTTTCAATCACTTTCACGGAACGGATCCTCGTACAGCCAGTTCATGCAGGTAGGTGCCATAAGCGTTCTTGCGCAGCGGCGCGGCAAGTTTCTCCAACTGCGCCGCGTCGATCCATCCTTGCCCGAAGGCGATCTCTTCCGGGCAGCACACCTGCAGGCCCTGCCGCGACTGGATGGTCTCGATGAAATTGGAGGCCTCGTGCAGCGACTGGTGGGTGCCGGTGTCCAGCCACGCGTAGCCGCGACCCAACGCTTCCAGGTGCAGTTCGCCGGCCTCCAGGTAACGGCGGTTGAGATCGGTGATCTCCAGTTCGCCGCGCGGCGATGGCGTCAGCTCCGCGGCATGGTCGCTGGCCTGACCATCGTAGAAATACAGGCCGGTGACCGCGTAGTTGGAACGCGGCTTGGCCGGCTTTTCCTCGATGTCGATGACCTTGCCGGAGGCGTCGAACTCCGCCACCCCGTAGCGCTCGGGGTCGTTGACCCAGTAGCCGAACACGGTCGCGCCATGCTGGCGCGCATCGGCGCGGCGCAGGGTCTCGGTCAGGCCGTGGCCATGGAAGATGTTGTCGCCCAGCACCAGGCAACTCGGTTTGCCTGCGACGAAGTCGCGGCCGATCAGGTAGGCCTGAGCCAGCCCGTCCGGGCTCGGCTGCACCGCGTACTGGATGTCCATGCCCCACTGCGCGCCATCGCCCAGCAGCGCCTGGAACAGCGCCTGCTCGTGCGGGGTGTTGATGATCAGCACCTCGCGGATGCCGGCCAGCATCAGCACGCTGAGCGGGTAGTAGATCATCGGCTTGTCGTACACCGGCAGCAGCTGCTTGCTGACGCCCTTGGTGATCGGGTACAGCCGCGTGCCGGAGCCGCCAGCGAGGATGATGCCCTTGCGTTGTGTCATGAGGTATTTCCTGGTGAAGTCCGCACGCGCATGGGCGGATTCTTGCGAGGGACTGGCGTTATGCCGCGGTGCCGATGCGTTCCAGCCGATAGCTGCCGTCGAGCACGCCCTGCACCCAGTCCTGGTGGCTCAGGTACCAGTCCACGGTGAGCGCGATGCCCTGTTCGAAGGTGTACTGCGGCTCCCAGCCCAGTTCGTTCTTCAGCTTGGACGCATCGATGGCGTAGCGGCGGTCGTGGCCGGGCCGATCGGCGACGTAGGTGATCTGGCTTGCGCGCGGCTTGTCGTCCTCGCGCGGACGCCGCGCGTCCAGCAGCGCGCAGATCGCCTGCACCACCTCGATGTTCTGTTTCTCGGAATTGCCGCCGACGTTGTAGGTCTCGCCGACCTTGCCCTTGGCCAGCACGGTGCGGATCGCCTCGCAGTGGTCGCCGACGAACAGCCAATCGCGTACCTGCTTGCCGTCGCCGTACACCGGCAGCGGCTCGCCGGCCAGCGCCTTGGCGATCACCAGCGGGATGAGCTTCTCGGGGAAGTGGTACGGGCCGTAGTTGTTGGAGCAGTTGGTGGTCAGCACCGGCAGGCCGTAGGTGTGGTGGAACGCGCGCACCAGATGGTCGGACGCGGCCTTGGACGCCGAATACGGCGAGTTCGGCGCATACGGCGTGGTTTCGCTGAACTTGCCGGTCTCGCCGAGCGTGCCGTAGACCTCGTCGGTGGACACGTGCAGGAAGCGGAACGCGTCGCGGCGGTCCTCCGGCAGCGCCTTCCAGTGATCGCGCACCGACTCCAGCAGGCCGAGGGTGCCCACCACGTTGGTCTGGATGAAGGCGCCTGGCCCGTCGATCGAGCGGTCCACGTGGCTTTCGGCGGCGAAATTGACCACCGCGTCGGGCTGGTGCTCGGCGAGCAGGCGGCCCACCAGATCGCGGTCGCCGATATCCCCGTGCACGAACACATGGTCCGGGTTGCTGTCCAGCGACGCCAGTGTGTTCAGGTTCCCGGCATAGGTCAACGCGTCCAGGTTGATCACACGGATGCCGCGCGCCACCGCCTCGAGCACGAAATTACCGCCGATGAAACCGGCACCGCCGGTTACGAGCCAAGTCGCCACTGTGTGTCTCTCCTGATTCGGCGCCGTCGGCGCCTGATATTCAAACCACACAGGATATACGCTTTATATGAACCGGTCGTGGTCGCCGCGGGCGGCGATCGGATCCGCCGAAGGCGCCCACCATACGCCCTCGCATGGTCCCTCGCGCCCGGTTAGAATCCCCCGACTGCCCCGTGCCAGCCGCCGCGGCCGGGCCTTCCCGAACTGTTGAAGGATCTCGTACACGATGAAAATCCTCGTCGCCTACAAGCGCGTGGTGGACTACAACGTCCGCATCCAGGTCAAGCCGGACGGCTCCGGCGTGGTCACCGAGGGCGTCAAGCTCTCCGCCAACCCGTTCGACGAAATCGCCCTGGAAGAGGCGCTGCGCCTGCGCGACGCCGGCATCGCCAGCGAGGTGGTGGTCGCCACCATCGCCCCGGCCGACGCCGCCGCGCACCTGCGCAACGGCCTGGCGATGGGCGCCAACCGTGCCATCCACGTGGTCGCCGACGCGGCGATCCAGCCGCTGACCGCCGCGCGTACCCTGCTCAAGCTGGTCGAGCAGGAGCAGCCGGACCTGGTGATCCTGGGCAAGCAGGCGATCGACGACGACGCCAACCAGACCGGGCAGATGCTGGCCACGCTGTGGGGCCGGCCGCAGGCGACCTTCGCCGGCAAGCTGGTGGTGGCCGACGGCAAGGCCACCGTGACCCGCGAGGTCGACGCCGGCCTGGAGACGCTGGAAGTGAACCTGCCGGCGGTGATCACCACCGACCTGCGCCTGAACGAGCCGCGCTTCATCAAGCTGCCGGACATCATGAAGGCCAAGAGCAAGCCGCTGCAGACGCTGGCCCTCGCCGACCTGGGCGTGGAGGCCAACGACAGCCTCACCACCACCCACTACGCCCCGCCGGCCAAGCGCAGCCGCGGCGTGATGGTCAAGGATGCCGCCGAACTGGTGGCCGCACTGAAGCAGAAGGGGTTGCTGTAATGACCAAGATCCTCGTCGTCGCCGAACATCTCAACGGGCAGCTCAACGCCGCCACCGCCAAGTGCGTCAGCGCCGCGCAGGCGCTGTCGGCCGAGGCCATCGACATCGTGGTGCTGGCGTCCGATCCGGCCGCGGTGGCCGCCCAGGCCGCGCAGATCGCCGGCGTCGCCCGTGTCCTCACCGTCGCCAATCCCGCCAACGAACACGCCATCGCACAGGTGCTAGGCCCGCAGATCGCCGCCCTGGCGACCGGCTACACCCACGTGTTCGGCCCCTCCACCACCTACGGCAAGGACCTGATGCCGGTGGTGGCCGCCCTGCTCGGCGTCAACCAGATCTCCGACCTGATGGCGGTGGACGGCGACTACGCGTTCAAGCGCCCGATCTACGCCGGCAACGCCATCATCAGCGTGCAGGCCCCGGCCGACCAGATCGTGGTCGCCACCGTGCGCAGCGCCTCGTGGCCGGAAGCGGCGCAGGGCGGCAGCGCGGCGGTCGAAGCGGCCAGCGTCGACGCGGCGCTGCCGAGCCACACCCGCTTCGTCGGTCTCGCCGCCGGCAAGTCAGACCGCCCCGATCTGCAGAGCGCCAAGCGCGTGGTCTCCGGCGGCCGCGGTGTCGGTTCGGCGGAGAACTTCCAGATCGTCTATCAGCTCGCCGACAAGCTGGGCGCGGCGGTCGGCGCCTCGCGCGCGGCGGTCGACGCCGGCTACGTGCCCAACGAACTGCAGGTCGGCCAGACCGGCAAGATCATCGCGCCGGAACTGTACGTGGCGATCGGCATTTCCGGCGCCATCCAGCACCTGACCGGCATCAAGGACGCCGGCACCATCGTCGCGATCAACAAGGACCCGGAATCGCCGATCTTCGAGATCGCCGACATCGGCCTGGTCGGCGACCTGTTCACGGTGCTGCCGGAGCTGGAAAAGGCGCTGGGCTGAGCCGTCGCGGAGACCCGGGGATGATGCCGCACGGCGCCGATGGCGTGCCCGCGCCGCGCCACCGCGCGGATCATCTGGCGCTGTTCGTCGTGCTGTTGTGCGGCGGCTACCTGGCCGCCCTGTGGTGGATCGACCGCGGCAACGGCACGTTCGCCCGGCTAGGCGCGATCTGGCCGTTGCTGGCGCTGGCGGTGCTGCCGGTCTCGGCCAGCTACCTGTTCCGCTTCTGGCGCTGGCGCTGGCTGCTGCAACGGCAAGGCCACGCAGTGTCGTTCTGGCTTGGCTGGGCCGCCTACTTGGCCGGTTTCGCCTTGACCGCCACGCCCGGCAAGGCTGGGGAATTGCTGCGCATCCGCTATTTCGCCCGTATGGGTGTGCCGGCAGGGCGGACGCTGGCGGTGTTCGTCTTCGAGCGCGCCTCCGATCTGCTGGTGATCCTGGCACTGTCGCTGCTGGCCGCGCCGGTCTTCCCCACCCTGGGCACCCTCGCCGCGGTGGTGCTGGGCTTCGTCGCCCTGTTGTTCGGCGCCGCTGCCTGGCCGGCCCTGCTGGCCTGGCTGGAGGGCATGGGACACCGCCTGCCCGGACGCTGGCTGCGGAGGACGGCCCAGTTCGCTGTGTTCGCAGCCATGGAACTGCGTGCCTGCCTGGGCACCGCACAGATGGTGCGCAGCCTGATCGCGGGCGCCGGCGCCTGGAGCCTGACCTCGGCGGTCTTCGTCGGGCTGTGCAGTGGCCTGGGCCTGGAGCTGGATCCGCTGGTCGCGTTCGGCATCTACCCGCTGGCGATGTTGATCGGCGCGCTGTCCTTCGTCCCAGGCGGGGTCGGCACCACCGAACTGGCGATCGTGCTGATGCTGGACCGGCTGGGCGTCGCCACCGCCGATGCCATCGCGGTGGCGGTCGCCGCGCGGCTGGTGACGCTCTGGTACGCGGTCGCCGTGGGCGCCCTGGCGATGGGGGTCACCGAATTCCTGCAACGCCGCCAGGCCGCCTGAACCGCTGGTTATAATCGCGGCCCCGCTATGCATCCCCAGGCCGCAGCATGTCCCTCCCACCCAGCCCTTCCGCCGACCGCCCGGCTGTCTCAGGGCGCGCGCTTTGCGTGGATCTGGACGGCACGCTGCTGAATTCGGACATCCTCTACGAGTCCCTGCTGACCCTGCTGGCGCGCAATCCGCTTTACGTGTTCCTGCTGCCGCTGTGGCTGCTGCGCGGCAAGGCCGCGCTGAAGCGCGAACTGGCCGCGCGGGTCACCCTCCCGGCCGAGACCCTGCCCTACAACGAGCACGTCCTGGAGCTGCTGCGCACCACGCCGCAACGCCCGCGCGTGCTGTGCACCGCCTCCGACCAGTTGCTGGTCGCGCCGATCGCCGCGCACCTGGGCCTGTTCGAAGAGGTCATCGCCAGCGACGGCCAGCGCAACCTGTCCGGCCGCAACAAGGCCGACGTGCTGGTGCAGCGGTTCGGCGAAGGCAATTTCGACTATGCCGGCAATGGCCGCGTGGACCTGCACGTGTGGGACAAGGCCGGCGGCGCCTGGGTGGTCAACAACGGCAACGGCTTGCGCGCGGCCGCCGCACAGCGCACCACCGTGCATGGGCACTGGCCAGCGCCGCCGCGCGCCCGCGCCTGGCTCAAGGCGCTGCGCCTGCACCAGTGGCTGAAGAACCTGCTGGTGTTCGTGCCGCTGCTGACTTCACACCGCTTCCTGGAGGGCGAATCGGTCCTGCAGTCGGTGATCGCCATGGTGGCGTTCGGACTGTGCGCCTCCGGCGTCTACGTCCTCAACGACCTGCTTGATCTGACGCCCGATCGGCAGCATCCGCGCAAGCGCAAGCGGCCGTTCGCCGCCGGCCGCCTGCCGCTGCTGCAGGGCCTGTTTGCCGCCCCCGCGCTGACCGTGGCCGGACTGGTGCTGTCTCTGGCCTGCAACCTGCACTTCACCCTCGTCCTGCTGATCTACTACGTGATGACGCTGGCGTACTCGCTGCGGCTCAAGCGCATCGTGATGATCGACGTGGTGCTGCTGGCGGCGCTGTACACCGTGCGCATCATCGGCGGCGCGGTGGCCATCGACCTGGAACTGTCGTTCTGGCTGCTCGCGTTCTCGATGTTCATCTTCCTCTCGCTGGCGCTGCTCAAGCGCTACACCGAACTGCACGCGATGCTCGGCAGCGGCAAGACCAAGGCCAGCGGGCGCGCCTATTCGGTGGAAGACCTGGTGCTGCTGCAGTCGATGGGCGCGGCGGCCGGCTACATCGCGGTCATGGTGATGGCGCTGTACATCAACAGCCCGGAAAGCGTGCAGCTGTACCGGCATCCGAAGTTGCTGTGGCTGATCTGCCCGGTGCTGCTGTACTGGGTCAGCCGGGTCTGGATCGTGGCGCACCGCGGCGACATGCATGACGACCCGATCGTGTTCGCCGCCACCGACCGGGTCAGCCAGGTGGTCGTGGTGCTGTGCGGACTGTTCGCGCTGAGCGCCATCTGATGGCCGATGCCGGGCAGTCCTGGGGACGCTATCCGCACGCGACGCAGACGCTGCTGCCGATCGCCGACCGGGCGGCGACCCTGCCGGCCTTCGCCGGCACGGCGCTGCCGCGCGGAAACGGCCGCAGCTACGGCGACAGTTGCCTCAATCCCGACGGCACCTTGCTGTGCGCGCGCGGCCTGGACCGCTTCATCGGCTTCGACCCGGCGACCGGCCGGCTGCGCTGCGAGGCCGGGGTCACCCTCGCCGAGATCATCGACCTGGTCATGCCGCAGGGCTGGTTCCTGCCGGTGACGCCGGGCACTCGCTACGTCACCGTAGCCGGCGCCATCGCCAACGACGTGCACGGCAAGAACCATCACCGCACCGGCAACTTCGGCCACCACGTGCGCGCCTTCGAGCTGCTGCGCAGCGACGGCAGCCGCCGCCTGTGCACGCCGCACGACGATGCCGAGGGCTGGTTCGCGGCCACGGTCGGCGGACTCGGCCTGACAGGGCTGATCACCTGGGCGGAGATCCAGTTGCGCCGCGTGCCGGGCCCGGCGCTGGAGACGGAGAACATCCGCTTCGGCTCGCTCGATGAGTTCTTCGCCCTGTCCGCCGCCTCGGCCGACAGCCACGAGTACAGCGTCGCCTGGATCGACTGCCTGGCCAGCGGGCGCGCCCGCGGCCGCGGCCATTTCACCCGCGCCGATCACTGCACCGGCCAGCCCGAAGAGCGCCCGGCCTCGCCCGGCAAGGGCCTGGCGATGCCGCTGACCCCGCCCGTCTCGCTGGTCAACAAGCTGTCGCTGCGGCCGTTCAACGCGCTGTACTACTGGCGCCAGCCCGCACGCAGCAAGCGCCGGCTGAGCCATTTGCTGCCGTTCTTCTATCCGCTGGACGGCATCCGCCACTGGAATCGCATGTACGGCCCGCGCGGCTTCCTGCAATACCAGTGCGTGCTGCCGCCGGCCACCGCGCGCGACGGCGTGGACGCGCTGCTGGCGGAAATCGCCCGCAGCGGCAGCGGCTCCTTCCTGGCCGTGCTGAAGGAATTCGGCGACGTACCTGCACGCGGCATGCTGTCCTTCCCGCGCCCGGGCACCACCCTGGCGCTGGATTTCCCCAACGATGGCGCCGATGTGCTGCGCCTGCTGGAGCGGCTGGACCGGATTGTCGACGCCGCTGGCGGCGCTCTGTACCCTGCCAAGGACGCGCGCATGTCCGCCGCCTCGTTCCAGCGCGCCTATGCCCGCTGGCAGGACTTCAGCCACTATCTCGATCCCCGCTTTTCTTCCGGCTTCTGGCGCCGGGTCACGGAGTGAACATGCAACGCGTCCTCATCATCGGCGCCACCTCGGCCATCGCCGAGGCCACCGCCCGGCACTACGCTGCGCGCGGCGCGGCCCTCCATCTGCTCGGCCGCCAGGCCGCGCGCCTGGACGCGATCGCGTCGGACCTGTCGGCGCGCGGCGGCAAGACCAGCGTCGGCGTGCTCGACGTCAACGACAGCGCCGGCCATGCCGCAGCCTTCGATGCCGCCTGGGCCGCGCTGGGTGGCGTGGACGTGGTGCTGATCGCCCACGGCACGCTGCCCGACCAGGCCGCGTGCGACGCCTCCGTGGAGCTGTCGATGCGCGAGTTCGCCACCAACGGCACCGCCACGATCGCACTGTGCGCCGCGCTGGTGCCGCGCCTGCGCACGGGCGCGACACTGGCGGTGATCTCGTCGGTGGCCGGCGACCGCGGCCGCGCCAGCAACTACCTGTACGGCAGTGCCAAGGCCGCGGTCAGCGCCTACCTGAGCGGCCTCGGCCAGCGCCTGCGCCCGGAGGGCATCAACGTGCTCACCATCAAGCCGGGTTTCGTCGATACGCCGATGACCGCCGCCTTCAAGAAGGGCGCGCTGTGGGCCAAGCCCGACCAGATCGCCAAGGGCATCCTGCGCGCCGTGGACGGTCGCCGCGCGGTCGCCTACCTGCCCGGTTTCTGGTGGGCGATCATGTTCGTCATCAAGTCCATTCCCGAATTCGTCTTCCGCAGGATCAAGCTCTGACATGACCGACAAACACGCCAAGATCGTCATCACCGGCGCCGCGGGCCTGGTCGGCCAGAACCTGATCGTCGAACTGGAGCAGCAGGGCTACACCCAGTTGGTGGCGATCGACAAGCATGCGCACAACCTGCAGATCCTGCGCGAACTGCATCCGGCTGTACGCGTGGTGGAGGCGGATCTGGCCGAGCCCGGCGACTGGATGCGCGAATTCGAGGGCGCGGCGTGCGTGGCCCAGTTGCACGCGCAGATCACCGGCAAGACCACCGACCTGTTCACCCGCAACAACCTGACCGCAACGGCGCACGTGCTCGACGCCTGCCGCGCGGCAAACGTGCCTTACATGGTGCACATCAGTTCCTCGGTGGTGAACTCGGTGGCCAAGGACGACTACACCAACACCAAGCGCGCTCAGGAAGAGATGGTGGTCGCCAGCGGCCTGCGCCACTGCGTGCTGCGCCCGACCCTGATGTTCGGCTGGTTCGATCCCAAGCACTTGGGCTGGCTGTCGCGCTTCATGGCCAGGACGCCGGTGTTCCCGATTCCGGGCGATGGCCGGTTCATGCGCCAGCCGCTGTACGAGCGCGACTTCTGCCGCTGCATCGCCAAGTGCATCGAACGCGAACCGGACGGCGAGGTTTACGACATCGTCGGCGACACCCGCGTGGACTATGTCGACATCATCAAGACCATCAAGCGGGTCAAGAAGCTGCACACCCTGATCGTGCATATCCCGATCGGCTTCTTCGCCTTCCTGCTGCGCCTGTACTCGCTCTTCAGTTCCAAGCCACCGTTCACCGCCGACCAACTGAAGGCGCTGAGCGCCGGCGACGACTTCAAGGGCGTCGATACCGAGGCGGTGTTCGGCGTGCGCCAGACCCCGTTCGAAGACGCGATCCGCGAGAGCTATACCGACCCGCGCTACAGCCACATCGTGCTCAAGCGCTGAACCGTCATACGAGACCAGAACCATGAGTACATTCGCGATCGTCGGCAGCGGCCCCATGGGCCTGATGGCTGCCATGGAACTGCTGAAGAAGGGCCACCAGGTCGACGTCTACGAACGCGATGACCGCATCGGCGGCATGTCCGCGGACTTCGACTTCGACGGCCTGCGCATCGAGCGCTACTACCACTTCATCTGCAAGACCGATTTCCCGCTGTTCAAGCTGCTCGAGGACCTGAAGCTGTCCGACCGCCTGCACTGGACGGACACCAAGATGGGGTATTACTACCAGGGCAAGCTGCACAAGTGGGGCACGCCGTTCGCGCTGCTCGGCTTCCCGCACCTGGGGCTGGTCGACAAGATCCGCTACGCCCTGCACGTCATGCACACCAAGGGCATCAGCGACTGGACCGCGCTGGACAAGGAGAACGCGCGCGACTGGATCACCCGCTGGATCGGCCCCAAGGCCTACAAGGTGATGTGGGAAAAGGCGTTCGCGCTGAAGTTCTTCGAGTACCAGAACGACCTGTCCGCCTCGTGGATCGGCACCCGCATCAAGCGCGTGGCGCTGTCGCGGCGCAACCTGTTCAACGAAAGCATGGGCTATCTGGAAGGCGGCTCGGCCGTGCTGCTGGAACGCATGGCCGCGGAAGTCACGCGCCTCGGTGGGCGCATCCTGCTGTCGCAACCGATCGAGGAAGTCGCCTCGGCCGACGGCAAGGTCACCGGCATCCGCACCCGCGACGGCCATCATGCCTACGACGGCGTGGTGTCGACGGCACCGATCCAGTACGTGCCTGGCATGGTGCCCGGCCTGCCCAAGACCTTCGCCGACCAGGTCGCCGCGATCGAGAACATCCCCGTCGCCTGCGTGATCCTGAAGCTGTCCAAGCCGGTCAGCGAGAACTTCTGGATGAACATCAGCGACGAGCGGATCTCCATCCCCGGCCTGATCGAGTACAGCAACCTCAACCCCGGCAAGGGCCCGGGCGAGCACATCGTGTACGCGCCCTACTACATGCCCAAGACTCATCCGAAATGGCAGTGGAGCAACCAGCAACTGATCGACGAAGTCATCAGTTACCTGCCGATGATCAATCCGGACTTCAAGCCCGAGTGGATCCGCGCAACCCATTGTCATCGCTACGAGTACGCGCAGACCATCTGCCCGCCGGGGTTCCAGGACATGCTGCCGCCGATGAAGACGCCGCTGGCCGGTTTCTACATGGCGGATACGGCGTACTACTACCCGGAAGATCGCTCGATCAACGAAAGCATCGCGGTCGGCCAGACCCTGGCCGATACGGCCGCACTGGGGACGGAAAAGCGGTGAAGGGGCCAATCCTGTCCCGGCAATTCCTCCTGTTCCTGATCGTAGGGGGGTTGGCTGCCGCAGTGAACTTTGGCTCCCGCATGGTTCTGAGCCATTGGATCGCCTATGTACCAGCCATCATCATCGCGTATGTACTAGGCATGATATCGGCGTTCACTCTCAACAAAATTTTTGTATTCAATCAAGCCAGAAATCGTCTACATCATCAGATGCTCTGGTTTACGGCGATTAATCTGGTGGCCCTTGGCCAAACGATCCTTATCAGCCTGTTGCTTGCTCGCTGGCTGCTACCGACACTTGGCATTGATTTTCACAACGAAACCATCGCACACGCCATTGGAGTCGCGGCGCCGGTCATCACTAGCTATCTCGGGCACAAGCGTCTTTCGTTCGCTTCGCCACGCACCATGAACTGAACAGGCTTATCGCATGACAAAGCGTCCTCCGCCCCTCCTCCATCGCCAGTCACAGATTGCTCAACCACAGCTACCTATGTTTTTGGTGATCCTGCTCGTGATCGCTTACAAGAGCAACGATGCGCTCAGCCATCCCCAATTTTGGGCCGAAGACGCCACCATCTTTTTTCAACAACAGTTTGGTCATAAGCTGCCTCAGCTTTGGGTTCCTTACGCTGGCTACCTGCATGCCATTCCTAGATTAGTGGCCTGGGTTGCATCATGGATATCCATTACTAAGGCACCCCTGGTATACAACGCATTTGCCATCGTCTTGAGCGCATCAGCGATTACCATGACTTGCCAGAAGTTGCGCTTGTACGTACCGGCCTGGGTAGTTGCGTTGTCATGCCTGGCGGTTCCGACCAGCGGTGAGATCTTCGGCACGATCACTAACGCGCAGTGGTTCCTGCAATTCGCATTAGGTGCCTGCTGCCTCTCGCCTGCATCTCCACGCCACGCCAACACCCTAGGATGGCTGCGCGTCATAGGCATACTTTTAATGGCATTGACAGGCCCCTTTTCAATCCTTCTCTCGATTATTATCACAGGCATGTTGGCATCCAGTTGGATAGCCAGGAAGTTGTCCTATGATCCATTCGACGGAGCCTTGCGTAGTTTCCTAAGCGAGCGTGACTGGCCAGCGTTATTGGCTCTGGGGCTGGGAGCGATAATCCAGACAGGCGTGCTGTTGGTAGCGCCTCCTACGGAAAGCGCCACGCACCATGACTTGTTAAAGGCCATAAATGCCACCTTCACCGAGCTAGTTCCTATCCATATGTTCGGTAATGACTTCCTTACCGGCACTAGTTGGCTGGTACTCTACGCGTTACTCATCGGGACGCTGGTGCTTTCAAAGCGAATCGATGGTCATGCGCGGCTGCAGGTCATGGGGTTCGCTGTCTTCGCCATACTTGAAACCATCGCTTCCGCCCTGCGCATCACGGATTTGCAACAGATTTACCAGCCAAGCGCAGCCGATCGTTATTTTTATCTCATAAAAGTGGTGTGGTGGTGGGTGGTCTGGCTAGCACTGCGCAGCACTGGAAGTCGCTTCCGCGCAACGGCGATCGTCTCGGCACTGATCTGCCTAGTGGCACTCAACAATCCTCAGTTCCAGAGGCGGGCCGCACTCAGCGATTTCTCCTGGCGTGACCACGCCTCCGACCTTGAGCAACCAGGTACACACACAATCCCCATCAACCCGCCGGGATGGAGCATTACGATCGAGGCGAAAAAGCAACAACAGTGAGCGAAATAGCACTGAAGCTAAGAGTGGTTAACAAGACGTCGCGAGCAGCCCCCAGAGGGGTTTGGACGGCGTGCAGGAACCGCTGTGTACCAGTTGCGTAAACTCACCACGTTGTTCATTGGAACACAGGAGATGGGAGACTTGTAGCCAAGGCTAGCGTGTGGTCGATGCCAGTTGTAGTTATGCAGCCAGCCCTGGAGGGCGTTGGCGCGTTGTGTGGACTCGATATAAGAGCGCGCATAGGCCCATTCTCGCAGGCTGGTCTGCACCAGCCGTTCGGCCTGCCATTGGTGCGCGGCGTGTAGGGTCGGGTTCGCAGATGGCGCAGGCTGAGCCATCGGACAAGGCATCGAAAGCGGCGTGATGTGTATCAGGCGCCGTTGTCGGTCAACACGCTACAAGCACACGCCCAGGCTGCGGTAGTAGCGAACCGCTTGCATCAGCGACCTGGAGACACTGATACCGCGTTCGTCGGGCTCGATGGTGCCGAAGGCCACGCGGGAGTGGTCGTCGATGGCAAGATGGACGTACTCCCAGCCAGTGCCAAGGGAGGTGATCATCGGTCACGCGGTGGCCGGGCTGGCGAAAATTGGCCAGCTTCTTGAGGTCCAGCTGCAGCAGTTGGCCGGGTTGGGCGTACTCATAGCGATTGCGCGGCAGGGCCGGCTCCAGATCCGCTAGCCGGTGCAGGCCGGCGCGGCGCAGCAACCGCGCGATGGTGCTCGGCGCCACAGGCAACTGCTCGGCGATCTGCCGATACGTGTGGTGTGAACGGCGCAGTGAGATGACCTGATCCACGACGCGCTGAGACGTGGCATGGCTTGGGTCTTGAGGCCGGGAATTGCGATCGGTCAAGCACTGCGCCCCCCATTCCTTGAAGCGCTTGAGCCATTTGTAGGCTGTTCGGACGCTGGCACCGGCCGCAAGCGCCGCTTCTTCCACGCGCAGCCCATGAACAAGGATGCGATCCACCAGCAGGGCTCGACCGCGAGGGCTCAAACGGGCATGTTGATGCAGGTTCATCCGGGGCTCCTGGGGGCTGGGTTGGCTTTGCAACCCCATCTTCCAGAGATGCCCCGGATGAACAACCTAATGAGAGATCACAACTAGCGGCATATAACCGTCCGGCCACTTGGCGGCTGCGCGGTAGTTTTGTTAGCTACTCAAAGGGATGACGCAAACTATGCGCGGGAGATTTGACAAGCGCTCGGGCACCCAAGTGATAGCAGTATCGCGCGCAGATCTTGGACTATGTCGCTACTGCGCGTGCTACTCCTCCCCGTCGGCACGGTGAGTAGCTGCCGTGACACCGCTGCATAGCAGCCACCGGTCGCCATCTTTTTGAAGAATCTGTATCTGGGAGTCTACCGGTAGCTGCCGCACATCCACATAGGCTTCAAAACCTGAGTATTCGAGTTCGGGATGGTTGAAGTGACGAGCGACATCAGGACGTGACACACGATAGGCAGGCAATGTGCCAAATTCCGATCCACCCGAACTCATCAGCAGCCGAACCCCCTGATTCGGCCTGCCATGCTCGGCATCAAGGGCGGCCCAGCCCCGAATCACGACCATTGGCTTGACGAGCGCAGAAGGTGCGCCGCCGACCGGGCGGCCATCGATCTCGTCGATACGGCACTGCCCCCCAATGGCGAAAGAAGACGGGCCTGCGCTAGGCGTCCTGGCACCAGCCAGAACCTCATCAACCGACGTGGACGCGGGTATATCCAGACGCGAAAAAACCAAACGATAACTGTGGCGCCAGAGCCAGCGCGTGCCCCGGGCCCCGGCGATACTAAGCGCGGCCACCCGGCGTTGACCAATTAGATTCGCTCGATAATGCGAACTCAACGCCGCGAAGTCCTTGGCATCTCTAACCGTCGGCGATAGCAAGAAACCACTACGCGCCATACCAGGAATGAAGCGAAAATCAGCTGTTGCCTCATCAACATAGCGCACGCGCATCGACAATTCGGGCAACTTGTAAAGCAGAGCAACCAATCTTCCAAGCAGGGTCGGCTGAATATCTACAGTGACCCATACCGGATGTTCCGAATCAGCGACGACCACATCCTCACCCAAGACTGCATCTACCTGACGTTGCACAACAGGAGTCAGCGGCGGCTTGGTTGGCAACGCACGCTCAAGCACAGCGAAGTCGCTGTTGAGTTGCTTCAAGGTATAGCTGCCCAGTAGTGCCGGCCAACTAGCGCCGTCATCGAGCGAAGGATAACGATTGTCGATTGGGGATAGAGCAAAATAGATCCGTGACGGCGGGTTACGAACCAAATGCTCAGCATTGATCATCACCAAGCCAGGAGTGTAAGCGGAATAGCTCTGCAAGATCGGCCGTGGTTTCCAGTTAGCCCCTGTCGCGAGCAACGGCGTCAATTCAACGGGATAGACATCCGCCGGTTCTTGACTGCGCACGAATGGTGGATGTGCCGCCAGTTGTGCAACATCGCGTTCAAACTGCGCTTGCAAGGCGCCTGAGTTATTCAGACGCGCCCATGCACCACGTGCATTTTCCGTCACCATTTCGGTGAAACGAGATACCGAGCCATCCAGCCCCACCGGCTGATAAGAAGACGCAATCAATGCCCAGCCGATCAACCCGATGGCGAAAGCGACTGGACCGCGGCCATCGCCGCTGGTCGGCCCCAACCAAAAGAGGAAGCCCACATAAGCCAAGCCCATCCCGGCGGTTAATGCATGGCCATCATGCCTGACAAACCCCGTCTTGAAGCACACAAATAGATAGGCCGCGAACAGCACAGGAAGATACCAGTGCCGGCGCAGACGGCTCAGCATCGAAACACCTAGCAGGAGAGTCGCCGCAAGGATGAATACGACGATATCAAGCCCACGTCCGGGCACCGACATAGCGCCGGTATATCCGGAGATGATCGGCAATTGCGCGATAAAGTAACCAGGCAGATCACCTATTCGTTGCCCAGCAAGCAACCAGGCGCAAATCAACGCCCCCACTTCCACCACGATAATTAGAAGAGCGCTGCGTGGCGACGACCGCCAGCAGAGCAAGATAGCCACAATAGTCGAAATTCCAACCATTACGCCAAAGTTACCCTTAACCAGCGGCAAAATCGCGTTGGCGGCAGCCAAAAGAGCCAAGGTCATAGTTATGGGCCGGCCACGCTCCACGCCGACACTGGCGACACAAGGCAATAAAAGTGGAAGGAACAAGAACAGCGCATCGCGCCCCCAGCAAAAGCTGATAAGCACCGGCAACCACAGCAGCAGCCAGCGCCGATGCGACGCTACCCATGCCCAAATGCCGGCAAAAAGCGCAACCGCTATTAGTAGCGATCCGCCGATCATCAGCATGTCGGTCGCGGGGTGGTAGACCCGGGTAAAGATCGACGCCAGAGGTCCGAAGGTAAAGATGATGTCTTGGCCAAAGCGCATATGCTGGGCCGTAGCGACGTTCATCGCATAGCTCCAAGAGCCGTCCAATCCAGCGAAGGGCATAGCGGGCGCCCAAGGCGTCACCATCAATATTACGAGCAGGAAAGCTACCACGACCGCATACCGGTTTGATGGCGACGTCGGCTGAATATCGGGGGACTGAATTAAGTGGCGGTCGTTCATGAATTTCTATGATCCAGGCCTTAGGCGGCCATTGTTAAGAACGAGAATGTAGGCAATTGCCAGCATGCTGATATTCAAAGCTCGGCAAGGCTGCACATCGGCGATTCCATTGACCTGATGTCGCGCAGCCTTGGCACACTAAAGGTGGTCCACTGACATACCACAAGGAAGTCCGCCAAACGCAGACTCCCGCATCTGGCATAAGCCTCCACAGCCCGCACAAGACCAATGGTTGATCTCATACGATGCAATAGCATCTTTGCGACATAGCGACATCGACGAATGACTGTAAATTCGCCAAGTGCAAGATATCGGACCTGAGGCACGACGAGAACATCGCCGTTAAACCGTAGCAGGCCACTTGTGCGACAGCAGTATTGCCAGCCGGCATGTCTAAGACATGCTAGCCACCCGGGGGAGCATCCCCTTATGCAGCGCAAAAGGGCGGAAAATCTCGCATAGTTGTAGTTGCCCGTTCGCTTGACGGCTCGGACGCAGAAGAACTCAAGCAATCGAGCGATCATGGCGACGATGTCCTGACTGCAATCGAGCGCAAAAATAGCCGCCTTTCGGCTTGGCATGCCCAGCATCGCGCAGAATGCGCTCCCAGTCCTCCAGCAGGCAGGGTAGAGATGACTCATGTTCATTGAGCCAATAAGCACCTTTAAACGGAGCCTGGCCGCCAGTCGCGTCGGCTGGTACAGGCTCATTGGCGAAACCGAAAGATCTCTGCTGCTCACATTCCAGCACGGAACTCGCCACCTTCTCCGATAAAGCCGCAAAGTACTCGGAAAGATGCTGACGCCATACTCGACTAATCACGCTGCCCCCGCCCCCCGCTGTGCACAACGCTAGTTCACACCATTAGCTGGCAGGACGGCAAGCCCACGCTTTTCGTAGTCTTCGTGTCGGAGCGGGACGCCCGGGCATCGCGTGGTACTTGCGAAATACCCTGACTGCTCAATCCATAGAACGAAGAGGCGTTCGATCACGTGGGCAAGCGTCGCATCGAGTTGACCCGCCTCAGGATCGAACTCGCTCAGGGCAATATTCCGCGCTTTCAAGGCATCCAACGCCACGGGCCGGAACCAAAACATGGTGCCAGCGAAGAACCCAAGGCGAATGCGCGCGTCATCGATAAGCGTTTCCGCGGCCAGCACCCGCAGGCGCTCCTCGTTGCCGCCCCAAAAGCGCGAGTTGCAGACATACGCACTCTCCGGCCCGATGATGCCGCAGGCGGGCTTGTGATCGAAGGCGTGCAGGATCTTCAGCACCGTGAGCGAGGAACCCAGCAATGACTTCATCAGATCGTCGCGCCACTGCCCACCGGCGTTGTGGTAAACGCTTTTCTTCGAATGAAGCTTGCACACCGCATCGTAGCGATCGAGAAGACCGGTGTTGAGCAGACTGACGAACGGACCGACGTCGCGCCCGATGTTCGGATGCACGAAAACGAAGGCGCGGACATTGCGCTCCTGGAAGTAGCGAACTGCGACCCGGTGGTCGGCGACCGACTTGACCGAGACGAACACGTCGTGGTCGACGATCACATTGCGCATGTAACCGTAGATGTTGTCGATCAGGTCCATGTGGTATAGGTGCAGGACGATCGCGAACCGCGCCCGCAGGCTTCCAGGAAGGATCGAGCGCACGCCGTAACGCTCGAGCTCATCCTTGGACGCCAGGACATTCTCCGCCGCGCCAAGGGGCGCCGCCTTGGCGCGCGTCTGGCGCATGCGCTGCACTTCGTGCTCGACCATCGCCCGCAACTGCGGGTCGGTCACCACGCTCGACAGATCGATATCGTTGACGCCATTGGGATCGTCGCGCAGCACCTCGCTCTTGATGAAGCCGAAGCTGCGATAGAGCTCGTCCCAAAGGAAATGCACGGGATTGGCTTCCGCGATCTCCTTGTTGCTCGGAGAGGAAAGGTCGCCGGCAGCGGCGTGGCGACGCTGCAGCCGCGCGGAAACCTTGCCTTCATGACTCGCGTCCGGCTCGAAGGCGGCCGCGATCTTCGCGCCATTCCTGAGCAGGCATTGGGTCAGGCCGATCTCGTAGGAAAGAATGATCTCCCACTTGTCCTCCAGCACACGCACGTCTCTCCAGAAACGATCGAAGTACTGGCTGAAGAACGCATTCTTGCGAAAAACCAGGAAATAGGACTGCAGATGGCGAGCCACCTGGAACGATTGCGTCATTCCCCAGGCATCGCAGTCCACATCGCGCATCTTGGCGAACGCCTTGCCGATGCCGCCACGGTCGATGGTCAAGGCGCTGTCGTTGGCGACGATCAGTTCGTCGTAGGCGTAAAGCGCCTCGACTGCGAAGATGCCGGTACGGAACGAGTAGAAATCGTAGCCAACGTTCTCCCGGACGATCACCTTGATGCGGGCATCGAGCGTGGCGGCCTGCTCCGGCGCCAGTCGAGTGGAGACCAGCAAAATGCGCTCGGCGTGCAACAGTAATTCGTCGAGCAGGCGACGGGTGAACTCGGTCAATAAGCCTTCGGCATCGAAATGAGCGACGACTGCAACGCGGCGCACCGGCTTCATCGGTTCCATGCGTTGTAGACCCGGACGGCGAACGCCCGCAGGCGCGGGAAGGGAAGCAGGCATCGACCAATGAAGGAACGCAAACCGGATGGCGAGGGCGAATTCATTTCGATGCCCTGCGGGTTGGTCCTGCGGACTTCCGCGGAGAGCAGCACGACGTCGTTCACGAGGCGATCGCGATCGTCCAATAGCGCCTTCAGCCGGTCTCCTCCAAGTGTACGCAACAGCCTTTCGTCCTTCAGGACCTCATCCAGTTCCGAGCGATCGCCCGACAACGCTGCATATGTCGCTTCGAGATAGGCAAGGCCATGCTTCAGGTCTGGCTCGAGATGGCACCCTTCGCCCCATTCGTTCCAAGCGTTGATGAAGATCACCTGATCCTCGGGCGCGTTGTTGACGCGGGTGTACTCGACCAGCTTGCGCAGCCAGTACGCGTAGAGCGACGGGGAGGATTCGGCGAGAATATGTGAGGTATGCTGGCGTCTGGCGGTGTTGTCCCAGGACGGGACGATACCGCGATACCAGCGAAACTCAGGCTTAGGGCGACCGATGGACTGCGCGATCACCTTGCGGTAATCGACAATGCCACCACGGAACTCCGGATTGGTGAACTCGATGTGGTGCGTCAGCCGGTTGTCGGCACCAATGAAGGTGTGCGGCGGAAACTCCACGGCGGCATCGAATCCCCATTCGCGCGGATCGACGATGCCATAGAACTGCACCGCCACCAGGTGGATTTCGCCGATGCCGTGCTGCCTGGCGACATCGCGCCAACGCGCGGTGGTCTCCAGGGAATCAGGGAACAGGTCGGCACGGTACACCAATACGATCGGCTTGTCGTCGACGCGAATGGCGCGCCTGTCGCTCAGTAGCGGGAGGATATCCTCAAGGAACCGACGATCCTGATCTTCACCATGTTTCTGCTCCAGCAGCACGTCCTTCTCGAGTCCATCCCAGGTGCGTGTCCAGTTCTCGTTTGCCCAGCAGATGCAGAATGGAAACTCGATGTCGCTTTTCAGATAATTATCGAGCGGCAGCTCGAGAATGCGGCGGCCATCGAACCAATAATAATAGAAACAAAATCCATGAACGCCGTACAGCTTCGCCAACTCTGCCTGCGCACGCATGTTGTCGACCAGGCGCAAATCGTAGAAGCCCAGTTCACGGGGGATATGCGGCTGGTAATGGCCGACGAAATTCGGCTTACCCTTGGCGACATTGGTCCATTCCGTGAATCCCGGCCCCCACCACTCGGAGTTCTCCGCCACGGGGTGGTACTGCGGCAGATAAAACGCGATAGCCTTCACGTGCTCCATTTCCATTCCTAAAAAACGATCGTTACAGGGCCCTTGGACGACCGCCAACCCCGACATTTGAAGCCCCATGAGACGGCATCCGGCGATGGCGCCTGGACACAATGCCCCAGACACCACCCTCACCGTCTAGCGTGAAATTCTACCATTTCGGGGCGATGACCGATGTCCGCACCAGCACCGCGCGTTGACGTTCAGCCTCAATCGCGCCGCGCTGCAGCCTAGCGCGCGGTAAAGACAACAAGCGAGCGCGGCACGGGCCTGCCCCCCCCCCCCCCCTGCAACGCGGGAGTTACGAACGAAACGATTGGCCGCGATCAGCCACCCAAAACGTGCTCACCGCACGCAAAAGCTGGGAGAAGCACGGTGACCCGTCACAGCGACCGGGTCTGACCTGAAGCGGGCAGCTTCGACGCTTGCCCCGTCCCTCAACCCAGAAAGACGATCAAGAACCCCACCACGGGCGCCGCACGCGATCCAGTTTTTGTTCTTGGCTTTCCAAGCGCTGCGCCACAGTCGCGATAGACGCCTGCAGGGACTGCACGTGTGCTTCGACAAGTGCCCGCTGCGCTACGCCGCTTGCTTCCACTTCCTGGGAGATCTGCTGCACGGACTGCGCCAGTTGTTGTACGCCCTGCAACTGCTCCTGGCACAGCTGTTGCAATTGCTGCCACTCATGAGCGCCCAACTCCGCCTGCCGCTGCTGAGTCTGCTGTTGTTCCTGGGTGAGACGCGCAATCTCCGCGCGCTCTGTGGCCAGCGCGACATAAAGGCGTTCGATCTCTTCCATGCCCTTGACGCTGCGACCCAGAGCATCGAACAGATGGTTGATCGGCGCGAATTGCCCGTCCGCCGCAACCTCCGCCAGCTTGACTAGCTCTGGATTTCGGTCCTCGCCCACCAGCAACACACCCAGCCCATGGGTATGAGTGAACTCGAACGACGGGTACTGCCGACTGATCTCGTCCCAGTACTGCCAGACACCGAATTCGCGCTCTCGCACGCAGGTGTCGTGGAACAGCACCACGGCACGCGAGGACAGCTTCGGCAACCAACTCTCAAAGTCCTCCCTCACCGCCTGGTAGGTATGCAGGCCATCGATGTGCAGCAGATCTACCGATCCATCGGCGAAGTACTGCAATGCCTCGCTGAAACGCATCCGCAGCATCTCCGAGATGCCGGCGTAGTAGCGCTGCTGGTAGGTGTGTAGTTCGTTGTAGACATCCTCGCCATAGAACCCGGCATGCTCGTCACCCTCCCAGGTATCGACGGCGAACACGCGTGCCGTCAACATCTGCTCGTCGACCGCCTGGCAAAACGCGAGGAACGAAGCGCCACGGTGCGTGCCCAATTCCACGATCGACTGCGGCTTGAGCTGCTCGATCAACCACGATGCGAAAGGAATATGACCCAGCCAGGCACTGAGCGACAACGAGCGCGGGATCATCAGCATGCTTGAGGAAAATGCGAATCCGATCATGGGACGAACTGCCTCGAAGGAACTGCGGAAATATCTTCACTGCACTCTGCAGCTTCGATGAATGCGGAGATGTCGCTATCGCTCAACAGCGACTCGAATGCGCGGATTTTCTCGATCGGCCAGTCCCACCAGCGAATCTCCAGCAAGCGCGCGACGCTCTGCGCATCGAAACGCATCCGTACCAGGCGCGCCGGATTGCCGGCAACGATGGCGTAGGGCGGCACGTCCTTGCTGACCACCGCGCCGGCACCGATGCAGGCGCCGTCACCGACCGTGACCCCGGAAAGCACCATGGCGCCATGCCCGATCCAGACGTCGTTGCCGATGATGGTGGGGCCTTTCGTATGCGGCAGGCCGTCCTGTCCGGCTCCCGGAGAGTTAAAGGCGATCCGCAGCGGGTAGGTCGTCACCCAATCGGACCGGTGCTCGCCGCCTCCGAAGAGGATCACCCCTTCGGCGATCGAACAGAACGCACCGATCTGGATCCGCTCGGCCTCGGTCCACACCTTGAATCGCGCTTCGCCATAAGTGAAGCGACCGACCGTGATCCGCGGATCGTTCGATACCAGCGGCGGAATGGCACCGTGATTCATCGCTCGGCTCCGACGCGCTTCATCGTCACTTCCTCGAAGGGAATGCCGACGAGCCCGTAGCGAAGCTTGGGCGAAGACACCTGGATCAGCACGGCATCGTGCAACCAGCAGTGCTGCGTGTGGGCATAGGGATCGCCATCGGCGATCGACACCGTCATCGAATACTCGCCATTTGGCAGCAGCGGCAGGGTGAAACGGAAGGACGCCTCCAGGCCGGTCTGCGCCTCGACCGCCATCGGCTGCACGTGCGTGTAGGTATGTTCCCCGAACAACGATTGACCGAGCCGGTCCTTGACGAAGAACCCGATCAACGGGCTTTGCAGCGCCTCGTGCGCGATCGCACGGATCTTCAGCACGACATGTTCGCCGCCTGCGAAGGCCGTGACCGACTCGCCCTGCTCATTGCAGAGCACGACCGAATCGATGCTCGCCACACCGGACTGCCAGCCGTCGGAATGGGCCACGTTGTCGAAGAGCTGGACCTTGAGATCCTTTTCGATGCTCGGCAAGGAAGGGGCCCTCGCTGCCGCGGCGCCTCCCGTCTGCCTGGATTCCAGTTTGACGGTGTCGCCATAGACTTCCTGGGCGCAGTACTCGATATACGCATTGCAGGTTTCCTGGGCGGTACCGTGCATGCGCATCTGCCCGCGATCAAGCCATACGGCGCTCTGGCAGAAATTGAGGACGGAGGAGGTGTCGTGGCTGACGAACAGCAGCGTGCCGTTCTCGCGGAACTTGCGCAAAAAGCGCATGCACTTCTGCACGAAGATCGCGTCGCCTACGGCCAGCGCCTCGTCGATCACCAGGATATCGGCATCGACATGCGCGATCACCGCGAAGGCCAGGCGCACGTACATGCCACTGGAATAGGTCTTCACCGGCTGATCGAGGAAATCGCCGATATCGGCGAATGCCACGATGTCCTCGTACTTCTGGTCCACCTGCTCCCGCGACAGGCCGAGGATCGAGGCGCTCATGTAGACGTTCTCGCGCCCGGTGAACTCGGGATTGAAGCCCGCGCCCAGCTCCAGCAACGCGGCGACGCGGCCACGCACGGCGACCTCGCCGGACGTCGGCTGCAGGGTTCCGCAGATGATCTGCAACAAGGTCGACTTGCCCGAGCCGTTGCGCCCGATGACACCGACCGTATCGCCGCGACGGACATCGAAGTTGACACCTTTGAGTGCCCAGAATTCGCTGTAGTAATCTTTATCAAGGGGCCTGTCTAGGAAACGCCACAGACGCGGCAAGAGAGCCTGCTTTAGACGATCCTGCGGCTGCATGTACACCTGGAAGCACTTGGTGACATCGGATACGCGGATCGCAAGGTCCGACGTGTCCGCGGAGGAGTGATTAGATGACATCGGCAAATCCCCGGCGCATCTTGCGGAAGCACAGATAGCCGAAACAGGCAACGAGCATGGCGAAGACGAAGTACTTGGTCAGACCGACGAAATCCGGCGCATTGCCCCAGACCAGCACGTCGCGCGCCTGCTCGATGATGAACGTGAGCGGGTTGAGATAGATCCACTTGCGCAGCCCCTCGGGCAGCGCGCTGACCGGATAGAACACCGGCGCCAGGAACATCAGAATCGTGGTCAGGATCCCGGTCATCTGACCGATGTCCCGCACGAACACTCCGAGCGCGGAGAACAACCAGGCGAGCCCCATGGTGAACAGCACCAACGGGAGCAGCACCAATGGGAAGTAAAGCACGGTCAGCGGCAGCACGCCGCGGATGAGCACTTGCGCGATCAGCAATACCGCCAACGACACCAGTGCATGGAACAGCGCCGCCCCCATCGCCACCCAGGGCAAGGTTTCCAGGGGAAATACGACACGCTTGACGTAGCTTGCGTTGCCGATGATCAGGGTCGGCGCCCGGTTCACGCACTCTGCGAAAATGCCATGCACCAGGATGCCGACGAAGAGAATGATCGCGAACTCGCCGCGATGCGACGTGTCCTGCCCCCAGCGCGCGTTGAACACCACCGAGAACACGAACGTGTACACCGCCAGCATCAGCAGCGGATTGAAGAACGACCAGGCCAAGCCCATCAGCGAACCGCGATAGCGGCTGATCACTTCGCGCTTTGCCAACTGATAGATCAGCGCGCGATTCGCCAGGAAACTACGCGCCATCGATAGCGGTGAAGTCAGCACGGCGCGCGCCGGTAAACGCACCGAACTCATTTCGCGTCACCTGCCAGAGCCCACTCCAAATCCCCGCGCAAATCCCCCAGATCCTCCACCCCCACGCTCAACCGCACCAGCGCATCGCTGATGCCGAGTTGCTCGCGGCGCGCGACCGGCACCGAGGCATGGGTCATGACCGCAGGATGGTTGACCAGGCTTTCGACGCCGCCCAGGGATTCGGCCAGGGTGAACAGGCGGGTGCGTTCGCAGAAGCGTTTGGCCGCGTCGAAGCCGCCCTTGAGCACGATCGAGACGATGCCGCCGTAGCCGGTCATCTGCCGGCCGGCCAGGGCGTGCTGCGGGTGCGAGGGCAGGCCCGGGTAGATCACCTTCTCCACCGCCGGGTGCGTCTCCAGCCACTGCGCCAGCGCCAGGGCGTTGTCGCAGTGCGCACGCATGCGCAGCGGCAGGGTCTTCAGGCCGCGCAGGGCCAGGAAGCTGTCGAACGGGCCCTGCACGCCGCCCACCGAGTTCTGCAGGAAAGCCAGTTGCTCGGCCAGCTCGGCGTTGTCGCCGACCACGGCCATGCCGCCGACCATGTCCGAGTGACCGTTGAGGTACTTGGTCGCCGAATGCACCACGATGTCCGCGCCCAGCGCCAGCGGCCGCTGCAGCAGCGGCGAGGCGAAGGTGTTGTCGACCACCACCAGCAGGCCGTGCTTGCGCGCGATCGCGGCGATCGCCACGATATCGACGATCTTCAGCATCGGATTGGTCGGGGTCTCGATCCACACCATCTTCGTGGTCGGGCGGATCGCCGCCTCGAACGCGGCCGGGTCGGTCAGGTCGACGAAGCCGAACTCCAGTGCGGCGGTGCGCTTGCGCACGCGCTCGAACAGCCGGTAGCTGCCGCCGTACAGGTCGTCCATGGCGATCACGTGGCTGCCGCTGTCCAGCAGCTCGATCACCGTGGCGGTGGCGGCCATGCCGGAGGCGAAGGCGAAGCCGCGGCTGCCGCCCTCCAGGGCCGCCACGCAGCGCTCGTAGGCGAAGCGGGTCGGGTTGTGGGTGCGCGAGTACTCGAAGCCCTGGTGCTCGCCGGGACTGGACTGGGCGTAGGTGGAGGTCGCGTAGATCGGCGGCATCACCGCGCCGGTGCTCGGGTCCGGGTGCTGTCCGCCATGGATGGCCAGGGTCGCCAGCGCCAGCGCGGAGCCGTCGCCATGGGGGTTCGACGTGTTGTCCGTCATGTGGGGTTACCGGAAAAGGGGCGTGATTCTAGCAGCGCGGTCTGAACGGCCCCATGCAGCCGGGGCCGTTCAGACCGCAGGGATTACTGCACCCGGCGGCGCAGGTAGTTGAGCAGGTCGATCCGGGTGATCAGGCCGAGGAAGGCGCCCTCGTTCATCACGATGGCGACCTGGCCGCGATCGAACACCGGCAGCAGGGCCTCGATCGGCGATTTGACGTCGAGCCGGTCGAGCTTGCTGACCATGGCCGTGGCCACGGGATCGCGGAACCGCGACTCATCGCCGTATACATGCAACAAGACATCGCTTTCGTCGACGATGCCGACCAGTTGGTCGCCTTCCATCACCGGCAGCTGCGACACGTCGTACAGCTTCATGCGCTGATAGGCGGTGGTCAGCAGATCCTTGGGGCCGACCACCACCGTGTCGCGCTGGCTGTAGGGGCGCAGGATCAGGTCGCGCAGGTCGCCGTGCTGCGGGCGCTCCAGGAAGCCGTTGTCCAGCATCCAGTAGTCGTTGTACATCTTCGACAGGTACTTGTTGCCGGTGTCGCAGACGAACACCAGCACGCGCTTGGGCTCGGCCTGTACGCGGCAGTACTTCAGCGCCGCCGCCAGCAGGGTGCCGGTGGAGGAGCCGCCAAGGATGCCCTCCTTGGCCAGCAGTTCCCGCGCGGTGTGGAAGCTCTCGGCGTCGCTGATCGAATAGGCCTTCTTGACCCGGGTGAAATCGGAGATCGCCGGCAGGAAATCCTCGCCGATGCCTTCCACCAGCCAGCTGCCGGACTTCTCGCTGACCGTGCCCTGCTCGATGTACTCGGTCAGGATCGAGCCGACCGGGTCGGCCAGGACCAGTTCGGTGTGCGGCGAGGCGGCGGCGAAGGCGCGCGACAGGCCGGTCATGGTGCCGGAGCTGCCGCAGCCGAACACGATCGCGTCCAGCCGGCCGTCCATCTGCCGCAGGATCTCCGGGCCGGTGCCGAACTCGTGCGCGGCCGGGTTGTCGGGGTTGCCGAACTGGTTGATGAAGTAGGCGCCCGGGGTCTCGGCGGCGATGCGCGCGGCCAGGTCCTGGTAGTACTCGGGGTGGCCCTTGGCCACGTCCGAGCGGGTCAGCACCACCTCTGCGCCCATCGCCTTGAGGTTGAAGATCTTTTCCCGGCTCATCTTGTCCGGCACCACCAGGATCAGCTTGTAGCCCTTCTGCTGGGCGACCAGGGCCAGGCCGATGCCGGTGTTGCCGGCCGTGCCCTCGACCAGCACCGCGCCGGGCTTGAGATCGCCGCGGCGCTCGGCCGCCTCGATCATCGACAGGCCGATCCGATCCTTGATCGAGCCGCCGGGATTGGCGCTCTCCAGCTTCAGGTACAGCTCGCACACCCCGGTGTCGAGCTTGCTGGCCTTGACGATGGGGGTGTCGCCGATCAGGTCGAGTACGGAGGAGTGAATGGCCATCGGGTCCGAATGCGTCGCGCCGCGGCAGCGGCTGGACCGGGCATTATCCGCGCTCGGGGAGGGAAAGTCAGAGAATGCGCGCGGCAGAGACGAAAAAAGCCGCGGTCGCGGCTTTCGGAGGGGATGACGCGGACGGTGGCAAGCCGACGAGGAGGCCAGCCACCGCCCGCGACAAGAGGGAATAGTACGGTCAGTGCGGCTTCTGCTCGTAAAGGCGCAGCAGCTTTTCCTTGGCGGCGAGCTTTTCGCGCTTCATCTGCGCCAGGGTGACATCGTCGATCGGCAGCACGCCGAGCTCGGCGTCCATGCACTTCTTGTCCAAGGTCTTGTGGCGCTGGTAGAGCTGCTTGAACTCCGGATCGGACTTGATCAACGCGTCGATTTCGGTCTGCGGTTGCCCTTCGAACATAGGAATAGCCTCCTTCAGCTAGAAACAAGAACGCCCCGGCCGCTGCGGCACGGGGCGTTGCCTGGGAGCGGAAGCGCGCGAGCCGCCGGCTGCACCGCCACAACGCCTGGAACCGCGGTTCCTGCGGCGTCGGACTGCGGTACGTGCCACTGCGTCATTGGCTCGAACTCCTCCGTTGGCACCAGGCGGCGGGAGTGCCGCCTGGACTACCGACCCTACGCCTCCCCACCGCCGCGGACAAGAGAAGCAGGCCCGCTTTGTCGCATTCAGTTGCTCGGCGCTCAGGCCCAGGGAAAAACCCCGTTAAACGCCGCCGCGCAGGGGCACGACACGGCTCAGGGCGCGATCACCACTTCGGCCGAACGGGCCTTGGTCGAGGGCCCCTTCTTGCCGACCGCCTGCACCCGGTTGGCGGCGACGCCGCCGCCGACCAGGGCCGCGCGCAGGGCATCGGCGCGCTTCTGCGCCACCCCGGCGTCGGTGTCGTAGGCCTCGACCCGCACCTTGCCCTTGCTGATCTGCAGGTACTGCGACAGGGCCTTGGCCTGATTCGCGGCATCGCCCGACAGCGCCGCCTTGCCGGCGCCGAAGGCCGCGCCGGAGAAGGTGAAGACCTCCCCACGGCCCTCGAAGCGCGAGGCCGGCAGCTTGGTGCCGGCGACCAGTTCGGCCTCCTCGCGCGCCAGCTTGGCCGACTTCTGCTGGGCGGCGCTGAGCTTGGCGGTCTGCTGACCGGCGACGCTGGCCAGCGCCGCATCCGCATCTGCCCGTGCGGCCTGCTCGGCCTCGGCCGCCTGACGCAGGCTCTCGGCCTCCTCGGCCTGGATCTGCGCCTGCACGCGCAGGCGCTCGGCCTCCTGCCGGGCGCGCGCGGCCTCGCGGCGGCTGGCCTCGATCAGCAGGTCGCTGCGGGTCTTCTCCAACTGGTCGACCTGGCGTCGGGCGATCTCGGCGCGGGCCATGGTTTCGGCGATCTCGACCCGGCGCTCGGCCAGGTAGCGCGCCTCGTCGCGCTCCTTGCGCTTGGCGTTGGCGAAGTTGGCCACCGCCTGCTGCGCCTGCAGGCGCTCGTAGGCGGCGACATCGGCGTTGAGCGGATCGGCCTGCAGCGCCACCAGGCGCTGGTTGAGCACGGCCAGTTCCGGGTCGTCGGCGGCCATCGCGCCCAGCGGCGCCAGCAGCAACGCCAGCAGGGCCAGGCGGCGCATTCCATGCAGGGCGCGGCTCATGGGCGGCCCTCCCCGGTGCCCAGGGTCTGTTGCAGCTGGGCCACCTCGGCCTGGCGCTGCTTCAACTGTGCATTGGCCACCGCCTCCTCGCTGCGCGCGCGGGCCAGGTCGGCATCGGCCGCCACGCGCAGGGCCAGCTGTGGTGCGGTCTTGCGCTGGCGGCGGTCGAGCGCGGCCTGTTGCGCCTGTTCCAGGCCCTGGCGGGCACTGGCCAGCAGGTCCGGCGCGTACTGGTCGGCATCGGCCTGGACCGCACGCTGCACCGCCTGCTGCGCGGACAGCAGCTCCGGCGAAGCCACCTGGGCGAACGCGGCCGGCGCGGCGAACAACGCCAATGCGCAGGCCATCACATACTGCTGACAACGGAAGTGTGCGAAGCTAGTTTTCATCTAGGGGGGCCGTGGACGGAGACGTCGGTCACGGCCATTGTCGGAAGCCTGTGGCGCGCTTGCAACGGGCGATTGCGGATCGTTGGGGAACCATTGCGCATGGATATCGGCTATTTCCTGAAGCTGATGACCGAAAAGAACGCCTCGGACATGTTCCTGACCACAGGAGCACCGGTCTATATCAAGATCGAAGGCAAGCTGTACCCCCTCGGCGCCACCGGCCTGCCGCCGGGCATGGTCAAGAAGATCGCCTACTCGTTGATGGACGAGGGCCAGGTGCCGCAGTTCGAGCGGGAGCTGGAATTGAACATGGCCATCGCCCTGCAGGACGCCGGGCGCTTCCGCGTCAACGTGTTCAAGCAGCGCGGCGAGGTCGGCATGGTGATCCGCGCGATCCGCAGCAAGATCCCCAGCATCGAGGAGCTGCACCTGCCGCAGGTGCTCAAGGACGTGATCATGACCCCGCGCGGACTGGTCCTGGTGGTCGGCTCGACCGGCTCGGGCAAGTCCACCTCGCTGGCGTCGATGATCGACTACCGCAACAGCACCACCACCGGGCACATCCTCACCATCGAGGACCCGATCGAATACCTGCACAAGCACAAGATGTCCATCGTCAACCAACGCGAGGTCGGCCTGGACACCCACGCCTTCCACAACGCACTGAAGAACGCGATGCGCGAGGCGCCGGACGTGATCCTGATCGGCGAGATCCTGGACGCGGAAACCATGGAGGCAGCCATCGCCTTCGCCGAGACCGGACATCTGTGCCTGGCCACCCTGCACTCCAACAACGCCGACCAGACCATCGAGCGCATCCTCAACTTCTTCCCCGAGAGCGCGCACAAGAACGTGCTGATGAACCTGTCGCTGAACCTGCGCGCGGTGATCTCGCAGCGCCTGGTCAAGGACAGCAGCGGCCGCCGCCGGCCGGCCTCGGAAGTGCTGCTGAACACGCCGATGATCCGCGACCTGCTGCGCCGTGGCCAGGTCCACGAGATCAAGCAGGCGATGGAGGAGTCGCTGGAGGAAGGCATGGAGACCTTCGACCAGTGCCTGTTCCGCATGGTCAAGCAGGGCCAGATCGAGCAGGAGGAAGCGCTGCGCGCGGCCGACTCGCGCGACGGCCTGGCCCTCAAGTTCCGCCTGTCCGAAGGCGGCAGCGGCGAGCACGATCCCTACGCCGACTACGACAGCGGCCCCAGCGCCGCGCCGCGGATCACCCACGGCTTCGTCTGAGGTATCGCCGTGTTGTCGTAGGCGCAGTTTCAGCCGCGACCGGGCGTTCGCAGCCGCCTGGTCGAACTGGCCCCGCAGCGACGGCGGCAACGACGGACCGTAGGCCCAGCGGCGGTCGCCGCGGGTCGCCCTTGCGCGGACAAACGCCACTTCCACGCAACTGCGCGTCGGGACTGAAGTCCCTCCCACAGTGCACCCAGCGAGTACGCCGCAAGCGCGTGTGGAAGCGACTTCCGTTGCGACGCGTGAAGGCCGAAGTGTCCGGAAAACTGCAATCGGGACTGAAGTCCCTCCCACAGCGCACCCAGCGAGTGCGCCGCAAGCGCGTGCGGAAGCGACTTCCGTCGCGACGCGTGAAGGCCGAAGTATCCGGAAAACTGCGGTCGGGACTGAAGTCCCTGCCACATCCTCATGCTCACCGGTGCGGCAGGGGCTGGTGGCCGACTGACAGCAACGGATGCCCGGTCGCGGCTGAAGCCGCTCCTGCGACGATAGTCCCAGCTTACTGCGCGTCGGGCTGGTGTTCCGGGCGCGCCGCGTCGAATGCCGGCAGCGCCAGGCAGGCGCGCTCGATCCGCTCCAGGGTCGGGTAGGCCTGCAGATCCACGCCGAAGCGGCGCGCGTTGTAGAGCTGCGGCACCAGGCAGCAGTCGGCCAGGCCCGGCTGCTCGCCGTGGCAGAAGCGTCCGGTGTCGGGCGACTCGGCCAGCAACTGCTCCAGCGCATCGAAGCCGGTCTGCATCCAGTGCCGCATCCACTCTTCGCGCTCGGGTTGCGGCACGTTCCAGGCGCTCTCGAAGAACTGCGTCACGCGCAGGTTGTTGAGCGGGTGGATGTCGCAGGCGATCAGTTGCGCCAGGCCGCGCACGCGGGCGCGATCGATCGGCGCGTCCGGCAGCAGCGGCGGCTCCGGCCAGCGCTCGTCCAGGTACTCCAGGATCGCCAGCGATTGGCGGATCGGCTGGCCCTCGTGGCACAGGGTCGGCACCAGTTCCTGCGGGTTCAACCGCGCATATTCCGGCGAGTGCTGCTGTCCACCGTCGCGCACCAGGTGCACCGGCAGCGACTGGTAGGCCAGACGCTTGAGCTCCAGCCCGATGCGCACCCGGTACGCGGCGCTGGAGCGCCAGTAGGTGTAGAGCTGCAGTGCCTCGTCCATGCCCGCCTCCGTCTGCGCAATCGACAACGATACCGGTGGACACCCGGGCTGCGGCGCCGCCGGTCGCCCCGGCACCGCCGCCGGCCGGGTCAGGGCAGCGGCGCCTGCTCGATGCGCTGCTCGATCGCACCGAAGATGCTCACTCCGTCACGGTCCAGCATCTCGATCCGCACCACGTCGCCGAAGGACATGTACGGCGTGCTCGGCTTGCCGTCGCGCAGGGTTTCCACGGTGCGCTGTTCGGCGAAGCAGGAGGCACCACGCGTGGTGTCCTGGTTGGCGATGGTGCCCGAGCCGACCACCGCGCCCGCCGCCAGCGGCCGGGTCTTGGCCGCGTGCGCGACCAGTTGCGCGAAATCGAACTGCATGTCCTCGCCCGCCTCGGGCGCGCCGAACCAGGCGCCGTTGATGTGGGTCAGCAGCGGCAGGTGCACCTTGTTGCCCTGCCAGGCCTCGCCCAGTTCGTCGGGAGTGACGAACACCGGCGACAGCGCCGAACGCGGCTTGGACTGCAAGAAGCCGAAGCCCTTGGCCAGTTCCGGCGGAATCAGGTTGCGCAACGACACGTCGTTGACCAGGCCGATCAGCTGGATGTGCGCGGCGGCCTGCGCCGGGCTGACCGCCATCGGCACGTCGTCGGTGACCACCACGATCTCGGCTTCCAGGTCGATGCCGTAGTCCTCGCTGACCACCTTGACCGCATCGCGCGGGCCGTAGAAGCCGGCGCTGACCGCCTGGTACATCAGCGGGTCGGTGTAGAAGCTCTCCGGCACCTCGGCGCCGCGCGCGCGGCGCACGCGCTCGACGTGCGGCAGGTAGGCGCTGCCGTCGAGGAACTCGTAGGCGCGCGGCAGCGGTGCCGCCAGCGCGGCCATGTCCAGGTCGAACTGGCCGTCGGCGCTGCCGTCGTTGAGCGACTCGGACAGCGCGTTCAGGCGCGGGGCGAGGTTGCTCCAGTCCTCCAGCGCGCGCTGCAGGGTCGGCGCGATGCCGGTGGCGCGCACGGCGCGGGTCAGATCGCGGGACACGACGATCAGGGTGCCGTCGCGACCGCCTTCCTTCAGGGAACCTAGCTTCATGTCCGTCCAGTGCTGGGGGCTGAGCCGGCGATTGTACGGCCAGACGCCGGCTTGGTTTCAACTGAAACGGACCCGGATTTTGTGCAGCGCGCCAATTCAGGTACACTGCGCCGGTCTGCATGCGGCCGTCCGTTTCCCTCAGGGACCGCCGGCGAGGCCAGGATCGCAACGATCCGACTCGCCCGCCCCGCCCGACGCCTTTCGTGGTGCTGACGAACCCCAGCCTCGCGCTGCGGGTTGATCCACCCTCTCGCAGCGCGGTTCACGGGAACGCTCCGAGCCTCACCTACTTGCGCCTGCGCGCCGGGTCCGTCCCGGCGTCGGCGCGTTATCCGGAGCATTCTCATGTCGTTCGAATCCCTGGGCCTTGCGCCCTTCCTGCTGCGCGCGTTGGCCGAGCAGGGCTACGAAACCCCCACCCCGATCCAGGCGCAGGCCATTCCCGTCGCCCTGGAAGGCCATGACCTGATGGCCGGCGCGCAGACCGGCACCGGCAAGACCGCCGCGTTCGGCCTGCCGCTGCTGCAGCACCTGGGCACTTCGCCGCAGTCGGTGGGCCCCGGCCCGCGCAAGCCGCGCGCGCTGATCCTGACCCCGACCCGCGAACTGGCCACCCAGGTCCACGACAGCCTGCGCGGCTACAGCAAGTACCTGCGCATCCCCAGCACCACCATCTACGGCGGCGTGGGCATGGGCAACCAGCTCGACGCGCTGCGCCGCGGCGTGGACCTGCTGATCGCCTGCCCGGGCCGCCTGCTCGACCACCTCGAGCGCCGCAGCGTGGACCTGTCGGGCATCGAGATCCTGGTGCTGGACGAAGCCGACCGCATGCTCGACATGGGCTTCCTGCCGTCGATCAAGCGCATCCTCGCCAAGCTGCCCAAGCAGAACCGGCAGACCCTGCTGTTCTCGGCCACCTTCGAGGAAGGCATCAAGCAGCTGGCCCGCGAGTTCATGCACGACCCGCAGGAAATCCAGGCCACCCCAAGCAACACCGTGGCCGACACCATCACCCACCGCGTGCATCCGGTGGACGGTGCGCGCAAGCGCGAACTACTGCTGCACCTGCTGGCCGCCGACTCGCGCAAGCAGACCCTGGTGTTCGCCCGCACCAAGCACGGTGCCGACAAGCTGACCATGTTCCTGGACAAGTCCGGGTTGAAGACCGCGGCGATCCATGGCAACAAGAGCCAGGGCCAGCGCCTGCGCGCATTGAGCGACTTCAAGGCCGGCCGCATCACCGTGCTGGTGGCGACCGACATCGCCGCGCGCGGCATCGACATCGACCAGTTGCCCAAGGTCATCAACTACGACCTGCCGATGGTCGCCGAGGACTACGTGCACCGCATCGGCCGCACCGGCCGCAACGGTTCGACCGGCGAGGCGATCTCGCTGGTGGCGCAGGACGAGGCCAAGCTGCTGCGCGCGATCGCACGCATGCTCAAGCGCGAGATGGACATCCGCGACGTGCCGGGCTTCGAGCCGGTCACGCCGATCCGCTGGGGCAACAACAACCCGCCGGACGAGCGTCCGGGCGGCCAGCGTCCGCCGCGTCGCGGCAGCCACGCCCGTCGCGGCCATGGCGATGCGCCGGCGCACGCGCATGCGCACGCCGGCAGCAAGAAGCCCGGCGGCAGCCACGCCGACGGCGCCCGCCGCCAGGGCCAGGGCCGCCGCCACGGCAACGGCGGCGGCAACCGCCCCGCCGCGCCGCGCTGATCCGTCCGCGGCCACGCGCTGCGCACGCACTCGGGCCGCCCTTCGGGGCGGCCTTTTTTGTCCGCTCCACCCGGCATCGCGCATGTCGCGACACCCTGCCGCACGACGGCGCCGTCGTCGTCGCGCGGCGCCGGCAGCCCGCCATGCCGCTCCACCCCTGACCGTACAATGCTCCCCATGGATATCTTCAAAGTCTTCACCCTCGAAGCCGCGCATCGCCTGCCCAACGTGCCGCCCGGCCACAAGTGCGCGCGCCTGCACGGGCATTCGTTCCGCATCGAGCTGCACGTCAGCGGCGAGCCTGGCGCCGAGAGCGGCTGGGTGATGGATTTCGGCGACATCAAGGCGGCGTTCCGCCCGCTCTACGACCAGCTCGACCACCACTACCTCAACGACATCGAGGGCCTGGACAATCCCACCAGCGAGCGTCTGGCGGTGTGGATCTGGGACCGGCTCAAGCCGGCGTTGCCGCTGCTGAGCGAAGTGGTGGTGCACGAGACCTGCACCTCCGGCTGTCGCTATCGCGGGCAGGGTTGAAGAAGGTCGGGAATGGGGAATGGGGATTCGGGAATCGTAGGGGCGGCACCGCGCCGGCTGAGGGTTTGCGTGCTGCCCGCCTTGCGTCGTTGCGCATCTGGCGCTTTCCAGGCCCGCAGAGGCGTCCGGCAAGGGCTGGCGGAATTGCGCCAAGTAATTGATCAGAAAAGCAGTTTGAACGAATCCTGAGCGGCTTCAGAAAATTTTGTTGCATCGCAGCAGAATGAGCGTATGTTGCACTGCAACAGCAGTCGGCATTCCAACGGAGTTGCATGATGTCCGCTCAATTCAACGATCAGTTCAGCAGCTACACCCAGCAGTTCGCCGCCGCCGCGGCGCGTGCCAACCGCCTGGCGCTGGAGAGCGCCGAGAGCGTGTTCGGCGTGCAGTTGAAGACCTTCGAGAAGAACGTGTCGGCCACCACCGGCTTCCTCGGCGAACTGACCGAGGCGCGCGATCTGGGCACCGTGCAGGCGCTGTGGCCGAAGGGCCTGCAGATCGCCCGCGACAACTTCGAGCGGCTGGCCACGGCCAACCAGGAAGTGTTCGGCCTGGGCCTGAAGGCCTCCGAGGCCATCGGCCAGCTCGCCAAGCACCAGTTCGAAGCGGCGACCGAGCAGGCCGCGCCGAAGGCCAAGCCTGCCGCCAAGTAACACTAGTTTTCGACGTCGCTGCGGTTCGCCGCCCGACGCACGCTCGGTCTGCATGGGTCCCTCCCCCCGTGCAACCCAAGGCCCGGTAGATCCCTCCCTCTACCGGGCCTTTTTTATGGGCGGGATTCGGGAGTGGGGATTCGGGAGTGGTTGATCGCGTGCGTCTTGGCGTTCCTGTCTTTCCTCATGAGAGAGGCTTCAGCTCCGGTGCTTTGCCAGGAGCCGGTAGATCGCCTCTTCGACCGGGCTTCTCCATGCGCTTGCTTCGGGAGTGAAACCCGGCATTCGGGATCAGCCCATCTTGCGGATCCTGGACGCCCTGCTCTTGTGGGAGGGGCTTCAGCCCCGACGCGGCATCGGTCAGGCGTCGGGACTGAAGTCCCTCCCACAAAAACCGGCAACGCAGTGCCACCGGCAGTTGCTCAGCCGGGCGACATGCCCGCCCACGGCTGCAGTTCCGCCGCCAACTGCTCGGCCTGCGGTTGCGGCCGGTACGGCAGGCGCCCCCAGCACGGCATCGGCAGGCGCGCACGCAGCATCGCCATGTTGTCGTCGATGCGCTCCATCGCCGGGTCGATCTCGTTGCCGATCCAGCCGATGCACTGCAGGCCATCGGCGGCGATCGCCGCGGCGCTGAGCCGGGCGTGGTTGAGGCAGCCCAGGCGCAGGCCGACCACCAGCACCACCGGCAGCCGCAGCGCGCGCGCCAGATCGGCCTGGTCCAGCGTCGCCGACAGCGGGGCCGCCCAGCCGCCCACGCCTTCCACCACCACCACGTCGGCCTGCGCGCGCAGGCGTTCGAACGCGGCCGCGATCGGCGCCAGCTCCAGCTGCACGCCGGCATCGGCGGCGGCCAGTTCCGGCGCCAGCGGCAACGGCAGCGCGTAGGGATTGAGATCGTCATAGGCCGGCCGCGGCGCGCTCGAATCCTGCAGCGCCAGCGCGTCCTCGTTGCGCCAGCCGTCGGCCTCGCGCGTGCAGCCGCTGGCCACCGGCTTCATGCCCACCGCGCGCTGGCCGCGCGCGCGCAGGGCGTGCAGCAGCGCGGTGCTGGCGATGGTCTTGCCGATGCCAGTATCGGTGCCGGTGACGTAGAAGGCGGAAACAGCCATGCGAAACCCTGTCGGTTGGCCGGCGGGACGCGCGGCGGCGCGCAGGATAGCCGGGTGCGTCGCGCGCGTCAGCCGCCGCGGTGCCGGCGGACGCAGTGCGCTGCTAGACTCGCGCGATGTTCGCCTCGTCCTCGCTCACCGGCAGCAAGCCGGAACAGTACGCCCAGTTGCTCGATCAGGCCCGTGCCCTGGTCGCCGGGGAGCCCGACCGCATCGCCAATGCCGCCAACCTGGCCGCGCTGGTGTACCACGCGCTGCCGCGGCTGAACTGGGTCGGTTTCTACTTCTACGACGGCAAGGAATTGGTGGTCGGCCCGTTCCAGGGCCTGCCCGCGTGCGTGCGCATTCCGCTGCACAAGGGCGTGTGCGGTGCGGCCGCCAGCAGCGGCCAGACCCAGCGCATCGACGACGTGGAGGCGTTCCCCGGGCACATCGCCTGCGATGCGGCCTCGCGGTCGGAACTGGTGGTGCCGCTGCTGCGCGACAGTGCGCTGGTCGGCGTGTTCGACCTGGACAGCCCCGACCTCGCCCGCTTCGACGCCGACGACCAGCGCGGCCTGGAAGCGATCGCCCAGGTCTTCGTCGACAGCCTGCGATGAGTACCACCAAGCTGCGCAACATCGGCCCCAAGAGCGCGGCCTGGCTGCGCCAGGTCGGCGTGCGCACGCAGCAGGACCTGGAGGCGGCCGGCGCGGTCGGCGCCTTCGTCAAGGTCAAGCGCGCCGGCTTCAAGCCCAGCCTCAACCTGCTGTATTCGCTGGAAGGCGCGCTCAGCGGCTGCCACTGGCAGGAACTGTCCGAAGCACGCCGCGCGCAGTTGCTGGGCGAACTGGAGATCGCGACGGCGGCGCTGCCGGCGCAGCGCGGCCTGCCGGTCGCCGGGCCGGTGGCGACCACGCACTTCGACCGCGACGACACGCGCGACGACGACGCTGCCGACGGCGCCTACGCGCACGACACGCACGACACGCACGACACGCCGATGGGCGACCACTACGGCGACGACGACGGCCACGGCACTCACGCCGACTGAGCCGCGCAGCCAGCGGCGATCGCGTACAATCGCGCCGCTTCAAGGTGACCCACCGGCTCCGGCCAGCGGGTTGAAACGGGAAGCCGGTGCGTCTTGCGACAAGGCCGGCGCTGCCCCCGCAACGGTAAGCGATCCGCGCTGACGACCTGCGCCACTGTGCCCTGGGCATGGGAAGGCGTCGCAGCCGGGAGGTCCGCCTCCCTGATCGCGAGCCCGGAGACCGGCCTTGCAGTTCACTGGTTGCGATGCGGAGGGCGTCGCGGCGTGCCGCGCCGTGTCCGGCGCCGTCCGCTTGCACCTTCCGTTCGCGACTCCCTTGCCGTCACAGCGCGCAGCCGCGCGCCGGAGTTGCCACCCATGTCGTCCCGCCTGCTTTCGGTCGCGATCGCGTCCGCCCTGTCCCTGCCCGCGCTGGCCCACGCCGCCGATGCCGCCACCGACCTCGACCAGGTCTTGGTCACCGCCACCCGCACCCAGATCTCGGTGGAGGACAGCGTGGTGCCGGCGCAGGTCATCGACCGTGCCGAGATCGAGCGCAGCCAGGCCACCTCGCTGGCGCAGCTGCTGCAGGGCCGCGCCGGCATCGGCTTCTCCAACCAGGGCGGCCTGGGCAAGCTGACCACGCTGAACCTGCGCGGCAGCGAGTCGGACCACGTGCTGGTGCTGGTGGACGGCGTGCGCATCGGCTCGGCCAGCGCCGGCCTGGCCGCGTTCCAGGACCTGCCGCTGAGCCAGATCGAGCGCATCGAGATCGTGCGCGGCCCGCGCTCGAGCCTGTACGGCTCCGACGCGATCGGCGGCGTCATCCAGATCTTCACCCGCCGCGGCGGCCAGGGCTTCCAGCAGAACCTGAGCCTGGGCGGCGGCAGCCACGGCCTGCGCGAGGCCGGCGCCGGCTTCAGCAACCGCGGCGAGCGCGGCTGGCTGGCCGTGCAGGGCGGCTACCAGAAGACCGACGGCATCAATGCCTGCAACGGCTCGGCCACGCTGTTCGCCGGCTGCTTCGTCGACCAGCCCGACCGCGACGGCTACCGCAACGTCTCGCTGAGCGCGCGCGGCGGCTACGCGCTGACCGACACGCTGCGCATCGAAGGACAGGCGCTGAACATCGACAGCCGCAACGAGTACGACGGCGACGCGCTGTTCGCCGGCAACGAGGCCGACAACACCCAGCAGGTGTTCAGCGGCAAGCTCGACTGGACGCCCTCCGATCGCCTGCACCTGGCCGCGCAACTGGGCCGCAACGTCGACGACGCGGACAGCTACTACCGTGCGCCGGGCGCACGCACCCGCAGCTTCGTCAGCACCTTCGACAGCCGCCGCGACACCGCCGCGCTGCAAGGCGACATCACCCTGGCCGAAGGCCATCTGCTCAGCGTCGGCAGCGACTGGCAGCGCGAGCACGTTGCCAGCAGCACCGCCTTCGACGTCGACAGCCGCGACAACACCGGCGTGTTCGCCGAGTACCAGGGCCGTTTCGGCGCGCAGCAGGTGCAGGCCAGCGTGCGCAGCGACGACAACGAGCAGTTCGGCGAGCACACCACCGGCAGCCTCGGCTGGGGCCTGGCGCTGGACCATGGCCTCAAGCTCACCGCCAGCGTCGGCACCGGCTTCAAGGCGCCGACCTTCAACGACCTGTACTACCCGTTCGCCGGCAATCCGGAACTGAAGCCGGAGCGCTCCAAGAGCGGCAACCTCGGCATTGCGCAGTATGCCGACAGCTGGAACTGGACCTTCAACGCCTACGAGACCCGGGTGAAGGACCTGATCTCCTACGACGCGGTCAGCTTCCTGCCGGTGAACGTGGACGAGGCGCGCATCCGCGGCGCCGAACTGACCGGCTATGCGTTGCTGGCCGGCTGGGAACTGTCGGCGCAGCTGAGCCACACCGACCCGCGCAACCGCAGCGACGGCGGCAACCGCGACAACTGGCTGGCGCGCCGCGCGCAGAACACCGCGCGTCTGGACGTGGACCGCGGCATCGGCCCGGTCAAGCTCGGCGTCAGCGTGTTCGGCAGCGGCCACCGCTTCGACGACGCGGCCAACCGCGTGCGCCTGGCCGGCTACGGCACCGTCGACCTGCGCGCGGAGTACGCGTTCACCGCGGACTGGACGCTGCAGGCCAAGGCCAGCAACGTGTTCGACCGCGACTACCAGACGGTGAACTGGTACAACCAGCCGGGTCGCGAATACGCGCTGACCCTGCGCTACGCGCCGGCGGCGCGCTGAGCCGGCGTCCCGCGCTGCGCCGATGGCGTAGCGCGGGACGAAAGCGCAGAAACCACGCGTTCTTTTTTTTATGGGCGGCTTCAGCCGTGATCGGCTTTCCCGGGAAAGCCTGTCGCGGCTGAAGCCGTTCCTACAAGAGGCGGCATGTGCGACCACACCGGATGTAGATGCGTGCAGTCTCAAAGCAGGCATGCGCGACGCATCGCGCACGTGGTCGCTCGCGATCAGGCTGCTGGCCGCCGAACGCAAACGGCCTCCCTCGTGCTCATGCACCGCGGCACAAACCTGACAGTTCAGCGACCGCTACGCGCCCGGACCCTCACCCCAACCCCTCTCCCGGGGGGAGAGGGGCTTACTGCGTCCTGCGCTGTAGGCGCGGCCTCAGCCGCGACGGGCTTTCCCAGGAAAGCCTGTCGCGGCTGAAGCCGCGCCTACACCACATTTCCAGGATCTTCGCGCTATACCGAAGCGCTACGCGGCATCGCGTCAGGGCAACTGCAGCAGCTCGCGCAAATCATCCATCAGCAACACCACGTCGGCCGTGGCCAGATCCAGATCGCGCGGATAGCCGTAACGCACCAGCGCCACCGGCATGCCGGCGGCGTGGCCGGCCTGCAGGTCGGTCCCCGAATCGCCGACCATCAGGCAGCGCGCCGGCGGCTGCGCGAACTGCTGTGCCAGGTGCAGCAGCGGCGCCGGGCTGGGCTTGCGCTCGGGCAGGCTGTCGCCGCCGAGCACCGCAGAGAACAGATCGGCCACGCCCAGATGGCGCAACAGCGGCGGCACCATCGCCGACGGCTTGTTGGTGCACAGCGCCAGCGTCACGCCATCCGCATGCAACTGCGTCAGCGCCTCGGCCGCACCCGGATACAGCCGCGGACTGCGCAACAGGCATTCGGCGTAGTGACGCATGAAGGTCGGCATCACCGTCTCGAGCGGCGTGGCGTCGCCGGCATGCCGCCAGGCGCTCTCGACGAGTTTGCGCACGCCCTCGCCGATCCAGCCCAGCACGGTCGCCTCCGGCACGCGCGGCAGGCCGAAGTCGGCCAGGGTGCGGTTCAGCGCCTCGGCGATGTCGGCACCGCTGTTGGCCAGGGTGCCATCCAGGTCGAACACCACCAATGCATAAGGAAATGTCATGTCGTGCCAACACAGAGGGACAAGTGCGCATTGTAGGTGGCGCAATGTCGGACGCGGTTGCGACGCGCGGGCGCGGCGCGGCGCGGCGCGGAAGCTGCCTTCGCTGACACGCGATTGCGACCACGCCACGCCCGCTGCGGCAACGCCGTGACGGCGACCGAGCGCGCGAACCGCGCTCACGCGATCCATCCCGGCCCGAGTCAACCGCTCGATCCCTGCGCTCACGCGCACGACACCCGAGAACATCACCGGTTGGCGATCCCCACCCATGTTTCAATCCACGCATCCGTGAGGACGCGACCAGGTCGATCCGCGTGCCGGAGGATGAAGTCGCTGTTGCAACCCGAGCAGCATGCCCCTGTGGGAGGGACTTCAGTCCCGACGCGGGAGCGACAGCCAGGTTCTCGGCCTGCACCCACATCCCATGGTTGTTTCAACACACGCACACGCGAGAGTGTGCGACCGCTTACGCTGTGCTTGCTGACCGACTCGATGCGCTTTCAATCCACGCCCCCGCAAGGGCGCGACACAGACCCGCCGTCGCCGCACCGTAACCCCAGGTGTTTCAATCCACGCACCGCTCAGGGCGCGACGATAGAGGTTACGACAGTCTCCCGTGGCACACGTTCCCATGCAATCAGCCGGGAAGGCAGTATCCCAGGCGACGCCACCGCCTCAACCGAACAAGCGCCCCTGCGCCTGCCCCGGCTCGCGCTCGTGGAAGCCGGACAGGCCGACGCCGACCAGGCGGTAGCGGGTGGATGCCGGCAGGTCCACCCGCTCGCGCAGCGCCAGGGCGATGTCGATCAAGGCCTGCAGCGAGTCCGGCGGCTGCTCCGGGGTGAAACTGCGGGTGAGGATGCGGAACTGCGCGGTCTTCAGCTTCAGCACCACGGTGCGCGCGATGCGCTCGGTGCGGCGGGTGGCGTTCCAGGTCTTCTCGGCCAGTTGCCGGATCGCCGGCTCCAGCGCCTCCAGCGCCAGGTCTTCGGCGAAGGTGTCCTCGGAGGAGATCGACTGCACCGGCTGGTCCGATTCCACCGGGCGTTCGTCGATGCCGCGCGCGCGCTGGTACAGGCGCAGGCCGAAGCTGCCGAAGCGCGCCTCCAGTTCCGCCTCGCTGCGCGCGCGCAGGTCGCCGACGGTGGCGATGCCCAGTTCCGCCAGCTTGGCCTCCATGACCTTGCCCACGCCGGGCACCTTGTTCACCGGCAACGGGGTCAGGAACGCTTCCACGCGATGCGGTCGGATCACGAACTGGCCGTCGGGCTTGCGCCAGTCCGAGGCGATCTTGGCCAGGAACTTGTTCGGCGCGATGCCGGCCGAGGCGGTCAGTTCGGTTTCGGCGCGGATCTGCGCGCGGATGGTCTGGGCGATCTCGGTGGCGGTGTGCAATTCGCCCTTGGGCGCGGTGACGTCCAGGTAGGCTTCGTCCAGCGAGAGCGGCTCGATCAGGTCGGTGTGGCGCTGGAAGATCTCGCGCACCTGCCGCGACACCGCCTTGTAGCGGGCGAAATCCGGCGGCACGAAGATCGCGTCCGGGCACAGCCGCTCGGCTCGCAGCGCCGGCATCGCCGAGCGCACGCCGAACACCCGCGCCTCGTAGGAGGCGGCGCACACCACCGAGCGCATGCCGCGCCAGGCCACCACCACCGGCTTGCCCCGCAGCGCCGGATCGTCACGCTGCTCCACGGACGCGTAGAACGCGTCCATGTCGACGTGAATGATCTTGCGCATCGACCCCATACCCTACGCCTGCGAACGGTGTGCGCATGATAAGCCCCGCGCTGCGCACGGACTGAGAATGCGCGCCTTGATCCGGCGCAGTGCGCGCGCCACCGCCGCTGCCGACACTACGCGTGCGTACGGATAAAACGTTTGATTGAACGCGCGAAGCTCATGCACTCTTGCGCGCCTCGACTGTCTCGCCTGGGAATGTTCCGCTCATGAGTCGTCTGTCCTCCTATTCGCGCGAGCAATTGCTCGCCAGCGCACGCGGCGAGTTGTTCGGCGCCGACGCCGCGCGCCTGCCCAACGATCCGATGCTGATGTTCGACCGCATCGTCGCCATCGACGAGACCGGCGGCGCGCACGGCAAGGGCGTGATCCGCGCCGAACTGGATATCCGCCCGGACCTGTGGTTCTTCGGCTGCCATTTCATCGGCGATCCGGTGATGCCCGGCTGCCTGGGCCTGGATGCGATGTGGCAGTTGACCGGCTTCTTCCTGACCTGGCTGGGCGCGCCCGGCCGCGGCCGCGCGCTGGGCGTGGGCGAAGTGAAGTTCACCGGGCAGGTGCTGCCCACCGCCAAGCAGGTGGTGTACGAGATCGACATCAGCCGGGTGATCAACCGCAAGCTGGCGATGGCGGTGGCCGACGGCCGCATGTCGGTGGATGGGCGCGAGATCTATATCGCCAAGGACCTGCGCGTGGGCCTGTTCACGTCGACGGAGGCGTTCTGATGCGGCGCGTGGTCATTACCGGAATGGGCATCACGTCGTGCCTGGGCAACGATCTGGACAGCGTGTCGCGCGCCTTGCGCGAAGGCCGCGCCGGCATCCGCCATAACCCGCAGGCGGTCGAGGCCGGCCTGCGCAGCCAGATCGGCGGCGATGTGCAGCTGGACCTGGACGCGGCGATCGACCGCAAGCTCAAGCGCTTCATGGGCGACGCCTCGGCCTACGCCTACCTGGCGCTGCGCGATGCGCTGGCCGATGCCGGCCTGGACGAGGCGGCGATCAGCGACCCGCGGATCGGCCTGATCGCCGGCTCCGGCGGCGGCTCCAGCCACTGGCAGGTGGAAGCGGCGGACCTGCTGCGCAACCGCGGCGTGCGCAAGGTCGGCCCGTACATGGTGCCGCGCACGATGTGTTCGGCGGTGTCGGCGAGCCTGGCCACCGCGTTCAAGATCAAGGGCGTCAGCTACTCGTTGTCGGCCGCGTGCGCGACCTCGGCGCACTGCATCGGCGCGGCGGCGGACCTGATCCGCCACGGCCAGCAGGACGTGATGTTCGCCGGCGGTGGCGAAGAGCTGGACTGGACCATGAGCCTGATGTTCGACGCCATGGGCGCGCTGTCCACCGGCTTCAACGACACGCCGGCGGTGGCCTCGCGGCCCTACGACGCCGCGCGCGACGGCTTCGTCATCGCCGGCGGCGGCGGCATGCTGGTGCTGGAGGACTACGATCATGCGATGGCGCGCGGCGCGCGCATCCACGCCGAACTGGTCGGCTACGGCGTGACCTCCGACGGCGCCGACATGGTGGCCCCGTCCGGCGAAGGCGCGGTGCGCTGCATGCGCATGGCGCTGCAGGGCGTGGACGCGCCGATCGACTATCTCAACACCCATGGCACCTCGACGCCGCTGGGCGATGTCACCGAGCTGGATGCGGTGCGCGCGGTGTTCGGCGATGCGGTGCCGCCGCTGTCCTCGACCAAGGCGCTGTCCGGGCATTCGCTGGGTGCGGCCAGCGTGCACGAGGCGATCTACTGCCTGCTGATGCTGCGCGACGGCTTCATCGCCGGCTCGGCCAATATCGACACGCTGGATCCGCGCGCCGAGGGCTTCCCGATCGTGCGCGAAAGCCGCGACGCGGACTTGCGCACGGTGATGTCCAACAGTTTCGGCTTCGGCGGTACCAACGCCGCGCTGGTGTTCGCCAAGGCCTGACCGTACCCAGGCCGCACGGCGCCTTTGAGGGCGCCGTGGCGCGGCTCAGCGTTCCAGTTGCTTCACGTCGTGTCGCCCGGCGTCCTCGTCCTTGTGCGGTTCCGGCTTGGCCGGTGGCGCTGAGGGCGGAGGCGGCGGTGGTGGCGAAGTCGGCTTCGGTGGATGCCGCTCGACCCACTGGATCGTCGCCGGCGACGGCGGCCAGGATGGCGATGCCGATGGCGCAGACGCAGGCGGCGGCACCGGCTGCAGTCCCATCGATTCGCGCTGGCGGCGGTCGCTGTCCTGGCGTTGCAACTCCTTCGCCAGTTCCTTGTTGTAGCGGGGATTGAGCGCGTCCGGCGGCGGGATCCGATGCATCCGCTCGCCCGGCGGCGTCCATGCCGGCGTGGCGCTCACGGCCTCGGACGCGGACGCCTGCGGTGGAGGGGGCGCCCGCCATTGCGGCGCCAACTGCCGCTGCAGCGGTGCCGGGATCTGCGCTGGACCAGCGGCAGTCGCCGCGCTTTCCAGCGGGCGGTAACGCGCGCGTTCGCGTGCCCACGGCTGGCCGCGATAGTGCGTGTCCCAGTAGCGGTCCAGCGCGAAGCCGACCGTGGGCACACCGAGCGCGGCACCGGGCGCGACGCCCTGCCCGTGTTCGTGAAAGTCGATTGCACCAGCCGGCAGCCAGCCGCGTTTCTCGCGCCAGCTGACATCGCACCAGGCCCAATCCCGTGTGCAGCCATGCACCTGCAACGCGTCGTCGGTGGCCGGCGTGGCCACGCGCGGATACTCCGGCGCCGGGCCGGCGCGCAGACTGGCGCCGATGCGCACCGTGCCGCTGCCGTCCTGCGCCAATGCCGGCGCGGCCATGCCCAACAGCAACGGCGTCCACCACCCTGCTCGCTTCATGCGGTCCTCCTTGTGCAGTGCGGCAGTGTCCTGCGCCGCGATCGCGGCGGCGAAGATCGCCGTGCCGCTGTGCTGTGTTCTAGCACAGAGGATTCGGGATTCGGGATTCGGGATTCGGGATTCGGGATGATCAGTCTGCGGCTGTTGAAAGCCGGGATGGGAATTGGGGGACGTCGTGCACGGAACAACATCACGATCAAGCTATCTGACAAACGTGGCTGCCTTCCGATGAAAAAGGTCGCCGCTTTTGTGGGAGGGGCTTCAGCCCCGACGGGCTTTCCCGGGAAAGCCCGTCGGGACTGAAGTCCCTCCCACAGTGCAATCGCAACCACTACGCCTGCGCAGGAAAATCTCGAATCCCGGCTTTCAACAGCCGCAGGCTGTCATCCCGAATCCCCAATCCCGGCTTATCCGGCCATGCCGCTGTGCCGCAGCAACGCCTCCAGTTCCGGCACGCGACCGCGGAAGGCAGTGAAGTTCTCCAGCGCCGGGCGGCTGCCGCCGCGCGAGAGGATCTCGCGCAGGAAGCGCGCGCCGGTGTCCGCCAACTGGTCAGGCGCTTCCTCGAATGCGGCATACGCGTCGGCGCTGAGCACCTCGGCCCACTTGTAGCTGTAATAGCCGGCCGCATAGCCGCCAGCGAAGATGTGGTTGAACTGGTGCGGGAAGCGGTTCCACGCCGGCGGCCGGTTCACCGCCACGGCGTCGCGCACGCGCTCGAGCAACTGCAGCACGCTGTCGGACTGCGCATCGAAGCTGTGGTGCAGCTGCATGTCGAACAGCGCGAACTCAAGCTGGCGCACGGTGAACATGCCGCTCTGGTAGTTCTTCGCCGCCAGCATCTTGTCGAACAGTGCGCGCGGCAGCGGTTCGCCGCTGTCCAGGTGCGCGGTCATCGCCTGCAGGCGCGGCCACTCCCAGCAGAAGTTCTCCATGAACTGGCTGGGCAGTTCCACCGCGTCCCATTCCACACCGTTGATGCCGGCCACGCCCAGTTCGCCGACCTCGGTCAGCAATTGGTGCAGTCCATGGCCCATCTCGTGGAACAGGGTGGTGACCTCGTTGTGGGTGAAGGTGGCCGGCTTGCCGTCGCTGCCGCGGCCGAAATTACACACCAGGTACACCAGCGGGGTCTGCACGCCGTCGGCGCGCTCGCGGCGGTTGCGGCAGTCGTCCATCCAGGCGCCGCCGCGCTTGCCTTCGCGCGCGTACAGGTCCAGGTAGAACTGCCCGACCAGGCGCCCCTGCGCATCGATGAGGCGGAAAAAGCGCACGTCCGGATGCCACACCGGCGCGCTGTCGGCCTCCACGCGCAGGCCGTACAGGTCGTGGATCAGGCCGAACAGGCCCTCCAGCACCTTGGGCTCGGTGAAGTAGCGCTTCACTTCCTGCTCGGAGAAGCTGTAGCGCGCCTGCTTGAGCTTTTCGCCGGCATAGGCCAGATCCCAGGCTTCCAGCGTGTCCAGGCCCAGGTGCTCGCGCGCGAATGCCTCCAGTTCGGCGCGGTCGCGCTGCGCGTAGGGCTTGGCGCGTGCGGCCAGATCGTGCAGGAAGTCCAGCACCTGTGCCGGATCCTGCGCCATCTTCGTCGCCAGCGAATACTCGGCGTAGCTGGCGAAGCCGAGCAGCGCCGCCAGTTCGCCGCGCAGGGCGAGGATGCGCCCGATCGCCGCGCTGTTGTCCAGCGCCGCATCGCCGAACTCCGAGGCGCGGATCGCGTTGGCGCGGTACAGCGTCTCGCGCAACGCGCGGTCCTCGGCGTACATCTGCACCGGCAGGTAGCACGGCATCTGCAGGGTCAGCTTCCAGCCCGGTTGGCCTTCGCGTTCGGCCGCTGCGCGCGCGGCGGCGATGCTGTCCTCGGGCAGGCCGGCCAGGCGCGCCGGGTCGTCGATCCACAGCGACCATGCATCGGTGGCGTCGAGCACGTTCTGCGAGAACTTGGCCGACAGCGCCGACAGTTCTTCCTGGATCGCGGCGAAGCGCTGCTTGTCGGCCTCGCCTAGCTCCGCGCCGCCAAGGCGGAAATCGCGCAGCGCGTTGTCCAGCACCTTGCGCTGCGCCGCGCCGAGCGTGGCCGCCTGCGGCGATTGCGCCAGCGCGCGGTACTGCGCGAACAGCGCCAGGTTCTGCCCCAGCGCGCTGGAAAAGCGCGTCACCTTGGGCAGGTTGACGTTGTAGGCCTCGCGCAGCGCCGGCGTGTTGACCACCGCCTGCAGGTGGCTCACCTGACCCCAGGCGCGCCACAGGCGCTCGGTGGCATCGTCCAGCGGCGCCACGAAGCTATCCCAGCGCACCGGCGCCACCGTCTCGGCGGCGGCCACGGCGGCCTCGGCCTGCGCCAGCAGCGTGTCGATCGCCGGGCCGATGTGCTCGGGCTGGATCGCATCGAAGCGCGGCAGGCCGGAAAAATCGAGCAGGGGATTGGTCATCGCGGAAGTCTCGGTAGCGGGGGAAGGACCGGCGCGGCCGGCCACGAAAAGCAGATGGCGGTCAGTCCAGCGCAGCACAAGGCAGCGGCGGCAGGCCGGCGCCGGCCACCGCCGCGGCCAGCTGCGCATCGGCCTGCTCCACGTCGATGCCGTGCTCGGCGTACCACTGCGGCCGGTAGTAGCTGTGCCCGTAGCGATCGCCGCTGTCGCACAGGATGGTGACGATGGCGCCGCTGCGGCCCTGCTCGCGCATGCGCGTGGCCGCCTGCAGCACGCCGACGAAGTTGGTGCCGGTGGAGCCGCCCACGCGCCGGCCCAGGCGCGCGCTGACGTAGCGCATCGCCGCCAGGCTCAGCGCGTCGGGCACCTTGACCATCGCATCCACGCAGTTGGGGATGAAGCTCGGCTCCACCCGCGGCCGGCCGATGCCTTCGATGCGCGAGCCGCCGGTGCTTTCCAGGCCGGCGTAGTCGCGTCCGGCCAGGGCCTCGCGGTAGCCGTCGAAGAACAGCGACACCTCCGGGTCCGCGCACAGGATGCGGGTGGGATGGCGCCGGTAGCGCACGTAGCGCCCGAGCGTGGCCGCGGTGCCGCCGGTGCCGGGGCTGCACACGATCCAGGCCGGAATCGGATGCGGCTCCTCCTGCATCTGCCGGAAGATCGACTCGGCGATGTTGTTGTTGGCGCGCCAGTCGGTGGCGCGTTCGGCGTACAGGAACTGGTCCATGAAGTGGCCACCGGTCTCGCGCGCCAGCTGCACCGAATCGGCATGCAGGTCGCAGGCGCGCCCGACCAGGTGGCAGCGCCCGCCCTGGAACTCGATCGCGGCGATCTTCTCCGGCGAGGTGGTGGCCGGCATCACCGCGATGAACGGCAGCCCCAGCAGGCGCGCGAAATACGCCTCGGAGACCGCGGTGGAACCGCTGGAGGCCTCGATCACCGGCCGCCCCTCGCGCAGCCAGCCGTTGGCCAGCGCGTACAGGAACAGCGAGCGCGCCAGGCGGTGCTTGAGGCTGCCGGTGGGATGGCTGGACTCGTCCTTGAAATACAGGTCGATGCCGGGGAAACCGGGCAGGTCCAGCGGGATCAGGTGGGTATCGGCCGAGCGGTTGAAGTCGGCTTCGATCTTCTGGATGGCGGCGGCCACCCAAGCGCGATGGGTCATGGCGGTGCGGGAGCGGAGAAATCGCGCCCACGATACACGCCCGGCCACGCGCCCGGGCCATGCGCGGCAGCGGCCGCCACGCCGGCGTTCACCTGGCGTCGGAGCGGCGTCGGAGCGGCGCTCAGCCAGCGGCCACGCTGAAGCCGGCGTCGGCGATCGCCTGCTCCAGCGCGGCCACGTCGATGCGCGCGGGGTCGTAGTCGATGCCGACGCGCCCGCCTTCCAGCAGCACCGTGCTGGCGGCCACGCCCGGGCAGGCGTCGAGCACCCGCTGCAGCCGTGCGCTGCAGCCACCGCAGCTCATGCCGTGGACCAGAAGATCGAGATGGTGCATGTCAGGCTCCAGGGTCAGGAAATCGAATCCGCGCTCATTGCGGACGCCAGCGATTCAGCAGCAGCGCGTTGCCCAGCACCGAGACCGAACTCAGCGCCATCGCCGCGCCGGCGATCACCGGGTTGAGCAGGCCGAACGCGGCCAGCGGGATGCCCAGGCCGTTGAAGACGAAGGCGAAGAACAGGTTCTGGCGGATCTTGCGCACCGTCGCCGCGGACAGGTCGATGGCGGCGGCGACACCGGCCAGGTCGCCGTGCATCAGCACCACGTCGGCCGCCTCGATGGCGATGTCCGAGCCGCTGCCGATGGCGAAACTGACGTCGGCCGCGGCCAGTGCCGGGGCATCGTTGATGCCGTCGCCGACCATGCCCACGCGTGCGCCCGGCACCGCCTGCAACTGGCGCACATGCGCGGCCTTGTCCTGCGGCAGCACCTCGGCCTGCACCTGCTCGATGCCGAGCCGCGCGGCCACCGCCTGCGCCGCGTGGCGGTTGTCGCCGCTGAGCATGGTCACCGCGATCCCGCGCGCCTGCAGCAACGCCACCGCCTCGGCGGCATCCTCGCGCAGCGGATCGGCGATGGCGATGTAGCCGGCCACCGCGCCATCCACCGCCACCCCGACCACGCTGTGGCCCTGCGCCTGTGCCGCCTCGGCCTGGCGGCGCAGCGCAGGGTCGGCCGGCGCGGCGACCAGGCCATCGAGCCATGCCAACGCGCCCAGCGCGACCTCGCGCCCGTCCACGCGGCCGCACACACCCTGCCCCGGCAACGTCTGCACCGCCTCAGCCGACGGTGCCGGCACGGCCGCGCGCACGCCCAACTCGGCGGCGCGCTGCACGATGGCGCGCGCCAGCGGATGCGCCGAGCCGGTCTCCAGCGCCGCGGCCAGGCGCAACAGCGGCGCGGTCTCGGCCGCGTCGGCGACCAGCACCGCGGTCACCTGCGGCTGGCCCAGGGTCAGGGTGCCGGTCTTGTCGACCACCAGCGCGGTCAGCGCACGGGCGCGTTCCAGCACTTCGGCGTCGCGGATCAGGATGCCGGCGCGGGCGCCGACGCCGGTGCCGACCATGATCGCGGTCGGCGTGGCCAGGCCCAGCGCGCACGGGCAAGCGATCACCAGCACCGCCACCGCGTGCACCAGCGCCTCGGCGAAGCTGCCGCGCAGCGCCCAGGTCGCGCCAAGGGTGATGGCGGCGATCGCCAGCACCGCCGGCACGAACACCGCGGCGATGCGGTCGACCAGGCGCTGGATCGGCGCGCGCGAGCCTTGCGCGGCGTCGACCATGCGCACGATCTGCGCCAGCAGGGTGTCGGCGCCGACACCGGTGGCGCGCGCGCGCAACAGGCCGAGCTGGTTGACCGTGGCCGCGTGCAGGCGACTGCCCGGCGCCTTGGCCACCGGCAGCGCCTCGCCGGACAGCATCGCCTCGTCCACGCTGGAGTGGCCGTCGAGCACCTCGCCGTCCACCGGCACGCGCTCGCCGGCAGCGACCACGAACACGTCGCCGACCGCCAGTTCCGCCGCATCCACCTCCACGACGACGCCGTCGCGCTCGACCCGTGCGGTGGTCGGCGCCAGGTCGAGCAGCGCGCGCACCGCCGCGGTGGTGCGGCGCTTGGCGCGCGCTTCGAGCAGGCGCCCGAGCAGCACCAGGGTGATGACGCTGGTGCTGGCCTCGAAGTACACGTGCTGGCCATGCAGGCCGGCCACGGTGACCACGGCGCTGTACAGATAGGCCATGCCGGTGCCCAGCGCGACCAGCACATCCATGTTGGCGCTGCCGTTGCGCAGCGCGCGGTAGCCGGCGCGGTAGAAGCGCGCACCGATCCAGCACTGCACCGGCGTGGCCAGCAGCAACTGCAGCCAGCGCGGCAGCGGCTCGGCATGCGCACCGCGCAGGGCGTCGCCATCCAGCATGCCGAGCATCTGCCCCCAGAACGGCAGGGTCAGCAGCACCGCTGCGGCGAACAGGCCCAGCTCGCGCCGCCAGGCGTGCCGCTCGCTGCGCTCGCGCTCGGCCAGCTGCGCCGGGTCCATGGCCTGGGCGACGCGCGCGCCGAACCCGGCGCGTTCAATCCGTGCGACCAGCTCCGCCGGCGCGACCGCACCAGGCACGATCTCCACCCGCGCCTTGGCCGAGGCCAGGTTGGCGTGGCCGGCGAGCACGCCCGGGGTCTTCGCCAGCACCGCATCGATGGACCCCACGCAGGACGCGCAGTGCAGGCCGCTGAGTTCCAGGGTCACGGTCTGGGTCGGCACCGAGTAGCCGGCCTGCCGGATGCGCTGCAGCAGCGTCGGCAGCTCCACCTGCTGCGGGTCGTAGTCGACCTGCACGCGCGCGCCGGCATAGCTGGCCTGCGCCGCCACGCCGGGCAGACGCGTGAGCGCTTTTTCCACGCCCGCCGCGCAGGCGGCGCAGGTCATGCCCTGCACCGGCAAGGTCAGCGAGGCGGTGGTGCGACCCGTGCTCATCGCGACGGCTCGCCGGCGGCATCGCCGCGGATGTCGCCCAGGATCGGGCAGGCGTCCGGCGCACCGCGGCCGGGGCACTCCTCGACCAGCGCCGCCAGGGTATTGCGCATCTCGGTCAGCTCGGCGATGCGCCGATCCAGCGCCTGCAGGCGCGCGCTGGCGCGCTGCTTGATGCCCTCCACGCCGTGCACGCGATCGTCCTGCAACGCCAGCAGCTCGCCGATCTCCTCCAGCGAAAAGCCCAGTTCCTTGGCGCGGCGGATGAAGCGCACCCGCTGTACCGCCGCGGCGTCGTACTCGCGGTAGCCGGAGGCGCGGCGCGGGGCGAGCGGCAGCAGACCCTGGCGTTCGTAGTAGCGCACGGTGTCGATGGCGACATCGGCCTGGCGGGCGAGCGCGCCGATGGTGAAGCGGGTGGTGGCGGGGTCGGATCGCATGCGCACACCCTACTCCCTGGACTCGGGTCCAGAGTCAAGCCTTGCCGCATGGCGGTCGCTTGCCGCGCACGCCGGCTTCGGTATCCTCTTGTTCCTTCTGCCGCCACGTCCTGCCTGTCCGTGCCAACCTTCGCCGTCCTGCTGCGCCTGCTGCTGTGCCTGAGCCTGCTGCTCAACGGCACCGCGGCCGCCATGGCGATGCCTGGCATGGCGACGCACGGCACTTCGACGCACGACACCGCTGCCACGGTCGCCAGCGCGGCGCCGGTGCATGCGGCGATGCCCTGTCACGACGCACCGCCACCGCCGCCGGCCGACCACGGCGAGCACTGCCACGACCATGCCGGCAAGCACGGCAACTGCGGCAGCATGGCCGGCTGCCAATGTCCGCACGCGCAACCGCTGCCGGCCTTGCTGGCGATGCCGCTGGCGCTGCCACGCTTGCCCCGCACCCTGATTGCCGCCGCTCCCCAGGCCGCGCACGGCGCGCCCGGCCTGCCGCGGCTGGAACGCCCTCCCAGCGCCTGAGCGCGCGCGGCCGCCTGTTGGGCGGCCTCCTGGCGGCAGCCCACTGGCGCTGCCGCGTCCGTGCCTGCAGCGTCCTTCGGCGCTGCGCGGCGCATCGCATCCGCTGACGGACATCGCACATGAACCCATCTTCCTCCGGCCTGCCGGCGCTGCCGTCGCGGCGCCGCTTCGTCACCGGGCTGGCGCTGGGCGCCGCCGCCGGCCTCACCGGGCTGCCGCTGCGCAGCGCCCACGCCAGCGCGCTGGCCCGCAACGGCGCCGCGCCTTACGTGCTGCACGGCACTGACCTGGATCTGAGCATCGGCAGCACCCGCGTCAACTTCACCGGGCGCGAGCGTCCCGCCATCGCCGTCAACGGCAGCGTGCCGGCGCCGCTCCTACGCTGGCGCGAAGGTGACACCGTCACCATCCGCGTGGCCAACCGCCTGCCCGGCCACACCCAGACCTCGGTGCACTGGCATGGCCTGCTGCTGCCGGCCCACATGGACGGCGTGCCGGGCATGAGCTTCGACGGCATCTACCCGGGCGAGACCTACCAGTACCGCTTCGCCCTGCGCCAGTCCGGCACCTACTGGTACCACAGCCATTCGCTGCACCAGGAGCAGGCCGGGCTGTACGGCGCCATCGTGATCGACCCGCGCGAGCCGCCGCCGTACCGCTACGATCGCGAGCACGTGCTGCTGCTGTCGGACTGGACCGACCTGGATCCGGCAGCGCTGTTCCGGCGGCTGAAGCAGATGCCGTCCTACGACAACCTGTACCAGCGCACCGTCGGCGATTTCCTGCGCGACGCGCGCGAGGACGGGCTGCGCGCCACCCTCGCCGACCGCGGCATGTGGGGGCGCATGCGCATGACCCCCAGCGACCTGTCCGACGTCAACGGCAACACCTACACCTACCTGCTCAACGGCATGACCCCGGCCGGCAACTGGACCGGGCTGTTCCGTCCCGGCGAGAAGGTGCTGCTGCGCTTCATCAACGCCTCCAGCATGAGCTACTTCGACGTGCGCATCCCCGGGCTGAAGATGACCGTGGTCGCCGCCGACGGCCAGTATGTGCATCCGGTGAGCGTGGACGAATTCCGCATCGCCGCGGCCGAAACCTTTGATGTGCTGGTCGAACCCAGCGGCCAGGACGCCTACACGGTGTTCGCGCAGGACATGGGCCGCACCGGCCACGCGCGCGGCACCCTGGCCGTGCGCGAGGGCCTGCAGGCGCCGGTGCCGGCGAACGATCCGCGCTCGCTGCTGCGCATGCAGGACATGGGCCATGCGATGGCCGGGCACGCCGGCATGGACCACGGCGCCGGCACGGGCATGCAGGGCATGGAAGGCGGCTGCGGCGCGAACATGCACATGGCCGGCATGCCGGGCATGGAGCACGCCGCGCACGCGGCTTCCAGCACTGCCGCCGCGCCTACGCATCCAGCCAGCGAACGCGGCAATCCGCTGGTGGACATGCAGTCCGCCGCCACCGCGCCGCGGCTGGACGACCCCGGCACCGGCCTGCGCGACAACGGCCGCCGCGTGCTGACCTATGCCGACCTGCACAGCCTGTTCGAGGACCCGGACGGACGCGAGCCGGGGCGCGAGATCCAGTTGCACCTGACCGGCAACATGGAGAAGTTCGCCTGGTCGTTCGACGGCATTCCCTTCGCCAGCGCCGAGCCGCTGCGGCTGAACTACGGCGAGCGCCTGCGCATCGTGCTGGTCAACGACACGATGATGCAGCACCCGATCCACCTGCATGGCATGTGGAGCGACGTCGAGGACGCGGCCGGCCGTTTCCAGGTGCGCAAGCACACCGTGGACATGCCGCCGGGCACGCGCCGCAGCTACCGCGTGCGCGCCGATGCGCTGGGCCGCTGGGCCTACCACTGCCACCTGCTGTACCACATGGACGGCGGCATGATGCGCGAAGTGCGGGTGGACGCATGAGCCGCCTCCGCCTTGCTCCGCTCGCCCAGGCCACCGGCCTGGCGCTGCTGCTCGCGCACGCTGCGGCGCAAGCGCAGCATGCCCACACGGCCGACACCGACGGCGGCGACGCACCCACTGCCGCGCCCTGCGCCTGCCCGGCACCCGCTGCCACCACACCCATGGCGGGCGCTGCGGAGGCATCGCAGCCCGACACGGCAATGCACGGCGCCATGGACCATGCAGCCATGGGGCATGCCGCGCACGCGCCGACCATGCAAGACACGCCTGCGGCAGAGCACGCCGACGCCCTGTCGCACGCGCACATGGACCACGCCACGAAGGACCACGCGGCCGCGCCGGCGTCGCAGGTCGATCACAGCCACCGCGCGCATCACGCACACGACGGCATGCATCACGACGGCATGGACCATGCGATGCCCACCGCGCCCGCGCCGACCGCGAGCGCGAGCGCGAGCGCATGCCAGTGTCCTGCGAGCGCCGACACGTCGCTGCCACGCGAGCCGATCCCGCCGATCACCGACGCCGATCGCGCAGCCGCATTCCCCGTGCTGCGCGACCACGGCATGGCGCACGGCGCGGCGCACACCGGCTACCTGCTGGTCGATCGCCTGGAGGGCTGGGACAACGCCCACGGCAGCGGCCAGGCCTGGGAGGCACGTGGCTGGTACGGCGGCGACATCGACCGGCTGTGGCTGCGCAGCGACGGCGAACGCGATGGCGGCCGCACCACGGCCTCCTCGCTGGAACTAGCTTATGGCCGCGCGATCTCGCCCTGGTGGGACATGCTGATCGGCGCCAGGCAGACATTCGCGCCGGGCCGCGCGCGAACCTCGGCGGCGTTCGGCGTGCAAGGCATGGCGCCGTACAAGTTCGAGGTGTCGGCCATGCTGTACGTCGGCGAGGGCGGCCATGCCAGCCTGCACCTGGAAGGCGAGTACGACGTGCTGCTGACCAATCGCCTGATCCTGCAGCCACGGCTGGAAGCGGAACTGGCCGCGCGCGACGATCCGGCGCATCGCATCGGCAGCGGCCTGACCACCGTGGAGGGCGGGTTGCGCCTGCGCTACGAAGTCACCCGCCGGTTCGCGCCGTATGTCGGCGTGGAGCACGTGCGCAGCTTCGGCGACACCGCCGACCTGCGCCGCGCCGATGGCGAGGCGGCGCGCGAGACACGCTGGGTCGCCGGCCTGCGGTTCTGGTTCTGAGCGGACGGCAACGCGGCGCGGCGCTGTCCGTCGACAGTCGTTCTCCCCATCCAGGGTCGGCCGCAGTTCACCCGGTACATGCGAGGGTTCGGGCGGCCCTGTGCGCACCACGCACGCGGGGCTGTCACCGTCGATCGCCCAGGAGACCCGCTCGATGCACGAATCCGCCAACGCCGCCGTTCCCGCGGCCCGCCGGTGGCTCGGCCAGGCAGGCATCGCCTGCCTGGCCGTGCTCGCCGCTTGCGCATGTTCGACCGCCATGCAGCAACGCCCTCTGCTGCCGGACGGCACCCACGCGGCTGCCGACGCGCAGGACGCCAACGCGGCCAATGCCGTGATCGTCTACTTCGATCGCAGCGGCGACGTCGAGCAGACCAAGCACCGCATCACGGCAGCGGCAGCGGACTTGCATGCCCCGGTGCTGTACACGCTCGACCGCATCGGTGCCATCGTGTTGGGCGTACCGACCGGGAAGACCGCCGAACGGCTGATCGCCGACGTCGGCGGCATTGCGGGCGTGCTGATGGCGGTGCCCGATGGCCAACAGCAACCGCAGCAGGGCGCGTCGCCGCCCTCCTTGCAGCTGAGGTAATCGCCGGGCTGATCCCGGCCACCGCGCGCGCATGCGGGAAAACGCGCCGATGGCCTGGGCGCGTCCGCGTGCGACCCGGTTCGCCGTCTCCGTAGGCGCGGCGCTGGCGATTGGCAGGATCGGCCGCGACACGCGTCATCCAAACGCCCGTCGCGACGGACGCCGCTCCTGCGCGAGCGACTGCCGCAAGAGCGCCACGGCTCACACGTGCAGCGCCGCCTGCAACCCCGCCACCTCGTGCCGCGGCGGACGCAGCGCCCCCAGCGTGCCGACCAATTCGCGATAGCTGCGCGCGAGCTGCGCGAACAGCCCCGCGTCGCTGTCGCGGGTCTCGGCGACTTCGGCATAGGCGCCGCGGCCGAGATCGATGAAGTAGTCCACGCTGACCCGACGTCGCGCCGCCACGCCAGGGAACAGCCCGGCGATCAGCAGGCAACCGTCGCCGACCTCGCGCAAGGCGTCTGCACGCGCACGCCCCACCTGCTCCTGCGCATGCAGCCAGGCCAGCGCCTGGATGCGCGCCAGCAACTGCGCGTCGCGCTGGTAGCGCAGCAGCACGAACACCAGATAGTGCTCGCGCGATTCGTCCAGCGGCCGGCCCAGGCGCTGCCCGGCCTCGTGCACCAGCGCCTGCCACAGCTCGGCCGGCGCCCCCTGTCTGAAAGACTCGTACATGCGTCCTCCTGCGTGGTGGGAACCCTCGCAGGAAGCTTATGCATAACCCAGGCCAGTGCGTTAGCAGATCGGCGGCGCCTCTGCCAACAGGCGGAGCGGCACGACTCTCTCGCCGCGCTCTACATCGGCCGCTACGCCGTCGCCCTTGGAATTGCGCCAAGCCGCACAACGCGGCGCCTCCCCCATGCGAGACCGCCATGCCCACCACCGAAGGTACAGGTGCCGGCAGACCCGGCGCAGCGGCAGATGTGGACGGCCGGCCCGGCGTGCTGGAATCGACCCACAACCACGGCAGCGAACGGCTGGATGGCCCGGTCTACCACGACGGCAACAGCGAGCCGCGCGGCTTCGGCCAGCTGTGCGTGTCGGTGCCGGACCTGCATGCGGCCTGCGCACGCTTCGAAGCGCTGCACGTGCCGTTCCAGAAGCGCCTGAGCGACGGGCGCATGCGCAACATCGCCTTCATCAAGGACCCGGACGGCTACCGGGTGGAGATCATCTCCAACACCTCCAGCGACTGAGCGCAGCGCGCTCAGGCATGCTGCGGCGCGATCACCACGTTGACCCGCAGGCCTAGGCGGCCGGATTCAAGATCTTTCTTGAGCACCGCCGGGTTGTCCAGCAACCCGGCCGGATCGTAGATCAGGCACACCAGGCGCTTGACGCCAGGATGCTGGCTATAACGGGCGGCATCGATCACCAACTGATCGACGATCTCGCGATCCCGCAGCCCATCGCGCGTCATTTTCACTTCGATCGCGACCTCGTTGTCGTCGAGCCGAAAATCCATCCGCGAACTGTTGCCGGCATAGCTCGGCGTGTACTCCTCGGCACGCACGTGCAGGTAATGCAGCTTCAACAGCGCGTGCAGAGCATCCTGCACGTCGTACTCGTCGACGAAGGTCATAGCCGTCCGTGTTGCGTGGCGCTTGCCGATCTGCCGTACGAACGCGTGGAAGTTCTGCAGCAGGTTGAACAACTGCGCCAGATCACCGCCCGGCGTGCTCGCATCATCGACGGCTGGCGCTGGATCGGCGTAGGACCGTTCCAGCAAGCGCTGCTCAAACTGGCGTTGCGGCTTCGATGCTGGGCGCAGGATGAAATGCAGCAGCACGACGGCACCTGCCATGAGCGCCAGGTAGAAGATCAGATAGCGGGGATCCAGTCGGACGTCGATATCGGGCACATAGCTGGCCCGCACGTGGTCCGCCGCCCCCTGCCCCCGGGCGACGACCAGATAGTGGACCACCACCACCAGCCCGGACATCGATCCGCTGCCGGCGTAGAACTCGTCCGGGCGTTCGACCGGAGATCCCTCGGGAGACGCGTTGTAGCGCTGCATCTGCGCGAACAGCGGCGCCGTGCGCGCCCTGAACTCCTCCGACAGCAGGAACTGCTGCACCCTGGAATTGCTCAGGTCGTGCGGCTGGAAGATCGGCCAGATCAGCAGCAGATAGCTCAGCGTGATCATCACCGCGGACAGCACCGTCGCGGACAGGGCCAACCGCCGCATCCATTGCACCCGTTCGATCAGCGCCCGCAGCGACGCCTGCGGCGACCCACGCGTTTCGTGGACATCCTGCATCGTGTCGCTCCTGGGTTGCAGGCGATGGACGCGCCCTCGCCGCCAGCATAGCGCAGCGTCGGCATCGCCCTGCGCCCCGGCGACTACTCCACCGTCACCGACTTGGCCAGATTGCGCGGCTTGTCCACGTCGGTGCCGCGCGCCAGCGCGGTGTGGTAGGCCAGCAACTGCACCGGCACGGTGTGCAGCACCGGGCTGAGCACGCCGGCATGGCGTGGCGTGCGGATCACGTGCACGCCCTCGGATTCGCTGAAGTTGCTGTCCTGGTCGGCGAACACGAACAGCTCGCCGCCGCGCGCGCGCACTTCCTGCATGTTCGACTTCACCTTCTCCAGCAAGGTGTCGTTGGGCGCGATCACCACCACCGGCATGTTGGCGTCGACCAGCGCCAGCGGGCCGTGCTTGAGCTCGCCGGCCGGATAGCCCTCGGCGTGGATGTAGGTGATCTCCTTGAGCTTGAGCGCGCCTTCCAGGGCGATCGGGTAATGCAGGCCGCGACCCAGGAACAGCGCGTTGTGCTTGTCGGCGAAGCGCTCGGCCCATACCGCGATCTGCGGTTCCAGGTTGAGCACGTGCTGCACGCTGCCGGGCAGGTAGCGCAGTTGCTCCAGGTACTCGGCCTCCTGTTCGGCGCTCAGCCGCCCGCGGCGCTTGGCCAGCACGCAGGTGAGCTGGAACAGCGCCGCCAGCTGGGTGGTGAAGGCCTTGGTCGAAGCCACGCCGACCTCGGCGCCGGCGCGGGTGTACAGCACCATCGCGCTGGCGCGTGGGATCGCGCTCTCGGGCACGTTGCAGATCGACAGGGTCTTGGTATGGCCCAGCGCCTTGGCGTATTTGAGCGCCTCCATCGTGTCCAGGGTTTCGCCGGATTGGGAGATGGTCACGATCAGCTGCCGCGGATTGGCGCAGGCATCGCGGTAGCGGTACTCGCTGGCGATCTCCACGCTGCACGGCAGCCCGGCGATGCCCTCGATCCAGTAGCGCGCGGTCAGCCCGGCGTAGTAGCTGGTGCCGCAGGCCAGGATCTGCACGCCGTCCACGTCGGCCAGCAGCGCCTCGGCCTTGCTGCCGAACAGCGTGGTGTCGAAGCCGCCGGCGTCGAACAGCGCCTCCAGCGTGTCGGCCAGCGCGCGCGGCTGCTCGTGGATCTCCTTCTGCATGAAGTGGCGGTACGGGCCCAGCTCGAGTGAGGCCAGCGACACGTCGGACACGTGCGGCTCGCGCTGCACCGGCTGGTCCTGCGCGTCGTACACCTGCACGCCGTCGCGGCGCAGTTCGGCGGTGTCGCCTTCTTCCAGGAAGATCACCCGGCGCGTGGCCTGGATCACCGCCGAGACATCCGAGGCGATGAAGTTCTCGCCCTCGCCCAGGCCGATCAGCAGCGGGCAACCCATGCGCGCGCACACCAGCAGGTCCGGGCGCGACTTGCTCACCGCGGCCACGGCATAGGCGCCGGTCAGTTCCTTCACCGCCGCCTGCAGCGCGCCGAGCAGGTCGCGGCCCTGGGCGATGTAGTGGTGGATCAGGTGGGCGATGACCTCGGTATCGGTCTGCGATTCGAACACGTAGCCCAGCGCGGTCAGGCGCTCGCGCTGCTGCTCGTGGTTCTCGATGATGCCGTTGTGGACCAGCGCCAGGTCGCCATGACTGACGTGCGGGTGCGCATTGGCCTCGGTGACGCCGCCATGGGTCGCCCAGCGGGTGTGGCCGATGCCCAGCGGCGCGTGCAGGCCTTCGGCCAGCGCGGCGCTCTCGGTCTCGGACACGCGGCCGGTACGGCGCACGCGGCGGACCTGCCCGTCGGCGATGGCGGCGATGCCGGCCGAGTCGTAGCCCCGGTATTCCAGGCGCTTGAGCCCCTCGATCAGGACCGGAACCACATCGCGATCCGCGATCGCACCGACGATACCGCACATAGCCACGCCCTTCGCCGAAAAGTCCGCCATTCTAGCGAAGTCCGCTGAATGTCTCGCCGCTGTCCGCTGCCGGACACAGGGCGTGTCGCCCATTCCCGAGCATGCCCCCGCCCTGGTGTCCGCGAACGTGTCCGCGGACACCCGGACACCTGTCCGCGCCGTCCGCACCCATGCAATTCAATGACTTGCAGTTGGCACGCATCGTGCTGTGAAGTCCCCATCCTCACCGCTACGACCGTCCGATGATCCGTGACACCTCCGCCCAGGACCAGGTTCTCGCCCGCCCCCGCTCCGCGGCCTGGCGCCGCTGGCTGTGGCCCGGGCTGATCGCCGCGCTGGTGCTGCTGGGCATCGCCTTCGCCGCACGCGGCTGGATCGCCGGCAGCCGCTCGTTCGACGCGCAGCGGGTGCGCATCGCCACGGTGACCCGCGGCGACCTGGTCCGCGACATCTCCGCCGACGGCCGCCTGATCGCCGCCAACAGCCCCACCCTGTACGCGATCTCCGGCGGCACGGTGACCCTGAAGGTGGTCGCCGGCGACGTGGTCAAGCAGGGCCAGGAGCTGGCCGAGATCGACAGCCCGGAACTGCGCAGCAAGCTCGCCCAGGAAGAAGCCACCCTGGCCGGCCTGCAGGCCGAGGCCGGTCGTGCCGACCTGGACGCGACCCTGGCCCGCGCCAACGCCAGCAAGCTGATCGACCAGGCACAGATCGAGCGGCAGGCGGCCAGCCGCGACCTGGAGCGCTACCAGCGCGGCTATGAAGGCGGCGCGGTGCCGGCGGTGGAGCTGGCCAAGGCCCAGGACACCCTGAAGAAGGCCGACATCGCGATGAGCCATGCGCAGAAGGATTCGGGCCTGCAGGCGCAGGGCGCCTCGCTGGACGCGCGCAACAAGCGCCTGCTCGCCGAGCGCCAGCGCGCGGTGGTGGCCGAGGTGCAGCGCCAGGTCGACCTGCTGACCCTGCGCTCGCCGTTCGACGGCCAGGTCGGCCAGGTGCAGGTCTCGCAGCACACCAACGTCGCCGCCAACGCACCGGTGCTGAGCGTGGTCGACCTGTCCAAGTTCGAACTGGAGATCAAGGTGCCGGAAAGCTTCGCCCGCGACCTGGCGATCGGCATGCCGGCGCAGTTGACCAGCGGTGCCGGCGAACCCTTCGCCGGCGCGATCTCGGCGGTGTCGCCGGAGGTAGTCAACGGCGAGGTCAACGCGCGCATCCGCTTCACCGACAAGCAGCCGCCGGGCCTGCGCCAGAGCCAGCGCATGAGCGCGCGGGTGCTGCTGGATACCCGCAAGAACGTGCTCAAGCTCGAGCGCGGCCCGTTCGTCGAACAGTCCGGCGGCCGCTACGCCTACGTCATGGACGGCGACTCGGCGGTGCGCCGCCCGATCGAACTCGGCGTCACCAGCCTGGGCGAAGTCGAAGTGCGCTCGGGCCTGCAGCCGGGCGACCGGGTCGTGGTCTCCGGCAGCGACCTGTTCGGCGATGCGCCGCAGGTGACGGTGCATTAGAAGCCGGGATTGGGGATTCGGGATTGGGGATTCGCAAGCCTCTCTCGTTTTCCTTTCCTGGCCACTGATTCCGAATCCCGACATCCCTAATCCCCAATCCCCGCTCCACCACCACAGGAACTCACGCCATGCTCGAAATGCGCTCCGTCTCCAAGGTCTTCCGCACCGAACAGGTCGAGACGCATGCGTTGCGCTCGCTGGACCTGCATGTCCGCGAGGGCGAGTTCGTCGCCGTCACCGGGCCGTCGGGGTCGGGCAAGACCACCTTCCTCAACATCGCCGGGTTGCTGGAAACCTTCACCAGCGGCCAGTACCTGCTCGACGGCCAGGACGTCAGCAACCTCAACGACGATGCGCGCTCGCGCATGCGCAACCAGAAGATCGGCTTCATCTTCCAGGGCTTCAACCTGATCCCCGACCTCAACCTGTTCGACAACGTCGACGTGCCGCTGCGCTACCGCGGCATGGGCGCGGCCGAGCGCAAGCAGCGCATCGAGGAGGCGCTGAGCCGGGTCGGGCTGGGCTCGCGCATGAAGCACTATCCGTCCGAACTTTCGGGCGGCCAGCAGCAGCGCGCGGCGATCGCCCGCGCCCTGGCCGGCAGCCCGCGCCTGCTGCTGGCCGACGAACCGACCGGCAACCTCGACTCGCAGATGGCGCGCGGGGTGATGGAACTGCTGGAGGAGATCAACGCGCAGGGCTCGACCATCGTCATGGTCACCCACGACCCGGAACTGGCCGCGCGCGCGCAGCGCAACGTGCACATCGTCGACGGCCAGGCCACCGACCTGCAGCGCGAACCGGTGCTGGTGCAGGGCGGCGCGGCGGCGGCGTCCGCCAACGATCACCGCTGAGACAGGCCCTGCCATGTCGCTGCCGTATGCCGTGGAACTGGGATTGCGTGGAATGCGTCGGCATCCGCGCACGGTGTTGCTCGCCGTGCTCACGCTCGCCCTGGGCCTGGCATCGGTGATGACGATGCTGACCTTGCAGGCGATGCTGTCCGCCGATCCACTGCCCGGCCTCAGCCAGCAGCTGTACCTGGGCTGGGTGGACTCGCGGCAGATCGCCCGCCAGGACGACCCCGACGCTGGCGAGCCGCCTCAGGCGCTGTGGAAGCTGGACGATGCCACGGCATTCATGGCTACGCTGCCGCAGGTGCGGCAGGCGGCGCTGACGCTGAGCACGTTCGACGTGAGCGACCAGGCACGCACGCGCCACCAGCAGGCCTACGCGATCAGCGCGCTGGGACCGATGCCGGCGCTGTTCGGCCTGCCGCTGCGGTCCGGCCGCTACTGGACGGACGCAGAAGAACGCAACCGTGCGCCGGTGGCCATCATCAGCCACGCGCTCAGCCTGAAGCTGCTGGGCAGCGAGAACGGCGTCGGCCGGCAGATCCGACTGGGCAAGCAGCTGTTCCAGGTCGTCGGCATCAGCGACGACTGGAGACCGCGCCCGGCCTTCTACTTCCTCAATGGGCCGGAAGCGGCCTGGCAGCAGTATCCGCTGGAGGTGTTCGTTCCGGCACGGGCGGCCCTGGACGCGGACGCCAAGCCGGGATTCGTCCAGGACTGCGACGACACCGGCCACGCCGGCGTGCGCTTCAACGAACTCGACCTCGGTGCCTGCCGCTGGCTGATGCTCTGGGCGCAGTTGTCCACCCCCGTGCAGGTAAACGCCTACCGCGATGCGCTGTCCGCGTTCGCACAAGCGCGCCATGCCGATGGGGTTTTCCAGCGCGCGCCGCAGGTCGCCTTGTACGGCGTGGCCGAGTGGCTTGCGCGCAACCGCGTGGTCCCGGACAGCGTGCGCCTGAACGTCTGGCTGGCGCTCGCGCTGCTCGGGCTGTGCATCGTCAATGTCGCCGGCCTGCTGGCCGCACGTTTCCTGCGCCGCTCCGCCGAAATCGGCGTGCACCGGGTCCTGGGCGCCCCGCGCGCGGCGGTGTTCGTCCGCTGCCTGACCGAAGCCGGCGCGATCGGCCTGTTGGGCGGCGTGCTGGCATTGCCGGCCACGCTGTTCGCCCTGTGGATCGTGCGCATGCAGGCGGAGGCCTACAGCGACCTGGCACGCTTCCAGCCCAGCCTGTTCCTGGCGATGGTGGCGCTGGCGATCGGCACCGGCCTGCTGGTCGGCCTGCTCCCGGCGTGGCGTGCAGCGTTGCTGCAACCGGCGCTGCAAGTGAAAAGCCTCTGAGGGCCCGTCGATGCCACTGCGCCCCTATCTCTCACCCCTGTTGCGGCATCCGCTGATGCCGCTGCTGGTGATCGTGCAGACCGTCCTGGCCTGCGCGATCCTGACCAACGTGCTGTTCCTGCTGTGGCAGAAGCTGGCGCCGATGCTGGTCCCGGACGGCATCGCCCGCGATGAGGTCATTTTGGTCGACCAGGTGATCAATGGCCAAGGCGGCTGGAAAGCGCCGCAGATCCGCGCCGGCACCGACACGCTGCGCCGCATCCCCGGAGTCACCGCGGTCTCGCCGACGATCGGCCTGCCAATGAGTTCCTCCATGGTCATGGTCGGCCGCGTCGCCGGCCCTGCGGCGACCGAGCGCGTGAGCCTGCTGGTCGGCGACGACCTGATCGATGCGTTGGGCCTGGACCTGGTGGCCGGACGCAACTTCAGCGCCGACGAAATGCGGGTCGGCGACCTGCCCGCCGCGACCGCGTCCGACCGCACCACCGCGGTCATCCTCACCCAGGCGCTGGCGCAGCGGCTGTTCGGCTCGCGCCCGGCGCTGGGCGGCGTGCTCACCAACGGACAGGCGAACGCGACCAAGCGTTTCGTCGTGGTCGGCATCGTCCGCCACCTGCTGCGCTACCAGCTCGACGCGCTGGACGACGGCAAGGCCGAGTACACGATGCTGACGGCGGGCACAGTCACCGGGACGCCGATCCTGACCTACGCGGTGAGGACCGCGCCGGAGCGGCGCGCGGCCGTGATGGCCGAGATCCCGCAACGTCTGCAGCAGTTGTTCGGCGACGCGCTGCTGCGCGGGATCACGATCCGTGCGAACGACTACGAATCCCAGCGCAACGAACGGCTCCAGCCGCGCCGCGCCGCAGTGTGGCTGTTCGGCACCGCCAGTGCGGTGGTCACCCTCATCACCCTGATCGGCATCGCCAGTCTCAGCGGTTTCTGGATCCAGCAGCGGACCCGGCAGATCGGCATCCGCCGCGCCCTGGGCGCCAGCCGCGGCCAGATCCTGCGGCATTTCCTGCTGGAAAACCTGGTGGTCATCGGCAGCGGCGTGGTCCTGGGCATGCCATTGGCCTACATCGCCAATCTCTGGTTGATGCAGCACTACGAGCTGCCGCGGCTGCCCGCCGCCTGCCTGCCGATCGGCTTGCTCGCCCTGTTGCTGCTAGGCCAATGCGCGGTGTTGTCGCCGGCGCGGCGCGCCGCCGCGATCCCGCCCGCCACCGCCACCCGCAGCGCCTGAGCCAAGGACCCCATGTTCCGTTACTACATCCAACTGGCAGTACGCAGCCTGCGCCGCAGCCCGGTGCTCACCGCGCTGATGGTGCTGTCCATCGCCGTGGGCATCGGCGCGGCGATGACCACGCTGACGGTGATGCGGTTGCTGTCCGGCGATCCCTTGCCCGGGCGCAGCCAGCAGATCTTCTTCGCGCAACTCGATCCGCGCCCCAGCAACGGCGCCAACCAGAAGCCGTACGACAAGCTCGACTACCCCTCGGCCATGGACCTGTGGACGCGCGGGCGCGCCGATCGCCAGGCCATGGTCGCCGAGAGCGAGATCAAGGTGCACGCGGCGGACGGCGCCACCCCGCCGTTCATGACCCAGTTGCTGATGACCCAGGCCGATTTCTTCCCGATGTTCCAGGTGCCGTTCGCCTACGGCAGCGGCTGGCGCGCGCGCGACGACCAGGACCGGGCGCGGGTGGCGGTGATCTCGTCCGACCTCAACGCCAAGCTGTTCCAGGGCCGCAACAGCGTCGGCCGCAGCCTGCTGGTGCGCGGCACGGCGGTGCGCATCGTCGGCGTGCTGGCGCCGTGGCGGCCGTCGCCGCTGTTCTACACGCTGGCCGGCGGCAGCTTCGCCCATGGCGATACCGCCAGCTTCTACGGACGGCCGCAGGACGTGTTCATGCCGCTGTCCAGCAGCCTGGAGGTCAACGACGGCCACATCCAGCCGTGGACCTGTTTCAGCAAGCCCGAGGCCAACCTGGACCTGCGCAGCGCGCCGTGCGTGTGGCTGCAGTTGTGGGTGCAGTTGGACACGCCGGCGAAGGTCGCCGACTACCGCCGGCTGCTGGCCGACTACGCCGCGCAGCAGCACGCCGCCGGGCGCATCGGCCGCGCCGACACCGCGCGCCTGCTGTCGCTGCCGCAATGGCTGGACCATAACCGCGTGGTGCCGGGCGACGTGCGCCTGCAGAGTTGGCTGGCGCTGGCGTTTCTGGGCCTGTGCCTGTTCAACAGCGTCGGCCTGCTGCTGGCCAAGTTCCTGCGCCGCGGCGGCGAGATCGGTGTGCGTCGCGCGCTGGGGGCGTCGCGCCGCGCGATCTTCGCGCAGTGCCTGACCGAGGCCAGCGTGATCGGCCTGCTCGGCGGCGCCGGCGGCTGGCTGCTGACCCTGCTGGGCCTGTGGAGCGTGCGCCAGCAGCCCACCGCCTACGCCGACCTGGCGCATCTGGACCCGACGACGTTCGCCGGCACCTTCACCCTGGCGATCGCCTGCAGCCTCGCCGCCGGCCTGTTCCCCGCCCTGCGCGCCAGCCGTATCGCGCCGGCCATGCAACTCAAGAGTCTGTAACCGGGGCCCGCGACCATGCAGATCACGCCCATCCTCAGCGCGCTGTCGCGCCATCGCATCGCCGCCGCGCTGATCGCGCTGGAAGTGGCGCTTGCCTGCGCCGTGCTGTGCAACGCCTTCTTCCTGATCGGCAATCGTCTGGAGCTGGTGCACCTGCGCAGCGGCATCGACGAGACCGCGCTGGGCCTGGTGTCGCTGTCCGGCTGCGACGGCTGCAACGCCGCCGACGTCAACGCCCGCGCGCTGGATGCGGTGCGCCGCACGCCCGGCGTGCGCGCGGCAGGTGCCATCAACACCGTCCCGTTCGCGCCGCCGGTGTTCAACAACGGGCTTTGCCTGGACCAGGACTGCACCCGGGTCGGCGGCGTGCCGCACTTCTACATGGTCAGCCCGGGCGCCGTCGCGGCACTGGCGCTGCAGCCGGACAGCGGCCGCGCGTTCGGCGACGCGGACTACCAGCCGCTCGACAACGGCATCCCGACCGCGGCCGGTGTGTGGATCACGCGGGCGCTGGCCGCGCACCTGTGGCCGGGCCAGGATCCGCTGGGCAAGGAATTCTGGTCCGGCGGCCATTTCCGGGTGATCGGCACGCTGGAGCACCTGGCGCGCCCCGATCCGGGCCGCAGCGAGGATGGCGTGATCGGCAGCGACTGGTCGGTGGTGATCCCGGTGCGCGAGGCCGCGCAGTCCGGCACCTATGTGCTGCGTGCCGATCCGCGCGACTTGCCACGGGTGTTGGCGCAGGCGCGCGCCGCAGTGGCACGGGCGGTGCCCGAGGCGGTGCTGGACAACGCCAACAGCAAGCCGCTGGACGACCTGCGCCAGACGTATTTCCAGAGCGACCGGGCGATGACCGGGCTGCTGGTGGCGATCATCGTCGCGATGCTGCTGGTGACCGCGCTGGGCATCGTCGGCCTGGCCAGCTTCTGGGTGCAGCAGCGCACCAAGCAGATCGGCATCCGCCGCGCGCTCGGTGCCACCCGCCGCGACATCCTGCGTTATTTCCAGACCGAGAATCTGCTGCTGGTCGGCGCCGGCGTGGCCCTGGGCATGTTGCTGGCCTACGGCGGCAACGTGCTGCTGATGCGGGTCTTCGAACTGGAACGGTTGCCGGCCAGCTACCTGCCGGTCGGCGCGCTGCTGCTGTGCGCGCTGGGCCAGCTGGCCGTCCTCGGCCCGGCGCTGCGCGCGGCCGCCGTCGCCCCCGCCATCGCCACCCGCAGCGCCTGACCCGGAGCCCGCATGTTCGCTTACTACCTTCGCCTGGCGCTGCGCAGCTTCGGCCGCAACCGCATCCTCACCGGGCTGATGGTGCTGGCCGTGGCGCTGGGCATCGGCGCGTCGATGACCATGCTGACCGTGCTGCACACGCTCTCCGGCGACCCGCTGCCCGGGCGCAGCGCCACGCTGTTCCATCCGCAGCTGGATCCGCGTCCGCGCAACCTGCCCAGCGCCGACCCCGAGCCGCCGGACGAGCTGACCTGGCAGGACGCCACCGCGCTGTACCGGGCGCAGGCGGCGCCGGCGCAGACCATGACCAGCGCGAACTGGCTGCCGGTGCGCCAGACCGTGCCCAACAGCCCCTTGCGCATGCTCACCACCCGCGCCGCCACCGCCGACCTGTTCGGCATGTTCGGCATGCGCTTCCTCTACGGCAGCGGCTGGAGCCATCGCGACGATACCCAGCGCGCGCCGGTGGTGGTGCTGAGCCGCAAGCTCAACGACGCGTTGTTCGGCGGCGCCGACAGCGTCGGCGAGACCCTCACCATCGCCACCCGCCCGTTCCGGGTGATCGGGGTGATCGACGCCTGGGATGCGCAACCGCGCTTCTACGACCTCAACTCCGGCGCGTACACGCCGCCGGAAGCGCTGTACATGCCGTTCGAGACCTGGCTGGACCTGCCGCAGGACTACGGCTACGGGCCGATGCAGTGCTGGGGCAAGGACGGCGAGGCCGGCCTGCACGATCCCAAGGCCGCGCAGTGCACCTGGGTGCAGTACTGGGTGCGGCTGGACACGCCGGAGCAGGCGCGGCGCTATCGCGCGGCGCTGGACGCCTACAGCGCGCAGCAGCGCCAGCTCGGCCGCTTCGAACGCGCCCCCAACACCCGCCTGCGCAGCCTGGTCGACTGGCTGGACTACAAGCGGGTGGTGCCGGCCACGGTGCGCATGCAGACCTGGATCGCCTTCGGCGTGCTGCTGGTATGCCTGCTCAATGCAGTGGGCCTGCTGGTCGCCAAGTTCATGCGCAAGGCCGGCGAGATCGGCGTGCGCCGCGCGCTCGGCGCCAGCCGCCGCGCGGTGTTCGCACAGTGCCTGGCCGAATCGGCGCTGATCGGCTGCCTGGGCGGCCTGCTCGGCATCCCGCTGACCTGGATCGGCCTGTGGCTGGTGCGCCAGCAACCGGTGGCGTACGCGCAGCAGGCGCATGCCGATCCCGCGATCCTCGGCATCGCCCTGGCCGTGGCCACGCTCTCGGCGCTGGCCGCCGGCCTGTGGCCGGCCTGGCGCGCCTCGCGCATCGCCCCCGCCCTGCAGGTGAAATCGCTATGACCCCGCTGCCTCCCGTGCGTCCCATCCTGTCCGCATTGGGCAGCCATCGCGCCGCGGTGGTGCTGATGGCCCTGCAGATCGCCCTGACCCTGGCGGTGCTGTGCAACTTGGTGTTCATCATCGCCCGCACCTACCAGCGCGTGCAGACCCCGACCGGGGTGATGGAACAGGACATCGGCCTGATCCAGAGCATCAGCGTGGTCGGCGAGCCGGGCAGCGTCAGCAGCGTCGGCCGCAGCCTGGACATCCTGCATGCGGTGCCCGGCGTCGAAGCGGCGGCGTTCGGCACGCCGCCGCTGTGGGGCCCGACGCAGGCGCAATTGTTCCTGCAGCCGCAGGCCACGCAAGCGGTCGCCCGTGCGCGCCTGTTCCTCGGCAGCCAGGGCCTGAACCGCACGCTGGGCATCCGCATCGTCGCCGGCCGCGACCTGCGCGACGCGGAACTGACCGGCGCCTCGGACCTGTTCGGCGCGCCACCGGAGATCGAGCGGCGCCTGCCGGCCCTGATCACGCCCTCGCTGGGGGCCAAACTGTTCCCCGGCACGTCGCCGCTGGGGCGCACCCTCTACACCAGCACCTTCAACCAGCCGGTGCGCCTGGACATCGTCGGGGTGATGGCGCCGGTGCGCGGCGACATCACCGGCCACGACGACGATGCCGATGCACTGCTCACCGAGATCCGCATCGGCAGCGAAGGCTGGGGCGGCGGCTACCTGATCCGCAGCACGCCCGGGCAACTGGCGCAGGTGCTGCCGCGCGCGGCGGCGGCGATGCAGCGCGCCAACCCCACCTATGTGCAGCAGCGCGTGGCCACCATGCAGGAACTGCGGACCGAGTACTTCAAGAGCGACAGCGCGGTGGCGCGGATGCTGCTGGCGATCATCCTGATCCTGCTCACCGTCACCGCGCTGGGCATTGGTGGGCTGGCCAGCTTCTGGGTGCAGCAGCGCACCCGGCAGATCGGCATCCGCCGCGCGCTCGGCGCCACCCGCGGCGACATCCTGCGCTACTTCCAGCTGGAAAACCTGCTGATCGTCGGCGGCGGCGCGTTGCTCGGCGCCGTGCTCGCCTACGTCATGAACCAGTGGTTGATGCAGCGCTTCGAACTGGAGCGGCTGTCCTCGCCCACCGTCCTGACCGGCATCGTCGCGGTGTGGCTGCTCGGCCAGTGCGCCGTGCTCGGCCCCGCCTTGCGCGCCGCCGCCGTCCCGCCCGCCACCGCCACCCGCAGCGCCTGACCCCGGAGTTCCCATGTTCGGCTACTACGTCCGCCTCGCCTTGCGCAGCTTCCGCCGCAACACCGTCCTCACCGCACTGATGGTGCTGGCCATCGCCCTGGGGATCGGCGCCAGCATGACCACGCTGACCGTGTTCTACGTGCTCTCCGGCGACCCGATCCCGCAGAAGAGCGACCGCCTGTTCTACGTGCAGGTGGATGCGCAGCCCAAATCCGGCTACCAGCCGGGCGAGGAACCGGATTCGCAGAACACCCGTTTCGATGCCGAGGCCCTGCTGCGCGAGAAGCGCGCCAAGCGCCAGGCGCTGATGACCGGTGGCAGCGTGGCGATCGAACCGACCAAGAGCGGCCTGAAACCGTTCAAGTCGGAAGTGCGCTTCACCTCCGCGGATTTCTTCCCGATGTTCGACACGCCGTTCCTGTACGGCCACGGCTGGACCGGCACCGAAGACGAGCGCCACGACCGCGTGGCGGTCATCAGCCGGAAGCTCAACGAGAAGCTGTTCGACGGCGCCGACAGCGTCGGCCGCGAACTGCGCATGGACCAGAACACCTTCCGCATCGTCGGCGTGCTCGACGCCTGGGAGGTCAAGCCGCGCTTCTACGACGTCACCAACACCTACGGGTCGGACGAACAGGCCTACCTGCCGTTCTCGGTGGCGATGGACCTGAAGATGGACCGCAACGGCAGCATGAACTGCTTCGGCGACAGCAACGGCGACCAGACCGCGCTCAATGCGCCCTGCACCTGGGTGCAGTACTGGGTGGAACTGGAAAGCCCGGCGCAGGCCGCCGACTACAAGGCCTACCTGGAGAACTATTCGGCCCAGCAGCGCGCCGCCGGCCGCTTCCAGCGCCCCAACAACGTGCGCCTGCGCAACGTCATGCAGTGGCTGGACCACAACGAAGTGGTGCCCGGCGACGTGCGCCTGCAGCTGTGGCTGGCGATGGGCTTCCTGCTGGTGTGCCTGCTCAACACCGTCGGCCTGCTGCTGGCCAAGTTCCTGCGCCGCAGCGGCGAGATCGGCGTGCGTCGTGCGCTCGGCGCCTCGCGCGGGGCGATCTTCGCGCAATGCCTGGTGGAGGCCGGCGCCATCGGCCTGGCCGGCGGCGTGGCCGGCCTGGGACTGGCCACGCTCGGGCTGTGGGCCGTGCGCCAGCAGCCGGCCAGCTACGCCAAGCTGGCGCATCTGGATCCGAGCATGCTGGCGCTGACCTTCGCCATGGCGGTGGGCGCCAGCCTGCTCGCCGGCCTGCTGCCGTCGTGGCGCGCCATCCAGGTGGCCCCCGCTCTGCAGCTCAAGTCCTGATCCTGCGCGCCCTGCGCCTTCCACGCATTCTCACAAGGTCATCGCCATGGATATCCGCCCCATCCTGTCCACCCTGCGCCGGCACAAGACCGCCGCCGCGCTGATCGTGCTGGAGATCGCCCTGGCCTGCGCGATCGTGTGCAACGCGCTGTTCCTGATCGGCAACCGCATCGAGACCCTGCACCGGCCCAGCGGCATCGCCGAGTCGGAACTGGTGACGATCTCGCTGGGCGGCATCGGCCAGCAGGTCAACGCCGCTGCGCGCACCCGCGAGGACCTGGCCGCGTTGCGCGCGCTGCCCGGGGTGCGCAACGCCACCGTGCTCAACCAGGTGCCGTTCGTGCACTACTCCTGGAACACCAGCCTGTCGCTGACCCCGGACCAGGAGCGTCCCACCCTGAACGCGGCGCAGTACATGGCCGAGGAGGGCACGCTGAAGACCCTGGGCCTGAAGCTGGTGGCCGGTCGCGATTTCGCGCCCGACGAGTACATGGATCTGGAAGCGGCGCAGACCGACAAGCGGATCCAGGAGAAAGGCACCGCCATCATCCTCAACCGCGCCACCGCGGAAAAGATGTTCCCGGGGCAGAACGCGCTGGGCAAGACCGTGTACACCGGGCCGGTGGGCGCCCGCGTGGTCGGCATCGTCGAGACCCTGGCACGGCCCACCGCCGCCAGCGGCCTGGCCGAGATCGACTACGCGATGCTGCTGCCGTTTCGCCTGAGCTACACCGACGGCCTGTACGTGCTGCGCGTCACCGACCCGGCGCGGCGCCAGGAAGTGCTGAACGCGGCGACCGCGGCCTTGATGAAGGTCGACAGCAGCCGGCTGGTGCTCAAGCAGCAGACCTACAGCGAGATCCGCGACGCCTACTTCCAGGGCGACCGCGCGATGGTGTGGCTGCTCGGCGCGGTGTGCGTGGCGCTGCTGGTGGTCACCGCGCTGGGCATCGTCGGCCTGGCCAGCTTCTGGGTGCAGCAGCGCACCAAGCAGATCGGCATCCGCCGCGCGCTCGGCGCCACCCGCGGGCAGATCCTGCGCTACTTCCAGACCGAGAACTTCCTGCTGGCCAGCACCGGCATCGTGCTCGGCATGCTGCTGGCCTACGCCATCAACCAGTGGCTGATGGGCAAGTACGAATTGCCGCGGCTGCCGCTGTCCTACCTGCCGATCGGCGCGGTGGCGCTGTGGCTGCTCGGCCAGCTGGCGGTGTTCGCGCCGGCGCGCCGCGCCGCCGACGTGCCGCCGGCCGTCGCCACCCGCAGCACCTGATCCATCCCCTTGGCCGGCTCCGGCCGGCCTTTTTTCATCGAGCGCGCCATGCCCCGCAACCATCGCCCACTGCCGTCCTCCGGTCTCCTGCGCCACGCGCCTGCGTGGCCGCAGCCGTGCCCGATCGGCCCGGCGGCGTCGGTGCGGCGCGACCGTTGAGCGTCGCCGCCATGGCACTGGGCCCGATGCTCTCGACGCTGTCCCGGCACCGCACCGCGGCGACGCTGATCGTGCTGGAGATCGCGCTGGCCTGCGCGATCGTCTGCAACGCGCTGTTCCTGATCGGCAACCGCATCGCGACCCTGCGCAGCGCCAGCGGCGTCGCCGAAGCGGAACTGGTGACGATCGCCCTCGGCGGCATCGGCCGGCAGGTCGACGCGGCGGCACGCACCCGCGAAGACCTGGCCGCGTTGCGCGCGCTGCCCGGCGTGCGCAACGCCACCGTCGTCAACCAGATTCCCTTCGGGGACGCCGCCTGGAACGTCGGCCTGAATCTGACCCCCGACCAGGAATGGCCCACGCTCAATGCCGCGCAGTACAAGGCCGAGGACGCCACGCTGCGCACGCTGGGCCTGCGCCTGATCGCCGGGCGCGATTTCCGCGCCGACGAATACCTGGACCTGGACGCACTGCGCAACGACGAGCGCCTGCGCAACGCCGGCGGCGCGGTCATCCTCAACCGGGCGGCGGCGGAGAAGATGTTCCCCGGACAGAACGCGCTGGGCAGGACCGTCTACCGCGGCACCGTGCCGGCGCAGGTGGTCGGCATCGTCGACGCCCTGGCCCGCCCCAACCCGGACCTGGTCGGCCCGGCGCAGGCGCCCTACGCATTGCTGATTCCGCTGCGCATGCCCTACACCGACGGGCTGTACGTGCTGCGCGTGCGCGACCCGGCGCAACGCCAGGCCGTGCTCGCCGCGGCGACCGCGGCGCTGATGCAGGTGGACAGCAGCCGGCTGGTGCTCGATCAGCAGACCTACAGCGAGATCCGCGACGCCTATTTCCAGGGCGACCGCATCATGGTGTGGCTGCTCGGCGCGGTGTGCGTGTTGTTGCTGGTGGTCACCGCGCTGGGCATCGTCGGCCTGGCCAGTTTCTGGGTGCAGCAGCGCACCCGGCAGATCGGCATCCGCCGTGCCCTCGGCGCCACCCGCAGCCAGATCCTGCGCGACTTCCAGGCCGAGAATTTCCTGCTGACCAGCGCCGGCATCGCGCTGGGCATGCTGCTGGCGTACGCGATCAACCAGTGGCTGATGGGCCGGTACGAACTGCCGCGGCTGCCGCTGTCCTACCTGCCGCTCGGCGCGGCGACGCTGTGGCTGCTCGGCCAGTGCGCGGTGCTCGCGCCGGCGCGGCGCGCGGCGGCGGTGCCGCCGGCCGTGGCCACCCGCAGCCTCTGATCCCGTCCTTCCATCGCCCGCCACCGCCCCCTTCTCCAGGACACCACGATGTTCGGCTACTACTGCAAACTGGCGCTGCACAGCTTCGGTCGCAACCGCCTGCTGACCGCCCTGATGGTGCTGGCGATCGCGGTCGGCATCGGCGCGTCGATGACCACGCTGACCGTGTTCCACGTGCTGGCGGCCGATCCCATTCCCGGCAAAAGTGCGCAGCTGTTCAATGTCGAACTCAATCTTCAGCCGGACGACCACTACGATCCGAACGACACCGATCCGCAGCAACTGAGCCGGCACGATGCCGAGACGTTGCTGCGCGACCGGCGCGGCGACCGCCAGGCGATGATGTCGGCCGGCGGCGTGACCGTGATCCCTGCGCAAGCGGCGCAGACCCCGTTCGGCGCCGAAGCGCGCTACACCAGCGCCGATTTCTTCCCCATGTTCGCGGTGCCGATGCGCTACGGCCACGCCTGGACCGCGGACGACGATGCCCGGCGCGCGCGCGTGGTGGTCATCTCGCAACGCCTCAACGCGCAACTGTTCGGCGACGTGGACAGCGTCGGCCGCGAACTGCAGCTCGGCGATAGCGTGCTGCGGGTGGTCGGGGTGATGGGCGACTGGAACATGAATCCGCGCTTCTACGACCTGACCAATACCGAGTACGGCAACAGCGAGGACGTTTTCGTGCCGTTCTCCACCGCACGCGACCTGGACCTGGACGTCAGCGGCTCGATGTCCTGCTGGGGCGACACGGCCGATGGCAAGACCAGCGAAAACGCCCCCTGTGCCTGGATCCAGTACTGGGTGGAACTGGACAGCCCCGGCAAACGCGTCGCCTACCTGGACGCCCTGCAAGCGTATGCGCAACAGCAGCGCGACGCCGGCCGCTTCAGCCATCCGCCGGACATCCGCCTCAGCGACGTGATGACCTGGTTGGACCGCAACCACGCGGTGCCCTCCGACGTGCGTCTGCAGGTGGGGCTGGCGCTGGCGTTCCTGGGCATCTGCCTGCTCAACACCGCCGGGCTGATGCTGGCCAAGTTTCTGCGCCACAGCGGCGAGATCGGCGTGCGCCGCGCGCTCGGCGCCTCGCGCCGGGCGATCTTCGCCCAGCACCTGGTCGAGGTGGCGGCGATCGGCGTGGCCGGCGGCAGCGCCGGCCTGCTGCTGGCCTGGATCGGCACCTGGCTGGTGCGGCAGCAGCCGGCCGACTACGCGTCGCTGGCGCACCTGGATGGCCGCATGCTGCTGCTCGCGCTGGGCCTGAGCTTGGGCAGCAGCCTGCTGGCCGGCCTGCTGCCGGCCTGGCAGGCGATGCGCGTGCCCACCGCCCTTCAACTCAAGTCGCAATGACGCGCCGCGTGCGCCCCTCTCAGCCAGGACTCCCACCGTGTCCCTTCATCCCATTCTCTCCAGCCTGCGCAAGCACCGCGTCGCGGCCAGCCTGATCGTGCTGGAAATCGCCTTCAGCTGCGCCGTGGTCTGCAATGCGCTGTTCCTGATCGATCAGCGGCTCGAGCGCATGCACCGGCCCAGCGGCGTCGCCGAGCAGGAGCTGGTGCAGCTGCGCACCCGCAGCGTGGTCAAGGACGGCAACAGCGCCGCATTGACCCAGTCCGATCTGGATGCGCTGCGGCGCATTCCCGGCGTACGCGATGCCAGCAGCATCAACATGGCGCTGTTCGGCGATTCGATTGGCTACAGCGGCGTGTCGCTGCAGCCGGACCAGGAGCGCAGCACCCTGCATGCCGTGCACTACTTCGGCGATGCGCATCTGCTCGACACCTTGGGGCTGCGCCTGATCGCCGGACGCGGTTTCCGCGCCGACGAGTTCGTGGACGAAGCGCAGTTGACCAGCACCGTCGACAAGCGCGCGCCGCCAGCGGTGATTCTCAGCCAGGCGCTGGCGGAGCGCCTGTTCCCCGGCCGGGACGCGGTCGGCCGCAGCCTCTATGTGTTCGGCGAACATCGCGTGGTCGGCGTGGTCGAGCGCCTGGTGCAGCCGCGCGACATGGGCGCCGAGTCCCAGTACGACTTCGCCATGCTGTTCCCGGTGAACGTGGCCTCCTCCAGGAGTACCTACCTGCTGCGCGTGCGCGACCCGGCGCAACGCGAAGCGGTGCTGCGGCAGGCCAAGGCGGTGCTGCAGCACCAGGGTCCACGGCGCATGATCAGGAGCGCCAAGACCCTGGAGCAGGCGCGCGCGGACTACTACCGCAGCGACCAGGCGATGGCCTGGCTGCTGGTCGGCGTGAGCGCGGCGCTGCTGCTGGTCACCGCGCTGGGCATCGTCGGCCTGACCAGTTTCTGGGTGCAGCAGCGCACCAAGCAGATCGGCATCCGCCGTGCGCTCGGCGCCACCTGCGGGCAGATCCTGCGGCATTTCCAGTTGGAGAACTTCCTGCTCGCCAGCACCGGCATCGTGCTCGGCATGTTGCTGGCCTACGCCGCCAACCTGTACCTGATGAGCGCCTACGAGCTGCCGCGGCTGCCGCTGTGGTACCTGCCGGTCGGTGCGCTGGTGCTGTGGCTGCTCGGCCAGCTCGCCGTACTGCCGCCCGCACGCCGCGCCGCCGCGGTGCCACCGGCGGTGGCCACGCGCAGTGTCTGAGATGCCGATGCGGACAGGCACGACAAGCCGCGCGCGGGCTGCGATGATGCCGCCTGGTCCGTTTTTCTCCGCCGGCGTGTCCCGCCGCGCCCAAGGTGCACGATGCCCTGCCTGCTGATCATCGACGACAACCCCGCGGTCGCCACCGCGCTGGAAGTGCTGTTCTCCCTGCACGACATCGACACCGTCCATGCCGACAGCCCGCAGGCGGGCCTGCAGCGCCTGGGCGAGGGCGACATCGACCTGGTCCTGCAGGACATGAACTTCACCGCCGACACCACCTCCGGCGAGGAAGGCGTGGCCCTGTTCGAGGCGATCCGCACGCGCCATCCTGACCTGCCGGTGATCCTGCTGACCGCCTGGACCCAGCTCAGCAGTGCGGTGGAGCTGGTCAAGGCCGGCGCCGCCGACTACCTGGCCAAGCCCTGGGACGACCGCAAGCTGCTGACCACGGTCAACAACCTGCTGGAACTGTCGGAGACACGACGCGAACTGGAACGCCGCCGCGACGGCGAGCGCCGCCATCGCCAGCAATTGGCGCAGCGCTACGACCTGTGCGGCGCAGTGTTCGCCGACCCTGCCAGCGAGCGCGCGATCGCCCTGGCCTGCCAGGTGGCGCGCTCGGAACTGCCGGTGCTGATCACCGGCCCCAACGGCAGCGGCAAGGAGAAGATCGCGCAGATCATCCAGGCCAACTCCTCGGTACGGCGCGGCCCGTTCGTGGCGCTCAATTGCGGCGCGATCCCGGCCGAACTGATCGAGGCCGAGCTGTTCGGCGCCGAGGCCGGCGCCTACACCGGCGCCAACAAGGTGCGCGAAGGCAAGTTCGAGGCCGCCGACGGCGGCACCCTGTTCCTCGACGAAATCGGCAACCTGTCGCTGGCCGGGCAGATGAAGCTGCTGCGGGTGCTGGAGACCGGCCGGTTCGAGCGACTCGGCTCCAACCGCGAGCGGCAGGTCAAGGTGCGGGTGATCAGCGCCACCAATGCCGACCTGACCGCGATGATCCGCGACGGCAGCTTCCGCGAGGACCTGTACTACCGGCTCAACGCGGTGGAACTGTCGCTGCCGGCGCTGGCCGAGCGCCCCGGCGACATCGTGCCGCTGGCCGAACACTTCCTCTCCGGCGACAAGCCGCTGTCGGCCGGCGCCTGCCAGGCGCTGCAGCGCCACGCGTGGCCCGGCAACGTGCGCGAACTGCGCAACGTGGTGCAGCGCGCCGAACTGCTGGCCGGCGGTGAGCAGATCGAGTCCGCCGACCTCAACCTGCCGAAGCCGGCGGCCCCGCGCACGGCCGCCGCTGCCGAACCCGACCGCGAGCGCATCGTGGCCGAGCTGAGCCGTGCGCACGGCGTCATCGCCCAGGCCGCCGCGGAACTGGGCATGAGCCGGCAGGCGCTGTACCGGCGCATGGACCGCTACGGCATCCCCCGCGAATGAAACTGCGCCGCTCCTTCACCGTCATGCTGTTCCTGCGCCTGCTGCCGGTGCTGGCACTGGCCGCCGCCCTGCCGTGGCTGCTGGCTTACTGGATGGACCGCGGCTGGGAAGTGGTGACCGCCTCGGCGCTGGCCCTGCTGCTGTTGATGTGGTGGACCCTGCGCCGCGCCACTGCGCCGATGCGCTCGCTGTTCCGCGCCCTGGCCGGCACCGTCAGCAGCTACCGCGACGGCGAATACAACTTCGGCGTGCACTGGCGCGGTGACGACGAACTCGGCGAGATGGTCGCCGCGCACGCGCAACTGGGCGAGATCCTGCGCGAACAGCGCCAGGGCTTGGCGCAGCGCGAGCTGATGCTCGACACCATGGTGCAGAACACCCCGGTGGCGATGCTGCTCACCTCCAAGGGCGGCGACGGCCTGCGCCGCGTGGTGTTCTCCAACCTGGCCGCGCGCAAGCTGCTGCACAGCGGCTGGAAGCTGGAAGGACAGCGCCTGGACGACCTGCTGCTGGGCGTGCCGGCGCCGCTGCGCGAGGCGATCTCGCGCGGTGGCGACAGCCTGTTCGCCATCGAAGGCAGCGACGAGGATCCGGAGGAGGAGCAGATCTACCACCTGTCGCAGCGCCGCTTCCATCTCAACGGCCGCCCGCACGAACTGCTGTTGATCCGCCTGCTCACCGCCGAACTGCGCCGCCAGGAAGTGCACACCTGGAAGAAGGTGATCCGGGTGATCAGCCACGAGCTCAACAACTCGCTGGCGCCGATCGCCTCGCTGGCGCACTCCGGCGCCGAGCTGGTGCGGCGGCAGAAGGTGGAGCGGCTGGAAGAGGTGTTCGGCACCATCGAGGAACGCGCGCGGCACCTGGAAGGCTTCATCCGCGGCTACGCGCGCTTCGCCAAGCTGCCGCAGCCGCAACTGCAGACGGTGCACTGGGCGCAGTTCCTGGCCGGGCTGCAGCAGCAGATTCCGTTCGCGCTGGACCTGGAGTCGCCGGAGCTGCACAGCCGGGTCGATCCGGCGCAACTGCAGCAGGCCCTGCTCAACCTGGTCAAGAACGCCCACGAATCCCTGCCGGAAGGGCAGCCCCCGGCCGATGGCGTGCGCGTGCGCGTGTCCACCCGCCCGGACTGGCTGCGCCTGGAAGTGCTGGACCGCGGCAGCGGCATGAACGAGGCGGTGCTGCACAACGCGTTGATGCCGTTCTACTCGACCAAGCGCAACGGCACCGGCCTGGGCCTGGCCCTGACCCGCGAGATCGTCGAAGCCCACGGCGGCCGCCTGTCGCTGCACAACCGCGACGAAGGCGGACTGTGCGTGACGGTGCAGTTGCCGCAGGGCGAGCGCGGCTGATTTTTTGGGGCCGGGATTGGGGATTCGGGATTCGGGATTCGGGATCCGGGATCCGGGACCCGAAGAGCATGAGCGCACCTAGCCAAGCCGTGACCGTCGCGCTACGTTCCGCTCAAGCAAAAGCGCTGCTGTTCAGCGGCGCGCACCCAGGACACGTCGGGCGCAGTGGCTCAGTAGATCGCCATGTGGTCGATCACGGCGCGATCGACGTCGGCGCAGCCCTTGACTACGATCTCGACATTTGCCTTGCTGGTGAACGCAGCCAGGGCGAGCGAATACAGTTCCTTGAAGTGGGGAGTCGCTTCGTCGCGGTAGACCTCATAGAACACACCGCCGCATTGCTGCGGAATGTCGCTATCGGCGACGACGAGGGTGAATCGATTGGATTCCGAATATAACTTGCTGACCTTTGCATGCACGCGCTCAAACGCCGGCGCCTGAAAACTCAGCAGCGTCAGCACTGACGCCACGACAAGTCGCTTCATGATCCCCCCTGGATTGGACCGTCGCGGCATCATTGCCGCGCTTCCATCTGTATACAGTATCAGCGCTACCCCGGCAGCATCGACGACCCGGCCGCGAGGCTCAGCGCGACGGCAGCGGACAACGCATCGCCACCCGCAGGTGCATCGGGAAGCCGAGTGCGGCTTCCTGTCGCCAGGTCGCGCGCAACTGCGGGCCCCACTGCGCAGGCGGCATCTCGACGAAGCCCTCGCTGGCGTAGAACGGGGCATTCCACGGCACGTCGCGCAAGGTGGTCAGCAGCATGCATTGGAAACCAGCAACTGCCGCGGCGGCGCGCGCATGCCGCAGCAGCGCACGACCGTGGCCGCGGCGCCCGTAGCACGGATCCACGTCCATCTGTTGCACGTGGAAGCCGTCGTCCAGGCGCCCGCCGAGCAGATAGCCGACGCAACGTTCGTCCTCGTCCAACGCGACCCATAACTGCTCGCGCGTCAGTCCGGCGCGCAGCGCCTCCGCATCCAGTCCGTGCGTCGCGAACACGGCCTGCGCCGGATGCCCTTGCAGCAGGGCACCGGCGCGCCGTTCGATCTCCTGCAACCGCGCCAACTCCTGCTCGCGCGCCAGACGAATGCGCCCGGCCATGCCTCAGTCGCGCTTGTCTGGGCGTTTCCAGCCTTCGACGGTTTCCTGCCGCACCCGTGCCACGCTCAGCTTGCCGGCCGGCGCGCTGCGGGTGATCACCGAGCCGGCGCCGATGGTGGCGCCGTCGCCGATCTCCAGCGGCGCCACCAGCGCGCTGTTGGAGCCGACGAACACGCCATCGCCGATCACCGTCTGCGACTTGTTGACGCCGTCGTAGTTGCAGGTGATCACCCCGGCACCGACGTTGACTCCGCTGCCGATGGTCGCGTCGCCGAGGTAGGTCAGGTGATTGGCTTTGCTGCCGACGCCGAGCACCGCCTTCTTGGTCTCGACGAAGTTGCCGATGTGCACGCCGTCGGCCAGCACCGTGCCCGGGCGCAGCCGCGCGAACGGGCCGATCTGCACCGCACCCTCGGCGACCACGCCTTCCAGGTCGCAATGCGCACGCACCTCGGTGCCCGGCCCCAGCACCACGTCCTTCAAGCGCACGAACGGGCCGATGCTGACGCCGTCGCCCAGTTCCACCTCGCCTTCCAGGATCACGTTGGCGTCGATGCGCACGTCGTGGCCGGCGCGCACGCGGCCGCGCTGGTCCAGGCGGTTCGGGTCGATCAGTTGCACGCCCTGCTCGCACAACGCACGCGCCGCGCGCAACTGCCAGGCACGTTCCAGTTGCGCCAGTTGCCAGGGATCGTTGGCGCCCTCGGCCTCGATCGGATCGGCCACCAGCACCATCTCCGCCGGGGTGAACTCGGCGGCGGCGGCGGCGAACACGTCGGTGAGGTAATACTCGCCCTGCGCGTTGTCGTTGCGCAGTTGCGCCAGCCAACGCTTCAGCGCGGTGGATTCGGCGGTGACGATGCCGGTGTTGATGGTGCGGATGCGCCGCTGCTCGTCGTCGGCATCCTTCTGCTCGACGATCGCCGCGACCTTGCCGGCAGCGTCGCGCACGATGCGGCCGTAGCCAGTGGGATCCTCCGGTTCGGCGACCAGCACCGCGACGCGGCCAGGGGCATGCAGCAGGCGCATCAGGGTCTCGGCGCGGATCAGCGGCACGTCGCCGTACAGCACCAGCACCGTGGCCGCGTCGGGCACGGCCGCCATCGCCTGCTGCACCGCGTGGCCCGTGCCCAACTGTTGCGCCTGCTCGGCCCACAGCAGGTCCGGCTGGTCGGCGAAAGCCGCCAGCACCGCCTCGCCGCCGTGGCCATGGACGATGTGGATCGCATCGGGCTGCAGGTGGCGCGCGGTCTCGATCACATGCGCCAGCATCGGCCGGCCGGCGATCGGCTGCAGCACCTTGGGCTTGACCGATTTCATCCGCTTGCCCGCGCCGGCGGCGAGGATCACGACGTGCAGGGGCAGGCTCATGGGGCGGTTCCGTTGCGGATGGACGACGAATTCTAGAGGCTGTCGGCCACGCCTGCCGTCACGACCACCGCACACGCGGCGGGCTGCACATCGGCGCCGCAGGCGCTAGCATGCGCGATCGTCTTCTCCTGCGGATGTTCATGGGTCTCCTGCGCCAGGGCAGCCAGTTCCTGCTGATCGGCCTACTGCAATTGCTGGTCGACTGGAGCGTGTTCGTCGCCGCGACCGCGGCCGGCATGCCGACAGTCCCGGGCAACGTGCTGGGCCGCGTCTGCGGCGCCCTGCTCGGGTTCTGGCTCAACGGCCGCATCACCTTCGCCAACGGCGACGATGCGCGCCTGGGCTGGCGCCGCTTCGGCCGCTTCATGGCCATGTGGATCGTGCTCACCGCGCTCAGCACCTGGCTGGTGGCGTTGTGCGCCCACGCGCTGGGCCTGCGCCTGGCCTGGCTGGCCAAACCGCTGGTCGAGGGCATGCTGGCGGTGGTGTCGTTCTTCCTGGGTCGGCAGTTGGTGTATCGCTAGCGCTGGCACGCGTGGCGGCAATCGGGCATGACCGATCTACGCGGTCGGCGCCCATCGCGACGGCGGCTTAAAGCGGCTCCCACACGGGTCCGGCGGATGCTGGGTGGGTCGCCTGTCATGCGGCGGCGGCGCGCGAAGTGGCCTGCTTTTGATGGCGCAATGCGTCGGAACTGAAGTCCCTCCCACAGTGCATCCGGCGCGTTCGCCGCACGTTCTTGTGGGAGCGACTCTTGTCCTCTTTTGTGGGATCAGTTGCGACGAGCGCAGCCTGGACGGCCAGCATGCTCGGGCCTGCAGAGCGCCCGAACGGCTCCGGTGCCGCTTCGGGCGCCGCCAGCGCGCCGCTGGCGCTGGCGGCTGACGACTCAATGGCAGAAATCGCCCAGGCTGCGCACCAGCGCGGTGCGGTGCAGTTGGTCGAGCTGCCAGCGCAGCGCATAGGCCTCGGCCGCGCGCGCGGTCGTGGCCGGGCAATCCGGGGCCTGGCGCAGCGTGGCGCTGGCCTGCAACGCGTCCAGCATCTCGCCCTGCAGCTGGTCCAGGCGCGCGCGCAGTCCGGTCAGGTCCGGGCGCGGGCTGTTGGGCGCGCGGCCGCGCAGGTGCCAGCGCGACAGCAATTCGTACTGCACCAGCTTGTTGGATTCGATCTGCATGCCGAAGAAACGCGCCGCATCGTCCGGATCCACGCCGTGGGCCTGCGCCTGATCGCGCACGCTCGCCAGCACCGCGGCCTCGCGCGTGGCATCCAGCACCGGCTTGCCGCTGTCCCACTTGCTCAGCGCCACCTGGTCGCCGATCGCGTTGCGCTCGGCGATGCGATCCAGCAGCGGCTCCAGTGGGGTGGCACTGCGTGCGGGCAATGCGCATCCCATCAACAGGGCGCCGGCCAGCACGGCGGTCAGCGCGTGCATGCAGGGACGAGGAACGGCAGCGGACAGGCTCATCTCGGTTCTCCGGTAACCGTCTGCGGGTGGGGGATGAACCGCAGATCGGGCGGCCATCTTGCCGCAGTCCACCGACCGCACGATGACCGCACCCGCGTCTTGTCGCATGCCAGCGCGGCCGAGTCAGCGACCAGCAAGCCAGCGCCGTGCGCTGCGTCGCAGTCCAGCTCGATCTCGAGCTGCGCCGCAGGAATGCGATCTTCACGGCGATCCAATGCGCCTGCGCGTCACAGAGTGCGGCAAGCCGGATCCGCGAGGTGATCCCCCACATGCACGCGGAGGCGGCGTGCGAAGGAGACCCCCATCTCCCAGACACGACAACGCCGGCAAACGCCGGCGTCGTCGTCGCGCATGCGGCCATCAGGCCGCGGGGCGGTGAACTCAGTGCTTGAGGTTCTTGCGCAGACGCTCCAGCGCCTGCAGCTGCGCGGTGACCTCGGCCAGCTTGGCCTGCGCCTCGGCCACGTCCATGCCTTCGCCGCGGTTGGCGAGCAGGCGCTCGGCTTCTTCCTTGGCCTTGCGCACCGACGCCTCGTCGATGTCCTGCGCGCGGATCGCGGTGTCGGCCAGGATCGTCACCACCTGCGGCTGCACCTCGAGGATGCCGCCGGAAATGGCGAAATCCAGCTGCTCGCCGCTCGGGGTGGTCACCACCACCTTGCCGGGCTTGAGCCGGGTGATCAACGGCGCGTGCTTGGGCGCGATGCCCAGCTCGCCCAGCTCGCCGGTCGCGACCACCAGGGTGGCGTCGCCGTGGTAGATCTCATGCTCGGCGCTGACGATGTCGCAACGGATGGTGCTCATGGTTACCTCGCTGGCGCGAGGCGGGATTGGGGATCGGGGATTGGGGATTGGGCAAAGCAGTCGCGCCGCCTTGTCCTCACACCCAATCCCTCGTCCTCGATGCCGCCTTGCGAATCCCTAATCCCGAATGCCGAATCCCGGCTCTTACGCCTTCTCGGCCATCTTCTTGGCCTTCTCGACCGCTTCCTCGATGCCGCCGACCATGTAGAACGCCTGCTCCGGCAGGTGGTCGTACTCGCCGTCGACGATGGCCTTGAAGCCGCGGATGGTGTCCTTCAGCGACACGTACTTGCCCGGCGAGCCGGTGAACACTTCGGCCACGTGGAACGGCTGGCTGAAGAAGCGCTCGATCTTGCGCGCGCGCGACACGGCCTGCTTGTCCTCTTCGGACAGTTCGTCCATGCCCAGGATCGCGATGATGTCCTTCAGTTCCTTGTACTTCTGCAAGGTGGACTGCACGCGGCGGGCGGTGTCGTAGTGCTCGTGGCCGATCACGTTCGGATCCAGCTGGCGGCTGGTCGAATCGAGCGGATCCACCGCCGGGTAGATACCCAGCGAAGCGATGTTACGCGACAGCACGACGGTGGCGTCGAGGTGGGCGAAGGTGGTCGCTGGCGACGGGTCGGTCAGGTCGTCCGCGGGCACGTACACGGCCTGGATCGAGGTGATCGAGCCGGACTTGGTCGAGGTGATGCGCTCCTGCAGCACGCCCATTTCCTCGGCCAGGGTCGGCTGGTAGCCCACCGCCGACGGCATGCGGCCCAGCAGCGCCGACACTTCGGTACCGGCCAGGGTGTAACGGTAGATGTTGTCGACGAACAGCAGCACGTCCTTGCCCTTGCCCGAGGCGTCCTTCTCGTCGCGGAAGTACTCGGCCATGGTCAGGCCGGTCAGCGCGACGCGCAGGCGGTTGCCCGGCGGCTCGTTCATCTGGCCGTACACCATCGCCACCTTGTCCAGGACGTTGGAGTCCTTCATCTCGTGGTAGAAGTCGTTGCCCTCGCGGGTACGCTCGCCCACGCCGGCGAACACGGACAGACCCGAGTGCGCCTTGGCGATGTTGTTGATCAGTTCCATCATGTTGACGGTCTTGCCGACGCCGGCGCCGCCGAACAGGCCGACCTTGCCGCCCTTGGCGAACGGGCACATCAGGTCGATGACCTTGATGCCGGTTTCCAGCAGCTCGGTGGCCGAGGACTGGTCTTCGTAGGTCGGCGCCGCGCGGTGGATTTCCCAGTGATCGCTGGCCTGCACGTCGCCGGCTTCGTCGATCGGACGGCCCAGCACGTCCATGATGCGGCCCAGCGTGCCGGCACCGACCGGCACCGAGATCGCGCGGCCGGTGTTGGTGGCGATCAGGTTGCGCTTGAGGCCGTCGGTGGAACCGAGGGCGATGGTGCGCACGATGCCGTCGCCCAGCTGCTGCTGCACTTCCAGCGTGATGGCGGTGCCTTCGACCTTCAGTGCGTCGTAAATCTTCGGCACATCGGCCCGCGCGAATTCGACGTCGACGACCGCGCCGATGATCTGAACGATCTTGCCCTGACTCATTTGGATAGCTCCACTAATGTCTATGCGAATCTGGTGTCGGGAATGGGGAAAGGGGAATCGGGAGTGGGAAGATCAAGCGCTGCTGCTTCGACCAGTCCCGTTTCTCCACTCCCCATTCCCGGCTACACAGCGGCTGCGCCGCCGACGATTTCGGAAATTTCCTGGGTGATCGCGGCCTGACGCGCCTTGTTGTAGACCAACTGCAAGGTGCTGATCAGCTTGCTGGCGTTGTCGCTGGCCGCCTTCATCGCGACCATGCGCGCCGCATGCTCGGACGCCACGTTCTCCAGCACCGCCTGGTACACCAGCGACTCGATGTAGCGCGTCATCACGTGTTCGAGCACGGTCGCGGCATCGGGTTCGTACAGGTAGTCCCAGTCGTGGTGCGCGACCTGGCTCTCGGCCGCCGGCAGCGGCAGCAGCTGGTCGAAGCTGGCCTTCTGCGTCATCGTGTTGACGAAGCGGTTGTAGACCAGATACACGCGGTCCAGCTTGCCTTCGGTGAACGCATCCAGCATCACCTTGATCACGCCGATCAGCTGCTCCACGCGCGGCAGGTCGCCCAGGTGGCTGACGCTGCCGACCATGTCCACCTTGATCCGGCGGAAGAACACCGAGGCCTTCTGGCCGATGGTGACCACGTCCACGCCCGCGCCCTGGTCCTGCCACTGGCGCACTTCGCCCAGCATCTTGCGGAACAGGTTGTTGTTCAGGCCGCCGGCCAGACCGCGATCGGAGGAGATCACGATGTAGCCGACGCGCTTGACCGACTCGCGCTGCACCAGGAACGGATGCGTGTAATCGGTGCTGGCCTGCGCCAGATGCCCGATCACCTGCTTCATCGCCTGCGCGTACGGACGCGAGGTCTTCATCCGATCCTGCGCCTTGCGGATCTTGGAGGCCGAGACCATCTCGAGCGCACGCGTCACCTTGCGGGTGTTCTGCACGCTCTTGATCTTGGATTTGATTTCGCGTCCGCCTGCCATTACTCGCTCGCTCCGCTCGTGGGATTCGGGATTGGGGATTGGGGATTCGCTAAAGCTCCCAAACCCACCTCACCTACAAACCCAAATACCTGACTCTTGAGATCCGGACGATGACCGGGGATCGGCAGATCCCCTGTACCACCGCTCTTACGAATCCCGAATGCCCAATCCCGAATCCCGGCTCTTTACCAGCTACCCGTGCTCTTGAACTCGCCGATGCCCTTCTTGAACGCGGCCTCGATGTCGCCGTTCCAGTCGCCGGTGTCGTTGACCTTGGCGATCAGCTCGCCCTGGGTGTTGGCGAAGTGGGCGTGCAGGCCCTCTTCGAACGCCAGCAGCTTGTTGACCGGCACGTCGTCGAGGTAGCCCTCGTTGACCGCGTAGATCGACAGCGCCTGGTTGGCGATGGACATCGGCATGTATTGCTTCTGCTTCATCAGCTCGGTGACGCGCTGGCCGCGCTCGAGCTGCTTGCGGGTGGCTTCGTCCAGGTCCGAGGCGAACTGCGCGAACGCCGCCAGCTCGCGGTACTGCGCCAGCGAGATGCGGATGCCGCCGGAGAGCTTCTTGATGATCTTGGTCTGCGCGGCGCCGCCGACGCGCGACACCGAGATACCGGCGTTCACCGCCGGGCGGATGCCGGCGTTGAACAGGTCGGTTTCCAGGAAGATCTGGCCGTCGGTGATCGAGATCACGTTGGTCGGCACGAACGCGGACACGTCGCCGGCCTGGGTCTCGATGATCGGCAGCGCGGTCAGCGAACCGGTCTTGCCCTTGACCTCGCCCTTGGTGAACTGCTCCACGTACTCCTCGGACACGCGCGCGGCGCGCTCCAGCAGGCGGCTGTGCAGGTAGAACACGTCGCCCGGGTAGGCTTCGCGGCCCGGCGGGCGCTTCAGCAGCAGCGAGATCTGGCGGTAGGCCACGGCCTGCTTGGACAGATCGTCGTACACGATCAGCGCGTCTTCGCCGCGGTCCATGAAGTACTCGCCCATGGTGCAGCCGGCGTAGGCGCTGATGTACTGCATCGCCGCCGACTCGGAGGCGGTCGCGGCGACCACGATGGTGTGCGCCAGCGCGCCGTTCTCTTCCAGCTTGCGCACGATGTTGGCGACGGTCGAGGCCTTCTGCCCGATCGCCACGTACACGCACTTGATGCCGGTGTTCTTCTGGTTGATCACCGCGTCGATGGCCAGCGCGGTCTTGCCGGTCTGGCGGTCGCCGATGACCAGCTCGCGCTGGCCGCGGCCGATCGGGATCATGGCGTCGACCGACTTGTAGCCGGTCTGCACCGGCTGGTCGACCGACTTGCGCCAGATCACGCCCGGCGCCACGCGCTCCACCGGCGCGGTCTGGCTGGTGCCCAGCGGGCCCTTGCCGTCGATCGGCTCGCCCAGCGCGTTGACCACGCGGCCCAGCAGTTCCTTGCCGACCGGCACTTCCAGGATGCGACCGGTGGTCTTGGCCACGTCGCCTTCGCGCAGGTTCTCGTAGTCGCCGAGCACCACGGCGCCGACCGAGTCGCGCTCCAGGTTCAGCGCCAGGGCGTAGGTGTCGTTCGGCAGTTCGATCATTTCGCCCTGCATCACGTCGGCCAGGCCGAAGATGCGCACGATGCCGTCGGACACGCTGGTGACCGTGCCTTCGTTGCGCGACTCCGCGGCCAGCTTGACCTGCTCGATGCGGTTCTTGATCAGTTCGCTGATTTCGGAGGGGTTGAGCGTGGTTGCCATCTTGGTTTCCTTCGGATCGTCCATCGCGCAGCGGCGGATGGCGACGTGTGGTTAGCTTCTTTGAGAATCGGGAATGGGGAATCGGGAATCGCGGGTGGCGTCGCCGCCGGGCCGGGTTCTCTCCTCTCTATTCGCCATTCCCGTTTCTTAGTGGGCCAGTGCGGATTGCAGACGCGACAGCTTGCCTTTCAACGAACCGTCGATGACCACGTCGCCGGCATCGATCACCGCGCCGCCGATCAGCGAAGCGTCCACCGCCGTGGTGATCTCGACCTCGCGGCCGAAGCGCTGCTTGAGCGCCACCTTCAGCGAGGCCACCTCGGCATCGCTCAGCGCCGTCGCGGAGGTCACGTTGGCCTGCACCACGCGCTCGGCCTCGGCCCGCAGCTGGTCGTACAGCCCGGCGATCTCCGGCAGCAACGGCAGCCGCTGGCCTTCGGCCAGCAGGCTCAGGAAGCGCTGGTACTGCTCGTCGGCCGCTTCCGGCGCCAGCAGCGACACCGCCTGCTCCCGCTGCAGCAGCGGGTTGTGCAGCAGCGCGGCCACGCGCGGGTCGGCGGCGACCTGGGCGGAGAACGCCAGCGCCTGCGACCAGGGCGCGAGCTTGCCGGCGTCGCTGGCCGCGGCGAACGCGGCGCGAGCGTAGGGACGCGCCAGTGTGAGGGCCTGGCTCATCTCAGATCTCCGCCGCCAGCTCGTCGAGCAGCGCCTTGTGGGCGTTGGCGTCGATTTCGCGCTTGAGCAGCTTCTCGGCGCCGCTCACCGCCAGCAGCGACACCTGGCGACGCAGGTCTTCGCGCGCGCGGTTGGCCGCGGCGTCGATCTCGGCCTGGGCCAGTTCCTTCTGCCGGTTGGCTTCGACGATCGCCTCGTGCTTGGCCGCCTCGACGATCTGGTTGGCGCGCGCATGGGCCTGATCGATGATCTCGTTGGCCTTGATGCGGGCATCCTTCAACGCTTCGTTGACCTTTTCCTGCGCCTGCGCCAGATCCTTCTGACTGCGATCGGCGGCGGCCAGGCCTTCGGCGATCTTCTGTTGGCGCTCTTCGATGGCCTGCATCAGCGGCGGCCAGATCTTGGTCGCGACGATCCAGATCAGACCGGCGAACGCCAGCGCCTGGGCAAAGAGGGTGAGACCGATATTCATGGGGTACGCTCAGCCAATGGTGACGGGGTGGACGCGCCGCCAGCACGGCGACGCGTCCGAACCTTCATCCGTAGCGGCGGCCGCCGATGGCGACCGCACGCCGGTACGACGGGATCAACCGCCCTGCGGCAGACGCGCGACGAACTCGCCGATCATCGGGTTGGCGAACGCGAACAGCAGGCCGACCGCGACGCTGATGATGAACGCGGCGTCGATCAGGCCGGCGGTGATGAACATGCGGACCTGCAGCACCGGGATCAGTTCCGGCTGGCGCGCGGCCGATTCCAGGAACTTGCCGGCCATGATGGCCAGACCGAGGCCGGCGCCCAGCGCGGCCAGGCCGATCATGATGCCGACGGCGAGGACGGTGGAGCTCTGGACTTGGGCGAGGTTGGTCAGGACGGCGAAGTACATGGTTTTCTCCAGGAACAAAGTTGCTTGAGGATGGTGAATCGAACGAAGGGTTGCTTAGAACGCGTGAAACAGAAACGTCAGTGGCTGTCTTCCGCCAGGCTCAGGTACACGATGGACAGCATCATGAAAATGAACGCCTGCAGCGGAATCACCAGCAGGTGGAACAGCATCCAGCCGAAGCCGAACGCGCCGCCGGCCAGCGCACCGAGGATGCCGGCACCGCCCAGCACCCAGATCAGCAGGAACACGATCTCGCCGCCGAACATGTTGCCGAACAGTCGCATCGCCAGCGACACCGGCTTGCTCAGCCATTCGACGATATTGAGGATCAGGTTGAACGGCAGCATCCACTTGCCGAACGGCGCGGTGAGGAATTCCTTGGTCATCCCGCCCACGCCCTTGGAGCGCAGCGAGAAGAACAGCATCAGGAAGAACACGCTGATCGACATGCCCAGGGTGGCATTGACGTCGGCGGTGGGCACCGGCTTCCAGTAGTGCACGCCGACCCAGCCCAGCGGGATCGCGAGGAAGTCCGCCGGGATCATCTTGATGAGGTTCATCAACAGGATCCAGAAGAACAGGGTGATCGCGATCGGGGTCACCAGCTTGCTGGTGCCGTGGTAGGTGTCCTTGGCCTGGCGGTCGACGAACTCCAGCATGATTTCCACGAATGCCTGCCACTTGCCGGGCACGCCCGCGGTGGCCTTGCGCGTGGCCAGCCAGAAGCCGAACACCATCAGCAGGCCCATCAGCAGCGACATCACCAGGGTGTCGACATGCAATTGCCAGAACCCGCCTTCCTGCACCTGGAAGGTGAGGTTGTGCAGATGGTGCTGGATGTAGGAGGTAGGGGTTTCTGCCTCGCCCGCCATGAGTCCTGAGCCTTTTCTTGATTCGATCAACGCCTGGCCAGAGCCAGAACCTGGAACATCAGCCCGACGGCGATACCCGCCAACAGGGCCAGAGGAGGCAACCGCCACCAGGCAAAGCCCAGCGCCAGCACCGCGAACACCAACACCCACTTCAGCACCATGGCCGCGATCAACCGCGCCAGCGCCGAACCCGCCGCCTGCACGCCGCCATTGAGCGCGGTGCGTGCGGCCAGCCATCCCCCTGCCACGGTCGCCAGCCCGGTTGCGGCGGCGCCCATCGCGTATTTCGGTCCCAGCAGCAGGAACAGCAGGGACACCACGGCCACCGCCACCAGCGGGTAAATCGCTGCGCGCAGCATCAGCCGCCGACCCGCATCAACGGAGTTCAGCACAGAAAATCCTGCAATTGGTGGTGGATTGAGGACGTCTTCGCGTCCGTCGAGCCGCGGAATTATAGCAATGGGACAATTTGCGAGACAACCGCCAGGGGTCCTGGCCGCGTCCGAATGCCCATCCGCCCGTAGACGATAACACGGCCACCGCCCGCCGCCGGCGCCGAATGCGGCATTGCAGCACGCCTTTGCGGAGGAACTTTCTGTCCACTGCGCTGTCTGATCGGACAGGGACTGCGCTCATCCTCGTCGGCCCACAGCGCAGACCCACCGAGCCCCGGTCCTCCCGGGGCTCTTTTCGTTGCGCGTTCTGGGACGGGCGTGGCGGCCCGGGCCACCATACTTTCACGAATGGTGGACGCAAATTTAAGGATAGTGACGGCACGCGGTGGCCCAGCCATCGACGCCTCATCAAAAAACCCCAAGACGACGGAGCTTGTCCCCCATGAAACACTTGCTTGCCCTGGCGCTGCCGTGCGCGCTCGCCGCCGCTTACGCCCTGCCCGCCCACGCCGAAGACGGCGACGACCGCTTCACCCTGCGCCTGGGCGCAATGAACGTCGACAACAACAACACCCTTCGCGGCAACACCGTCATCAACGGCAATGCCATCTCCGGGTCGCAGGACTTCAAGCTGGGCGGCAAGGAGTGGGAGCCGCGCGTGGACGGCGTGTTCCGCATCAGCACCCGCCAGCGCCTGATCTTCGACTACTTCAAGTACGACAAGGACCGCCGCGAGGAGCTGGGCCAGGACGTCAGCTATGGCGGCGTCACCGTGCCGTCGGGCAGCTTCGTCAAGGGCCAACTGAAATATCAGGTCGCCAGCCTGGTGTACGACTACTCAGTGATCGATACGCCGCAGTTCAGCATGGGCCTGCAGCTCGGTGCCGAGTGGGCCAAGGTCAACGGCAAGGCCTATGCCGACCTGGGCCCGCTGTACACCGGCACCTTCGTCGACGAAAGCGACGACGGCGCCGCGCCGGTGGTCGGCCTGCGCTTCACCGCGCACCCGAACGAACACTGGCTGTTCAATGTGCAGGGGCAGTACGTCAACACCAAGTGGGGCGATTTCAAGAAATACGACGGCGACCTGAGCCGCGCCAACGCCATCGCCGAGTATCGCTTCACCCGCAACTTCGGCATCTTTGCCGGCTACGACTGGTTCAAGCTCGACGTGGACCGCAAGGGCGGCAACGCCGCGATCGGCCTGAAGCAGGAGTTCAAGGGTCCGGTCGCGGGCGTGACCTTCGCGTTCTGATCTTTCGGGACCCGGGACCCGCGAGCAGTTCCATGCAAAACCCCGCAGCGATGCGGGGTTTTGTCGTTCAACGGGGTGCGCGGCAGATCGCAGACGCGGTGGCAGCGACTGCGGCAGCCGACACAGGCTCACGGCGGCTTGGTCGCTCCCGCCACCAGCAGATGCTGGTGCGTCGAGCAGTAGCACTCGTCGTGCCAGCCGTAGTGCGGATCGGTGCAGATCGCATGCTGCACCGTCGCCGGCAGCGCCGCCACGTCGCTGCGCAGGTCGCGCTTCAGCGACACGAAGACCGAGCCCGGATGCGGCCAGTCGGTCCGGCGCGGCGGCTCGGCGATGCGGTTGCCGCTGGCCAGTTCGCGCTGCAGCAGCGCCTGCAGTTCGGGACATAGGGTGCCCTGCCCCACGGCGACCTCCATGCGTGGATTCACCACGGCCGCGACCGCACCGCACGCAGCGGCACGGTCGCGCCAGGCGGCGTCACTTCTTCTTCGGGATGTACAGGTCGGTGATGGTGCCGTCGTAGACCTCGGCGCTCATGCCGACGGATTCGCTCAGGGTCGGATGCGCGTGGATGGTGTGGCCGATGTCCTCGGCCTCCGCGCCCATCTCGATCGCCAGGCCGATCTCGGCCAGCAGGTCGCCGGCGTGCACGCCGACGATCGCGCCGCCGATGATGCGGTGCGTCTCCTCGTCGAAGATCAGCTTGGTGAAGCCCTCGGTGCGGCCGATGCCGATGGCGCGGCCGCTGGCCGCCCACGGGAACTTGGCCACGCCGACCTTCAGGCCCTTGGCCTTGGCCTCGGTCTCGGTGACGCCGACCCAGGCGATTTCCGGGTTGGTGTAGGCCACCGACGGGATCACCCGCGCCACCCACTCCTTCTTCTCGCCGGCGGCCACTTCCGCGGCCAGCTTGCCCTCGTGGGTGGCCTTGTGCGCCAGCATCGGGTTACCGACGATGTCGCCGATGGCGAAGATATGCGGCACGTTGGTGCGCATCTGCCGGTCGACCGGGATGAAACCGCGCTCGGTGACGTTGATGCCGGCCTTGTCGGCGCCGATCTTCTTGCCGTTGGGTGCGCGCCCCACCGCGACCAGCACGCGGTCGTAGGTGGTGGCGGCCAGCGCCGGGGTCTCGCCCGCGGTGGCGGCTTCGAAGGTCACGGTGATGCCCTTCTTGTCGGCCTTGACCTCGGCCGCCTTGGTCTTGAGATGGACCTCCACGCCCTGCTTCTTCAAGCGGTCGGCCAGCGGCTTGACCAGGTCCTTGTCGGCGCCCGGCATCAGCTGGTCCATGAACTCGACCACGGTGACCTTGCTGCCCAGCGCGCTGTACACGGTGGCCATTTCCAGGCCGATGATGCCGCCGCCGACCACCAGCAGGGTCTTGGGGATCTCCTGCAGTTCCAGCGCGTCGGTGGAGTCCATCACCCGCTTGTCGTCCCACGGGAAATTCGGCAGCTTCACCGCCTGCGAGCCGGCGGCGACGATGCAGTGCTCGAAGCGCAGCAACTGGGTCTTGCCGTCGGCGCCGACGATCTCCAGCTCGTTCGGCGACACGAACGACGCCACGCCGGTGACGGTGCGCACCTTGCGCTGCTTGGCCATGCTGGCGAGGCCGCCGGTGAGCTTGCCGACCACCTTTTCCTTGTACTCGCGCAGCTTGTCCAGGGTGATCTTGGGCTTGCCGAAGTCCACGCCGAAGTCGCCGGCATGGGCGACCTCGTCGATCACCGCGGCCGCATGCAGCAGCGCCTTGGAGGGGATGCAGCCGACGTTGAGGCAGACGCCGCCGAGGCTGGCGTAGCGCTCGATCAGCACCGTGTCCAGGCCCAGATCGGCGGCGCGGAACGCGGCGGTGTAGCCGCCGGGGCCGGCGCCGAGCACCACCATCTTGCATTCGATGTCGGCGGGCTTGCCGCTGGCCAGCGCCGGCTTGGGCGCCGGCGGCTCGGCCGGTGCGCGGTGCGACGGCGCCACCGGCGGCTTGCTGGCCGGCACCTCGGCCGGGGCCGCGACGGGCGCCGCAGCGGCGCCGTCGGCGGTCTCCAGCAGCGCGATCACCGCGCCCTCGGACAGGGTGTCGCCGAGCTTGACCTTCAGTTCCTTGATCACGCCGGCGGCCGCGGACGGCACTTCCAGCGTGGCCTTGTCCGACTCCAGCGTCACCAGGCCCTGGTCCTTCTTCACCGTGTCGCCGACGGCGACCAGCACCTCGATGACCGGAACGTCGCTGTAGTCGCCGATATCCGGGACCTTGACCTCAATGACCGCCATGCAGCTTCTCCTGTGGCCCCTCGCCGCGGCGGTGGGCGTTTGCAGTTCGTCGGCGCGACCGCGCAAACAGGCGGCGCGCGCAGGTGGGGGAAAACCGGCACCGCGACGGACGCGGCACCGTGACGACAGGGCTTACAGCAGCACGCGGCGCATGTCCGCCAGCACCTGGCTCAGGTAGGTGGTGAAGCGCGCGGCGGCGGCGCCATCGATGACGCGGTGGTCGTAGCTCAGCGACAGCGGCAGCATCAGCTTGGGCGCGAATTCCTTGCCGTTCCAGACCGGCTGGATCGACGACTTGGACACGCCCAGGATCGCCACTTCCGGCGCATTGACGATCGGGGTGAAGGCGGTACCGCCGATGCCGCCGAGCGAGCTGATCGAGAAGCAGCCGCCGCTCATGTCGGCCGGGCCCAGCTTGCCGTCGCGCGCCTTCTTGGCCAGCTCGCCGCTCTCGCGCGCCAGCTCGACCACGCCCTTCTTGTCCACGTCGCGGATCACCGGCACCACCAGCCCGTTCGGGGTGTCGGCGGCGAAGCCGATGTGGAAGTACTTCTTCAGGGTCAGGTTCTCGCCGCTGGCATCGAGCGAGGCGTTGAACTCGGGGAACTGCTTCAGCGCCGCGGCGCTGGCCTTGAGCAGGAAGGCGAGCATGGTCAGCTTGATGCCGGCCTTCTCGTTCTCCTTGTTCAACGCCACACGCAGGGCTTCCAGGTCGGTGATGTCGGCCTGCTCGAACTGGGTGACGTGCGGGATCATCGCCCAGTTGCGCGCCAGATTGGCGCCGGAAATCTTCTTGATCCGCGACAGCGGCTTGACCTCGACCTCGCCGAACTTGGCGAAGTCCACCTTCGGCCACGGCAGCAGGTTCAGGCCATTGCCGCCCGCGGCGGGCGCGGCACCGGCAGCGGCCGGCGCGGCGCCGGCAGCGGCCGGCGCGGCGCCGGACAGCGCCGCCTTGACGTAGCGCTGCACGTCGTCCTTGGTGATGCGGCCACCCTGCTCCGAGCCGCTGACCTGGAACAGGTCCACGCCGAGCTCGCGGGCGAATACGCGCACCGCCGGGCTGGCGTAGGGCACCTTCTGCGGCAGCACGCTGTCGGCGTCGAACGCCACCGGCGGGCTGCTCTGGGTGGCGGACGGCGCGGCGGCCTTGGCCGGCGCCGTGGCCTGGACCTGGGCGATCTCGCGCTGGGCCAGCTTGTCCGGCGCGGACGAGGCCGGCACCGGCTCCACGCCGCCGCCGGTCTCGGCGCTGGGCTGCACCGCGGACGCGGCCGGCGCGTCGGCATCGCTGCCGGCCACTTCGATCAGCGCCACCAGCTTGCCCTCGGACAGGCTGTCGCCGACCTTGACCTTGAGTTCCTTGACCACGCCGGCCACCGACGAGGGCACTTCCATCGTCGCCTTGTCCGACTCCAGGGTGACCAGGCCCTGGTCCTTCTTGACCGTGTCGCCGACCGCGACCAGCACCTCGATCACCGGCACGTCGCTGTAGTCGCCGATGTCCGGCACCCGCGCCTCGACCACGCCGGCGGGCGCGGCCGCGGCCGGCTTGATCGCGTTCTGCGCAGGTGCGGCGGCCGGGGCGGCAGCCTGCTGGGCCGGCGCGGGCGTGGCCTTGGCGGCCGCAGGTGCGGCAGGTGCGGCACTGGCGCCGCCCTCGGCCACTTCGATCAGCGCCACTACCTTGCCCTCGGACAGGCTGTCGCCGACCTTGACCTTGATCTCCTTGACCACGCCGGCGAACGGCGACGGCACTTCCATCGTCGCCTTGTCCGATTCCAGGGTGACCAGGCTCTGGTCCTTCTTCACCGTGTCGCCGACGGCCACCAGCACTTCGATTACCGGGACGTCGCTGTAGTCACCGATATCGGGGACAAGTGCTTCCTTGATTTCGGCCATGCGGGGAACTCCGGCAACTAATGAGGGGGAAACCCCTATTGTGGCGGCCCGCAGCCGCAGCGCCAACCTTTGGCGGGCAAAAAAGCCCGATCGCCTGCAGGGAGCGCCACTGCCGGCGGACAGTACGCCGGCGCATGTTGCGCAGCCATCGCCGGTGCACCGCCTTCACGGCGCCACGGCTAGGCTCGCCGCAGATTTCCGGAGGGCAGGCATGCGGATCCTGGTGCTGTTGATGGCGTTGGCGATGCCGTTGGTCGCCTGGTTCTCGCAACGTGGCGTGTTCGGCCCGAGCAACGGCGCCATCTCCGACCGCTACCCGACCCTGATCGTCGCCGCCGGCTACGCCTTCGCGATCTGGGGTGTGATCTTCCTGCTCGACCTGGCCTTCGGCCTGTGGCAATCCAGCGCGCGGCGCCGTCGCGTCAGCGCGCTGGCGCAGGTGCGGGCGCCGGCGGCGCTGGGCTTCGCGCTGACGGCGGCGTGGATGCCGGTGTTCTCGCAGCAGCACTTCCTGTTGGCGCTGGCGGTGATCTGGACCGCGCTGGCGGCGATGCTGCTGGCCGCGCTGCGGCTGTCGCGCGACCCCGCCCCCGAATCCGGCCAGACCCTGTGGGCCTGGCTGCCGCTGTCGCTGCACGCCGGCTGGCTGTCGCTGGCGGCATTCCTGAACACCGCGCAGGTGATCGTGGCCTACCGCTGGCTCTCGACCGAGCGGATGCTGCCGTGGAGCCTGGTGCTGTTCGCGCTGGCGGCGGTGCTGCTGCTGGGCATGAACCGGGCCATGCGCGGCAACCTCGCCTACGCGGCGGCGGCGCTGTGGGCGCTGGCCGCGGTCTACGCCAAACAGGCCGCCAGCACGCTGGCCGGTGCGCAGAGCGCGGCGTGGGTGGCCTTGCTGCTGGCCGCGGTGCTGGCGCTGCAGACGCTGTGGCTGCGCCTGCGCGCGCGGCGCTGATCCATGGACGCAACGCCAGCGCGCCGCCAATCGCCTGTTTTTGCCACATCGCGCTGTCTCGTAAGAGTGGCTTCGGCCGGGCCAGCGCTGTCGGGATAGCCGCGTCGCGGCTGAAGCCGCCCCTGCGCGTGTGCCTCGCGCGTGATTGGAGGCACCCGTCAATCGCCAGCCATCGGCACCCGCAGCCATTGTTGCAGCGGCGACCACGCCTGCAGCAGCCGCGGCCAGGCGAACGCGGCATTGGCCGGGCTGCTGGACGGCAGCGCCAGCAGCACCAGCGGCGGCTCGCGCAGCGGCAGGTGCGGCTGCACGAAGCGCGCGAACGCCTGCGCCGCCGCCGCGCCATTGCAGGCGATGGCGCGCAGCTGCGGCAACTGCGCGATGCGCTCGGGCAAGGCATTGGGAATTTCGCTGCCGCGCACGATCGCCGCGTCCAGGCTGCCGCGGCGTCGGCACTGGCCGATCACATCCCACAGGCCCACGCCGGCCGCGTGCAGCGCCTGCATCCGCGCTTCGGCGTCCAGTGCCGCATCGAAGCCGCACAGCGCCGCCATCAGCGGCCAGAACCGGTTGCGCGGATGCGCGTAGTAACGCGCCTGCTGCAACGACGCCGCACCGGGCATGGAGCCGAGCACAAGCACGCGGCAATCGTCGCGAATCCGCGCGGGCAGGCCCTGCAACAGCGGCTGCGTCGTCACGTCGCGCGCACCTGGATGAACAGCCAAAAGCCTTAAAACCTCGTTATTTCAAGCATCGGGCGCAAGTGCCTGAACGTCGCCTGCATTCGTCCGGCGAGGGTCGGCGCCGATTCATCTTCTCATCGATACGGTGTGCGCGCCCACTCCCGTGGCCCCACAAGAAAAAGATGAGGAGATACCCCATGCGGTCCATTCAGATCCTGAGCCTGGCTGTCGTGTCCGCCCTTGCGTTTGCGCCCGCCGCATTCGCACAGGATGCCGATACCGCTTCCGGCAAGCACTTCTCCGTCGTCGGCAGCGCGACCCTGCTCGACCCGCATTCCAAGCCGGCGGCCGGCCTCGACGTCGATGGCGGCCCTGCGCCGACCATCAGCGCCAGCTGGCTGATCGACGACAACTGGGCGGTCGAACTGTGGGGCGCTGCCGACAAGTTCAACCACCGCGTCAAGGCCGACGGCATCGGCAAGGTCGGTACCGTCGAGCAGCAGCCGATCGCGCTGAGCGGTCAGTACCACTTCGGCCAGGCGGACAACGTGTTCCGTCCGTTCGTCGGCGTCGGTTACTACGAGTCCAACTTCAGCAACGAGAAGCTCGCTGGCCTGAACCCGGACCAGCACATCAGCCTGGACACCGCCAAGGGCGCCATCGGCACCGTCGGCGTGGACATGAACATCAACTCCACCTGGTTCGCCCGTGCCGATGCGCGCTACATGCACTCGCGTCCGGAGCTGAAGGTGGCCGGCGAAGGCACCGGCGAAGACCTGAAGCTGGATCCGTGGCTGTTCAGCTTCGGCGTCGGCGCGCGCTTCTAAGCGTTCCGTCTCCAGCGTTTGCGCAAACGGGCCCGCAAGGGCCCGTTTGTTTTTGTGCGTGCGCCGGATCGCGCGCGCGACCAGCGCAAACCGCATTGCGCGTGCACGCGGGCGCCTTCAGCGCGGCGAGCGATCGAAACCGCGGTAGCGGTCGAACCGGCGCAGGCGCCGCCGCAGCAGCCAGGCGTAGGCGCAGGCATAGCCGAGCAGCAAGGCCGCTGCGGCCAGCAGACTGGCATGACTCATCCAGCCCTCGGTCGGCCACGCCGCACCATCGGCCAGACTGCGCCAGCCCTGCCACAGCCCGGCACCGATGCGTACCGCCACCAGCGCGGTCAGGCCCAAGACCAGCCACAGATTCGGCGTGTAGTGCAGCCCGTGCGGCAACGGCTCGAAGCGGGTGGCGACGATGCCGAGCGCCCCCAGCGGTACGCCGATGCCCCAGCCGGCCAGCGCATGCGTGGCCGCACCGGGCCACCAGTGCGCGGCGATCAGGGCGAAGACCAGCACCACCACGCTGGACAGCAGCGCCGACCCCAGTTGCACCGCGACCAGCCAACCGCGCGCTTGACGCCGCGCCGTGCCCACGCGAAACCGCTGCAGCAGCGACAGCGGCAAGAACACGGCGGTCACCGCCAGCGCGATCACGATCGCCAGCGGAATGGCCAGCAGCAGCGGCATGCGCGTGGCCCGATCAGAACGCCGGCAGCACCGCGCCCTGGTACTTGCGCTGGATGAAGGCCTTCACTTCCGGGCTGGTCAGCGCCTTGGCCAGCTTCTGCACGCGCGGATCGTCCTTGTTGTCGCGACGCGCGACCAGGAAGTTCACGTACGGCGAATCCTTGCTTTCGATCGCCAGCGCGTCGCGGGTCGGGTTGAGGCCGGCGTCGAGCGCGTAGTTGGTGTTGATCAGCGCCAGGTCGACCTGGTCCAGCACCCGCGGCAGCATCGCCGAATCCAGCTCGCGGAACTTCAGCTGCTTGGGATTGGCGACGATGTCGCGCTGGGTGGACAGCGCATTGCTCGGGTCCTTGAGCTTGATGACCCCGGCCTTGTCCAGCAGGATCAGCGCGCGGCTGTTGTTGCTGGGATCGTTGGGGATCACCACGTCGGCGCCCTGCGGCAGCGCGTCCAGCGACTTGTAGCGGCGCGAGTAGGCGCCGAACGGCTCGATGTGCACGCCGACCACGGTCACCAGGTCGCTCTTGCGGTCGCGGTTGTAGGCCTGCAGGTAGGGCTCGGTCTGGAAGTAGTTCACGTCGATCTGCTTCTGCACCACCTGGTCGTTGGGCTGCACGTAGTCGTTGAACACGCGCACGTCCAGGGTCAGGCCCTGCTGCTCCAGCATCGGCTTGACCACCTCCAGGATCTCGGCGTGCGGCACCGCAGTGGCGGCGACGCTGAGATGGTCGCCGGCGGCGCCGGCATCGGGCTTGCCGCAGCCGCCGAGCACGAGCACGGCGCTGGCGAGCAGGAGGCGGAACGGGAATCGGGTCATGGCAGGTATCCGGGAAAACGGGGGGGAGTGGAGGAGCGCGACCCGCGGCCGCGATGCGTGCACGCTAGCAGACGGCCGTGCAGGCGGGGCGATCCATGCGCGCAGGAGCGGCTTCAGCCGCGACCGCTCCACCGGTCGGGGTCGCGGCTGACGCCGCTGCTACCGCGGTACGCAGGACATCAGCGCCGGCTGTAGTGCGCGACCAGGCGGTCGCCGAGCATCTGCAACGCCTGCACCAGCAGCAACAGGATCACCACCGTCACCAGGGCCACGTCGGCATGCGAGCGCTGGTAGCCGTCGCGGTAGGCCAGGTCGCCGAGGCCGCCCGACCCGATGGCGCCGCCCATCGCGGTGAAGCCGATCAGGGCGATGGTGGTCACCGTGGCGCCGGCGATCAGGCCCGGCCGCGCTTCCGGCAGCAGCACCCGCGTCACCAGTTGCCAGGTGGTCGCACCCATAGCCAGGCTGGCCTCGACCACGCCGCGGTCCACTTCGCGCAGCGCGGTCTCCACCAGCCGCGCGTAGAACGGCGCTGCGCCGACCACCAGCGGCAGGATCGCGCCGCGCACGCCCAGCGAGGTGCCCATCGCCCACAGCGTCAGCGGGATCATCGCGATCATCAAAATGATGAAGGGCACCGAGCGCAGCACGTTGATAACCAGCGCCAGGCCGCCGTACAGCAGCGGCTTCTGGTGGGTCTGGCGCGGGCCGGTGAGGAACAGCAGCACGCCCAGCGGCAGGCCGATCAGCAGGGTCAGCGGCAGCGAGCCGCCGAGCATCAGCAGCGTATCGACGGTGGCGCGACCGATCTCGCTCCACTTGCCGGCATCGAGATTGCGGAAGAAGCCGGTGGCGGCGGTGGCGATCGGACTCATCGGCGCAGCTCCTGCACATGCACGCCGGCCGCGACGAAGGCGGCCTGCGCCGCATCCATGTCGCCGCCGACCAGGGCCACGGTCAGCTGGCCGTAGGGGGTGTCCTTGATCCGGTCGATGCGCCCGGACAGGATGTTGTAGTCCACCGCGGTGGCGCGGGCGATGCGCCCGAGCAGCGGCGCGTAGGTGTCGGTGCCGAGGAAGGTCAGCCGCAGGATGCGCCCGTCCACGGCGGTGAAATCGCGGTACAGCTCGGCCTCGTCGACGTGCTCGGCCTCGGACACGAAGCGCTTGGTGGTCGGATGCTGCGGATGCAGGAACACCTCGGTGACCGGCCCACTCTCGACCAGGTGCCCGGCATCGAGCACCGCCACGCGATCGCAGACCCGGCGGATCACCTCCATCTCGTGGGTGATCAGCACGATGGTCAGGCCCAGCTCGCGGTTGATCTGCGCCAGCAGCGCCAGCACCGAGGCGGTGGTCTGCGGGTCCAGCGCACTGGTGGCCTCGTCGCACAGCAGGATCCGTGGGCGCGTGGCCAGGGCGCGGGCGATGCCGACGCGCTGCTTCTGCCCGCCCGACAGCTGCGCCGGGTACTTGCCGGCATGCGCGGCCAGCCCGACCCGCTCCAGCAACTCGGCCACCCGCGCGTCGATCTTCGCGCGCGGCGTGCCGGCCAGTTCCAGCGGGAAGGCGACATTGCCGGCGACCGTGCGCGAAGACAGCAGGTTGAAGTGCTGGAAGATCATGCCCACGCGCTGGCGCAGCGTGCGCAGCCCGGCGCGGTCCAGCGCGGTGACGTCCTCGCCGTCGATGATCAGGCGACCGCCGCTGGGCTCTTCGAGCCGATTGATCAACCGGATCAGGGTCGACTTGCCGGCGCCGGAATGGCCGATGATGCCGAACACCTCGCCGGCCTCGATGCGCAGGTCGAGCGGATGCAGCGCCACGACCGGCTGGCCGGCGACGGAATAGGACTTGTGCAGGCGCTCGAACTGGATCAACGCGCGGGACCGGCAGCGACGGGGGGCGCAAAGCCTAGCAGGCCAGGATGGCGTGCGTTATTCCATTCGATTCTAACGTAGGCGCGCATCGCGGGGCCTAGGGGCGTGCCTGCGGCGGCGGATGCGCCACCGCGCGGATCCGCTCGCGGTGCAGCAGGTACAGGCCGCTGGCGACGATGATCGCCCCGCCCACCCAGGTCCAGACATCGGGCAGCTTGCGCCACAGCAGCCAGTCCCAGGGAATCACCCACAACAGGCCGCTGTACTCCAGCGGCGCAACCAGCGAGGCGTCGCCGCGGCGGAACGCCTGGGTCAGCGCCACCTGGCCCAGCGCCCCGGCCAGGCCCATGCCGGCGATCCAGCCGGTGTCGGCCGGGCGCAGCGGGGTCCACTCCGGCAACGCCAGCGCACCGGCGCCCAGCGCCATGATCAGCAGGAACCACACCACCAGCGACTGCGACGTGTCGGTGCGCGCCAGCAGGCTGACCAGCACCGAGGCGACCGCGTAGGCGATGGCCGCCAGCAGCACCATCAGCCCCGGCAGCGAGACGAACCCGTCCATACCCGGGCGCAGCACCACCAGCACGCCGACCAGGCCGACGCCGATCGCCGCCCAGCGCCGCGGGCCCACGTATTCGCCGAGCAGCGGCACCGACAGCGCCGCCACCAGCAGCGGCGCGACGAAGTAGATGGTGTAGGCGGTGGACAGCGGCAGGCTGCGCAAGGCCCAGGCGAAGCAGCCGATCATGGCGATGCCGAGCACGCCGCGCAGCAGATGCAAGCCCCAGCGCACCGGCCAGATCGCGCGCGGCCCGGCGCTGGCCAGCACCCATACCAGCACGAACGGCAGCGAAGCCCCACCGCGCAATGCCGCGACCTGCAGCGCCGGATAATGCGTGCTGAGCTGCTTCATCGACGCATCCATCAGCGAAAAGAACGCGACCGCGGCGATCATCCACGCGGCGGCGGCGGCATTGGAACGGGAGTTGGGCATCGGCGCATTATCGCCGCGATCGGCGATGCGCGTGGTGCCGGGGCTCATCGCGTCGGGACTGAAGTCCCTCCCACATGGCTCCAGCCGGCGCACCGGCCGATGCCGCTTCTTGTGGGAGCGACTTCAGTCGCGACGCGCGGCGCCCACCAACGCACGACATTGCGCAACGCGCCGGAACCGACATCCATCCCACCCTGCACGTGCCAGCCCCTGCGACACCGGCGCTGCCACTTCCCACCTGCCGCGCCCCACTCCTCGCCCGCACGTCTTACGATAGGCATCTTTGCCGAGGACTTGCCCATGCCTTCCTTCGATATCGTGTCCGAAGTCGACAAGCACGAACTGACCAATGCCGTCGACCAGGCCAACCGCGAGCTGTCGACGCGCTTCGACTTCAAGGGCGTCGACGCCAAGTTCGCGCTCGACGACCAGGTCATCACGCAATCGGCGCCCAGCGATTTCCAGGTCAAGCAGATGACCGACATCCTGCGCGCGCGCCTGCTGGCCCGCGGCATCGACGTACGTTGCCTGGAGTTCGGCGACGTGGAGACCAACCTCGCCGGCGCGCGGCAGAAGATCACCGTCAAGCAGGGCATCGAGCAGAAGCTGGGCAAGAAGATCGTGGCCACGCTCAAGGAAGCCAAGCTCAAGGTGGAAGCCCAGATCAACGGCGACAAGCTGCGGGTCAGCGGCAAGAAGCGCGACGACCTGCAGGACGCGATCGCGCTGCTGAAGAAGAGCGATTTCGAGCTGCCGCTGCAGTTCGACAATTTCCGCGACTGAAGCCGCCGCGCAAACGCCTCGCGCGTCATCGCCATGCCGGTGCAAGGGTGCAGGACGACCACCGCGTGGCGATGGTCGTTCTGCAGTCGACCGCGCGATATCGTCGCCACGCTGCGTGAGTGCACACGGCTGCGCATCGCCTCGCCTTGCAGGGCGGCACGGCAGACAGGCGATACGCCCATGTCGCGACCTGCGCATGCCGTCCGGCCTGCGCAAGCAGGCATGCCGGCATGACCACGCGAGCGCATCCCGGCCATTGCAGCCCATGCGAAAGCGACGCACTCCGCATCGGAACGAGACGACACCACGCAACGGCACTCCCGCCTCCGCGCCGGGACGCGGACGCCTAGCGCCGCAATTTCTTGCTAGGCACCCGCGGTGACGCCCGCGGCCAGCATTCTCCGCCCCTGCGCCACTTCGGCTTCCAGGTCGTGCGTCCAGATCCAGTCGAAGCGCTGCGCCAGCGTCTGCGCCAGCCGCGTATCGTCGGCGCCGGCCTGCGGATCGCGCAGTTCGTACAGCTCGCCGGCCTCGCGCGAGGTGCGCTGCACGCGGCAGGCGCGCGGCAGGCGCAGGCGCTCGTAGACCTGCAGCAGGGCCGGCAGATCGCCGCGCGTCAGGCCAGGCGTGGCCAGCAGTTGCGCCAGCAGATAGGCATCCTCCAGGCCCTGCCCGGCGCCGGCGCCCTGGTGCGGCAACATCGCGTGCGCGGCATCGCCGATCAGCGCCAGCCGCCCATGCACATAGCCGGGCAGCTCGGCCAGATCGTGCAGCGCCCAGTGCGTGGGCGTGTCGATGCACTCCAGCAGCGTACGCGCCGCCTCGCCCCAGTGCGCGAACGCCTCCAGCATCTCGCGGCGGCTGGCCTCGCGTACCCAGGCCTGGCCAGCGCGCCATTGCGGCGCCGGCTCGCTGCGGTCGGAGACGAAGGCAACCACGTTGATCAGCCTTCCCTGCTTCACCGGGAAGGTCAGGATGTGCGCGTCCAGGCCCAGCAACATCTGCGGCACGTCGACCAGGTGCGCGTCCACGCCGCGGGCGGCGAAAGCGGCACGCAGCCGCGCGGCGTCGATCAGGCCGCGATAGGCGCAGGTGCCGGTGAAACGCGGTTCGGCCGGTGCATGGCCGAGCGCACGCAGCACTTCGCCGCGCATGGCGGACTTGATGCCGTCGGCGGCGATCAGCACGTCGCCTTCGTACTGGCTGCCGTCGGCGAAGCGCACGCGCGCCACGTCGGCGTCCTGGTCCACGGCGACTGCGCGTTTGCCGAACCTGGCCAGCCCGAACGGCAGGCGGGTGGCCAACGCATCGAGGAAGTCGGCGCGGTGCACCGACGACTGGCCGACGCCGGGCGCCAGGGTCTGGCCCAGCAGCCGCGCGTCCTCGCCGCGGCGCCATTCGAACCAGACGTCCTGCCATGGGGCGGGGGTGCGGTCGGCGAGTTCGGCATAGGGCTCGCCCATGCCCAGGCCGGCCAGCGCGCGTACCGCATTGGGGCCGAACGAGACGCCGGCGCCGATTTCGCCGAAGGCCGGCGCCGATTCGAACAGTTGCACGTCGAGATGGCGGTGCCGGCACAGGCCCAGGGCCAGACCGACGCCGGCGATGCCGCCGCCGACGATGCCGATGCGCAGGGGGGATGCAGGATTCATCTGGAGTCTCCGGTGGGGAATGTCAGTCGCGGCCAGCCAGCAGGATTTTCTCGGCCAGCAGCGCAGGCGCGCTGAAACACACTTCGTGGCTGCCCGGCAGGCTGACCAGACGGTAACCGCCCAGGCGCGCGCTCAGCCGCGGATGCCAGCCGTACTCGCCCGGCGGCAGTGCCACATCGTCGGTGGCATAGAGCCAGCTGCGCGGGATCTGCAGCTCGTGGAAACGCTTGAGCGGTACCGCGTCGAAATGGCTGCGCGCGGGGGTCGGACTCAACTGCGCGTACGCCTGCTGCGCCTGCGCCAGGTCGGCGTCGCCGATGAAGCCGTCGCGCCAGATCGGAAACGGCAGCATGATGCCGCCGTCGGCATCGACCGCGTTCTTCCACAGCGCCTGATAGTGCGGCGGCAACAGATCGAACAGCGCCTCGCCGTCGCGCAGCACGAAGGCGTTGTGGAAGATCAGCCGCTTGCAGCGCTCCGGCTCCTCCTCGGCCAGGCGTTGCACGATGCTGCCGCCCCAGCTGTGGCCGAGCACGACCAGGTCGCGTAGGTCGTGGCGGCGCACGTAGTCCACCACCGAGGCCACGCAGTCGGCGTGCGAGACGCGCTTGTCGGCGCCCACGCCATGCCCGGCGATGGTCGGTGCGTGCACCTGCACGCCGTGCGCGCGCAGATGGGCGGCGACGCCGTCCCAGGCGTGGCCGTCGTGCCAGGAACCGTGCAGCAACAGATAGGTTTGCATGGGGTCGTCTCCGTGTGGCTCAGCGGAAGGTCCAGCCGAGGCCGAAAGTGAGATAGGTGAGGTCGCGGGTCCCGGCCTGCACGCCGCCGCTGGCGACCGAACCGCCCGGTGCGTGGGTGACGCTGCCGGTCAGCGACAGCTGCGGCGACAGCCGCCAGGTCGCGCCAAGCGCGTAGTGGCGGTACTGCGCCAACGGCGCCAGCACCGCGAGTTGCGCCTGGCTGTCGGGGATCAGGCGGCTGCCGCGGGAATAGCCGGCCCGCAGCGACCAGGCATCGTTGAGGCGGTAGTCGGCACCCAGGCGGAACACGCGCTGGCTACGCCAGCCGAAGCCCGGACCGTTCGGATCGCCGAACGCGCCGCCCTCATCGACGCGATTGCCGTAGGAGCGCTCGCCGGCCCAGTCGATCCACAGCCAGTCGGCCGCCACGGTCAGCGCATCGCTGGCCTGCCAGGCCAGACCGACACCGGCCTGCTGCGGCATGTTCAGACGGCCTTCCGGCAGCAGCGCACGGTAGCGCTGCATCTGGCCGAAGCGGATGCGGCTGGACCAGGTGACGCCGGCGCTCAGGCGCGGCGCGAGCTGGCCGTACCAGCCCACGGCGACACCGTATCCGTAGGCCGCATCGGCCCCGGCCGACTGGAAGCCGACCCCCTCCAGGCCGGCGACGTGCAAGCGCTGGTAGGCCAGCCGCGGCGAGATGCCCAGGTACTGGTGCTCGCCCACGCGCCAGGCCAGGGTCGGCGCGAATACCACCTGCTGCAGCTTGGACAGGGTGTTGTGGCTGCCATACACCGGAGCGCCGTAGTCCAGCGCGACGCCGTGGCCGAACACCGACACCCCCAGGCTCAGGTCGTCGTTGAGTTGATGGTTGTAGCCGGCGGTGGGCACCGGAACCAGCGCATCGTCGCCGTAGCGGTTGGGGCCGACCTGCGCGCGCACCGGCGCCGCGATCAAGGTGAGGTCGGCGTCCATGCGGTCGCCGACCGCGCCCATGCCGGCCGGGTTGTTGGCGGACGCCGCCGCGTCCAGCGGCAACGCGATCGAGGTGCCGGCCAGGCCCTGGGTCTGTGCGCCGTAGCCGGGCAGGGCCACGCCGTTGTTGGCGGCTGCGCCGCCGGACACCGCCGCCATGGTCCACAGCAGCGTGGTCCACGGCCGTGCGCGGTGCTGGTGCTTCTTGCGACGCGATGAATGGTGCAACTGTTGCATGATCGAGCCCTCCCTCCGAGCCGATGCGTGGGTGCGGCCGCCGACCGGCGGCACGCGGGGTCCGCACTGCCGTCGTGACGACCGGCAGCGCGGGATGTTGGAAACAGCACTCATCCTTTGTGCACGCGTCGGCCGACACGGCGACGCGGTACGACGCGAACGCAAGACCGTGCGCGCGACCGGTACGGACGCTCGCGACGATCAAAGCAGGAGACGACTGACCTCGGCGATGCATCCATGCGTCCGACACTGCCCCGCATCACACCAGGCGTCCAAGACCATGTCAGTCTCGTTTCATACCCTGCTGGTATGTTCATCGCGCGATGCGCGCTAGCACTGGATCTTCCGCGATGCAACATGCGCGTTCGATGGCGTGCATGCCGACGCAGCGGCAGCGTCGCCGCAGGCGCACGCCCGCATCGCTTGCGCAAACGCCAACGCCTGGACGCGCACGCACACGCGCTCTGCGCCGCCTCGGCAAGGTTGCGCATGCCAGTGTCTGCATGCCACTGGACACCCCGCGCGCCGCAGCGCGCAGACAGCCACGCACGCGCAGCGCAGCGGCGCGCGGCGCGCGGCGCTACACGGCACGGGCTTCATCGGGCGGCGGCGCGCCGCCATCGCACGCGCGCTGCGGCGGTGCGGTCCGGCAACGCAAGGTGGGCAACGCAGACACCGCTCAGGCGCTGCACTGCGGCGCAGCCTGGCACGCGCGCCGGCCTCCCGCGTCTCGGCCGAGGCAGGCAGGATGCCGGCGAACGCGCACGGCGAGGGCCCGATCAAAAAAACGGCACCGGCATCGCCCACGGCAGCGTGTGGCGACGTCGGTGCCGAGGCAGGCGCGACGCCTGCTGCGGGGACACGCGCGACGGCAGCGCCGTCGCCAGCGCAAGGCTCAGCTGGCCATGCGCAGGATCGGCTTGAGGGTGATGCCGCTGCTGCTGTCGGCGGCGGCCTGGTTGATGTCGCTCAACGGATAGAACTTCACCAGCTTGTCGAACGGGAAGCGGCCCTGCTGGTACAGCGTCACCAGTTGCGGAATGAACACCTGCGGCACGCTGTCGCCCTCGACGATGCCGCGGATGCTGCGTCCGCCCAGCAGCAGGTTGTTGACGTCGAAACCGGCCATGGTGCCGAGCTTGGGTGCGCCGACCACGCCGATCGTGCCCAGGCTGGCCAACGCTTCGATGCCCGCCTCCAGCAACTGCGGACGCCCGGTGGATTCGAGCGCGAAGTCGGCGCCGCCGCCGGTGATCGCGCGCACCGCTTCCACCAGATCGCCTTCGCGGTTGTCGATCACGTGCGTGGCGCCCAGTTCCTTGGCCAGCGCCAGCCGCGACGGCACCACGTCCACGGCGATGATGCAGGCGGCGCCGGCCACGTGCGCGGCCATCACCGCGCTGAGTCCGACCGCACCGGCGCCGATCGCCACGAAGCTGCTGCCAGGACGCACCTTCAGCGCATTGATCACCGCGCCGGCTCCGGTCTGGATGCCGCAGCCCAGCGGGCCGAGCAGTTCCAGCGGCGCCTCGCGCGACACCCTGATCGCATTGTTCTCGCGCGCCAGCGCATAGGTGGCGAACGAGGACTGGGCGAAGAAGTGGTCGTGCAGCGGCTGCCCGTGCAGATCCTCGATGGCGGTATGGCCATGCGCGTCGGCACCGCCGAAGTTGCGCGGGAAGAACTCCTGGCAATACGCGGCATGCCCGCCATCGCAGGGATTGCAGTGGCCGCAGGCGCCATAGGTGAGCACCACGTGGTCGCCGACCTGCAGGCTCTTGACGTTGGGACCCAGCGCTTCGACCACGCCGGCGCCCTCATGGCCGAGCACCGCCGGCAGCGGCACCGGATAGTACTGATCGCGCACGATCAGGTCGGTGTGGCACAGGCCGGTGGCCACCACCCGCACCAGCACCTCGTCGTCCTGCGGCGCGCGGATGCGCGCCTGCTCGATGGTGAAGGGCTGTTGCGGCGCGTGCGCGACCGCCACGGTGATCTCGCGCTTATCGGTTGCTGCGTTCATCGCACTGTCTCCTGGGGTTCAAAGCGGATAGGCGGGCGCTGCGCCCTTGACGGTCAACCACTGCCACTGGGTGAACTCTTCCAGGTTCGCCGGGCCGCCGATGCTGCTGCCGTTGCCGGAGGCGCCGACGCCGCCGAACGGATTGACCACCTCGTCGTTGACGGTCTGGTCGTTGATGTGCAGCAGGCCGGTGCGCAACTGCTCGCCCAGCGCCATTGCGCGGCCGACGTCGGCCGACAGCACCGCCATCGACAGCCCGTACTCGGTGTCGTTGGCCAGGGCGACGGCCTCGGCATCGGTGTCGAACGGCACCACCACCGCCACCGGAGCGAAGATCTCCTCGCGGAAGGCCGGGTTGTCGGGGGTGACGTCGCTGAGCACGGTGGGCTCGAAGAACAGGTCGCGGTAGCCGCCGCCGGCGGCGACGGTGGCACCGGCCTCGCGCGCGGCCGCGACCAGGCGCGCGGCGTGATCGCGCTGGGTCGCATCGATCAACGGGCCGAGCGCGACCTCGCCGCTGGCCGGGTCGCCGACGCTCAGGCTCCTGGCCTTGGCCGCCAGCCGCTCGACGAACTGCGGGTAGAGTGCGCGCTGCACCAGCACGCGGCCGGCGGACATGCAGATCTGGCCCTGGTGCAGATACGCGCCCCAGGCGGTGTTGGCGATCGCCAGATCCAGGTCGGCATCGTCGAGCACGATCAGCGAGTTCTTGCCGCCCAGCTCCAGCGACACCTTCTTCAGATGACGGCTGGCCGCCTCGCCGACCTTGCGCCCGGCCGCGGTGGAACCGGTGAACTGGATCATCGCCACGTACGGATCGGCGGTCAGTGCGGCGCCGGCGCCGCCATCGCCGGGCAGCACGTGCAGCACGCCGGCCGGCAGGCCGGCCAGTTCGAACAGCCGCGCGATGACCGCGCCGCCGCAGATCGCGGTGCGCGGATCGGGCTTGAGCACCACCGCGTTGCCCAGCGCCAGCGCCGGCGCCACCGCGCGCATGGCCAGGTACAGCGGGAAATTGAACGGCGCGATGACGCCAACCACGCCCAGCGGACGGCGCCGCGCCAGACTCAGGCGCCCCGCCGCGGAGGGCAGCACCTCGCCGGCGCTGCGCGACGGCAGCGCCGCCGCTTCGTGCAGGGCGGTGGCGCACAGGGCCGCTTCGAAGCCGGCCTTGCCTTGGGTGGAACCGCTCTCGCGCACCAGCCAATCGGCGATCTCCTGCTGGAACCGCTCGGCCAGTTGCGCGGCCTGGCGCAGTACCTGCGCGCGTTGCGCATACGGCGCCGCGGCCCAGCCGCGTTGCGCCTGCGCAGCGGCGGCGGCCGAGACCGCGACCTGCGCCGGGCCAGCCAGGCCGACGCGGCCGAGCTGCTCTCCGCTGGCCGGCGCGATCGCCTCCGCGCTCTCGGTGGCGGCCTGCCACTGACCGGTGAAAAGCGCTCCGTGCCAGAAATCGTGCTGCAGCAAAAGCGTATCGTTCATGCGGGTGTTCTCCTGGGAATCGGGGTTGCCGGTCATGCCAGTCGCGCGCTCAGGAAGGCGGCGGCATGTTCGATGGCGCGCACGGCGGCCGGCAGCACGCCGGCCATTTCGACGAAGCCGTGCACCATGCCCGGCAGTTCGACGTACTCCACCGCCACCCCGGCCGTGCGCAGGGCATCGGCGTAGTGGCGGCCGTCGTCGCGCAGCACGTCGCAGGCGGCGGTGTAGATCAAGGCCGGTGGCAGTCCGCGCAGATCGGCCGCGCGCAGCGGCGACAGCCGGCTGTCGCTGGGGTCGTACTCGGCCACGAACGGCGCCGACATCGCCTGCATCACCGCCAGCGTCAGCGGCGGCACATGCGCGTTCTCGTGGCGCGCCGCAAAGTCCTGCGATGCCGGCGACAGATCCGTACTCGGATAGAACAGCGCCTGCGCGCGCAGCGCCACCGCACTGCCGCGCAACTGCTGACAGGCCACCGCCGCCAGACTGCCGCCGGCGCTGTCGCCGGCCACGGCCAGGCGGCCGGCATCCAGGCCCAGCTCGCCGGCATGCGCCGCCAGCCAGGCGATCGCCGCGACCACGTCCTGCGGGCCGGCCGGGGCCGGATGTTCCGGCGCCAGCCGGTAGTCCACCGCCACCACCGCGCACGCGGCCGCCTGCGCCAGGCGCCGGCAGACCGGATCGTGGGTGTCCAGATCGCCGGCACTCCAGCCGCCGCCGTGCAGATAGACGATGGCCGCGGTGGCCTGCGGCGCGCTGACCGGCCGATACAGGCGCAGCGGGATCGGACCGGCCGGCCCCGTGGCGGTCAGCGCACGGACCTCGGCCACCGGCAACGGCGTGCCGCCGAGCAGCGCGCCGATCTGACCGTAGGCCTGGCGCAGCTGCGGGATCGGCAGGGTCTCCAGCGGGGGCGCGCCGCTGGCGGCCATGCCTTGCAACACCGCCAGCACGTCCGGCGCCAGCCGCGAAGGGTCGAAGAGAGGGGACTGCATGGCGTTCGCTCCAGGAAAGGACAGAGGTGAGGACACGGGGGTCAGTGGGCGCCGCCGGTGCGCGGCGGCAGGCCGCGGCGACGCGCGCACGGCGGGCCGGGCGGGTGGATCATCCCTGGTCGCCGCCGCCCACCGGCAGCACCGTCCCGGTGATGTAGGAAGCCTCGTCCGAGGCCAGGAACAGGATCGCCGCGGCCTGCTCGTCGAGCGTGCCGTAGCGTTTCATCAGGCTCGATTCCACGGTCTGCGCGACGATCTGCTGATACCAGGCCTGCGCCTGCGCGCTCTGCGCATCGGCATTGCGCGGCACCCGCCGCGGCGGCGCCTCGGTACCGCCCGGGGCGACCGCGTTGACGCGGATGCCATGCGCGGCGTGCTCGAACGCCAGGCACGCGGTCAGCGCGTTGACCCCGCCCTTGGCCGCGCCGTACGGCACGCGATGGATGCTGCGGGTGGCGATGGAGGAGACGTTGACGATCGCCCCGCCACCCTGCGCGATCATGTACGGCAGCGCCGCGCGGCATCCCCACAGCGCCGGGAACAACGAGCGCCGCACCTCGGCCTCGATCTGCGCCGGGGTGTATTCCTGGTACGGCTGCGCCCAGATGGTGCCGCCGACGTTGTTCACCAGCACGTCGATGCGGCCCATCTGCGCCTGCGCGAACTGCATCGCCCGCGCGTTTTCCTCGTAGTGTTCCAGGTCGGCCACCAGCGTGGCGACTTCGGCCGGCGCCAGTGCCTGGGACAGTTCGGCGACATGGTCGGCGCGGTCCACCAGCACCAGCCGTGCGCCCTCGGCGGCGGCACGCTCGGCCACGCGCAGGCCGATGCCCTGCGCCGCGCCGGTAATCACCACCACCTTGCCGGCGAAACGCGCGCTCATGCGGCCCGTTCCTGCACCGGCGCCACGGCGCTGGGGGTGAACTTCTCGTAGTGGAAGGCGGCCGGAACCAGCCCGATGCCGGAAAAATGCGTGCGCACCGCTTCGACCATCGGCGGCGGTCCGCACAGGTACACGTCCACGTCGCCGCCGTGCAGGGCGTGCGCCGGCAGGTGCTCGGTGACGTAGCCGGTGCGCGGATGCGCCGCCGCCGGATCGACCACGCAGGTATCGAACGTGAACCAGTCGGCCTGCTCGGCCAGCGCCTGCAGGCGCTCCAGCAGCACCAGATCGGCGCCGCGGGTCACGCCGTACATCAGATGCACCGGATGCGCGCAGCCGCTGGCCTGCAATTGCGCCAGCATCGACAGGAACGGCGCCAGGCCGGTGCCGCCGGCCAGCAACAGCAGCGGCCGGGTGATCTCGCGCAGGTAGAAGCTGCCCAGCGGGCCGTTGAGGTCCAGGACCTGTCCCGGCGTGGCCGTGTCCAGGTAGGCGCTCATCAGGCCACCGGGGACGCGCCGGATGAGGAAGGTCAGCGTGGACGCGCCCGGCGCGGAACTGAAGGAATACGCGCGCAAATGGCCGCTGCCGGGCACGGCGATGTTGACGTACTGGCCGGGCAGGAAGGCCGGCGCCGGGCCGATCGTTTCCAGGGTCAGTTCCAGCGCGGCGTCGGCATGCGCGACCACCGCCGCCACCGTGGCCTGGAAGTGCACGCTCCCGGTCTTGCAGGCGAGCGAGGTCGCCGGCACCGCCACGGCGCAGTCCGACTGCGGCCGCATCTGGCAGGTCAGGACCATGCCGGCGGCGGCTTCATCGGCGCTGAGCGCGTCCTCGATGTAGTCCTCGCCCAGATCGTAGCGCCCACGTTCGGCGCGGCACTTGCAGGTGCCGCACACGCCGTCGGCGCAATCCATCGGCAGGTTGATGCGCTGGCGGAAGGCGGCGTCGAGCACCGTCTCGCCGTCGTTGCAGTCGATGAAGCGGGTGATGCCGTCTTCGAAATTCAGCGCGATGCGATAGGACATGGCGGTTGCTCGCAGGTACGTGCCGATCAGACGTGGTAGACGTCGACGACCTGGCGGATGTAATCGTTCTTCAGCACGATGGTCTTGCGCGCGATGCGCAGCGCGTCGTCCTGCCGGCGCAGGGTCAGCGTCACCGTGCCAAAGAACTGGTCGGTGACCTTGTAGCGATGGCTGAGCGTGTGGAAATTGTGCCGCACCTCGATGTCCTGCCCGTGCTCGGACAGCACCTCGATGTTGCTCAGGTTGTGGCTGGTGCGCGGCTCCGGCGTGGAGGCCCCGGAGCGCTCGGTCTTGATGCGGAACACGCGGTCTTCCAGCCCGGAGCGATCGGCGTAGTAGATCAGCGAGATCTGCGACTGCGGATCGTCGGTGAGGCGGTCGTCGTCGTCCCAGGCCGGCATCCAGTACACCGCGTCCTCGGCGTACAGGGTCAGCCACTCGTCCCACTGGCGGTCGTCGAGCAGGCGCGCCTCGCGGTACAGGAAGGCGCAGATGGTCTGGTAGTCGGTGCTCATGCCGTACCCTCGCGTTCGCGTGCGATCGCCTCGCGCATCGCCTCCGCCCAGTACGCGTGCTGGCGCACGAACAGGCCTTCGTCCTCGCTGCGCTCGCCCGACAGCAGCGGCGCCAGTCCCATCCGCCGCGCATTCTCGTCGGGGCCGTCGATCCACAACGGCGCGCCGCGGCTGAGATCGTTCCACGGCGCCGCGCCGGCGGCGTAGCCGGCCTGGCACGCGCGGAACTCCTCCAGGTCGTCGGCGGTGCCCATCCCCGAGACGTTGAAGAAATCCTCGTACTGGCGGATGCGCAGCGCACGGTCGCGCGCGCTTTCGCCCTTGGGCGCGAAGCAGAAGATGCTGACCTCGGTCTTGTCCACGTCCAGCGGCCTGACCACGCGGATCTGCGTGGAGAACTGGTCCATCAGGAACAGGTTCGGATACAGACACAGGTTGCGCGTCTGCTCGACGATGAACGCGGCGCGGTCGGCGCCCAGGCGCTGCGCCAGTTCCTCGCGCTGCGCGTACACCGGGCGCACTTCCGGGTTCATGGTCTTGGTCCACAGCAGGATGTGGCCGTTCTCGAAGCCGTACACGCCGGCGACGCTCTTGCTCCAGCTGCCGGCATCGACCGCCGGGGTGCCTTCCTGCTTGCGCCGGCTCATGGTGGCGGCGTAATTCCAGTGCACGGTGCTGACGTGGTAGCCGTCGCAGCCGTTCTCCATCTGCAGCTTCCAGTTGCCGTCGTAGACATAGGACGAGTTGCCGCGCAGCACTTCCAGCCCCTGCGGCGCCTGATCGACGATCTGGTCGATGATGATCCGGGTCTGCCCCAGGAACTCGTGCAGTGGCGCCACGTCCTCGCGCAGGCTGCCGAACAGGAAGCCGCGGTAGCTCTCGAAGCGCGGCACGCGCTTGAGATCGTGGCTGCCGTCCTGGCCGAACTGCGGCGGGTACTGGGTGGTCTTCTCGTCCTTGACCTTGAGCAGCTTGCCGGTATTGGAGAAGGTCCAGCCATGGAACGGACAGGTGAAGCTGCCCTTGTTGCCGTGCTTGCGCCGGCACAGCATCGCGCCGCGATGCGCGCAGGCGTTGATGACCGCGTGCAGTTCGCCGTGCTTGTCGCGGGTGATCACCACCGGCTGACGGCCGATGTAGGTGCTGTAGTAGTCGTTCGGCGCGGGGATCTGGCTCTCGTGCGCCAGATAGACCCAGTTGCTCTCGAAGATGTGCTTCATCTCCAGCTCGAACAGGTCGGCGTTGGTGAAGATGTCGCGGCGGCAGCGGAACCTGCCTTCGGCATGGTCGTCCTGCACGGCGCTGGCGAGCAGGTCGTCGAGCGCGGTCGCTTTGTCGATGACGGCGGACATGTGGCGTTGTCTCCTGGGGGAAGGCGGCGGCCGTGCGCGACGGCAGGCCGCCGCGACGACGACGGACGCGGTTGGCGCAGCAGACGCTAGGCGGCGGCGCGCCGGCGCAGCGGGTTGGCCTGGTTGTCGACGCCGTCGACAAGCTCGGTGAGACGGAAGTCGAAACGGATCTCGGCGAACGGGCCGTCCACGCCATTGGCGGCGATGCTGGCCGCGTCGCTGTGCTCGACGATCGCCGGCACCAGGCCGTCACGGGTGGCGTAGGCGAAGTCGTCGTTGACCAGCGGGTCGCCGGCGATGTTGATCTGCGTGGTCAGCTTGCGGTGGCCGTCGGCGCCGACGAAGAAGTGGATGTGCGCCGGACGCTGGCCATGGCGGCCGAGCGCGAACAGCAGGCGTTCGGTCGGGCTGCCCGGCGGCACGCCGTAGCCCTTGGGCACGATGCTCTGGAAACGGTACTGGCCGTTGTCGTCGGCGACGATGGTGCGGCGCATGTTGAACGGCGCCTGCTTGCCGGTGGGATCGAAGTGCGAATAGAAACCGCGCGTGTCGCAGTGCCACACCTCCACCGTGGCGCCGGGCAGCGGGCGGCCGTCGGCGGCGTACACGGTGCCGTGCATGATCAGGGTATGGCCGTTTTCGTCGCTGCCGTCGTCGAGCCGGGCGAAGCCGTGCGCCACAGGCGCACCGGCCACGTACAGCGGCCCTTCGATGGTGCGCGGGGTCGGATTGTCGATGCCCAGTTCGGCGTCGATGGCGTCCAGGCGCAGGTCCAGGAAGTGGTCAACGCCCAGCCCGGGCGAGATCAGCCCGGCCTGACCGGCCGCACCCAGGTCGTTGAGCCAGGCGACGGCGGTCCAGTATTCGTCGGGGGTGACGTTCAGGTCGTCGATGGCCTTGAACAGGTCCGACAACAACCGGTGCATGATCTGCTTCGCCCGTGCGTCGCCGCCGGCCTGGTCCAAACCGCAGACCGACCGCAGAAATGCCTGCACGTTCGCAGTCTCGAAAATCTTGACGCTCATCGTATGGTCCCTTCTTTGCTCATGGTGGCGTTGGCTGCCTTGAGACGTTCCCCTCCCCAGGGAAGCGTCGTTGCTTCGGTTCTAGCGATCGTCCTCGTACAGCGAGGACGGGTGCCGGCACAGCGGCGTGACGGCGATACGCATGTAGGGAAACAGCGGCAGCGACAGCAGCAGGGCGTGCAACTGGGTGTTGTCGGCCACGTCGAAGATGCTGACGTTGGCGTATTGCCCGACCACCCGCCAGATGTGCCGCCACTGGCCGCTGCGCTGCAGTTCCTGGAAACGCGCCTTTTCCTGCGCCTTGAGTTGCTCGGCGCGCTCGGGCGGCATGTCGCCGGGCAGGTTCACTTCCATGGTCACGTGGAACAGCATGGTCATGGCTCCTGGCTGGGCGCGACCGGCACCGCCACGCGGCGGCGGTCGCGACGGAAGGCATCCACCCGCGCCTCGTCCAGGGCGATGCCCAGGCCCGGCGCGCGCGGTACGTGCAGATGGAAATCCTCGTAGCGCAGCGGCTCGGCGAGGATCTCTTCGGTCAGCAGCAGCGGCCCGAACAGTTCGGTGCCCCACTGCAGATGGGGGAAGGTGGCGAAGACATGGGCCGAGGCGATGCTGCCGATCGCCCCTTCCAGCATCGTGCCGCCGTACAGGCCGATGCCGGCGGCATCGGCGATCGCGGCGACCTTCTGCGCGGCGAACAGGCCGCCGGATTGTTCGATCTTCACCGCGAACACGTCGGCGGCGCCCTGCTGGGCGGCCTGGAAGGCGCTGTCCGGGCCGTTGAGCATCTCATCGGCCATCAGCGCGATCGGGAAGCGCCGCATCAGCCGCCGCATCGCCGCCAGCGACGCCACCGGCTGTTCGACCAGTTCGCAGCCGGCGTCGGCCAGCGCCGGCAGCGCGCGCACCGCCTCGGTCTCGCTCCAGGCCATGTTGACGTCCACCCGCACCGCGCCGCGCGCCCCCAACGCGCGCTTGATCGCCGCCACGTGGGCCACGTCCTCGGCGACGCTGCGCGTGCCGATCTTCAGCTTGAACACGTTGTGCCGGCGCTCGGCGAGCATGCGTTCGGCCTCGGCGATGTCGCGTTCGGTGTCGCCGGAGGCCAGCGTCCACGCCACCGGCAGGCGATCGCGCAGGCGCCCGCCCAGCAGCTCGGACACCGGCAGGCCGAGCCGCTGGCCGTGGGCGTCGAGCAGCGCGGTCTCGATCGCGCACTTGGCGAAATGGTTGCCCTTGACCAGGCCGCCGATCCGCTGCATCAGCGCCTGCACCGCGCAGGCATCGGCCCCGACCAGCAGCGGCGCGATGTAGCGGTCGATCGTCAACTGCATGCCTTCCGGGCTCTCCGCGCCGTAGGCCAGACCGGCGATCGTGGTGCCCTCGCCCAGCCCGACCACGCCGTCGCTGCAATGCAGGCGCACCAGCATCAGGGTCTGCCCGCGCATCGTCGCCATCGACAGGCGATGCGGGCGGATCGTGGGCAGGTCGAGCAGCAGCGTCTCGACGCGTTCGACGGTGGCGGTGGTGGGGTGCGGTGACATGGCGCCGATTCTTGGCCCGGCACGGCACTGCCGTCCAAGACTGAATGCAGCACCATTTCATACCCTGAAGATATAGTATGGCGGGAAACCTAGACGTTCATGATTTGCTGCAGCACAGCATACTTTGAATGTCATGTAACTTTCCGCCACAGCGAGCGTCTATGGATCTGCGTCAACTCCGCTACTTCGTGGCCGTCGCCCGCGAACGCAACTTCACCCGTGCCGCAGAAATCCTGCATATCGCGCAACCGCCGCTGAGCCGGCAGATCCAGCAGATCGAACAGCAACTGGGCGTGCCGCTGCTGGTGCGGCGCAGCCGCCCGCTGCGTCTCACCGACGCCGGACGGCTGTTCTACGAGGAAGCGCTGCAGGTGCTGGGCCGGGTCGAGCAGATGACCGAGGCCGCGCGCCGGCTCGGCCGCAGCGAGCGCCGCGTGGCCTCGATCGGCTTCGTCGCCTCCACCCTGTACGGCGGTCTGCCCACGGTGGTGCGGCGCCTGCGCCAGGCGCGACCGGACCTGGAAGTGCGCCTGGTCGAGCTGATGTCCAGCCAGCAGGTGGAAGCGCTGAAGGAAGGCCGCATCGACCTGGGCTTCGGCCGCGTGCGCAGCAGCGACCAGCATGTCGAACGCCTGGTCCTGCGCGAGGAGCGCCTGGTCGCGGCGATCCCGATGGAACACCCACTGGCCGCGGAGGACGCGCCGCTGCCGCCGGCGGCGCTGGCCGGGCAACGGCTGCTGCTCTATCCCAGCCATCCGCGCCCCAGCTTCGCCGATCAGGTGCTGTCGCTGCTGCAGGATCACGGCGCGCATCCCAGCGAACTGCAGGAGGTGCGCGAGCTGCAGACCGCGCTGGGCCTGGTCGCGGCCGAGAGCGGGATCTGCCTGATCCCGGCCTCGGCGCGGTCGATGCGCAGCGACCTGCATTACCGCCTGATCGACGACGAACACGCCACCTCGCCGATCATCATGAGTTATCGCCGCAACGACGACTCCGGCCTGGTGGAACTGACCAAGCAACTGATCCGCGAGATGTATGCCGAGCATCCGCCGTGGCTGGACGTGTCCTACAACCGCTGGAACGCACCGTAACCCCGGCCACCGGCGCCTATCCGGCATACACTGGCCGCCGCGCGCGGCCCCGTGCCCACGCGCGCCGCCCCTTCGCCGCCGCCGACGCCATGCCTCCCACCTCGCTTGCCCCCGCCTCCGACGACCCGATCGCCCTGACCCGCCGATGGCTGGAGCGCGCGGTGATCGGGCTGAACCTGTGTCCGTTCGCCAAGGCGGTGTACGTCAAGCAGCAGGTGCGTTTCGTGCTCAGCGATGCGAGTACGCCCGAGGCACTGCTCGAACAGCTGGCCGAGGAACTGGTGCTGCTGCGCGACACCCCGGCCGAGCAGATCGACACCACGTTGATCGTGCATCCGGACGTGCTGCAGGACTTCCTGGATTACAACGACTTCCTCGACAACGCCGACGCCGCGGTCGAGGCGCTGGACCTGCAGGGCGTGCTGCAGGTCGCCAGTTTCCATCCGCAGTACCAGTTCGCCGGCACCGCACCGGACGATATCGGCAACTACACCAACCGCGCGCCCTACCCCACCCTGCACCTGCTGCGCGAGGACAGCGTGGAACGCGCAGTGGCCGCGTTCCCGGACGCGGACGTGATCGTCGAGCGCAATCTGCAGACCCTGGAGACGCTGGGGCTGGAGGGCTGGAAGCGGGCGGTTGGGGAGCGGGATTCGTGATTTGGGATTCGGGATTCGTAGAAGCGGGATTTGCGACGGTGCGTGGCGCCACGCGCTTTTGCCAATCCCCAATCCCGACTCCCTAATCCCGGCCCTCGAACAGCACCGCCACGTCCTCCGCCTCCAGCACCCGCCACTGCCCCGAGGGCAGATCGTCCAGGCCGAAGCCGCCGATGCGGCTGCGGTGCAGCGCGGCCACGTGGTTGCCGACGGCCGCGAACATGCGCCGCACCTGGTGGTAGCGGCCTTCGTGCAGGGCCACGCGCACCTGCCGCGGCCCCAGCGTCTCCAGTTGCACCGGCAGCAGCGGCGTGGTCTCGCCGTCGAGCATCAGCGTGCCGCTGGCGAACTGCGCGGCCTCGTCGCCGCGCAGGTCCTCGGCCAGGGTGGCCTCGTAGACCTTGGCCAGCCGCGCCTTGGGCGAGACGATGCGATGCAGCAGCGCACCGTCGTCGGTCATCAGCAGCAGACCGCTGGTGTCGCGGTCCAGCCGCCCCACCGTGGACAGCAGCGGCGAGCGCAGGCGGAAGCGCGGCGGCAGCAGATCGTAGACGATGCGCCCCGGATCCTTGGTCGAGCAGGTGTAGCCCACCGGCTTGTGCAGCGCCAGGATCAGCCCTGGCGGCGGGTCCAGCGGCTCGCCGTCGACCCGGATCGCCGCGTGCGGCACCTGGTCGTCGGCATACAGCACCTCGCCCTCGGCGTCGGTGATGCGGCCCTCGCGGAACATCAGCGCCACCTGCTTGCGGCTGCCGTAGCCCAGGTTGGCCAGGTGCTTGACCAGTTTCATCGGCGCGCTCCGGCACGGCTGCGCACCGCGTGGATCAGCTTGAAGCCGTCGCGGGTGGCGAGCACCTCGGTCTCCCCGAAACTGGCGTCGAGCACCGCCTCGTAGGGCAAATGCCGGTTGGCGACCAGGAACAGCCGCCCACCGGGCGCCAGCGCCTGCGCCGCCACCGCGATGAAGCGCCGGCCGATGTCCGGCCGCTCCATCCGCCCCGGCGCATGGAACGGCGGATTGCTGACGATGACGTCGTACTGCCCCGGCAGTCCGGTGGTCACGTCGTGCCAGTGGAAGCCCAGCGTCGGGCCGGCCGGTGCCTGCGCCAGATTCGCGCGCGCCAGCGCCAGCGCGCGCGCGTCGGCCTCGAACAGGTCCAGCGCGGTCAGTTGCGGGCAGCGCGCCAGCAGTTCGGCCGACAGGTAGCCGTAGCCGGCGCCGAGATCGGCGGCACGGCCGCGCAGGTCGGCGGGCAGGTGCTCGGCCAGCAGCGCCGAGGCCGGGTCGATGCGATCCCAGGCGAACACGCCCGGGCGGCTGCGGAAGCGACCGTCGAGAATCGGCCGCACCGCATCCAGCGTTGCCCAGCGCTGCTGCAGCGCGGCGTCGTGGCCGCCCTGCAGCGGCGCGGTCCAGTACACGCGGCAGTGGTGCTTGGTCAGCTTGCCGCCGAGTCCAGCCAATTGCTGCAGGTCGTCCTCGCCGGAGCGCGCGCCCTCGTTGTTGGCCTGGCAGGCCACCACCATGCCGCCCGGCGCGGCCAGCGCCACGGCGCGCGCCAGCAGCGCCCGCGCTTCCTCGCGCTGGCGCGGCGGCAGCACCAGCACCAGCGCGTAGCCGCCTGCGTCGGCGGCGCCGTCCTGCTCCGCACGCACCGTCCAGCCGCCCTGCTGCAGCGCGCTGGCGAACGGCCGGTAGTCCTGCTCGCAGACCATTTGCGGCGGCTGCGCGTGCTGGCGCAGCGCCCAGCCGTCGCGGGCGCGCAGGAACAGCACCTTGCCGGCAGGCCAGCGCAGCACGCCCTGGGCGAACGGCAGGAACAGGGTGTCGAGGGGGGCGTCTTGCGCAGCCGGCATCGGGCGTGAGTCATCGGAACAGGGACGCGCATTCTACCGGCAGTGCGCCGCGACCCCGGTTTTGCGCGAATCCAACGCATCATTGATGTTTCGGCAACATCGCCGCGCCTAGGCTGCAAGGCACCCAATGACCGGAGAGGCAGCATGCGCGCAGTGTTCATCGGCGGCGTCGTCGACAACAGCGAAGTGGACCTGGATGGCAGCCAGCCGCCGTTGCACTACCCGGAGAACACCGGCACCGGGCGTCCGCGCTACCGCCTGCACCAGCGCGGCGCACGCGACGACGGCAGCGTGGTGTATGCCGTCTATGCCGCCCCGGAACTGGGCGACACCGAAGTGGAGCGCGTCTTCAACGAACGCGGCTACGCCCGCCGCTTCGGTGTGGAGCCGGCGCCTGTGGAGCACTGACGCCGGGCTTTCGGCTCGGTCAATCAAACCTGCAGGAGCGGCGTCGGCCGCGACCAGGTCGTGCCAGGCGCATCCCGGTCGCGGCCGACGCCGCTCCTGCACGCGTTAGCAGAGATGGATTTGCCCTCGTGCCCACTCGCGCGATTTTCGATTGCAGCAAACAAGGCCGGCTTCCAGGAAGCGGCTGCGGTCGTGGTTTTCCTGTAAGACCCGTCGAGGCTGAAGCCGCTCCTATGGGTGCCTGCGCATGTTTTTCGAAGCACGCGGCCGCGCAATGAGATGCGCGCTGCAGCAGCCCTGGGGGCACGCGCCACACCTTCCGCGGTGGCCCTTTGCAGGAACGGCCTAAGCCGCGATCGGGCTCCACCATGAAGCCCACGTCGCAGCCATCAATCCCGCATCGCGACCATGAACCCCGCGCCGCGACCGAAGCCACCCCTACGATCGATGCGGAAACACGCGGCTAACCAGACCGCTCACTTCCCCGGCTTCGGCGTCACCCGCCACACCACATTGCCGACGTCGTCGGCGACCAGCAGCGCGCCCGGCTTGTCCACCGCCACGCCGACCGGGCGGCCCTGCGCGCGGCCCTCGGCGTCGAGGAAGCCGGTCAGCACGTCCTGCGGCTTGCCGCTGGGCTTGCCGTTGGCGAAAGGCACGTAGATCACCTTGTAGCCCGACGGCGGGTCGCGGTTCCAGGAGCCGTGCTGGCCGATGAAGGCGCCGCCGCGGTAGGGCTGCGGCAGCAGCGCACCCTCGTAGAAGGCCAGGCCCAGCGAGGCGGTATGCGCGCCCAGCGCGTAGTCCGGCTTGATCGCGCTGGCCACCATCTCCGGGTTCTGCGGCTGCACGCGCTCGTCCACGTGCTGGCCGTAGTAGCTGTACGGCCAGCCGTAGAAACCGCCCTCGCGCACCGAGGTCAGATAATCCGGCACCAGGTCGCTGCCGATCTCGTCGCGTTCGTTGACCACGGTCCACAGCGTGTCGGTGCCGGGCTGCCAGGCCAGGCCGACCGGATTGCGCAGGCCGCTGGCGAACACGCGGGTGGCGCCGCTGGCGGCGTCCACTTCCAGGATCGCGGCGCGGTTGAGCTCCTGCTCCATGCCGTTCTCGGCGACGTTGCTGTTGGAGCCGACGCCCACGTACAGCTTCTTGCCGTCGCGGCTGGCCAGCAGGCTCTTGGTCCAGTGGTGGTTGATGCCGCCGGGCAGGTTGGCGACGAAGCTGGGCGCGGCGGTGATCTGGGTGTCGCCGTCCTTGTACGGGAAGCTGACCAGGGCATCGGCATTGGCGATGTACAGGCGGTCGCCGACCAGGGCCATGCCGAACGGCGAATACAGGCCCTTGAGGAACTGCGTGCGCACTTCGGCGACGCCATCGCCGTCGGCGTCGCGCAGCAGGGTGATGCGGTTGGCGCTGGGCACGGCGGCGCCGGCCTTGGCCATCATCGCGCCCTGGATCTTGTCGCGCAGGCCGCTGCTCTCCTTTTCCGGTGCCGGCGGCTCGGCGGTCTCGGCGACCAGCACGTCGCCGTTGGGCAGCACGTACAGCCAGCGCGGATGGTCCAGGTCGCGGGCGAAGGCCTGCACCGCCAGGTCGGCGGCCGGCATCGGCGCGGCACCATCGGCCCAGCGCTTGACCTCGGCGACCTTGACCGTGGGGATCATGCGCTTGACTGGATCGGGCAACACCGGATCCGGCCCCATGCCCTCCTCGATGGAGTGCTTGGCGGTGTCGCCGCAGGCGGCGAGCAGGGCGGCACTGAGCGCACACAACACCCAACGGGCGCGAATCGGCGAAGACATGGCCATGTGTCTTGGATATCCGGGAACACGGGGGAACGCCGATGATGCACAGCCCCGACGCGAAAAAAGTGAAAGATGCGTCAAGAGGCGTCGCCGCGCGGATCGGTCTCCCAGGGCCGCGCCGGCAACTGACGCACGCTGCGGATTTCGTCCAGCCACAGGTAGCGGTGCCGGGCCGGATCGTCGAGGTCGTCGATGCGCACCTGCGCATTGCTGCCCTCGTTGCCATCGGCGTCGCGGAACTGCTGGATGCTGGGCCGGACCGACACGGTGCCGAAGCACACGCTGCCGTCGTGCAATTCGATGCGCACATGCGCCTGCCCGGGCAGTTGCAGGATCAACGCTTCCAGCGCCTGGATCTGCGCCTGGTCGGTGTGGATACGCTCGGCAAACTGGGTCATCGGCGGACTCCTGAGGGGGAACCGCAGCACCCTAACGCCGGCCGCGTGAGCCGGCGGGCAAGACCGCGCTAACGCTGCCGCGCGAAGCGCACCGCCGAGACCAGCTGCGCCACGCTGTACGGCTTGGCCAGGTGTTCCTGGAAGCCGGACTGCAGCGCGCGCTGGCGATCGTCGGCACGCGCCAGCGCAGTCACCGCGACCGCCGGCAGTTCGTCCGCGCCCAGGCCCATGTTCTCGCGCACGGTGCGGATCAGCCCGTAGCCATCCATGCCCGGCATGCCGATGTCGGTGACCATCACGTCGATCGCCGCATGGCCGCCGCCGTCGAGCACCTCCAGCGCCTCGCTGGCCGAGCCCACCGCGACCACCTCCGCGCCCTGCTCCTCGAGCAGGCGCCGCAGGTAGTCGAGCATGTCCGGCTGGTCCTCCACCGCCAACAGGCGCACGCCCTTGAGCGAATACGCCTCGACCACCTGTTCGGCCATCGCGAACGCGCGCACTTCGCGCAGCGGGCGCGAGCCCGGCGCATCGCGGTGCAGCGGCAGGCGCACGGTGAAGACCGAGCCGCAGCCGCGACCTTCGCTGGCCGCACTGATCTGGCCGCCATGCATTTCCACCAGTTGCTGCACGATCGCCAGGCCCAGGCCGAGGCCGCCGTGCAGGCGCGTGGTGGTGCTGTCGGCCTGGCGGAAGCGCCCGAACAGATGCGGCAGGAACTCCGGCGGAATGCCGTCGCCGGAATCGCGCACCGCCACGCTGACGTGCTCGCCATCGTCGTCGAGCGCGATCGCCAGGGCGATGCGCCCGTGCGCGGGCGTGAACTTGATCGCGTTGGACAACAGATTCCAGAACACCTGCTGCAGGCGCGTGGCGTCGCCCAGCACCATGCACGGCTGCGAAGGCGCCTGCAGGGTCAGCGCCTGGTCCTTGCCTTCGGCCACCGGCTCCTGCGCGCGCATCGCCTCGCGCACCTGTTCGGCCAGGTCCAGCGCCTCCACTTCCAACTGCACCTTGCCCAGCAGCATGCTGCTGAGATCGAGCATGTCCGAGATCAGCCGCTGCTGCGCGCGCGCGCTGCTGGCGATCACCGACAGGCCCTTGCTGCTCGGGTCGCCCGGCGGCAGCCGCTGCAGCAGCAGGTCGCTCCAGCCGAGGATGGTGGTGAGCGGCGTGCGCAGTTCGTGCGACAGCGTCGCCAGGAATTCGTCCTTCAGCCGTGCCATGCTCTCGGCGGCGTTGCGTGCGCTGCGCTCGGATTCCAGCAGTTGCTCGCGCGCCAGTTCGATGTCGCGGCGTTCGGTGACGTCCGGACTGCTGCCGGCCAGGCCGATGAACTGGCCCTCGGCGGAATAGCGCGGCACCGCGGTCATTTCCACCCAGCGCCACTCGCCATCGTGGCGGCGCGCGCGCACCAGCGCGCGCAGGTTGCGCTGGTCGTGCAGCGCGTTGCGCAATTCGTAGGCGAACACGCCCACGTCTTCCGGATGCAGCACGTCGCCCCAACCCGGGCGCGCAGCATCGGTGTCCAGATCGATGCCGAAGAATTCGGCATAGGCGGTGTTGGTGAAGCGCATTTCGCCCTGGGCGTCCAGCACCCACACCGGCATCGGCAGGCCCTCTGCCAGCGCGCTGAAGCGCGCCTCGCTCTCGGCCAGGTCGCGCTCCATCCGCTTGCGCTCGGTGATGTCGAGGAACTGCACGGCGACCTGGCGCAGTTCCGGCGCGCCGACGCGGAACGAATCCACTGCCCACCAGCGGTCCAGCGCAGTCGCGAAGTTCTCGAACTTGTCCGGACGACCTGTCAACGCGACGGCGCCGTAGCGCTGGAACCAGTGCTCCTCGTGGGTCGGCGAGATCTCGCGCATGCGCCGCCCGACCACGTCGCGCAGGCCGGTCTCGCGCTCGAAGGCCGGATTGACCTGCAGGAACACGTAATCGACCGCGCGCTCGCCCTCGAACAGCATCTGGATCACGCAGAAGCCGGAATCGATCTTGTCGAAGATCTCGCGGTACTGCAGGTCCGTCGCCTGCGCGAACGAGGAAGCGGTGGAGTCTGGACTGGCATGCATGACGGACTAGCTCTGGAAGCGGCCTACGGCAACGGATGAAGACGGTGCCCGGCATACGCGGCGCAACGACGATGCGCCAGGAGCGGCAAGGCGTAAACCCCCATCTTGTTAAGCCACTCCGCCGCCGTCAAGCCAGCGCCTGTGCTGCGCCTGCCCGAACGATGTCACCAGAAGAACGCGATCACCAGCACGATGCCCAGCAACGACAGGCCGATGCCGGCGAGCACCATCCACTGGGTGAGGCGCGCGCTGCGCAAGGCCTGCTCTTCCAGCCAACGCTCGGCTTCCTCGCGCCACGGCGGCGGCGAAGAGGATTCCAGCAACTGCTGCACGCGTGCCGGCCCCAGCTGCCGGCATTGCCGGCGGCATTCTTCGGGAACCACGGATCGCTCGGGTGCGCTGACGACGGACATGACAACGTTCCTGAATTGCTCAGCCGAGCGTGAAACGAGGCGCGTCGCCGGCGAGTTCGTGCTCCACCGCCATCCGCGCCAGGCGGGTGTAGTTGGCGCGCGGGCCGGCACCGCGGCCGACAATCAGGCCCAGGTACTCCAGGCCGGTCCACACCCGCGCCTTCCACTCCACGCCGTCTTCGGCCAGCACCAGGGTCAGCGTGTAGCGGAAGCTCTGCCCCTGCGGGCTGCGGTAGTGGTAGCTGGGCGGGAACTGCACGGCCACGTCCTGCGCCTCGCCGAGCGAGACCAGGTAGCGCCGCAGCAGATGGCGCACGTCGTCGCCGGGGTTGAGGCGCAACTGCCGCGCCGCCTCGTCCAGGTTGGCCTGGTGCTCGACGAACGCGGCCGCACCGCTGGCCGGGCTGTGCCCATGGCGCTTGGCCCAGTCGATGAACTGCAGGCGCACATCGCTGCCGGTGTGGGCCTGGTGGAACAGCGGCGTCTTCATGCGATCCCCGTCGTGCTCGAGTGGCGGCCATGCTCGCGCGCGCGCCGTGAAGCAGGCGGCGAGGCGATGTGAGCCGCCCGTCACGCCGGAGCGGATGAATCGGCGGCCAACGGTCGTCGCCGCACGCCTCGCCGCGATTGCGGGCACGCCGGCACAGGCACACACTGGACGCACGCCTCCTGGAGATCCGCCATGAAGATCCGCTATGCCTGGACGGCGCTGGCGCTTGCCTGCCTGTGGGCGGGCGGCGCCTCCGCCGAGATCCGCAACGTCACCGACCCGCAAGCGCCGCGCAGCCTCGTCAGCGACGGCCCGGTGCAGGTGAGCTGGGCCGACCCGTCCACCTTCAGCGAACTGCGGCAGAGCCGCAACCGCTGGGAAGCCGAACGCGGCGACTGGGTGCAGGACCTGGCCGCCTACCTGCAGAAGCAGGCCGCCAAGCAACTGCAGCCCGGGCAGCGCCTGGACATCAAGCTGACCGACATCAAGCGCGCCGGCGACTTCGAGCCGTGGCACGGCCCGAACTGGAACGACGTGCGGGTGATGCGCGACCTGTACCCGCCGCGGATCAGCCTCGACTTCACCCTGTACGGCGCCGACGGCCAAGTGATCGCGCAGGGCCAGCCGAAACTGATGGACCCCAGCTATCTGTACAACAGCTCGGTCGGCCTGAGCACCGATCCGCTGCGCTACGAAAAGCGCATGCTCGACGACTGGCTGCGCCGCCAGTTCCGCAACAAGGACAGCGCAGTCGCCGAGCGCTGAGGCCGCACGCGCGGCGCCGGTATCGCGCCGGCGCCGTCAGCCATTGGCTTACGCGTCGAGATAGACGCGCGGCGCGCGCTTGAGGCCGCACAGCAAGCGGTAGGCGCTGGAACTGCAGCGCCCGGCCAGCGCGTCGATGCGCGGCTGTTCGCCCCACAACTGCACCTCGCTGCCGAGCCCGGCCTGCGGGTGGTCGGTCAGGTCCACGGTCAGCATGTCCATCGACACGCGCCCGATCAGTGCGCCGGGCGCGCCGTCGATCAGCACCGGGGTGCCGTTGGGCGCGAACTGCGGATAGCCGTCGGCATAACCGATCGCCACCACGCCGACCCGGGTCGGACGCGCCGCGACGAAGCGCGCGCCGTAGCCGACCGGCTCGCCCGGCGCGATAGTGCGCACGGAGATGATCCTGGACTGCAGGGTCATCACCGGACGCAGTTCGCCGGGCAGCGCGGCCGCGGCGGCGAACGGGTCGGCGCCGTACAGCATCAGTCCCGGCCGTCCCCAGTCGTTGCGCAGCTCCGGCCAGCCGAGCAAGGCTGGCGAGTTGCACAGGCTGGTCTCGCCGGCCAGGCCGGCGGTGGCCTGACGGAACACCTCCACCTGCTCGCGGGTGCGCGCGCTATCGAGTTCGTCGGCGCGGGCGAAGTGGCTCATCAGCACCAGCCGCTCGACCTGCGGCAGCGCGCTCAGGCGCGCGTGCGCGGCGCGGAATTCCTCCGGCGCCAGGCCCAGCCGGTGCATGCCGCTGTCCAGCTTCAGCCACAGGCACAGCGGCTGCGGTGCGGCGAAGGCGGCGATCGCCTCCACCTGCCAGGGCGAGGCCACCGCGCACCACAGCCGGTGTTCGGCGACCAGCGGCAGTTCGTCGGCGTCGAAGATGCCTTCCAGCAGCAGGATCGGCGCGGCGATGCCGGCCTGGCGCAATTCCAGCGCCTCCTCGATGCAGGCCACCGCGAAGCCGTCGGCCTCGCCGTCCAGCGCGCGCGCGCAGGCCACCGCGCCGTGCCCGTAGGCATCGGCCTTGACCACCGCCAGCGCCTTGCCGCCGCTCAGCCGGCGGGCCAGGCGGTAGTTGTGGCGCAGCGCGTCGAGATCGATCAATGCACGGGCTGGGCGCACGCGACGGCCTCGGCGACGGACGCGGCGGAACCGCGGGAATAACGGAAGATGTCCAGGCCCTCGCCGCTGATCTGCGGCTGCCGCGAGACCATCAGGTCGGCCAGGTAGCGGCCCGAGCCGCAGGCCATGGTCCAGCCCAGCGTGCCGTGGCCGGTGTTGAGGAACAGGTTGCGGTAGCCGGTGGCGCCGACCACCGGCGTGCCGTCCGGGGTGGCCGGGCGCAGCCCGGTCCAGAACTCGGCCGCGGCCAGGTCGCCGCCGCGCGGGTACAGGTCGTTGACCACCTTCTCCAGCGTGGCGCGGCGCCGTGCCGGCCGCGACAGGTCGAAACCGGCCAGTTCGGCCATGCCGCCGACGCGGATGCGCGCGTCGAAGCGCGTGATCGCCACCTTGTAGCTCTCGTCGAGGATGGTGGAGGTGGGCGCCAGCGCCGCGTCGCGGATCGGCAGGGTCAGCGAGTAGCCCTTCAGCGGGTACACCGGCAGGCGGATGCCCAGCGGCGCCAGCAGGCCCGGCGAATAGCTGCCCAGCGCGACCACGTAGCGGTCGGCGCGCTCCACCCGCCCGCCGATGCGCACGCCATCGATGCGGTCGCCATCGGCCTGCAGCGCCTCGATGGTCTCGCCCTGGCGGAACTGCACGCCGGCCGCGGCGGCCATCGCGGCCAGGCGCTGGGTGAACAGGCGGCAGTCGCCGGTCTGGTCGTTGGGCAGGCGCAGCGCGCCGACCAGGCCGGCCGGTGCGTTGGCCAGGGCCGGCTCGACCCGGGCGATGCCGGCACGGTCCAGCAGCTCGTAGGGCACGCCGTACTCGCGCAGCACCTCGATGTCCTTGGCCGCACCGTCCAGTTGCTGCTGGGTGCGGAACAACTGGGTGGTCCCGAGCTGGCGGCCTTCGTAGGCGATGCCGGTCTCGGCACGCAGCTGGTCCAGGCAGTCGCGGCTGTACTCGGACAGGCGCACCATCCGCGCCTTGTTGATCGCATAGCGCTCGGCGGTGCAGTTGCGCAGCATCTGCGCCAGCCACAGGTACTGCTGCAGATCGGCGGTCGGGGTGATCGCCAGCGGCGCATGGCGCTGGAACAGCCATTTCAGCGCCTTCAGCGGCACCCCGGGCGCCGCCCACGGCGAGGCGTAGCCGGGCGAGACCTGGCCGGCATTGGCATAACTGGTCTCCAGCCCGGCCGCCGGCTGGCGGTCGACCACCGTCACCTCGCAGCCGCTGCGGGCCAGATACCACGCCGTGGCCGTGCCGATCACACCGCTGCCGAGAACCAGAACCCGCATGCGCCTACTCCGTTCGGATCAATTCCCTGGCTGGATGGCGCCAGGGCAGAAGTTCGGTGCAGTATAGGCAGCAGAACCCAGGATTTTCCCCTGACTTCTGCCGACCCGGCAGGCCAAACCCCTGAGACCGCCCCGCATGGCCGCACGCCTCCGCGAACTGGACAAGATCGACCGCAAGATCCTGCGCATCCTGCAGCAGGAAGGGCGCATCTCCTTCACCGAACTGGGCGAGCGGGTGGGCCTGTCCACCACCCCGTGCACCGAGCGGGTGCGCCGGCTGGAACGCGACGGCGCCATCACCGGCTATTACGCGCGGCTGGACCCGCACTATCTCAAGGCCAGCCTGCTGGTGTTCGTGGAGATCAGCCTGGCCTACAAGTCCGGCGACATCTTCGAGGAGTTCCGCCGCGCCGCGCTGAAGCTGCCCAACGTGCTCGAGTGCCACCTGGTCTCGGGCGACTTCGATTACCTGCTCAAGGCCCGCATCAGCGAGATGGCGTCCTACCGCAAGCTGCTGGGCAGCACCCTGCTGACCCTGCCGCATGTGCGCGAGTCCAAGAGCTACATCGTGATGGAAGAAGTGAAGGAAACGCTCAGCCTGCCGATCGCCGACTGAGCGTTCCGCGCGAGGGCGGGTCAGGAGACCAGCAGCTTCTCGAGGTCGTCGCGCGAGGAATTGGCGTGGTTCTTGGCCAGTTCGGCCACCACCCGCTTCTGGACCTCCTTGTGCAGCAGCGGCCGCAACTGCCCCAGCGTGTGCGGGTCGGCGACCAGCATCAGGTGCTCGACATCGCCGCGCAACGCATCCTGGTACAGGCGCTCGGCGATCTGGCGCACGAACCCGGCTTCATCCATGGTCATCGGCCGGTCGCCATCCTCCACGCCCTCGATCGGCGTCGGGTTCAGCACTTCGGTCTGCTCCAGCAGCGCGGTCTCGCCGGCCAGGTTGACCCGGAACAGGCGCGCAGCGGTGCGGTCGGCGACGACGATCAGGGTGTTGTCGGGAAGCTTGCTCATCGGTTCTCCTGCGAAAACATGGCGCCGCGGCAGACGCGGCCGGTCCGTCAGTCTAGGAACCGATTTGTGAGGATGGCGGCCACGCGGCGTTCGCCGCGCGTTCGCCGCCGGGGCGCAGGCGCTCAGTCCTGGATGCGGACCCCGTCGCCGCTGGGCACGGTGTCGTAGTAACGGCCGGTGCGGGTATCCAGCGCGCGGTTCGGCCCCACCTGCATCGCCCCGGGCACCAGCTGGCCGCGGCGGTCGTAGAGGCGGACCGGGCGGCGTGCGGACGGGTCGGCGAGCGCGGCGGCCGGTACCGCCGGACTGGCCGGGCGCGTGTGCCGGGCCTTTCCTTGCGGCCGGTCGTCCAGGCTGGAGGGCACCGGCGCGGCCTTGGGAGCGGTCGTCGAGGCAGGTGGACGCTCGTCGAGACGGCTGGCCACCGAGGGCGCCGGCGGCGGCGCGGACTGCAGGGTGTTGGCGTCGCGATTGCCGGCCGGTGCGCCGGGGACCGGCTGGAGACTCTGCGCGGCGGCAAGCGCCGGCACGAGCAGGGCGATGGCAACGCAGGGCAGCAGGCGCTTCACGGTGGCTCCATCGACGGGCCGCAAGAGAGCGCTCCACGCTAGCGCATCGCCAACTCGGCGTCGACGCGGCGCGGCGCGCTTGATCCACCCCGTACAGCCCTCATGTTGTTTTCCCCTCCTCCAGCCACGGGCCCCGCCATGAGCCGATTCGACCTCACGCCTCCTACCGCTGCCGAGCGCGAGCAGTTGATCGGCGGACTGAATGCGGAGGAACGCCGGGTGCTGCTGCAGCACGGCACCGAAGCGCCGTTCTGCGGCGTATTCCTGGACAACAAGCTGGAGGGCGTCTACACCTGCCGGATGTGCGGGCTGCCGCTGTTCCGCTCCAGCGCCAAGTTCGATTCCGGGACCGGCTGGCCGAGCTTCTTCGCGCCCTACCACCCCGACCACGTGCGCGAACTACGCGACACCAGCCACGGCATGATCCGCACCGAGATCGTCTGCGCCCGCTGCGACAGCCATCTCGGCCACGTGTTTCCGGACGGCCCGCCGCCGAGCGGCGAGCGCCACTGCCTGAATTCGGTGTCGCTGCAGTTCACCGAACAGGGCCAGACGCTGCCCAACCCGCTGCACCGCGGCGGCGGCGAGACCGAACCGGCCTGATTCCGGCGCAACCGCGCCGCCACAGGGAGACCACCGGTATGCGTAGCCCGTTGCTTCCCCTCTTGCTGCTGTCACTCGCCCTGGGCGCCTGCCAGCGCAGCCCCACCCCGCCGCCGGCGCAGGCCGCGCCGGTCGCCGCCGCGCCATCGCCCGCCAGCGCGCCCGGCCTGCAGGCCGATGCCCTGCCCATGCAGTGGCGCTGCGGCGAGGAACGGGTGCAGGCGGCCGCCGACCCGGCCCGCGAGCGCCTGGCCCTGCAGGTGCGCGGCACCCACCTGGACATGCAGCGCACCGATGCCGGCGGCGCCACCGGCGCGCGCTACACCGACGCCCTGGGCAATACCTTCTGGCAGTCGCAGCCGGACCAGGCCACGCTGACCCTGGCCGGCCTGGGCGAGACCCCCAAATGCGTCCGCCACGACAGCGGCATGACCGGCTGAAGACCGGCGCGGGCGCGGCCGCCGCCAAAAACCCGGCACAGTTCACACCTTCAGAATGGCGCGGCGGGGCCGACATCTAGAGCGTCCCCGCTTCGGCCCGCAGGCTGCCCCGCCATGCTCATCATCGTTGGCTTCATCGTCGTCATCATCAGCGTGGTCGGCGGCTACGTGCTGTCGCACGGCAAACTCGGCGCGCTGTGGCAGCCCTACGAGCTGATGATCATCGGTGGCGCGGCGCTGGGCGCGTTCCTGGTCAGCACCCCGGGCAAGATCGTCAAGGCGACGCTCTCCGGCGTGCTGGGCGTGTTCAAGGGCCCGCAGTACAAGGCCGACGACTACCGCAGCACCCTGACCCTGATCTACGAACTGCTGAACAAGGCGCGCCGCGACGGCTTCATGGCGCTGGAAGACCACGTCGAGCGCCCGGCCGACAGCGCGATCTTCGGCAACTACCCGAAGGTGCTGGCCGACCACCACCTGCTCGACTTCATCACCGACTGCCTGCGCCTGATGATCGGCAGCAACATCGAGCCGCACGAACTGGAACCGCTGCTGGAGCTGGAGCTGGAGAAGCACCACCACGAGGCGATGGCGCCGGCGCATGCGCTGAGCAAGGTGTCCGACGGCCTGCCCGGTTTCGGCATCGTCGCCGCGGTGTTGGGCATCGTCATCACCATGGGCTCGATCGGCGGTCCGATCGAGGAGATCGGCCACCACGTCGGCGCGGCGCTGGTCGGCACCTTCCTCGGCATCCTGCTGGCCTACGGCTTCGTCGCGCCGCTGTCAGCGGCGATGGAAGCGCGCGCCGAGCAGGACAGCCGCATCTTCGAATCGGTGAAGACCGCGCTGCTGGCCTGCCTGCGCGGCTACAACCCGAAGATCGCCCTCGAATTCGCGCGCAAGACCCTGCCGACCGACGTGCGGCCGAGCTTCGCCGACTTCGAATCGCATCTGAAGACGATCAAGTAACGCGGTCATGGCCGAGACCAAATCCACCGTCGTCATCCGCCGGGTCAAGAAGGTCCAGGGCGGCGGCCACCACGGCGGCGCGTGGAAGGTGGCCTATGCCGACTTCGTGACCGCGATGATGGCGTTCTTCCTGGTGCTGTGGCTGGTGGCGGCCACCACCAAGGAACAGCGCGCGGCGATCGCCGAATACTTCCGCAATCCCAGCCCGCTGGCCGGCAAGAGCCCGGCGCCGAGCCCCGGCATGGCCGGCCCCGGCGGCGCCAGCACCTCGATGATCAAGCTCGGCGGCGCCGGCGAGATGCAGCGCGGCAACAACAAGGATCCGTTCGGCAGCAAGAGCCTGAAGGGCGACGACAGCAAGACCACGCAGCGCGAGAAGGAAAAGCAGCGCCTGGAAACGCTGATGCAGGAGCTGAAGGAAGCCATCGACAAGAGCCAGGCGCTGGAACCGTTCAAGGACCAGCTGCTGCTGGACCTGACCCCGGACGGCCTGCGCATCCAGATCGTGGACAAGGAAAACCGGCCGATGTTCGACCTCGGCAGCGCGGTGCTCAAGCCCTATACCCGCGGCATCCTCCACGAGCTGTCCGGCTTCATCAACCAGGTACCCAACCACATCAGCATCACCGGCCATACCGACGTCACCCAGTACAGCGGCAAGAACGGCTACAGCAACTGGGAACTGAGCGCGGACCGCGCCAACGCCGCGCGCCGCGAACTGGTCGCCGGCGGCATGGGCGAGGACAAGGTCTCGCGCGTGGTCGGGCTGTCCTCCTCGGTGCTGTTCGACAAGCAGGTGCCGAACAATCCGATCAACCGCCGCATCAGCATCGTGGTGATGACCAAGGATGCCGAGGACGCCGCCATCGCCGACGGCGACCACAGCGTCGCCCTGGGCACGGTGCAGCCCGACGCCGACACCAAGGTGCCGGACCTGAGCGCCGCGGCGGGGGACGCGGCCGCCGCGCCGACCACCGGCAAGGGCGCGCCCGCGGCGGCGCCTGCCGCCAGCAACGGCGCTGCCCCGACGGCCGCGGCCGCGACCTCCGGCAAGGCCTCGGTGCAGATCGCCGAGCCGCGCACGACCTCGCCGGAGGCCGCGGCCGCGGCCGCGCGCGATGCCTTGCGCAGGATCAACGGCAGCGCACCGGTGGCGAGCACCGCCGCCCCCGGCGGGACCCCGGCAGCGACCAACACGCGCTGACCGCGCCGCCGCCGCGCGCGCGGGCGATGACCGCGCCGCACCGGCCCGGCGGGACCGCACACGGCGCGGCGCTTACAATGGCCGCCACTTCGCCAACGAGACCGCCGTGTCCAAGCAATCCAAAGCCAAGCGCGACAAGCGCAAGAAGCAGCAGTCGCCGCGCCCCTTCGCCCGCCTGGGCCGCGAGCAGCCCATCGCCAACCACGCCGTGCTGCAGAACGAGAGCGGCCGCGTGCTGGCCGCGATCGGCCTGCAGGGTCGCCAGTGGTTGCTGTCGGTCGGTGGCCAGACCATGGGCAATGCCGACAATCCGGTGCCGATGCTGGCGATGCTCAAGCACCTGGCCAACCTGCAGGAGCAGGAAGGCAACACCATCACCCTGGACTACTCCGCGCAGTTGCAGCAGATGATCGACGCGCTGGCGGCCGAGGCCGGCCAGACCCCGACCGAGTACCTGGACGCGCTGGTTGCCGAGTTCGCCGCGGGCGATGGCGCGGCAGAGGATGCGGACGAGGACAGGGCCGACGCGGACGCCGCGGCGGAGACGGGCGATGCCGCTCCGGCCGAGGCCGACGGCAGCGCCACCGCGGAACCCGCGGCGGATGCCGACGGCACGCACAAGCCGGCCTGACCTGGCGCGTGGCGGTCTACATCGACGATGCGGTGCATCCCTGGCGCGGCCAGCGCTGGGGCCACCTGCTCGCCGACACGCTGGACGAACTGCACGCCATGGCGGCGCGGCTGGGCATTCCCCGCCGCGCCTTCCAGAACAAGCTCAGCGGCGCGCACTACGACGTGCCCGCCGCCCTGCGCGACGACGCGATCCGCCTGGGCGCGGTGCCGGTCTCGCGCCACAGCGACCGCGAGCTGCTGAAAGCATTGATCCGCAATGCACGTGCGCAGGCGCGCGGCGAGGCGCGGTGAACGGCGGCGCCACGTCCGCCTAGAACGGATCGCTGCCCGGGCGCAGTTCGATGTCCAGCAGCGCCGCCAGGCGCCGCATGTCCTCGTCGTCGCGGCTGAGCGCCATCCACCCGGCGTACGCATCGCCCTCGGTGTCCCAGCACCAGAGGGTATAGCCGTGTTCGCGCAGGCGATCGTACGCCACGTTCAGCAGCACCGGCACGTCATGGCTGTCGAGGAAGTCCTCGTCGTCCACGTCGCCGCCCCAATCGATGCGCAGGTTCCAGCGCGCCGCCAGTTCGTCGATCGCGCCGATCAGCGACTCGGTGTCCTTCCAGTCCACGTAGAAGCCGGCACTCCAGTCGATGGCATCCTTCAGCGTCCACAACCAGCCGTCGTCCTCTTCGCCCTCGTGCTCGGCGCGCGCTTCGCGGAACGCGTTGAACTGACGCAGCGCACTTTCCTCGTCGCCGGGATTGATCAGCAGCAGCAGGTTCCAGATCAGCCCTTGCTGGGTATCCGGATCGTCGTCGAGCTCGTCGTGCAGATCGTCGGGATCGTCGTAATCGGTGCTGTTGTCGGGCATGGCGTGAGCCGGCGGATGGAAGGGAAGGTGCAAGTGTGCCGTGCCCGCCGCGGCGACGGAAGCGCACGGAACTCGGCAACGGCGCCGCGGGCGTTTATCCTTCGCAGCCCGGAAGACGGCGCTGTCCGCCGCCACGCGAAGCCACCACGATGTCCGACACGCCCCCCGACCGCCTGGCGGTCAGCCCGCAGAGCCCCTTCCACGATGCCGAGACGCTGTCGCGCGGCGTCGGCATCCGCTTCAACGGCGTGGAGCGCGACAACGTCGAGGAGTACTCGATCAGCGAAGGCTGGATCCGCGTCCAGGTCGGCAAGGCGCGCGACCGCCGCGGCAACCCGATGACCATGAAGGTCAAGGGCACGGTCGAAGCCTTCTGGCTCGACGCCAAGTAGGCGCGACCGCCGGCAGGCGCCACGCCTGCCGGCATGCCGCTGCGACGCACGGCCGCACGCCGCGGCCCCGGCTACCGCCTCAGGGCTTGAGCCGATAGCCGCTGCGGAAGATCGCCCACACCACGCCCAGGCACAGCGCCATGAACGCCAGGGTCATGCCCAGGCTGACCGCGATGTGCACGTCGGCCTTGCCGTAGAACGCCCAGCGGAAGCCGCTGATCAGGTACACCACCGGGTTGAACAGGCTGATCTTCTGCCACAGCGGCGGCAGCATGTTGATCGAGTAGAAGCTGCCGCCGAGGAAGGTCAGCGGCGTGATCACCATCAGCGGGATCACCTGCAGCTTCTCGAAGCCGTCGGCCCACACGCCGATGATGAAGCCGAACAGGCTGAAGGTCAGCGCGGTCAGCACCAGGAAGCCGAACATCCACAGCGGATGCGCGATCTCGTACGGCACGAAGGCGCGTGCGGTGAGCAGGATCAGCAGGCCCAGCAGCACCGACTTGCTTGCCGCCGCGCCGACATAGCCGATCACCACCTCCCACCACGCCACCGGCGCCGACAGCACCTCGTAGATGGTGCCGGCCCAACGCGGCATGTAGATGCCGAAGGAGGCGTTGGAGATGCTTTCGCTGAGCAGCGACAGCATCACCAGCCCGGGGATGATGTAGGCGCCGTAGCTGATGCCGTCGATGGCGCCCATGCGCGAACCGATCGCCGCGCCGAACACCACGAAGTACAGCGAGGTCGACAGCACCGGCGAGGCGATGGACTGGGTCAGCGTGCGGAAGGTGCGCGCCATCTCGAAGCGGTAGATCGCGGCGATCGCGTGCAGGTTCATGCGCGCACCTCCGCCGCGGCCGACGCCGGCCGCACCAGGTTGACGAAGATCTCCTCCAGCGAACTCTCGCTGGACTGCAGATCCTTGATCTCCACGCCCTGCGCCTCCAGTTGCCGCAGCAGCGGGCCGATGCCGGTCTGCGCGGCCTGCGCGTCGTAGGTGTAGGTCAGTGTCGTGCCGTCGGCGGACAGCTCCAATGGCTGCGCCGCCAGCGCCGGCGGCAACGCGTGCAGCGGTGCCTGCAGGGTCAGCGCCAGTTGCTTCTTGCCGAGCTTGCGCATCAGCGTGCGCTTGTCCTCCACCAGCACCAGTTCGCCGCGATTGACCACGCCCACGCGGTCGGCCATGTCCTCGGCTTCCTCGATGTAGTGCGTGGTCAGGATGATGGTGGTGCCCTGCTCGCGCAGGCGCCGCACCATCTGCCACATGTCGTGGCGCAGCTCCACGTCGACCCCGGCGGTGGGTTCGTCCAGGAACAGGATGGACGGCTCGTGCGCCAGCGCCTTGGCGATCAGCACGCGCCGCTTCATGCCGCCGGACAGGGTGGAGATGCGGCTGCCGCGCTTGTCCCACAGCGACAGCTCGCGCAGCACCCGCTCCAGGTGCGCATCGTCGCGCGGCTTGCCGAACAGGCCGCGGCTGAAGCGCACCGTCGCCCACACCGTCTCGAACGCATCGGTGGCCAGTTCCTGCGGCACCAGGCCGATCTTGCCGCGCGCGGCGCGGTAGTCGCGCACGATGTCGTGGCCGTCGGCCAGCACCCGGCCGCTGCTGGGATTGACCAGCCCGCAGATGATGCTGATCAGCGTGGTCTTGCCGGCACCGTTGGGGCCGAGCAGGGCGAAGATCTCGCCGCGATGGATCTCCAGATCGATGCCCTTCAGTGCCTGGAAACCCCCGGCGTAGGTCTTGGTAAGGTGTTGTACGGAAATGATCGGCGACACGGGAACTCCCTGGGCGCGCGGCGGCTGCGGAAACGGCCCCCAGGGTAGAAGCCGGCTCGTGATGGATAAATCCCGATCCGGCGGAAGCACTCTCCCGGATGCGGGACAGTGCACCAGCGAGGTATCCGCAAACGCCGGGCGACGCCGTCGTCGCGCCGTGGACTAGCGCTCGCCGGGCTTGAGCCGGCTGGCAGGCGCCCGCGCTGCGCGCGGCCACGGCCACACGCGCCAGCCGAAGTTGACCCCGGCCGCCGCCAGCAGGATCAGCAGCGCCCCGAGCACCTGCGTCCACGCCAGCGACTGCCCGAAGGCGATGCGATCGACCGCGATCGCCACCACCGGATAGATGAATGACAGCGCGCCGATCATCGCGGTGGGCAGCGTCTGGATGGCGCCGTACAGCAGCACGTACATCACCCCGGTATTGACCACGCCGAGCACGACCAGATCCAGCCATTGGCCGGGACGGCTGGGCAAGGCATCGAAGCGCACGAACGGCGCCAGCAACACGATGCCGATGCCCAGTTGCAGCAGCGCGAGCAGATGCGGCGGCGTGCCTTTCAGGTGCTTGGTGACGATCGACGACACCGCGTACAGAAACGCGGCACCGAGCGCCAGGGCGACGCCCTGCAGATACTCGCCCGGCACCGCGAGCACCGCAGGCGCGATGCGCACCACGCCCACCAGGCCGACGAAGGCCACCGCCAGCCACGCCACGGTCGAGGCGCTGATGCGCTCGCGGAACACGAGCGCGCCGAGCCCGACCAGCATGAACGGCTGCGTGTTGTAGACGGCGGTGGCCATCGAAATCGACGCGCGACCGTAGGCGGCGAACAGCAGCAGCCAGTTGCCCACGATCGCGATCCCGCCGAGCAGCACCAGCGCCAGCATCCGCGGCGAGAACGCCTTGCGCCGCAACAGGCCCAGCGCCGCGCAGACGATGAGCAGCGTGGCCGCGCCGAACAGGCAGCGGAAGAACACCACGTTGAACGGCGACTGCCCCGACGACACCACCAGCCAGCCGATCGTGCCGGACATGAGCATGGCCACGACCATCTCGGCCGCACCACGGCGAATCTCGTTCGAGGCCATCCCGGTTCCTTTCAATGCTGCGAACAGCCGTCATTGTAGAAACCGAAATTCCGCGAAAATATGCTTAAACTTAGGCCAATTAGGGAATTTACCTAAAAAAGGAAGGCCACCATGCAAACCCGCCTTTCCCCTCCCGCCATCGCCCCACTCGACGCGATCGACCGCGCCATCCTGGCTGCATTGGCGCAAGACGCGCGCATGGCGACCAGCGAACTGGCCCGGCAAATCGGCCTGTCGGCCCCGGCGACCGCCGACCGCGTGCGCCGGCTGCAGCACCAGGGCGTGATCGCCGGATTCACGGTCGAGCTCGATCCGCGCGCGCTGGGCTACACCTTGCAGGCGATCGTGCGGGTCAAGCCGCTGCCGGGGCAGTTGCACCTGGTGGAGGAACTGCTGCAGCGCATCCCGGAATTCGTCGAGTGCGACAAGGTGACCGGCGAGGACTGCTTCATCTGCCGGCTGTACCTGCGCAACATCGAGCACCTGGACAACATCCTGGCAAAAGTCACCGATCGCGCCGAAACCAACTCCGCCATCGTGAAGTCGACCCCGGTGCCGCGACGGCTGCCGCCGCTGGCCGAGGACGCCTAGCGCGATGCGCTAGTCACGCGGCTTGCAACAGACCACACAGCGCCAGGGGCGCAGGCCGGCGTGCGCCCCTGGCGGGCAGTAAGCGACGAGCAGTGAACCGGCGCGCGCCGAAAGTGGCATCGCGGCGAGCCCAAAAAGGGCGCCAGGAAGCCGCTTTCACGAATCCCCATTCCCGATTCCCCATTCCCGGCCGTCGATCAACTCTTGCGCCGCGCCTCCAGCAGATCCAGATTGCGGATCAGCCGGCGCGCGATCTCGTCGGAGATCTTGCGCTGGCGGGTCAGCTTGAACAGTTCCTGGCGTTCGGCCTGCAGGCCGGCGTGACGCAGCTGGCGCAGCACCGCGTCCAGGCGCCGCGCCTCCTCCGGGTCGCTCTCCATCGCCTCGCCGTGATCGAGATGGCGCTGGTACAGCGCGCTGACCCGGTTGGCGGCCTCGTTGTAGAGATCGGCGTGCTCGCTGTCCTGCACCAGCCGCTGGCGCAGCTTCTCCACCGCCGCGAGCGCCGCGCGCGAGGACTCGCGGCGGGCCAGGTCTTCCTCCAGGCGGTCGGTCGGCTCTTCCGGTAGCTCCAGGCCGCGCAGCAGCCGCGGCAGGCCGATGCTGGCGACCAGCAGCGAGGTGACGATCACCGCGCTGGCCAGGAAGATCGCCAGATCGCGCGCCGGGAACGCGGCGCCGCCGGGCAGGGCCAGCGGCAGGGTCAGCACGCCGGCCAGGGTGATCGCGCCGCGCACGCCGGCCAGCGAGGTCGCCACCACGATCCGCCACGGCGGGCTCTGCCGGTCCTCGCCGCGACGGCGCGCCTTGAGCAGGGTCCAGCGCAGCGACAGCCACACCCACAGGAAGCGCAGCAACAGCAGGCCGACGTAGATCGCCAGCGCATAGGCGGGCAGCCACCACGGGTCCAGGTGGCCGGCTTCGTCCATGTTGTGCATGGCGCCCTGCACGATGCCCGGCAACTGCTCGCCGAGCAGCACGAACATGATGCCGTTGAGGGTGAACTGCACCATGTCCCACACCGCCGAGCGCTGCACGCGCATGCTGCCCGGGGCGCGGCCGCTCAGCTCCACGTAGCTCATGGCGATGCCGGCGGCGACCGCGGCGAGGATGCCCGAGGCGTTGATCGCCTCGGCCAGCAGGTAGGCGGCGAACGGCAACAACAGGTTGACCAGGATCGCCGCGCCCGGCTCCTCGCCGACCTGGCGCCACACCCAGCGCTGCGCCAGGCTGGTGCCGACCACCACCGCGATGCCGGCGGCCACGCCGACCAGCGCCACCCACAGGAAGGTCAGCGAGGCATCGGCCAGCGAAAACGTGCCGGTGATCGCCGCGGCCACCGCGAACTGGAAGCAGACCAGGCCGGAGGCGTCGTTGAGCAGCGATTCGCCTTCCAGGATGTGCATCAGCCGCTTGGGGATCGGCGCACGCGCGGCGATCGAGGACACCGCGATCGGATCGGTCGGCGACACCACCGCGGCCAGCGCGAACGCCACCGCCAGCGGCATGGTCGGGATCATCCAGTGGATCAGGAAGCCGGCGCCGATCACGGTGAACACCACCAGGCCCAGCGCCAGTTCCAGGATCACGCCCTTGTCGCGGAACAGGCCCTGCTTGGGGATGCGCCAGCCGTCCAGGAACAGCAGCGGCGGCAGGAACAGCAGGAAGAACAGCTCCGGCTCCAGCGCATAACCCTTCTTGAACACGCCGGCGATGATCGCGCCCAGGCCGATCTGCACCAGCGGCAACGGCAGCGAAAACGGCAGTACGCGCACCAGGTAGCCGCTGGCCACCACGGCCAGCAACATCGCCAAGACCACTTCGATCGAATGCATGCTCGTCCGGACGGCGGCGCCACGCCGGCGGCGCCGCCCATGAATGGGGGAGCCTGCAAGCAAAGCGCACCGCGGCGGCGATGTCCAGTGGTGCGCGCGGCGTCCAGGCTACTATCCGGCCACAGAGCCGGTGGCGGACACCGGCGCCTTTTCGCCGGAGACCGCATGCTCACCATCCAGGAACTCAACCGTTTCATCGACGAACACGCGGCGGAAGGCAGCATTCCGCGGATCTGGGACCTGATCGGCGACCACTTCGTCCAGGCCCAGGCCGGCCTGCCGGCCGAACACGCGATGGAGCGGCGCGAGCTGTCCTTCCACGACCATGTGCGGCTGCTGGGCTATCTGTGCCTGCTGCTGGAGGGCGTGCCGGGCGATCTGTTGGAGATCGGGGTGTGGAAGGGCAAGTCGCTGGTGCTGATGAACGAGGTGTCTGGCCGCCAGCGCCGGGTGATCGGCATGGATCCGTTCGCGCTGCCGAACCAGTTCGAGGAGTTCAACCACTATCGGCAGCAGTTGCTGCCCAATGCGCGCTTCATCCGCGGCTATTCGGAGTTCTGCGCCGAACATTTCTACGCCATGGAGCCGAAGGTGGCGCTGTTGCACATCGACGGTGGGCACACCGGGCGCAACGTGCTGCTGGATTTCCTGCTGTACGGACCGAGCGTGGTGTCCGGCGGGTTCGTGGTGTTCGACGACTACGGCGACTGGGAATACTCGCCGGAGGTCGGTCCCGCGGTGGACCTGCTGCGCGCCGCCGGCTACTTCGGCGACTTCCATGTGCTCGGCTGCGCCCACGGCTTCGAGAACAGCTACGTGCTGCAGCGCCGCTGAGCCGACGCGCCTTGGTCCTCCAGCGCGTGCCGGCAGCGCAAGGCGGCGTTCCGAGAACGGCATCGCCGGGATGATCCCGGCCAACCAACAGGACAAACATTTCCGACACACCGATCATCGATCCTGGACCCTGAGCCCGACACCCACTCAGGGTGCGGACGTCGCGGCGCGTCCGAAGCTGCAGCCGCGCTCAACCATAACGGCATGGCAGATAGCATGCCGCCAATTCATCCCCGAGGCGGCCCCCCATGAAAAACACAACCGCCAAATGGCGAAACCATGAGTATCTGGCGAGCATCATCGACAGCATCGATTCGATCGCGGCTGGACGACCGATCATTCGCGACGCTGATCTTTCCGGCATCAGCATCGGCCCATCTGCCATCCTGGAGCAGTTAAAAGCCGCAAATCTCTTCGAATCGAGGATCAGCAACACCGATCTGTCTTACTCGAAAATATCGGGAAGTGCGAACGATAGTTCCTTCATGAATGTCAGCTTCGAAAGTGCCAGCTTGAACGGAGCCCTTTTGTGCAGATCGGAAATAAAAAACTGCAACTTTTCAAAAAGCAAGCTTGCGATCAACATGGATGATGCGATCTGCGAAAAAACCGATTTCGTCAAAGCCAGGTTTGCCGGTGGATCTTGCGGAGTGGAGTACGGCGGCCGCCGGGTAAAATTCATGGACTGCGATTTTACCGGCGCAGTCTTTGACAGAGTCGAATTCAGAGCATCGACATTCATCAACTGCATCTTTGCCGATGCGAAATTCAGGAAATGCGACTTGCGTGGCGCCAGGTTTGAGGCTGGCGTTCTGCCACTGGCAGCCCAGTTTGAGGATATGGATATCCCTTCTCAGTGTCGGTGATCTCGTCGGCGCAGGCCGACGATGAGGCCTGCCTGCAGTCGTATAGACCGTTCGCCGGAGCGCTGCCCGGCCTTGCGGCTGCACCACCGTGCGACAGGGCGCTCGCCTGAACCGCCCTGGATGCGGGCGACGGTACCCGCCAGCCCCCCCTGTTCATCATTATCTGGACGGCGTGATGCAACCGCGTCGGCGCAGGCCGCGTAAAGACAGGTGCACGGCCGACTGGCCGCGCATCCCTTTCAAGGAGCAAGCCCATGAAGATCCACTTGCTGTCCCTGGCCCTCGCCGGCCTCGTCTCCCTGCCCGCCATGGCCGCCCCCAGCCAGGCCGCGATGCACGACCACGCCGCGATGAGCGAAGCCAAGCCGAATCCGATGGTCGGCGGCGCCCCGATGTACGCCACCAAGGACATCATCGACAACGCGGTCAACTCCAAGGATCACACCACCCTGGTCGCCGCGGTCAAGGCCGCCGGCTTGGTGGATACGCTGAAGGGCGCCGGCCCGTTCACCGTGTTCGCGCCGACCAATGCCGCCTTCGCCGCGTTGCCGGCCGGCACGGTGGACACGCTGCTCAAGCCGGAGAACAAGGAAAAGCTGACCCAGGTGCTGACCTACCACGTGGTCCCCGGCAAGCTCGATGCGGCGACGCTGCTGGCGCAGATCAAGGCCGGCGGCGGCAGCGCCAAGCTGACCACCGTGCAGGGCGAAACGCTGATCGCCAAGACCCGCGGCGGCAAGGTCACGCTCACCGACAGCAAGGGCAACACGGCGCACGTCACCACCGCCGACGTGATGCAGAGCAACGGCGTGATCCATGTGGTGGACAAGGTTTTGATGCCGTAAGCACGCGTCGGGGGGTGCATTGGCATCGCGGGGGCGGCTACGGCCGTCCCCGTTTTGCACGCCCATGCAGCCAACAGCGACCGCGCGCCACGCCGACAACGCCCGGACCACGCGCACGAACCGTCAGTCGCCGGCACCGCCTGCGTGCGGCATCGGCACCTGCGCTGCCAGCACACGCAAGTCATCCACGAAGTCTTGATAGGCGGCCTCGCCGCCACGCTGGCGCAGCACCCACGACGGATGCACCGTGGCCAGTGCGCGGGTGCCGTCGTCCAGCGCCTGCCATTGCCCACGCTGGGCCATCAGCTTGAAGCCGCTGCCCAGCACCGCGCGCGCCGCGGTCGCGCCCAGGCACAGCACGATGTGCGGGCGCACCCGCGCCAGTTCGCCGGCCAGCCACATCCGGCAGGCCTCGACATGCGCGCGCTCGGGATTGCGATGCAGCCGCGCCTTGCCGCGCTGCTCGAAACGGAAATGCTTGACCGCGTTGGTCACGTACAGACTTGCACGTTCGACGCCCAGTTCCTGCAGCGCGCGATCGAACAAGCGCCCGGCCGGGCCGACGAAGGGACGCCCGCTCAGGTCCTCCTCGTCGCCGGGCTGCTCGCCCACCACCATCACCGCGGCATCCTGCGGACCTTCGCCGAACACGGTCTGGGTGGCCGGCTGCCACAGCGGACAGCGGCGGCAGTCGCGCGCCGCCGCGCGCAGCGCGTCGAGGCTGTCGTCGGCGGCCACCACCGGCGCCGGTGCCGGCGCGGGAATGCGCCGCCGCACCGGTTCGGGCGCGCGCTCGGCCATCTCGCGCACGCGCTGCCCGGCGTCGCGGATCAGCGTGGGCAGCAGTTGCGCTTCCGGCAGATGCTTCCAGTATTTCTGCGGCATCTCCTGGCGCATCATCGTCGGATTGAGCCGCGCCGGGTTGAAGATGTTGGCGTAGTAGGTGCGCCACAGCGTGTCCTGCGCATCGTCGGCCGGCGCATCGGCGCGCTGCGCACCGGCGCCGAACTGCAGCGTCTCGCCGTCCCAGCGCACGCTGCGGTACGGGGTAAGGATCGCCCAGCGCATGCCGGCGAATCGCCGCGCGAAGAACGGCGCCACCCGATCGACGATGTGATGTTCCGGCTCGAACCAGGCGATGTAGGCCTCCTGCTCGCCCGGCACCTCGCGGAAGCGCACGAACGCCTTCATCTTGTGGCTGTCGCGGCGCACCGCCTGCGCCCATTGCTGGGCGCGGTGCACGTCGGCATCGGTGACCCGCTGCAGCAGCGCGCGCTCGCCGCCGGCGATGCGCCACAGCAGGCGGTACAGCAGCGCATGCCGCTGCGGATCGCGATGGCACAGCACCGCACCGGCCAGCGCCAGGAACTCGGCCGACACCCGCGGCGGCGGCACCTGCGCCGGCAGCGTGGCGACGTCGGCCCCGGCGAGCAACCCACCCTGCGCATCGCCGTCCCAGGCCAGCGTCTCCGGCGCCACCTGCGCGCACCACGCCGCCCGCGCCACCGCCCGCCACGCCTCCAGGCTCCACGGCGGCGCCACCTCAGCCTGGAACATGCACCGCTCCACGCATCAGCTCACCGAAACGAATGCAGAACACAGCAACACAACCGCCAACACAGCATCCGCAACCATCGCCGCGCGTGCAGATGTTGCTGTTGCTGTTGCTGTTGCTGTTGCTGTTGCTCGTGATGTTGCTTTTAAAACTTCCCGCCTTAAAGCGAGCCGAGCACCGGAGTGGCGAGCGGCCGAAGAGGCGCCCTTGTTTGAGCGAAGCGAGTTTGGGCGCCGTGCCGCTCGCCGCGAGGAGCGCAGGGGACCGGTGCGGCCGTATCGCACCGGCTCGTGTCAGGCGGGAGCGGTTTTGGTGACTTTTGCCAAGACAAAAGTCACTCGCGCCCGTAGGCGCGAAAGCCTTTGCCGTTGCTGTTGCTGTTGCTGTTGCTGTTGCTGTTGCCGTTGCCGTTGCCGTTGCCGTTGCCGTTGCCGCAAGCATGGCAACACCCCACCCCACCGCGTCAATCAAACAAGCCCCCCTGCCGCGGTGCCGGCGCCAGTTGCGCACGCAGCCGCTGCGGATCGTCCAGCCGCTGCCGCGGATGGTGGTCCAGCACACTGACGAACGGCAGCAACTTCTTCAGCGGCACCCGCAGCCGCGCCAGGTCCTCGACCCGCAGCCGCGCATGCCGCCGCGCCAGCAGCAAGCGCTCGACGTTGCGGGTGCCCAGCCCCGGCACGCGCAACAACAGTTCGCGCGCGGCGGTATTGAGATCCACCGGGAATCGCTCCGGGTTGCGCAGCGCCCACGCCAGCTTGGGGTCCACGTCCAGATCGAGCATGCCGCTGGCCGCAGGCGGGGCGATCTCCTCCACCGAGAAATCGTAGAACCGCAGCAGCCAGTCGGCCTGGTACAGGCGGTGCTCGCGCTGCAGCGGCGGCGCCAGCAGCGGCAGCTTGGCCGAGGCGTCGGGAATCGGGCTGAACGCGGAGTAGTAGACCCGGCGCAGGCGATAGTTGCCGTAGAGATTGTGGCTGGTGTGCAGGATCGCGCGGTCGTCCGCGCCGTCGGCGCCGACGATCATCTGCGTGCTCTGCCCGGCCGGGGCGAAACGCGGCGGCTTGGCGCGCACCCGCGCCTCGGCCTTGCGCGCCTCCTTGCTCTCCTCGATGCGCCAGCGCAGCTCGCCCATCGCCGCACGGATGCCGCCGACGTTCTTCTCCGGCGCCAGTTGCGCCAGGCCGCGCTCGGTCGGCAGCTCCACGTTGATGCTGAGCCGGTCGGCGTAGCGGCCGGCGGCGGCGAGCAGCTCCGGCGCCGCGTCGGGAATGGTCTTGAGATGGATGTAGCCGGCGAAGCGGTGCTCCTCGCGCAGCTGCCGCGCCACTTCCACCAGTTGCTCCATGGTGTAGTCGCTGTTGCGGATGATGCCGCTGGAGAGGAACAGGCCTTCGATGTAGTTGCGCTTGTAGAAATCCAGGGTCAGCTTGACCACTTCGGCCGGGGTGAAGCGCGCGCGGCGCACGTTGCTGGACACGCGGTTGACGCAGTACGCGCAGTCGAACACGCAGAAGTTGGTCAGCAGGATCTTCAGCAACGACACGCAGCGCCCGTCGGGCGTGTACGAATGGCAGATGCCCATGCCCTCGGTGCTGCCGATGCCGCCGCTGCGCAGCGAATGGCGCTTGTCGGCGCCGCTGGAGGCGCAGGACGCGTCGTACTTGGCCGCGTCGGCGAGCACGGCGAGTTTCTCGAGGGTATTCACCGGCCGACGATGCCGGGTCCGCGTCTCAAACGGTGAGACGCGGATGCGGTGCGGCCTTCACCGCGATGAATCGCTCAGGTCGATCTCCTGGCGTTCAGGCCGCCACGCGCGCCGCGGCGCCGTCGAAGCGGTAGATGTCCATCGCCAGCAGGCCGGCGTCGATCCCCGCATCGATGCGCTGCGCGCCCAGCCCGTCCGCGCCGGCCGCACCCATCGCCACATAGATCGGCAGCCAGTGCTCGTCGGTGGGATGCGCGCGCTCGGCGAACGGCGCCTGCCGGCGGTAGTCGAGCATCGCCGGCACGTCGTCGCGGCGCAACGCCTGCTCGGTCCATTCGATGAACGGACGCACGTAGGGCACTTCCTTGCCCTCGGCGTAGCGGCCGAAGTCGTGCAGGTTGTGGGTGATGCTGCCCGAGCCGATCACCAGCACGCCGTCCTCGCGCAGCGGCGCCAGTGCGCGGCCAAGCGCCAGGTGGTGCTCCGGCCCGAGTTCCGGCTGGATCGACAGCGGCACCACCGGGATGTCGGCCTGCGGGTACAGCAACGACAGCGGCACCCACACGCCGTGGTCCAGCCCGCGACGCTCGTCCAGCACCGGCGCCAGCCCGGCCTGCGCCAACAGCTCGGCAACCTGCTGGGCCACGGCCGGCGCACCCGGCGCCGGGTACTGCATCGCGTACAGCGCCTGCGGGAATCCGCCGAAGTCGTGGATGGTCTGCGGCTGCGCCGCGGCGCCGACCAGCGGCCGCCGGCCCAGCCAGTGCGCCGAGGCCAGCACGATGGCGCGCGGCCGCGGCAGCGTCGCCGCCAGTTCGGCCAGCCGCGTGCCGACCAGGCCGGGCTGCAGCGCGGTCATCGGCGAACCGTGCGAGATGTACAGGGAAGGCAAACGCGCCATGGCAGGTCTCCACAGTGGGGGGCGGCACGGTGGCGCGCGCGGCCAGCGCCGGGCGTTCGTGCAGGCGACCAGGGTATTTCCGCCATCTGCGGGAATAAATTACCCTGCCGCCGACGATCCATTTCAGGAACCGAAACAATGGACACGCTGGAGGCGATGCGGGTCTTTGTCGCCGTGGTCGACCGCAACGGCTTCAACGCCGCCGCCGACGCGCTGGGCATTTCCACCGCCAGCGTCACCCGCCAGGTGGCGTGGCTGGAACAGCGCCTGGGTTCGCGCCTGCTCAACCGCACCACCCGCCGGGTCAGCCCGAGCAGTGTCGGCGCGGCGTATTACCAGCGCTGCCAGTTGCTGCTGGCCGAGTTCGACGACATGGAGGCGGCGGTCGGCGAGCAGGCGCTGACGCCCTCCGGCACGCTGCGGATCAACGCACCGTTCAGTTTCAGCGTCGCCCGGCTGGGCCCGCGCCTGGCCGGCTACAGCGCGCGCTATCCGCAGGTCGCCCTCGATCTGTCGCTGTCCGACCGCCTGGTGGACATCGTCGAGGAAGGCTACGACTTGGCGATCCGCATCACCCGCCAGGTGGCGCCCACCTTGATCGCGCGCAAGCTCGGCGAAGTGCAGGCGTTCCTGTGCGCGTCGCCGGACTACCTGGCGCGTGCCGGCACCCCGCAGCTGGCCGCCGACCTCGCCGGCCACGCCTTCCTCAGTTACAGCTACGTGCAGGACGACCTGACCCTGCACGGCCCCGACGGCGCGACCCAGGTGCGGGTGGCCGGCACGCTGCGCGCCAACTGCGGCGACGTGCTGCGCGAGGCGGCCATCGCCGGCATGGGCGTCACCGTGCAACCGGACTTCATGGCCGAAGCGGCGCTGGAGGACGGCCGCCTGGTGCGGGTGCTGCCCGACCATGAGATCGGGCCGATCGGCGTCTACGCGGTGTACGCCAGCCGCAGCCACCTGGCGCCGAAGGTGCGCAGCTTCATCGACTACCTGGTCGAAGTGGGCATCGATCGCACGATGCGCTCCCCGGCCGAGAGCTGAACCGCAGCGCGCGGACCGGACACAACATCCCGCCGATGGCGCTGATCGCGGCGGCCGCGCATGCGCACAATGCCCGCGCTTTTCCCCCTCACCTTCAGGAGTCCGCGTATGAGCAAGATCGCGATCGTCTACTTCAGCGGCTACGGCCACACCGTCAAGCAGGCCGAGGCCGTGCACGCCGGCGCCGCCAGCGTCGGCGAAGCCACGCTGTACCGCATCGACCAGGACGGCAACCTGCCCGACGGCGCCTGGGAGGCCATCGGCCAGGCCGACGCCATCGTCTACGGCAGCCCGACCTACATGGGCGGCCCGGCCTGGCAGTTCAAGAAATTCGCCGACGCCAGCTCCAAGCCGTGGTTCGCGCAGGCCTGGAAGGACAAGATCGCCGCCGGCTTCACCAACTCGGCCTCGGTCAACGGCGACAAGTTCGCCACCATCGAATACTTCTGGACCCTGGCCCAGCAGCACGGCCAGATCTGGGTCGGCACCGGCCTGCTGCCGTCCAACACCAAGGCGCACGGCCCCAACGACGTGAACTGGACCGCCGGCTCCGGCGGCGCGCTGGCGATCTCGCCGTCCGACGCCTCGCCGGACGAGGCGCCGCGCAGCGGCGACCTGGAGACCGCGCGCCTGCTCGGCAAGCGCGTGGCCGAGTTCGCGGCCAAGCTCAAGGGCTGAGTCCGGCGGTGCCGCCCGCAAAGGGCGGCACCCTGCATCGCGATCGCAGCGGTCTCCGGGCGAGGCGATGCCCCTTCGGCGCCCGGCCTTGCCGGTCGGGCGCTTCCTCGAGGCAACAATGCCCTCGCGCTGCGGCGCTGCCGCGCGTTCTCTGCATCCCGATCTCGCCATGTGCCGGCCCTCGGCCAGCACCGTCGCGCTACGCCGTGCCACCCACCGCATGCGCCGCGCGCAGGTGATCGATGAACACGCGCAGCTTCGGCGGCAGGTGTTCGCGCGCCGGGTAGTAGATGTGCCAGCCGGCGAACGGCGCGTGCCAATCGTCCAGCACCTGCTGCAAGCGGCCGGCGGCGACGTCGGCGGCCACCTGCCACTCGAACGCCTGGCCCAGGCCCAGACCGCGGCGCGCGGCGTCCAGGCCGACCGCGGTGTCGTTGACCACCAGCCGTCCGCTGACTTCGACCAGGAAATCGTGGCCGTCGCGGGTGAACTCCCAGGCCTGCAGGCGGCCGTCGGTGCGGCGCCAGCGGATGCAGTCGTGCGCGGCCAGTTCGGCCGGCGTGCGCGGCACTCCATGCGCAGCGAAATACGCCGGCGCGGCCACCACCGTCTGCCGCTGCGGCGGTCCCAGCGGCACCGCGATCATGTCGCGCGCCAGGCTCTCGCCCAGGCGGATGCCGGCGTCGAAGCCGCCGGCGACGATGTCGGCCAGGGTCCGGTCCGAATACAGCTCCACGCTGACCTCCGGATAGCGCGCCAGGAACGCCGGCAGCTGCGGGCACACCAGTTGCTCGGCGGCCACCAGCGGCAGGTTGATGCGCAGCGTGCCGGCCGGGCGGTCGCGCAGGAAATCCAGGTCGGCGAAGGCCGCGTCGATCTGCGCCAGGCCCGGCGCCACCCGCTGCAGGAAGCGCTCGCCATGCTCGCTCAGGCCGACCCGGCGGGTGGTGCGGTTGAGCAGGCGTGCGCCCAGCTGCGCCTCCAGCGCGCGCAATGTCTGCGACAGCGCCGAGGGCGAGACGCCCAGCTCGGCGGCAGCGCGGGTGAAGCTGCCATGGTGGGCGACGCGGACGAAGGCGACGACGGCGGACAGCGGCGGTGGACGGTGCATGGCGACGGACGGCAGTGGAGGACGGACGCGGGAGCCGCGTCGGTCATTGTTTAGCACAGCTTCAAGGCACATGCGGATTCATCGGATTTATCGATGGCGACGCGGCGCCTACAGTGCCTGCACCCTTCACCTGGAGACCGCCGCGATGGCCCTCGATCACTACCGCCTGCTCGGCCGTTCCGGCCTGCGCGTCAGCCCGCTGTGCCTGGGCACCATGACCTTCGGCGCCGACTGGGGCTGGGGCGCGGACGAAGCCGAGGCACGCCGCCTGTTCGACCTGTACGTGGATGCCGGCGGCAATTTCATCGATACCGCCAACATCTACACCAACGGCAGCGCCGAGATCCTGCTCGGCCGCTTCGTCGCCGGCCGCCGCGACCGCCTGGTGATCGCCAGCAAGTTCGCGCTCAACCCCTTCCCCGGCGACCCCAACGGCGGCGGCAACCACCGCAAGGCGCTGCTGCGCTCGGTCGACGCCAGCCTGGCGCGGCTGGGCACCGATTATCTGGACCTGCTGTACCTGCATGCCTGGGACGGCACCACCGGCATCGACGAGGTGATGCGCGGCTTCGACGACCTGGTGCGCGCCGGCAAGATCCTCTACGCCGGCATCTCCGACACCCCTGCCTGGCAGGTGGCGCGCATGCAGACTCTGGCCGACCTGCGCGGCTGGACGCCGTTCGTCGCCCTGCAGATCGAATACTCGCTGGCGCAGCGCACGGTCGAGCGCGAGCTGGTGCCGATGGCCGAGGCGCTGGGCATGTCGGTGCTGGCCTGGTCGCCGCTGGCGATGGGCGTGCTCACCGGCAAGTACGGCGCCGCCGATCTGGCACGGGTGCGCGCGGCGGCCTCGGGCGGCGCGCAGGTCGATGGCGTGGGCCGCGCCGAGGTCGCGCATTCGCAACGCACCTTCAACGAACACGCGCTGGCGGTCGCCGAGACGGTGGTGGCGCTGGCCACCGAGCTGCAGCGCTCGCCGGCGCAGGTGGCGCTGGCCTGGCTGCTGGCGCGCGGGGCGATGCCGATCGTCGGCGCGCGCAGCGTGGCGCAACTGCAGGACAACCTGGGCGCACTCACCCTGCACCTGGATGCCGAGGCGCTGCAGCGGCTGGATGCCGCCAGCGCGATCGAATTGGGCTTCCCGCACGACTTCCTGGCCTCGCCCAACCCGCAGGCGCTGCTGAGCGGCGGCACCCGCATCCAGCCGCGCTGAGCGCGGCGTCCTGCCCCTTCGCACACGAGCACCATTCCATGGCATCCATCGCGAACGCGTTGCCGAGCAACATGACCCTGGCCGAGGCCGAAGCGGCCGGCATCGCGCAGATCGCCGCGCTGATGGGCCCGCAGCAGGGCGCGGCGATCCGCGCCCTGGCCGATGACGCGGACGCCGCGCTGAGCGGCCGCGGCGCCGCCATCGCCTTCGCCGAGATCTACCGCGCCGACAGCGCGCTGGACCTGAAGACCCGCGAACTGGTCACGGTGGCGGTGCTGGCCAGCCTCGGCCACGCCGCACCGCAGTTGCGCCTGCATCTGCGCGCCGCGCAGGCGGCAGGCGCCAGCCGTGCGGAGATCTTCGCCGTGCTCGACCAGTTGTACGCCTACGTCGGCTTCCCCACCGCGCTCAATGCCCTGGCCGTCGCCCGCGACGCGCTGGGCACGTCCTCACCCTGAGCGAACCGCCCGGCGGCCACGCTTTCCCTCCCCTCCCCCTCAGGAGCATCCTCCATGCAAACCCGCACCCTCGGCCGCAACGGCCCCCGCGTCTCCGCCCTCGGCCTCGGCTGCATGGGCATGAGCGCGTTCTACGGCGGCCGCAGCGACGACGCCGCCTCGATCGCGGTCATCCATGCCGCGATCGAGCACGGCGTCAGCCTCATCGACACCGCCGACATGTACGGCCCGCACACCAACGAAGTGCTGGTCGGCAAGGCCCTGGCCGGGCGCCGCGACCAGGTCGTGCTGGCGACCAAGTTCGGCATCAAGCTCGACCCCAACGACCCGGCCGCACGCGGCATCGACGGCCGCCCGGAATACGTGCAGTCGGCCTGCGAGGCCAGCCTGCGCCGGCTCGGCGTGGACCACATCGACCTGTACTACCAGCATCGGGTGGATCCGAACGTGCCGATCGAGGACACGGTCGGGGCGATGGCGCGGCTGGTGGAACAGGGCAAGGTGCGCTTCCTCGGCCTGTCCGAAGCCGCCGCGGCCACCATCCGCCGCGCGCACGCGGTGCATCCGATCACCGCGCTGCAGAGCGAGTACTCGCTGTGGTCGCGCGACCCGGAACACGACGGCGTGCTGGAGACGGTGCGCGAGCTGGGCATCGGCTTCGTGCCGTACTCGCCGCTGGGCCGCGGCTTCCTGACCGGGGCGATCCGCTCGCCGGAGGATTTCGAGGCCGACGACTACCGGCGCCATTCGCCGCGCTTCCAGGGCGAGAACTTCGACCGCAACCTGCAGCTGGTGGAGCGGGTACGTGAGCTGGCGCAGGCCAAGGGCGTGACCCCGGGGCAACTGGCGCTGGCCTGGGTGCTGGCGCAGGGCGAGGACCTGGTGCCGATCCCGGGCACCAAGCGCCTGGCCTACCTGGAAGAGAACCTGGGCGCGCTGCAGGTGAAGCTGAGCGCCGAGGAACTGGCGCAGATCGAGGCGATCTTCCCCGCCGACGCCGCCGCCGGCCATCGCTACCCGGCCGCCTCGCGCGGCGCGCTGCAGGGCTGAACCGCGCCCCCGGCCGCGGCGCGGGTCGATTGCCCGCGCCGCCCCGGCCCCGCATGATGCGGGGGTGATCTCCTTCATCGTCCCCGCGCACGACGAAGCCGCCCTGATCGGCGACACGCTGGCCTCGCTGCATGTCGCCGCGCAGGCGCTGCGGCTGGACTGCGAGACGCTGGTGGTGGCCGATGCCTGCCGCGACGGCACCGCCGAGATCGCGCGCCGGCACGGCGCGCAGGTGCTGGAGGTGGAACTGCGGCACATCGCCGCCGTGCGCAATGCCGGCGCCGCCGCCAGCCGCGGCCGCCATCTGCTGTTCGTCGATGCCGACACCCGGGTCAACACCCCGCTGCTGGCCGCGGCGCTGCGCGCGCTGGGCACCGGCGCGGTCGGCGGCGGCGCGCAGGTGCGCCTGCTCGGCGACATCGCCTGGCACGAGCGCCTGGCGCAGACGCTGTTCGGTTGGCTGTTCCGCTGCACCGGCATCGCCCCCGGCTGCTTCCTGTTCTGCACGCGCAGCGCCTTCGTCGCCGCCGGCGGCTTCGACGAGCGCTACTACGCCGGCGAGGACGTGGCGCTGAGCCGCGCACTGGCGCGGCAGGGACGCTTCGTGATCCTGCGCGAGCCGGTGCACACCTCCGACCGCAAGCTGCGCAGCTTCAGCAAGCGCGAGCACCTGGGGCTGCTGTTGCGCCTGCTGCGCCGCGGCCGCAGCCTGCTGCGCTCGCGCGACGGACTTGGCTTCTGGTACGGGCAGCGTCGCGGGCGCTAACGCGCCGCCCATTTCCGCACAGATTGCGTCGGGTCGGCAAAGCGGTTGCGCCCGACGCGGGCGACTTCCTACTGCCTGCAAATGCGCGAGAACGGCACCCTGGACATCAGGAACGCGACAATGGCGGACCGGCAGGCGATCGTGACGCTGATGGCGGCACTGGACTACGCCGGAACCGAGGACTTCATCGAGGCGCGCCTGACGCAGCTCCTGGCACATCCGGACGCGGCTTTGCTGTTGGCCGCCGCAGGGGACGACGTCCTGGGTGTGTTGTCGCTGCACTTTCTGCCGCAGTTGGCATTGGCCGGCGACATCTGCCGCATCAGCTATTTCTGCGTCGACAATCGCGCGCGCGGCGCCGGGGTGGGACAGCGTTTGCTGGCAGAGGGCGAGGCACTGGCGCGGCAGCGCGGCTGCGACCGCCTGGAGGTGCACTGCCACAGCCGGCGGGAACGCGCGCACGCCTTCTATCGGCGGGAAGGCTTTGTCGAAGCGCCCACGTATTTCGCCAGGTCGCTGCGCGATTGAGGATTGTCTGAGGTCGCCAGCCGCAGACAGCGGCGCGATCTTCGCAAGAGCGGTTGCCGGCGCCGAGCCGCTGGCAGTACGCTGCGCGCCCCTTGTGCGAGCTTTACGGATGAGCGTCCACACCAGCAGGCCCATCGCGCTGCGCATCCTCGGCACGGGCGAGTATCTGCCCGCGCAGCGGGTGCCGGCGGAGGCCTTCGACCGGCGCTGGGGCAAGCCCGCCGGCTGGACCCTGCGGCATACCGGGGTCGCCACGCGGCACTACGCGGGCGCCGACGAGCCGGCCACCTTCATGGGCGAACGCGCCGCGCGCGCGGCGCTGGACGCGGCGCAGTTGCAGGCGCACGAGGTCGATTGCGTGATCAGCGCCTGCAGCCTGATGGAACAGGCGATCCCATGCAGCGCGGCGCTGCTGCACGCGCGGCTGGGCCTGCAGGGCAGCGGCATTCCGGCCTTCGACATCAACGCCACCTGCCTGAGCTTCATCGCCGCACTCGACCTGGCCGCCTGCGCGATCGCCGCCGGCCGCCATCGCCGCGTGCTGATCGTCTCCAGCGAGATCGCCAGCGTCGGCCTCAATCCGGACGATGCGGATACCGCGCCGCTGTTCGGCGACGGTGCCGCCGCGGTGGTGCTCGGCGCCGACGACGGCGCCAGCGGTTCGCAATTGCTGGCGGCGCGGCTGGAAACCTATTCCGAAGGCATCGACCACTGCCGCGTGCGCGCCGGCGGCACCCGCCTGCGCCTGGATCATGGCGTCGACGCGCTGCGCGCCGGCTCGCAGTTCGAAATGAACGGGCGCGCCACCTACCGGCTGGCCGCGGCGAAGCTGCCCGGTTTCCTGCAGCGGCTGCTGGCGCAGGCCGGCGTCGAGCTGGTGCAGTTGCGGCGGATCGTGCCGCATCAGGCCAGCGCCAAGGCGCTGCGCCATCTGCGCGTGGCGCTGGGGCTGGCGCCGGATGCGCTGATCGAGGTGATCGGCCAGCGCGGCAACCAGATGGCCGCGTCGATTCCCGTCGCGCTGCACCAGGCGATCGCCAACGGCCGCATCGTCCGCGGCGACCTGATCGGCCTGGTCGGCTCCGGCGCCGGGCTGGCGTTCGGCGGCGCGGTGTTGCGTTACTGACATGGCCCGCGTCCTGGTCACCGGCGCGTCCGGGTTCATCGGCGCCTACATCGTGCGCGCCCTGGCCGATACCGGCGTAGCGGTGCGCGCCAGCGGTCGCGACGCCGCCAAGCTGGCGGCCTTCGCCGGCGATCCGCGGATCGAGGTCGTGCCCGCCGAGCTGTGTCGCGACGAGCTGGTGCCGTTGCTGCACGGCTGCGATGCGGTGATCCACTGCGCTGCGTTGTCGGCACCTTGGGCCAGCGCCGAGACCTTCCGCCTGGCCAACGTGGTCGCCACCGAACGCCTGCTCGCCGCCGCGCTCGCCGCACGCGTGCGCCGCTTCGTGCACTTCAGTTCGCCCAGCATCTACTTCCGCTTCGCCGATCAATACCAGATCACCGAAGACTTCACCCCGCCGGCGCGCTGGATCGGCGGCTACCCACAGACCAAGTGGGAAGCCGAGGAAAAGGTGCGCGCCGCCGCCGCCGCCGGACTGCCGGCGGTGGTGCTACGCCCGCGCGCGGTGTTCGGCCATGGCGACAACGCGATCGTGCCGCGCTTGCTGGCGGTGGCGCAGCGCGGCTGGTTCCCGCTGGTCAACGGCGGCCGCGCGATGATCGATGTGTGCTGCGTGGAGAACGCGGTGGCCGCGGCGCTGGCGGCGCTGCGCGCCGAGCACATCGGCGATGGCCGCGCCTACAACATCAGCAACGGCGTGCCGATCGCGGTGCGCGACCTGCTGACCGAACTGTTCGCGGTGCTGCGCCTGCGCGTGCGGCTGTTGCCGCTGCCGCGCGGACCGGCGTTGGCACTGGCCACGCTCGGCGAGCAGATCGCGCTGCGCCGTCGCGGGCAGCCGGAGCCGCGGCTCAGCCGCTACGGTATCGGCGTGCTCGGCTATTCGCAGACGCTGGACATCGGCCGCGCCCGCCGCGAACTCGGCTATGCGCCCGTGCTGTCGACCGAGGCCGGGCTGGCCGCGCTGGGGCGGCCATGAGCGTACCCAGGCTGCAGTGGCGGCTGTACGAAGCCGGTCACTGCACGCATCCGGAGCGCGCCACGCGCCGCGGCGCGCCGCTGGCGCCATGTCCGTTTCCGGCGCTGGCGGCCCTGCTGCAGCATCCGCAGCAGGGCGACCTGTTGTTCGACACCGGCTACGCCCGTCATTTCTTCGATGCCACCGCGCGCTTTCCCGAACGCCTGTACCGCTGGCTGACGCCCGTGCAATTGGCACCCGGGCAATCGCTGCGCGAACAACTCGCCCGCGACGGCGTGGATGCGGACCGCATCGGCTGGATCGTGCTGTCGCATTTCCATGGTGACCACGTCGGCGGCGTCGCCGATTTCCCACACGCGCGCCTGGCCTGCGCGCAAAAGGCCTGGGACGATCTGCAGCGCCGCGGCCGGCTGGCCGCGCTGCGCGAAGGTTTCCTGCCGGCACTGCTGCACGGCGCGCGCCCGCGCATGCACTGGATCGAGGCGCTGCCCGCGGCGCTGCCGCCCGCCGCACTGCGCGACTTCGGCACGCCACGCGACCTGTTCGGCGACGGCAGCGTGCTGCTGGTGCCGCTGCCCGGACATGCGCCCGGCCACTACGGCCTGTGGTTCGAGGACGCGCACGGCCCGGTGTTCCTGATCGCCGACGCGGCCTGGTCCAGCGCTGCGCTCGCCGACGGCACGCCGCCGCCAGCCCTGGTCACCCACCTGCTCGGCGAGCATCGCGTCTATCGCGACACCCTGGCGCGGCTGCATGCGCTGCGCCAGGCCGAGCCGGGCTTGCGCCTGGTGCCCTCGCATTGTCGGCAATGGCGGCCGGCACCGGCGGAGCACCCGCATGGCTGAGGCCCCCGGCGTGCTGATCACCGGCGCACGCGCGCCGGTCGCCCTGGACCTGGCGCGCCGCTTCGCCGCGCAGGGTTGGCGGGTGCACCTGGCCGACAGCGTCGCCAGTCGCATCTCCGGCTGGTCGCGCGCGGTGGCCGCGCATCACCGCGTCGCGCCGGCACGCGATGCGCCACGCGCCTGGCTGGCCGATCTCAATGGCGTGCTCGCGCGCCAGCGCATCGACGTGCTGGTGCCGACCTGCGAGGAAGTGTTCTACCTGGCCCGCTATCGCAGTGCGCTGCCGACGCAGTTGCAGCTGCCGTTGCACGACTTCGACACGCTGCGCACGCTGCACAGCAAGTACGCCTTCATGGAACTGGCGCGCAGCCTGGACAGCGCCATCGACGTACCCGCCAGCGTGCGCGTGCGCAGCCTGGGGCAGGCGCGCGAATGGGCCGGTTCCGAACCGCTGGTACTCAAACCGGAGTTCTCGCGCTTCGGCGTGCATGTGCGGCTGTACCCGCAAGGAGTTCCCGCCGATGCCGCACCCCTGCTCGCGCAGGGCGACTGGGTCGCACAGCGCTACTGTGAGGGCGAGGAACGCTGCTCGTATGCGCTGGCGCGCGACGGCATGTTGCTGGCGCATGCGGTGTACCGCCCGCGCTATCGGCTGCGGCGCAGCTCCAGCTACTACTTCGACGCCGCACCGAACCCGCAGATCGAGCGCTTCACCGCGCAACTGGTGCAGGCGCTGCGCTTCACTGGGCAGATTTCCTTCGACTGGATGGTCTCCGCGCAAGGGCGCTGCAGCGTGATCGAATGCAATCCGCGCGCGACCAGCGGCCTGCACCTGTTCGCCGCGACCGATCCGCTGGTGGGACTGCTGTGCGGCGACGCGGGCGCGGCGCCGGCGCCGTTGCGCCCGGCCGACGAGCGCGCGGCGATGCTGGGCATGCTGATGCTGGGCGTGGCGTTGCCGGCGGCGCTGGGCCAGGGCCGGCTGCGACAGTGGCGCCACGACTACGCGCGCGCCGAGGACGTACTGGCGCCGCGCGGCGACCGCTGGCCGCTGGTCGGCACGCTGTGCGACCTGGGCAGCCACGCGCGCCTGGCGCTGGCGCAGCGCTGCAGCGTGCGCGAGGCCGCCACCCGCGATACCGAATGGGACGGCGAAGCGCTGCCGCCGCCATGAGTACCGACAGCGCCGACGCCGCAGCCGCCGACTACGCCGCGAAGCTGCAACGCTTCGCCGCGCTGCACGCCGGCGGCGACGCGCAGCAGTTGGCCGACAACGCACATGCGCGCATCGAGGTATTGCAGGCGGGCGACCTGGCGCTGCCGGTGACGGTCGGCGAACGCCACCCGGGCAACGCCTGGGTCTGCTCGCCGCGCACCACCTACGCCGACTACGCCGCCGAGGAAGCCGCACGGCTGCTGCCGGGCGCGCTGGCCGCGCCGGTGCGCGGCCTGTGCGGCGGCATCGGCGCGTGGCTGGACTGGGCACGGATCGACCGTGCGGTCACCCTCAACAACTGGCTGCTGTCCACCAACCTGTACCCGCCGCTGCCGCCGAGCGGCTTGCGCGCATTGCTGGATGTCGCACGCGCGCGCTGGCCCGACCACGCGCTGTGGTTCCGCTCGCTCAACGCGGTGGATACGCCGCAGTGGCTGCACGCGCTGCAGGCCGAAGGCTTCACCCTGATCGGCAGCCGCCAGGTCTACCTGTACGAGGACTGGCCGCAACTGTTGCGCCATCGCGACCTGGCCCGCGACCTCAAGCTGGTCGACCGCCGCGACCTGCAGCGCTGCGGCAACGACGCCATCGGCGAGGCCGACTATCCGCGCATCGCCGCGCTGTATGCGCAGCTGTATCTGGAGAAATATTCGCACTGCAATCCGGCCTACCACACCGACTTCCTGCGCGCCTGGCACCGCGCCGGGCTGCTGCGCTTCGACGGCTTCCGCGACGGCGACGGGCAACTGGTCTGCATCACCGGCCTGTTCGGCATCGGCGGCACCGTCACCGCACCGATCGTCGGCTACGACCTGCAGCTGCCGCAGCGGCTGGCGCTGTACCGCACCCTCACCGCCTGCGGCATCGACCATGCGCGACGGTATGGACAGCGCCTCAACCAGAGCGCCGGCGCGGCCAGTTTCAAGCGCCAGCGCGGCGGCATGCCGGTCATCGAGTACAGCGCGGTCGATGCGCGCCACCTGCCGCTGCGGCGACGCCAGCCGATCGCCGCGCTCGGCGCCCTGACCCGGCGCATCGGTGTCCCGCTGATGCGCCAGTACCGGCTGTGAGGCCAGGCAGCGCCACGCCCGAAGGCGGGCCGTAATCGTTTTCAGCGTCGATCGCACATGCCGCGTCGGCTGCCCGACACTGGCACTGGCATATACTTTGCTGCATCTGCAACACCTCATCGCCGCTGCGGCCCGGAACATCTGTGGAATGGATTGCGCATCTGGCCCATGCCGGCACCTTGCTGATCGTCAACGCATTGCTCGCGGCGGTGTCCTCGGCGATGTTCCTGGCGCTGTACGTCACCGGCCGCAAGGAACGGCACGCGCGCAGCCTGTTGCTGCTGACGCTGAGCTACGCCGTGTTCACCCTGGGCTTCGGCACCCTGCTGGCGCCGGCCTGGCACTACATGGAAGTCTGGGTCGCGCCCGCCGGCAACGTCACCCTCGACGTGGCCACCGCACTGACACTGGTGGCGGTAAACGCCTACCTGCGACGCCCACTGCTGCAGTGGACATTGCTGGTCCCGATCGCGCTGCTCTGCGCGCTGGAACTCTACAGCCTGCACTACACAGGCCTCGATCACCGCATCATGGTGATCTTCGGCGGCCTGGTGCGCGGCATGCTGACCCTGGCCACCGCGGTGGCGCTGTGGCGACACGCCGACAGCACCGTGCGCACGCCGGCGCGCTTCACGGCCGTCTTCCATTTCCTGTGGGCCGGCATGGTCGGGCTGCGGGTGGTCTGGTGGGCCTTCCATCCCGACGTCGATACCAGCTACGACCCGACCACCAACTTCGGCCTGCTCTCGCGCATCGTGCTGACCGCCAGCATCACCCCCGGCTTCCTGTGGATGCTGACCCGCGAAATGAACGCGGAACTGCGGCGGCACGCCTCGCAGGATCCACTCACCGGGGTCACCAACCGCCGGGTGATGTGGGAGCGCGGCGAGGCGGCGACCCTCGATGCCGCACGCAAGCGGGCGTCGATCGCGGTGCTGATGATCGACGTGGACCATTTCAAGGCGATCAACGACCGCTTCGGCCATGCGGTCGGCGACCAGGTGCTGGTCGCCATCGCGCAGACCCTGACGCAGCACATCCGCATGCCGGACCTGCTGGCGCGCATCGGCGGCGAGGAGTTCATGGTGCTGATTCCGCAGGGCGACGAGGCGTCGGTGCGCGATCTCGCCGAGCGCCTGCGGCGGCGCATCGCGCAGCAACAGATCGATGCCGCGCCGGAGGCGCCGCTGGTGTGCACGGTGAGCATCGGCTACTGCCTGTCGCCCGGGGCGCAGGCGTCCTGGCAGACCCTGGTGCTGGCCGCCGACCAGGCGCTGTACGCGGCCAAGCGCGCCGGCCGCAACCGGGTCGCCGGCACCGCCATCACATGAACGCGCGCGGCGCGCGGCACACCACGCGCGTGGCGCCGGCGGCATGAGCGCCTGGCATCCGTCCCTGTACCGGCAGTGGTTCGCCGTCGCCCCCGCCACGGCGTTGCGGCGCCAGCCGCTGGCGGTGTCGGTGATGGACCGGCATGCGGCGATCGCGCGTTGCGCCGATGGCGGCCTGCTGGCGCTGGAAGACCGCTGTCCGCACCGGCACGCGCCGCTGTCGGCCGGCTGCGCCGCCGGCGACGGCCTGTCCTGCCCCTATCACGGCTGGCGCTTCGACCGCGCCGGCGCCCTGCGCGAGATCCCCGGCCTGCCGCCGGGGCAGGCGCCGCCGGCGGTGCGGGTCCGCGCCTTCGCCGCGCGCGAGCACGACGGCCTGATCTGGCTGCGTCCCGATCCGGAAGGCGCGGACGCGCCCTCGCACCTGGTGCAGACGCTGCAGCCGTCGGCGCGGCGCTTCCTGTGGCGCACGCGCTGGGATGCGCACGTGGTCGATGCGCTGGAGAACTTCCTGGACCCGCTGCACACCCATCTGCTGCATCCGGGGCTGGTGCGGCGCGGCGGCGCGCGCACCGCCATGCGCGCCGAGCTGCGCCACACCGACGAAGGCTTCCACGTCGACTACCGCGGCGCCGCGGCGCAGAGCGGCTGGCTGTACCGGTTGTTCGAGTCGCCGCGCATCCTGGAACGCGCGCATTTCGCCGCGCCCGGCAGCGCGCAGATCGAGTACCGCTACGCGCGCGGCGGCCGCGTGCGGATCAGCCTCCACTTCACCCCGCTCGACGCGCGCAGCACCGACGTCTTCGCCAGCCTGCACGTGGAGGGGCGCTGGGCGCCGGCGTGGGCGGTGCGGCTGCTGGTGTGGCCGCTGCTGCGCCGGGTCGGCGAACAGGACCGGCGCATGCTCGCGCTGCAGTCGCGCAACCTGCAGCGCTATCCGGGCGCGCGCGGTGCCTCCACCGCGCTGGACCTGGTGCGCGAACCGCTGCGGCGTTACTGGGACGGCGAGCCGCTGCCGGCACCGGGCAGCGGGCACGACGTGGAACTCATGCTGTGACCGCGCCGAGCCGCTGCAGCACATCCGCCAATGGGGCCGGACGCCCGAGCAGATAGCCCTGCACGCCGCCGCAGCCGTGCGCGCGCAACCAGCGCAGCTGCGCCTCGGTTTCCACGCCCTCGGCGACCACGTCCAGCCCCAGGCAATGGCCCAGGGTCAGCAGCGCCTGGCAGATCGAGGCGTTGCGTGGATCGCGGTCCACCTCGGCGACGAAGCTGCGATCGATCTTCAGCGTGTCCAGCGGCAGGTCGCGCAGATACGCCATGCTGGAGAAGCCGGTGCCGACGTCGTCCAGGGCCACGCGCACGCCCAGCGCGCGCAGTTGCCGCAGCACGTCGCCGGCCTGCTGCGGCTGCCGCATCAGGCTGCTCTCGGTCAGCTCCAACTGCAGGCCGTTGGCGGCCAGCCCGGCCTCGGCGCAGGCCTGCACCAGGTCGGCGACCAGGTCGCCGTCGAAGAACTGCAGCGCCGACACGTTCACCGCCACCGGCAGGTCCGGCCATCCGTGCTCGACCAGGGCGCGACGCGCCCGCGCCGCCGCGCGCATCACCCAGCGCCCCAGCGGCAGGATCAGCCCGGTGTCCTCGCACAACTGGATGAACGCATCCGGCGCGATGAAACCGCCATCGCGCTGCGGCCAGCGGATCAGGGCTTCCAGTTCGCGCGGCGCGCCGCTGACGGCATCCATGATCGGCTGGAAGTACAACTCGAACTCCTGGCGCTCGATCGCCTGCTGGATGCGCCCGGCCAGGCGCAGGCGTTCGCCGGTGCGCGCGGCCATGGCGCGGTCGAAGCGCACCAGGCTGCGGCCCTCTGCCTGCGCCGCATGCGCGGCCTGCGCGGCGCTGCCGATCGCCTCGTCGGCATCGGCGGCATCGTCCGGACACAGCGCCACGCCGATGTGCGCCTGCAATTGCTGGGCGAATTCGCCGCCCTGCACCGGTGCGTACAGCGCCTCCTGCAGCGCCTGCAAAGCCTGCGGCAGGAGCTGGGGGTCCAGGATCGCCAGCACGAAGTCCTGCGCCGGCTGGTGCGCGCTCAGGCCGAAGCGCTCGCCGAGCGTGCGGATGCGCCCGGCCACCGCGCTGCGCACCGCGTCGCCGGCGGCGCGGCCCAGGGTGTCGCCGATCAGGGCCAGGCCGCGCACCTGCACGTAGGCGATGGCATAGCCGCCGCGCTGCGCACGCAGGGCTTCGGCCATCGCGCGCGGCTTGAGCAGGCCGGTGTTGAACTCGTGGCGTGCCAGGTAGGCCAATTCGCGTTCATGGGCAAGACGCTCGGTGACGTCTTCGGCCAGGATCAGCCGCGCCGGCACGCCGCCGAATTCCAGGTCGGCGCTGTGGATGCATACCGACAGCAGGCTGCCGTCCTTGCGCCGGTGGGTCCACACGCTCGGCGCGTCGAAGCCCTCGCGCGGTTTGCGCACGTCCTGCAGCAAGCGCTTGGCATCCTCCGCCGGGCGCAGGCCAAGCAGGTCCATCGCCAGGAATTCCTCGCGGCTGTAGCCGTACTGGCGCACCGCGGCCTGGTTCACTTCCAGGAAGCGCAGGCTGTCGACGGCGAACACCCAGTACGGCAGCGGATTGCGGTCGAACACCAGGCGGAACTGGCGCTCGGCATCGAGCAGGCGCGCGTGCGCCGCCACCCGGTCGCTGACATCCTGCACCGCGCCGGTCATGCACACGCCCTCGCGGGTGTGCACCAGCGCGCCGCGTGCGGCCAGCCAGCGCAGGCGTCCATCGGGCAGGTGCATGCGATAGACGGTGTTGTAGTCCGCGCGCCCTTGCGCCGCGTCCTCGTACAGCTGCGTCACCCGTGCGCGATCCTCGTCGTGGATCCGCGCCAGGAACGCCTCGATGGGCAGTTGCATGCGCTGCAGGCCGAACATCGCGCCGGTCGGTTCGGACAGGCGCAGCACGCGCCGCGCGATGTCGACGCGCCAGGTGCCGATGCCGCCCATGCCGTGCGCCAGGCGCAGATCCTCGTCGCCACGCCGCAGGCGCTGCAGCAGGTGGCGTTGGCGACGCTCGGCGCGGCGCAGGCTGACCAGCAGATAGGCCAGGCCGAGCAGGTACAGCACGTACACCAGCGCCGCCGCCGCGACGAACCACCACCAGCCGGACAGCGTCTCGCGCAGCCCCACCCCGGCGACTGCCAGCAACGGATGCGCACCGCCGCCGCTCAGCGCCAGGATCCGCGGTGTCCCGTCGAAGACATCGCGGCGTACCCCCAGGGCGCCGCCGTGCGGCATCGGCTGCGCCAGCGCGATCGGCAGACGTGGCTGGCCGGCCGCGAGCGGACGGCTGGCGGCCAGCAGCACGCCCTGCGCGTCGGTCAGCGCGACGATGCCGTCGCGCCCGCTGTCGGTGCCCTGCACGATGCGTTGCAACGCGGCCACCCGCCATTGCGCCTCGACCCAGCCATCGGTGCCCCACGGGACCGCCACGCGCACCACCGCCTCGCCATCGGCCAGGCGCACTGGCGGACTCACGCAGACCCGGTCGCCGCAGCGCGCGCGCGGCATCCATGCGCGCAGTTGCGGATCGCCCGTGCCGCCGAAGCGGCGTTGGCCCTGCACATCCAGCAGGGCCACGTCGCGCAGTTCCGGGTGCCGCGCCTGCAGGCCGTGCAGCGAGGCGGCGATCAGCTCGGGCGCCCGCATCGGCGTCTCCGCCAGCAGCGCCTGCGCACTCAGGCCCTCGCCATGCAGGGCCTGGCCGAGATTGTCCAGTTGCAACTGCAGCAGGCGGTCGCTGCCGGTGGCCAGGGCCAGGCTCTGCCGCTGCGCTGCGGCCAGGCGGTTGTGGCGGTCCTGCGCCAGCACCAGCACCAGGCCGGCGGCCAGCAGCACCGCCAGCGCCACGCCCCAGGTCGCGATCGCCCGCAACGGCGCGCGCGTGACGCGACGCAGGCTGTGCCGAAAGCGACGGTCACGCTTCCTGTCGGCGAGCGGGTTCGGCGGCATCGAGGGTCGGGAGTGCGGCCTGGGATCGGCGATCTTGACCATCCGTGACGCGATACTGCGTTCAGCGATGCGGATAAATCATTCAGTCCGCTGCGGCCACTGCGCCAGTGCCTGCGTCGTCAGTCCCACCCGTCGGCACGCACGCGCGGCGATGCCATCGTGCAGTGCCACCCGGAACAGCGGCGCCACCTGCTGCAGCAACCAGGCCGGCACCGTCGGGCCGGTGCGCTGCAGCCGTGCCTGCCGCAGCAGGGCGCTGGCCCATGGCGGCAGCAAGGCCGCGCCGGCGCCCAGGAACAGTTCGCGCGACAGCCCCGGCGCCGGCACCGGCAGACGCAGCCCGGACAGCACCGCCAGCACCTCGCGCGAGCGCGCATCCACCCGCAGCAGCGGCCGCTGCCGCGCGAAATAGTCCAGCACCGCCGCCTCGCTGGCCGGGACGTCGCGCGCGCCCAGCGCTTCGGCGACGCGCCGGCCTTCGTCGTAATAGCGGTCGGCGATCGCCGCCGGCACCGCGCGGCAGTAGCGGCGGTAGCCCTGCAGGAAGCCGTAGGCCTCGGTCACGTGGACCCAGGTCAGCAGCGCCGGATCGTCGGCGGCGTAGGCGAGCCCGTCGGGCGTGTGGCCGCGCACCCGCGTGTGGATCGCACGCACACGGGCGATCTGGCGCTGCGCCGCGTCGGCGGGCGCGTAGCTGGTGGCGGCGACGAACTGGGTGGTGCGGCGCAGGCGCCCGACCAGATCCTCGCGAAAGTTGGAATGGTCGTAGACCCCGGCCAGCGCCAGCGGATGCAGGGTCTGCAGCAGCAGCGCACACAGCCCGCCGGCCAGCATCCCGGGAAACTCGGCATGGATGCGCCAGGTGACGCTGTCCGGACCGAACAGGCCCACATCGCCGAGCGGCTGGTCGTAGTCGATGGCGTCGCGTTCGCGCGGGAACGCGCCCAGCACCCAGCGGCGGATCTGCGCGGTGGCCGGAGCGGAGAGGGTGCGTAGCAGCGGGGGCATGCGCCGATGGTAGCGAAAGCGGCGCGAGCGCCGTGCGATGGCGTATGGCGCGCCGCGGCCGCGCCGCATGTGCGACCGCAGCATGCACTTTGCGGCCGCTGTGCTAGAAAGAAGCTGCCTCAAGATCGCCAACCGACGTTCCGCGTCCGTCACCGCATCTGCAAGGAGCCCGTCATGCTCGCTCTGTTCAAAGGCTTGGGATTGCTGCTCGAGGACAACGCGCTGCACCAGCGCTCGTTTCCCGAACAGGTCGCGCACTGGCAGCACAAGAGCGAGGCGCAGATCCGCGAAGAGGTCGCGTTGCTGGCCAAGGCCAAGCAGCAGTGGCTGGTGGCGTCGATCATCGGCTGGCAGGCGATCTCGCTGATCCTGCTCGGCGTGATCACTGCGCAGTTGTGGCAGCACGACTACCACCTGACGTTCTCGCGCATCGTCATCGTGGTCACCTCGTGGGTGGCGATCCTGTTCGTGATCTGGTTCATCGCCAACATGTTCGACCGCACCGCCGGCTTCGAGCGCTGGCTCACCGCGTTCAACAGCCGCGAACCGCTGTCGGCCGATGCCGACACCGTGGAGTGCGTGGCCGACGCGCTGAACATGGCGCGCAAGTATCCGGAGATCCTCGCCTACAAGCGCGAGGTGGTGGCCAACCGCGAACTGCGCCACGAGGACATCCGGATCATGCGCGAGATGGGCCGCATCCGCCTGCATGCCGAACTGGTCGCCTCGCTGATCCAGTTCGAAGGCACGCCGCCCGGCGGCCAGCCCGGCGTGTTCCGCGTCGCCGGCTGAGTCCGCCGCGCGCCCGCGCGACTGGCATCCCCTCAACGGTCAACGGCGTTACCGCGCCGCAAAGCGACCGCACCGGCGGTCGCTTTGCGTTTGTGGACAGCGCGTGGCGATGCGCGGTACCGGCGCAACGCAGGTACGGCCCCCCGATATTCAGGCATGCCGCGCAGCGGGCACTCCGCCGTGCCGCGGCCGCGGGCATTCCCAAGGCCGCTCTCGCGAAATATAATCATTCTCGATTAGAACTTTCGCCCCACGGTCTCGATGACACTGCATCCCCTTTCGTACGCCTGCCTGCTGGGCACGGCGCTGTCCCTGCCTGCGCACGCCGCCAGTGCCGACACCGCCTCGGACGCCGACAGCGGCGCCGATGCCGCACAGGCGACCGCCCTGCCCACGGTGCAGGTGCGCGCCGATGCGCAGAGCGGCTTCCGCGCCACCGGACCGGTGCAGGCCGACAAGTCGGATGCGCCGCTGGCGCAGACGCCGTTCTCGATCACCGTGGTGCCGCGCGCGCTGCTGGACAGCCAGCAGGCGCGCACCCTGTCCGATGCCCTGCACAACGTCTCCGGGGTCGTCGCCAACACCTACGGCCGGCGCGGCTGGGACGACCTGATCATCCGCGGCCAGACCGCCTCCGACGCGCTGTTCGTCGACGGCCTGCGCACCGCCGACAGCAACCGCGTGGCCGAGCAACTGTTCGGCGTGCAGCAGGTGGAGGTGCTGAAGGGCCCGGCTTCGCTGCTGTACGGACAGGTGCTGCCGGGCGGCCTGGTCAACCTGATCAGCAAGCGTCCCGGCGCCGAGCCGATGCGGCGGGTCGACCTGGGCGTGGGCAGCGACGGCCTGCGCCAGGGCAGCGTCGATCTCAACCAGCCGCTGTCGGCCGACGGCAAGGTCGCACTGCGCCTCAATGCGCTGGCGATGAACAGCGACGACCCGACCAACCACGTGTACTTCCGCAGCCGCTGGATCGCCCCGTCGCTGTCGCTGGACCTGGGCCCGCGCACCGACTTCGTGCTGCTGACCAGCTACCAGGAACGCGACTACATCCGCCAGCAGGGCCTGCCCTGGGAAGGCAGCGCCGAACCCAACCGCAACGGCAAAATCGACCGCGCGCTGTTCACCGGCGAACCCGGGCAGCGGCCGTACCACAGCCACCAGAGCCGGATCGGCTACGTGCTCGATCACCGCTTCGACAATGGCTGGAGTCTGCACCACGCCGCGCGCTGGCAGAGCTTCGGTCTGGACGGTTTCCTGATCGCCAACAACGGCCTGGCCGCCAACCTGCGCACCCTGCGCCGTACCGCCACCCAGCAACAGTTCGACGGACGCACCTGGGTGCAGGACACCTACCTGCAGGGCGGCTTCGCCACCGGCACCTGGCAGCACACCGTCACCGCCGGCCTGGACGCGTTCAAGACCTGGGAATGGAACGTGCAGTCGACCTGCCGCGTCGGCAATCTCGACGTGTACGCGCCGGTCTACGGCAGCGCCGTGACCTGCCCGGCACGCCCCACCCGCGACAACCTCAGCGTGGTGACCTCGGGCGGCCTGTACCTGCGCGACCGCATCCAGTTCGCACCGGACTGGCAACTGCTGCTGGGTCTGCGCCACGACCGCAGCCGCAACCGCAGCGAGGACCGGCTGGCCGGCAGCGACACGCGCACCGACAACAGTGCCACGACGGGTTCGGCAGCGCTGATGTTCGACGCCGGTGGCGGGCTGCGCCCGTATGTCAGCGTCGCCACCTCTTTCTATCCCAACGTCGGCACCGACGCGCAGGGCGCGCAGTTCGATCCCGAGCGCGGGCGCCAGGTGGAACTGGGCGTCAAGATGGAAGTCGGCAGCGGCACCAGCCTGAGCATGGCGCTGTACGACCTGCGCCGGCGCAACGTGCTGCAGACCGATCCGTTCAACGACGGCTACAGCCTCGCCGTGGGCGAACAGCGCAGCCGCGGCCTGGAGCTCAACGCCGCCGCCGACCTGGGCAACGGGTTGAGCCTGTTCGGCGGCTACGCCTACACCGATGCGGTGGTCACCGACGACGGTGGCCAGCGTGTCAGCAGCGTCGGCAGCCGCCTGAACAACGTGCCGCGGCATAGCGGTTCTGTGTGGCTGCAGTACACCGCCCACGGCGCGGCCGACGGCTGGAGCGTCAGCGGCGGCGCGCGCGCCGAAGGCGAGAAGACCGCTTACGGCCATCGCATTCCCGGCTATCTGGTATTCGATGCCGGCCTGGGCTACCGCCAGGGCCATTGGCGCTACGCGCTGAACCTGAAGAACGCCTTCGACCGCGACTACTTCACCGGCGGCCTGCAGCGCGCCGTGGCCCTGGGCGACCCGCGCACGCTGTTGTTCTCGGTGGGCGTGGATTACTGAGTGGGTGCGCGTCGTTGCGCACGGCGCGACGCCGTTCGTGCCAGCGTGCTGTGGGATTGCGGGACAGCATT